>NZ_PPQS01000001.1 GCF_002902405.1 Staphylococcus schweitzeri
GGATTTTCGGCAGAAACTCTCACGGTTCGACAAAATTTGGAAAACAATTTTGCTTATCGTTCGGTTCTGCTCAAATCCTAAACGCTTTTGTCCCGACCTCTTTCAATATTCAGTTTTATCTGTAGTTTCAATTATCGTCTACGCTATTGCTAAAGTAACATTAATAAAAATAATAACTTGATTCATTTGTCCTATTAATTGTTTGTTCACTTTGTATAACCTCTGTTCAATTTAACTAAATTACAACGTAAATTTATTTCTGCCTTATACTTAGCTAACAAATCCAAAATTCAGAATCACAAATATGAAGCTAACTTGTCTTTCTACATCTCAATCCATACTTGTTTTACCATTGTTCAATATTTTGACGCTCGCCTTTAAAATTATTACGCTTATGATGTCTACGCGCTAATTCTGTCTCAATTTCTGCAAAATCGACTCCAAGTGCGTACATCAAAACAAACAAATGATAAAGTTCATCTGCCACTTCACATACAAAGCCCTTTTTATCACCTTTAATCGCTTCAATTACGACTTCAAAAGCTTCTTCACCGTATTTTTTCGTAATCTTTTCTACACCTTCTGTTAATAAATATTTTGTATATGACTTTTCATTATTTGATTGTGCACTATCTTGAACTGTCTGCGCTAATGTTTGCACTGAAAATGGTACTTCTGTGTTGAAACAACTTTGACTGCCTGTATGACATGTTGGTCCATTTGGTATGACATCAATTAAAATAGTGTCATTGTCGCAATCTACATGAATATCTTTAACAAGTTGCGTATGACCAGATGTTTCACCTTTTGTCCATAGACGTTGTTTCGACCGCGAATAGAAACATACCACACCATCTTCTATCGTTTTATCAAAAGCTTCTTGATTCATATAACCCAACATCAATACTTGTTTTGTTCGATTATCTTGTAAAATAGCTGGTACTAACCCTTTACTAAAATCAATTTTATAATTGGTCATCTTACTGCTATACCCCCTTGTCGTATCACTTTTTTAATAGATTGAACCGTCGTTTCCCTATCATGCAATATACTTGCAGCTAAACCAGCAGATACATCGGTCTGGTCAAACAATTCTATAAAGTGTTGTGCATTGCCACCACCCCCAGATGCAATGATTGGAATGTTCACAAGAGACTTTATTTTCGCTAGATGTTCAATATCAAATCCTTGCTTCATACCATCATGTCCCATACTCGTAACGAGGAGTTCACCTGCACCTAACTGTTCTACTTGCTGTACCCAGTCATATACTTTAATATTTGTCACCTTTTTACCACCATGTGTACAACAGTAATGTGCATTTCTTTCAGTATCATAGTAGCTATCAATCGCAATACAGATGCATTGTCTTCCAAATTTATCACTAGCTTGTTTAATTAATTTTGGATTTTTTAGTGCACTTGAATTTAAAGAGACTTTATCTGCACCATGATTTAACAATTGGGTAATATCATCGAGACTTTGAATCCCACCTCCTACAGTAAGAGGGATAAACAAGCGTGATGCCGTTTGTTCAATGACTTCTAGCATTAAACTATGCCCCTCTTCCGTCTTAGAGATGTCTAAAAATACTAGCTCATCCGCACCCGCTTCATTGTAATACATTGCTAAATCAACAGGATTGCCAATATCCCTTAATCCTTTAAATTGAATCCCTTTAACGACACGACCATCTTTGACATCTAAACATGGAATGATACGTTTTTTTATCATTTTAGCCCCTCCCAAAAAGATGATTGGTGTGCGGCTTTTCCTATAATAGCAGCATGAACATTTAATGACTCTAATCGTTGAATATCTTGCTGATGTCTAATACCTCCAGAAGCAATAACAGGTA
Source organism: Staphylococcus schweitzeri (assembly GCF_002902405.1). GTDB lineage: Bacteria > Bacillota > Bacilli > Staphylococcales > Staphylococcaceae > Staphylococcus > Staphylococcus schweitzeri. The sequence goes on from NZ_PPQS01000001.1 coordinate 1,859, forward strand.
TTATCGTTGCTTTTACTAATTCACCCGTTAATTCAAAGTTAGGCCCTGACATTTTGCCATCTTTAGCGATATCAGTATAAATAATGCCTCCAAGAGGTATATCAGATAACTGTTTCACAAAGGTAAATAAATTCAACTCTGTATCTTCTTCCCAACCATTTACTTTAATATCCTCTCCGTAAGCATCAACTGACAGATAAATACGACCTGGAAATGTATGTGCCATCTCTTTAAGCCAATCAGTATCTTGAATGCCTTTCGTTCCAACTATGCAATAATTAATCCCTGCGGCAAAATAATCCATGATTTGTGACTTCGTACGAATGCCACCACCTACTTCAATATCTTTGGTTGTTAATCTCCTCAATGACTTAATATAATCAAACTCTCGGGCATGCTGTGCCTTAGCACCTATCAAGTCGACGATATGAATACGATTCACACATTCAAATTGACTATAGTAAGCAATACTTTCTTCAGCCGAGCGTGACATTTTTTCTTCACTATCATATTTACCCTCTGTTAACCTCACACTTGTTGACCCAATCAAATCAATTGCTGGCCATAATTCAATCATTTATAAATCCCCCTTGTATTGCCTGACGCAAAATTTGTAACCCATATGTACCGCTTTTTTCAGGATGGAATTGAATACCAATATAATTGTTAAATTGAACAATTGCTGGAATATCAGTACCATACTGCGCATATGCAATTACATTTTCTGACATCGGCGCTTGGTAAGAATGTACGAAGTAAACATCTTGATTTAACATAGGATGCTGACTCACTAAATTATTCCAGCCTAAGTGTGGCACTGGGTAGTTTGTCTGAATATACGAGATATTTCCTGGAATAAATCCTAATCCGGACACATCACCTTCATCGCTACGCTCATACATTAATTGCATACCGAGACAAATACCAATCATTTTCTTATCAGTATTCTTAGCCAATATTGCATCGAGATTTAATCGCTTTATCTCTGACATCGCATCTTTGAAATGACCGACACCCGGTAATATGATTGTTTCTGCTTGATCGATTATTTTTTGGTTATTTGAGACAACCACCTCATACCCCAAATGTTCAATAGCACGTTTTACATTACTAATATTCCCTAATCCATAATCAACGATGACAATCATTCAATCACACCTTTCGATGATGGTACACGTTGATCATCGGTTCCAGTCAATGCCATACCTAACGCGCGAGCAAATGCTTTAAAAATAGCTTCAATTTCATGGTGTGTATTACCACCACGAATCAAATCAATATGCGTTGTTAATCTTGCATTGATTACGACTGCTCTAAAAAATTCTTCTACTAACTCCGTATCAAACGTACCAACTTTTTCTTTACTTAACGTTGCATTGAAAGATAAATATGGACGCCCACTTATATCCACAACGACACGTGCTAATGTTTCATCCATTGGAATGTACATCGTTCCATAACGAACGAAGTGCTTTTTATCTTTAATCATTTCAAGTAACAATTGGCCAATGACAATGCCGATATCTTCAGTTACATGGTGATCATCTACGTCAACATCACCTTGTGCCTCAATGTTTAATGACAGACCGCTATGAAATGTAAACAAGGTTAACATATGATTTAAAAAGCCCACACCTGTATTAATATGCGATGGTGACTGGTCATCTGATATTGAAATATTTAGTTGTGTTTCAGCTGTGTTTCGTTGTTTTTGATAAATCATATTTTGCACTCCATTCTTTAACAATTTCCTCTAATTGCTTTAACTGTGATGCTGTTGCAATTGAATATCTTACATAGCCTTTCATTACCTGCTCATCATAAAAACGTGGTTTAAATCCTTTATCATATACGTATTGTCCTAATTGTTGTGCTGCTGAACCCTTGGTAAGTACAAAATTAGCATTTGATGGGAATACTGACATTTTATCTGAAACATGGGTATCAAATATTTGTTTTAACTGATTAGCTAATTGACGTTGCATCGTTAAAAATCGTTTTGCCTGATTTTTATGTTTAAAAATATAGGTTGCAATATTTAGCGTAAATACATTTAATGGATATGGATGTTCTATTTTTTGAATACGCTGTATCGTTTCAGCAGTACTCATTAATACACCTAATCTTAAGCCAGCTATTCCAAACGCCTTTGATAATGTACGCATCCTTAAAATATGTGGTGCCATTTCAACATCATATGCCATGCCATAATCTAAATATGCTTCATCAATAACAAAGTATCCGTTTAATGCTTTCATTTTATCTGCAATAGCTTTTAAAAACGCTCCATCAAATTGCTTGCCTGAAGGATTATGTGGGTTACTCATAATGAAAAATGATGGTTGTACTTCATCAATTTTCGTTAAAATGGCTTCCAAATCAAATGTTAAATCTGCTGTCGCATCTACAAATGCAATTTCTCGATTTACTTGTGCCGCATATGCTTGATACATAAAAAAATCTGGATTTAGCGTTAATGCCGGACCTTCTGGCATTATCAACATTAACTTCTGAATCAATTCATCAGAACCATTTCCTGCAATAATTTGTTCAGACGATAATCCGTAAAACTTAGCATAAGCTTCCTTGAATTGTTCATATGCTGCATCCGGATACAAATTATATGGGGTTGCGCTAATAATAGACGTCATTGTTTTTTCATCCAACGGCATAACTGGACTTTCATTTTTATCAATATAAATCATTTCAATTACACTCCCCTAAGACTGACGTATTAAAATAGACTGTTGGTGATTGTATAATGCTTCAACTTGAGCAATATGTTGCGCTGAATCAGCAATTTGATCAAATGTGTCTTTTGTTAAATGAATCACTGTGTTACGTGTTAAGAAATCATTAACCGATAACCCATTGGTAAATCTAGCCGTTCTATTTGTAGGTAATACATGACTTGGACCTGCAACGTAATCCCCAATGACCTCTGGCGAATAATGTCCAATAAACAATGCACCTACATATTTCACTTTTTCAATATATGGTTGAGGGTCTACCGTTTGAATCGAAGCGTGTTCAGGGGCAATCGTATTCATAACGTTGCATGCTTCATCAAAATTACTAGCTTGTATAAGATAATGCTGATTAGCAATACTTTTAGAAACGATGTCGTATCTGTCCACTTTAGGCAATACTTTAGCAATACGTGATTCTAAATCTTTAAGGACTTGCGCATCTTCACTAATGACATATGTACGTGCTAATTCATCATGTTCTGCTTGTGCAAAAACATCATATACTATGGCATCTAAGTCTGCTGTGTCATCAATAATCAGTGCTATTTCTGTTGGCCCTGCTATTTGGTCAATACCGACTTGTCCAAATAAATATTTCTTGGCATATGCAACAAATTGATTACCTGGACCAACAATCTTATCTACTTTAGGTATCGTTTCAGTACCATATGTCAACGCTGCAATACTTTGAGCACCGCCAACTTGGAATACTTGGTTAACTTGCGTAATGTAACATGCTGCTAATACTTCTTGAGACACACCATTAGGTTGAGGTGGTGTCACAACGATAATATTTTCCACACCCGCAACTTGTGCTAATGTCGCGGTCATTAATACCGTTGAAGGATAACTTGCTTTGCCACCTGGTATATAAATACCGACACTTTCTAGCGGGTGATAAATTTCATAACATTCACCTGCTTCTCCTACATGCTGATTCGTCTGTTTAATACTTTGTTGATATGCTTTAATTCTTTCATAGCTTTGTTGTAATGCTTGTTTTGTTTTTTCATCTAACGTATCAAATGCTGCTTTAATCTGTTCACGACTAATTTCTAAATGATCTGTTTTAGTATGATCAAATGTTAAATTATACATTTTTAAAGCCTTGTCACCATGAAACTTAACTTCCTGACAAATATCGCGAATAATTGGATATAATGACTCATCTAATGGTGCTTCTAGCGAAAATTGTTTTAAAAATTGTTGTACATTAAACATTGGTAATAGACACCTCCATAGAACGAATAAATTGCTCTATTAACTGTGATTTTTTAAAATAAGCTGCTTTATTAGTAATTAACCTTGCATTGATATCGCTAATATGTTGCTTTTCAACCAGTCCATTTGCTTCTAAAGTAGTGCCTGTTTGAACGATATCAACGATACCGTCGACCATATCAACAACACAGGCTAATTCAACAGAACCATTCAATTTAATAAGCTCAACATCAATGCCTTTTGATTTAAAATATGTTTCAGCAGTATGGACATAACTTGTTGCGATTTTACGATAATTTGTTGCTTCGGGTTTCGCTGCAACTGCAAAATGACACATCCCAAAAGGCAGATTCAACAAATTGTTAACATTGTAATGGCGCTCATCTAATATGTCGCTACCAACGATGCCAATATCAGCAATTCCTTGCTCAACATAGATGGGCACGTCACTTCCCTTTACTAAAATACATTCAATATTGTCTACGCTTAATAATAGTTGCCGTTCTCTATTCTTTAATGTTTCTGATAATGTTGTAAATTTAATTGAATCTAAGTAAGCAATTAAACTTTCCATTAGTCGACCTTTCGCTATAGCAATTCTTAACATGATTATCACTCCTTTACATTAAAGCGTTAGTCCTAATCCAAACCCTTCGATACTTCCTTTGTAGTATCCTCCAGTTAAAATACGTGAATCATTTTCTACTAAATGACATTGAATAAATAGTCCTTTGTAGTACGATCTTGGTGGCTGTGCTGTAATATCTAAATGAACATCTTCATAACCTTGTGTATGTAGCCATTGTTGCCAAACATTTAGTTCAACAAGTGCTGGATGATCTTTAGAAATGTAACGTTGCAATATATTTAATTGTTGTTGCGTATTTTCCTGTAAAATTTGAACAATCGGATGTTCAGCTGACAAATATGTGACCAACCCTGATAGATTACGTTCCTCAATCATCGATAATATGTCCGGTGTTTGTAATGCTTTATCTAGCAATGCATCGAGTAATTGATAATGCCCTAGTACGACAAATTGCACATTATCTTGTAATTGTTGTTGGATAAATTGAATAAATAACTTTAGGCTCTGTTGCACATTAGTTAATGTTGGCGTATTGTTTTCCAAACCTACTTGTACAGCCGCTTCATTATTTCGAATGATTAAGCCTGTATATGCTACTCTCGTTGCTGATGTTGGATACATCGTGTAATAACGTAATAATTGATCTGTAAAATCATTTCGAAGTGCATAAATTTGTTGTTCATGCTGCCAAAAATTACGCTCACCCATTTGTTGCAAATCTTCATGATTTAATTGTTTCCAGTCCAATTTTTCAATGACGTTAAAATCTACCAGCTCATAATTCGCTTGATTAAAGTATTTTAAAAATGCTGTCTCTGCTTCTTTTAAAGCAATTAATTGTTTTGAATAATTCACTCGACCACCCTTACCTTCAACATTCTATGTAAAATAAATGATACTTTATGCCTTTCGCTTTAACGCTCTACCAAACTAAAGTGTAATATGGATAATAACTTATCATTTTTATCAAATTATTACAACGTTTTTCTGAAAATTCGATATATTTAAAGTGAATTTTTGTATAAAAAAGCAGGACAATTGCGCATATAAAAATTCATAACTAAAATTTTTATATTGAAGTTGTACTTCTTGCACAAATTGTCCTTGCCTAATGAGTTAATACATTATCTTTGTTTCAGGATTGTTCTATTCATTTCAACTTATTCTTCATATTTTCGATTACCTTTAAAGTAATGTCGATCTTCTTGACTATATACATTTTCAGGGTTGAAAAATGGTTTTAGTTTATATTTAAATTCAAATAAGTTTAGACCATCAATTGCAACTCTATCTTGGTAAACGTTCGTTGATGATATATCTGTAAAATTGTTTGGACCGACGCCTGCAATAAACTTAAATCCGGCATCATCTACTAAGTAATTATATGCTGGTGTATGTCTATCTTGTGCACCATGCGGAAATACAAACATATCCGTTTTACCTACAATTGGTTCAACTTCATCTTTCCATCTTTTAGTATCCTTTTTAATACCATCAAATGATGTCTTTTCAAAATTAATATGACCATATGAATGACTCGCAAACGACCAACCATCTCGTTTCATAGCGCGAACTACTTCTTCAGCGGCTTTTTTATTTTTTTCATAGTCTTTACTGTTTAATTCATTCGTACGATATCCTAATACACCTTCATAACCAGTTAATGCAATAACACCTTTTTCACCATTTAAAGAAAAGTCTGGATGTTCTTTTACAAATTTATTTAAAATCGGCACGATATCATTGTCATCAGAATAGGTAGCATGTCCTTTTTGGTCTGTCGTTTCAGATACAACATGTTTATTTTTATCGAGTACTAAGCGGTCAGCATAGCCATGATGTCTCATATAACTATAATAATTCATATCATCAATTGAGATAATTAAAGGCTTTTTACCTTTAGGTAACTTTAATTTTTTAGCTTTTACCGGATGAGATGACAAATCGTATGCGTCATGTGGGTTAACAATGATGTAATTACTTTTATATAATTCATTTAACGATTTTTTAAATTCACTTACAGTAATCATCCAATCATTGTTGCCCTTAGCTTGGTGTGCGTCACCTGTAAATGCTATTTTGGGATCTGTGACTAAAGGATGATAAAATACATGATAAACTTGACCGTGATAAGTTTCCCAGTTATCATTCACTTTCGATTTATGTTTTGCATATTCATTTGGATCAATAGATGTATCTTTAACTTGCTCATTGTGCTTAGAACAGCTATATAACACTCCAACTGACAATAACAGAAAAAATAACAATAAATATTTTTTGTGCATTAAAATATCTCCCTATGTTTTATTACGCACAATTATAACATTTTTATTAAATGGCTCATAACTTTTTGAGGAAATACTTGAATTTTAATTTTATTTTTTAGATACTGTCATATTAGTTTATTTATAAAACACAATATCTCCTTTATTGATAACGTCGTCCATTGCATCGTCTCGCTTGAAATTAAGCCTTTCTGCTAAATTTATTGAACGTTGGTTATATTTATTTGTTCTGATAACTTTGATTGTTTCTTTATCAATACAATTAACAAAATTTGTGATTGCTGTAATAGTCTCATATGCATACCCTTGTCCTTCAAACCTTGGATGTAATTTATAAAATAAATTTAACACTGTTTCTTGCTCCAATAGCCGATATTCATATCCGCAAATACCAATAACGCTGTGATTCGATTCTTTTAACAATACAAAATAGCCCAATTGATATTGCTCCCAATGATTTCTCCATTTTTCAATCCACTTTTGCGTATCTTGTTTAGAGAAGTGAATACCTTTAGGTGTGTATATATTTGCTTGTGGATGACTACAAATATTAAACAATTCATTTGTATATTTACCACTAGGCATCACTAATTTTAGACGTTCAGTGTTTATCATTAAATCTCTCACCTCTTTTTCTTTAAAGACTATTTTTTTGAATACTAATGCCACGGGTTGAAATATCGACTATTATTTAAAAAGAATAATGTAACTACTAACATCAGAAGTATTAACGTCAGACACAAAACAACATAATCATCTTTTTTTAATTGTTTTTTGACGTACCAGGTTCTCCTTTTATACTGTCCGAATTGTCTTAACTCCATAGCAGTACTAATAGTGTCAATTCTTTCGATACTAGAAAATATTAAAGGTAACACAATGCGTTTGATACCTTTAACACGGCTAGTAAATTTCGCATTTTTTGAATTATCATATCCTCTTGCTTGTTGCGCTTGTGAAATATTAAAATATGTTTCTTGAATATCTGGAATATACCTTAATGCTAGTGAGACTGCGTAACTGATTTTATAATTCACACCTAGCTGATTTAAACTTGCAGCAAAATGACTCGGATTCGTTGTGAATAAAAATATTAACGCTAAAGGAACTGTACTAATATATTTTAATATTAGATTAAAAAGATAGAATAATTCCTGTGATGTTAGCGTAAATCGACCAATACCATTGATTATATCTGTACGCTGATTATAAATCTTCACACCATATTCAGGATCAAATATGTATACAGCAATAATATTTAATATTGTGAAAAACAAAATGAATTTAACAACAAAACGAACTTGTTTCCATTCAATATGAGCATATTTGAACAATAAAATAGATGAAGCACTAATTAAAATTAAATATCTTGTGTCATAAGTCACCATTGCAGAAATAGAAACAACTAATAAGAATAAAAGTTTAACAGTCGCATTTAATTGATGAATACGACTATTTCCCGGGTGAAAACCTATAGTATTATATTGATTCATTGGCGTCTCACCTTCCTATCCTGGTTAATAAATAATTGTACTAATTTCTGTGGCTCGCTAATCCCTATATATTCGGCCATTTCAAATAGCGATGTTTGTCTCAATGATGCAATCTCACAGATTTCTTTATCATTTAATACCGATACTGGCGTGGTATCAGCAACGACCTGACCTTTTGATAATACAACTGTTCTTGAACTATACTCAGACAATAAATGCATATCATGCGTAATCATAATAATCGTCTTCCCCTGTCTGTTTAGCTCAATTAAAAATGACATTATCTCATTATAATGATAGAAATCTTGACCAGCAGTCGGTTCATCCAATATGATTATTTCCGGATTTAAGACTAAAACAGATGCTATAGTGACCCTCTTTTTTTGACCATAGCTTAAAGCTGCAATTGGCCAATTCCGAAATGCATAAATTCCGCATATTTTGAGCACATTCTCTACTCGTATCTTTATATCTGATTCTTTCATACCTCGTGCTCTTAACCCTAATGCTACTTCATCGTAAATCATTTTTTCGGAAATCATATGATTTGGATTTTGCATCACATAACCTATGAATTCAGATCGTTCGCTAATTGACAATTGATTAAATCCCTTATTACAAAATTGGATATTACCTGTTATATCTAAAAATCCACAAATTGCTTTAGCAAGTGTTGATTTGCCGGCACCATTGTGACCAACTATAGTAAGCATTTCTCTTCTATAAACATTTAATTGAACATTATTAAGTACACTTTTACTATAGTCACTATATTGAACACACACCTCATTTAATTCTAATAGCGGTTCAGATTTGTACTTATTATCATCATTTGAAGATGTTTTATCTATCCATTTTTTCACTTTAAATTTAACATGTTCACTCATACAAACTTCACGTAAATTCGCTAAGTTATCAATGGCTTCAACATCTACTTCTGCATATTTAAGCGCTGTACAGTATAATGGTTCACGTATGCCTGCTTCTTTAAGCTTAGATGATTTTAGCAAATCACTAGGCGTTGTATTAGCGATGATTTTCCCATCTTTAAAAAGAAGAACTCTATCAAACGTATAATCTAATGATTCTTCTAATCGATGTTCGACAATAATCATCGTTGACTTTGTTTCTTCATGAATATTATTTAACAATCTCAGCGTTTCATGTCCTGTCGCAGGATCTAAATTGGCCAGTGGCTCATCCAATATTAAAATAGGGGTACGATGGATTAATATACCACCTAATGAAACGCGTTGTTTTTGACCCCCAGATAAATCTTGTGGTCGGTGATTTAAATGTTCTATCATATCCACTTTTTTAGCCCAATAACTCACATTTTTCTTCATATCATCTTGTTCAACACAATTATTTTCTAATACAAAGGCCATATCTTCAGCTGCTGTTAAGCCTATGAACTGTCCATCTGTATCTTGTAAAACTGTACCAACAACATTAGATCTTTCATGTAAACAACCAACAGTTGCATCTTGATTATTTATATATAGTTCCCCAGTTACTTTACCTTCAGTTTTAAATGGAATTAATCCATTTATGCAATTTGCAAAAGTCGATTTACCACTACCTGAAGCACCAACTACTAGTACTTTTTCTCCAGGGTAAATATCAACATTTATATTCTGTAATGTAGGTGTTGCTTGACTATGATATTGAAAACTAAAGTCTTTGAACGAGATAATTGCTTCAGTCATAATATATCATTACCTTTCTACATTCATTTACATATCTAATTCAACAAAATAATTATTCTTTACGTAAACTACCTTTTTTAATTTGAGATGAAGCATATGCTTTTAATAATATTGTCCCAATAATACCAACTGAAATAATATTTAATACTGCAGAGATAACACCTTGGGTATAAACCTTGTTAGCTGGTTCGTTATAAATCAAAATATCTAATGTTGGTGCAATAAGTGCCCAGCAAATAATATTCGCAATAATTTGACCGATATTAAAATAAATCATCGATTTCCGAGAAAATTGGCCTGAAGAAAGATTTAATTTTAGGCCAATCCATCCATATAAACAGCCTATAATTCCTGAACAAATAACCCAACTCCACCAGGCACTACCGTATGTCGTGAAATCTTTAATAGCGTGTCCAACTAATCCAGTCATTAAACCAGTAAAAGGTCCAAATATTACAGATATTAATGCTAAAAATGCATAAGATGTTTCTATATTCGTATTAGGAAAACCTGTTGGTATTACAACAAAACGCCCTAAAATCACAAATACCGCTGCTCCTATACCAATCGCAACAACAGTTTTAACTGAAATATCTTGTTTTTTCATCTTCATTACTCCTTACATAAGAAATTCATTAAATTGATGGTGCTTTAGATAAATGAATCGTCCAATCATTTCCAGTACCAATATGATATAAATCTGAAAATGAGTCTTGATTGACCGCTACACCAATATTTACTAGTGAGTTAACATACACAAGAGGTTCACCCACATTAACATCTGCAAACGATCGCGCAAATTTAATAATATTTTGATAGACTTTCTTATCTTGATGATAAATTGTTACCACCAAATTATTACCATGAACAATTTCCAAGGATTTTAAGAATTCCAATGGAATATTTGTCCATAATGACCCAAATCTGATATCTAAAATATCAATTCTTCCTGTAACAGAATCCTCATTTTTTGTAGCTTCTTTTATTTCTAATGCTTCAATACTATCAACATTAATTTCCTGGCCAAGATGTTCAAATGCTACCTTATTTGCAGCTAATCTCGCTCCATTATATGCATAGACATCTCTACCATGAAAAGTATGACTTTCTTCAGAATGGGGCAATCGACTTTTCACTTCATCAATTTCGATTACTTTTTTAATACCTTCGTAATGTTTGATGTGACTTAAAGAACCATTATCAGGTGTAATAATGTAATGACCAGAATCTGTTAAACAAGCAATGCTCCTCCTATCACTACCTACACCCGGGTCTACCACTGATACAAAAACTGTGCCCTTAGGCCAGTATTTTAAAGTTTGATATAAACGATATGATGCTACCCAAATGTCATACGGTGGTATATCATGCGTTAAGTTTTCAACATGTATATCATCACTTACAGTATATGCGACTCCATACATTGCACTTACAGCGCCATCACTAAGCCCAAAATCTGATTGCAATACCAAATAATTTCCCATAAAATACCTCCTTTTCTTTTTAAACTTCAAAAACTATTATCTACATTTCCAAAATTTATATTTCGAATTTTCAGAATTATATTAAAATAGTACGAGTCGCTTGTTGCAAAGTCAATAGTAGTGACTATAAAAATGATAATAATAGTCAGATTTATTTCATTAACTTAATTTCACGGACTTGCACTCACTTCATTATGTTTAAATTAATTGACTAGGGTATAACAATAGCAAGTTTTTTATAGGTCTCTCTTTTTATGCATCACAAAAATTATTCGAATTCGAAATAAAATGCTTGCATCTTTTATTCATCAGTGGTATCGTATGTATATCGAATATAAAAAATATATCTAAAAGATAAAAATATGGAGGTTTTATATTATGACTAACTTCACTTTTGATGGTGTGCACAGTAGTTTAGAATTCCAAATTAAACATTTAATGGTTTCTAAAGTGAAAGGTTCATTTGATCAATTTGATGTAGCGGTTGAAGGAGATATTAATGACTTCAGTACTTTGAAAGCTACTGCAACAATTATTCCAAGCTCAATTAATACTAAAAACGAAGCACGTGATAACCACTTAAAATCTGGTGATTTCTTTGGTACTGACGAATTTGATAAAATCACATTTGTGACAAAATCAGTATCTGAAAGCAAAGTTGTTGGTGATTTAACAATTAAAGGCATCACTAACGAAGAAACATTCGATGTTGAATTCAACGGAGTAAGTAAAAATCCAATGGATGGTTCTCAAGTAACAGGTGTTATTGTTACTGGTACAATCAATAGAGAAAACTATGGCATTAACTTTAACCAAGCACTTGAAACTGGTGGAGTTATGCTAGGCAAAGATGTTAAATTCGAAGCATCTGCAGAATTCTCAATCTCAGAATAACCTCACATCACAATCCTCATTGATTTAATATATATATGAAATGCCAACTATATCATCCCTAGATATAGTTGGCATTTTTTGTTTAACTCGTGCGTAACAAATGTTAACTTTCAACTTAATTTAAGACTCCTTTCATTCAGGTTGGTCTTATTGAAACTGAAAACTTTGATGACCTTTTGCAAAGCCATTAACGCTATAAAGCATAGATCCTCCGCCCATTTCTATATCATTGGAACAAATTATGAGTTGATTTGTTCCAGGTATAAATTGCGGATGTGTAGAACGTAACATACGACCTTCTTCACGACCTGGTATCAATATTTGTCCTATTGGATAACCTCTTTTATTAAATACTAATACTCTACCTTGACCATACATAGCCACATATAGATTATCATCACTATCAATACAACAAGAATCTGGACCTTCATGCCCCGTAAAATAGTACGGTATTGTTGCCCCAAATGGTTGTATTGTCACACCATCATCTTCAAGTGCAATACGATGTAACCGATTGGCTGTCGTTTCAGTTACCCATAGCACTTTTTCATCCGTACTTAAAGCAATGCCATTAGCTACACTGATATTTTGAATAATAGGCGTTACTGTTTTAAAGTCCGGCGTAACATAATAAACACCGCCTAGCGGGTTGGTAGAGTATCCTCTAAAATCTGTAAAATAAAACCCACCTTTAGAATCAAATACCATGTCATCAATACAATATTCTGTTGATAGATCTTCAATGATATCTTGTATGTTGTCACCATTTTCTGTCGCTACAAAAATACCCCCTGTAGATTTAAAATCTCCTAAATAACAAATAAATAATCGACCGTCTTTATGTATTTTAATTGCCGCCGGATTTGCTTTATGGCTTACAAAAGGTCGCTTAATTTCTTTAGTTTCAGGATTGACTTTAAAGATATTTCCTTCAAAGACATCTAATAAATATAGTTGGCCATGTCGATCAAAATTTAATCCTTCTAGTTGTAATCCTTTTTCTGAAATTTCAAGCCATGGTTCAGCAGTAATAGTTTGTAATTCACTCTCAGATATAATCGGAACGGCACTGCTAGACTTCCCGCTATAAACTAATGTTGGTAAACCTTGTTTCTTCATCATCGTCATTCCTTTCATTCGTTATTTCTACCTTATCATTTTCATTTTTAACCAAGGTAACATTTAAATCAAATGATAACGTTTTCAATTCTCTGTTTTATCGGTCTAGTGGACGATTTCAAGCTAGAAATATTGATTGCCTCTATATCTCTGTTAAAATGATTAGCGTAGATAATTATGCGTGTAACGCTTTATTTTAAAAATTAACATGCTCCTAGCATGCTTTTAGAAGGAGATTAACCCATGAACTATCAAGTTCTTTTATATTATAAATATACGACAATTGATAACCCTGAACAGTTTGCTCAGGATCACTTAGCGTTTTGTAAAGCACACAATTTAAAAGGTAGAATTCTTGTTTCTACAGAAGGTATTAACGGTACATTGTCAGGTACAAAAGAAGAAACCGAACAGTATATGGCACATATGCATGCTGATGAACGGTTCAAAGACATGGTATTTAAAATTGATGAAGCTGATGAACATGCCTTTAAGAAAATGCATGTACGTCCTCGAAAAGAAATCGTTGCTTTAGATTTAGAGGATGATGTAGATCCACGCCAAACAACTGGCCAGTATTTATCACCTGTAGAGTTTAGAAAAGCTCTTGAAGCTGATGACACAGTCATTATTGATGCACGTAATGACTATGAATTTGATTTAGGTCATTTCCGTGGCGCAATTCGCCCGGATATTACACGTTTTAGAGATTTACCAGACTGGATTAAAGAAAACAAAGAATTATTTGCTGATAAAAAAGTGGTTACGTACTGTACTGGCGGTATTCGATGTGAAAAATTTTCTGGTTGGCTTTTAAAAGAAGGCTTCGAAGATGTGGCACAGCTTCATGGTGGTATCGCTACATACGGTAAAGATCCTGAAACAAAAGGTCAGTATTGGGACGGTAAAATGTATGTATTTGATGACCGCATCAGTGTTGATATTAACCAAGTTGAAAAAACAATTATCGGCAAAGATTGGTTTGATGGCAAACCATGTGAACGCTATATTAATTGTGCTAATCCAGAATGTAATAAACAAATATTAGTTTCAGAAGAAAATGAAGCTAAATATTTAGGTGCATGCTCTTACGAATGTGCTAAACATGAGCGTAATCGTTATGTTCAAACAAATCATATTAGTGATAGCGAGTGGCAACGTCGTTTAACAAACTTTGATGATTTACACCAACATGCTTAGTTTTAAATAAATACATTTCAAAATGAGCTTTGAAAATCCGACTTGTATAGGATTTTTGAGGCTTTTTTGTGTACATGCATTGCCTGATATATTTTTTCATACGCGAATGTTATACTAAATTAAATTTTTAATACTGCGAGGTGTCTTAAAATGCATATTTTAGTAACAGGGTTTGTGCCTTTTGACAATCAAGATATTAATCCTTCTTGGGAAGCTGTGACTCAATTAAAAGACCATATTGGTAAACATACAATTGTTAAATTAAAACTACCAACTTCTTTTAAGAAAGTAGACACTATTATAAATAAAGCATTAGCGTCTAATCACTATGATGTTGTGTTAGCAATTGGACAAGCTGGTGGTAGACATGCCATTACTCCTGAGCGTGTCGCCATTAATATTGATGATGCCCGTATCCCAGATAATGATGGTTTTCAACCTATCGATCAAGCCATTCATTTAGACGGTGCGTCAGCTTATTTTTCAAATTTACCGGTTAAAACAATGACTCAAAGCATTATTGATCAAGGACTTCCTGGAGCACTTTCAAATAGTGCAGGTACATTTGTATGTAATCACATACTTTATCACTTAGGTTACTTACAAGATAAGCATTATCCTCGCCTTCGTTTCGGATTTATCCATGTGCCATACATACCAGAGCAGGTAGCTGGTAAACCCGATACACCATCTATATCATTAGAAAGCATTGTTAAAGGGTTGACTGCAGCCATTGAAGCTATTTCTGATGATGATGATTTATGCATAGCCCTAGGCACAACTGAATAGTTATATTTGCACAAAATAAAGCACCCTACTTTGTTAGTTTAAGTCTAACTTTAGGGTGCTTTTGAATGGTTTTTATGCCGTTTTCACTGTAGAGATATACTTTGGCTTAACGACATTGCTTAGTCTTCTTTTTTTAACTTCCTATAATTTACAAACGTATAAATAATAAATACTATATTTAGAATGATTAGTATACCTGCTGAAACTATATTAAATGTATCCGGTTCTTTGCTAAAGATAGATGCTATCCTTGCTATTAAACTTGGCGCCGTAATTACCAACACTATAATCGCATACATTTTCTGTTTTATTAAAATACAAGTCATAACAGTTGCAATTAAAAGTACTAAGCCAATGACAAAACTCTGTTTGTCACTCAACTCAAAAAAGCTATAGATAGGATATTTTCTAATAATCAAGCCACCAAAAATCATCCATAAAAATACGACTATTCCATAAGTTACATTGATAACATATGTTATTTTTCTGTCACCAAACCGAACCAATGTATAACGCAAAATCAGAATACCGACGACAGCACCAAAAATAATAATACTAGCTATATAGAATAATAAAGCTATTGTCACATCAAATGTACCCAAATCTAAAAATCTAGGAATAATAATAACTGCAAAAATAAAAATGAAGTATAACGTAATATATTTATACAGACCTTTAGTTACACTTATCTCTGGTGATAACTGATTAGCCATTGTCTTAACCGGTGTATTAATAATTGAACTTGTATCTTCGTTATTCTTTTCAGCCATTGTTAAATGGTCTTCGAGCTCTTCCAATAACTCTTCTACTTCTACTTCAGTCTTACCTCTAAATAACAATTCAACACGTAACTTTTCCAAGAAATCTTGAGACTGTTTACTTAACATCGTTTTCCCCTCCAAACAAGTTAATCATTCCTTTATTCAAAGCTTGCCATTTTAATTTAAATATTTCGAGTTCTTTTAAGCCTGAATCGGTAATCGTATAATACTTTCGCCTTGGGCCACCATTACTAGATTTTTTAAAAGTTGTTTCAACATATCCTTTTTTGTTTAATCGCATCAAAACTGGATAAATACTGCCGTCGCTTATCTCTGGAAACTCTTTGTCCTTGAGTTTCATCATAATTTCATATCCATACGTTTCACCTTGTGCAATGAGACCTAATATCGCACCGTCTAAGAGACCTTTCATGATTTGATTAGACACTGACATTTTAATCACCTACTATCTTACATAATAAGATAGTATATTGAGAGGTTTCCGTCAACTATCTTGCATTGTAAGGTAGTTGTGGTATATATTTTCATTTTTAAAATGACTAACAACTTTGTTAATAGGGTAATACTTACGAAAGTATGTTTTATTTATGGGGGGATATTAGGAAATGACTACAAAAACTGTGTTTGATGTTATCGATACTGGTTTAGGATATTTAGTTAGTGTGTATGATGCTTGGAAAGTTGAAAAGGTACTTGATGATTATCATAAGCCTTTTGCGAATACCATTCATTGGCAATTTGGGCATGTATTAACAATTTTTGAATCAGCCTTAGCTGTTGCTGGTAAAGAGAATATTGATTTAAATACTTATAAACCTTTATTTGGAAATGGTTCGTCTCCAGATGAATGGAATGATGAAGTACCTAGTATTGAAGTGATTTTAGAAGGGCTACAAACATTACCTGAACAAGTACGACAACTAACTGAAGATGATTTAGCTATTGAATTGAAACAGCCAATTGCCGGTTGTCATAACTTAGAAGAGTTATTAGTATTAAATGCCATTCACATTCCACTTCATGCTGGTAAAATAGAAGAAATGTCACGTGTATTAAAAAATTTATAATAAGTATGTGCTAACCAACCGTTAACAACATGTTGACGGGGTTTTTATTTGTTTAAAAGTCCACTCATTTAAAATTAAGCAATTAGAAAAAATTATTAATACCTTTTGCTCACCGCTTCTCAAAAATGATTATATTTATACTTTCATTAATTTAATTTTATATTTAATTATTACTGTACATCTTTTGCTGTTACCATTATTCTTAAATTGAAATATGTATAAAACATAGAAAGAAGGACGTTTTAACATGGAAAACACGGTTAAATATCGTAAGTTTATACTCCCTATCGTTGTAGGTCTCCTTATTTGGGCACTTACACCTTTTAAACCGGATGCTGTGGATCCAACAGCATGGTATATGTTCGCAATATTCGTCGCGACAATCATTGCTTGTATTACACAACCGATGCCAATTGGGGCTGTCTCTATAATTGGATTTACAATCATGGTACTCGTTGGCATTGTTGACATGAAAACGGCTGTCGCTGGTTTTGGTAATAATAGCATTTGGTTAATTGCTATGGCATTTTTCATTTCGAGAGGATTCGTGAAAACAGGTCTTGGTAGACGTATCGCACTTCATTTCGTCAAATTATTTGGTAAAAAAACATTAGGCTTAGCATATTCTATTGTCGGGGTTGATTTAATTTTAGCACCTGCTACACCAAGTAATACAGCACGTGCTGGTGGAATCATGTTCCCAATTATCAAATCACTTTCTGAATCATTTGGTTCAAAACCGAAAGACGGATCAGCACGTAAAATGGGTGCATTTTTGGTTTTCACAGAATTCCAAGGTAACTTAATTACTGCGGCTATGTTTTTAACTGCAATGGCCGGTAATCCACTGGCACAAAATTTAGCATCTAGTACGTCAAACGTTCATATTACCTGGATGAATTGGTTCTTAGCTGCTTTAGTTCCTGGACTTGTTTCCTTAATTGTCGTACCTTTTATTATTTATAAAATTTATCCACCATCTGTTAAAGAAACACCAAATGCTAAAAGTTGGGCTGAAAATGAATTGTCGGCTATGGGTAAAATCTCATTAGCTGAGAAATTCATGATTGGTATTTTTGTAGTTGCTTTAACTTTATGGATTATCGGTAGCTTCATTCATGTTGATGCAACTTTAACAGCATTCATCGCTTTAGCATTGTTATTATTGACAGGCGTCTTAACATGGCAAGACATTTTAAACGAAACAGGTGCTTGGAACACATTAGTATGGTTCTCAGTGTTAGTGTTAATGGCCGACCAATTAAACAAACTTGGATTTATTCCTTGGTTAAGTAAATCCATTGCTACAAGTCTTGGTGGCTTGAGCTGGCCTATAGTACTGGTCATTTTAATATTGTTCTACTTCTATTCACATTATTTATTTGCAAGTTCTACAGCACATATCAGTGCGATGTATGCAGCATTACTAGGCGTTGCCATCGCAGCCGGTGCACCACCATTATTCAGTGCATTAATGTTAGGTTTCTTCGGTAACCTATTAGCTTCAACAACACACTATAGTAGTGGCCCAGCGCCAATTCTATTCTCTTCAGGTTATGTGACTCAAAAACGTTGGTGGACAATGAACTTAATATTAGGTTTCGTCTACTTTATTATCTGGATTGGTTTAGGATCACTTTGGATGAAAGTAATTGGTATATTTTAAAGTATTTAAATTAGCGCTCGAATCTCATTGATTAGGGCGCTTTTTAATTATTATTTAAAACAATCTTTGCTAAATCAAGGCGTTCCTCTTAAATACGTTCATACTTAAAATCATTGCGCGCTTCATTAAAAATATTTATAAACCTTTAAATCATTGCGTAACATCACATAAAATAAATTTCTATTCAAAACCGCTTCATTGATCGACATTACATATGCCCTCATAAATTATCACAAAAAACACCTTCGTTTAAATTCATTTTAATTGCGAATCCAACGAAAGTGCTTTACTTCAGTTCATTATACTATTTCAACTTTATACGTCTGTCATTATTACTGCACACATACCTCAGTCTCACCCTAACATGATACAAAAGGAAAATTGATGACTTGCACAATTACTTTTTCAAGTTTTTTATAATGTTTTTGCCACCGGATTTTTCTTCAATTTAATGTATTGAGAAAGACTATATAACACAATACCTATCCAGATAAATATAAACGTAATTAATTGATGTATATCAAATGGCTCTTTAAATACAAATATACCGAGTACAAACATTATTGTCGGTCCAACGTATTGAATAAATCCAATCAATGAAAGTGGAATACGTTTTGCACCGGCTGAAAATAGAATAAGCGGTATTGCTGTAATTGCACCAGAGAATAACAACCAAAATGATGACATATTAAATCCAAATGACATTTGCTGTTGCTGCCATAAATAAATAACATAAATTAATCCAGCAGGTGCAGTAACAATACATTCAATAGTGATACTACTAATTGCATCGATTTGTACTACTTTTTTCAATAAGCCATATGTACCAAATGATAACGCCAATATGATAGACACTATAGGGAATTCTCCAATTTTCAGTGTCATATAGAGTACACCGATAAATGCGAATAATATGGCTAACCATTCAAATTTATTAAATCGCTCTTTTAAAAAGATAAATGCGAGCAAAATGCTAACAAGTGGATTAATGTAATAACCTAAGCTTGATTGTAGTACATGACCGTTCGTTACAGCCCAAATAAATGTACCCCAATTCAACGTAATGACATATCCTGCTACGACAATCGCTAATAACTGAATTGGTTTAGCTAACAGTTGATTCACATCTCTTTGAAAGGCATGTCGCTGCTTCTTACCTACAGCTAGTATAAAAATCATAAAGATTGCTGAAAATATAATTCGAAATGCTAAAATTTCAAATGCACCAATTGCATCAATGAATTGCCAATATATTGGTAATATTCCCCAAAGAATATACGCACTGAGTGCTAAAAATATACCTTTTTTATATTCTGTATTCACCTACAAACCTCCTTACTTCCAAAATTAATAAACTCTATACGCTCATTTAATTAGCTAATATATCGATTTTACTAATAATATTTCGAGAAAGATATCATTTTGTTTATGTTTCTCACATCTATTCGCCAACAACTAAATAATATTAATTTTATAAATAATTCTGTGCAAACTGGGTATATTGGCAGAAAGACTACCATAAAACATAAAGGGTGGGTACAAATGGATTTACCTAAAATTGGACAGCCTGCAACACGCGCGCTAAATGATCAAGGCATATATACATTAGAAGATGTCTCACAATATAAAAAGACATTTCTAATGACTTTGCATGGCATAGGTCCTAAAGCTATATCAATATTGGAACAAGCTTTATTTCAGCATCAACTACATTTTAAAACGGAAATTCATTCATCATTACCTTTTTTATTAACAGGAGACGTGTCATGCAATCATGCACCTAAACATCAAAAAATGATAGATTTTATTATTGGCACAGCAGCATTAGATATTGAATTATTACGTTCACTCGTTACAACAGAATTTATTTGGTCTGTGCCTGGACACTTTGACATTTATGGACCGCAAATATTGATTCAAGAACTGTCTAATCATTTTAATGAGATTGCTACACTCAATTTCCACTCCATCATCACAAATGGACGTTTGGGCTCCATGCATGGTAGTCAAATCTTAAAAAATGGTACTGTGATTCATTTTGCTCATTTTTTCGAATTTGAAAATCTTAAAGATGATGCCAAGATGAGTAAAGTGACATCTTATATTATTACGGTTTAATACTTCATAATGTATATCGCTCAAAAAACTTTTGTAATTACATATATATATTTATTTAACAAACAATTTTGCATAACATTTTTGTTATATGAGTGCTTTTTGCTAGAGTGACTGCTTAGCTTACAGTATGATTAATTATCATATTGTGAAAGAAGGATATATTTTGACTGTTTTTAAAAATGCGCACTTAAGCTGGTTACCATACATAGCTATTGTCATTTTGTTACACGTTATTGGGTTTAGTTTTTTATGGATTGCTGGAAAAGACCATCATATCTTATTTGGTATGGGGATTCTTGCATATACATTAGGTTTACGTCATGCATTTGATGCTGATCATATTGCGGCGATAGATAATACGGTTCGCAAATTATTACAGCAACGCAAAGATCCATCTGGTGTTGGTTTCTACTTTTCAATTGGTCATTCATCAGTTGTTTTTTTAATGGCAGTATTTTTAGGGGTATCTGTAAAATGGGCTAAAGATGAATTACCGCATTTCCAAGATATTGGTGGGACAATTGGTACACTCGTATCTGGATTCTTTTTAGTACTCATAGGTGTATTAAATCTAATCATTTTAATCTCACTGATTAAATTATTTGCAAAGTTACGTCGTGAGCATGTTGAAGAATCTGAGGTAGATGATTTACTTGAATCAAGAGGATTTATTTCTCGATTTGTCGGTCCTTACTTCAAATTAATTACACGTAGTTGGCACGTATTACCACTTGGTTTTTTATTTGGACTGGGATTTGATACAGCAAGTGAAATTGCCTTACTTGCCCTTTCTTCAGGTGCATCACAACAAGCAATTTCATTTATCGGCATTTTATCTTTACCTATTCTGTTTGCATCTGGTATGAGTCTATTAGACACTTTAGATGGTGTCGTAATGAAATATGCTTATAATTGGGCATTTTTCAACCCAATTCGTAAAATTTATTACAATATTACAATTACTGCGATATCTGTCATAGCTGCGTTAATTATCGGGATGATTGAATTGCTACAAATCATTGCTGACAAACTGGATTTACATGGTACTTTTTGGTCATTCGTTGGTTCAATCGAATTTGATAACTTAGGTTATATTTTAGTTGCTTTATTTTTAATTACTTGGCTTATTTCAAGTTTAATTTGGAAGTTTGGTCGCATAGAACACAAATGGACTAAATAAAGTAATTTGTCTTGCAAACATGTTTGTATTGTTGTGTTTTTAGACACCCTGTACACTTCTTCCATTGTGCTACGCTCTCAGTTGTCATCTTTAAATCGTTTCTTTTAGAAATGATATCATTTTGAGAGTGTATTTTTCTATTATCGTCCATATTATGATTTTCAAAGCTTTCTCATTTAAAATTTTAGCATTTCTGTTTACAATTTACTTATAGTCTTTAATATAGGAGGCGATGTGCTAATGAATGTTGCTAAGTTAGAGGATTACTTACAAATTGATGCATCTCGTTTTAATCAGCCGAGTATTGAAGCATTAAATTATTATGCAACTCGATTTATGTTAACAGTGCCTTTTGAAAATATTGATGTACAAAATGGTAAACCTATATCTATAGATATTGATGTACTTTTCAATAAAATTGTTCGAGATAAACGCGGTGGCTTTTGCTATGAATTGAACTCATTTTTTAAAGCATATTTATTACAAAAAGGATTTAACCCGTCGTTAATGTCCGCTACCATCCATACACCTAATGGTGGTCGTAGTCTAAATGGTTCACATGCGTCACTTGTTGTACCTATTAACAATGTATTTTATGTAGCAGATGTCGGATTTGGAGACTTACCTCTACATGCTATGCCAATTACTTCGTCAGATCAAACTCAACCAGTCACAGATATAAGTGGCACATTTCGAGCTATTTTTGAAAATGAGCATAAGGAACTATTTTACGTACAAAAATTTGAAAATAATAACTGGAACACAAAATATGAAGCTGAATTTAAACCTAAACAAATAGACGATTTTAATAGCAATATCGAATATAATCAAACTAATCCAGATTCAATATTCGTGCAACATTTACTAATTACAATGCCACAATCATTTGGACGCGCCACGATGTCTGAAAATCATTTAACTTTAACAAAGAACAGCACGTCAGAAAAATTTGATGTCACTAAAGATAACTATAAACATTTTTTAGCAAAATATTTTGGACTAAATGTAACTATTAATCGTATTGAAAACGATGATAGTAAAACATAAAAATATGGGCGTAACTTACTTAAGTGTAGGTAACGCCCATTTTTATTAATATTCTGCATTAACATAATAAAAAGGATATGGCACAAACTTCATGCCACACCCTTCTTTTGAACCGCTTCATTTTACTTAAGCAAGTGCATCTACAACATAAATGACACCTACGAATACAAATGCAATAGCAATCATCGTCGAAATAAAGACGATACCCATTAATGGATTAAATAATAAAATGACACCGAAAACAATACCTAATAAATTAAAAATCACTGAAATTAGTTTTAAGCTACCACTACCCGTAAACGTAAATAATCCTGCAATAGAACTAAAAATAAACCAGAATGCAAACATATAAATAAAGAATGCTGAACTTGCGCCAACATTAAAAATAACCAATAGACCAAATAGAATATCTACAACACCCATAAAGACAATCCAACTTTGACTACCGCCTACTAAAGCTTTTGCTTTTCTACGGTAAATGATTTGAATCACACCGTTAATTAATACAAATAGTCCAATCAACCAGGTAATAGCATAAAAATTTTCAATTGGAAATGTAAAAATAACGACTGCCAACATTAATAATAATACACCCATTATTAAACTAGACCATTTAATACCTTGGTTTGCTTTTGCCATAAAAATCAATTCCTTTCAAATAAAGTCCTCTTTTAATTTTTACAAAAAATTTATTATACAATAATTAAATTCCCTTTTCTTAATTTACACAAACATCGTCACATAGAAAAGCACCATTACTTCTATCTAATATGTGCGATGAATCTGTATCCTCACTCAAAAATCTACTAAGTAGCGATAGCTTTCAACTCTGTAAGGTTCATTCATAGAATTGTAAGTTTAGATAAAGGCTACTGCTCCAAACATTATTTAAAATGAAATTACATACCAAAGGAGTGAGAATATGACAATATTATCAGTTCAACATTTGTCAAAAACGTATGGCAAAAAGCATACATTCCAAGCACTTAAAGACATAAATTTTGATATACAAAAAGGAGAATTCGTAGCAATAATGGGTCCTTCCGGCTCAGGTAAGACTACCTTGTTAAATGTTTTGAGTTCAATTGACCAAGTTTCTGAAGGCAGTGTTATTGCTAATGGACAAGAACTTAATAAACTTAATCAAAAAGCGCTTGCCAAGTTCCGTAAAGAGTCATTAGGATTTATTTTTCAAGATTATAGTATTTTACCGACATTAACTGTTAAAGAAAACATTATGTTACCTTTATCGGTTCAAAAAATGTCGAAAGCAACAATGGAAGAAAATTATAAAGCGATCACGACAGCATTAGGTATTTATGACCTAGGAAATAAATACCCTAGCGAATTGTCAGGTGGCCAACAACAACGTACAGCTGCTGCAAGAGCATTTGTTCACAAACCACAAATCATATTTGCAGATGAGCCAACAGGCGCGCTAGATTCTAAAAGTGCCAATGATTTATTACAACGTTTAGAAGACATGAATAAGTCTTTTGATACAACTATTATTATGGTTACACATGATCCCGTAGCAGCAAGTTTTGCAGAACGTGTCATCATGCTAAAAGATGGACAAATTCATTCACAACTATACCAGGAAGGACGTTCTAAACAGGACTTTTATGAAGACATCGTACATCTCCAATCTGTATTAGGTGGTGTGTCAAATGACATTTAACCATATCGTTTTAAAAAATTTACGTCAAAATATAAAACATTATGCGATGTATTTATTTTCATTATTTTTTAGCATCGTCTTATATTTCAGTTTTACCACTTTACAGTTCACTAAAGGTATAAACAATGACGATTCTATGGCAATTATTAAGAAAGGTGCTTTAGTCGGATCAATCTTTTTATTCATTATTATCGTCATCTTTTTAATGTATGCCAATCATTTATTCGTGAAAAGACGTACGCGCGAATTTGCGTTATTTCAGTTAATTGGTTTAACACGACAAAACATTTTGAAAATGTTGGCACTTGAACAAATGATTGTATTTTTAATTACTGGAGTTGTCGGTGTATTATGTGGCATCGCAGGTGCACAATTATTGCTTTCCATTGTATCTAAATTGATGTCGTTATCGATTAACTTATCGATACATTTCGAACCTATGGCCCTTGTTTTAACTATTTTAATGCTAATTATTGCGTATATACTGATTTTATTTCAAAGCGGTTTATTTTTAAAAAGACGCAGTATCTTATCAATGATGAAAGACTCAGTTAAGACTGATGTTACAACTGCTAAAGTAACGACTGCAGAGGTTATTTCAGGCGTATTAGGTATTGCTATGATTGCACTAGGCTATTATATGGCGACAGAAATGTTTGGTACGTTCAAAGCACTAACTATGGCTATGACATCACCGTTTATCATTTTATTTTTAACGGTTGTAGGCGCCTATTTATTCTTCAGAAGTTCCGTGTCACTGATTTTTAAAACATTGAAAAAGTCAAAGAATGGGCGTGTATCTATTACGGATGTTGTATTCACATCGTCAATTATGTACAGAATGAAGAAAAATGCGATGTCTTTAACTATCATTGCAATTATTTCTGCTGTAACAGTGACTGTGCTTTGTTTTGCAGCATTATCTAAATCAAACACGAATCAAACGCTCGACTCTATGGCGCCAAATGATTTCAACGTAATCGCCTCTCAAGATGCGCAACAATTTGAATCTAAACTTAACCAACAACATATTACATTTACTAAAAATTATTATGAAACTATTACTGTAGATAATGTTAAAGATCAAGTTATTACTTTAGAAAATGGTAGTGACTCAGGTCGCACAAATTCAATTTTAAGTGCAAATTCAAAATTAAATGGGAATGATGCAATCATTACAAATACGAAAGCACTCCCAAACATAATAAATATTCATTTGAACAAAGATATAGTAGTAAAAGGTACTAAGAATGAAACTTTCCGTGTTACACAAGAAGACAAAAGTAAGGTTTATCCTTTAAATCTAAGCTTCAACTCACCTGTCGTCGAAGTAAGTCCTGAAAAGTACCAACAGTTGAAAACGCAAAATAATGTTCATACTTTTTATGGATACAATATTAAACAGTCTTCTCAACTGAAAGAAGCTCAAGCAATTGCAAATCAAATTGGTGAAAAAATCATCTCATTTAAATCAATCAAACAAAATGTCGATGCTACAAACGGTATTTTAATATTTGTGACATCCTTTTTAGGATTAGCATTTCTAGTAGCAGCTGGATGTATTATTTATATTAAACAAATGGATGAAACTGAGGATGAACTAAGTAACTTCAGAATATTAAAACGTATAGGCTTTACGCATACAGATATGCTTAAAGGATTATTACTAAAAATTACTTTCAACTTCGGTTTACCATTATTAATTGCTATATTACATGCTTTATTTGCAGCCATTGCTTTTATGAAGCTGATGGGTAATATCTCGTTTATGCCGGTGATTATTGTCATCGTTATATATACACTTATTTATATTATTTTCGCACTGATTGCTTTTGTTCACTCAAACAAGTTGATAAAGAAAGCTATTTAACACAGTTTAGATTTTGATTTTAAGAAATGCAATATAACTATTAATTGATTTATAAAAAAGGAGAGATTGAATCATGAAATTTAGAGAATTAGTAAAACAATCATACGAGGATTTGAAGAATTTGACTGTAAATTGGTTTAACGTTATTGCTTTAGCAATTATTGTTATTGTCTTAAGCGTAGTTACAACACCAATTATAGGTATTCCAGCTGGTTTATTAGGTGGCGCTTATTATTTAAAACGTCGCGAAGAAAAAGGTAAATAAGCGTAGTCTATCAGTATATGGCATTGCTATAACCTTTTAAACCAGGTTTTAATATCAACAAGCAGCGTTCGTTTATCGTTGCTTGTTTTTTTATTGATTGCTTATAAAATCGTCATGTTTAAACGATATGTCACTTTGAAAACAATCAAATACCATAAAAGACTACAATTTTTTTGTTTTTATAAATCCCTTTAAATCAACGTTTCTAAGGTTTTTTAAAATGTTTTTTAATTTATTTTCAAAAAACACTGTACATTATACCATTTTAAGCGTATAGTTGGTCTTACGTAATAAAAGCTCGTGAATTAAATTGTAGTGTATTTGTTTAGAATATCCTCTTTTTTAGTTATGAATTTGTTACAAATATTAAGTGCAAAAGCACATGGAGGTTTTTCTATATGAATAACGGTACAGTAAAATGGTTTAACGCAGAAAAAGGTTTCGGTTTCATCGAACAAGAAAATGGCGGAGACGTATTCGTACATTTCTCAGGTATCGCTAGCGATGGCTACAAAACTTTAGAAGAAGGTCAAAAAGTTACTTTCGAAATCACTGAAGGTCAACGTGGAGACCAAGCAGTTAACGTACAAACTGTTTAATCTTACAAAATAAAACGACTCATTAGAAAATGAATCGCTTTGAATACCAATAAGGTTTAAAACCTTGTTGGTATTTTTTTATGCTATCTCCGATAATATGAGATGAGACGATACCACGATGATTTATAAAAACTTAGTTGTCAAATGCATACTTATTAAAACTATAAGAATGAATACACCAACAAATGCTATGAACGATAGTACACCTGTCATCATATTTCTAGCTTTAGTTGTTTGTACTTCACTAGGATCTTTTCCATTCATAAAAGCAACAATTCGATCGTAGTTGTCCATTTTATGCACTTTTTTTAAGTCTTCTATTTTCATTGCTGCATAATAACCTATTCCATAAATGATTGCCACCGTTATACCCCAAGCCCAATTCCAATAAACAACTAAAGGTCCTGTTAAAATTGCAGCTAATAACATAAAAACAAGCATTATATACGTCCATATGTTTAAACTTCGTTGCACTTTAATGTCAGGTACAAATGGAATGGTCCCTTTTACTAAATCATCTAAAGTTACATTGAACAAATCACACATCATTAATAAGTTATGTATGTCTGGTAAGCTTTTGTTATTTTCCCAATTAGAAATACTCTGCCTAGATACATATAACTTTTCAGCAAGATATTCTTGTGAATAACCATCTCGTTCCCGATACTTTTTAATTTGTTTACTCAGATTCAATTACATACGCCTCCATTCAATTAGTACAATCAGACTATCAGATAAACTTAATTAAAGTCACCTTTATGATTGACTAAATGTTTTGACATACTATAACGTCAAGGTTCGAAGACCCCCTTAAGACATACCTGCATTACTACGTGCTTGTAGTTTTCTCAATGATACTTTGAATTCCATTTATTATTTATGCAACTTTACTAAATGTTTGCGAAATTAGTCCAATAAAAGAAACTATATCCACACTATTTACTATTCGATTTTCCAGCTTTCCAACTATGCTTTTCTAATCTTTTTTGTGCTATTAATTCTACTGCTTCAAAAATACATACTGCACTTATAAACCAACTTAGGAAACCAACAATAATGCTAATAAACCACATGTTAGTCATATATAACATCATCCATGTAACTAAAATACATACTAATACCCCTGTCATACCAAACACTGCGCCACGACTTACATGCACAGCCACTTTATCACCATATTGCATACCTGTAATAAACATAGACACTAAAAATACTGCTGGAAATGTTGCAAATATACCACCAAATTCTTTCCAAGGCAGTGTTACAGATACAATATAACTTAATAATACTGCAAATCCCCCCACAAAAAATTTCATTAATGTTAATTTCATGATGTTCTGCCTCCAATAATTTATTACTTAATAAATGAATACAACTAAAGATTACGCATTTTCCAAACTATAAATGTCTAATACTGAATATTGCGAGGGAGATAACAAACCAACAGACGACCGTGAATATTGCTCCTTTTCGATAACCTTTGAGCTTAATATAGAGAGATGTCAAAAATACAGTTAAAATACAAGACAGAATACCGACAATTGCCCCAGTGCTAAGATTCATCGACATCTCCACTAATTGCGTACCACGATGATCCAAAGCTAATGCGATAATAGCC
This sequence comes from Staphylococcus schweitzeri, assembly GCF_002902405.1. Lineage (GTDB taxonomy): Bacteria > Bacillota > Bacilli > Staphylococcales > Staphylococcaceae > Staphylococcus > Staphylococcus schweitzeri. Next base: position 31,285 of record NZ_PPQS01000001.1, read on the forward strand.
GCAAGAAATACTGCCGGCATAGTAGCTATAATGCCTCCTAACTTACCGCCTACCTTATCTGCAATAATTGACGCTGATGCAACAGCTATACCACCAATGACAAAATGAAGAATTGCACTACCAATTGAAAACATCTTCAACGTACCCTTCTATAATTAATTCAATACAAACGTATCATTCACACAAAGTGTAAAACTTAAACTTTCTACTGTAAAGGTAACTCAAGCGATGTTCATAAAGCTTTCATGATACTTTCATAAACTAGCAATAAAGGTTTGAAATGAAGGTATATCCAGCTCAAATTATTGGAAATTACCATTAACTGTAATTTTTAAATCAACATGAAAATATAAATTTTTATGTTTCACGTAAAACAAAAAAGACAAAGCTATTATGGTCTTAGCTTTGCCTTTTACGTGTTAATAACCATGATACGTCATCTCGTTACTAACGTTTATATATTCGAATTTTTATTTCATAATAATCTTCATGATCTTTATCTTTATGTTCAACGTGTAATCCTGTTTGTTGAATCGCTTGAATACTTTTGCCTATCTCATCTCGTGCTTGAGTGACATCTTGTGCAAAACGAAGATTTTGTGCTTTGACTTTTTCGGGACCCGTTTTTTGACGTACTCTATCTTCAGTCTGTTTCACATTTAGTTTTTGTGCAATGACTTGCTCAATCAACGCTTCTTGTTCGCTATCGGACAATGATAATACCGCCCTAGCGTGACGTTCAGTAATTTTACCTTCTCTTAAGCGAAGTAGTACTTTCGGCGCTAACTTCAATAAACGTAACTTATTAGCAATAAAGCTTTGACTTTTACCTAAACTTTTTGCCAATTCACTTTGCGTTGTATCACCAATTTCCAATAACTTCTTATAGGCTTCCGCTTCTTCAACAACAGACAAATTTTCTCTTTGAATATTTTCAATCAATGCTACAACAGCAGTCTCTTCATCATCCATGTCACGAATAATAACGTCTGCTTGAGGTAAATTTAGTGATTGTATTGCTCTAAATCGGCGCTCTCCAGCAATAATTTCAAACATATCTTCTTCAATCGGTCTTACAACAATAGGCTGTAATAGACCATGTTCATGTATAGATTCTGCAAGTTCTTTAATTTTATTTGGTTCAAACACCTGTCTTGGTTGATAACGGTTGGGAACGATACGTTCAATTTGAATGGATTCAACATTACTATTGCGATCTTCTTCAATATGTCCAATGATGTCATCTTTATTTTTCAAACCAAATAATTTTGAAAAAGGTTTTTTCATTATCCATTCGCTCCTTTTATGTTAGTTGTAAAGGATTCTGTATTATTTTTCAAGTAAAGGAGTCTTATTAGGCGTCCCTGGTTTTCTTGGATACTTTTTCGGCGTCTGTCTTTTTTTATCAATAATGAACATCTGGCGCTCTCCAGCATCTTCTGGCAATTCAAATGTATGTGTTTCTGTAACGTTACCACCTAAAACTCTAATTGCAAATTGTGCTTCTTCTAATTCTTCTTCACCCTTTGATGATTTCAATGCTACAAACTGTCCACCTTTTTTTACAATCGGTAAGCAAAGCTCACTTAATACAGATAATCTAGCTACAGCTCTTGCAGTAACAATGTCATAAGACTCCCTGTAGACACCTTTGCCAAATGTTTCTGCTCTGTCATGAATAAAGCTTACGTCTTCTAAATGCAACTCTGACGCCAGATGATTTAAAAATTGAATACGCTTATTTAAAGAATCTACAATAGTCACTTTCAACTGCGGAAACATAATTTTTAATGGAATACTTGGAAAACCAGCTCCAGCGCCTACATCACATAAACTTAAAGGCTGATTAAAGTCAAAGTAAAAACTAGGTGCTATGGAATCATAAAAGTGTTTCAAATACACATCATGTTCATCCGTAATACTTGTTAAATTCATCTTTTCATTCCATTCAACAAGCAAACGATAATACGTTTGAAACTGTTGCTTCTGGGTTTCATTTAATTCAATATGATGTTCTTTTAATTGTTCAGCTAACCATTCTACAGTCATTAGTCACTCACCCTTTGGAGTTTACCTTGTTCTAAGTAAATTAATAATATAGATATATCTGCTGGATTTACACCTGAAATTCTAGAAGCTTGTGCAATATTTAAAGGTTTTACTTCAGATAATTTTTCACGTGCCTCAGTCGCCAAGCTATCAATCTTGCTATAATCTAAGTCTTCTGGAATTTTCTTCTCTTCCATACGCTTAACTTTCTCAACTTGTTGTAGCGATTTATTGATATAACCTTCATATTTCGTTTGAATTTCTACTTGTTCTTCAACATCTGCAGTCAATTGATGTTCTTCTTCTAAAATGGCTAAAATGATATCATAAGTCATTTCCGGTCTACGCAATAAATCGATAGCTAAAATACCATCTTTTAAACGAGAGCCACCATGTTGCTCGATAATCTCTTGCGTATGTTCATTCGGTTTAATACGAATATCTGATAAACGTTTAATTTCCGCATCAATTTGCTGGCGCTTTTGATTAAAATGCGCATATCGTTCTTCAGAAATCATACCTAGTTCATAGCCCATATCTGTTAATCTTAAATCCGCATTATCATGACGTAATAGTAAACGATACTCTGCACGTGAAGTTAATAATCGATATGGTTCATTAGTACCTTTAGTTACGAGGTCATCAATTAATACACCGATATATGCATCAGAACGACTTAATATTTTTTCACCTGTACCTAACACTTTACCAGCTGCATTTATACCTGCCATTAAACCTTGGCCAGCCGCTTCTTCATATCCAGATGTACCATTAATTTGGCCTGCTGTATAAAGATTTTTAATCATTTTCGTTTCAAGTGTAGGCCATAATTGAGTAGGCACAATCGCATCATATTCAATTGCGTAGCCAGCACGCATCATATCCGCCTTTTCAAGACCTGGGATTGTCTCTAACATTTGACGTTGCACATGTTCAGGAAGACTCGTAGACAACCCTTGAACATATACTTCATTTGTATTGCGACCTTCAGGCTCTAAGAAAAGTTGATGTCGTGGTTTATCATTGAATCGCACAAATTTATCCTCAATTGATGGACAATAACGTGGTCCTGTTCCTTTAATCATACCTGAATACATGGCAGATAAATGTAAATTATCATCAATAACCTTATGAGTTTCTGCATTAGTATATGTTAACCAACATGGTAATTGATCCAAAATATATTCTGTAGTTTCAAAACTAAACGCACGTCCTACATCATCACCTGGTTGGATTTCAGTCTTCGAATAATCAATTGTTTTCGAATTAACACGTGGCGGTGTACCAGTTTTAAAACGAACAATATCAAATCCCAGTCCTCTCAGATTATCTGACAATGTAATTGATGGTAATTGATGGTTTGGACCACTTGAGTACTTCATATTACCTAAAATGATTTCACCACGTAAAAACGTCCCTGTTGTGATGATAACTGCCTTAGAATGATATTCTGTACCAATATTTGTACGTACACCTTTAACTTCATCATTTTCGATAATTAATTCATCTACCATACCTTGCATGATATGAAGGTTTTCTTCATCCTCAATCACACGCTTCATTTCTTGTTGATAAAGAACCTTATCAGCCTGTGCTCTTAGGGCTCTTACAGCTGGACCTTTACCTGTATTTAACATTCTCATTTGAATGTGCGTTTTGTCGATTGTTTTCGCCATTTGGCCACCTAAAGCATCGATTTCACGTACTACGATTCCTTTTGCTGGGCCACCAACTGATGGGTTACATGGCATAAATGCTATATTATCTAAGTTAATTGTTAACATTAACGTCTTAGCACCACGTCTTGCTGATGCTAAACCTGCTTCAACACCTGCATGTCCAGCACCTATTACGATTACATCATATTCTTGCACCACAATATAAACCTCCTTAATTGATATCTTACTAGCCTTTCTTTAGACATCATTTCGTCTAATTCACTTATCTATTATCTATTTACCTAAACAGAATTGGCTGAATAACTGATCGATAAGTTCATCGCTTGCAGTTTCACCAATGATTTCTCCTAATATTTCCCAAGTTCTAGTTAAATCAATTTGTACCATGTCCATAGGTACACCAGATTCTGCTGCATCAATCGCATCTTGTATCGTTTGTCTTGCTTGTTTTAATAATGAAATATGTCTCGAATTAGAAACATAAGTCATATCTTGATTTTGTACTTCTCCACCAAAGAACAAATCACGAATTTGAATTTCTAATTCATCAATACCTTCTTGTTTTAACATTGATGTTTGAATTAAAGGCGTATCACCTATCATCTCTTTAACTTCATCTATGTCTATATTTTGTTCTAGATCCATTTTATTTACAATAACGATTACATCTTCATTTTTTACCACTTCATATAATATGAAATCTTCTTGAGTTAACGCCTCGTTATTGTTTAATACAAATAAAATTAAGTCCGCTTGACTTAACGCCTTTCTAGAACGTTCAACACCAATTTTTTCAACAATGTCTTCTGTCTCTCGGATACCGGCAGTATCAACTAATCTTAACGGTACACCACGAACATTGACGTATTCTTCTAAGACATCTCTAGTCGTACCAGCTACCTCTGTGACGATTGCTTTATTATCTTGTATTAAGTTATTTAACATAGAAGATTTACCAACATTTGGCTTACCAACGATTACTGTAGACAAACCTTCTCGCATAATTTTACCTTGTGCGCCAGTATCTAATAAGCGGTTAATTTCTTGTTTAATTTCTTTAGATCTCTCTAAAAGAAATTCTGTTGTCGCATCTTCAACATCATCGTATTCTGGGTAATCAATATTAACTTCTACTTGCGCGAGTATTTCTAATATAGATTGACGTTGTTTCTTGATTAAATCACTAAGTCGACCTTCAATTTGATTCATTGCAACCTTAGAAGCACGATCTGTTTTCGAACGTATAAAATCCATAACTGCTTCAGCTTGAGATAAATCGATACGACCATTTAAAAAGGCACGCTTCGTAAATTCACCAGGTTCAGCCATCCTAGCACCATGTGTCATAGTAAGTTCTAATACTCTATTTATAGTCAAAATGCCACCATGGCAATTAATTTCAATGATATCTTCTCTAGTAAATGTTTTCGGTGCTCTTAATACAGACACCATAACCTCTTCAACTACTTCTTTAGTATCTGGATCAATAATATGACCATAGTTAATTGTATGAGAAGGTACATCTTTTAATAGATGTTTTCCTTTATATAATTTGTCAGCTATTTCAACAGCTTGTGGTCCAGATAATCGAACAATACCTATCGCTCCTTCACCCATGGGTGTTGAAATACTTGTAATTGTATCTAAATCCATATTACTACTCGCCTCCTTTAATAAGGTATCATTTATTTAAAATGTATTTTTTATACTTCGATAAATACTGAAAAAGTAAAACACAAGAGAAGTTGTATGTCAGTCTAACGTTTGTCTGCGGTTAGACTTCGGGTTGTCTATTTTATACTTTGCCTTCTCCCCTGCCCCATCTTAATTAATCTTTTTATTAAAAACTTTTGCTATTTTAAGTACGTGTTCAAGACTACTTTGAATTTGTAAAGTTGTCATATCTTTTGCTGGCTGTCTCGCTATTACAATAATATCTTTTGCCAATATGTGTGATTTATGTACTTTGAAATTTTCACGAATTGCTCTTTTAATCTTGTTTCTTAGTACTGCATTGCCTAGTTTTTTTGAAACGCTAATACCTAAGCGGAAATGGTCTACTTCTTTATTATTATAAGTGTATACAACAAATTGCCTATTGGCTACAGAATGACCTTTTTTATATATTTTCTGAAAATCTGCATTTTTTTTAATTCGGTAAGTTTTCTCCACTAACATCACTCGCTTATTTATCGTTTTTTATTTAAAGCTATATTTAAACATCTGTTGAGCTTAACGCAAAAATTCTATTTGTTCTTAATTTAAACGAAAAAAAAGATCACTGATGAGTCAGTGATCTTATGCAGATAAAACTTTACGGCCTTTACGACGACGGCGCGCTAAAACTTTACGGCCATTTTTTGTGCTCATGCGTTTTCTGAAACCATGAACTTTACTATGTTTACGTTTATTTGGTTGATAAGTACGTTTTACCATGCAAAACACCTCCATCTTTATACAGTTATCTAATATACCAGATTATGCAGACTCTGATCACTTTAATAGATAAGATTTTGCGTTTCTTAGATTAAAATTCTCGTTTTAGCTCATTGATTATCTAGTCATAATTCAAGCAACTACTACAATATAACAAAATCCTTTTTATAACGCAAGTTCATTTTATATTACTGCTCAATTTTTTACTTTTATCGATTAAAAATAGAAATACACAACACATGTGCTGAAATTTCATTACATCTCTCATAGAGTTCATCTCAAATCTATATATTTACTTAATTTGAATAGCTTATACAGTTCTTATACATACTTTATAAATTATTTCCCAAGCTGTTTTGATACACACACTAATATATTTTATAGAAGAGAAAGTTATCCACTTATGCACAAATGCAGTTTTCAGAATTGTGGATAATTAGAAGTTACACACAAAGTTATACTATTTTTAACAACATATTCACAGCTATTTGACATATTGAGAACTGAAAAAGTATAATTGTGTGGATAAGTCGTCCAACTCATTATTTTATAAGGATTTATTTATTTATTTTTACATAAAAATCACTGTGCATAACTAATAAACATAGTAAAGTTATCCACCGATTGTTATTAACTTGTGGATAATTATTAACATGGTGTGTTTAAAAGTTATCCACGGCTGTTATTTTTGTGTATAACTTAAAAATTTAAGAAAGATGGAGTAAATTTATGTCGGAAAAAGAAATTTGGGAAAAAGTGCTTGAAATTGCTCAAGAAAAATTATCAGCTGTAAGTTACTCAACTTTCCTAAAAGATACCGAGCTTTACACTATTAAAGAGGGTGAAGCTATCGTATTATCGAGTATTCCTTTTAATGCAAATTGGTTAAATCAACAATATGCAGAAATTATCCAAGCTATATTATTTGATGTTGTTGGATATGAAGTGAAACCTCATTTTATTACTACTGAAGAATTAGCAAATTATAGTAATAAAGATGTTGCTACAATACAGGAAACACCAAAACCTTCTACTGAAACAACTGAAGATAATCATGTGCTTGGTAGAGAGCAATTCAATGCCCATAACACATTTGACACATTTGTAATCGGACCTGGTAACCGCTTCCCACATGCAGCAAGTTTAGCCGTTGCCGAAGCACCAGCAAAAGCATATAATCCATTATTTATTTATGGAGGTGTTGGTTTAGGAAAAACCCATTTAATGCATGCCATTGGCCATCATGTTTTAGATAATAATCCAGATGCCAAAGTGATTTACACCTCAAGTGAAAAATTCACAAACGAATTTATCAAATCGATTCGTGATAACGAGGGTGAAGCTTTCAGAGAAAGATATCGTAATATTGACGTCTTATTAATCGATGATATTCAGTTCATTCAAAATAAAGTTCAAACGCAAGAAGAATTTTTCTATACTTTTAATGAATTACATCAGAATAACAAGCAAATCGTTATTTCGAGTGATCGACCACCAAAAGAGATTGCCCAATTAGAAGATCGATTACGTTCACGCTTTGAATGGGGGCTAATTGTTGATATTACGCCACCAGATTACGAAACTCGAATGGCAATTTTGCAAAAGAAAATTGAAGAAGAAAAATTAGATATTCCACCAGAAGCTTTAAATTATATAGCAAATCAAATTCAATCTAATATTCGTGAATTAGAAGGTGCATTAACACGTTTACTTGCATATTCACAATTATTAGGTAAACCAATTACTACTGAACTAACTGCTGAAGCTTTAAAAGATATCATTCAAGCACCAAAATCTAAAAAAATTACAATTCAAGATATTCAAAAGGTAGTAGGTCAGTACTATAGTGTTAGAATTGAAGATTTCAGTGCTAAAAAACGTACAAAGTCAATCGCCTATCCGCGTCAAATAGCTATGTACTTATCTAGAGAGCTTACTGATTTTTCATTACCTAAAATTGGTGAAGAATTTGGCGGGCGTGATCACACAACAGTAATCCATGCTCATGAAAAGATATCTAAAGATTTAAAAGAGGATCCTATTTTTAAACAAGAAGTAGAGAATCTTGAAAAAGAAATAAGAAATATTTAAGTAGAAGGTATATGGGAAATAAAACCTGTTATACAACAGCGATAATAGAAGCTGTCTTTTCGTTTATATTTAATAAATGAAATAGCAAGATGGGTAAAACCTATTTTGTGGATAATGTTTAAAAGTAATACACACCATACACAAGTTATCAACATGTGTATAACTTTGCGAATTCAGTGTTTTTTAGACTTATCCACTAATCCACAGCACCTACTACTATTACTAAGAACTTAAAACCTATATAATTATATATAAACGACTGGAAGGAGTTTAAATTAATGATGGAATTCACTATTAAAAGAGATTATTTTATTACACAATTAAATGACACATTAAAAGCAATATCACCAAGAACAACGCTACCAATTTTAACTGGTATCAAAATCGATGCAAAAGAACATGAAGTGATACTAACTGGTTCAGACTCTGAAATTTCAATCGAAATCACTATTCCTAAAACTGTTGATGGTGAAGATATTGTCAACATTTCAGAAACAGGTTCAGTTGTGTTACCTGGACGATTCTTTGTCGATATTATAAAAAAACTACCTGGTAAAGATGTTAAATTATCTACAAATGAACAATTCCAAACATTAATTACATCAGGTCATTCTGAATTTAATTTAAGTGGCTTAGATCCAGATCAATATCCTTTATTACCACAGGTTTCTAGAGATGATGCAATTCAGTTATCAGTAAAAGTGCTTAAAAATGTGATAGCACAAACGAATTTTGCAGTGTCCACCTCAGAAACACGACCAGTATTGACTGGTGTGAACTGGCTTATACAAGAAAATGAATTAATATGCACAGCGACTGACTCACACCGCTTGGCTGTAAGAAAATTACGATTAGAAGATGTTTCCGAAAATAAAAATGTCATCATTCCAGGTAAAGCTTTAGCTGAATTAAATAAAATTATGTCTGATAGTGAAGAAGACATTGATATCTTCTTTGCTTCAAATCAAGTTTTATTTAAAGTAGGGAATGTAAACTTTATTTCTCGATTATTAGAAGGACATTATCCTGATACAACACGTTTATTCCCAGAAAACTATGAAATTAAGTTAAGCATAGATAATGGCGAATTTTATCATGCAATTGATCGTGCATCATTATTAGCACGTGAAGGTGGCAATAACGTTATTAAATTAAGCACAGGTGACGAAGTAGTTGAACTTTCATCTACATCACCAGAAATTGGTACTGTTAAAGAAGAAGTTGATGCAAATGATGTTGAAGGTGGAAACTTAAAAATTTCTTTCAACTCTAAATATATGATGGACGCTTTAAAAGCAATTGATAATGACGAAGTTGAAGTGGAATTCTTTGGTACAATGAAACCATTCATTCTGAAACCAAAAGGTGACGACTCAGTAACGCAATTAATTTTACCAATTAGAACATACTAAAACTAAACAATCATAAAGGATGACGTGATTATTTAAAACGTCATCCTTTATTTTTTTGAACAAGATTAAAATAAAAGTGACAGCATTTTAAATGGTGAATAAAAAGCTTGAATGAAATTTATGATAGAAATGTCATGATTTATATAATTGCGCTCAAATGCCCCTTAAATTTCAAATTTTAAATTGCTAACAGGTAGATTGAAAAATGATAGTAAAACATAGTTGAAAAGAACTTTGAAATTAAAATTAGAGATATCAAGAAAAATAATGAATAAATTATTCATATGTAAACGGTTTTTCCCTCTCTTTTAAATGAAATTTGTGACAAAAAAAGGTATAATATATTAATGACATACAAAGAAATGGAGTGATTATTTTGGTTCAAGAAGTTGTAGTAGAAGGCGACATCAATTTAGGTCAATTTCTAAAAACAGAAGGGATTATTGAGTCTGGTGGTCAAGCAAAATGGTTTTTGCAAGACGTTGAAGTATTAATTAATGGAGTGCGTGAAACACGTCGCGGTAAAAAATTAGAACATCAAGATCGTATAGATATCCCAGAGTTACCTGAAGATGCTGGTTCTTTCTTAATCATTCATCAAGGTGAACAATGAAATTAAATACACTCCAATTAGAAAACTATCGTAACTATGATGAGGTTACGTTGAAGTGTCATCCTGATGTGAATATCCTCATTGGAGAAAATGCACAAGGAAAGACAAATTTACTTGAATCCATCTATACTTTAGCTTTAGCAAAAAGTCATAGAACGAGTAATGATAAGGAACTCATACGTTTTGACGCTGATTATGCTAAAATAGAAGGTGAGCTTAGTTATAGACATGGCACGATGCCACTAACGATGTTTATAACTAAAAAAGGTAAACAAGTCAAAGTGAATCACTTAGAACAAAGTCGACTAACACAATATGTTGGTCATCTTAATGTGGTTCTTTTTGCGCCAGAAGATTTAAATATTGTTAAAGGCTCTCCTCAAATAAGACGACGCTTTATAGATATGGAGTTGGGCCAAATTTCTGCTGTTTACTTAAATGATTTAGCTCAATACCAACGTATTTTAAAGCAAAAGAATAACTACTTGAAACAGTTACAACTAGGTCAGAAAAAAGACCTGACTATGCTGGAAGTATTAAATCAGCAATTTGCTGAGTATGCTTTAAAAGTAACTGATAAACGTGCACATTTTATTCAAGAGCTAGAATCATTAGCAAAACCGATTCATGCTGGGATTACAAATGATAGGGAAACGTTGTCGCTGAATTATTTACCTAGTCTTAAAGTTGATTATGCTCAAAGTGAAGCGGCACGTCTTGAAGAAATTATGTCTATTCTAAGTGATAACATGCAAAGAGAAAAAGAGCGTGGAATCAGCTTATTTGGACCACATCGAGATGATATTAGTTTTGATGTAAATGGCATGGATGCACAAACTTATGGTTCTCAAGGTCAGCAACGTACAACGGCATTGTCCATTAAGCTAGCTGAAATTGAATTAATGAATATCGAAGTTGGGGAATACCCCATCTTATTATTAGACGATGTACTTAGTGAATTAGATGATTCACGTCAAACGCATTTATTAAGTACAATTCAGCATAAAGTACAAACATTTGTCACTACGACATCTGTTGATGGTATTGATCATGAAATTATGAATAACGCTAAATTGTATCGTATTAATCAAGGTGAAATTATAAAGTAACAGAAAGCGATGGTGACTGCATTGTCAGATGTAAACAACACGGATAATTATGGTGCTGGGCAAATACAAGTATTAGAAGGTTTAGAAGCAGTACGTAAAAGACCAGGTATGTATATTGGTTCAACTTCAGAAAGAGGTTTGCACCATTTAGTATGGGAAATCGTTGATAACAGTATCGACGAAGCATTAGCTGGTTATGCAAACCAAATTGAAGTCGTTATTGAAAAAGATAACTGGATTAAAGTAACAGATAACGGACGTGGTATCCCTGTTGATATTCAAGAAAAAATGGGGCGTCCAGCAGTTGAAGTTATTTTAACAGTATTACATGCTGGTGGTAAATTTGGCGGCGGTGGATACAAAGTATCTGGTGGTTTACACGGTGTTGGTTCATCAGTAGTAAACGCACTGTCACAAGATTTAGAAGTATATGTACACAGAAATGAGACAATCTATCATCAGGCATACAAAAAAGGTGTACCTCAATTTGATTTAAAAGAAGTTGGTACAACTGATAAAACAGGTACTGTCATTCGTTTTAAAGCAGATGGAGAAATCTTTACAGAGACAACAATATATAATTATGAAACGTTACAGCAACGTATTAGAGAGCTTGCCTTCTTAAATAAAGGTATTCAAATTACGTTAAGAGATGAACGTGATGAAGACAATATTCGTGAAGACTCCTATCACTATGAGGGTGGTATTAAATCGTACGTTGAATTATTAAATGAAAAGAAAGAACCAATTCATGATGAGCCAATTTATATACATCAATCTAAAGATGATATCGAAGTGGAAATTGCGATTCAATACAACTCGGGATATGCTACGAATCTGTTAACTTACGCAAATAATATTCATACGTATGAAGGTGGTACGCATGAAGATGGATTCAAACGTGCATTAACGCGTGTTTTAAATAGTTATGGTTTAAGTAGCAAGATTATGAAAGAAGACAAAGATAGACTTTCTGGTGAAGATACGCGTGAAGGTATGACTGCAATTATATCTATTAAACATGGTGATCCTCAATTTGAAGGTCAAACAAAGACGAAATTAGGTAACTCTGAAGTACGTCAAGTTGTAGATAAATTGTTCTCTGAGCATTTTGAAAGATTTTTATATGAAAATCCACAAGTCGCACGTACAGTGGTTGAAAAAGGTATTATGGCGGCACGTGCGCGTGTTGCAGCGAAAAAAGCACGTGAAGTAACACGTCGTAAGTCAGCATTAGATGTTGCGAGTTTACCTGGTAAACTCGCAGATTGTTCTAGTAAAAGTCCTGAAGAATGTGAAATCTTCTTAGTCGAGGGTGACTCTGCCGGGGGGTCTACAAAATCTGGGCGTGACTCTAGAACACAAGCCATTCTTCCATTACGAGGAAAGATATTAAATGTTGAGAAGGCTAGATTAGACCGAATTTTAAATAACAATGAAATTCGTCAAATGATTACAGCATTCGGTACAGGTATTGGTGGCGATTTTGATCTAGCAAAAGCACGCTACCATAAAATCGTAATTATGACCGATGCAGATGTCGATGGTGCACATATTAGAACATTGTTACTTACATTCTTCTATCGATTTATGAGACCGTTAATCGAAGCAGGTTATGTATACATTGCACAACCACCGTTATATAAATTAACACAAGGTAAACAAAAGTATTATGTTTACAATGATAGAGAACTTGAAAAACTTAAATCTGAATTGAATCCAACGCCAAAATGGTCAATTGCACGATATAAAGGTCTTGGTGAAATGAATGCAGATCAATTATGGGAAACAACTATGAATCCTGAACACCGTGCATTATTACAAGTGAAACTTGAAGATGCAATTGAAGCGGACCAAACATTTGAAATGTTAATGGGTGACGTGGTAGAAAACCGTAGACAATTTATAGAAGATAATGCAGTTTATGCAAACTTAGACTTCTAAGCGCTGTGAACTGAACTTTTGAAGGAGGATCTCTTGATGGCTGAATTACCTCAATCAAGAATAAATGAACGAAATATTACCAGTGAAATGCGTGAATCATTTTTAGATTATGCGATGAGTGTTATTGTTGCTCGTGCATTGCCAGATGTTCGTGATGGTTTAAAACCAGTACATCGTCGTATACTTTATGGATTGAATGAACAAGGTATGACACCGGATAAATCATATAAAAAATCAGCGCGTATCGTTGGTGACGTAATGGGTAAATATCACCCTCACGGTGACTCATCTATTTATGAAGCAATGGTACGTATGGCTCAAGATTTTAGTTATCGTTATCCGCTTGTTGATGGTCAAGGTAACTTTGGTTCAATGGATGGAGACGGTGCAGCAGCAATGCGTTATACTGAGGCACGTATGACTAAAATTACACTTGAACTGTTACGTGATATTAATAAAGATACAATAGATTTTATCGATAACTATGATGGTAATGAAAGAGAGCCTTCAGTCTTACCAGCACGTTTTCCTAACTTATTAGCAAACGGTGCATCAGGTATTGCTGTAGGTATGGCAACAAATATACCACCACATAACTTAACTGAATTAATCAATGGGGTGCTTAGTTTAAGTAAGAATCCTGATATTTCAATAGCTGAGTTAATGGAAGATATTGAAGGTCCTGATTTTCCAACTGCTGGTCTTATTTTAGGTAAAAGTGGAATTAGACGTGCTTATGAAACAGGTCGTGGTTCAATTCAAATGCGCTCTCGTGCAGAAATTGAAGAACGTGGTGGTGGTCGTCAACGTATTGTTGTTACTGAAATTCCTTTCCAAGTGAATAAAGCACGTATGATTGAAAAAATTGCAGAGCTCGTTCGTGACAAGAAAATTGACGGTATCACTGATTTACGTGATGAAACAAGTTTACGTACTGGTGTGCGTGTCGTTATTGATGTACGTAAGGATGCAAATGCTAGTGTTATTTTAAATAACTTATACAAACAAACACCTCTTCAAACATCATTTGGTGTGAATATGATTGCACTTGTAAATGGTAGACCGAAGCTTATTAATTTAAAAGAAGCCTTGGTACATTATTTAGAGCATCAAAAGACAGTTGTTAGAAGACGTACGCAATACAACTTACGTAAAGCTAAAGATCGTGCCCACATTTTAGAAGGATTACGTATCGCACTTGACCATATCGACGAAATTATTTCAACAATTCGTGAATCAGATACAGATAAAGTTGCCATGGAAAGCTTGCAACAACGCTTTAAACTTTCTGAGAAACAAGCACAAGCGATTTTAGACATGCGTTTGAGACGCTTAACAGGTTTAGAACGTGACAAAATTGAAGCAGAATATAATGAACTATTAAATTATATTAGTGAATTAGAAGCAATTTTAGCTGATGAAGAAGTATTACTACAATTAGTTAGAGATGAATTAACAGAAATTCGAGATCGTTTTGGTGATGATCGTCGTACTGAAATCCAACTAGGTGGATTTGAAGATTTAGAAGATGAAGATCTCATTCCAGAAGAACAAATTGTAATTACATTGAGCCATAATAACTACATTAAACGTTTGCCGGTATCTACATATCGTGCTCAAAACCGTGGTGGTCGTGGTGTTCAAGGTATGAATACTTTAGAAGAAGACTTTGTTAGTCAATTAGTAACTTTAAGTACACATGATCATGTATTGTTCTTTACTAACAAAGGACGTGTTTATAAACTTAAAGGTTATGAAGTGCCTGAGTTATCAAGACAATCTAAAGGTATTCCTGTAGTTAATGCTATTGAACTTGAAAATGATGAAGTAATTAGTACAATGATTGCTGTAAAAGACCTTGAAAGTGAAGAAAACTTCTTAGTGTTTGCAACGAAACGTGGAATTGTAAAACGTTCAGCATTAAGTAACTTCTCAAGAATTAACAGAAATGGTAAGATTGCTATTTCATTCAGAGAAGACGATGAGTTAATTGCAGTTCGCTTAACAAGTGGTCAAGAAGATATCCTGATCGGTACTTCTCATGCATCATTAATTCGATTCCCTGAATCAACATTACGTCCTTTAGGTCGTACTGCAACAGGAGTGAAAGGTATTACACTTCGTGAAGGCGATGAAGTTATAGGACTTGATGTTGCTCACGAAAATAGTGTAGATGAAGTTTTAGTTGTTACTGAAAATGGTTATGGTAAACGTACGCCAGTTAATGACTATCGCTTATCAAATCGTGGTGGTAAAGGTATTAAGACTGCAACGATTACTGAACGTAATGGTAATGTTGTTTGTATTACAACTGTTACTGGTGAAGAAGATTTAATGATTGTTACGAATGCAGGTGTTATTATTCGACTAGATGTTGCAGATATTTCACAAAATGGTCGTGCAGCTCAAGGTGTTCGTTTAATTCGCTTAGGTGATGATCAATTTGTTTCTACTGTTGCTAAAGTAAAAGAAGATGCAGCGAATGAAGATGAGCAAACAACTTCTGCTATATCTGAAGATGGTACAGAGCAACGACATGAAGCGGTTGTAAATGATGAAACACCAGGAAATGCAATTCATACTGAAGTGATTGAATCAGAGGAAACTGATGACGATGGACGTATTGAAGTAAGACAAGATTTTATGGATCGTGTTGAAGAAGATATACAACAAACATCAGACGACGATGATGAAGAATAACATAAAAAATAAGACTTCCCTGAATGTAGGGGAGTCTTATTTTTATGCCATAATATATAGGGTTTAGCCATCATTATGGCATTTTAGTTAAGCAATAAATGAAACAATTAACTTTCTAATTGTTTCATTGCGTAAGGTATTTCATTGATAAGTCTTGATGGTGGCACCACATACATATCTTTTGCAAGATTTTCACCAATGAAACTATGGGTATATGTGGCACTCATAACAGCTTCTTTTAAATTATCAAATTGACCTACAAAACTTGTAATCATACCAGCAAGAGTATCACCCATACCGCCAGTAGCCATTGCAGGGCTTCCAATTGTCAATTTAAAATCTTCGTCTTTAAAGAAAATTTCAGTACCATGTTTTTTTAGTACAACTGTTGCACCTAAACGATTTACCGCTTCACGATTACGTTCATATGTCTGCTCCTCAATAGGAATACCACTTAATCGCTCCCATTCTTTGAGGTGCGGAGTAAAAATCACACGACATGTAGGTAATTGTGGTTTCAATTTACTAAAGATTGTAATGGCATCGCCGTCTACGATTAAATTTTGATGCGGTTGTATATTTTGTAGTAGGAATGTAATGGCATTATTCCCTTTGAAATCAACACCAAGACCCGGACCAATTAGTATACTGTCAGTCATTTCAATCATTTTCGTTAACATTTTCGTATCATTAATATCAATAACCATCGCTTCTGGGCAACGAGAATGTAATGCTGAGTGATTCGTTGGATGTGTTGCTACAGTGATTAAACCACTACCGCTAAATACACATGCTCGAGCCGCTAACATAATGGCACCACCTAAGTTAGCAGATCCACCTATTAATAAAATTTTGCCATAATCACCTTTATGTGAATCTTCTTTACGCTTAGGAATGTTAATAGAATTTAACGTTTCCATAGTGATATAACCTCCCATGTAAAAGCTTTTTTTCGAATATATTCAATTTTAAAAATATATAGTAAGTTTTAACAAATTGTATTATAAATATGTTAATTCATCATGATTTGCCGCTAAATACAATAGAAAATACTATACCTGTATATGCAATTCGTCAATAGATAAATTATTAAATATGCTTACAATAATCTTAATATTCTTTAACACGTTACAATAGTGCTCTGATAATAGACTATAAATGTACTTAAAATCATTGTTTCCATAAAAATGAAAACGTATACTTCAAAGAGGATGGGTTACTTAATATAAATAAGGGGGTAACATGTATGACATTATATTTAGATGGAGAAACACTTAAAATTGAGGATATTAAATCATTTTTACAACAACAAGCGAAGATAGAAATTGTTGATGAGGCGTTAGAACGTGTCAAAAAAAGTAGAGATGTAGTTGAACGTATTATTGAAAATGAAGAAACAGTTTATGGTATTACAACAGGATTCGGATTATTTAGTGATGTGCGTATAGACCCAACACAATACAATGAATTACAAGTGAACTTGATACGTTCACATGCCTGTGGATTAGGTGAGCCATTTTCAAAAGAAGTGGCACTCGTCATGATGGTATTAAGGTTAAACACATTATTAAAAGGGCATTCAGGTGCTACTTTAGACCTCGTAAGACAATTACAATTCTTTATAAATGAGCGTATTATACCAGTGATACCGCAACAAGGTTCACTCGGTGCATCAGGAGATTTAGCGCCATTATCACATTTAGCATTAGCGTTGATTGGTGAAGGGAAAGTGTTTTATAAAGATGTAGAAATGGATAGTGACGATGTATTAAGTGAATTAAATAGACAACCTTTGAAACTTAAGGCTAAAGAAGGTTTAGCGTTGATTAATGGTACGCAAGCTATGACAGCTCAAGGTGTTATTAGTTATATAGAAGCAGAAGGTTTAGGTTATCAATCTGAATGGATTGCAGCATTAACACATCAGTCGCTCAATGGGATTATAGATGCATATCGTCATGAAGTGCATGCTGTTCGAAATTTTCAAGAACAGATTAATGTGGCAGCGCGTATGCGTGATTGGTTAGAAGGATCAACATTGACGACACGACAAGCAGAAATACGTGTACAAGACGCATATACGTTGCGTTGTATTCCACAAATTCATGGCGCAAGTTTTCAAGTATTTAACTATGTAAAACAGCAATTAGAATTTGAAATGAATGCGGCTAATGATAATCCACTTATATTTGAGGAAACAGATGAAACATTTGTCATTTCTGGTGGTAACTTCCATGGACAACCGATTGCTTTTGCATTAGATCATCTTAAATTAGGTGTAAGTGAATTAGCAAATGTATCGGAACGTCGTCTAGAGCGACTGGTAAATCCTCAGTTAAATGGCGATTTACCAGCATTTCTTAGTCCGGAACCTGGATTGCAAAGTGGTGCAATGATTATGCAATATGCTGCAGCAAGCCTTGTTTCTGAAAATAAAACTTTAGCTCATCCTGCAAGTGTAGATTCTATTACATCGTCTGCGAATCAAGAAGATCATGTATCTATGGGTACCACAGCTGCTAGACATGGTTATCAAATTATTGAAAATGCAAGACGTGTGTTGGCAATTGAGTGTGTTATTGCATTACAAGCAGCAGAGTTGAAAGGTATCGAAGGATTATCACCAAAAACACGTCGCAAGTATGATGAGTTTCGAAGTATAGTGCCATCTATTACACATGACCGTCAATTTCATAAAGATATTGAAGCGGTTGCACATTATTTAAAGCAATCAATTTATCAAACAACTGCATGTCACTAAATCGACATGAATTAAGTTCTTAATCGTTACTTGAAAAAGCAAATATAGTTTGCTATATTAAAACTAACTTAATAAGACATTGTTCGTAGGACAAGTAATATATAGTGCTTGATGTCAGAGAGCTTGTGGTTAGTGTGAACAAGAATCAACATGTATATGAATCTACCTACTTATTGAAAGAACAATCGGTAATAACCGTTATTTTAGTGAAGTGCAATTTAGATTTTAGTGTATAACTATATCTAAAATTGTTAAATAGGGTGGCAACGCGTAGACCACGTCCCTTGTAGGGATGTGGTCTTTTTTTATTTTCTAAAAAATAAAGACGTACGTCATTCCATAATAAATGATAATTATTTGGGAAAGGATGAAGGTTAATGTTAGACATTAGATTATTCAGAAATGAGCCTGACACAGTTAAGAGCAAAATTGAATTACGTGGAGATGATCCAAAAGTTGTAGATGAAATTTTAGAATTGGATGAGCAACGACGTAAGTTAATTAGTGCAACAGAAGAAATGAAAGCACGTCGTAATAAAGTAAGTGAAGAAATCGCATTAAAAAAACGTAATAAAGAAAATGCTGATGATGTGATTGCTGAAATGCGCACATTAGGTGACGATATTAAAGAAAAAGATAGTCAATTAAATGAAATAGATAATAAAATGATAGGTATCCTTTGTCGTATTCCAAATTTAATAAGTGATGATGTACCTCAAGGTGAATCTGATGAAGATAACGTTGAAGTTAAAAAATGGGGTACACCACGTGAGTTCTCATTTGAACCAAAAGCACATTGGGACATTGTAGAAGAATTGAAAATGGCTGATTTTGATCGTGCAGCAAAAATTTCAGGTGCGCGTTTTGTATACTTAACAAATGAAGGTGCGCAATTAGAGCGTGCTTTAATGAACTATATGATTACAAAACATACAACTCAACACGGTTATACAGAAATGATGGTTCCACAGCTTGTGAATGCAGATACAATGTATGGTACAGGTCAATTACCTAAATTTGAAGAAGACTTATTTAAAGTAGAAAAAGAAGGATTATATACAATTCCAACTGCTGAAGTACCTTTAACGAATTTCTATCGTAATGAAATTATTCAACCAGGTGTGCTTCCTGAAAAATTCACTGGTCAATCTGCATGTTTCCGTAGTGAAGCAGGTTCAGCAGGTAGAGATACAAGAGGATTAATTCGTTTACACCAATTCAATAAAGTAGAAATGGTACGTTTCGAACAACCTGAAGATTCATGGAATGCTTTAGAAGAAATGACAACAAATGCAGAAGCAATTCTTGAAGAATTAGGTTTGCCATATCGTCGTGTTATTTTATGTACTGGTGATATCGGTTTTAGCGCAAGTAAAACATATGATTTAGAAGTTTGGTTACCAAGTTACAATGACTATAAAGAAATTAGTTCATGTTCTAACTGTACTGATTTCCAAGCGCGTCGTGCAAATATTCGCTTCAAACGTGATAAAGCAGCTAAACCTGAATTAGCACATACTTTAAATGGCAGTGGTTTAGCAGTTGGACGTACATTTGCTGCTATCGTTGAAAATTATCAAAATGAAGATGGAACAGTAACAATTCCAGAAGCTTTAGTACCATTTATGGGTGGTAAAACACAAATTTCAAAACCAGTTAAATAATTAAAGGTTTACAAAAAAAAGTGGTGACGAATCTATCACCACTTTTTTTGTTGCAGAAATTAATATTATTATGCCATTGTAAACAACTCAAATGCATGAAGTTTTTCACTCTATTTGTCAGTGTAATTGTAGAAATAACGATGAATCATCAGGATAGAGCAAATTTATATTAACTATCACCATAGTTAATGATGTGATGCATATATACTACACTTGATGCATGAATAGGAAGAGTTATGACAATTAAATATTAACAGAGTAGGGGAAGGGGAGTGTATGTAGAATAAACAGTATAAAAAATATCACAAAAGACGTAAAAGAACATTAGTAAACTACTTTGCTACCAGACGAAGGTTTTATAAAAATGCAGGGATGTCTTAAGTTTTATCCGAAAATTCCGATAAATAAAATACTGTAGCAACGAGGTTTTTAAACGGAGGTAAGACTAACGTAAGACAAACCGAAGTCTAATTTTATTGCTTGTGTGTGAGAAGTGTATTAGACTAGATATATTATTTTTACATAATTATAAACATTTAAAATATTAAAGAGGGAGTTGGACAGATGACATCGCATTTAAGTTTCAGGCAAGGCATAAAAGAATGTATTCCTACTTTGTTTGGATATGCAGGTGTTGGTATTTCATTTGGTATTGTAGCTGCATCACAAAATTTTAGTATTTTAGAAATAACATTGTTATGTCTTATTATATACGCTGGTGCCGCTCAGTTTATTATGTGTGCGTTGTTTATTGCAGGAACGCCCATATCAGCGATTGTATTAACTGTATTCATTGTAAATTCTAGAATGTTTCTCTTGAGTATGTCGCTTGCGCCAAATTATAAAACATATGGTTTTTGGAACCGTATAGGATTAGGTACATTAGTAACTGATGAAACATTTGGTGTCGCGATTACACCTTATTTAAAGGGGGAACCCATCAACGATCGATGGTTGCATGGACTGAATATAACGGCATATTTATTTTGGACAGTTTCATCTGTCGCTGGTGCTTTATTTGGAAAATATATTTCAAACCCCCAAGCATTAGGTTTAGATTTTGCAATTACAGCTATGTTTATCTTTTTGGCAATCGCACAATTCGAATCAATCACTAAGTCACGATTAAGAATATACATTGTATTAGTTATTGTAGTAATTGTAATGATGTTATCTTTAAGCATATTTATGCCTTCTTACCTTGCTATATTATTTGCAGCAACAATGGCGGCAGTGTTAGGAGTGATGATGGAACGATGACAACGAATATGAACATGTTAATACTTATTTTATTATGCGGTATCGTAACGCTACTAATTCGAATCATTCCCTTCATTATGATTTCTAAAGTACAGTTACCAGATGTCGTTGTTCGCTGGCTTTCATTTATTCCTATTACATTATTTACGGCATTAGTCATCGATAGCATCATTCAACAAACACCACATAGCGATGGATATACACTAAACATACCCTATATCATTGCGTTAATTCCTACTGTTATTTTATCGATAATTACACGCAGTTTAACTATTACAATTATTAGTGGGATTATTATCATGGCTGCACTAAGATTTTTCTTTTAAAAATATTTTAAAATCATTGAACAGATATTTAAACTTAGGTAAACTGATATTAATCAGAAAATTCTGATATACAAATTGTTTATAGCGATTTGGGAAATTGTACATATAAAACAATTTGGCTAATCATAAGATTTAGATAACAATAATTTCAAATGATAAAAAGTAATTCATGACTTAAACTCAACTAAACACATAACAATTTCATATTTCTTATTGTGAGAAGTTGAGGGACTTGGCCCTGTGATACTTCAGCAACCGACTTTATAGCACGGTGCTAAAACCAACGAGTTACTCGAATGATAAGTAAATAAACTTCTTACTTTTCAATAGGGTAAGAAGTTTTTTATTTAAGGAGGAAAGGACAATGACAAATTACACAGTAGATACTTTAAATTTAGGGGAATTTATAACAGAATCTGGGGAAGTCATAGATAACTTACGTTTACGATATGAACATGTAGGTTATTATGGACAACCACTAGTTGTAGTTTGTCATGCATTAACCGGTAATCATTTAACATATGGTACAGATGATAATCCTGGATGGTGGCGAGAAATTATTGATGGTGGATATATGCCCATCAACGACTATCAATTTTTAACCTTCGATGTCATAGGAAGTCCCTTTGGCTCAAGTTCACCTTTGAATGATGCTCATTTTCCTAAAAATCTAACATTACGAGATATCGTTAGAGCTAACGAATTAGGTATTCGAGCACTGGGACATGACAAGATTAATATATTAATAGGTGGAAGTCTTGGTGGTATGCAAGCAATGGAATTATTGTATAACCAACAATTTCAAGTAGATAAAGCTATCATTCTTGCTGCTACTAGTAGAACTTCATCATACAGCAGAGCTTTCAATGAAATTGCAAGACAATCGATTCATATTGGTGGTAAAGAAGGATTGAGTATTGCACGTCAGTTAGGTTTTTTGACATATCGGTCATCTAAAAGTTACGATGAACGTTTCACACCAGAAGAAGTCGTAGCATATCAACAACATCAAGGTAATAAATTTAAAGAGCATTTCGACTTGAATTGCTATTTAACGCTGCTTGATGTTTTAGACAGCCACAACATTGACCGCGGTCGTACGGATGTAACGCATGTTTTTAAAAATTTAGAAACAAAGGTGTTAACAATGGGATTTATTGATGATTTATTGTATCCAGATGATCAAGTACGCGCCTTAGGTGAACGATTTAAATATCACCGTCATTTCTTTGTGCCTGATAACGTAGGGCATGATGGGTTCCTACTAAATTTTAATACGTGGGCACCTAATTTATATCATTTTTTAAATTTAAAGCATTTCAAACGTAAATAATATCATTTCGTTTTTCTTAAAAATGAGACGTCGAAACTATAGTTACTAAATTTGAATAAATGACATAAATACTTAATGGAAATGGCTGTATCTAAAATGCGATATAGTTATTGTTAAACATTGAAGCATATTAGCTTCAAAGCAGGTATCATAAAGACAATATAACAATCTATATGGCATGTGTTGTTAGTTATAAAACAAGAAAAATAGTAATCAATTAAATATAATAGAAAGAGATAACCTATAAATTGTTAATTTCTATTAAAGAGGTTAAAATAATAGCTATAGTTAAAAATATGGGAGTGGCTTATGTGTTTTCAAAAATACAACCTAAAGCAACAATGATTGCAACAATAATGTTGATATTTGTCGCTTTAGCTTTATATCAAATGCCTGGTTTAGGACTAGTATTTGCATTATTTGCAACCATACCAGGTATCGTTTTATGGAATAAATCAACACAATCTTTTGGAATTAGTGCACTTATTACAGTGATTATAACAACCATTCTAGGTAATACTTTCGTTTTAAGTGCTATTATATTAGTCTTAATCGCAAGTTTAATCATCGGTCAATTATTAAAAGAAAAGACATCTAAAGAGAGAATTTTATACGTAACAACCGTAGCGATGAGTTTGATTTCATTAATCGCATTCATGTTACTTCAAACGTTCGGGAAAATCCCGCCTTCTGCGAGCATAGTAAAACCTTTCAAGCAATCACTGCATGAAGTAATTACAATGAGTGGTGCTGATGCGAATATGACCAAAATGCTTGAAGAAGGGTTTAGACAAGCAACTGTTCAATTACCTGGCTTTATCATTATCATTACATTTTTAATTGTCTTAATTAACTTAATCATTACATTTCCGATTTTACGAAAATTTAAAATCGCAACACCTGTATTTAAGCCTCTTTTCGCTTGGCAAATGAGCGGCATTTTATTATGGATATACATTATTGTTATCATATGCTTATTGTTTACAGGTCAACCAAGTGTGTTCCAGAGCATACTTTTAAACTTCCAACTTGTGTTATCATTAGTGATGTATATTCAAGGTTTAAGTGTTATTCATTTCTTTGGGAAAGCGAAAGGCTTACCAAATGCAGTAACGATTTTACTACTGATTATCGGTACATTACTGACACCTACGACACATATTGTAGGATTACTTGGTGTTATCGATTTAAGTTTGAATTTGAAGCGAATCATGAAAAATAATTCTAAAAAGTGAATAGAGGTGGAATAATGAATCGGCAGTCCACTAAGAAAGCTTTACTAATACCATTTCTCATCATGATCATCACAGCAATTGTTTTAATGGGTGTATGGTTTATCTTTAATAGTCTTATAGCGTTAATTGCATCTATCGTTCTTGTCGTGATGATAATTGTAAGCGTCGTTTTATTTAGACAAGCTTTAATGAAAATGGATAATTATGTAGATGGTTTGAGTGCGCAAATTTCAACAATTAATAATAAAGCCATCAAACATTTACCAATCGGTATTATTGTTTTAGATGAAAATGATCATATCGAATGGGTTAACCAATTTATGACAGATCATATGGAAGCAAATGTTATTTCAGAATCTGTAAACGAAGTATTTCCAAACATTTTAAAGCAATTAGAAAGAATGAAATTCGTTGAAATAGAATATAACCAGTATCATTTCCGAGTACGTTATTCTGAAAATGATCACTGTCTCTACTTCTTTGATATAACTGAACAAATACAAACAAATGAGCTATATGAAAATTCTAAACCGATTATTGCGACATTATTTTTAGATAACTACGATGAGATTACGCAAAATATGAATGATACACAGCGCTCGGAAATCAATTCAATGGTAACGCGTGTCATTAGTCGATGGGCAACTGAGTATAATATATTCTTTAAAAGGTATAGCTCCGATCAATTCGTAGCCTATTTAAATCAAAAAATATTAGCGGACTTAGAAGAGTCTAAATTTGATATTTTAAGTCAATTACGTGAAAAGAGTGTTGGTTATCGCGCTCAATTAACATTGAGTATCGGTGTTGGTGAAGGTACTGAAAACTTAATAGATTTAGGTGAGTTGTCTCAATCAGGATTAGACTTAGCATTAGGACGTGGTGGTGACCAAGTTGCTATTAAGAGTATCAATGGCAATGTGCGTTTCTATGGTGGTAAGACTGACCCAATGGAGAAACGTACTCGTGTAAGAGCACGTGTTATCTCACATGCTTTAAAAGATATCCTTGTAGAGGGTGACAAAGTCATTATTATGGGACATAAACGTCCTGACTTAGATGCAATCGGTGCAGCAATTGGGGTATCTCGATTTGCGATGATGAATAATTTAGAAGCGTACATCGTATTAAATGAGACAGACATTGATCCTACATTACGACGCGTGATGAATGAAATTGATAAAAAGCCAGAGTTAAGAGAGCGATTTATTACGTCAGATGATGCTTGGGATATGATGACATCTAAGACTACCGTAGTGATTGTTGATACGCATAAACCGGAACTAGTTTTAGATGAAAATGTCTTAAATAAAGCCAACCGTAAAGTGGTTATTGATCATCATAGACGTGGAGAAAGCTTTATTTCTAATCCATTGTTGATATATATGGAACCATATGCAAGTTCAACAGCTGAACTTGTAACAGAATTATTGGAATATCAACCGACAGAACAACGTTTAACACGTCTTGAATCAACTGTAATGTATGCAGGTATTATTGTAGACACAAGAAACTTTACATTACGTACAGGTTCAAGAACGTTTGATGCAGCGAGTTATTTACGTGCACATGGTGCAGATACGATTTTAACGCAACATTTCTTAAAAGATGATGTAGATACTTACATTAATCGATCTGAATTAATTCGAACAGTAAAAGTTGAAGACAATGGCATAGCAATTGCTCATGGTTCAGACGATAAAATTTATCATCCAGTAACAGTTGCACAAGCGGCAGATGAACTGTTAAGTTTAGAAGGTATAGAAGCATCGTATGTTGTTGCGAGACGTGAAGATAATTTGATAGGTATATCAGCACGCTCACTCGGTTCAGTAAATGTCCAGTTAACAATGGAAGCACTTGGTGGCGGTGGACATTTAACTAATGCTGCAACACAACTTAAAGGTGTTACAGTTGAACAAGCGATAGCACAATTACAACAAGCAATTACAGAACAATTAAGTAGGAGTGAAGATGCATGAAAGTAATTTTTACACAAGATGTTAAAGGTAAAGGTAAAAAAGGTGAAGTTAAAGAAGTACCAGTAGGTTATGCAAATAACTTCTTATTGAAAAAGAATTATGCTGTAGAAGCAACACCAGGTAACCTTAAACAATTAGAGTTACAGAAAAAACGTGCAAAACAAGAACGCCAACAAGAAATTGAAGATGCTAAAGCATTAAAAGAAACATTATCAAATATCGAAGTTGAAGTATCAGCTAAAACTGGTGAAGGCGGTAAGTTGTTTGGGTCAGTAAGTACGAAACAAATTGCTGAAGCATTAAAAGCACAACACGAAATTAAAATCGATAAACGTAAAATGGATTTACCAAATGGAATCCATTCATTAGGATATACGAATGTACCAGTTAAATTGGATAAAGAAGTTGAAGGTACAATTCGCGTACACACAGTTGAACAATAAAGTTGGATTGAAATAAGAGGTGTAACCATTCATGGATAGAATGTATGAGCAAAACCAAATGCCACATAGCAATGAAGCTGAACAGTCTGTCTTAGGTTCAATTATTATCGATCCAGAATTGATTAATACTACTCAGGAAGTGTTGCTTCCTGAGTCGTTTTATAGGGGTGCCCATCAACATATTTTCCGTGCTATGATGCACTTAAATGAAGATAATAAAGAAATTGATGTTGTAACATTGATGGATCAATTATCAAGTGAAGGTACGTTGAATGAAGCGGGTGGTCCGCAATATCTTGCAGAGTTATCTACAAATGTACCAACGACACGAAATGTTCAGTATTATACGGACATTGTTTCTAAGCATGCATTAAAACGTAGATTGATTCAGACTGCAGATAGTATTGCCAATGATGGATATAATGATGAACTTGAACTAGATGCGATATTAAGTGATGCAGAACGGCGTATTTTAGAGCTATCATCTTCTCGCGAAAGTGATGGCTTTAAAGATATTCGTGACGTCTTAGGACAAGTATATGAAACAGCTGAAGAGCTTGATCAAAATAGTGGTCAAACGCCAGGCATCCCTACAGGATATCGAGATTTAGACCAAATGACAGCTGGGTTTAATCGTAATGATTTAATTATCCTTGCAGCGCGTCCATCTGTAGGTAAGACTGCGTTCGCACTTAACATTGCCCAAAAAGTTGCAACACACGAAGATATGTATACAGTTGGTATTTTCTCGCTAGAGATGGGTGCTGATCAGTTAGCAACACGTATGATTTGTAGTTCAGGTAATGTTGACTCAAACCGATTAAGAACAGGTACTATGACTGAGGAAGACTGGAGTCGATTCACGATTGCTGTCGGTAAATTGTCGCGTACGAAGATTTTTATCGACGATACTCCAGGTATTCGAATTAATGATTTACGATCTAAATGTCGTCGATTAAAACAAGAACATGGTTTAGACATGATTGTGATTGACTACTTACAGTTGATTCAAGGTAGCGGCTCACGTGCCTCGGATAACAGGCAACAAGAAGTTTCTGAAATTTCTCGTACATTAAAAGCATTAGCTCGTGAATTAGAATGTCCAGTTATCGCATTGAGTCAGTTATCTCGTGGTGTTGAACAACGACAAGATAAACGTCCAATGATGAGTGATATTCGTGAATCTGGTTCGATTGAACAAGATGCCGATATTGTTGCATTCTTATACCGTGATGATTACTATAACCGTGGCGGTGATGAAGATGATGACGATGATGGTGGTTTCGAGCCACAAACGAATGATGAAAATGGTGAAATTGAAATCATCATTGCTAAGCAGCGTAACGGTCCAACAGGTACAGTTAAGTTACACTTTATGAAACAATATAATAAATTTACAGACATCGATTATGCACATGCAGATATGATGTAAAAAAAGTTTTTCCGTACAATGTTTATCTTGATGATAAAATTGTACGGTTTTTATTTTGTTCTGAATACGTTATTATATGTTAAGTTTGTGTATTGTAGACGACTTGAAAACACTATAAACAGCTTATTTAAAGGGTTTTTGAAGCGTTTTAGCACATTTGTGAAAATGATTTTCCTTTTAGAATGCATGAAAAATAATGTTCGATTTTTATTTGCATTATGGTCTCGATATTGGTAGAATATCAAATGGTTAAATGAGAAAAACTTGGAGGTGCTCACATGTCATCAATCGTAGTAGTTGGGACACAATGGGGAGACGAAGGAAAAGGAAAGATTACGGATTTCTTAGCAGAACAATCGGATGTTATCGCACGTTTTTCAGGTGGTAATAATGCAGGCCATACAATTCAGTTTGGCGGAGAGACATATAAATTACATTTAGTACCATCTGGTATCTTTTACAAAGATAAATTAGCAGTAATCGGTAACGGTGTCGTTGTTGATCCAGTTGCACTATTAAAAGAATTAGACGGATTAAATGAACGTGGCATTTCTACAAGTAATTTACGTATATCTAATCGTGCGCAAGTGATTTTACCATATCACTTAGCTCAAGATGAATACGAAGAACGTTTACGCGGAGATAATAAAATCGGTACAACTAAAAAAGGTATCGGTCCAGCATATGTAGATAAAGTTCAACGTATCGGTATTCGTATGGCAGATTTACTTGAAAAAGACACATTCGAAAGATTATTAAAATCAAACATTGAATATAAACAAGCATATTTCAAAGGTATGTTTAACGAAACATGTCCATCTTTTGATGAGATCTTTGAAGAATACTTTGCAGCAGGTCAACGTCTAAAAGAATTTGTAACAGATACATCAAAAATCTTAGACGATGCATTTGTTGCAGATGAAAAGGTGCTTTTCGAAGGTGCACAAGGTGTAATGTTAGATATCGACCACGGTACATATCCATTCGTTACATCAAGTAATCCAATTGCAGGTAATGTTACTGTAGGTACAGGTGTAGGTCCAACATTCGTTTCCAAAGTAATTGGTGTATGTAAAGCTTATACATCACGTGTTGGTGATGGCCCATTCCCTACAGAATTATTCGATGAAGATGGACATCATATTAGAGAAGTTGGTCGTGAATACGGTACAACAACAGGACGTCCACGTCGTGTAGGTTGGTTTGATTCAGTTGTATTACGTCACTCTCGTCGTGTAAGTGGTATTACAGATTTATCTATTAACTCAATCGATGTTTTAACAGGCTTAGACACAGTGAAAATCTGTACAGCTTATGAATTAGATGGTAAAGAAATCACTGAGTACCCAGCAAACTTAGATCAATTAAAACGTTGTAAACCAATCTTTGAAGAGTTGCCAGGTTGGACAGAAGACGTAACAAGTGTACGTACTTTAGAAGAATTACCTGAAAATGCACGTAAATATTTAGAGCGTATTTCAGAATTATGTAATGTACAAATTTCTATCTTTTCAGTTGGTCCAGATAGAGAACAAACAAACTTATTAAAAGAATTGTGGTAGAACTTTATACAAGTAATGCACAATAATTATAAACGCATGAGCCTTCTATCTTTATCGGTGGAAGGCTCTTATTATGTTTGCTTCTGAATCGATTTGATTATTTAGATAAAAAATACTAATGTAAAGGTGATATTTGTTAGTCATAATTTTGAAGATTAGATGATATTTAACGAAAATTAAGATGAAATACTTGAATGTAAGAAGTCTGATATCGAAAATAGCTATTAAAATAGAGTAGACGTAAGTGTGAATGAAGGTGATGAAAATAGAAAAAAATCAAAAATAGAGTAAATTTTATAATAAGTAGACTGACAATAAAATGCAATTTTTCACTTATAACATAGTTCAAAAAATAATAGCAAAATTATGTAAAAAATATCTTGTCATGTTAAGTTTGGCTGTGCTATAATCTATCTTGTGCTTAAGAACGGCTCCTTGGTCAAGCGGTTAAGACACCGCCCTTTCACGGCGGTAACACGGGTT
>NZ_PPQS01000010.1 GCF_002902405.1 Staphylococcus schweitzeri
TCAACAAGATATTGAAGCTGTGGTTAAAGCGGCAAAAGGTCACACAGTGAAAGTAATTATTGAGACGGTATTATTGAACCATGACGAAATCGTAAAAGCGAGTGAGTTAACCAAAGCAGCTGGTGCGGACTTCGTTAAAACATCAACAGGTTTTGCAGGTGGCGGTGCGACTGCAGAAGACGTTAAATTAATGAAAGATACAGTAGGTGCTGATGTAGAAGTAAAAGCATCAGGTGGCGTACGTAATTTAGAAGATTTCAGTAAAATGATTGAAGCAGGTGCGACACGTATTGGTGCGAGCGCAGGCGTTCAAATTATGCAAGGTTTAGAGGCAGATTCAGATTACTAATATATATATAAATTTTGGGAGTGATAGCTATGACAAGACCATTTAATCGTGTACATTTAATCGTAATGGATTCAGTAGGTATTGGTGAAGCGCCAGACGCAGCTGATTTTAAAGATGAAGGTTCACATACTTTAAGACATACATTAGAAGGCTTCGATCAAACTTTACCAAACCTTGAAAAGTTAGGTCTAGGGAACATCGATAAATTACCTGTAGTAAATGCAGTTGAACAACCAGAGGCATACTATACTAAATTGAGTGAAGCTTCAGTTGGTAAAGATACAATGACGGGTCACTGGGAAATTATGGGATTAAATATTATGCAACCATTTAAAGTATACCCTAATGGATTCCCTGAAGAGTTAATTCAACAAATTGAGGAAATGACAGGTCGTAAAGTTGTTGCTAACAAACCGGCATCGGGTACGCAAATTATCGATGAGTGGGGCGAACACCAAATGAAAACGGGGGATTTAATTGTTTATACAAGTGCAGACCCAGTATTGCAAATTGCTGCACATGAAGACATTATCCCGTTAGAAGAGTTATATGATATTTGTGAAAAGGTTCGTGAGTTGACAAAGGACCCTAAATATTTAATTGGTCGTATTATCGCACGTCCATATGTTGGTAAACCAGGAAACTTTACACGTACATCAAATCGACATGACTATGCGTTAAAACCATTTGGTAAAACTGTCTTAGATCATTTAAAAGATGGTGGTTACGATGTCATTGCCATCGGTAAAATTAATGACATTTATGATGGCGAAGGTGTAACAGAAGCGGTACGTACGAAGAGTAACATGGATGGTATGGACCAATTGATGAAAATTGTTAAGAAAGATTTCACAGGTATTAGTTTCTTAAACTTAGTAGACTTTGATGCATTATATGGTCATCGTCGTGATAAACCTGGCTATGCACAAGCAATTAAAGATTTCGATGATCGCTTGCCAGAACTGTTTAGCAACTTACAAGAAGACGACTTAGTAATTATTACAGCTGACCATGGTAATGACCCGACAGCGCCAGGTACGGATCATACGAGAGAATATATTCCAGTAATTATGTATAGTCCGAAATTTAAAGGTGGGCACGCATTAGAAAGTGACACTACATTTAGTTCTATCGGTGCAACAATAGCAGATAATTTCAACGTAACATTACCAGAGTTCGGTAAAAGTTATTTAAAAGAGTTGAAATAGAATCAATCTAGATATAATAAAAACAGCAGTGAAGTTAACTATAGCAATAGTTTTCTTCACTGCTGTTTTACTATAATTGAAAAACGTAAGACGGTAGCACCTCTTATTTAGGAGTGTCTTGATTTAATGTTAAACAATACGTTTTCGGATTGAACCGGAAATTAAATCGACAATTGCGACCATTAGTACTAAACCAATTAATATAATACCTACACGATCCCAAGAACGTGTTTGAATGGCAAATATGAGTGGTGTTCCGATACCACCAGCCCCAATTAGCCCCAGTATAGAAGCCGAGCGTAAGTTTAGTTCAAAGCGATAAAGTATGAGTGATAGAAAGGCAGGCATAATTTGTGGTATGACTGCAAATACAAGTGTTTTAATCTTATTCGCACCACTGGCCTTTAATGAATCTACAGCACTGAAATCTAGACCTTCAATATCTTCAGCTAAAAGTTTCCCAAGCATACCTACTGAATGGATACCTAAGGCTAATACACCTGAAAATGAACCTGGGCCAACAGCTTTTATAAATATAAGTGCCATGACAATTTCTGGGAAGACACGTATAACACTTAAAATAAATTTGCTAACGCCTGAAACTGGGCGTAGCTTCATCATATTATTTGCACCAAGAAATGCTAATGGTATACAAATAATTGCGGCGATGAAAGTACCTACAACGGCTATAGCAAAGGTTTCAAGTAAACCACGTAATAAGTCTTCGCCATCTGGTATATAGATATAGCTGATATCAGGATGGAATAATCCGCTGAATATGGATTTTAAGATTTCTAATGATTTACTTTTAAGTTCTAAATTTGGTACACCTGCAAATGCCCATATGATAATAGCTAAGACGACAATTGCTATAAGCCACCTTTTAATCAATTTTCGTTTGTGTGCTTTTGTGTGAACATTGTATTTTGCTGTTTCTTGTGTCATGCGAGATGTGCCCTCACTTTCGTACTGATGTAATCAATGACGACGACGATAACTAAAGTAAATAAAATAATCGTTGCTGTTTTTGGATATTGAAATAAACCAAGTGTTTGATCATAAAATAAACCAATACCGCCAGCGCCGACTAATCCAAGCACAGCTGAAGCACGTATATTTACTTCAAATGCATATAATACGTATGACATAAATGACGATATGGCTTGTGGTACAACACCGAAAACAATCCATTTTATTTTATTAGCGCCAACAGCCGTCATCGCTTCCATTGGGCCTGGATCTATCGTTTCTAATGATTCATATAATAATTTCCCAATAATACAGATAGTTAAAATAAACAAAGCTAATATCCCTGGAATTTGACCGATTCCAAATACAGCCACAAAGATTGCTGCTAATAGCAAATCCGGTATAGTACGAACTATATTTAAAATAAAACGCGAGGGTATTGAAATCCACTTTTGTTGAACGATATTGCCAGCACATAATAACGCAATTGGTATTGATACGATGCTACCTAATACTGTACTTACGATAGCCATACGGATGGTATCCAACATTGGCGTTGTAATTTGTTGTAAATACTCGAAATCAGGCGGAATCATTTGTTTAAATAAATCACATATTTGAGGGATTCCTATCATCAAATCTCCAAAGTTAAAGCCTGTATAATTAAAACTCCAAATGATGAATGCGATGATTAACATGAAGGTAAAACTCGTTTTTAGCGATACTTTCTTTTTTAAAAGTGAGTCATACTTTGATGTTGTTTCTATGGTCATGTTAATTCACTCCCAACTTTTCATCTTCTTTAATTGAGCGTCCATAAATATTACTGAAAACATCATCTGTTGCTTCAGAAGCAGGACCATCAAAGACAACTTCACCATCACGTAAACCGATAATACGTGTGCCATATTCTTTCGCTAAATCTACAAAATGTAAATTGATCAATATTGTTATTCCTAATTCTTGATTAATTTTTCTTAAATCGTCCATTACTTGTTTCGTTGTCAATGGATCTAAAGAAGCAACCGGCTCATCGGCAAGAATAATTTCTGATTCCTGACAAAGTGCACGTGCG
This sequence comes from Staphylococcus schweitzeri, assembly GCF_002902405.1. GTDB lineage: Bacteria > Bacillota > Bacilli > Staphylococcales > Staphylococcaceae > Staphylococcus > Staphylococcus schweitzeri. Next base: position 3,602 of record NZ_PPQS01000010.1, read on the forward strand.
ATTGAAATACGTTGTTGCTGACCACCTGATAACTCATCAGAACGTTGATTATATTTATCTAAAATGTTAACGCGCTCTAATGCATCCATTGCTTTAATTTTGTCTTCTTTTGGAAATAAACCTAATACCATTTTCCATGTAGGATGATAGCCAACACGTCCACTTAACACATTTCGAAGTACGCTTGATCGTTTAACTAAATTAAAATGTTGGAAAATCATGCCAATATTACGGCGCATAGCTAATAGCTCTTTTCCGCGTGCTTTTGGGATAGATTTACCTTTTATGAAAATTTCACCTGACGTGATATCATGCAAACGATTTACAGATCTTAATAACGTAGATTTCCCAGCACCAGATAGTCCTACAATGACGGCAAATTCACCTTTTTCAATATTTAAGTTAATATTTTTCAAGCCTACATGACCGTTAGGATAGACTTTACTGACGTTTTTAAATTCGATTTGACTCATGTTTGACACCTTTCTTTAATAAAGAAAAGCCAAGGTAAACTGAAATATCATAGACATTGGGTTTCTGTGTACAAATCGTTTCAAATACACAACGACACCTTTATATATCTGTTTCAGTTTAGCGCCTAGCTTTTCAATATCAATCTAGAATATATCTATTGAACGAAAGCTTTTAATACCAAATTCGATAATGATTCATTTGTTAAATAATGATTATTTCATATCTTTAACTAATTTTTCGTACTCTCTTACAATGTCGAAATTTGAATCTTTCGTTTCTGTGTACCCTTCATGTGAATATACTTCGCTAATAATTTTGTGACCTTCTTTTGATTTAGCAATGTCTATAAAAGCTTTTTTCAATTTTTCTTGGAAATCTTTATCCATATCTGGTCTTACAGAAATTGTGTCATTCGGAATAGCTTGTGTTAATTTTAAAATTCTTGTGTCTTTAAATACATTTGGTTGGTCTTTTTTCACAGTATTACGCGCATCGTTAAATACAGCCGCAGCATCTACATCTCCATTTAATAATGAAATTACTGCTTGATCATGACCTTTAACATTGACAATTTTCATATCTTTAGTTGCATTGATGCCTGCTTCATTTTTTAACATCGCAAGTGGGAATGTATATCCAGCAGTTGATGTTACATCTTGCAAGGCGATTTTCTTACCTTTTAAATCTTTCAAGCTTTTAATTTTGGAGTCTTTTTTAACAAGGATTTCTGATTTATAACTATCTACAAGTTCTTTACTTGGCGAACCATCCTCTTTTACACCGAAACGTTGTGCTTGTAGTAACAAATCTGCTGCTTTTTGATCATGTGCTAATGTGTATGCCGTTGGTGGTAAGAAACCAACATCAACTTTTTTAGACTTCATAGCTTCAACAATTGTATTGTAGTTAGTAGATACAGACACTTTAACTGGAATTCCTAACTCTTTAGATAGTAATTTTTCTAATGGTTTTGCTTTAGCTTCTAATGTTCCAGCATTTTGTGAAGGCACAAATTGAACTGTTAATTCTTTAGGTTTGTATCCTCCTGATTTAGAATCCGAATCATTTTGATTATCTAAAGAACTTGAATTTCCACATGCTGCTGCAAAAACAATGACTGCTAACATTAATACAAATAAATACTTAAAATTTTTCATTTGATAACTGTCCCCTTCACATTCTTAATCGTGTAATATGTATACAATGAAATTACACTTATAGCGTACCACACTTAAATGTGAAAAAGTATTTTATAAAAATAAATTTTAATAACTTTCTTTAAGATTTTGATAAGATTTTGTAAATATTTCGTTAAATTGCACATTTCCAACATATATTTATCCTATAATTCAAGAACAAATTTATTTTAAAAGGAGCCTCACAAAATGAAAAAAATATATAAGTCATTAACTGTCTCTGCAATTGTTGCAACGGTATCATTAAGTGCTTTACCGCAATCTTTAGCTATAACGCATGAATCGCAATCTACAAAGCAACAGCAAACGGTATTATTCGATCGTTCCCATGGTCAAACAGCTGGTGCTGCAGATTGGGTTAGTGATGGTGCATTTTCAGATTATGCGGATTCAATACAAAAACAAGGTTATGACGTTAAAGCTATTGATGGTCATTCGAACATAACAGAAGCAAGTTTGAAAAGTTCCAAAATATTTGTAATTCCTGAGGCTAACATTCCTTTCAAAGAATCAGAACAGGCAGCAATTGTTAACTATGTGAAACAGGGGGGAAATGTTGTCTTTATTTCAGATCATTACAATGCTGACCGAAATTTAAATCGTATTGATTCATCGGAGGCAATGAATGGTTATCGACGTGGAGCGTATGAAGATATGTCGAAAGGTATGAATACAGAGGAAAAAAATTCTACAGCAATGCAAGGTGTGAAAAGTTCAGATTGGTTATCTACAAACTTTGGCGTACGTTTTCGATATAATGCGCTAGGTGATTTAAATACGAGCAATATCGTTTCTTCAAAAGAAAGTTTCGGTATTACAGAAGGTGTTAAATCTGTATCTATGCATGCAGGGTCCACATTAGCCATCACTAATCCTGAAAAAGCTAAAGGTATTGTATATACACCAGAAAAGCTGCCAGCGAAAAGTAAATGGTCACATGCTGTAGATCAAGGTATTTATAACGGTGGAGGTAAGGAAGAAGGTCCCTATGTAGCAATATCAAAAGTAGGTAAAGGTAAAGCAGCTTTCATCGGTGATTCATCACTAGTAGAAGATAGCTCACCTAAATATTTAAGAGAAGATACTGGAGAAAAGAAGAAAACATATGATGGATTTAAAGAGCAAGACAATAGCAAATTATTAAATAATATAACGACTTGGATGTCTAAAGATAATGATGAGAAATCACTTAAGGCAAGTGGTGTAACATTAGATACTAAGACTAAGTTACTTGATTTTGAAAAGCCAGAGAAATCAACAGAACCTGAAAAAGAGCCGTGGGCACTACCGCCAAGTGGTTATAAATGGTATGATCCAACAACATTTAAAGCAGGTAGTTATGGCAGTGAAAAAGGCGCAGATCCTCAGCCAAACACACCAGATGATCATACGCCATCAAATCAGAACGAAAAAGTAACATTTGATATCCCGCAAAATGTTTCTGTAAATGAGCCATTTGAAGTGACAATACATTTAAAAGGATTTGAAGCAAATCAAACACTTGAAAATCTTAGAATTGGTATTTACAAAGAAGATGGACGTCAAATCGGACAATTTTCAAGTGAAGATAACGATTATGACCCGCCAGGTTACAGTACTTTGCCAACAGTTAAAGCTGATGAAAACGGAAATGCTACAATTAAGGTCAATGCAAAAGTACTTGAAAGTATAGAAGGTTCAAAGATTCGTTTAAAACTCAGTAACAAAACTTTAATTACAACAAACTTCAAATAAATATATAATAGAGATAAGAAAGATGTTTGTGATTGAAGGAGTGATTGAGGATGTCAAACATAGCATTTTATGTCGTGAGTGACGTACATGGTTACATTTTCCCAACAGATTTTACACGTAGAAATCAATATCAGCCTATGGGATTGTTACTAGCAAATCATGTTATAGAACAAGACGGAAGGCAGTATGACCAAAGTTTTAAAATAGATAATGGTGATTTTTTGCAAGGGTCACCATTTTGTAATTACTTAATCGCGCATAGCGGTAGTAGCCAGCCTTTAGTTGATTTTTATAATCGAATGGCATTCGACTTTGGTACGCTTGGTAATCATGAATTTAATTATGGATTAGCATACTTAAAAGACACTTTACGCAGACTCAATTATCCAGTTTTGTGCGCTAATATTTATGAAGATGATAGTACATTGACTGATAACGGTGTGCAGTATTTTCAGGTTGGAAATCAAACGGTTGGTGTGATAGGGTTAACGACACAATTTATTCCATATTGGGAACAACCAGAGCATATTCAGTCACTTACGTTTCATAGTGCTTTTGAAACACTTCAACAACACTTACCTGAAATGAAGCGACATGCAGATATCATTGTGGTTTGTTACCATGGTGGATTTGAAAAGGATTTAGAAAGTGGTACGCCGACCGAAGTGTTAACGGGTGAAAATGAAGGGTATGCCATGTTAGAAGCATTTTCTAAAGATATAGATATTTTTATTACTGGTCACCAACATCGACAAATTGCTGAAATGTTTCAGCAAACGGCTGTGATTCAACCTGGTACGAGAGGTACAACTGTAGGGAAAGTTGTCTTGAGTACTGATGAATATGAAAATGTATCCATTGCATCATGTGAATTACTTCCTGTTATAGATGATTCTACATTTTCTATTGATGAAGATGATCAACATTTACGAAAGCAGTTAGAGGACTGGTTAGATTGCGAAATTACAACATTTCCATATGATATGACGATTAATCATGCATTTGAGGCACGTGTGGCACCGCATCCTTTTACTAATTTTATGAATTACGCTTTATTAGAAAATAGTGGTGCAGATGTTGCCTGTACAGCTTTGTTTGATTCTGCTAGTGGTTTCAAGCAAGTCGTGACGATGCGAGATGTTATTAACAATTACCCATTTCCAAATACATTTAAAGTTTTAGCTGTAAGTGGTGCCAAACTTAAAGAAGCCATTGAACGATCAGCAGAATATTTTGACGTGAAAAATGATGAAGTGAGTGTGAGCGCAGACTTCCTTGAACCCAAACCACAACACTTTAATTATGATATATATGGCGGCGTAAGTTATACCATTCATGTTGGAAGACCAAAGGGACAACGTGTGAGTAATATGATGATTCAAGGTCACGCAGTTGATTTAAAGCAGACATATACAATTTGTGTAAATAATTATCGTGCAGTTGGCGGTGGTCAGTATGATATGTATATCGATGCGCCAGTTGTAAAAGATATTCAAGTTGAAGGCGCACAATTACTTATTGATTTTTTATCAAATAATAATTTGATGCGCATCCCGCAAGTTGTTGATTTTAAAGTTGAAAAGTGACGGATATATGTAAAACTCACTTGATTTTAATCGGGTGAGTTTTTGTTTTTGTTTAAACTAATCACTCTTAAAAACCAATATACTTTAAGAAAAATGTTGATTTTACAAAAAATAAGGCTTATATTTTATATAACTTAATATTAGGAAGTGATTAATTTGGAAACAATTAAACAAGAAGTAAGAGAGTCTATTGTTAAAGGAATTATCGCGGGATATAAGGACTATGTTAATGAGAGAAATGAAGTCAAGAAACGTATGGTGATTAGTGATGCCTATGTGTACACCAAATCTAATCATATTGAAAATCAAGTTGCTAATCATTTGGAAAATTTTGTTAAGTATATTAAAGAAAATGCTGGACCATCATGGAAGTATTTAAAGTTTATATTTAATATGGATGAAGAGAAAAATAATATCATGTTTATATTGAAAAATGAAGATTACTTTGATGAAAAAAATGTAACCGTAGGGAAGAGTTTAGTTGCTGATAAAAATCCAAAAAGTAAAAACTACCTAGAGGAACTTATGGCTAAGAATAAGGGCATTAATTTTGGTACTGTTGAAGAAGATTTTGAAATTGGGCATCAAATGACTGCAGATAGTATATTATTTAATATAAAAGAAGGCAGTAATAGAGATATTAATTCTTATTTTTTAATTATTACATATCGTATTGATAAAGAATCAAAGCAATTAGCTGCAATCAAACAATGGTTACCAAATCCAGAAACAAATTCTGCCATTATGGTTGATGATTTGACAGAGTTAATAGAAAAAGTAATAGTAGAAAGAGAAGATTATCATATTGACGAAGAAGAGTTAGAAGTACTTAAAAACGATGGAGAGTTAGAACTCATAGATGTGGAACATGCATTTGGTATCAGCATCGATGAAGGTAACGATATGATTGAAAGTGAAAGGTGAAGTTAATGTTTATTGGCAAGAATTTAGAATACGTGAGAAAGCTTAATGCTCTAAGTAGAAAAGAATTATCAGAAAAAATAAATGTGAGTGAACAAGCAATTTGGCAATATGAAACAAAAAATATGATGCCAGAAATTAGTAAAATTTATGATATGACATCTATTTTTAATGTTAAATCTAGCTACTTTATTAGCGAGCAGCCCGAAGAGCTCCTAATAAATTCTGTCGATAAACATAGTATAGCTTTTAGAGCAAAAAATTATAAAGTATCTACGAAACTATTAAATAAGCAATATTATCAAGCAATGTATTTATCTAATTTAACTAGCTACTTATTTTCTTTTGTAAAGATACCGGATAATATTATTTTATCTTTAATAAATAATTTAAATGACTTGTTGAATGGCAATTTAGAATCACTAAATAAAAAAGAAAGCATAAAAGAAACTGCTAAAGTTGTGAGGGCTAAAATTCTTCAAGACGAAAGCAATGAAGCACTATTATTTATGCTTGAAAAAGCGGGTATAGTCATATACGAAAAGCGAATTAATGATAGCATAGACGCATATAGTTTTTGGAGTAAAGATCTGACACCTTTTATTATACTGGGTACAAATAAGGGGGTAGCAGTTAGAAGGAATTTTGATCTTGCACATGAGCTGGGACATCTCGTTCTACATCGTCATATTCAATTCGACTTATTATCTCCTGAAGAATATAAGACAATTGAACATGAGGCAGATATTTTCGCCTCTGAATTTTTACTACCTGAAGAAGCGTTTAAAAAAGACTTTGATCAAATGACAAAAAAATCAAATCCTGACTATTTAGCTGTATTGAAAGAAAAATGGTATGTTTCTATACAAGCAATTGCAATGAGAGCCTATTATCTAGGTCTAATGTCTAGTACTCAGTACAGATATTTTTGGGCATCATTAAATAAAAAAGGCTATAAAAGTAAAGAGCCTTTAGACGACGTGATTGAAATGTCACGTCCTGTCAAAATGAATAGTTTATTAAAGTTGTATTTTGATAGAAATATACTGACACCACAAAAATTATTGAATTATTTAAAAGTTGATGAAACATTTTTGAATCATCTAGCAGGTATTAATTTAAAACTCTTTAAGGATTATGTTAATGAAAATAGAGAATATAATATAACAAATCTATATAAATAAGGCACCAATATTTAAACCTCGAGCTGAAAAGATCATCATTTCAGTTCGAGGTTTTTATGTATAACATCTGTTGATGGGTATCGATAAAGACGTTTGGATGTTGTGTTTTACGCTATATAATAGGCTTTGTGAGCTGTTTAGGAATATTCAGAATTAAATATATAATTATGAATAAATTATGTCATTGGAAAAATTATATTTACAAAATCATTCTAAAAACATTGAAATAACAATGATTACAAGAAAACATTTATTTTAAAATTTGATATTTGTTCAAATAATATTCGAAATTAAACTTTTTTGTATAGAATTTTCTTTATATCCTGAGAGACATGTACTATAATGTTTGTGAAATAATTCACAAAGTATAAAGGAGTGGTTGTATATGTTAACTATACCTGAAAAAGAAAATCGTGGATCGAAAGAACAAGAAGTGGCAATTATGATTGATGCTCTAGCTGACAAAGGGAAAAAAGCATTAGAAGCATTATCTAAAAAGTCACAAGAAGAAATTGATCATATTGTTCATCAAATGAGCTTAGCGGCTGTTGATCAACATATGGTGCTAGCAAAACTAGCACATGAAGAAACTGGAAGAGGTATATACGAGGATAAAGCGATTAAAAATTTATACGCTTCTGAATATATATGGAATTCAATAAAAGACAATAAAACAGTAGGGATTATTGGTGAAGATAAAGAAAAAGGATTAACGTATGTAGCGGAACCAATTGGTGTTATTTGTGGTGTTACGCCAACAACCAATCCTACGTCGACAACTATTTTTAAAGCGATGATTGCAATTAAGACAGGAAATCCAATTGTTTTTGCATTCCATCCAAGCGCGCAAGAATCGTCGAAGCGTGCAGCTGAAGTTATGTTAGAGGCTGCGATCAAAGCAGGGGCGCCGAATGATATTATTCAATGGATTGATGTGCCATCTATCGAAGCGACAAAACAATTAATGAATCACAAAGGAATTGCGTTAGTGTTGGCAACAGGTGGCTCCGGTATGGTTAAATCTGCATATTCAACTGGAAAACCAGCGTTAGGTGTTGGACCAGGTAACGTACCTTCTTATATTGAAAAAACAGCACATATTAAACGGGCAGTAAACGATATTATTGGTTCAAAAACATTTGATAATGGTATGATTTGTGCTTCTGAACAAGTTGTAGTTATTGATAAAGAGATTTATAAAGACGTTACAAATGAGTTCAAGGCTCATCAAGCGTACTTTGCTAAAAAAGACGAATTACAACGTTTAGAAAATGCAATTATGAATGAAGAAAAAACAGGTATTAAGCCTGATATTGTCGGTAAATCTGCAGTTGAAATAGCTGAATTAGCAGGTATACCTGTCCCCGAAAATACAAAACTTATCATAGCTGAAATTAATGGTGTCGGTGCAGACTATCCATTATCTCGTGAAAAATTATCCCCAGTATTAGCCATAGTAAAGGCTCAATCAACAAAACAAGCATTTCAAATCTGTGAAGATACATTACACTTTGGAGGATTAGGACATACAGCTGTTATCCATACAGAAGATGAATCGTTACAAAAAGACTTCGGACTCAGAATGAAAGCGTGTCGTGTACTTTTAAATACACCATCAGCAGTTGGAGGTATTGGAGATATGTATAATGAATTGATTCCATCATTAACATTAGGTTGTGGTTCTCATGGTAGAAACTCTATTTCACACAATGTAAGTGCAACGGATTTATTAAATATTAAAACGATTGCTAAACGTCGTAATAATACACAAATATTCAAGGTACCTTCTCAAATTTATTTTGAAGAAAATGCAATTATGAGCCTTACAGCGATGGAAAATATTGAAAAAGTTATGATTGTCTGCGATCCTGGCATGGTCGAATTGGGATATACGAAAACTGTTGAAAAAGTATTGAATCAACGATCTGAGCAACCGCAAATTAAAGTGTTTAGTGATGTTGAGCCAAACCCATCAACCAATACAGTATATAAAGGCCTGGAAATGATGGTTGAGTTCCAACCGGATACAATCATTGCACTTGGTGGTGGTTCAGCGATGGATGCTGCAAAAGCAATGTGGATGTTCTTTGAACACCCTGAGACATCATTCTTCGGTGCTAAACAAAAGTTCCTAGACATTGGTAAACGTACTTATAAAATAGGCATGCCTGAAAATGCGAAGTTCATTTGTATCCCTACGACATCAGGTACAGGTTCAGAAGTAACACCATTTGCAGTTATTACAGATAGTGAAACGAATGTAAAATATCCGTTGGCAGATTTTGCTTTAACACCTGACGTTGCAATTATTGACCCTCAATTTGTGATGAGTGTGCCAAAAAGCGTTACAGCAGATACAGGAATGGATGTACTAACGCATGCAATGGAATCATATGTATCTGTAATGGCTTCAGACTACACAAGAGGTTTGAGTCTACAGGCGATTAAATTGACGTTCGAATATTTAAAATCATCTGTTGAACAAGGTGATAAAGTTTCAAGAGAGAAAATGCATAACGCATCAACATTGGCTGGTATGGCATTTGCAAATGCATTCTTAGGCATTGCACACTCAATTGCGCATAAAGTTGGCGGTGAATATGGTATTCCGCATGGTAGAGCGAATGCGATATTACTACCGCATATTATCCGTTATAATGCTAAAGACCCTCAAAAACATGCATTATTCCCTAAATATGAGTTCTTCAGAGCAGATACAGATTATGCTGATATTGCCAAATTCTTAGGATTAAAAGGAAATACGACAGAAGCACTCGTAGAATCATTAGCTAAAGCTGTTTACGAATTAGGTCAATCAGTTGGCATTGAAATGAACTTGAAAGCACAAGGTGTTTCTGAAGAAAAGTTAAATAGCACTATTGATAGAATGGCAGAGCTCGCATTTGAAGATCAATGTACAACTGCAAACCCTAAAGAGGCGCTCATTAGTGAAATTAAAGATATCATTCAAACAGCTTATGATTACGAAGAATAGTTTTTCAATACTGTGACACGAATGGTAGAGTATACGCTTCTGAAATTACAAAAGTAAAAAAGTGACAAATAAACATTAAGAGGCTGGGACATAAATCCCTAAAAAAACAGCAGTAAGATGATTTTCAATTAGAAAATATCTTACTGCTGTTCTCTATTTATACAATACTTCGTA
>NZ_PPQS01000011.1:0-24814 GCF_002902405.1 Staphylococcus schweitzeri
AACGAAAATATTATAATAATATGTACTTTGCATATTGTTACGATTCAAAGCTACTTGCTTTTCAAATTGCTCTAATAAAAATGTTACTACAGCTTCCTTATCTTTAAAATTAACATAAGACATATCTTTGTTAAATTGGAAACTTAAATTTTGATAAATATACTCGACCACTTTCTCTTTTGTTAAAGTCTTCTCTTCATTTACAAACATGTCAAACACTTCTTTAGCTAGCATAATAAAGTCCCTGTTTTCCGCGTCATTAATAGCTAAAATCCGATTACGTTCTTCATATACAATATCTCTTTGAATACTTATACTTTTTTCAAATTCATTTGCCATCTCTCGCGCTTTAACACCTTGTTCTTCTGAAACACGCTGTGCTTTAACTACAATTTGCTTCACTTTCCGATTAAACAAACGACTTTGTGATAATTGTTGTGCTTCCAATGCATACAATTTATTGTTTTCTCCTAATTGACTATCGCTCCATCTTTTAACTAAATAATCATCTAAAGAGATATAAATGCATGACGATCCTGGATCCCCTTGTCTGCCAGAGCGGCCTCGCAACTGTCTATCTATACGACTATTTTCCATATGTTCATGAATAATAACAGCCAGACCACCTAAAGCTTCTACACCTTCACCAAGTTTAATATCTGTCCCTCTTCCGGCCATACTTGTTGCCACAGTCACAGCACCAATTTGCCCTGCTTCAGCAATCATTTGGGCTTCTTTTGCTACATTTTGAGCAATTAATAAGTTATTCGGAATATCCATTTGGAAAAATACTGTTGAAAAATATTCTGCAGCTTCTGCAGTTCTTGTTATGAGCAAAACAGGTCTCCCTGTTTCGTGTAATTCAACAATATGACTAATCATGGCGATATTTTTTTCATCAGCAGAGCGAAATACCTTATCTGGTTCATCGATGCGTCGAATTGGTTTGTCAGTCGGCACTTGTACAACAATTTTAGAGTATAAATCAAAAAATTCTGATTCCCCTAATTTACCTGTCGCTGTCATACCTGAAAATGAATCAAAAAGTTTAAATAAATTTTGAAAAGTAATCGTTGCCATGACACTTTTATCGGTAGAAGTTGCCATACCTTCTTTTGCTTCAATCGCTTGATGAAGTCCAGATTGTAATTTAGTACCTGGCAACATGCGCCCTGTAATACGGTCAATCAAAATAATGTCACCATTATAAACAAAGTAATCGACATTAGACTCAAATAAATATTGTGCACGTAAAGCAAGATTAATATTGCGTACTAAAGCCATTGCCCTTTCACTATATAAATCCTCAACATTAAAATACGACTGCGCCGCTTCAATCCCAAAGTCTAAGAGCCAAATTTCTTTTTTAGTTTTCTTCATTTTAAAATGTACATCTTCAACTAATGTATCTACAAATTCTTTAACAATGTGAAATAAATTCGATTGAACTCTCGGTGCACCGGAAATAACTAATGGTGTTTGAGCAGCATCTAAAATAATCGAATCAACTTCATCAATAATACCGTAATTCAACTGTGGCAAAAATTTGCCTTCCGTACTATCTGCCAAATTGTCGATTAAATAGTCAAATCCGAGGCGTCCATTCGTTGTATATATAATGTCATGTTCATATATATTACGTTTTTCCCCTTTTTGATACTCATAATCCACAATATCAACGAAACCTAACGAAGCTGTTAAACCTAACCATTCATATAGAGGCTTCATTTCTTCAAAATCACGTTTTGCTAAATAATCATTTGTAGTAATTAAATATGTACCTTTTCCGGAAAGAGCATTCAAATATAAGGGCATTGTTGCCGTTAGTGTTTTACCTTCTCCTGTTTGCATCTCTGCAATGTTACCTTCATGTAAAACAATTGCGCCAATCAGCTGCACTTCTTTTGGGTACATACCTAACACTCTTCTACTTGCTTCACGAGCCACCGCGTATGCTTCAGGTAATAATGTATCTAATGTATCAACGCCTGATGACAAACGTTCTTTAAATTCTATCGTTTTTTGCCTTAGCGCTTCATCAGAATATAACTTCATTTCATTACTCCATGCATTGATGCGCTTTACTATTTTTTTAATCGAATTTAGTCTTAATGCATTTATCGTAACATCTAATTTATGTTTCATGAGCTTCCCCACCATTCAGTTTCGATACATCTAAATATGTTAAAAATCGCACTGGATTCATTAAACGTGACATATAACTCAAATGCACATCATCAGCTTCTTTAAAATAAACCACCTCATTAACGTCATTTGATTCATTATTTCCTAGGACATGATTATTAAGCCATGTTTTCATATCTTCATCTTCATGACTCGTCCGATACAACTTACATTGCAATTTTTTTGATAAGTTTGTCGCAAAAACATTCGACTTTGGTCCATGACTAATAATATTTATTGTCTTATATTCATTGTGATTACGAATTTCGTGATACAACTGTATAATATTCATTTCAATATCATTATCCATCCAATAGTCAACGACCCACACGCAATCAAATGCTTTCAAAAAATCATTTGTTACTGTTGGATACGTATCCGAAGGTTCTGTAATAATGACATTCAATATTTCATTGTCATCTTGTACATTTCTTGTCTTTTTAATTTGCATACCTTTATATTCCAAATCAGCTTGATGCGTGATTTCCGTGATTGTTAAACTTCTAAAAGTAAGTGCCGTAGACGCAGCATTCATCATTTTAATTTTATAAGCATAGGCTTCTTCAGGATATTGCATCGTGATATTTCTTGATTTTACAATTTCAGTACTTAATTTCGTTCCATTCTTATTATAGAAAATGATAATAAAATATACAGAATGACTAGGTGTTGCATCAAAGTCGAAGTGTATGTGATAACGTTGTCCTCTACGTAATATTGGCAAGCTTGGCGCACTTTTATATTTCGAAAATTGCTTTAACATCAACCACTCATGAATAGGTAGCCCTGATGGCATTAAAGGGTTAACGAAAGTCACTTCACCATCAGAGAATGACACTTTTGAACCATACATAAATGTTGTTTGTGAAATGTAATTCCATGTCACCTTAAATGTTTTATTTTTTAACATATTGACCTCTCCCAAACTTATCTTCCAAAATAATGTTATAAAAATTAACAAACCAATTTGCAATCGTCGGAGAATCATCATTATGTCTCCCTGGTATACTACGACTCATCACTCGTGCTTGGTGTTCTGTTAATATAGGCAATAAATCTTGAAAAGCATGTGGATCATAGTCATCATGTTGCATATATGCTATCGCAAATATAGTATTTGACAATGATTTCTCTTGAAATGTTTGCCAGAATTTTTGATTTAACGCTTGAATAGACGCCCGTGAGGTGTCTCCTTCATTAGATACTAAAACATCTAGCGCTGTACCAAATTCTTCCGGTCTCAGTAACCGCATGTGATCTGCAATTGTTCCAATATTAACTAGTGGTTTCCCGACTATAATTGCTTGCGGATCTAACTGGGCGCCATAGTACAAAGCACCAAATGAACCCATAGACAACCCTGATAATATCAGTTCATGTGAATTAAAGTTGAGTTTTTCTAAAGTTTGTTTAATGACATTTACAATACCTTTTTCATATTTAGGCGATCCAATATAAAAACTACCGCCTTCAATTCTAGGGTCACCAATAAGTAAAAAGGGGGCACCCATACGTTTCATCATGTAGTATCCTTCGAAACCTTCTGCTGTACGATAGCCACTAAAATATACATTTAATGGTGGCTTCATATCACCCGGATGGAAATAATATATAAATTCTTGTCTTTGATCATCGACAAAGCGTTCTCCACCTAATAAAAACTCGCCCATATCTAACCTAGACCACCGTTTATGTATAGGTCCTAAATTCACCGTTCCACTTCCACGAGCTTTAACGGTCACACTTATATATGCATCAAATGGTTTCGACGGTATCTCTAAAGGAATGTCTAATTCATCATTATTCAACACAATTTGTTCAACTAAACTTCCAGCTGCACCTGTTTGGATCAACCTAAACGTATATTGCAGCTCAACACTGCCTTCAATATCAAATTCCGGCCATATTTGAATCACTTTTTCTTTATCATAAACGAGGTTATTTTGCCATGAGGCGATAGGTTTCAACGCATCTCCAAAATTTCCCGATAATGTAAGTGCAGAATTGCCCTGATAGACAATATCTCCTTTAAAGTTCGGGTGCACAAGCGCAAGTTTAGGAGAAATCTTATCTCCATACTGCCCCGAAAAGCAGACCGCTTCTAATTTATTATTTCGATCTTGAATATCGTAATAATGTAATGGTTGTATAAAGAACTTTTTAACTATTTGATCTTGTTCAAAGTTATGTGTCCAAAATGCTTCGTCAACATACGTGTTGTATGCTTCGCTTATCATTTGTAACATCTGCATTAATGCCTTCGAGTATGGTGCTTGAATATAAATAAAATCAAAATGCCCTTCAGATTCAACAATCGCCTCAATTGCTTCTACATAACCACTATCAAACTCAAACAGTCCAACATCAAAGTAGTCCCAACTTACGCCTTTTTTATTTTGGAAAATAGACTCTAAATCTTCTCCACCAATTTGTAATACTTTAAATTTACGTGGCATCTTTTTCACCTTCTATTAATTCATCGAGCTGACGAATAATATTGTTAGATGCATATGCATCTATTAATTTTAAAGAATAGGCATAAGCATAGTTCCAATTTTTCAAGTAACTTAAATAATAATTTAACGCTTCACTTAGTTGGTGAGACGTTTCAATGATACGCCCGTTATCATAGTCAGAAACATAATCTGTTGATTGACTATTAATTTGTGGAATTGCAGCACTAATCGCACTGATTTGTAAATATAAATCTGGTTCTTCAGACATATCGATAATTATTCGTAATGTACGCATTGCTTCAACGACATCATGTTCAGCAAATATCGTCTTAATGGTAATGACATCGTCCTGATCTTCAGTTGTCATTAATGCAGAAACATTCACATCTTCTTCTTTTTTAGCATGATATGCCTCATTCACTGATGCCATACACGTACGTAACCATTGCGGTATATTATTTTGATGCCGTGTGAGCAAAATTAAACGGTATTGATCTTCACGCTCAATATAATCAACAAGACATTCCATTAATTGTTTTAAGTTAGCCTCAGTCATACCATCTATCCAAACGCCAATAAATGTTTCCATTAATTGACTGCTAATGTTAGGCGATTGTCTTGTTTCAAAAGGAGTAATTCGAATCATGTTATCCTGCCGAGCAAGATTTTGTTGATGTTGGAATAATGCACGTTCTAGTTGCAAGCTATCAACAATAAAATGGGCACCTTTCACGATTGACTGATACTCGTCAGAAGACACCGTTTCATTTCTATTTTTAAAAAATGAATAACTTAGTGCTTGTGCTGGAATATTCTTAGCAATGAATTGATTGTGTCTAGTGTCTGAAGCTACAATCATATGATCTTTTGAGTGTATCGTTCTCTTGATCATCTCTTGAAATTTCTCTTCAATTATTTCAGCCATACTGTTATATTGTGTCTGGTGATAATCATGTTGATACCTTTCTGAAACAGAGACTCGTCCAACTTTTAAATCTTCACAAAGTACACAATCACCATCTATCGTTAAATATTCTTGATATGTGCCCTCTCCATCTTTATCAAAATAACGTATTGCCGACAAATAACCTCTATCATCAAATATATAACGTCGCTGTAATTGTCCATTTTCAAATTCCTCAAACCAAATCGAATACCCTTCCTGACTAAAATAAATATTTGTAAAGGTTTGATCACTCGTTACACATTTAAGTAAGTACGGTGTGTAAACAAATTCCACATCATCGGGCCATTTTAGGTGATGATAATTAATTGCTTGTGGTGCATGATGACTAAATCCTTGAATTTCATCGAATACTGACCAATACTTTGTCTCATATAAATCGTACCGGTGTAAAAATGTTCTTAAATTCGGTGCATGGTTTAAAACGATAAGATGATAGTCTAATTCATTTTCCAAGTGCATGCCCATCAAACTAATCATGTCATCAAACTCTGTCTTTTTTTGCATTTGATAATACGGTACTGTTGTATCTTGCCACCATTGTTGGTCATCATACCAAGCTGGGATGAAATATTTCATAATTACCTCCTTACCAATATTGATTCAAAAACGACTTATATTTATCAAAATATAAATAGGTACGAATTGTTTCTGCAATATTAATGCTGATATAAATTAATACAATCAGTTGCACTGCAAAATAAATTTCTGTAGATAAATGTGGCACAAGTAACGTGCAATAAAGTGGTATACCGATAATAACTGTAACTAATGCAGAACCAAACCAGCACATGCGTCGAGCATTACGGTTTAAATAACGTTCAGTATCTTTACCAGGCTTTACTGTTAAGAAATAATTTCCACTTTTCAAAAAATCTTTTGCTTTTTGTTTAGTATTTATTAAAAATCTTGATAAGAAGTACCCTAACATTAACTGGATGATTAAATAAATCGAAATACCGATTGCGCTATCAAATGTCAGCATCTGTAGATTATCAGATATATCATCATTAAATATAGATAAGATAAAATGTATGCCGCTTTTTAAGAAAACAAATACTGAAATACTCATCATTAAAGTAATACTACCTGCAGGATTTACTTTCCAAGACAAGTACGATTTCATATTTGTTGCTGACACATTCATTAAATCAATGTAAGGTAATCTAACTTCAACTAATTCAATAAATAATAAAATAATTAATGTGATGATCACGAGAATTAATAATAATGTGATGATTAAATGGCCTGCATCGATATGTTCAAACCTTTGATGCATCATTGATTTAATAATACTAACCATCACAATAGGCATCGGACCTGCAATGCCATAGCGACTATTTTTATCAGCTAGCCAAACAAGTAACATCGTTCCGGTAATCAAAATTAATATCATCAAATAAATGTTTTCATGATGTACACGATCTTTCATAACGTATTCATGGATTACAAAATAACTTTGAATCACACTTAAAATTAAAGTTAAAATACGTTCCTTATAATGTTTCTCTAAACGAGTTTGTTTCATATACTTATCCATGTTTCTATATGAAATAAGCATCAATATAATCATTGATGTTAGCCATGGTCCTAAACCGAGCGTGAAAATATTCAATGTATTAACGTCGCCACCCATATTAGAAATTGCTATCTTAAAAAACGACCCATGTTTTACCTGCATATCGCCATATGAAACAATCGAAATATTTGTACCTAAAATATATATAAACAAGATAAAACATGTGTAAAGCATACGTTTGTATACAATTTTATATTCATATTGTTGTAAAAGTTTTATCATGTTACACCTCTTCAATTTCAATGCATTAAAAAGACTAAGGATTCATCACTAATAATTGAAAATCCTATATCGATTTTTCTAGTGATTGGTGCCTCAGTCTTTTTAATTTTGTTATCTATACGCTCTAATTATGCTTGCGTATCATCTTCTTTGTCTTCGTCATTCTTTTTCTTTCTTTTCATTAGTCCTAGACCAATTAATAGTGTCATGACGCCACCTAATAATCCGCCTTGTTTAATTGAATCACCTGTATCTGGCAATTTCTTATCACTATGTGTTGTTGCAGTATCTTCCTTCATTGCTTCAGATGTTTCGCTAAATGTTGACTGAGAATGTGTTGCTGACTGCGAAACATTTGTATTCGGTGCCATTGACTCACTAGTTGAACTTGACGCACTTGCGATTTGTGTATGACTTGTACTCGTTGAATCTAACGGATGCATAGAGTCAGATTCAGATATACTTGTTGAAATCGAGTCCGACATAGAGCTAGACTCACTAATTGATGTTGAGTCAGACGTACTTGTTGAATCGGATATACTCAATGACTCCGATGTGCTTATTGAGTCTGAGTCGGACATGCTCATCGATGCTGATGTGCTTGTTGAATCTGAAGCAGACATACTCATTGAATTAGAGTTGCTAATTGAAGCCGAGTCGAGTGTCGAACTAGACATACTTAGTGATTCAGATGTACTGATTGAAGTGGAATCACTTAATGACTCAGAACTACTTGTTGAATCTGATAGGCTCTCTGATTGAGACATACTATTTGATGAGGATTCACTCTTCAACGTTGAGCCACTTACTGATTCTGATACACTGATTGACGTTGAGTCACTTGTCGAAATAAATATCACTTTGCTTTGCGAATCACTGACACTCACTGAGTCGGACTCGCTCATACTATCTGAAGTTGATAGTGATGATGACAATGATGTACTTTGTGATATCGATGTACTTGCACTCGCTGACATTGACATTGATATCGATGTACTCAATGAAGTTGAGCCACTTGTACTTGTTGATTGACTTTGTGACATTGAATCACTTAATGATGTAGATGTACTTGTTGAGCTTGAGTCACTCATACTTGTCGATTCTGAGTTTGAACCACTGAGACTAGTAGATGTCGACTGCGATGTACTTTCGCTCGATGATGCGGATGTCGATTGTGATAATTTTAAGGAATCAGATTCGCTATTACTAGTTGATGTACTTGTTGAATCTGATAAACTTTGCGAATCACTCACACTTGTCGATTCAAAATTGCTCATACTTGTTGAGTCTGATTCTGACTCACTTACGCTCGTTGATGTTGAGTCTGATCCACTCATACTTTGTGAGCTACTTAATGATTTTGAATCACTTAATGATTCTGAGGTACTCATACTTATTGAGTCACTTAATGATTTTGAATCACTTAATGACGTTGACTCTCTTGTACTTGTTGAATCACTCGTTGATTGTGAACCACTTAGTGAATCGGACTCGCTCACACTTTCTGATACTCTCAATGATGTTGAGGTACTTAATGACGCTGAGTCACTTGTACTTGTTGAACTGCTCAATGATTTCGAACCACTTAATGAATCGGACTCACTCATACTTTCTGATGCTCTCAACGATGTTGATGTACTTAATGACATTGAGTCACTCGTGCTTGCTGAATCACTCATCGATTGTGAACCACTTAGTGAATCGGAGTCGCTTACACTTTCTGAATTTCTTAATGATGTTGACGTACTTAATGATGTTGAGTCACTTATACTTGTCGAGCTACTCAATGATTTTGAGGCGCTTTCTGAACTTGATTCACTTACACTTTCTGAACCACTTGTTGAGCTTGAATCACTTTCCGACATCGATATACTTGCTGAATCGGATTCACTTGTACTTTTAGAGATACTTTGCGAATCACTAAATGACATTGAGATACTAGTTGAGGCTGATTGGCTCATGCTCGATGATCCGGATATTGATGCACTCGTACTTTCTGATATTGACATTGAACCACTCAGACTTGCTGAGTCACTTGTCGACAGTGACACACTTTGCGAATCAGAATTACTTACACTTGTCGATATACTTGTTGAGTCAGACATACTTTGTGAATTACTTGTAGACATCGATGTGCTGGTTGAGTCTGATTGACTTGTACTTGCACTTGCCGATGTTGATTCACTTAATGACATTGAGGTTAATGCTGACTCACTTGTACTCATACTTACTGATGTTGATTCACTTTGACTTGCTGAGTCAGACAAACTTGCAATTGTTGACATTCGATTAGATGTTGATTCACTTTGTGAAACACTCAGACTTGTTGATGTACTTAGTGAATCGGATTCACTTATACTTGCGCTTGCTGAGGTTGATTCACTTAACGATGCTGACGTTGAATCGGATTCACTTGTTGATGTTGAGGTACTTGCTGACTCTGATTTACTTTCTGATGCCGAATCGCTTATGCTTGATGAATCGCTAAGTGATGTTGAGGCGCTTGTTGATTCGGATTCACTTGTACTTTCAGATTTGCTTTCTGAATCTGATACGCTCTCTGAATCACTTAATGATGTTGATGTGCTTAGTGACCCTGATTGACTTGTGCTTTTAGATACAATTGTTGAATCACTTAGTGACGTTGATGTTGATGTTGATTCACTTGTACTTGTTGAATGACTTGTGTATGCTGATGTGCTTAGTGAATCGGATTCACTCGTGCTTGTACTTGTTGATGTTGAGGCACTTTGACTTGCTGAGTTTGAGTCTATACCGCTTTGATTCATTGAAGCGCTTAGTGACAAGGATGTGCTGATTGAGTCGGACAAACTTGTTGATGTTGATGTGCTTGTGCTTTCTGAATCGGATTCAGACATACTCAAACTTGTTGATGTTGAGTCGGATTTACTTGCACTCATTGACGTTGAACCGGACTCACTTGTGCTTGTTGAATCACTTAGCGATGTTGATGTACTTAATGAATCGGATTTGCTTGCACTGATTGAATCGCTTGTCGATTCTGATGTACTTATCGAATTAGACTTACTTGTACTTGTCGAATCACTTAACGATGTTGATAAGCTTGTTGAACCGGACATACTTGTACTCATCGACTGACTTAGTGAGGTCGATGCACTTACACTCTTAGCAGTTGACGCTGATATACTGTCACTAGTTGATGCAGAAACGGATTCACTTCCACTGGTTGAGGTGCTCAATGATGTTGATGTGCTTCCAGATTCTGATGTACTGTCTGATAAGGACATACTTGTACTTGTTGAGCCGCTCAATGACTCTGATGTCGATTCTGATGTACTTTCACTCACTGATTCACTTAAAAATGTTGATAAACTTTGTGACTTCGAATCACTCGTACTGTTAGATTCACTAGCGGATATCGATGTACTTAATGACTCTGATGTAAGTTT
This sequence comes from Staphylococcus schweitzeri, assembly GCF_002902405.1. Taxonomy (GTDB): domain Bacteria; phylum Bacillota; class Bacilli; order Staphylococcales; family Staphylococcaceae; genus Staphylococcus; species Staphylococcus schweitzeri. The sequence goes on from NZ_PPQS01000011.1 coordinate 10,837, forward strand.
ACTTGCAGATCCACTTACTGACGTTGAGTCGCTTATTGAATCAGACTCTGACGTGCTAAGGCTTTTCGATGTACTCAATGATGCTGAAGTTTGCTCTGATAAACTTGTACTTTCTGATGTTGATGTACTTGCCGAATTAGATGTGCTCGTCATAATGCTTTCTGATACTGATTCACTAGATGCTGTTGATGCAGACATACTCCCACTCGTTGAATCGCTTAATGATGTTGATAAACTTGTTGAATCAGACATACTTGTACTTGTAGAAGTTGAGGTACTCAATGATTCTGACATGCGTAATGAATTACTTAATGACATAGACTTGCTAGATGAGTCTGATTGGCTAGTGCTTAATGACTGGGATTTGCTTGTTGAATCTGATGTACTTAATGATTCACTTAGCGATTCGGATGTACTGCTAGATTGAGATGTACTTAATGATTCACTTACTGACGTAGATTTACTTGTTGATGCTGCTAAAGAATCACTCGTACTCACTGATTCGCTCAACACTTTCGATGAGCTTAATGACTCCGATGTACTCGTTGACGCACTTTGAGATTCTGAAAGACTTAACGATCCAGATACAGAATCACTTGTACTTGTTGAATCGCTCAATGATTCTGATGTACTCATTGATTTAGATCCACTTGTACTTATTGATGTTGAGCTGCTCAATGACTCTGATTTGCTTGTTGATGCACTTTGAGAGTCTGCAATGCTATTTGAAATGCTTACAGATTCTGATGTGCTGACTGACTCACTCAGTGATGTGGATGTACTTATTGCATTCGATGTGCTGTCACTTAATGATTGTGACGTACTAGACGATCCTGATGTACTTGTTGATAGACTTTGTGACTTAGACAAGCTCCCCGATGTACTCATACTTAATGAGTCACTGAGTGACGTTGATGTACGCAATGAATCAGATGTACTTGTTGATAGACTTTCGGATTTTTCAGTACTGCTAGAGTTTGAAATAGAATCGCTTAATGATGTTGATTTACTAGCTGAATCCGACATGCTTGACGATACACTTTGTGAATTTGCCAAACTTGTACTCGTTGAACTAGACACACTATTACTTTCTGAAGTACTCAAAGATTTAGACACACTGGCAGAATCAGATAAGCTAATACTTGTTGATTTTGATGTACTTGCTGAAGTTGACGTCGCGATAGATTCCGACGTACTTGTTGATGCACTTTGAGAATTTACTGTGCTTGATGACACACTTTTTGATTGTACAGTGCTACTCAATGTCGACACTGAATCGCTCATACTATTTCTTGTTACTTCATATTTAAAAGTTGTTGTCGTTTTGTTTCCACTAGTATCTGTAGACACAATAGTTACTGTATTTGTACCGATAGTCGCTGGTGTTCCACTAATCGTATTTGTTGTACTATCGAATGTTAATCCAGAAGGCAATCCTGTGACTGTATTTGTTACTGCATTACCACTATTGTCCTGCGTAGCAATTTTAATCGGTGATATTGTAGAAAAAACTTCTGACGATTGATCTCCAATTGGTGTTACAGTTGGTGCTGTCGTATCTACAACATTTATTGTAAAGGTCGTAGTCGATTTATTGTTTGCTTGATCAGTAGATACAACGGTTACTGTCGATTGGCCTATTTTCGTTGGCGTCCCGATAATTGAATTTGTTGCGCTATCATAACTTAGTCCTGAAGGTAGTCCGGTTACTGTATTTGTGACCGTTCCAGTTCCATTATCCGTTGTAGTTAATACAATCGGATTCATTGATTTACCAACTTCAGTAGTTTGATTGCCTACAGTTACAGTTGGTGCTTTCACATCAGTAAAGTAATATGTTACAGATTGTCCAGCATTCGTCATTTTTACAGTTTTATTAGTATCATTATAAGTTGATGCATATGAACTATCGACCGACGTGTAGTTATATCCTTTAGCAGACATTGCTGATTGTTGATTGTCAATTGTTACAACTTGGTCAACATTTCCTGAATATGTTTTCGGTGAAATAATATCTTTACCTGTTGTTACATCGACGTATCTCACTTGTGTAACAGCAGATTCTGTATATTCAAATGTTCCAAATTGTACTTGTTGTAAATTTGTCGCACCACCTGTTGAGGCTGTCATTGATAATGAAAAGTTGGTCGTGCCACTTTTCGCAATCCAATCCGAAATATTACGTGTCCATGTTTGACCAGCGTATTTAACGGTCATAACCTTTGTATCACCATTATAATTAATATCAAAATCTTGAAATGTGTTATTTGTTGGTTGAACATTTAACTTCGCAGCATTATCAGCTGTTGAACTTGATGTATACGTTGTCGCAACGCCATAACTATCTGTGGTTACAAAGGCACCAAATGCACCACCACCCGCTACATTAGATGGGTCAGCATTGGCTTTTGCTGCTGAATTTGGTTTTGATGTATTGTGATACGTATCCAATTTGAAGCCGAACGCATTACTCAAACCACCAATACCTACTGCGGCACCGTTTAACCCTGTTTCACCTAATACACCTGGTGAAAAGGCAAACCCGATACCATCGCCACCATTGCCATGTCCTTCATATTTATTACCTAAATTTACTTTTCCAGAAAAATGAAAACTCTTATTGGAATCAATACGTGTTCCTAAAGTAATGGCTCCTCTTTGGCTCGTTATATCTTGTGTTAAAGTTACAATACCTGTACTTTGATCATAAGTTGCATTTCCTGAAGTCGTCATGTGTTGTTTAAAATTATCTTTATTAACTGTAATGGTATTGGCAGTTAATGCGCTTGTCGTCGCTGCTGATGCAAATGATGACATAGCTAATCGACTAAAAGTTCGAAGTTTTACTGGTGCTATGCTAGTTGATGTTGTGCTAGTTTTGTTTAAATTGGCTGAAGATAGTGTTGTGCTTTGTGAAGTGTTATTGGGTGTAGTACTTTGATTTAGCAATGTATTACTCTGTTGTTCTGTACTTGAAGTTAAAGATGTCGACTTAGTATCAGAAATTGATGTATTATTCTTTGAGGATGTTAATTCAGATGTAGATGCTGTTGTCTCTTGTTGATTGCTTGTGCTGTTAACTGTAGATGCGACACTTTCAGACTTTTCACTTGAAGTAGTATCGCTATTTGATGTTTGTATCGAACTACTATTTTTCATTGCATTTGTAGAATCTGTTGTAGATGTTGCCCCTTTGATAGTAGTTGAATTTTGGTTACCTACTGTTTCACTTTGTGTATTTAATTCAGATGTTAACGGTGCGTCTGACGCCGCAAAAGCTTGCTGATCATGTAACATATTCACAGTAAATGCACCGCCAATAACTGCTGTTGTTTTAAGACTATAACTTGTCATTTTCTTACTTACACTATCATTGTCGTGATTATCTATATCTTGACTAATAAATGGCAAGCCTATAATTTTAAACATTTCTAATTCTTTAATTCCAGATTTAACCCAATTTTTTCCGGATTTATAAAGCTTCACTCTTGTTTTTTCGTTTACTAAGCTGTCATGAAATTCTTTTTGTCTTTTACTCATGTATTAACTCCTTGCATTATCTTTATATTCATTAGATTATAATATATGCCACTATTCAATTTAATACAACTCTTTTTTTGATATAAAAATACTTATTTTGTTAAAATTTGAAAAATATCATTTTTATCCACCTGAATGGAATCGTTTTCGCAGTTTTTTAATTACTTTTTCTCGTTTATGCGTATAATCTTTTTTATATAAATTTAGCTATTCGGCTTTATGTTTAATCATTATAATTGTTTGGTTTTTAAAATAATTATTGTATTAATATATCTATATCATCCACCTTTTATTTATAAATAGTTAATTTACAACTAAACGATAAATATTATATACAAAATACATCTTTAATATTAAAGTAATACCAATATATTTTCAATAAACCTAGTGTAATATATGTGTAATTCTAAAAGATTCTTCTTTAAAAATATAAATAACGCGACATATTGCTTTAACATTTTCATTTATTACGCGAAAAAATGCATCGCTACTAGAGTAAATATTTAGTAGCGATGCATTGAATACATAAAATTGCTTAAATTATTTATTTCTTTTCATCTGATTGATTATCGAAATTTCTTCCTTCTAAACCTGCTAACTCTTCTTTAGAAGCTGCTGGTGCTTTCATTTCAAATATTTCATTCACGACTGTATAATCGTAATATCCTAATCTTGCAATAGGTTTAATCGACTTAATATCTAATTTACCATTATCAAGAATAACCTTATCGTCAATATGAACTTGGGCAACTCTACCTATAACTATATCCACAGTAGATACTGGGTCTCCAGTTGGAATACGAATCGTTTGAACGTACTCACATTCAAAATGAACTGGTGATTCTTTTACACGATATCCTGGAGCTTCTATGCATTTTTCCTTTGTCACACCAGCAAATTCAAATTCATCCTCTTCAGGTGGTAGTGCTTTCGATGATAAGTTAACTGCTTCTCTCAAATTATACGTCGCCATGTTCCATACAAACCAACCTGTTTCTTCTGCATTTTTTACTGTATCTTTACGCTCATGCTCCCCAAGAACGGATTGATTTGCTGCGAACATAACCATAGGCGGATCCCAAGTTAAGTTTTGATACTGACTATAAGGTGCTAAATTATCTTTCCCATCTTTCGATACAGTAGAGATCCACCCTATTGGACGAGGTACTGTACTACTTTTAAATGGATCGTGCGGTAAGCCATGACTCCTTGCACCTTGCTTCGGCGAATAATTCATTCTATCCTCACCCCTTATTAGTAATTACATTTAAGGTTACGCCCTCATGACATAAGCGTCTAATATAAATAATCAATTTATTTATAAGTAGAAACTATATATGACATGGTTGCTTATAATTTGCGTTCTTGATTCGAAAATTTCAAATAAGGATTTATGCAATTAATATTTAATGATGGTTTTTGTTAATTTAATTAATATTAGTTAATATAATCAAGATTAGCTTATAATAATATTGAATAACATTATTTTAGTTTTTGTATAATTTGCCTATCAACTGAAAAACAGCTAATACAAAGGAGCTAATGAAGATATGAGAAAAATTATGCGAATCTTATTATGCACATCAATCATAGTAAGCGGTTGCTCTTTCATACCAAAGAATCAAACAAAAGATATTCCAAAGACGGTTAGCGTCAAAGATTATGATGGTCAATATATTGGTGAACATAAAAAAAGAAACGAAGTATTTCTGAAAAAACATAAAGATGAAGCAATCAAAAAATACAAAGACTACGTGAAAGACACCTTTGGTTATGATTGTAAAATTAATTTAGTTGAGGCCTATACTAATAAATCTGGATTTAGCGAGAAAAGTAAAACGGATGGATTAGTCGTTGTTGGTACTGTCAATTACGATATCCCTTTTCAATTTAGACTGATTTTTGTTGAATCTAACAATGGCATAGCTATCACAACATTTACACCTGGCCATAAAAACGAAACATCTGCAGCTGTTGCAGCTATGATGTATAAGCGTTATGAACACGATATAGAACAAGCTCGGTTAAAATTCAAATCAGAAGTTGAGAAAAACGGTTATTATGCCATGAATGAAAAACTTCAAAAGAAGCAAGAATTCAATGGCGTTACTAAACAATTTTTGAATTTTAATACCGTTAGTATAGATGACCTAGATAAGTTTAAAAAGGAATTCAAGCCTGTCATGCACTTAAAAGGTGATGCATTCAATCAACAGTTACAATCTTTGATTAATAAATATCCACAAATACAAAAAAATATGAAGTCTGAGTTTATTGCCTATTACCATAAAGATGCAAATAAAGAAACTGTAGCTGATTATGCCTGGAGTCTAAAAAAACCCACTAACGAAATTATGAAAACATACCCAGGTGAAAAACGCATGAGATTTTACAAAGATAAAGTATCACCTTATGAACTTGATCAATATGGGCGCTTAAATTCTGATGCAGATGAAATATATGTTATCGGGGGCAATTATAATGAGAATAAATAACCACATCAACTTTACAATTAAACATAAAACGATTATATATAATAATTAATTTATAACTATACAGCTTCAAAACACTTTAACTATTATCTATATTTCCATTATAAAAAACTCAATATAGAGGGGGTATTAAAAATGAGAAGAGTAACTGGTTTTGTATTGTGTACATCACTTATTTTAGGAGGCTGTTCTTTAATGCATAAAGATCAAACAAAAGATATTCCAAAGACGGTTAGCGTCAAAGATTATGATGGTAAATATATTGGTGAGCATAAAAAAAGAAATGAAGTATTTCTGAAAAAACATAAAGATGAAGCAATCAAAAAATATAAAGACTACGTGAAAGACACCTTTGGTTATGATTGTAAAATTAATTTAGTTAAGCCATTTACTAATTCTTCTGGGTTTAGTGAGAAAAGCAAAACAGATGGTTTAGTAGTCGTCGGTACTGTCAATTATGACGTTCCTTTTCAATTACGATTACTCTTTGTTGAATCTGATAATAGTGTAACCATCACTACATTTACTCCAGGTCATGAAAATGAAACATCAGCGGCAATTTCAGCCATGATGTACAAACGTTATGAACATGAAATCGAACAAGCTCGATTAAAGTTTAAATCCGAAGTTGAAAAAAATGGTTACTTTGCCATGAATGAAAAACTTCAAATAAAACAAGAATATAACGGAATTGTAAGGCAATATTTAAATTTTAAAACTCCTGGAATTGAAGGTATGGATAAATTCAAAAAAGAATTCAAACCGCTTATGAATACATCAAATAGTGATTTTAATCAGAAATTTGACGCGTTGTTAATGAAGCACCCTGAAATTAAAGATCAAACTAAAACTAATTTTATTGCATATTATAGTAAAAACAAAACTCGCGATATCGTTGGTGACTATGTAGTAACCCTACAAAAACCTACTAACAAAGTAATGAAAAATTACCCGGGCATTAAATTTATGAAATTTTATAAGGATAGTGTTTCCCCATCACAACTTGATAAGAATGGTAGATTAAAACCTGAAGTTGAAGAAGTTTCTACAATCGGAGGGGAATAGTAGAAAAATCGATAACATTAAATTAACCACCACGAATTGCCTAAAAACATTTTGATGTTCTATAGTTTCTTATAAAAAGACTCAATATAGAGGGGGTATTACAAATGAGAAAAGTAACTGGCTTTGTATTGTGTACATCACTTATTTTAGGAGGCTGTTCTTTTATGCATAATGATCACACAAAAGATATCCCAAAGACGGTTAGCGTCAAAGATTACGATGGTAAATATATTGGCGAACATAAAAAAAGAAATGGAGTATTTCTGAAAAAACATAAAGATGAAGTGATCCAAAAATATAAAAACTACGTGAAAGACACCTTTGGTTATGATTGTAAAATTAATTTAATTAAGCCTTATACTAATGCATCTGGGTTAAGTGAGAAAAGCAAAACAGATGGTTTAGTAGTCGTCGGTACTGTCGACTATGACGTTCCTTTTCAATTTAGACTGATATTTGTTGAGTCTGGAAATGGCGTAGCTATCACTACATTTACACCTGGTCATGTAAATGAAACATCAGCGGCAGTTGCAGCCATGATGTATAAACGTTATGAACCTGAAATCGAACAAGCTCGGTTAAAATTTAAATCAGAAGTTGAGAAAAACGGTTATTACACCATGAATGAAAAACTTCAAAAGAAGCAAGAATTCAATGGCGTTACTAAACAATTTTTGAATTTCAACACAGACAGTATCGATGATTTGGACAAGTTCAAAAAAGAATTTAAACCTATTATGCACTTAAAAGGTGATGCGTTCAATCAACAGTTACAATCTTTGATTAACAAATATCCACAAATAAAGAAAAATATGAAGTCCGAGTTTATTGCCTATTACGATAAAGGCGAAAACAGAGAGACTGTTGCTAACTATGTTTGGAATTTACAAAAAACAACAAATGACACAATGAAACTTTATCCAGGAAATAAAAGCATCATATTTTACAAAGATAAAGTTTCCGCTTCACAATTAGATGATCATAAACGTTTACAATCAGATTCTCAAGAAATCTCCATTTCTGGAGGAAAATAAGATGAAAAAAAATAATCATATAACTGATTTAGATGCTATTGAATTAAGCAGTGCTTGGAATTACAATAGTAATATTTCAATCAATGACGAGATTAATGTAAATGGTAGCATGTACAATGTTATAAAACACCAACAATTAACTGATATGCGATTAATCCTTAGTGAACTTATTTTTACAGAATATGTTATTGTTGAGATGCAAGACTTTTTCAAAAATGCCCTACTATCAGATAGTCTTCTAAGAGATATTAAAGTATTAAGTGCTAATGCTAAAGGCGACGCTGACATGCTAGAAACGGAACTTCATGCTGTTATAAACGCAATGTCTCAAAACGAAGGTAAATCTGTTGATGCACTTAAAAATAGTACTGCTTTTCTAAAAAACAATCTAACCAAATTAAAAGAGCAACTCGATAAAACTACACATTAATTTCATACATTTTGAGTGAATAGAATTAAATTTCCATAGCAAATATTCCTAAACTACACATGTTACATAATTGATTCATTTTTATAGAAACGGGTAAAAATGATAAAGTAATCATCTTTTTCAAAAAATCAAACATTGGGAGGAATAAAATATGATTTTACGTTACGTGACCAATTTAAAACTTGCGAAAGAGCTATACCAAGCCAGTAAACCTAAATTGCAAGAAGATAAGGGTATGATTGAACTGTTTGAACATACTTTCGGGTTGCAAAAAGAACTTGTAAAATACGTCGGTATTGCAGAAGCAACTACTGCTACTTTATACTCAGCGAGCTTTATCAATAAAAATATTTCTCGGCTTGCTTCGCTATCAACGATAGGTATTTTAAGTGTAGCTGCTTATAAACATTTCGAAGCTGGTCATGGAAAAAAAGGGGCGCAACATGCATTAGATTTATTAGGACTTGCTACTTTAAGTTTACTAGATACATTCTCTTGTAATAAAAAATAGTCTTCATTATAGAAGCACATACTTTAGCAACTATGTACTTTGGATTCAATCCATAAACGGTACATCGCTATAGCATGTGTTTTATTATTTTTCAGGTCTATTTATTGTAAATGTTTCCCCTAATTTAGCATAATCATTTCCGGCTAAACGCGAAACAGCCTGTAATGCATGTGGATTGATTTTAAAATCACCCTCATAAATACTCTCATCAATATGATAAGTTACAATTTCACCTATTATTAAGTCAGCCCCATCTAATGCATCCCCAAGCAATATCATTTGCGATAGTTTACATTCGAATCTCATTTTCGCGTCTTTAATTCCTGGCGTCTTAATCGTTGTAGATGTTACAAGTGATAATTCTGTACGGCTCAATTCACTGTCACCATATGCTAACGGCGCTGCAGTCTCATTAATATCTTGAACGTTATATTCGTCTGTAATATGCACAACAAAGTCTCCAGTCCGTTCTATATTCAATGCAGTATCTTTTCTCTTACCTCCTGTACGTTGAACTGAAATAGCAATCATTGGCGGTTGATTATTAACAATATTAAAAAAACTAAATGGCGCTGCATTTACTGATGCGTCTTGATTTAATGTTGTAACAAAAGCTATAGGTCGTGGAATAATCGAACCAATTAATAATTTATAGTTTTCTCTAGCAGTTAATGATTGTGCATCAAACGTATGCATAATACTAACCTCTTTTCTTAGTATATCTAGGTATTTCTCCGATTTCGGTTAATTTAAACATCTATTCTCCTCTGAAAGTCACTTGTATTTATTTAGCAAGTCTGTGGAAATATGACACATATGCATATCTTCTGGATATTTTGCTAAATGTTGCTGATGTTCTTTTGCACTTTTAATATAATTAGACAGCGGTAAGACTTCCACTGCAATTTGATCCCTGTCTTTACGCCTCTCAATAAACTGACGTGCTTCAATTAGATGATCATCTACACAACTATATAAACCAGTTCGATACTTTTTCCCAATATCGTTTCCTTGTTGATTCACACTGTATGGATCAATGATTTCAAATAAATAATTCATAATGTCTGTAATTGATAACTTACTATCATCAAATTGAAGTTTGACACATTCGGCATAACCATCATACGGATCGTCTAATTTAGAGCTTCTTCCATTTGCTCTTCCTGCTTCTGTATGTATAATTCCAGGTATTGTTGTGAAAAATGCTTCAACACCCCATAGACACCCTCCTGCTACATAAACAACTGTCATATTTACACCTCATCATCCTTTTTTATATTTTTAACAAGGTTATACCATTTAATACCGCCATGACATGATTCTGATAAACCTTCATTACAATACCCGTATTTTTCATAAAATGAAATTAATGATTCTCGACATGTTAATGTTACACCCTGTCGATATTGATTCTTAGCAAGATTTTCAAAATAATTTAATAAACGACCTGCAATACCTTGATTTTGATAGTCTGGTGCTACGACAAGACCTAACACACTAAGATAGCCACCTTCATTTTCAAATTTCGATACATTTTTAAATAAATCATCGTTAATGTAACGCTCTTTTATGACTGGACCGTTGATGTATCCAACCACTTCCCCGTTGTATTCAGCAACTATGAAGCTATCTTGGATTTGTTCGATTCTCAATTTTAATGCCTCTGGTGTTGCAGCTTCTTCCGTTAAAAAACCAATATTTTCAAGTGTAATAATTTGATTTAAGTCTTGCATGGTTACTTGTCTTAATGTCATAAGAACACTTCCTTAGCCTTATATTTTAAATATTATATCTTCATCTGTATACTCATTATTTTTAAACTACCTTCACTATAAAAAACGAGTCTTTTTATTGAAAGCCATTCGCCTTAATTAGATAAGTTGTATTATACGAATTTGTATATAACCGTGATTATAATTCTTTTTAAGCATACTCAAAAAGACTGGTACATGTATACCAGCCTAATTCACAAAATATATTTAATTAAACCATTTCAAAAACGACTTCACTTTTCCTGGCTTAGTCGGTCTGTCTAAATAAACAAAATTATCATTGATTACTGAACTGGCATTTCGAAGTAATGCTTCTATGTCATTCAAATATTTCTTCAATTTATAATTGTGAAATAATTCTTGCATCAAAAATGGTCTTTGATCACATGAATGTGCATCTGAAGCTACAAAATGAGCCAAATTACATTCTATAAATTGCAATGATAACTTTTGAATATTTTTTCCAAATCCGCCAACTAAAGAACTCGATGTTAATTGACTTAACGCCCCATTAGCAACAAGTTCATATAATACTTCTGGATTTTTCGCGATACTTCTATTTCTTTCTGGATGTGCAATGATGGGTATATAGCCTCTCGATTGTATTTCAAAAAACAATTGCTTTGTATAATGTGGCACTTCGCCCGTCGGAAATTCAATCAGTAAATATTTCGAACGATTAATACCTTGAATACTACCATTATCTAATCCTTGCAGAATCGAATCCGTAATTCTAATTTCTTGCCCGGGAAATAATTTAATATCTAATGCTTGTATTTCTGGATGTGTTCTCAACTCAGCCAATTTTACTAACACATGCTGAAATGAATTTTCATATCTTGGATGTAAGTGATGTGGTGTGGCTACAATACTAGTGACACCCTCATCTTTAGCTTGTTTTAATAAAGCAATACTTTTTTCAATTGTTTTTGGCCCATCGTCAATATCAACTAAAATATGATTATGAATATCAATCATGATTCATCAGTCCCATAATATGCGTAATAGCTAGCACTTTTATCTTTTGGCATTCTATTTAAAACTACACCTAGTAATTTAGCACCTGTAGCTTCAATCAGCTCTTTCCCTTTTTTAACTTCATCTTTATTATTATTTTCAGAGTTAATCACATAGACAACATTACCTGTAAACTTTGAAAATAATTGCGCATCTGTAACTGTATTAACAGGTGGTGTATCAATAATGATAAAGTTATAATTCATCAATAATGTGTCATATAAATTTGCGAAAGCAAGAGATGTAATTAACTCTGATGGATTTGGCGGAATAGGTCCAGACGTCAAGACGTCTAAATCTTCAATTTCAGTTGAGATAATACTTTCTTGATATGACGACCAATTCAACAACAAACTGGAAAGCCCTTCATTATTTGGTAAATTAAAAATATAATGTTGCGTCGGTTTACGCATATCCCCATCTACAATTAATGTTTTATAACCTGCCTGTGCATATGCCACTGCTAAATTTGCTGCAATAGTAGACTTCCCTGCTCCAGGTGCTTCTGAAGTGATTACAACGCTTTGAACTGCACTGTCAGGATTAGCAAACATAATATTTGAACGTATGCCTCGAAATTTTTCGCTAATAGGTGACTTTGGTTGCTCATGGACAATTAAACTTGATGTACTTCTTCGTGTATTCGTCATGGTAATTCCTCATAAATTTAAAATTTTTGTATTGAACCCAAAATAGGTAACCCTAATTGTGCTTCTACATCTTCTTCAGTCTTAATACGCTTATCTAATAATTCTTTTAAGAAAATGATTAAAATTGCTAAAACTATTCCAACGATGATACTAATCACTAAGTTAACAGATATGATTGGCGATACTTTTACAGCATTATCGTGTGCAGATGAAAGTATCGTAACATTATCAACGCTCATGATTTTAGGCATATCATGTGCAAAAACTTTAGATATTCGATTAACAATTTTGTCAGATTCTGATTTATTTCCAGTTGTAACTGATACAGTAATAATTTGAGAGTTAGTTTGATTTGTTACTTTTAAAAATGAATTCAACTCAGTCGTTGTATATTCACCATCAAATTCTCTTGCTACTTTATCAAGAATTCTTGGACTTTTAATAATTTCCGTATATGTATTTACAGATTGCAAACTACTTTGAACATTTTGGAAAGCTAAATCGCTTGAAGACTTTTTCATGTTAACAAGTATTTGCGTAGAAGCAGTATATTTGTCAGGCATAACAAAAAAAGTTAACACCGCACTTACGACAAGACATATCGCTGGTAAAATGACTAATAATTTAATATTTTTCTTCAAAATATTTAATAGTTTTACTAAATCAAACTTTTCCTTCATGGCATCCTCCATTTAAACATTCGTTATAATCATCGTATTTATGTTATAGGCGGGAACTGTAAGTTAACTTACTCAATCCTATAACGTCCACAACTACACTCCTCTTTTTTTATATATATTTTTTATCATTTAAAATTATATCATGATTTTTAACGATTATGTATAGTATATTTATATTTTTGCGCAACGTTTAATATTGTTTTTCAATTAAATATGTTCGCTTTTTATTTTATTTAATGTACGTCATAACATACTTACTTTAATTCAAAAATGACCTATATCTATCAAGATATAGGTCATTTTTTGATATATAACATTAGCGATTAGCATAAAAATAAGCGTCAATGTCATGTATTAACAATTCATCGACGCTTATTACTTATTTATTCTTACTTTTAATTTCATCTAATTGATACAAATTTCCTGTAATTAGATGACATCCTATTCTATTTAGGGGAACGTGACACATTTAAAATATGTTCAAATACAAACTTAACATCTCACAACAATAAAGTATAATAATATCAAATTCTTAGACAAATCGTATTTTGTAATAACTGATATTAATATTAATACATTGTATTTAATTTATAGATTTTATATACATCTTAATATTCTCAATTTCGAGTTTTATTGTCAACTATATACCGATTGTCAAAAATAATCTCATGTCTTTTTTTACAAAATAAAGTTATTTATTACAAACTAGTTACAAAAATCATTTTTTCAAAAATATATTTAGCAGTGAATACACTTCATCCTTGAATTGACTTTTACTTTCTTCCAC
>NZ_PPQS01000011.1:24824-31703 GCF_002902405.1 Staphylococcus schweitzeri
GAGCCAAATTTTTGAGAAAATGATGCTCTCAAATACCAACTTTCAAGGAATAGAAGTATTAAGTTTTGAAAATCTTCGTTTGTCATTGTTACCTTTGACTCATCATAAAACTTCGCTATTTCTTGACTTAATGATTGGTTTAAATCACGTATTTGTCTATAAATATCTTCAGAAAATTCTTCAGGTGTATTAGACAATTGGACATACATTCTAATATACCTTTCTTCGATGTCGAAAATAAATTCAAATAAAAATTGATATAGAGCATCAATTGAATAGTTAGATTTATTTTGATTCACCAGAATTACATTGTTAAGGTAATCGAAGCAACATTTAACACTTTGTTCGTAAATACTTTTTTTCGAGTCAAAATGATAGTATAAACTCGCTTTTTTTATATTTACACTTTTAGCTATATCATCAAGTGTTGTACCGTCATACCCCTTCTCTGAAAATAAGGTTATTGCGTTATCAATAATCTTATCCTTCAATTTTTAAAACCCCCTACAGAAAATTAATCACACTATGTTACAGGAAAATTAAGTTGCAATTACAAATATTTCCGTTTAATTATAACAACAATCTATTGCAAATTAAAATACTATCAATTACCATATGGCTTACAACCTAACTAACGAAAGGTAGGTAAAGGAATTTGCAATTTTTTAACTTTTTACTATTTTATCCTGTTTTTATGTCAATTTATTGGATAGTAGGTTCAATTTATTACTTTTTCACTAAAGAAATTAGATATTCTCTGAAAAAGAAACCAGACATAAATGTGGATGAATTAGAAGGCATTACATTTTTACTTGCCTGTTATAACGAAAGTGAAACGATTGAAGATACATTATCGAACGTTTTGGCATTAAAATATGAGAAAAAAGAAATCATCATTATTAATGACGGAAGTTCAGATAACACAGCCGAACTTATCTATAAGATGAAGGAAAACAATGACTTTATTTTTGTAGATTTACAAGAAAATAGAGGAAAGGCTAACGCACTCAATCAAGGTATCAAACAGGCTTCATATGATTATGTAATGTGTTTAGATGCAGACACTATCGTTGATCAAGATGCACCATATTATATGATTGAAAATTTCAAACATAATCCAAAACTTGGTGCCGTTACAGGTAATCCTAGAATACGAAATAAGAGTTCTATTTTAGGTAAAATCCAAACGATAGAATATGCAAGTTTAATTGGCTGTATAAAGCGTAGTCAAACACTTGCTGGTGCAGTCAACACTATTTCTGGTGTCTTCACTCTATTTAAAAAAAGTGCAGTTGTAGATGTTGGCTACTGGGATACCGATATGATAACTGAAGATATTGCAGTTTCTTGGAAATTACATTTACTCGGATATCATATTAAATATGAGCCTCGTGCAATGTGTTGGATGTTGGTTCCAGAAACATTGGGAGGTCTTTGGAAACAACGTGTTAGATGGGCTCAAGGGGGACATGAAGTATTACTACGAGACTTTTTTAGTACGATGAAAACAAAAAGATTCCCTTTATATATTTTGATGTTTGAACAAATCATCTCAATTTTATGGGTATATATTGTTCTTCTATATTTAGGTTATTTGTTCATCACTGCAAACTTCTTAGACTATACATTTATGACATATAGTTTTTCAATCTTTTTACTATCATCATTCACTATGACTTTTATAAACGTTATTCAATTTACAGTCGCACTCTTTATAGATAGTCGCTACGAGAAAAAAAATATGGCAGGACTCATATTCGTCAGTTGGTATCCAACAGTATACTGGATTATTAATGCAGCAGTTGTACTTGTCGCATTTCCAAAAGCCTTAAAACGTAAGAAAGGTGGTTACGCAACATGGTCAAGCCCAGACAGAGGGAATACCCAACGTTAAAATCATCACTAAATATCGTTAGAGAAACAGCACTTGTCGCTATATCCTGTTTCTTCTGGATTTATTGTTTTGTCGTTTTACTCGTTTATTTTGGCACCATTTTTAATTTTCATGACGAAAGTATAAACACTATTCGAGTGGCCTTGAATATTGAAAATACTGAAATTTTAAACATTTTTGAAAGTATGGGTATTTTTGTGCTTATAATTTTTGTATTTTTTACAATTAGTCTACTCATTCAAAAGTGGCAGAGAGGAAGAGATTCGTGAAGTTACGAAAATTAATTATCCTTGTATTAAGTCTATTAATCATCTTACCTGTAAGCACATTGGACACGCATCATGTTGCTAATGCAGATGACGATGCACCTAAAAAACTGAAATACAAAAAAGATAGTGCCCTTGCATTAAATTATCACCGTGTGAGAAAATCGAATTTTCTGAATAATTTTATTTATTTCTTTTCAAGTAGTAAAGAAATTAAGAATTACAGTGTTAGCCAATCACAATTTGAGTCACAGATTAAGTGGCTAAGATCACACAATGCTAAATTTTTAACACTGAAAGAATTTTTATATTATAAGAAAAAAGGAAAGTTTCCAAAACGAAGTGTATGGATAAACTTTGATGATATGGATGAAACTATTTACGAAAATGCTTATCCAATTCTAAAAAAATATAAAATTCCTGCGACTGGATTTATCATAACCGGGCATGTAGGTGAAGAAAATTTCCACAATCTAGATATGATTAGCAAAAAGCAACTTAAAGAAATGTATAAAACTGGATTATGGGAGTTTGAAACTCACACAGATAATTTGCATAATTTGAGTAAAAACAATAAATCAAAGTTGATGCAATCATCGGATGCAAAAATTATCAAAGATATAAATAAAAGTGAAAAATATCTAACTAAAAACTTTAAAAAGTCACAGAATACAATAGCCTATCCTTATGGCTTGATGAATGACAAAAAATTACCTGCCATTAAAAAAGCAGGAATAAAATACGGTTTTTCATTAGAGGAAAAAGCAGTCACGCCTGGCGCCAACGATTATTACATCCCAAGAATATTAATTAGTGATGATGCTTTTGAGCATTTAATTAAGAGATGGGACGGATTCCATGAAAAAGATTAGACTTGAACTTGTTTATTTACGAGCAATTATATGTACGATTATTATCATTACACATTTATTAACACAAATTACTTTAAAGCATGAAAATTTAGAGGGTGGTTCTTTAGTATTACAATTCTATATTCGCAATATTGTTATTTTTGGAACGCCATGCTTTATTATATTATCTCAATTACTTACAACATTGAATTATCAAAAAGTCACATACAGATATTTAACAACACGTGTGAAATATATACTTATTCCTTACATATTAATGGGTTTATTTTACAGTTACAGTGAGTCCTTATTAACTAACTCTTCTTTCAACAAACAATTCGTTGAAAATGTTTTATTAGGTCAATGGTATGGTTATTTTATTGTAGTTATCATGCAATTCTTTGTTTTAAGTTATATCATTTTTAAAATTAATTATAATCTTTTCAACAGTAAAATATTGTTACTACTATCATTTATAGTACAGCAATCATTTTTATATTACTTTTCAAACAATTCAGCATTCCATGATACAGTTTTACACTATTATCCATTAAGTGAAAATACAATGATATTAGGATGGATTTTCTATTTCTTCTTGGGTGCATACCTTGGCTATAACTATGAGCGCGTCTTAAATTTCTTAGAACGTTACTTAGTTATTATGATTGTTTTAGCTGTAGCAACATACTTTGTATTTATTGCATTGGCAAATGGGGATTATTGGAATGTTACAAGTTTCTCATATTCATTAACGCCATATAATAGTGTTATGTTTATCGTGATATTAGGAATTTGCACACATTTTAAAACAATGCTATTTAATACAATTCAAATGATTAGTGCATTCTCGTTCTTCATATATTTATTACATCCAATTATCTTAGATTCACTATTTGCATATACAAATATATTCGAAGATAATACTATGGTATTCCTAACTATATCTCTTCTATTTATTTTAGGATTATGCATTGGCGTGGGTATGATTTTCCGAGAATTCTATATCTTTAGATTTATCATTGGAAAACAGCCATATAAATTAAATATTAATGCATACTAACTAATACCAAAACACGCGATGAAAAGCTCTCTTAATTTAAATCGAGCTCAAATCATCGCGTGTTTGTTTGTAGTTATATTCGTAGTTTTTATTTCCAGTTTATTTATAGACACTAACACATTTACATGAGAGTGTTACTTAAATAATTCTTTTAAAATTCTAAATAATGAACCGATTAATTGAAAGAAATCTGCTGTCATTTTCTATACCTCCCTTTTTTAATTATGCTTGTTTTGTATCTGTCACTTTTTCAGTTTTCACTAAATCATCTGCTAAATGATGCCAAAAATCTTGTAATTCTTCTCTTGTGCGCACCGTATCAGAACTATCTTGTCCTACAAAATCAACATGATCCCAATCATGCTTTGTCGGTGTTACTTGCCAAATGCCTTTTTGAATTTTATCTGTAGCATTTGTATATGCTTGATTAAATGGATGTTGCGAAGAGACAACTGATACCAATCCATCGTTCTCTCTCCATTCTTTTTCGGTAGCTTTCCCAATCAAATTACCTGTTATTACGAATGGGAAAAACATATTTAAGTCAGCTTTTTGTCTATCACTGTTCAAAGCTTTATGCGTCGCTTCACCAGTATATGTTTTGTATACAATATTAGGATTCAATGATGTTTTGCGATTTAATTCTGTCGCACCTTCACGTGTTAAGTCATAAAATCCATTATCTTTCGATTTCCATAAATTAGACTGTTTAACACGTTTTACATAATCCATATATGATTCATTTGGTTTCTGTTTTAGACCCCATTGAGCCAACCCGAAGTCTACTCTAGAATTTTTATTACCAAACATTTTGCCGATATCAAATACAACCTGTCTCACTAAAGCTTCGTTTCCTGCCAAATCTGATGCGTGTGTACCATTATGTGGTGTTCCTAAAGTAGTAATTGATGAAATCATATTGTCCTGATTACCTTTGAATAATGGGGAAATTTCACCACCATGCTGTTTTTGATATTCTATTTCTTCACGGCTACCATTTCGCAATAATTCTTCTAATTGACGAATCGTTTGACCACCCATGCTGTGTCCAACTAAATGTATTTTTTGTCCTGGCTTCCAATCTTTATATACGCCTTCATATGTTTTTCCGTAACGTTCATGACCATACTTTGCTGCATGGGCTGCACCATAATCAACTCGTCCACCTTTAATATAATAATAAAGTTCCACTGCACGATCATAGTTACTTCCAAAAGCACTAATACTTGCTTCATATGCTTTGTAACCATTTTCTTCTAAATCTTGGCGAATGTTCATTTTATTACCGCCCCAATAATGTGCCAATACTGACGGGTTAATATCATCTGTAAACCCATTGAAACCATGAACTAAAACGATAGGATCTTGATTTTTGTACTGCCCTTGTTTGGCAACTTTATTAGTTTGATCACTTTTCGCTTTTGCAGTAAGTTCCTTTGTCCCTTTATTCGGCAACGTGGCTACTGCACTACTTTTTAATATATTTAAATCTTTTTTCTTGTCATTGTCCTTTGTTGGTTCTACTGGTGATTTTTGATTGTTTTTTAAACCTGAAACTGATAGTGTTTTTTCGTCTTTTTGAGGTTTCACTTCTTGTTCATTGTTAAAATTGTGGTTAGTAATTTTATCATTCGCTTGATTCTTTTGTTGTGGTTGTACTTTTTCTATTTCTGTCTCATTAACAATTTCTGATTGGCTTGTTTGACCTGACTTATCCAATGATGGCGCTTCCTTTGTTCGACTTTGTGAAGGTAGATTGTTATTAGCGTTTGAATCTTGACTATTATCTGCCTCTTTTGCCTGTTGCTGTGACGCCACTTTACTTTGCTTGCCATCATTAATAGCCTGTTCTAACCCTTGATTTACATCGCTAGGATTAGCATTGTTATTTTTTGCTGAATCAAGTTGAATATTTTTATCGTTAATCAATGATTTTTTATCATTCTTTTGTTGATCTTTATTCAAATCATCTGTTTTATGATGATTTTCTTTTAATATTGTTTTATCATTATGCAAGTTCTTAGTTAAATTTTCAGTATATTGCTGTTCGTCAACACCGTTTTCACGTTGATAATTAGCATTTTCCCTAGTTTGTTGATCCCCAATAGATTGTGCTGTAACTGTACCCTCCTGCGAATTTCCCATGTTCACTTTTTTCTCAGCTGCTTGTGCATGTCCACCACTTAAAAATAGTAATGTAGCTATTAAAATGGAAGATGCACCTACACTAAATTTACGAATACTATACTTATTTTGACTTTTCATCATTGTCAGCACCTCTATTTTTTATTTTAGATAAACAAATTGATGATTATTCGAGGAATAAACTCAAATAATTTACTTAACCAAGCACTCATAATGACCATCCTTTCTATTGATTAATTCAAAAAGGTAAGCGTTTACATTTATGTTTAAAAAATATATTCTCCAAAGAGAACTTAAATTGTATACGCTAATCATTTCAAATTATTAATTAATATTATATTTGGCAAAATTTATTTAGTCAATAATTAGACACAATTTAATTATGCAAATTGCAACTTTTTTACATATATTGTCTGTATTTTTAATCCTTGCATGTTTTGGGTATTAATCATATAGCGAGCAACTTATTTGCTTGGTTTCATGAGAATTGCCTGACTCCCGATATTGAACTCATCAGTCCAATTTGGTTTAGAGCCTTTAAAAACTAATTAGGATAGCCTGATTAAATCAAAAAAGAGTTAGAACATTAAAAGGAGGTTGAGACATAAATTTTTGTGCTCTGGGAAACCGATTAACGGCGTCCCAAAAGCAGGATTTTCGGCA
>NZ_PPQS01000012.1:0-35247 GCF_002902405.1 Staphylococcus schweitzeri
AATTAATAGAAATCAGCTTTTTTACATTGCCTAAGAACTTAATGTCCCAAGCACATTTTCTTTATTTTAAAATACGTGTTAACCTTACTTAGCTTTTTCTCGATTTGCTATAAAGTAGCTACCATAAAATACAGCTAAGACTAAAAAGATTAAAGCCGAAAAATAAAATGTATTATTTAAATTGTTGGTAAATTGTGTAATTAATCCGCCAAATAATGGACCGATCATTGAACCGAATCCTTGAATGCTATTAAAAACACCCCAAGTTTCTTCTTGTTCATCTGATTTGATAAAGCGTGCCATAAAGGTATTCCATGCTGGTAATAAGATGCCATACATTAGACCGATAGCTAAAGAGATAATCCACACGATATGAATATTAACAATCACTGATAGGGTAAAAATTAATATCATGTATAACATAAATCCGCTTAGTATAACACTATACATAAAGTTTCTACTACGGTTATCTATTAGTTTAGATAAAAATAGCATTGATACTGCACAGCCGATACCACCAATAATGATTGCAACAGTATATTCAATTGTGCTTACATTAATAACCTTAGTAGCATATGTAGGCAATATAGGAACTAGGGCAGCAATTGCGGCACCTTGTAAAAGAATACCAGGGAACAACAATAAATGGCGCTTTGTCACATCAACAATTTGTCTCAATTGTGCTTTAACTGGACGAGTATTATAATTTGTTAACTTTACATCGACAAAATAATATAATATCCATGCAATTAAAACGACTAACGCCATCATAAAGGCGAAGCGTGTTGGATGCAGTTTGATAAGTAGATTCATAAACACCATACCTACTAAAAGACCTAATAACCATGAAAAGTATACATAACCCATTTGCTTGCCACGTTTATTTTCTTCGACGCTGGATAACATAATTACCCAAATAGGACTAACTGCAACACCCAGCATCATTGCACTAAATATGATAACAAATGGTGATGCTGGAAACCAAATAACTAAAAATAAACTTGTAAATGCTAAGATAAACCCAGAAGTTAAGACTATTTTTGTACCAAATTTTTTGAGTAAAAATCCTATGACAAAGTTGGTTGAAGCATCAGCAATAAAATGTATTGAAAATGCTAGAGACGTTATTGCTACAGCAATGGATGTAACAGTAGGTAAGAAGTTAATATAACTTAATATATACATACCTCTAGCAAATTCCATTAAAAATAAGATTATAAGCATTATAACGAAATTTTTATGGTTAGCATAATTATTTAACGAAGAATCTTGCATATAAAGGAACCTTTCCATAAATTTCTTGTGGTTGTGATGAATGACCAATTAAATCGAGTAAATCATTACAAATTTTTTGTGTAGCATACTCAATTTTATCTTGTTCCATTGTATTAATCATTTGGGAAAGTTGTTCATTACCATTCGTTAAATTTGCTACAATCTTTATTGCTTCTTCTGGAGTATTAGCAATTTTACCAAATCCTTTTTCTTCAAAGTAAAGGGCATTTTCAAGCTCTTGACCAGGAGCAGGATTTAGGAAAATCATTGGAATACAGCGAGCGAAAGCTTCTGTTATTGTAATACCTCCAGGCTTTGTAATCATTAGTTGACTCGATGCCATCCATTCGTTCATATGTTTGGTATAGCCTAAGATTAATACATTATCATTTGACTTAAATTTAGCTGAAAGGGAACGTTTCAATTCTTTACTTTTACCACAAATCATAACTACTTGTGCATTCTCACTTTTCGCTAATATATCGGTTATCATCGTGTCAAAACCTTTAGATACACCAAAAGCTCCAGCAGACATTAAAATAGTTTGTTTGTCTGGATCTAATTTGTTGTCTATTAACCATTGCTTTTGATTTATTGGCATTTCAAATTTGTTATCAATTGGAATACCAGTTACTTTGATGGTTGCAGAATCTATACCTACATTTTCAAAGTCTCGTTTCGTTTCTTCGGTTGCAACATAATATCTTGTTGAATGTGGTGTAATCCAGTTTTTATGTAAGCGATAATCTGTCATTATTGTTGCGACTGGAATATTGATATTAAATTGTTCCGTAAGTACTGACATGACTGGAGTAGGGAACGTCAACAAAATTAAATCTGGCTTTTCTTTTATCAATAAATTAATTAGTTTGTTAAGACCATAATATTTGTAAAAACATTTATCTAATTTATCTGGGCGGCTGTAATAAAACCCTTTGTACATATTTCTAAAATATTTAAAGCTATTGATATACCATTTTTTGCAAATAGAAGTCAAAATTGGATGAGCTTCCATAAATAAATCGTGCTCGATAACGCTTAAATGGTTTAAATTCATATCATTAAGTTGATTAACAATACTTTGAGTAACTTGCATATGACCGTTACCGAACGAGCCAGTAATAATCAATATCTTTTTATTTTGAGTAACCATCAATAGCCACCCTCCGTTAGTTTGAAAATTTTATTTAAGTGTAACTTATTTTATAGCATTATAAAAGGAATAAAGACACAAACTCGTTACAATTATAGTGTTTTTATCATAGGATGAGATCATACAGAATAAAACCTTATATCATAAAGAAATATATTGTTAGATGTTTTATTTGTATATTTAAAATTATCCAGTAAACAATTATAGCATATTTTTTGAAACAATTATGGATATGCTTGATAATATGCTTTATGTGTATGTTGTTTCATCATTTTAAAACATTGAATAAACAAATAGGACTATTGAAATTGATTATATAATAGAAGAAAGTAGAAAATATTGATTGATGAATCTTATATGTGAAAAATTATAAATTTATTAACCTCAGTAAAACGTGTATAATAAATATATTGTAAAAAAAGGAGCGGTTCAGTTTGGATGCAAGTATGTTGTTTAAAAAAATTAAAGTAAAACGTGTTTTGGGTTCTTTAGAACAACAGGTAGATGATATCACAACTGACTCACGTACAGCGAGAAAAGGAAGTATATTTGTAGCATCTGTTGGATATACTGTTGACAGTCATAAGTTTTGTGAAAATGTTGTTGAACAAGGTTGTACATTAGTAGTAGTTAATAAAGAACAACCCCTTCCAGAAAATGTTGCACAAGTGGTTGTACCAGACACATTAAGAGCAGCTAGCATTCTAGCGCATACATTATTTGAATATCCTAGCCACCAATTGGTAACTTATGGTGTAACAGGAACAAATGGTAAAACATCTATTGCTACGATGATTCATTTAATTCAAAGGAAGTTACAAAAAAATAGTGCTTATTTAGGTACGAATGGTTTTCAAATAAACGAAACAAAGACTAAAGGTGCGAATACAACGCCTGAAACAGTCTCTTTAACAAAGAAAATTAAGGAAGCTGTTGATGCAGGAGCTGAATCAATGACTTTAGAAGTGTCGAGTCATGGATTAGTATTAGGACGTTTACGAGGCGTTGAATTTGATGTTGCAATCTTCTCAAATTTAACACAAGACCATTTAGATTTTCACGGCACAATGGAAGCATACGGACACGCGAAGTCTTTATTGTTTAGTCAATTAGGTGAAGATTTGTCGAAAGAAAAGTATGTCGTGTTAAACAATGACGATTCATTTTCTGAGTATTTAAGAACAGTGACGCCTTATGAAGTATTTAGTTATGGAATTGATGAGGAAGCCCAATTTATGGCTAAAAATATTCAAGAATCTTTACAAGGTGTCAGCTTTGATTTTGTAACGCCTTTTGGAACTTACCCAGTAAAATCGCCTTATGTTGGTAAGTTTAATATTTCTAATATTATGGCGGCAATGATTGCGGTGTGGAGTAAAGGTACGTCTTTAGAAACGATTATTAAAGCTGTTGAAAATTTAGAACCTGTTGAAGGGCGATTAGAAGTTTTAGATCCTTCGTTACCTATTGATTTAATTATCGATTATGCACATACAGCTGATGGTATGAACAAATTAATCGATGCAGTACAGCCTTTTGTAAAGCAAAAGTTAATATTTTTAGTTGGTATGGCAGGCGAACGTGATTTGACTAAAACGCCTGAAATGGGGCGAGTTGCCTGTCGTGCAGATTATGTCATTTTCACACCGGATAATCCGGCAAATGATGACCCGAAAATGTTGACCGCTGAATTAGCAAAAGGTGCAACTCATCAAAATTATATTGAGTTTGATGATCGCGCCGAAGGTATTAAACATGCAATAGAAGTAGCAAACCCAGGAGACACAGTTGTATTAGCATCAAAAGGAAGAGAACCTTATCAAATTATGCCAGGACATATCAAAGTGCCTCATAGAGATGATTTGATAGGACTCGAAGCGGCATACAAAAAGTTCGGCGGTGGCTCAGTTGATCAATAAGTCACTCACTGATGAAGGTAAATTAATTGATGTTTATATATTTGAGTCAATCAATAGCCAAATGGTCATTGCTGTACCTGATTGGTTTTGGTCTTATCAATTAGAAATGGCAGAGATAATTGATCGAGATACATGTATTGAAGCATTGCTCATGCAATTATTTGTTTTTAAAGATGAAGAAGAATCTGAGATGATTGCATTACAAATGACAGATTGGATAGAAACATATAAAAAGGAGAAAGAATAATGAATTTAAAGCAAGAAGTTGAGTCTAGAAAGACTTTTGCGATTATTTCACATCCCGATGCTGGTAAAACAACATTAACTGAAAAATTACTATATTTTAGTGGTGCAATTCGTGAAGCTGGGACTGTTAAGGGGAAAAAGACTGGAAAATTTGCAACGAGTGACTGGATGAAAGTTGAACAAGAACGTGGTATCTCAGTAACAAGTTCAGTTATGCAATTTGATTATGATGACTATAAAATTAATATTTTAGACACACCGGGGCATGAAGATTTTTCAGAAGATACGTATCGTACGTTAATGGCTGTTGATAGTGCAGTAATGGTTATTGACTGTGCTAAAGGTATTGAACCCCAAACACTAAAATTATTTAAAGTTTGTAAAATGCGTGGAATTCCAATTTTCACATTCATTAATAAATTAGACCGTGTTGGTAAAGAACCGTTTGAATTATTAGATGAAATCGAAGAAACGTTAAATATTGAAACATACCCAATGAATTGGCCGATTGGTATGGGACAAAACTTCTTCGGCATTATTGATAGAAAATCAAAAACAATTGAACCATTTAGAGATGAAGAAAATATTTTGCATTTAAATGATGATTTTGAATTAGAAGAAGCACATCCTATTACAAATGATAGTGCTTTTGAGCAAGCAATTGAAGAATTAATGTTAGTTGAAGAAGCTGGTGAAGCCTTTGATAATGACGCGCTGTTGAGCGGAGACTTAACTCCTGTATTTTTCGGTTCAGCTTTAGCTAACTTTGGTGTACAAAACTTCTTAAACGCATATGTTGATTTTGCACCAATGCCAAATGCACGACAAACTAAAGAAGACATTGAAGTAAGTCCTTTCGATGATGCATTTTCAGGATTTATCTTTAAAATTCAAGCCAATATGGACCCTAAACACCGTGATAGAATTGCCTTTATGCGTGTAGTTAGTGGTGCATTTGAACGAGGTATGGATGTCACTTTGCAGCGTACTAATAAAAAGCAAAAAATCACACGTTCAACGTCATTTATGGCAGATGATAAAGAAACTGTGAATCATGCTGTAGCAGGCGATATCATTGGACTATATGATACTGGTAATTATCAAATTGGAGATACTTTAGTTGGTGGAAAACAAACGTACAGTTTCCAAGATTTACCGCAATTTACGCCAGAAATTTTTATGAAAGTTTCTGCTAAAAACGTCATGAAGCAGAAGCATTTCCATAAAGGTATTGAACAATTAGTACAAGAAGGTGCGATTCAATACTATAAAACGTTGCATACAAATCAAATCATTTTAGGGGCAGTTGGCCAACTACAGTTTGAAGTGTTTGAGCATCGAATGAAAAATGAATACAACGTTGATGTTGTTATGGAACCAGTTGGTCGTAAAATTGCACGATGGATTGAAAATGAAG
This sequence comes from Staphylococcus schweitzeri, assembly GCF_002902405.1. GTDB lineage: Bacteria > Bacillota > Bacilli > Staphylococcales > Staphylococcaceae > Staphylococcus > Staphylococcus schweitzeri. Next base: position 6,011 of record NZ_PPQS01000012.1, read on the forward strand.
ATAAAATTACTGATAAAATGAATACTTCGAGATCAATCCTAGTGAAGGATAGATATGATGAATTAGTATTCTTATTTGAAAATGAATTTGCTACACGTTGGTTCGAAGAAAAATTTCCAGAAATTAAATTGTATAGTTTGCTTTAACACCGTATTTTAATACAAAAATTCACGTGAATAAATTGAAAATATATTGGAATAATTAAGAAAAATAAATTGTATATTTTAATGGAAAACGGTATACTATGATTTATCAAATGAATAACCTATGACATTTTGTCAGAGGGGAGTAACTTAAGAATCATGGACGTGTATATGATTCGACACTTTATCGTCATTACGAAGATATCTTCCGGTAAAGTGGGCAATTAACATTGCTTAGTGAGACCTTTGCTATTTATTTAGCATAGGTCTTTTTGTTTGTACTTAACTTATTTATTTAAAGGAGTTGTACATGTTTATGGATCCAAGTTTGATCTTACCTTATTTGTGGGTACTTGTCGTTTTAGTATTTTTAGAAGGCTTATTAGCAGCAGATAACGCGATTGTTATGGCTGTAATGGTTAAGCATTTGCCGCCAGAACAACGTAAAAAAGCTTTGTTCTATGGTTTATTAGGTGCATTTGTATTTAGATTTTTAGCATTATTCTTAATTAGTATTATCGCGAACTTTTGGTTTATTCAAGCAGCAGGTGCAGTTTACTTAATTTATATGTCAATCAAAAATCTGTGGCAGTTCTTTAAACACCCAGAAATTGAAAGTCCTGAAGCTGGAGATGATCATCATTATGATGAATCTGGTGAAGAGATTAAAGCGAGTAACAAATCATTCTGGGGAACTGTGTTAAAAATAGAATTTGCAGATATCGCATTTGCCATTGATTCTATGCTTGCTGCTTTAGCTATTGCTGTAACACTTCCTAAAGTTGGTATTCACTTTGGTGGTATGGACTTAGGTCAGTTCGTAGTAATGTTTCTAGGTGGAATGATTGGTGTTATTCTAATGCGTTATGCAGCAACTTGGTTTGTTGAACTTCTAAATAAATATCCTGGATTAGAAGGTGCTGCATTCGCAATAGTTGGTTGGGTAGGTATTAAATTAGTTGTTATGGTACTTGCACATCCTGATATTGCAGTATTACCTGAACATTTCCCACACGGGGTACTATGGCAATCAATCTTCTGGACTGTTTTAATTGGTTTAGTTGTTATAGGTTGGTTAGGATCAGTCGTTAAAAATAAAAAATCTCATAAATAACATTTTAGTAGAGAACAATCTTAATTTATTTTAAGGTTGTTCTTTTTAATATATCTGCTGGGGAAATATTTTGTTTTAAAATTACTTTGTAAGTTTTAACTAATGTAACAATGAGTATGTCCTATCATAAGCTGAGTCATGCATTTATAGTATTTTTTCCATAGAAATTGTATAGATTTTAAAGCAAATTAAGTGCTAATGTGTCATAATGAAAAGTGATTTTATTGAATGGAGTGGACATTAGTGGATATTGGTAAAAAACATGTAATTCCCAAAAGTCAGTACCGACGTAAGCGTCGTGAATTCTTCCACAACGAAGACAGAGAAGAAAAAATTAAACAACAAGACAATACACATAAAACTGAGGATAGAACATCTCAACAAGAAGATAAACAAATACATAAAAATACTAAATATAAACATGAAAGGTTTAAAAACAGTTTGTCATCGCACTTAGAAAAGCAAAAACCTGACGACAGTAAATTACAAGAAGTTACTAAGAATCATGCAATGTTTAATAAAACTTCTGATAATAAAGAAAGTAATAATGTAAAAGATGGTTTGAATCAAAAGATGGATTTGGAAAATTCTAAAGATAAAACTTTTGAAGGTGAGAAATTACATGAAAAAGATAACAAAGTTGTCAATAAATCTAAGGATAACTCAAAAATTATAAATGAATCATTACACACTGATTCAAATAAAAATGATGCAGAAGGAAAACAGCAACAATTGGATTTAAGTGCATCAAAAGATAACAAAAAAGACTTTACTCATGTAGATTCAACTAAATTTACCAAAGATAGTACTGAGCATACTGCAGTTTCGTTATCATCAAAAGATGACGAACAGCGTAATTCGCATTTTGATACATCATCAGAAGCTTCAAATAAAAAACCGAATAAGTTAGAACAGCAAAATGATAAAGATAATCAAAAACCATTAACATTACCAGAAGAGCAAAAATTGAAAAGGCAACAAATTCAGGAAAATCTAACAGATGATAATAAAATAAGTGATTTTAAAATAGAAAATGTTAATGAAGCTGGTTCTAAGGATAATGATGATGTAACTAAAGTACAAAAAGATGAATTTTTAAATCAAAAGCGAGTACATGAAACAACTGATAATCCTGATAAAAATAGAAATGAAATAGAACAAGCTGAAAATGATGATAACAGTTTTAAACAATCTGAAATGTTTTTTAATACAAATGATCAGAATAAAGAAGCAAAGTCTAAGGCGCAACGTGATAACCATAAGACCATTGATAAGAATAATATTAAAAATAATAAAAAGCAGCAAGTGAACAATGCATCATCTGTACACAACAAAACACCAAAGCATCGTGCATCTAAGTCAGAAAGTAAAAATGAATCACGCAATGAATTTGGTGGCGTAGTGAAACAGTTTTGGCTGATGTATTGGCCTAAATTAATCATTTTAATTGGAATTATCATTTTGATTATCATTTTAAATGCAATATTTAATAATGTGAATAAAAATGATCGAATGAATGATAGTACTGATACAGATGCTCAAAAATATACTAATACTATGAAAAATGCTAATAATACCGTTAAATCAGTTGTTACTGTAGAAAATGAAACATCAAAGGATTCTTCATTACCTAAAGATAAAGCTTCACAAGATGAAGTTGGTTCAGGTGTTGTATATAAAAAATCTGGAGATACATTATATATAGTAACGAATGCACATGTTGTTGGTGATAAAGAAAATCAAAAAATAACATTTGCTAATAATAAGAGTGTTGTCGGAAAAGTATTAGGAAAAGACAAGTGGTCTGATTTAGCAGTAGTAAAAGCAACATCTTCAGATAGTTCAGTAAAAGAAATAGAGATTGGTGACTCAAATAATTTAGTTTTAGGAGAGCCAATATTAGTTGTTGGAAATCCATTAGGTATCGATTTTAAAGGGACAGTAACTGAAGGAATCATTTCAGGTCTTAACAGAAATGTGCCAATTGATTTTGATAAAGATAATAAATATGACATGTTAATGAAAGCATTTCAAGTCGATGCATCAGTAAATCCTGGGAACTCCGGTGGTGCTGTTGTGAATAGAGAAGGTAAGTTAATTGGTGTTGTCGCTGCTAAAATTAGTATGCAGAATGTGGAAAATATGGCATTTGCAATTCCAGTTAATGAAGTTCAAAAGATTACGAAAGATTTAGAACAAAAGGGTAAAATTGACTATCCTGATGTAGGTGTTAAAATGAAGAATATTGCCAATCTGAATAGTTATGAAAGACAAGCAACAAAATTACCAGGTAGTATTAAAAATGGTGTTGTTTTAGAACAGGTTGACAATAAAGGTTTAGCAGAACAATCAGGTCTAAAACGTGGAGATGTCATTGTTGAAGTAGATGGTAAACTTTTAGAAGATGATTTGCGCTTTAGACAAATTATATTTAGCCACAAAGATGATTTGAAATCAGTTACCGCTAAAATTTATAGAGATGGTAAAGAAAAAGAAATAGATATTAAACTAAAATAATGTTGAGGTGATAGCGTGTCAATTTTTAGCCAGTTTATAAAAAGATCTAGTCCTCAACAAGGTATTGTGTTGTATTACATTGTTGCCATCATCGTTGCATTTTTATTATTAAACTTACCGTATGTTCATAAGCCTGGTGTAGAAGTAAATCCTATTGACACATTGTTTGTTGCTGTTTCTGGTATAAGTGTTACTGGGTTATCTCCAATAAGTATTGTTGATACATACTCTACATTTGGTCAATTAATCATTCTCGTTATTTTAAATATTGGTGGGATTGGTGTAATGGCAATTGGTACAATGTTATGGGTTGTATTAGGTAAACATATTGGAATTAGAGAACGTCAGTTAATTATGTTAGATAATAATAAAAACACGATGAGTGGGACGGTAAAGTTAATTATCGATATTGTAAAATCAATATTTGTCATCGAGCTTGTAGGTGCTATGTTATTAGCCTTTTACTTTTATCGAGATAATCCGGATTTAAAGTATGCAATAATGCAAGGCGTTTTTGTCTCCATTTCTGCAACGACAAATGGTGGATTAGATATTACAGGTAAATCATTAATACCATATGCGCATGACTACTTTGTGCAAGGTATTGTAATTTTTTTAATTATATTAGGATCTATCGGTTTTCCAGTATTATTAGAAGTAAAAGCTTATATACAAAATAGAGTTACGAATTTTAGATTTTCATTATTTACAAAAATTACGACATCAACATATTTTTTCTTATTTATTATAGGCGTTTTAGCCATATTATTATTTGAACATAACCATGCATTTAAAGGTTTGAGTTGGCATCAATCATTATTCTATTCGTTATTTCAATCGGCGACAACGAGAAGTGCTGGCTTACAAACTATTGATGTAACAACGCTAAGTGATCCTACAAACATCATTATGGGAATTTTAATGTTTATTGGTTCTTCGCCAAGTTCAGTAGGTGGTGGTATTCGTACTACGACGTTTGCAATTTTAATTTTATTTTTAATTAACTTTAGTAATAATGCTGACAAAACATCAATTAAAGTTTTCAATAGAGAAGTACACATTATGGATATTCAACGGTCATTTGCAGTATTTACAATGGCAACAATTTTAACATTCTTAGGTATGCTTATTATTTCAGCTACTGAAAATGGTAAGTTAACATTTTTACAAGTATTTTTTGAAGTTATGTCTGCATTTGGTACTTGTGGGCTTTCACTTGATGTCACGAGTGATATCAGTGACGTTTCAAAGGTTGTACTAATGGTATTAATGTTTATCGGACGTGTCGGATTGATATCATTCATTATAATGATTGCAGGACGAAGAGAACCAGATAAATTCCATTATCCAAAAGAGCGTATACAAATAGGATAATATACAAGCAATTTAAGTTTAGTTATTGTAGATTTTAACTTGAACTTAGATTGCTTTTTTGGTTAGTATTTTCAACTTATTATATAAGAAGATTAGTATTGAACATGGTAAACTATAAACAATGAGAGGTGTAACGAGATGGAAATGAATGAGAATATTAATATAGAAATCTTAACTACGTCAGATATGCATAGCCATTTTTTAAATGGAGATTATGGTTCTAATATTTATAGAGCAGGTACTTATGTTAACCAAGTTAGATCACAAAACCATCGTGTAATTTTGTTAGATAGTGGAGGTAGTTTAGCTGGTTCTCTAGCAGCATATTATTATGCAATTGTTGCACCTTACAAACGTCACCCTATGATTAAGTTAATGAATCGAATGCATTATGATGCAAGCGGTGTAAGTCCAAGTGAATTTAAATTCGGATTATCATTTTTAACACGATCGATTGCACTTGCGCGTTTTCCATGGTTATCAGCTAATATAGAATATAATGTTACTAAGGAACCTTATTTTTCAACACCGTACTGTATTAAGAATTTCGGAGATTTAAAAATCGCAATCGTAGGGGTCACTGCAGATGGTCTAATGGAAAATGAGTATTCAGAAATGGAGCAAGATGTTACTATTGAAAAAACTTTATTAGCATCTAAACGTTGGATTAGATATATACATGAGGTTGAGGAACCTGACTTTTTAATAGTTATTTATCATGGTGGGCTGAATAAAATTAGTAATAACACAAAAAATAAAAAAGCAAATTCAAATGAAGCGGAAAAATTAATGGAAGAAATCGGTGTTATAGATTTAATGATTACGGCACACCAGCATCAAACAATTGTAGGTCATGACCATGAAACGTATTACGTTCAAGCAGGACAGGATGCAAAAGAACTTGTACATCTTTCAATTAATTTTAAAAAGCGAACAACAACTTACGAGGTTGAGAATATTGATTCTAAAGTAATAGACTTGAATGAATATGAAGAAAATCAAGAATTACTTGATTTAACATTTTATGATAGAAAAGCCGTGGCATTTTGGTCTCAAGAAGTCATAAATAATGATGAATTAAACATAACAGTTAATGGCTTGCAAGATTTAGTTTGTCAAAATCATCCATTTGCACAGTTGCTACATGATGCGATTAAAATTGCATTTGATAATGATATTACATGTGTTCATGTTCCTACGAATGGTGAGAAAGGCTTAAATGGTCAGATTAAAAATGAAGATTTATATCATGCGTATCCTTACCCTGACAAACCGATGGATATGACGGTGAATGGTCAAAGTATTAAAGATATGTTGGAATATAGTTATTCGCATCTTGATTTTGTTGATGAACAATTAAGTTTAACAATTATTGATGAAACGTTATGTACAATGTGGCAAGGGTTTAACTATGAGGTTGATATGAGCCGAGACCCGGGGCACCGTGTAGCATTAGAAAATATAAATTTAGAAAAAACTTATAGAATTACAATGACTGACTATTGTTATAGAAATTACAAAAATTATTTGAAAGATGCAATTGTTCATGAGTCGTATGAGGAGACAATGAGTACGTTGATTGCAGAAAAGTTAAAAGATCCGGATTATAGCATTAATTGTATAGATAACTTTATAGTTCGTAAATAGTGAAGCGTTGTACCGTGACAAAATAGAGATAATATTAACAAAAATTAAAAACCTTTCTTAGAGAATTTTGGCTAGGAAAGGTTTTTGGGTTTTTAGAATATATATTATAGCTGATTGGCAAACATTTGATAGATGCTTTACAAAAGAAAATAAAAAAAGCTTAAATGATATACACCATTTAAGCATAAAACGGAAACGGAGGGATTCGAACCCTCGCGCCGCTTTCGCGACCTACACCCTTAGCAGGGGCGCCTCTTCAGCCAACTTGAGTACGTTTCCAATGGCTCCACAGGTAGGACTCGAACCTACGACCGATCGGTTAACAGCCGATAGCTCTACCACTGAGCTACTGTGGATTAATTTATATGTGTTTGAATATCAAGCACAAATATTATTATAACAAGATTAAGTTAATTTGCAATAGATACCATAAAAAAATATGCGGAACATTTACACTATATTTATAAAACATTCCGCATATTTTAAAAATAAACAATTTATTTATCTTCGAATAGGGAATAACGCGTTAATGCTTCAAATACGTTTAATGTGGCTTTATTATAATCTATAGGTTGATCGGGATTTTTAGAAACCATGCGAGATTGTTTGTCTACCATATAGTAGTAAAAAATGGAATTGTTATATTGGTGCCATAAACTGTGGTATGAAACATGAAGAATAATTGATTCGTTATTAATAAAAGTTACTTTACATTTACGATTTTTTAATTCTTTAATACTTTCGATATAATGCATATTTAGCCAAATGTTTTCGTGTTGTCTATCAGAATGAGTTGGGAAAAAATAAGTTGGAAATAATGGTGTTAGTAAAATAGGTGGTTTACTAGAAATTCCAGTAATGCGGTTTGTTTCTGCTTTCTTGCCAAGGTAAGTATTACCATAAAATTTGCAAGAGCGTTCAATGATTTTTTGGACTTTAAATGGGTTTTGTATACGCGTTTTATCAAACCGGATAATTTCGCTACCATTTCTTTGATCATCATCATCAAATGCTGGTCGAATAACCATGTCTCCTTTACGTATTACATAAATATTTTGTGAATACATAAGCAAAACCTCGCTTTATTAAGTTTTAAACCATTAATATAAAAATAAAATTAATGATATAAAGTTATTTTATAATAAAAATTCGAATTGTCAAGTTATTATTTTGGTGAAAAACTACAATATTTTTTGATTAATAGTCAGAATATTCATTGATTTCAAAATTAGAAAAATGTATACTTATTATAAATTAAAGAAAGGTAGTGATTTCTATGAAATACAATACTAATGTTAAACATACAACTTTAGAAGCATTTGTCACAACCGTCAATGATTTAGGTATTGAATTAATTATCAATGAAGCACTTCGAGAGGTAAGAAAACGACAGCTCGTAGAACTCATAGATGATGCACTCATCAATAAAGATGAAGCAGCATTTAATCAATATACGACAGAATACAAAAATTTGGAGGCATTTCTCGGTGAATAACATTGATTCGAATTCCATAACGCAATCATAAAAGGACTATTCTTAACATTTCATACATGTAAGAATAGTCCTTTAATCATTTATGACATTAATCGAATTAATTCGTTTTTATCAATATCACCAAAATAGTGATATAAATCATATTCTGATAGTGCTTCTTCTATATGTTCAAAGTCGTGTAAACAACCGGCTAATGCATTTTCAAGATCAGTGACATCTCCGACACCAAAGAAATCACCGAAAATTTTAGCGTGTTCGATTTTACCACGTTTAACATCAAACTTAATTTGTACAAACCCTTTTTCAAATTTTTCCTCGCGTTCAAAGTTATATTTTGGATTTCTACCGTAATTCCATTCCCAAGTTCTATATTTAGTATTACTTAATTTTTCTATTTTTTTCCAATCTTCATCAGTTAAGTGATATTCTTCTACTTCAGTTTCTCCAAAGATTGTTTTCAAGATGATTTTCTTAAATTCTTCAATCGCTAATGGTTCATCTAAAAATTCTTGGATATTTGCTACTCGTTTACGAACAGATTTAATACCTTTTGATTTAATCTTAGCTGGATTAACTTTTAGTGCATTCTGAACTTCGTCTAAGTCACTATTTAACATCAAAGTACCATGACTAAACATTCTATTTTTAACTTTAACCATGGCGTTACCAGAGATTTTAGCTTGTCCAACTTGAATATCGTTACGACCAGTTAATTCAGCATTTACGCCTAAAGATTGTAGCGCTTGAACAATTGGTTCTGTGAATTTTTGGAAATTATGGAAACTGTTACCATCATCATCTGTGATAAAACTAAAGTTTAAATTACCAGTATCATGATAAACAGCACCACCACCAGAAATTCTTCTAACTACATCGATGTTATGAGCATCAATATATGATTGATTTACTTCCTCTATAGTATTTTGATTCTTTCCAACAATGATAGATGGTCTATTTATGTAAAATAAAAAGTAACTTTCTTCTGCTGGTAGATTTTTTAAAACATATTCTTCCATTGCTAAGTTTAAAGTTGGATCTGTAATACTATTATTACTAATAAATTTCATTACAATCTCTCCCTTATTTCTATATATTCTCTACTTATTTATGCCTCAACTTTGCTCAAAATGCCAATTATTTACTCACAAATCATTCTAAATATCGGCTTAAAGTTACATTTTATTATTTTTGATTGTTAATAGTTTATTTGTTAAGTGAATTTTAGTACAATATAATTTAGTTATAATTTAAGGAGGACTTAAAATGACTGTTGCAGAAGTGGGTAACATTGTTGAGTTTATGGATGGATTAAGAGGTCGTGTTGAAAAAATCAACGATAACTCTGTTATTGTTGACTTAACAATTATGGAAAATTTTAATGACCTTGATTTACCGGAAAAAACTGTTATCAATCATAAACGATATAAGATTGTTGAATAAGAAGGTAAGTTATAATGAATAAAATCTCGAAAGCTTTAACTTGGTTTATTATAAGTTTTATTATATTTCATCTCATTTTATTTATAATGTGGGGCGAACACCAAGAGTATTGGTATTTATATACAGGTATTATGTTAATTGCTGGTATAAGTTATGTATTTTATCAAAGAGATATTGAATCTAAGCGGCTGCTTACATCAATTGGTGTTGGTATTATTACAGCAATTATTCTAATTATGCTTCAACTTTTATTCTCACTTATAACTTCTAATTTAAGTTATAGTTCATTAATTAAAGAATTAGCGAGAACGGGTGTTAATTGGAAATGGCAAATGTTAGTAACATTGCTTTTTGTCATTCCGTGTCACGAGTTATATATGAGAACTGTTTTACAAAAAGAATTAACCCATTTTTCAATACCAAAATGGGCTGTTATTATAATAACTGCAGTTTGTTCTAGTTCATTATTCATCTATTTAGATAATTGGTGGATAGTGACATTTATATTTGTTGCTCAAGTGATATTATCTTTAAGTTATGAATATACTCGACGTATTGCAACAACATCCGTTGCACAAATTGTAGCTATTATATTGTTATTAATTTTTAATGCTTAAATAGGCTTTTCTTAGACGTATGTGTTCTAAGAAAAGCTTTTTGCTTTAGAATAGCAATACGAAGATTCAAGGCATGCTTCATTATAGTGGAAATATTTTTAACAGCAAGCGGTTATTATTGAGATTATGTTTTAGTCAGTTTTTTATCACTAAATATTTTATAAAAATGGTATAATATTTTGTGGGCAAGTTGAATTGATGGTGGCTATCTGAGTAAAGGGGGGTGGTGCTTATGGCATTACTTAACACTTTTTAAAGGAAAAGCCTATTGTGATATCTATTGCAAACGCATTACATTTAATGCTAAGTTTCGGTATGTTTATCGTCACTTTCATTGGTGTAGTAGTCGCAATAATTAATTTAAACAATAAAAAATAACCATCATTTCAAAACTTTGACAACGAATGATGGTTAAAGAAAATCTCATTTAGTCACCGTCTTTTTAACGGGCTCAATAGGCGACATGTTCCTGCATGTCGTCTTTTTACATTTTTATAGTAACATATCTTTTATTTAATTGTCTATTTTTATTAGATGTGTAACAAAATTTTGAAGTATTTTTCGTATATTGCCTACTAAACATGCCAGATTTGTAAGGAAAATCATACTATAGTAGAAATCACTTATGATTCTATGGCAGTACTTATACATAAGTGATTTCTACTGAATATGTAATGAAGTTTATATATTAATAAAACTTTCATTGGTATAGTAGTCGCAATACTTAATTTAAGCAATAAAAAATAACCATCATTTCAAAACTTTGACAACGAATGATGGTTAAAGAAAATCTCATTTAATCATTCGTCTATTTACATACTGCACAATTTAATATAATACAATTATACTTTGATGTCCACTTAACATAAAGTAGTAAAAATGTGGAAAGGTAAATTCATCTTGAAAATATTCAGAAAATTCTGTATAATTTAAATGAAGAGATATAGATTAAATATAAAGAGATGTTTTTTTAAATGAAGAACAAAATTTTTGGCGCTATATTATATTTATCTTTAGCACTTGGATTATCAACAGCAGCTTATGCATCTACAGAATACGCAGAAGGAGGCACCTGGAGTCACGGTGTCGGCAGTAAATATGTTTGGTCTTATTATTATCATGGTCATAAAGGACATGGTGCAACAGCTATTGGAAAATACAGATCATTTAGTGGTTATACAAGAGCTGGTGTAAAAGCAAAAGCATCAGCTACTAAAAATAATTGGTGGGTCAATAGAGCATATTATAACATTTATTAAATACTAAATAATCATACAAAATAAACAACGCAAGAGGTACAACATGAAATGGTTCAAATTAATACTTGATGTTACAATCTTCATTCTAATTGCTATATTGTTATTTGTTTATACATATAAAGAAAACGAAGAAATATTGCCTGATACTAAATACCCTATAGCGGTAACTGACTGGAATAAAAAATATAGTAAAAATGAGATTTATAAACGTATAAATCAATTCGCAAAAAATGAGAACGTAGCAATCTATAAATCAACTTCAAATTATACAAATAAAAACGTAGATAAAGATATATATGTATTTAATAAATCAAAAGCAACAACTATCACTCCTTTTAATGCTAAATATAACATTCATTATTTAAGTGACGACGAATTATTAAAAAAAGATATCAAAGGGAGTTATTTTGTAAAAGACAAAAATTTTGACGTGTCTAAATTCATAAATTTTTTAAAAGAATATGGTGTTACTACTGAATCATACAAAATAGATCATATGATGATTGCTGTTGGTGTCATTAAACAAATGAATATAGTAGTCCCGTTATCCGCACTTTTAATCGTTTATTTTATTTATTATATTTTCGAAAAGAACATTAATTTCAAAGCGTATGCGATTAAGTATTTAAATGGTTTTACATTAAGAAAAATAATTTTCGAAAATTTTTTAAAGAAATGCACGTATTGGATAACGTTAATCATAACTCAAATTCTTTTAACTACAAGTGTACTTTGGATATTAAATTACACAGGTAATTTAGATTTATTCATATTAAGGTTAGTTCTCCTTTCAAGTCTTTTTATTTTAACGATTAGTGTTATTAATATATGGACTTTCTTAATGTTACTAAATTTAAATATTGCCAATATGATTAAAGGTAAACAGCACTTTAAAACGATTCGTTTTATTAATACAGTTTGTAAAAGTATTCTCTTAGTACTAATAGCTAGTGTAATGATAGAAAATACTAGTGTTATTAAAGATTTGAATAAAATAAAGGAAACTGAGAAATATTGGAATGTATTAGATGATTATTACACGATTGAATTTGCACCTTATCACGAAACGAAACAAAGTTTAATTGATAATATGGTGCGATCAGAACAATTAGTAAAGGCTAGTGAAGCAGAAAATAATGCGATTCTATTCAAACCAAAGGGTGACTCCGCTGACAGTGACAACTTTTCACCTGATGAAGGGAATGTAATATTGGTAAATAATCAGTTTTGGACGATTTATCACAAGCAGTTTCAACCTGATATTCCGATAAAAAATCAAAAAAATAATGTCGAAGTAATTATTCCACAAAAGTTTCATGAAGTGCGTAATGAAATCAATCAAGCTTATCATTCATGGTTTGAATTTGTGCAAAATAAAAATAATAAAGAAAATAAGTTATCTATACAGTTTATCAACAAAAATGATTATCGAATTTTTACATTTGATGCACGAGATAGCCGTCATTTGTCATTTATAGAAGCGCCAATCATTGTTAACGTTCAGGCATCAGATTTATCGAATGATTTTTATTATGCCATGATCAGTCAAGGCGGGTATTTATTCAAGAATTATGACGCGCTAGTAAAAAATATTGAAAAGTATCATATTGATGGGGAAATCAGTGGAATAACTAATTATAAAGATAGCGTGATGGAAATGTATCATGAAAACAATTTGAAGTTAACAGTACTCAACTTTTCACAAATCATTATCGCAATCATTTTAGTAATTATTATTTTATTTGATGTGAAATATTATTTTGAACAACACCGAAAATTACTCGTAATCAAAAAGCTATATGGCTATTCAACATTAAGAGCCAATTATAAATACTTATTAATAAATAATATAGTTGTTGTTTTTGTTGGAATATTGACGAATGTAATTTTACATTCTCACTATATAATGATGATATTTGCAACGATTCTTGTCGTTCAAATATTATTGCAGATTTGCAGCCTACACTATTATGGCCGACGTTTTAATGAAGTTATCAAGGAGTTTTAACTATGAAATTTATCATTGCAATATTATTAGGATTAATATTATCCATTACTATTGCTTTTACAATCATACATCATCCTATACTTGATCGTTTTAATCCTTTCTTAAAAACGGAGTATAGTTATGCCAAAGTGCCAAAAGGTACGCAACAATATGTGAATATTACGGCTTATAGTGAAAGAGGGGAAAAGCTTGATTATAAATTAACATTTAATGGATTCTCTCCTAGTAGAACGTATGTCGAAATAAAGCATAAAGGCCAATATGTTATATCAATCACATATGTTGAAAAAGAGGATACACCAAAAGAGGTAAGACAAGAATGATAGAATTAAAAGATTTAACCATACAAAAAGGTAATACAAGTATTTTAAAGAAACTTAATTTGAAATTTCAATGTGGAAAATCATATGCACTTATTGGTAAAAGTGGATGCGGTAAATCTACTTTATTAAATGCTATTGCTGGACTTGAAAAAATGGGGAAACAACATGTCTATTTTAATGGTCAATTAGAGCGATTTAAGTCTAATTTTTACAGAGATAAATTAGGGTATTTATTTCAAAATTATGGATTAATCGATAATCTGACAGTAAACGAAAATTTAGATATTGGATTAGCATATAAAAAAATAAGTAAGAAAGAGAAAGAACAATTAAAGATACGTTATATAGAACAGTTTGGTCTGTCAAACAGTTTAAAAAGAAAAGTTCATACACTAAGTGGTGGAGAACAACAACGTGTCGCTTTAATTAGAATGATGTTAAAAGATCCGACTGTTATGTTAGCTGATGAACCAACGGGTGCGTTAGATCCTAAAACAGGACAGATGATTATTCAAACATTATTTGATTTGGTCGATGAAAGTAAAGTGCTAATTTTAGCAACACATGATATGGCAATTGCAAAACAATGTGATGAAGTAATAGATTTAGAACAGTATAGAAAAGTAGCATCTATGTGATATCCAAAAGATAAAATTTAAAGCCAATCAACTCGATAAGTTGAGATCAACATTATCAAGTGATTGGCTTTTTCTATACGTTGTTAAGTTATGAAAGTAACAACGGCAAACTGAAAAAAAGTAAAATAATAATATTTAAGACAAGTAATAGTAAATGTAATTGATTTTTCGTTTTAATGTAACAAAAAACAATAACTAATGATAACAGCAAAATTATGATTGCACCAGGGAAGAACCATAATACTGAAGCGGTGTACCAGATCATTGGTAACGCCATAATAATGAAAGATAAAAGACAAGAAATGATGCCAATAATATTATATGTTCGAGCCAAAATAACACCTCCAATTGTATATTTAAAATGATATGCATGAAACACTCATTTTAAATACATCATACAATAAAATTAAATTGTGCGATAGAAGAATTTGGGTTTAGATTGAATTGTCTCTAGTGGAAATATGATTTAATTGAAAAATGTATTTTGTATTCCAGGCAATAATATACCAATTTTACATAAATTATTTCGTTTAAAATTAAGCATTATATTATCATTTTTATTATGCAAATAGATTTAATAACAATACTTAATTATTGTATTTACAGTTGATTAATAGCGATATGAAGTATAAAATTATTTTGTAAAACAATTTTTTTATTAAGAGGTGTACTATGAAAAAGGGGATTTTCAATTACGATAATGCAAAAGTATTAAAATTAGATACTAATCAGTTAAATGAAAACATAAAAGTTATTGATGATGTATTTAAAAATTATGAGCAGTTAGAGCCAACTATAGAAATCGAAAAAGGAACGACAGAATTAAAATTAAATGGACATTTTATTACGTCAATTATAGGCCCGATAAATGTAAATAAACTTAATAGCCTATATGTTGACGAAGATTTTTATTATACATATAACGAATTAATTGTTAAATATACTGAGGTAAAGGAATAATTATAATGAAAAAAATATTTATGATGGTACATGAGTTAGATGTCAATAAAGGTGGTATGACCTCTTCGATGTTCAATAGAAGTAAAGAGTTTTATGATGCAGACATACCTGCGGATATAGTTACTTTCGATTACAAAGGAAACTATGACGAAATTATTAAAGCTTTAAAAAAACAAGGTAAAATGGATCGAAGAACGAAAATGTATAATGTATTTGAGTATTTTAAACAAATATCAAATAATAAACATTTTAAGTCTAATAAATTGTTATATAAACATATTTCAGAAAGATTAAAAAATACGATTGAAATTGAAGAGAATAACGGCGTTTCAAGATTTTTTGATATAACGACAGGAACATATATAGCTTACATTAGAAAAAGTAAATCTGAAAAAGTGATTGATTTTTTTAAAGATAATAAACGACTAGAACGATTTAGTTTTATAGATAATAAAGTGCATATGAAGGAAACATTCAATTTAGATAATAAGGTTTGTTATCAAGTGTTTTACGATGAAAAGGGATACCCATATATTTCTAGAAATATTAATGCTAATAATGGTGCCGTAGGTAAAACTTATGTGTTAGTTAATAAAAAAGAATTTAAAAACAATCTAGCTCTTTGTGTTTACTATTTAGAAAAACTAATAAAAGATTCTAAAGATAGTATTATGATTTGTGACGGACCAGGTAGTTTTCCAAAAATGTTTAATACAAATCATAAAAACGCTCAGAAATATGGCGTTATTCATGTTAATCATCATGAAAATTTCGATAATACGGGTGCGTTTAAAAAAAGTGAAAAATATATAATTGAAAATGCGAATAAAATAAATGGTGTAATTGTATTAACAGAGGCACAACGATTAGATATTCTAAAGCAATTTGATGTAGAAAATATTTTCACTATTAGCAATTTTGTTAAGATACATAATGCTCCAAAACATTTTCAGACTGAAAAAATTGTTGGTCATATTTCTAGAATGGTACCAACAAAGCGAATTGATTTGCTTATTGAAGTGGCTGAGTTAGTCGTAAAAAAAGATAATGCTATTAAATTTCATATATATGGAGAAGGATCTGTCAAAGATAAAATAGCTAAAATGATTGTAGACAAAAATTTAGAAAGAAATGTTTTTCTTAAAGGGTATACAACGACGCCACAAAAATGCTTGGAAGATTTTAAATTAGTCGTTTCTACATCTCAATATGAAGGTCAAGGCTTAAGTATGATAGAAGCAATGATTTCTAAAAGGCCTGTCATTGCATTTGATATAAAATATGGTCCTAGTGATTTTATAGATAATCATGTAAATGGATATTTAATTGAAAACCATAATATAAATGAAATGGCTGATAAAATATTAAAACTTGTCAATGACGATGCGTTAGCAGCAGAATTTGGAACGAAGGCTAGAGCGTCTATTATCGAAAACTATTCAACAGAATCTATATTAGAAAAGTGGTTAAACCTTTTCAATCGATAAATGAAAAATCCTAGGTATTAAAGAGTACCTAGGATTTTTAGCAAATAAATCACAAAGAAAGAGAGGATACGCCTCTCATATAGTCTTTAATAAAATTGTAACCATTTCTTCCAACTATAACTACTAATACATGCTAAGTTCATTACGATATGTATGATTTCGAATTCATAACCACTTACATATCCTCTTGTAAGTTTAAGTGTGAAGATTGAGCCCAACATAACACAAATATAAAATACATTAACATAAGGCGTTAAAAAGCCGATAATAAGTGCTAAACCTCCAACAACTTCACCAATTGACATTAATACTGCAATGGCAGGTGGTAAACCTAATGAACCTAAGAAATGAATTGTTCCATCTAAATCTACAAATTTCAAAGTTCCGTGTACTAAGAATGATGTTGCTAACATCCATCTAATTAAAAGCATACCTAATTTCATGTTTTCACCTCCAATATAATTTTGTACTTAAAACATAGTCAAAATTATATTTGTAAACAACTCGAAAGTAAAGATTTTTTATAAAAATAATTATTAAATATTTATTAAATCTTCTTTTGTGTAGAGCAATTGATGTAAAAAGGTGTTTAAGTAAGTAGTGACTTTTTGTACTTATAAATAAAAATTTATGCATTATAGTCAGAACTTTGAAACTTAAACAAGTTGATAATGAGTATGAACGATAGATTACAACAATGCTTAATATTATCGGCAACATTAAGAAGTTTATACACATCTAAATCATATCAATTATTTTTAGCTATAGTTAATCGTAATACATTTATATAGAAGAATTAATTATAATGTTTTATAAGTAAAAATGATTACTATTTCATTAACTTTTCATTTTATTTAATGTTAAAATTAATATATAGCACAATGCATATCGAAGCGGAGGTTAATGTGTGAGTAAGAAAGTTATTAGATTGATAATTACTTTAATAGTT
The DNA here is from genome assembly GCF_002902405.1 of Staphylococcus schweitzeri. Classification (GTDB taxonomy): domain Bacteria; phylum Bacillota; class Bacilli; order Staphylococcales; family Staphylococcaceae; genus Staphylococcus; species Staphylococcus schweitzeri. The sequence continues at coordinate 23,982 of NZ_PPQS01000012.1, forward strand.
ATAGTAATCATTGTAGCAGGATGCGGGAAAGATAAAGATAAAAAAGAAAAGGAAATGGTGACAATTAAAGATGCATTGGGTACAGAAAAAATTACGAAGAATCCTAAACGTATTGTTGTTTTAGAGTATAGTTTTGCAGATTATTTAGCTTCATTAAATGTGAAGCCTGTAGGTATTGCCGATGATGGTAATGCTAAAAATATTACGAAAACAGTTAGAGATAAAATTGGAAAATATGAATCAGTTGGTTCTAGACCTCAACCAAATATGGAAGATATAAGTAAACTGAAGCCTGATTTAATCATTGCAGATGTTAGCAGACACAAAAAAATCAAGGCAGAATTAAATAAAATTGCACCGACAATTATGTTAGTTAGTGGTACTGGTGATTACAATGCAAATATAGATTCATTTAAAACGGTAGCAAAGGCAATAGGTAAAGAAAAAGAGGGCGGAAAAAGGCTTGAAAAGCATGAAAAAATTTTGGCAGCAGTAAGAAAGAAAATCGAACACAGTTCATTGAAGTCTGCTTTTGCCTTTGGTATTTCAAACACTGGTATGTTTATTAACAATGAAGATACATTTATGGGACAATTTTTAATTAAAATGGGTATCAAACCTGAAGTTACGAAAGATAAAACTGCTCATATAGGTGAGCGTAAAGGTGGTCCATACATCTTTTTAAATAATGAAGAACTAGCAAATATAAATCCTAAAGTTATGATACTAGCTACTGATGGAAATACAGACAAAAATAGAACGAAATTCATTGATCCTGCAGTTTGGAAATCCTTAAAAGCTGTGAAAGATCATAAAGTTTATGACGTTGATAGAAGCAAGTGGTTAAAATCAAGGGGTATTATCGCAAGTGAAAGTATGGCAGAAGATTTAGAAAAAATTGTTGATAAAATAGAAAATAATAAAACTTAGTGTCGCTAAAATAACAAGCGACACTAAGTTTTATTTATGTTGATTATCTGAAGGGTGTGATGATTTGTCTGACAATTTTTGTCGAATAAATTTAATGACATATCCAATAAGAATTGCTTTTGCAATTTTTTTGATGAATCGACGCATAGTTTAAAACCTCATTTCCCTTAATGTTTATTTCTATATACCCATTTACAAATGATTTTCAAACCAATTACCATAATAAGTTATTTTGGAAAAACAATATATCCATCTTTATCAGCCTTTTTAGAAAAAATAATAATAACGGCATGTATGATTGAAACTATAGTTGGAATACCGGTCCAGAAAAATAATAAATGTAACAAACCTTGACCAAATTTGTCAGCATAGAATTTATGAATTCCTACCCCTCCAAGAAATAATGCAACTATAACGTAAATAGATTTATTAACTTTCATACGTAAATCCTCCTTATTTATTATTTTACTTAATCTCTATTTAAAAACCAATCTTTCTATCATTGAACAATTCAAAATTTCTGGAATTTCAAGTATATCTTTTTAAAATAAGCTATAATTTCTATATAATAAATATTAATAAAATTTAAAGGGATGATATGAAAATGATTCGGCAAGCACGTCCAGAAGACCAATTTGATATTGCGAAATTAGTTTATATGGTTTGGGAAGATATGGAATTGGATATTGTAAAAGCAGTGCCCAAGGATAAAATATTAACTGCAATTGAAAAAAGCTGTGTTGATGTAAGATATCGTACATATTATGAGCATATATATGTTTATGAAGTTGAAGGCAAAATAGCTGGTTGTATCATTAGTTATAATGGTAAATATGAATTGGAATATGAAAAAACATGGGAGCAACTTAATTTACCTGATGAATTTCAACAATATGGGACGCCACTACCTGTAAAAGAAGCAAAAGATGATGAATGTTATATTGAAACAATTGCAACATTTGAAGAGTATAGGGGTAGAGGTATAGCAACGAAACTATTAACTAAATTACTTGAATCAAACACAAATGTGAAATGGAGTTTGAATTGTGATGTTAATAATCAGACAGCATTAAAATTATATCAAAAAGTAGGATTTACATTTGATGGGTATATAGAGTTGTATAAACATAAGTACCATCATTTAATTGTTAAATAAAAAATCGACATATCGAATTAAAATCGATACGTCGAGTAAAAATATTTCATTTAAATCCCAGCAAATATAGCACTAATATATATTCCTAATGCGTATAGCACGCCGAAAAATGTGTTTGTTTTACCGGCAGCAGCCATTGCAGGCATCATTGTTGCTGGTGTATCATTCTTCTTGAAACGTCTGATAACCTTTACAGGCATTGGGAATGATAATAAAGCAAGTAAATAAAATAGTGAGCCTCCAGGCTTAACAATAATAGTTAGAACTATAAATGCATAAGCGATAAAATACATAATTGCCATAAAGGCTAAAGAAGCTTGTTTACCTAATAATATTGGTAAAGTTTTTCGACCGCTAGCTTTATCTTTAACACGGTCACGAATATTGTTAGCCATATTGATTAAACCGATTGTTATTACAATTGGAATACTTAACCAAATAGCATAACTTTGGATATTGCCAGTTTGAATAAAGAATGCAATAACAATTATAAACATACCCATAAATACGCCTGAGAATAGCTCACCAAAAGGCGTCCAAGAAATTGGGAAAGGTCCACCTGTATATAGGTAACCAACTGCCATACATACTAATCCAACAGGTAACAACCAAAACGAAGTGTTAACAGCTAAAAATATTCCTAGTAAAGCTGCAACGATATAAAATGCAATGGCTAGTCGTAATACAAGCTGTGGGCTCATACCATTACGTACTATTGCACCACCAATGCCTACTGATTCATGATCATCAAGGCCCTTTTTATAATCGTAATATTCGTTAAACATATTTGTTGCAGCTTGAATTAATAAGCACGCAAGTAACATGGCAACAAACAAAGTAATTTTGATATGATCTTCACTACCAAGAAAATATATTTTAGATGCTGCGGTACCAACAAGAACCGGTACGACTGAAGCAGTTAATGTATGAGGGCGCATTAAATGCCAATATTTCTTAACTGTAGAATATTGCTGATATTGATTACTCATTGAATACAAAACCTCTTTAAATCATATTTTTTATAACAAAGATATTTTAATAGAAAGTAGCACAAAGGTCAATTGACGTGAAAAATTGCAAGATAAGTTTAAGCAATTCTTGTAACACAATTATCCAAAAATGATACAATATAATAATGAGTGAAAAAAGACGAAGAAAGAAGTGAAATAGATGGCTACGGGCGTAACAGAGGACGATATTGTCAAAGAGATATATGACAGCTCTAAGGAATGGGTTTCAGTTGAAGTGAAATTATCACAGTCGCTAGACCCGAGCACATTATTTCATCTCACTGACAATGAGGCAGGAGGTCGCTTTTATATGCGTTTGAATGATAATCGAACGTCATATTTTGGTTATAAAGCAATTCAATTATTTAAAAATAATTTTAAAAATAAACAATCTATTTTTAGAGAATGGGAAAAATTAAAGCAAGAAATTGCATTTATTCATCCACAATCAGGCAGACACCATCTTCGAATTGTTGGAGGGTTCCAATTTTCGAGTCATAAGTCTGATGATGAATGGCGTGAATTTGGATTAAATCATTTTGTTTTACCAGAAGTACTCATTACTACAGAGGACGAGGATACATTTTTAACATATACAGTACAACGTGAAAATTTTGATATGGATTCATTCAAAGCGTTAATTGAATTTTTTAATAATGCAATGGAAATTGATGTCGACGATCAAAATGGGGAAATTATTCGTAACGAAGATATTTATAAAGATGACTGGCGTCAACTTGTTGAAGAAGCAATTAAGTCTATTAATAAAGAAGAAAAAATTGTGCTTGCTCGTAGACGATTAATTAAGTTCGATAAAGTTATTAGTATTCCGTATATATTAAAACAGGCTTTTTCTAAAGAAAAAAATAGTTATATATTTTTATTAGAATCACAAGATTCAATATTCTTTTCACAAACACCCGAACAATTACTTAAAGTTAATAATCGAATATTATCGACAAAAGCAGTTGCAGGTACAATTAAACGTTCACATAACGAAGAAGAGGATAAAAAACATGTTGAAGCCTTTTTGAAAGATAATAAAAACTTAGTAGAACATCGATTTGTTGTAGAGAGTATTTTACATGATATTGAACCATATATCACTGAATTAGATTATGATAAGACACCCAAAATTCTTAAAAATGATCACTTATATCATTTGTATACTGAAATAAAGGCACCTTTAAAAGATGATTCATATATCGGTTTAATAGACAATTTACATCCAACACCAGCATTAGGTGGTTACCCTAAAGCCTTTGCAATTGATTTTATTGAACAAAAAGAATTTGGTACAAGAGGGTTATACGGTGCACCGGTTGGTTATATAGATATATATGATGATTGTGAATTTATTGTAGCTATACGTTCGATGCTCATAAAACAAACACAAGCAACATTATTTGCTGGGTGCGGTATTGTTAAGGATTCTGATCCAGACAGTGAATTAGCAGAGACGAATCTTAAATTCTCACCTATGATGAATGCATTAGGAGTCGATATGAATGGGAAATCATAAAGAAGCATTAACTAAGCAAGTATACACATTTGCATCTGAACTTTATGCTTATGGTGTAAGGGAAGTAGTTATCAGTCCAGGATCACGTTCAACACCGCTTGCACTTGCATTTGAAGCACATCCAAATATTAAAACGTGGATTCATCCTGATGAACGAAGTGCAGCATTTTTTGCGGTAGGATTAATCAAAGGTAGTGAAAGACCTGTTGCTATTTTATGTACGTCAGGCACGGCAGCAGCTAACTATACACCAGCTATTGCTGAAAGCCAAATTAGTAGAATACCATTAATTGTATTGACGAGTGATCGACCACATGAGTTAAGAAGTGTGGGAGCGCCTCAAGCAATTAATCAGGTTAATATGTTTAACAATTATGTGAGCTATGAATTTGATATGCCATTAGCTGATGACTGTAAAGAAACAATTGATGCAATTTATTATCAAATGCAAATTGCTAGTCAGTATTTGTATGGACCACATAAAGGGCCAATTCATTTCAACTTACCGTTTAGAGATCCATTGACACCAGACTTAACGAAGACAGATTTACTTAAGTCAGAAATGAAGATTTTGCCACATTACCAAAAAAGTATAAATGCATCAGCATTAAAAAATATTTTAAGTAAGCCGAAAGGTCTAATTATTGTAGGGGATATGCAGCATCAAGAAGTTGATCAAATTTTAACATACTCATCAATGTACGATTTGCCAATTTTAGCAGATCCATTAAGTCGTTTAAGAAAATTTGATCATCCAAATGTAATCAGTACGTATGATTTATTGTATAGAAGTGGCTTAGAATTAAATGTTGACTTTGTTATACGTGTTGGTAAACCTGTAATTTCTAAGAAGTTGAATCAATGGTTAAAGAAAGCTGAAGCATTACAGATTTTAGTACAAAATAACGATAAAATCGATGTATTTCCTATAGCACCAGACATTTCTTATGAGATTTCTGCGAATGATTTCTTTAGATCTTTAATGGATGCGACAATAGTAAAACGAAAAGATTGGTTGGAATTATGGCAACGTCTTGAGGAACAAGCACGTGTTGAAATTAACCATTACCTTGAACATGCTACCGATGAAAGTGCTTTTGTTGCTGAACTAATCAACAAGACGCCAGATGAAGAAGCTTTATTTATAAGTAATAGTATGCCGATTAGAGACATTGATAATTTATTGTTAAATAAAAATATTGATATTTATGCTAATCGTGGTGCAAATGGAATTGATGGCATTGTTTCAACTGCTCTTGGAATGGCAGTGCACAAACGCATAACATTATTAATTGGCGATTTATCTTTTTATCATGATATGAATGGACTATTAATGTCTAAATTAAATCATATTCACATGAATATTGTATTGTTGAATAATGATGGTGGTGGTATTTTTTCATATTTACCACAAAAAGATAGTGCATCTGATTATTTTGAACGTTTATTTGGCACTCCTACAGGTTTAGATTTCGAGTACGCTGCTAAGTTATATGATTTTAGCTTTAAGCGATTTAAACATATTTCAGATTTTAAAAATGAAAAATTATCATATAACATTTCTACAATTTATGAAATGATTACAAATAGAGAAGTTAATTATGAGCAGCATCAAATTTTATATAAGAAATTGAGTGAAATGATTCATGCTACATTATAAATTTTATAAAGCAAAAGTCGATACGTCTCAAATATTAATATTGTTACATGGATTTCTAAGTGATAGTCGTACTTATCATGACCATATAGACACCTTTACTAATATTTGTCATGTTGTGACTATAGATTTACCTGGACATGGTGAAGATAAATCACCCACCGATGTAGATTGGAACTTTGATTATATTACATCATCATTAGATCAAATTTTAGAGCAATATAAAAATAAATCGATTTCAATGCTAGGTTATTCTATGGGTGGTCGTATTGCATTGTATTATGCATTACATGGCCGAATTAAAATTGCAAAACTTATTTTAGAGAGTACATCACCTGGAATTAAACTTGAAGCGGATCAAATAGAGCGTCGTCTTATAGATGAAGCACGAGCAAAAGTATTAGAAATCGCAGGCATAGAAGTTTTTGTAAATGATTGGGAAAAATTACCGCTATTTCAAACACAATATCAATTGTCTGAGGAAAAACAACATCAAATTAGAGAACAACGACTATCTCAATCACCAATTAAAATGGCTAAAGCATTAAGGGATTATGGTACAGGCCAAATGCCTAATTTATGGTCACAAATAGCAGGATTAAAAATGCCGGTATTAATTTTAGCAGGTGAGTATGATGAGAAGTTTGTACAAATCGCTGAAAAAATGACAAATTTAATTTCAAATAGTAAATGTAAATTATTTTCTGCAGTAGGACATACAATTCATGTGGAAGATAATGTTGAATTTGATACAATGATATTAGGATTTTTAAAGGAGGAGCAAAATGACTAACAGACAATGGGAAACACTTAGAGAATATGATGAAATCAAATATGAATTTTACGAAGGGATTGCTAAAGTGACGATTAATCGTCCTGAGGTACGTAATGCATTTACACCAAAAACAGTTGCTGAAATGATTGATGCATTTTCACGTGCACGTGATGATCAAAATGTTTCAGTTATCGTATTAACAGGTGAAGGTGATTTAGCATTCTGTTCTGGTGGAGATCAGAAGAAACGTGGCCATGGAGGTTATGTAGGAGAAGACCAAATTCCTCGCTTAAATGTATTAGATTTACAGCGTTTAATTCGTATCATTCCAAAACCGGTTATTGCAATGGTAAAAGGTTATGCAGTAGGTGGCGGGAATGTACTTAATGTCGTATGTGATTTAACAATAGCTGCTGATAACGCAATCTTTGGACAAACGGGACCTAAAGTAGGTTCATTTGATGCTGGTTATGGTTCAGGATATTTAGCAAGAATCGTTGGACATAAAAAAGCACGTGAAATCTGGTACTTATGTCGTCAATATAATGCACAAGAAGCATTGGATATGGGCTTAGTTAATACTGTTGTACCTCTAGATCAAGTTGAAGACGAAACAGTTCAATGGTGTAAAGAAATTATGAAACATTCACCAACAGCTTTACGTTTCCTTAAAGCAGCTATGAATGCTGATACTGATGGTTTAGCTGGATTACAACAAATGGCAGGGGATGCAACTTTACTTTATTACACTACTGATGAAGCAAAAGAAGGTCGTGATGCGTTTAAAGAAAAACGTGACCCTGACTTTGATCAATTCCCTAAATTCCCATAAGTTATTTTGAAATTAAATTTAAGTCACTTGTGTCGCTTAATTGCGATTACAAGTGGCTTTTTTATATGACATTTGAAGGAGAGGTGAATATGAGTAGGGAGTGGAACAAATAAAGAACCACTAATGATTTATTATGTAGTAGTTCTTTATCATTAGCCACTGCTAATGTGTACTAAAAATAGGAATATTTGAGTAAAACACATCCGTAAGGAATACTAATTTCTAAAGAAAAAGTACTTCATTATCGTTGTCACCCCAACTTGCATTGCCTGTAGAAATTGGGAACCCAATTTCTCTATGTATGGGGCCCCGCACCCCAACTTGTATTGCTTTTAGAAATTGGGAATCCAATTTCTCTGTGAATGGAGCCCCGCCAACATGCATATTATTGTAAGTTGAATTTGCATCAGCTTCTGTGTTGGATCCCCGTAACTTGCAAGGTTGACTAGAATTGAAAGAAGCTTGTTACAAGCGCATTTTCATTTAGTCAACTACTGCTAATATGACTTTGCAGAAACTAGGACGTTGTGAACTGCACTGAGTCAAGTAGTCATTAAAAAAATGAAAACTTTGAAGGGACATATCATTAAGTCTCAGGATCTGCATGATTTAACTAGTATATTATTGTTATGAAAGGTATTTCGTCAGGTGTTATCTAATGGAATGTAATAGTTTAATTATAATTAGTTGTAATATGCAGATTTGATAAATAAAAACGGGTTGATGAGAAATTTAATTCTCTCCAACCCGCTAGTATATGTGAAATCATTTATTTTAAATTAATCGTTCATATAATATCGGTCTTGAAGTCCCAATACCATCTTGAGATGAAGTTTGCATTAATATATGTTGTGAATCATCATAATCTAGAATATAAATGATTTGATCTTGGTGTAAGGGTGAAAACTTAATTCGTTGATGGGTAGTATCAATAAAAAGTATACGACATTGATTTTGAGTTGTATTATCACCATGTCTAATACAAATTGTTTTTTGTAATTGATGATTGCTCCAATTACCAATAAATAAATTTATATTATTTAGTTCAAGGTGAGTCAAATTCGTTTTGTCATAAATGAAATTTATAAATTGTAATTGATACATCGTTTTACCTACCTTTAATCAATATCAGCAACATTTTTTAATAACCAATCATTGAACCATACCAGTTGTAATCACGGTTGAATGATAAGTGTAATAGACTTGAGTCAGCATCTTGAATTGACACTTCAGTGTCCCAAGGATTCCAATAGATGATTTTTTCTTGGTCATTAATTTTAGCGTTACCTACAACTGCAAGAGCATGACCTAAATGCGGATCATTAGGATTTTGAGATACGCTTTGTGCAAGAATCATAATACCTACGTTATCTTTTGTAAGTTGATCAACTTGATTATACGATGGCATACCTTCTTGATAGTGAATATCTCTACCTTGTGATTTTCCATATTCAATCATTTGGTTAGGGTAAGTTGAACAATTCACAAGTTCTTCTTCACTTACATCTGGGTATAATGTGCGCATAATATCATGTGCATTATATGTGTCAGTATTTTTAGTGGCATTTAATAGCGCTGCCATACTGAATCCAGCACACCAAGAATTATCAAATTGTTGTTCTCTAATTTTAAAGTTTTTTAGAGTGTTTTCATATTGAACTTGATCTGCCTGTTCATTTTGTAGTGTCGCACTTTCTTCAATTTTAGTTGGGGTAACAGTGGCTTTCAACTCTTGTTTTAATTCTGGTGAAACAGTTTTACTGCTTTCTTTTTCTTTTACATTATTAGGTAGTGGTGTAGCTTTAACTAGTCTAACTTTACCATCTTCCTCAAAGTAAAAACCTTTTTCATCAGTAAGAACAGTGATATTAGTGTTTTTATCTTTAATTTGGTCTAATTCTTTAGCGATAAAGTTTGAAATTTTAACACTATAATTCATATCATCTTTTGATTTGTTTAAATCATCTTTATTTTTAGGGCTTAATGTTAAAATGTAAACAATTTTACCATCTTTAATGATTGGATAATAGTAACTATTATCTTCTTCACCATTAAATTTATATATTTTAAAAGCTTCGCCGAGTTCATATTTGCCAGCTTGAGCATTGTTTTGTTTATCTAATGCTTTAGCATATCCAGCAAATTGTTGATGTGCTAAAGCGTCAACTTTTTGTGGCACTTTATCACTCTTAACTTTTATTTCTAATTGTTTTGATTGTGAATCTGCTTTTGCATTATTATTATTATTAGCAATTGCGACAAGTGATAAAATAAGCAAGGAAATAAGTGCGATACTTATAATATTGAATATTCTAGTTTTACATGAATTATTCATATAATAACCTCCATTAGAGTTAAAATCTTATGCGTTGGAAAGTCTTTACTTCTGTTATTATCAGTACTAATCAAGATTTAATTTATGCTGCATCTGGATTGTCTGAGTTATTGTTATCGCCATCTGCAAAGTGAATATCTTGAATATTTTCTTTTAAGAAGTTACGTACGTTTTCATTAATAAATACTGCGCCGTTAAATTCATTTGGCACGCCACCCCAATGAATTCCAATAACTTCATTTTTGTCGTTAAAGACTGGTGATCCAGAGTTACCGCCAGTAGTACTTAAGTCATATTGCATAGCTTCGCCTTTTAAGTAAGTAATTTTCCCTTTACTTTCCCACATAGTTGCTACAGGTTTATCTCCAGGATAACCAGTTACAGTAATTGGTTGTTCAACTTGTGTTTCTGCATTATTGCTCATTGTCGCTGGTTTAACTACTTCACCGATATGTTGGTTCTTGTCATTAGGAGAGAATTTAACAATAGCTAAATCACCTTCACCAGTATATTTAGTTATTTGTTCAGCTCTGAAACCACCATTTGGATAATTATCTTGGCTTTTTGCAGAAGGGAATGCTGTTAAAGATTGAGGGTTACCTTGCGTAGCATCAACAACGTGTTTATTTGTTAAAAGTGTATCTTTACCTACTACTACACCTGAGGCAATAAATGTTCCAGTTGGTGATTCAACTTGAATAAAAGTAACAGGTGCATAATGTCCGTTAGTCGTATCTTCAATTTGATGACGATCATTGTTTGGTAAGATAACATTTGCATGTTCGCGCTGTTCAATTGGTTTCAAATTATTACCTTTTTGAATTTTAGGTGATTGTTGCTTATCTGATTGCGTCTGTTTTGCATGAGAATCTAGGGAATTAGAAGATAACGCATTTGCTGATGGGGAATTAACAAGAGTCACTGTTGTCAAAGTTGCAACTAATAAAGAACTAACTTTCAAAAATTTACCTTTCATTTAAAAACCTCCAAAAAATTTATTTACAAGATAAATATAACACTAAAATTTTTTAAGTCAATAAGAATATATA
>NZ_PPQS01000012.1:35257-43557 GCF_002902405.1 Staphylococcus schweitzeri
AAAAAGTTTTTGTAAAGATTAGTGTTTACAAAAACTTTAAAGGAATTAAAATTTGATTGTATTACGCTTTATTTGATTGAGTGAAATTAGTAGGGTGATTAATTTTTTTGCACTTTTACAATCAAAATAATATGAATGGAGTTGTATAAAAAACAAAGTAATTGTGGGATAGAGATATATTAATTTTAAATGCTTTAAAGTTTATAAAGTGACATGAGATATATGATTTTAAACTGATGTCTATCCCATAAAGTCAGATTTTCAGTCTAACTTTTGAGGGTAATATTATTTTTAAAGTGTGAATAAAGGTTTTTATGATTGAAAATATGTAGCTGAAAATAATCAGAAGATGTAAAAATATAAAAAATTGAAAGATATAGATGAAATGTCAAAAAACTGAACGTAATATTTTAAAATTCAATAATATAACGTCCAGTTCCTATAATTTATTTATTTAGTATTCAAAAATTGTGCGAGTCTATTTATACCTTCTCTTAAAACATCCATATCATAAGCATAAGAAATTCTTACAAATCCTTTACCAGCCTCTGTAAATGCTGAACCAGGAACAATAGCTAAATGCACACTTTCTAATAAATCAACACAGAATTTGAAATCATCATCTGTTATATGTTTAATACTTGGAAAGATATAAAAAGCGCCTTCTGGTTGTGCAGTAATGTTAAAACCTAATTTTGTTAATTCAGATACTAAATAATTTCTACGTTCAATATAAGCTTCGTTCATGTATTTAGGTGATTCCAATCCTTCCTTAAGTGCAGCTATACAGGCCATCTGAGAAGGTACATTTGCGCAGATACAATTATACGCATGCATAAATGTTAATTTTTCGATTAAATATTCAGGACCTAATAAAAAGCCAATACGTATGCCTGTTGCAGAATGAGACTTACTTAGACCTCCAATTAGCAACAATTGGTCACGAATATCTTCAAATTCGGCAAATGATACATGCTTTCCACTAAATGTATTTTCCGCATAAATTTCATCGCTAATAATAAATATTGGATATTTCTTTAATACATTTACTAGTTCTTCTACTTCATTTCGTTTCAATACAACACCAGTTGGATTTGTAGGATAGTTTAATAGAATGGCTTTTGTCTTAGGTGTTATATGTCTTTTTATGGCATCCGGTGTAATTTTGAATTGAGTTGCTGTTGTATCAATATAAATAGGAATTCCACCTAACACTTCAATCAATGGAATATAGCCAGCATAAATTGGACCAGGTATTAGAATTTCATCGCCAGGTTCAATGATTGAACGTAAAGATGTATCTAATGCTTCACTTGCACCGTTCGTAACAATAATTTCTTCCGGATCATAATAAAATTGATAGCGATTTTTGAAGTATTGACTGATTGCTTCACGTGTTTCTAACATACCTTTATTATGTGAATACGTTGTTTTATTATTTTCAATTGCATTTATATAAGCTTGTTTAACCACGTCTGGCATTGCAAAATCAGGTTGGCCAATAGTCAAATTAATACAGTCGTCAAGATTTTTCATACGATTTGAAAATTGGCGAATACTTGGTGCTCTTAAATATTTAGAATTAGAATTTAGAGAAAGTTTCATTTGTGACACCTCAAATATAAATCATATATTGTCTAAAAATTTAGAAATTAATAATATCATAACATACTTTTAAAGCAGAAAAGGGTAAATTACTTTAGCTTTATTTGAAAAAAGAAAAATGTCTAAATACACAGTGGTAACTACTTTTCAAAATGAATGAAGTTGTTACAGTTAATGTATTTAGACATTAGATAATTAAGAATCTTTAAATTGTGATGGTCTTTGTAAATTAATGATTGGATTCGTCCACTTACAAATAAAGTTTGTTGACAAGACATATACAATCACTACAGAAATACTAATTAAATATATATAAGTCATCATGCATATAGGTTTATCAAATGGATACCATTCAAATCCTCTGACAATACCAATAATTAGACCATGCAATAAATAAATATAAAGCGTGCGACTACCAATATATGTGTAAAATTGTTTCTTTTCAGGAATTAAATTTAAAAATGCAGTCATTGCAATTAAAATAATAGCGTACAATACGAGTCTTTTAAATGGACTAAAAATGCTTTGTCCTTCATGTTCAAGGGAAGTATATGGCGAACTTCCTAGTAACCAATCGGCATTAATAGGATGAATCAAATAAATCGCAAAAAACATGATAAACGTAATAATAGATATTGGTATAAGTATCTTACTTTTGAATATATTTGTTTGCTTTTTAGTGAAAATAAAACCAATATAAAAAATTGGGAAGAACACGATTGTTCGCGAAATACTTAAGTAACTATCAATGTTTTCTGAAAATCCAGCAACAATAGAAATAATAATTGAAACAGTTAATACTTTATACGGATTAAATCTTCTCACGATAACTAATATAACATGGAAGAAAAATAAAGTAATTAAAAACCATAGTGCAAATACTGGATTGAATGGATCGAGTTGTAACTCATCACTCTTACCTGTTAGAAAATAGTATATTGAAAAGAATGCAAAGAATATCATATATGGTACAAGTAATCTTTTTGCAATTTTTTCTAAATAATAAGGTTTATCAATATTTTTAGCAAAATATCCAGATATAAATAAAAATGTTGGCATATGGAAACTGTAGATAACTAAATATAAAGCAGATAAAAATTTATCTCCACTTGTATAAGGTTGTAACATATGTCCAAATACGACTAATAATATTAAAATTGCTCTTGCGTTGTCGAAAAAGTAATCTCTCTCTTTTAATGAAGTCATATTTTTTCTCCTTTATGTCAATGAGACTCTTACTAATTTATTATATTTTGCATTAGTTATGCAACAAATTTGTCTATTATGTCGATTAGTATTGTAAAATTTATAAAAAAAGCATATAATATTATAAATAAAATGTAGTGGAGTAGAACAACATGTATAAACAACTTGAAAAACTTATTACACTGACGAATAACGACTTAAACTTAGTGAATAGACGATTTGGGCAACGTACGGATATTACATCAGAGCAGTTAGAACTTCTCCGTATATTATACAACTTCGATCGCTTATCACAGTATGATTTGACGATGAAGATTAGCAGAGAACAATCTATAGTTTCAAGATGGATTAAGAAATTAGTGTTAAAAGGTTACATTACGAGTCAACAATCTAGTGAAGATCTTAGATGCAAGGAATTAATCTTAACAAACCAGGCACGAGATTTAATTTCTCAAATAAATAAAGCACGCTGTGAATTGATAGAAGCAAGATGTCAATGTTTATCAGAAGGGGAATTAGATAACTTGAATCAACTTCTTGATAAGTTAAACCAACGACGTATTTCATTGTAATATGACAAAGACATATACATAATCAAGTAAGCAGGGAAAACATAATAAATTGAATAAGGTATTACGAGCGAAAAGGGCGGTAATTGTTGAAATTGATGGATGATAAACAATTACCGCCTTTTTTGCTTGTGTATGTATTGTATGAGGATGCTAGTGTGTTGGTTGTTGACATTAGTGCAGACACCAATGTGGATATTTTTTGTGCATCATTTGTTAATGATATAAATTTTGATATATTTTAACATGTTTATGAGGATAAACTGTGTTTGCGATTGATGACATGTTTGATTGTCGGCAATACTACAATGGATTTACGTTTATTTGTGTAATTAAGTCTTTCGATATTTAAGTGTAAAAAAGGATCAAAGGTCATCCGCCCTCTGCTTGTGAGGTGGGGATGACTTTTGATCCTATATTTGTTGTGGTTTATTTATATTGTGGGATGTCGAAGTATTTGCCGACTTCGCCGATTTTATCGTAGTAACCTTTGATAATTTTGGCGTTAATGTTTGCCCAATCTACATCTGTAGCATATTGGTGAGTACCTGGATGTGCAGGGTTCCATCTCATTTTGTAAAGTGTATTTTGACCAGCTTTTACATATGAGTTACCAATGAATTTAGCGCCACCAATGATTGCTTTAGAAACAGTGTCCCAACCAGATTGTTTGGCATATTTGATACCTTCACGTAATGGATCGTTATCATATGCTGCGATACCAAATACATTATGGAATTTTGTTGCAGTATTAGTTACAACTTTATTGTTAACTACATCTGCACCT
Organism: Staphylococcus schweitzeri; assembly: GCF_002902405.1. GTDB lineage: Bacteria > Bacillota > Bacilli > Staphylococcales > Staphylococcaceae > Staphylococcus > Staphylococcus schweitzeri. The sequence goes on from NZ_PPQS01000012.1 coordinate 39,425, forward strand.
TTTGCTAATTGAGAAGTACCATTACCAGTTTCTAGTAGAGCGTGTGAAATTAGGTAAACTTCATTGATACCATACATTTGAGCTGCTTTATTGAACGCAGCACCTTGATTTTCTAATACGCCTTTACCTTTTAAGAACTGATTGATTTTATCAACAGAAATATTTTGTGGTTGGTCTAAGCGTAAAAATTGATATTTAAGTGCTGGATCTTGAGCTAAACGTTTTGTATCCATGGCATGTTTTACATCGTTAAAATTAGCATCTGTCCACTTACCTGGAACACGTTGTACTTGTGGTTTATATTGTAAACCAGCTTGCAATTGTGCAACTTGATTTAATGTCATACCAGTTTGGTTATATTTAATTAATTCTTTAGCTAAATCAGTTGATTTAATCCATGCTAGTTTACCGTTAGCTAATTTACCATAGTACCAAGTTTGTCCATTAATGACTTGTTGTTTAACAACAGCAAATGGTTGTTCGTTGAATGCTTTTAATGAGTATTTTGCATTATCAGCATTTGGCGTTACATAATAGTAACCATTACCATTTTTAATTACATATGTGTAATTATAATCTTTTGCTTCAGAATTTGTAGGCTTAACAGCAATAGGGGCTGTTAAATCTTTAACATTTACCCAACCAGTACGGTTATTGATTGTACCGTATAAATAAACATCGTTTCCTACTGATACTTGTTTCGCTGCATTAAATGTACCTTGTGCAATATTATTACCTGGTAAAATGACTTGGTTTTTAGTACCCCAAGGCACCATAGATAAGCCGCTATTTGATTTGTTTACAGTGTATTTTTGAGTAGTTTTAACTTCTGTACCTAAGTTTTGCATATTTAAGTCTTTTACATTAAACCAACCTAATGGGATATTATGACTTGAATTATTTAAAAGTACATACGTTTCATTACCATGCGCACGTTGTTTTGTTACATAGAATGTACGGTCTGCGTATTTAGCGCCATTTTTAGCTGTTTTTTCATAAACAGAAGCACGAATACCTGTATTGTTCGCTTTAACTTGAGCAATTTTTCTAACAGTTTGAGTTGTTTGCGTAGCCTGTGGTTTAACAACAGAATAAGCTTTTACAGCTGTTTTAGGTTGTGCAACTGCTGTTTTAGGTGCAACCGGTGAAGCTAAGTATGCTTTACTAATCCAACCAGATTTACCATTAACAGAACCGTATAAATAGATTGATTTATCAATTTGCTGTTGTTTAGTAGCTTTAAATGTTTGGTTTCCAGTGCCAGTCACTGAACCTGCTTCTTGTTTATAAGTACCCCAAGGCACTGAATATAACTTAGTACCAGGTTTAACTGTATAAGTTTGCATTACACTTTCAGGTGATTTTGCATTGTTATAAACTACATCGCCTTGCTTAACCCAACCAATTAATGTTGGACTATTATAATCTTTAACTAAATAGAATTTATTTCCGCCTAATGTAGCTTCTTTTGTCACTGCGAAGGTCTTTTGAACTTCTGTTGTTGGTTTGCCTGTTTTATCATAAACTGTTGTGAATAAACCATTATTTTTAGAATTAATTTGAGCAACACCATTTAAAGCTGAAACTGTTAATTTATTATTAGTTGTAGGCGTAGCAGGTTTAGGTGCCGGTGTTGGTTTAGCGATATCAACTAGATAATATTTACTTACCCAACCAGATTTACCATTAACTGATCCATATAAATAAATTGATTTGTCAATTTGTTGTTGTTTAGTCGCTTTAAATGTTTGGTTGCCAGTTCCAGTAACACTACCAGCAACTTGTTTAGATGTACCCCAAGGTACTGTGTAAAGATTAGTTCCAGGTTTTATTGTATAAGACTGATTTACGCTAACAGGTGTTTTAGCTGTGTTGTATACAACATCGCCTTCTTTAACCCAACCGAATTTATTGCCACTGTTATAATCTTGAACTAGGTAGAATTTTTGATTTCCTAAAGTTGCTGTTTTAGATACAGCAAATGTTTTTTGAACTTCACTTGTTGCTTTTCCTGTTTTGTCGTAAACAGTTGTGTATAAGCCACTGTTTGTTGGTTTAATTTGAGCAACACCATTGTTTGCAGCTACTGTCAATTTACCTGTTGAAGGTGTTGACGGTGTAGATGGCTTAGTTGGTGTAGTAGGGGTTGTTGTTGATTGTGTACCCCAAGGTGCCACTTTACCCATTTTAATTAAATACTTTTCATTAATTAGGTCATATAATTGATCGTAACTATAATTATGACTTCTTAAGTAACCATGTGGGTCAGCGTGATCAGTACCACCTAAATATTTACTTACAGCATAGTGTGTCCACACTGTACCTTTTCCATCATATTCTGCACTATCTGGTTTTAAACCGTAGTATTGTAATTGAGTTGCTGCATAATCCGCATAGTTGTTCATTGAACGTGCGAATGAAGCGTAGTCATGCGTATGCACGATTTCAACATTGATGAATCTAGGGTTACCAACAGCGCCTACGCCCCAAGATAAATAATCTGTTGGTGCAGTTTCTACAATACGATTACCATCAACAAATGCATGAACAAATGCATTTTGATAATTGTTTTTCATATAACTGATTTCACCATTAATTGTCGAGTTATCGTTAGCTGTATCGTGGACAACGATACCTTCTGGACGACCAACACCATTACGATAAGCATATTTAGGGAAGTAAGATGTGTAATCTTCTTCGATTTTAGGTGCTTTTAAATTATTTTTACGAATATAATCATTAATTGATGAATTTACCTGAGGTTTATATTTAGGTAAATTCGTCTTTGGTGCTGCTGCAGCAGTTCTTGGTTGTGCAGTAGCACTAAATGTTGTTACTTTAGGTGTTGTAGTAGTTGCTTTTGGCGTCGCTGCTTTATATTGAGTTTTAAGTGCTGCAGGTTTTGCTGCAGATTTAATTAGCTCAGGATTAATTTGAGAATTTGCTGTATTGTCATCTTCATCATCCACTAAACTATAACCAGCACTTGTAACATTTGAGTTTACTTTAGGCGTTGTAGTAGTTGCTGATTTTGCAACAGGTTGTACTTTGTTTGTCGTAGTTGATTTAGTTGCACTAGTGTCACTATTTACTTGTGCAGTATCAACTTTTGTATTTACTTGTGTATTCGGTGTTTTACTTGCTGCTTTCGGTTGGACAATTGAAGGGTCTTGATATACTTGTGTGCCTGAAATGTTTTGCGTTGGATTTTTTACTTCAGCCTTTGCTTGTTCAGTTGTTGCTTTAACTTTATTACTATCTAAGACATTTTTATTAGCAGTTTGATCTTGTGTAGTTTCAGCTGCTTGTACTTGATGCGCAGTAACTGCTGAACCAACAAGTGTTAATGCAACCATTGATGGTAGTTTGTAATTGAATTTTTTCGCCATTCTATTTATTACTCCTAACATTTATTAATTTTAATAACATTATAGTACCTGTTTTAAAGACCTGTGCGTATTTAACCAATTTGTAATATACTTTTAATTTACATTTTTCCTTAAAAAACATGAAATAAATTTAGAATCTCAATGGTGACGTGACAGTATAAATAAAATTGATGTCAATTTAAGAATTGCTTTATTACAAATGTTTCTAAAATAGATACAACTTTTTTTAATTATATGAGGTTAATTTTTTCAACATTTCGATATGTTCAATGCCTTCCTCAAGAAATATATTACCTCGCTTTTTAAAGTTTAAACTTTCATAAAATGGAACAGCGTGACATTGTGCATGCATTGTAGCATTTTTATAACCTTCATCCCTTGCCAAAGAATCAACAGCATCCATAAGTTTTCTACCAATACCTGTACCACGATAAGATTTAATTACAGCAACTCGTTCTATTTTTACAAGCTTTTCATTAATAGGGCGTATACGTGCTGTTGCAATGGGTAGGTTATGGTGATCGTAACCAATTAAATGTATAGAAATTGATTCATAGTCATCTATTTCATTTTCTGCAGGTACACCTTGTTCTTCAACAAATACTTTTTTTCTAATTGCAAAACAGTCTTCTAACATTTGTTGATTAATAACTTTTTTAAACATCTAATCCCTCCAAATTTATAAAACAAATATTTAAATTAATTTCTTTAGCATAACATATCTAGATGGGTATGATATTTCTT
>NZ_PPQS01000012.1:43567-125076 GCF_002902405.1 Staphylococcus schweitzeri
TTAAAAACAAATAAAAAAGCTATAAAAATGATTCAAGTTAATCATCTTTATAGCTTATGAAAACAATAGTTTATAGTGCTTCTTTTCTAATGATAGCTGTGTACTGCCAAAAAATTCGCATTTGGGCAATATTCCAGTTATTCATTCCCATAGTAAATCCTGAAGGTTTAAATATATTCACATCTGTCACTTCTAACGCTGCTGCAACTAAATATTGTAATGGAATACTTAGTGATTTCATTGTTTCAGTAATGCCATTTTCATCATAAACCCATGAAAATGGTAATTCTGATTCAAAAACATCGACACTATTGAAAATTTCAGGTAATGCCAATATATAACATGCACCATCTACAATAGGGTTCTCAATACTATTTTTATAATATATTAAGAGTGCTTCATAATTTTCGCGATGCTCATGATTGACGTAAAAAAATTCACTCCTAAAATGAGCCATATCTTGACTATGAATAATTTGTTGTTCTAACACATTGAACATACCATTTATATTAGCGATTTTTTCATATGTTTTTCGACTCATATATGATGCTCCTTTCATAAATAGTTTATGTTAAAGATTAATTACTAATTAAAGTTAATTTATTACGCCATTTTGGTTATTTGAAGACTGTGGTGCTTGTTGTACATTATTTTGGTTTTGATTTGTATTTTGATCTGTTCCAGATTGTTGTTGGCTATTAGAGTCACTATTATCTTCAGAAGATTTATCTTTTTCTTTATCAGTCGTATCATTTTGTTCTTTTCTCAATAAACTACTATCTAAAGGTGTTAATGGAATTAAAGAACCATAATGGTTAATAACACGTTGATCTAAGAAATCATTTTTATCATTAATAGGTGATAGTTCTAAATCTTCACGAAGTAAGTTTGCATATTTTTGAATACTTTCAACGCTAGGATGGTAGTAGTAAATACCATTCAACATATCATCTTTACCTTTTAATTGTGCAGTTTTGATTTTAACATCATTTGTTAAATACATTTTTGCTAAAGCTTTAATTTCAGAGTTCGTTAAATTATGTTTAGCATTTTTACCAACAATTTGAATTACATTATCTAATTTATCGATAGAATCAACTTCTTGTGCTTTTTGGAATAAAATCTTAATTAATTCCATTTGTCGTTGACCACGTTTTAAATCTGAATCATGGTGTCTCGTTCTAGCAACAGCTAAAGCTTCATCACCATTCAGTTTTTGATAACCTTTTTTAATTTTGATTTTACCAGTATCATCAGTGTTTGGTTCATTTAAATCGTATGGCACATCATAATATATACCGCCAAGTTCATTGACAGCTTCAACAAATGCTTTCATATTAATTCTGACGTAATAATCAACCGGAACATTCATTGTAGCTTCAACAGAATCCATTGAGGCAATTGGACCACCATATGCATGGGCATGTGTGATTTTGTCATAGTATCCAACTTTTGGAATGTAGCTAATTGTATCACGGGGAATACTAAGCATTCTAATTTGATGTTTATTTTGATTAAAAGTAGTTAAAATCATAGCATCCGATCTAGAGTGTTCAGCATCTTGCCCTTTTTTTCTTCTGCCATCATTATCATCGATACCTAAAAATAGTATTGAGATAGGCTGTTCTTCAGGATTTACTTTTTTGTCACGTAAATTGGATTGACGATTAGCATTTTTACTATCTTGAGAAGATTCGAATGCGTCTTGAGACGTTTTAAAAAGTAACGTAGCATAGACTATTGGAACAACAATTAGAACCAATGCTAGAAGGATCAAAAAGTATTTTAAAAATTTATTCATGATTGATGCTCCTATATTAAATTTTTTGTTAAATCATAATCATTATTTTAAAATATAATTAGTTGAACGTTAAAAATACAACATCATTACTAGTACATTATAGCCTTAAATTGTAGTACTTTATAGTAAAAATTACAAATATTATGCCAATGTTTCTTGTAATTTGAATGTTTTGTTAAAACAAAAAGCATTTTTAAAAATATAATGCGACTTTAGTATGATGTCTAAAAAATTTTAAAGGCGTAATATAAATTCAAGTGATTTATACAATGCGATAAGGTATAATTGATTTTGTTGTAATAAGAACTTAATTGAAAAAATATTACTAAATAGTTTTAGATGTAAACAACGGTTTTTAGTGATAATGCTTTGATATAATCAAGTTTATATGAAAACTATTTACAAATAAAAAACGAAAACATTGTGAGGCAATTATCAAATGAAATTTAATAAAGTGAAATTAGTTATACATGCGTGTGTACTATTATTTATCATTATTAGTTTGGCATTAGTTTTCCATCACTGGGAGACTAAAACGAACTCTCTTGAGCCCATACATAAAGAAACAAAGTTATCTGATAATGAAAAATATTTGGTAGGTCGAGATAAAAATAAAGCTGCACCTTCGAAGTTAAAGACCATATATAATAGCAAAGATCCTAAATATAAGAAAATTGATCAGTATTTACAAAGTTCATTGTTCAATGGGTCAGTAGCCATTTATGAAAATGGTAAATTGAAAATGAGTAAAGGTTATGGCTATCAAAATTTTGAAAAAGGTATTAAAAACACACCAAATACAATGTTTTTAATAGGTTCTGCACAAAAATTTTCAACGGGGTTATTGTTAAAACAATTAGAAGAAGAACATAAAATAAACATTAATGATCCTGTTAGTAAATATATCCCGTGGTTTAAAACATCAAAACCAATTCCTTTAAAAGATTTGATGCTACATCAAAGTGGATTATACAAATATAAATCTTCAAAAGACTATAAGAACTTAGATCAAGCAGTTAGAGCGATTCAAAAACGTGGTATCGATCCTAAGAAATACAAGAAACATATGTACAATGATGGGAACTATTTAGTACTAGCTAAAGTTATAGAGGAAGTTACTGGCAAATCTTATGCAGAAAACTACTATACAAAAATTGGTGATCCATTAAAATTAGAACATTCAGCATTTTATGATGAAAAGCCATTCAAACAATACTTAGCTAAAGGATATTCATATAACACTACAGGGCTATCATTCTTAAAGCCCAATATTTTACAGCAGTACTATGGTGCGGGTAATTTATATATGACTCCATCAGATATGGGGAAATTAATTACACAAATACAACAAAATAAATTATTTAATCCCAAAATAACTAATCCATTATTGCATGAGTTTGGTACAAAACAATACCCAGATGAATATCGATATGGTTTTTATGTTAAACCAACATTAAATCGTCTAAATGGTGGATTTTTCGGGCAAGTGTTCACAGTGTATTATAATGATAAATATGTTGTAGTCCTTGCGTTAAATGTTAAGGGTAATAATGAAGTTCGAATCAAGCACATATATAATAATATTTTAAAACAAAATAAACCTTACAATACGAAAGGTGTTATAGTTCAATAAAATTATGGAAGGTATAATATGCAAAATGACATTAAGGGAAAGTTAAACCTGAAATGATCATAGTGCATAATTATATCTTCTTTTTTGATTTGAAAATAAAGAAGGGGATTTTAAATTAAAAGCGTTCAAAATAAAATGATGTATTTAAAGAGTACAATTTTGATTATATAAGTTTGGATTGCTATTTAAGAAGAGGTAAATGTAGGTTGAGGTTAAACTTAAAACGATGTATGCCCTCATTACATTTTTACAAAGATAAAAATCATGTGTAAATGAACATAATTAAATAGAGGAATATAATAGAAAGTTTTAATGATAGGTAGTGATTTAATAAATAGAGTGATGTAGAAAGTGTTTTTATGTTGAGCTGAGATTCTCACTAAACTAAATAGTAATATAAAAACCAGCTAACTTTATGTTAGCTGGTTAAACTTTACATTATTTAAATGTCGTTTATAAGTGTGAAGAGTGACCGCCTTGCATAACCCAGTATGTTCCGATTACGAAACAAAGTGTAATGACAAGAGCGAAGATAACTTTGAAAGTTTGTAAACGTCCATCTTTACCTTCAGTTAAATGCATGAACATTAATAATTGAAGTCCTGCTTGAACGAATGCAAAGCCAAAGATAATTGTCACCTTCGCATGGAATGTTAATGATGTGTATAGTGTTACGTAAACTGCTAAAAGCGTTAATACGATAGATGCGATAAATCCGACTGTATGTTTCATTATTGTACTCATCCGCTATACACCATCCCTATCATATATACGGCAGTAAAGATGAATACCCAAACAACATCTAAAAAGTGCCAGTATAAACTTACGATAAATAATTTTGGCGCATTGTATTTATCTAATCCGCGTCGTTGGATTTGGATTAATAAACAAATCGCCCAAACGATACCTAATGATACGTGACAACCATGTGTTCCTAATAGGATGAAGAAACTAGACCAGTATGAGCCGATAGTTGGGTTAACGCCCTCTGATGCATAGTGTGCGAATTCGAAAATTTCGAATCCAACAAAGACTAAACCTAAAAGTAATGTAATGATCATCCAGAACATCATTAACTTTTGCTTCTCTTGACGCATGTAGTAAATTGCAATACCACAAGTGTAAGAACTGAATAATAATGCAAACGTCATTATTAAAACAAGAGGCAATTCAAATAACTCAGTAGTCATTTTACCTGCATAATCGCCACCGTGTTGCAAAGTTAATAGTGTTGCAAATAGGGTACCGAATAACGCAAATTCGGCTGTAATGAAAATCCAAAAGCCAAGCTTATTTAATTCGCCTTCATGTGTGCGTGAATCAATAGTGTTTGTATCATGACTCATGACTTACAGCCTCCCTTTCTTTAATACGCGCTTCTCTTAATCGAGCTTCAGTTTCAGCAACTTCAGCAGCAGGGATGTGGTATCCATGATCGACTTGGAAACTGCGATAAATCATAGTACCAAAAATACCGAATAAGCATAATAACGCTGGAATAACAGTTTCGAAAATTAAGAAGAAACCGCCGATAGTCATAAAGATACCGATCCAGAAACCAACAGGTGTATTGTTTGGCATATGAATGTCTTTGTAATTATGGTTGTCTAAGTAATGACGACCATGTTCTTTCATATCAACAAATGTGTCGTAGTCATTCCAATCTGGTGTAATAGCAAAGTTATATTTAGGTGGAATTGCTGAAGCAGTAGTCCACTCTAAAGTACGACCAAGGCCATCCCAGTTATCTCCAGTAGCTTCACGTGGAGATTTGAAGTGACTGTAAACGATACTAACAACTAGGAATAAGAATCCGATTGCCATTAGTAATGCACCGATAGTTGAAATAAAGTTCAATAAGAACCAACCATCTGATGGCATGTAAGTGTATAAACGACGTGGCATACCATCTAATCCAAGAATGAATTGTGGTAAGAAACAAACGTTAAATCCAATCATGAAGAACCAGAAGCACCATTTGTTTAATGTTTCGTTTAATTTGTAACCCATCATCTTAGGATACCAGAAGATTAAACCAGCTAGGCAGGCAAATACAACACCAGTAACCAATGTATAGTGGAAGTGAGCTACTAAGAAATACGTATTGTGATATTGATAGTCAGCTGATGCCATTGCTAACATTACACCAGTAACACCACCTAATAGGAAGTTTGGTATAAATGCTAATGAGAATAGCATTGGTGACTCAAATGTAATACGACCTTTATATAATGTTAATAACCAGTTGAACAATTTCACACCGGTTGGAATACCAATCAGCATTGTTGAAATTGAGAAGAATGAGTTGATTAATGCACCATTACCCATTGTGAAGAAATGGTGAACCCAAACTAAGAAACTAAGGAACGCAATACCGGCAGTTGCCCATACCATACTTTGATGTCCGAATAAACGCTTACGAGCGAATGTCGGAATAATTTCTGAGTAAATACCAAATGCAGGAAGGATAACGATATAAACTTCAGGGTGCCCCCATACCCAGAAGAAGTTAGCCCATAGCATTGGCATACCGCCATTTGCAACTGTGAAGAATGCAGTATCAAATATTCTATCAGTTGTCATTAATGCTAACGCTACTGTTAAAGGAGGGAAAGCAAGAATAACAATTAATGTAGTAATAAACGTTGTAACTGTGAACATAGGCATTTGCATAAACTTCATAGTTGGTGTTTTACATCTTAAAATTGTTACAAAGAAGTTGATACCGGTAGCTAGGGTACCAAGCCCTGAAATTTGTATAGCTATTAAGTAATAGTTAACACCCGGACCAGGACTGAATTCACCTGCTAGTGGCGCATAGTTTGTCCAACCAGCTGCTGGTGAACCACCAATAATAAATGACAGGTTGAATAAAATCATACCTGCAAAGAATAGCCAGAAACTTACGTTGTTTAAAACTGGGAATGCAACATCACGTGCTCCAATTTGTAATGGAACTACGATATTCCATAAACCAAAGATAAATGGCATTGCCATGAAGATAATCATGATTACACCATGTGTACTAAAGATTTCGTTATAGTGGTTTGATTCTAAAAACTTGTTATCTGGTACTGTTAATTGCGCACGAATAAGTAACGCATCAATACCACCACGGACGAACATTAACACGGCACAGATTAAATACATAACACCGATTTTCTTATGGTCTACAGATGTGAACCATTCTCTGTAAAGATATTTCCATAATTTAAAGTAAGTAATTACTGCAATTAAACCAATAACTAAGAATGGGGCACCAATTTGTGCCATTGTAATCATCCAGTTACCTTTAACTAGTAATTGATCCCATGGAAAATTCATTAATGTCCACCTCCATGATCATCATTGTCTTGATCTTGCGCATCTTTAGAAATTTTCTTCATTTCTTTCGCATTTTTCGATTCATCTTTCTTGAACTCATTGTTATATGGTTCGTCATTTCCAAGAATCATTAATTTCATACCATGTCGTTTGTAGTTCGCATTTGTAATTTGAGCTTTACGAGCAGGTATTAATGGTTTGTCTGATACATCTTTATACATATCTTCTTCACTAGTGAAGTTTGGATCTTTCAATTTGAAATTGAAACGTTTATATGCATAGAAGATGTATTCTGGATCGGCTGCAGGATCTACAAACGCCATATGTGTACCATTAAATTCTAAAGGCTTGTTAGCAGTGCTAGGTAATAATTGTTTATCAAATGTATCTTGATCTAACGTTTTCTTACCTTTTACTTCTTTCACCCATTTGTCGTAGTCTTTTTGACTAACGGCATTTACTTTAAATGTTTGGCGTGAGAAACCTTCACCATTGAAGTTAGAGTTACGACCTCTGAATGTACCAGTTTGATCTGCTTCTAACGTCCAATTCATTGTCATGCCAGTCATGGCATATTTTTGACCACCTAATTGTGGAATCCAGAAACTAGTCATTGTATCCATTGCTTGAAGCTTAAATACAACTGGACGATTTTTAGGGATTGTTAAAGTATTAACAGTCTCTATATGTTCATCTGGATAAGCAAAGAACCATTTGTATCCTGCACTAACTGCATATACAACCATTGGATCTTTCTCACTCTTCGGTGGTTTTTCGTAATCGTATAATGTTTTAACTGTAGGAATAGCTAAAGCAGCAACGATTAAGATAGGTATTACAAACCATATTGTTTCAATGATGGCATTATGGTGCATCTTACCAGATTCGGCATTCTTATTATAACTATACTTGTAAATAAAAATGGCGAACATGCCAAGTACAACGAAACAAATAACAAGCATGAAGATAATTGAATAAATGATCAAGAACTTCTGGCTACTTGCTACTGGCCCTTTTGCGTTGAAAATTTCTATATTTGAACAACCACTAAGTAAAATTAGTGTGCCAAATAATAGAAGCAAAGACTTAAATTTTGACACTTTTTTGACCTCCTAATACTACAAATGTAGGGCTTAACATTAATTTTAAGTTATTACACAATATTTACAAGGGCTTATGGGAAAAAAATTAATAAAATTGTGTCAAAAGTATAGAGAAATCAAGGTATGACGGGGGTTCACACATTTGTTAAAATTATGTGTACATTTTGTGACTAGCAGGATTTTTGAAAAAAAGCTTCATATTTAAAAGGGAATCTGAGAATGAGTGTCATTTATAGAAGAATTGAAAGAAAATAAAAAAAGTTGAGAATTATCAAATAAGTATATTTTAAAAAGACGGTCATGTATTTATTTTTGAATATTTATTTTTGTAATAATAACAAAATTGTCATTTACAAATTTAAAAATGAGCAAAGCGAAAGTCTGATTAAATATAAGGATATTTGACCATTTTGGATAGATTTATATATTGCAAAAACTACTAAAATAAAATTGTGATAAGTTAGTGAGAAAAATATCCTTTTAATTACAGCATTATTAATTGTAAAAAGTTGTATGATTAAAATAATGTTTTGAAATAGGAGAATGATTAGCAATCTTAAAAATAAAAAGGTAGCAAATTAAATGTTTTGCTACCTTTTTGTATAGAATTATTTAACTTCGATACTTCTTGTGGAAGTCTCAATTGCGCCATCTGAGTCAGTGACGTGATATTTAATTTGATACTTGCCAGATTTAGTTGTATCAATTTGACCATCAATTTTGATTTTGTCAGTTAAATCTCCATCTTCTTTATCAAATGCACTTATGCCGTTTAGAAGGTTATAATCTTGACCTTTCTTAATAACGATATCATTTGCGCCTTTAATTTGCGGTGTAGTATTCGTTGTTGCTTCTGCACTTAAATTTGGTGTTACTAGTGTAGCAGAAACACCAAGGGCTGATAATGACTGTAATAGTTTATTCATAATGTAACCTCCGAATGATAAGTCATTTCTGAGTTAACTTTACTATACCTTAAATTTTATTATTTACACATCATACTATAGTCCTAATCTTACCTTATAAAGAATGAAATTTAAATATAAATTTATAATTAATGAAGAAATTATTATTGTTTTGAAAATCTGCCACAATTGTAAAAACTATATGCAAAGTATAATTTAAAAATAAAGTTAACTTAATTCAAGGTACAAAATAAATATTCAAAGCAAATTTGTTGTATAAATTCGACAGTTAACAAGTTTAAAGTTGCTAACTATCGAATTCTTATCTTAATATTTCCTTTACATTTTGTCGCAAATTCAACAAGAAAAACGAATGCGAGCTTATAAAAATATAAGTTTGCCACATTCGTTTTTAAAATCATATTATGCATCAATACCTCTACGCATCTTTTCAGCAAGTAATGTATTATTTAAAACCATTGTTATTGTTAAGGGGCCAACTCCGCCAGGAACCGGTGTAATTGCACCAGCAATTTCTTTAACTGCTTCGTAATCAACATCACCTTTTAATTTACCATTTTCATCAGGTGTATTACCTACATCTATAATAACGGCGCCTTCTTTAACAACATCTTTTGTTACTAAACCAGGTTTACCCACTGCACTGACAATAACGTCCGCATCTTTTAAATATGAAGCCATATCTTTTGAACGTGAATGTAAGATAGTAACAGACGCATTTTTTTGAAGTAATAACTTAGAAACTGGCTGTCCAACTATATGACTACGGCCAATTACAATGGCATTTTTGCCTTCTAAATCTATATTAGCGTGTTTTAATATTTCCATAATTCCTAAAGGTGTACATGGAACGAATGTTTGCTGATCGATATATAACTTTCCAATATTTATTGGGTGAAAACCATCAACATCTTTGTCTGGATTAATTGCTTCTAATACTTTTTGTTCGCTGACTTGTTTTGGTAGTGGTACTTGAACCAAGATGCCACTTACAGAGTCATCGTTATTTAATCTATTTAGTTCGTTTAATACTTCTTCTTCAGTAGCTGTTTCTTCTAAATGTACGATTTCTGAAATCATTCCAATTTTTTCAGCTGCTTTCTTTTTTGATCGAACATAACTTTGACTAGCGCCATCGTTTCCTACAAGTATAACTGATAATTTAGGTGTAAAGCCTTTTTCTTTTAGCGCTTCAACTTGATCTTGTAACCCTTGTCTGTAGTCTTTGGCAATTTGTTTACCATCTAAAATTTTAGCAACCATAAAAATTTCTCCTCCTAATAAAATATCCTAACTTTGTATTGTTGTATTTCTAATTTACATAGCAAAAGACGTAAATTCAAACAAAAATTCTAAATAAAGTTCGATTTTTGATTGAAAAAGCAGAAATTGCTTGTTATGCTATATCTATAATATACAACTAAAGTAATTCACAATTCAAACTTTTGAAAGGGTGTACAAAGTGAAAGTAGCAGTCATTATGGGCAGTTCTTCCGATTGGAATATTATGCAAGAAAGCTGTAACATGTTGGATTATTTTGAAATTCCGTACGAAAAACTAGTTGTGTCAGCACATCGTACGCCAAAAATGATGGTGCGATTTGCTTCCGAAGCAAGACAAAAAGGTATTGTTATTATAATTGCAGGTGCTGGTGGTGCAGCTCATTTACCAGGAATGGTTGCATCTTTAACAACATTACCAGTCATTGGCGTTCCAATTGAGACTAAAAGTTTAAAAGGTTTAGATTCTTTACTATCTATTGTACAAATGCCTGGAGGTATTCCGGTTGCTACAACGGCAATAGGTAAGGCGGGTGCTAAAAATGCTGGGATTCTAGCAGCGAGAATGTTAAGCATCCAAAATGAAAAGATAGTTAAAAAACTCGATCAGTACGAAGCAGCTTTAATGCAGAAAGTGGAGGATATGCAAAATGATCTTCAGTAAATTAAAATTTGGTGCGACCATTGGAATTATAGGTGGAGGTCAACTTGGCAAGATGATGGCACAATCAGCTCAGAAAATGGGATATAAAGTGATAGTGTTAGATCCGAATGAAGATTGCCCGTGTAGATATGTTGCACATTCATTTATACACGCGAATTATGATGATGAAGCAGCACTTAATCAATTAGGTAACAATTGTGATGTTATTACTTATGAATTCGAAAACATTTCAGCACAAAAATTAAAATTAATGACTGAAAAATTTAATATTCCACAAGGGTACCAAGCTATTCAGTTATTACAAGACCGCTTAACTGAAAAAGAAACATTATTAAATGCAGGTACCCAAGTAGTTCCTTTTCAATCAATTAAACAACCTAGTGATATTGATAAAGCAATTGCAACGTTAGGTTATCCATTCATAGTGAAAACAAGATTTGGTGGGTACGATGGCAAAGGTCAAATCTTAGTAGAAAATCAAGCAGGTTTACAAGATGTTTATGCATTAATTGATAAAAATGAATGTGTCGCTGAAAAATATCTTGAGATTCAAAAAGAAGTATCTCTCACTGTTACAAGAGGAATCAACAATCAAATTACTTATTTCCCTTTACAAGAAAATGAACATAGAAATCAAATATTATATAAAACAATTGTTCCGGCACGCATAGATAAAGTCGAAGAAGCGAAAGAACAAGTTGAAAAAATCATAAGTGCAATTTATTTTATCGGTACATTTACAGTTGAGTTTTTTATAGATAGAAATAACCAACTTTATGTAAATGAAATTGCACCGAGACCACATAATTCCGGACATTATTCGATTGAAGCATGTGACTATTCACAATTTGATACGCATATTTTAGCAGTTACTGGTCAATCATTACCTAATGAGATTGAATTATTAAAACCAGCAGTAATGATGAACTTGTTAGGTAAAGATTTAAATTTGTTAGAAGAAGAATTTACAAAACACCCAGAATGGCATTTACACATTTATGGTAAAAATGAACGTAAAGATAATAGGAAAATGGGTCATATAACGGTATTAACTAATGATATTAATCAAACTGAACAAGACATGTACGCTAAATTTGAGGGGAGAAATTAAATCATGACACTTTTATATGAAGGAAAAGCAAAACGTATTTTCTCGACGAATAATAATCATGAATTGAGAGTTGAATATAAAGATGATGTAACTGCAGGCAATGGTGCAAAAAAAGATACAATGGTTGGTAAAGGGCGATTAAATAATCAAATTACGTCAATCATATTTAAACATTTGCAAGAAAAAGGTGTTGAAAGCCATTTTATAAAGCGGTTATCCGATACAGAGCAACTTGTAGAATCAGTTAAAATCATTCCATTAGAAGTGGTTGTTCGAAATATTGCGAGTGGATCTATTACTAAACGTCTAGGTTTAGAAAATGGACAAATATTTAAAGAACCACTTGTGGAATTTTTCTATAAAAACGATGATTTAAATGATCCTTTGATTACTGAAGATCATATCAAATTATTAAATATTGCAAATGATGAAGATATTAAAATATTGAAGATGAAAGCATTAGCAATCAATGAAGTGTTGAAACAATTCATGGAAGAAATGAATTTAAAATTAGTTGATTTTAAAATTGAGTTTGGAAAAACTGAGACAGGTAAAATTTTATTAGCAGATGAAATATCTCCTGATACATGTCGTATTTGGGATAAAGATACAAATGTAAATTTTGATAAAGATGTTTATAGAAATAATACAGGTTCATTAATAGAAACATATCAACTATTTTTAAATAAATTGGAGGATTTAAAATAATGAAAACAATTGAACTACATATCACATTACAGCCGCAAGTATTAGATACACAAGGGCAAACGCTTAATAGAGCAGTACATGACCTAGGTTATTCGCAAGTAAATGATATTCGTGTAGGCAAAGTATTATATATGACGGTTGATGAGGCGAGTGATGAAAACGTACATAACATCATTACTACACTAAGTGAGAAATTATTTGCCAATACAGTAATCGAAGAGTATAGCTATAAAGTGATTGATGAAAAGGAGAATGCATAAGATGAAGTTTGCAGTTCTTGTCTTTCCGGGTTCCAATTGCGATAGAGATATGTATAATGCTGCCATTAAAAGCGGAGTTGAAGCGGATTATGTAGATTATAGAGAGACATCATTAAAAGGATTTGACGGTGTTCTTATTCCTGGAGGTTTCTCATTTGGAGATTACTTAAGATCTGGAGCGATGGCTAGTGTTGCGCCAATTATTTCTGAAGTTAAACGTTTAGCAGAAGAAGGAAAGCCTGTATTGGGCGTTTGTAATGGGTTTCAGATATTAACAGAGATTGGTTTATTACCTGGTGCTTTACTACACAATGATTCTCATTTATTTATTAGTAGAAACGAAGAGTTAGAAATTATTAATAATCAAACATCATTTACAAATTTATATAAAAAAGGTGAAAAAGTAATATATCCAGTTGCCCATGGAGAAGGACATTATTATTGTACAGATGAAATGTATAAACAATTAATTGATAACAATCAAATTATTCTGAAATATGTGAATAATCCGAATGGTTCTTATGCTGATATTGCTGGAATTATAAATAAAGAAGGAAATGTATGTGGTATGATGCCACATCCTGAAAGAGCATTAGAAAAGTTATTAGGTACTGACAGCGGTGTTAAATTATTTGAAGCAATGGTAAAAAGTTGGAGGGAACAACATGTCTAAATTTATCGAACCAAGTGTAGAGGAAATTAAACTTGAAAAAGTATATCAAGATATGGGGTTAAGTGATCAAGAATATGAAAAGGTTTGTGACATTTTAGGCAGACAACCAAATTTTACAGAAACTGGTATCTTTTCTGTAATGTGGAGTGAACATTGTTCTTATAAACATTCTAAACCATTTTTAAAGCAGTTTCCTACGACAGGTGAACATGTATTAATGGGACCAGGTGAAGGTGCTGGGGTTGTTGATATTGGTGATAATCAGGCCGTAGTATTTAAAGTCGAATCTCATAATCATCCATCTGCAATCGAACCATATCAAGGTGCAGCCACAGGTGTGGGTGGAATTATTCGTGATATTGTGTCAATCGGTGCGAGGCCAATCAACTTATTAAACAGTCTTAGATTTGGAGAATTGGATAATAAGCAGAACCAACGATTACTTAAAGGTGTTGTTAAAGGTATTGGTGGCTATGGTAATTGTATCGGCATACCAACAACAGCTGGTGAAATTGAATTTGATGAACGATACGATGGCAATCCACTAGTTAATGCAATGTGTGTTGGTGTTATAGATCATGACATGATTCAAAAAGGTACAGCAAAAGGTATTGGCAATTCAGTTATCTATGTTGGTTTGAAAACAGGTCGTGATGGTATCCATGGAGCTACTTTTGCTTCTGAAGAATTAACTGAAGAAAGTGAAAGTAAACGTCCATCTGTCCAAATAGGAGACCCATTTGTAGGGAAAAAATTAATGGAAGCTACGCTTGAAGCAATCACATTTGATGAATTAGTTGGTATTCAAGATATGGGTGCAGCTGGCTTAACATCATCATCTTCTGAAATGGCCGCAAAAGGTGGCAGTGGATTGCACTTACGATTGGACCAAGTCCCAACTCGTGAACCAGGTATCTCACCATATGAAATGATGTTGTCTGAAACACAAGAACGTATGTTACTAGTTGTTGAAAAAGGAACAGAACAGAAGTTTTTAGATTTATTTGATAAACATGAACTAGATAGTGCAGTAATTGGTGAAGTTACAGATACCAATCGTTTTGTTTTAACATATGAAGATGAAGTTTTTGCTGATATTCCTGTTGAACCACTTGCTGATGAAGCGCCTGTATATATTTTAGAAGGAGAAGAAAAATACTACAATACTTCAAAAAATGACTATAGCCAAATCGATGTTAAAGATACATTCTTTAAATTGTTACAACATCCAACACTTGCATCAAAACATTATTTATATGATCAATATGATCAACAAGTTGGTGCAAACACAATTATTAAGCCAGGACTTCAAGCTTCTGTTGTACGTGTAGAAGGTACTAATAAAGCTATTGCTTCAACAATTGATGGAGAAGCACGATACGTATATAACAATCCATATGAAGGTGGAAAGATGGTTGTAGCAGAAGCATATCGTAATTTAATTGCCGTAGGAGCAACACCATTAGCAATGACAGACTGCTTGAATTATGGTTCCCCTGAAAAGAAAGAAATTTATCAACAACTAATCGATTCAACTAAAGGTATGGCAGAAGCTTGCGACATACTTAAAACACCTGTTGTTTCTGGAAATGTGTCATTATATAACGAAACGAAAGGGACTTCTATTTTCCCAACGCCAGTCGTTGGAATGGTTGGTTTAATTGAAAATGTTGATTATTTAAATGATTTCGAGCCACAGGTTGGTGATAAGTTATATTTAATTGGTGATACTAAAGATGACTTTGGTGGTAGCCAACTTGAAAAGTTAATTTACGGTAGAGTAAATCACGAATTCGAAGCACTTGATTTAAGTTCGGAAGTTGCAAAAGGTGAGGCAATTAAAACAGCAATTCGTGATGGCAAAATTTCTCATGTACAAACAGTTGGTAAAGGTGGCTTATTGTTAACGTTAGCCAAAATAAGTGCTCATTACGGAATTGGACTTAATACTTCTATTGATTTAACAAATGCTCAATTATTTAGTGAAACACAAGGGCGTTATGTTGTATCTGTTAAAGCAGGTGAAACATTAAATATTGGTCATGCAGTTGAAATCGGTCGATTAACTGATAGTGATAATTTCAAAGTAACAACGCCATTTACTGAAGTTAGCGAAAATGTTTCAGATATTAAAGAAATATGGGAAGGGGCTATTGCTCAATGTTTAACTACTCAGGATTAAACGAAGAATGTGGCGTATTTGGTATTTGGAATCATCCTGAAGCAGCACAATTAACTTATATGGGACTTCATAGTTTGCAACATCGAGGACAAGAAGGTGCAGGTATTGTTGTTTCTAACCATGATGAATTAAAAGGTGAACGTGGGCTTGGATTATTAACTGAAGCTATTAAAAATCATCAAATGGAACAGCTGAAAGGATATGAGCATGCAATCGGCCATGTTCGTTACGCAACATCAGGTAATAAAGGTATTGAAAATATTCAGCCATTTTTGTATCACTTTTACGATATGAGTGTAGGTATTTGTCATAATGGCAACCTTATTAATGCACAATCGTTACGTAGAAATTTGGAAAAACAAGGTGCCATTTTTCATTCATCGTCAGATACTGAAGTAATCATGCATTTGATTCGTCGCAGTAAGGCGCCAACTTTTGAAGAAGCATTGAAAGAAAGTCTTCGCAAAGTTAAAGGTGGGTTTACTTTTGCTATTTTAACGAAGGATGCTTTATATGGTGCTGTTGATCCAAATGCGATTAGACCTCTTGTTGTAGGTAAAATGAAAGATAATACGTATATTCTTGCTAGTGAAACATGTGCGATTGATGTGTTAGGCGCAGAATTTGTCCAAGATATTCATGCAGGTGAATATGTTGTAATTAATGACGAAGGTATTACTGTTAAATCTTATACACATCATACGATAACGGCTATTTCTGCTATGGAATATATTTATTTTGCAAGACCAGATTCAACTATTGCTGGCAAAAATGTTCATGCAGTTCGAAAAGCGTCGGGTAAAAAGTTAGCGCAAGAAAGTCCAGTTGATGCAGATATGGTGATTGGTGTGCCGAATTCTTCATTATCAGCTGCTAGTGGATATGCAGAAGAAATTGGTTTGCCATATGAAATGGGACTTGTAAAAAACCAATATGTTGCCAGAACATTTATTCAACCAACTCAAGAACTACGTGAACAAGGTGTAAGAGTGAAGTTATCTGCAGTGAAAGATATTGTAGATGGTAAAAATATCATACTTGTTGACGACTCGATTGTTAGAGGAACGACAATTCGTCGTATTGTGAAAATGTTAAAGGATTCCGGTGCGAATAAAGTCCACGTACGAATAGCATCTCCAGAATTTATGTTTCCAAGTTTCTATGGTATCGATGTTTCAACGACTGCTGAATTAATTTCTGCAAGTAAATCACCAGAAGAGATAAAGGATTATATAGGCGCTGACTCTTTGGCATATCTAACAGTAGATGGATTAATCGAATCAATCGGCTTAGATTATGATGCACCATACAGTGGCTTATGTGTAGAAAGTTTTACAGGTGATTATCCTGCAGGACTTTATGATTATGAGGCGAATTATAAAGCGCATTTAAGTGAGAGACAGAAACAATATATTTCTAAAAATAAACATTTTTTTGATAGCGAGGGAAATTTAAATGTCTAAAGCATATGAACAATCTGGTGTGAATATCCATGCTGGTTATGAAGCGGTAGAAAGAATGTCGAGTCATGTTAAACGTACGATGCGTAAAGAAGTTATTGGTGGTTTAGGAGGGTTTGGTGCTACTTTTGATTTGTCAGAATTAAATATGACAGCACCAGTATTAGTTTCCGGTACCGACGGTGTTGGTACGAAATTGAAATTAGCGATAGATAATGGTAAACATGATTCAATCGGTATCGATGCAGTTGCGATGTGTGTCAATGATATTTTAACAACGGGTGCTGAACCATTATACTTTTTAGATTACATTGCTACGAACAAAGTTGTGCCAGAAATAATTGAACAAATAGTGAAAGGAATTAGTGATGCATGTGTAGAAACGAATACCGCATTAATAGGTGGAGAAACTGCTGAAATGGGAGAAATGTATCACGAAGGCGAGTACGATGTAGCAGGTTTTGCAGTTGGTGCAGTAGAAAAAGCTGACTATATCGATGGTTCACAAGTTAAAGAAGGTCAAGTGATTATTGGCCTTGCTTCTAGTGGTATTCACTCAAATGGTTATAGTTTAGTACGTAAATTAATTCAAAAGTCAGGTATTGATTTATCTACTGAATTTGATAATAGAACATTTATTGACGTATTTTTGGAACCAACAAGATTATATGTTAGACCTGTACTTGCTTTGAAAAAGCACATCTCTATAAAAGCAATGAACCATATTACTGGTGGAGGATTTTATGAAAACATACCACGTGCGTTACCAGAAGGTTATGCTGCACAAATTGATGTAAAATCGTTCCCAACACCAAAAATATTTGATTGGTTACAACAACAAGGCGAAATTGAAACAACAGAAATGTATAACATATTCAATATGGGTATCGGTTATACAGTTATTGTAGACGAAAAAGACGCGACACGTGCTTTGGATATTTTAAAAGAAGAAGGTGTCGAAGCATATCGAATTGGTCAAATAGTAAAGAATGAAGATTTGGCAATTGAGTTGTTGGGGGTATAACAATGGTTAAGATTGCAATTTTTGCATCAGGTTCAGGAAGTAACTTTGAAAATATCGTTGAACATGTTGAATCAGGAAAATTAGAAAATATCGAGATTACAGCTTTATATACGGATCATCAAGATGCATTTTGTATAGATAGAGCAAAGAGACATCAAATTTCTGTATATATAAATGAACCAAAACAATTCAGTTCAAAGGCGCATTATGAGCAACACTTACTAACATTATTAAACAAAGATCAGGTGGAGTGGATTATTTTAGCTGGTTATATGCGATTAATTGGTCCAGACTTATTAGCTTCATATGAAGGGAAAATTTTAAATATACATCCATCACTATTGCCGAAATATAAGGGGATTGACGCAATAGGACAAGCTTATCAAAGTGGTGATTCAATCACAGGTTCAACAGTTCATTATGTTGATAGTGGAATGGATACGGGAGAAATTATAGAACAAAGACAATGTGATATTAGACCGGGCGAATCGAAAGAACAATTAGAAGAGAAAGTTAAGCGATTGGAATATGAATTATATCCAAGTGTTATAGCTAAAATTGTAAAATAAGGAGTATATTTGTGATGAAAAAAGCTATTTTAAGCGTATCAAATAAAACAGGTATTGTAGAGTTTGCTAAAGCGTTAACTCAGTTAGATTATGAATTATATTCTACCGGAGGAACGAAACGTACATTAGATGAAGCAAATATCCCCGTTCATTCTGTTTCAGAATTAACGCATTTTCCTGAAATCATGGACGGACGTGTGAAGACATTGCATCCAGCTGTTCACGGAGGTATTTTAGCCGATAGAAATAAACAACAGCACTTGAATGAAATATCAGAACAACAAATTGATTTAATAGATATGGTTGTTGTTAATTTATATCCATTCCAACAAACTGTTGCAAATCCCGACGTAACAATGGATGAAGCTATTGAAAATATAGATATCGGTGGACCAACTATGTTGCGTGCTGCGGCTAAAAACTATAAACATGTGACTACAATTGTGCATCCTTCTGATTATAATGAAGTATTGGAACGCTTAAACAATGATTCATTAGATGAAGAGTTTAGAAAATCATTAATGATTAAAGTATATGAACATACTGCAGAATATGATTCAGCGATTGTACGTTTCTTTAAAGGGGACCAAGAAACGTTAAGATATGGTGAGAACCCTCAACAATCAGCATATTTTGTAAGAACTTCAAATGCAAAGCACACGATTGCAGGCGCTAAACAATTACATGGGAAACAATTAAGTTATAACAATATTAAAGATGCAGATGCTACGTTAGCCTTAGTAAAAAAATTTGATACTCCAGCAGCAGTTGCAGTTAAGCATATGAATCCTTGTGGTGTTGGTATCGGTGATACTATTGAACAAGCTTTTCAACATGCTTTTGAAGCGGATAGTCAATCGATTTTTGGTGGGATTGTTGCATTAAATCGAACTGTAACTCCTGAATTAGCAGAGCAATTGCACAGTATTTTTCTAGAAGTTATTATTGCTCCTAAATTTACAGATGAAGCTTTAAATGTTTTGACTCAAAAGAAAAATGTGAGATTGTTAGAGATTGATATGACATTGGACAGTAATGAAGAAGAATTTGTCTCTGTATCTGGTGGATATTTAGTTCAAGATAAAGATAACTATGTTGTTCCAAAAGAAGAAATGAAAATTGTAACAGAAGTTGAGCCAACAGATGAACAATGGGAAGCAATGTTACTTGGATGGAAAGTCGTACCTTCAGTGAAAAGTAATGCGATTATATTATGTAATAACAAACAAACTGTTGGTATTGGTGCAGGTCAAATGAATCGTGTTGGTGCAGCTAAAATTGCATTAGAAAGAGCAATTGAAATCAATGATGGTGTTGCATTAGTATCGGATGGATTTTTCCCTATGGGTGACACAGTTGAACTTGCAGCTCAACATGGCATTAAAGCAATCATTCAACCAGGTGGTTCAATTAAAGACCAGGAATCAATTGATATGGCAAATAAACATGGTATTGCAATGGTTATTACAGGCACTCGACATTTTAAACATTAATTTTAAAGGGGCGTAACATTAGATGAATGTATTAGTAATAGGTGCTGGTGGTCGTGAGCATGCACTAGCATATAAACTTAATCAATCAGACAGTGTAAAACAAATTTATGTAATTCCTGGTAACGAAGCAATGTCACCAGTTGCTGAAGTACATACTGAAATTGCTGAATCAGATCACCAAGCGATACTTGAATTTGCAAAAAGTCAAAATATTGATTGGGTAGTTATAGGTCCAGAACAACCATTGATTGATGGTTTGGCAGATATTTTACGTGAAGATGGTTTCAAAGTATTCGGACCAAACAAACAAGCAGCACAAATCGAGGGATCGAAATTATTTGCTAAAAAAATAATGGAAAAATATGATATTCCGACAGCAGATTATAAAGAAGTTGATTGTAAAAAAGATGCATTATTATATATTGAAGACTGTGAATTACCAGTTGTCATTAAAAAAGACGGTTTAGCAGCTGGTAAAGGTGTAATCATTGTGGATACAATTGAAGCAGCAAGAAGTGCAATAGAAATCATGTATGGTGAAGAAGAAGAAGGTACGGTAGTATTCGAAACTTTCTTAGAAGGTGAAGAATTTTCATTAATGACCTTTGTCAATGGAAATTTAGCAGTGCCATTTGATTGTATTGCACAAGATCATAAGCGTGCATATGATAACGATGAAGGACCAAATACAGGTGGCATGGGTGCTTATTGTCCAGTTCCACATATAAGTGATGATGTGTTGAAATTGACTAATGAGACAATTGCTCAACCGATTGCTCAAGCAATGTTAAATGAAGGTTATCATTTCTTTGGTGTCTTATATATTGGTGCTATTTTAACTAAAGATGGACCGAAAGTAATTGAGTTTAATGCTCGTTTTGGAGATCCTGAAGCACAAGTATTATTAAGTCGCATGGAAAGTGACTTAATGCAACATATTATTGATTTAGATGAAGGTAAAGAAATTCATTTTAAATGGAAAGATGAAACAATTGTTGGAGTAATGTTAGCTTCAAAAGGGTATCCAGATACGTATGAAAAAGGACATGAAGTAAGTGGTTTTGACTTAAATGAAAACTATTTTATTAGTGGATTGCGAAAGCAAGGAGATACATTTGTGACATCGGGTGGTAGAGTCATACTTGCCGTAGGAAAAGGTAACAATGTCGCAGAAGCACAACGAGATGCATATGATAAAGTATCACATATTAGAAGTGACCATTTATTCTATCGTCACGACATTGCGAATAAAGCATTGTAACGTAAATAACATCACATAAATACCGCCACACATTGTATATTGCGTAATGCTACAATGTGTGGCGGTATTTTTAATATACAATTTCGAAGAGAGCCACAACATGTTTGGATGAACAATATAACATGTTTGTGGCCTCTCTTTGAAGTATTATGGAATAAATGGTTTTCTTTTCTATACAAATGAATTTCTAACTTTATATCTATACAATTATGGATAAAATTTAACCGACACGACCTAGACGAACATCGTCAATACCTGTAATAGGAAATGTCATTGAACAATAATATGCCAATATAATAATGGCAATTAAAACTATGATAAAGACAATGTCTTTATATGAGAAAGATACTTTATAATAATAAGTTCGAGGACCATCTTTAAATCCTTTCGACTCCATTGCTACTGATAATTGATGTGCCTTTCTAATGTTTTGGCTTAACAAAGGTATGATTAAATGTTTAAACCTATTAAGTCCTCTATAGTTTGATGCATCTATCATTTGATAGCGCATTTTTAAGGATCTGCGTAATTGTATTAAAGAACTTATCATTAAAGGTAACATTCTTATGGCAGCCATAAATGCGTATGCAACTTTCGATTTAACTTTTAAATGTTGCATTAAGCTGTAAAAAATCATTACTACTTGTGATGTTAATGCAATTAATATTCCGAAGAAAGACATAGCGATTGTTCTTAATGAGACATGTAAACCACGTATTAAACTTTCTGTCGTAATATGGATAAAACCAAATTTCAATATGGTATGGCTCCCATTGCCATATAAAATCATGAAAAGTGAAGATAGTAATGCAAAACCAACACTAATGGCTATAAATATTGCTGTGATTTTAAACTGAGTACCATTAAATAGAAGTAAAAATACTAATAATAAGATGGTGGTATAAAGCATAAAATCAAAATTATGCACAAATATAATGAAGAAAAATAGTAAGATGCCTAGAAAAAGCTTCGTTATAATATTGACATCATCCACGAATGAATGTCTTATTTTCCATTGTTCATACATTAATATCACCATCACAATCTATCAATTTACCATCCGAAATTTTAAGTCTTTTTGATGGATAGCGGGCAATTATTTCATCATCATGTGTCACCATCACTATACTTTGACCTGTTTGAATTCGTTGTTGGAAAAGTTTGATCAATTCGAATGTATTATGACTATCTAGTCCAAATGTGGGCTCATCTAAAAAAATGATATCTGCTTTTGAACTTAATGCTGTAGCAACACTCAGACGTCGCTTTTGTCCGATAGATAATTCAAATGGATGCTGATCTTTGACATCTTCTAAATTCAATAATTTTAAAAGATGCATCGTTTCATTATTACTTTCATTTTTAGATAGATGATTAAAGTGAATATTAATTTCCTCATAAACTGAATTTGTAATGAACTGTAATTCAGGATTCTGGTAAACAAGATACATATTTTTGGCAGCATGTTTAATTTTAGTTAAACGTTGATTTTGAAAATGTACACTACCTTGATACTTAATCAATTGCATAATTGATTCGAGTAATGTGGTTTTCCCACTACCATTTGCTCCTGTAATCGTAATCCATTCACCTTTATCTATTTTTAAATCTGAAAAAGTAAATAATGTAGATTTGCCTCGAATGACACGTCCTTCATTAAAGTGTAATAAATTTTCTTTTGATGCTGGGAAGGCGACACGTTTTGGTGCATATTCCCAAGCTTTAGGATGCCAGACACCATACTCAGTTAATAAACTATCGTATTTATTCAGTATTGTATCAGGGTTTGCATCAGCAATAATATTACCGGCATAATCCATTAGAATTACGCGATCGACATGTTGCCATATATGATTCACTTTATGTTCAACTATGACAACTGTTTGATTTTCCCATAATTCAATTAACTTGGACCATAAGTCTTTTGTTGCTTGGACGTCTAACATTGCAGTCGGTTCATCTAAAAATAATGTTTTTGATTGCTGGAGAATGGTTTCTACAATTGCAAGCTTTTGCTTCATTCCACCGCTTAAATCTTTAACATATGTTGCAGATGTAACATTCAAGTTAACCATATTTAAAGCTTCGATAATTAACTGGTCCATATCTTGACGTGGTACTTGTCTATTTTCTAAAACAAAAGCAAGTTCTTCGTACACTTTTGGCATACAAAATTGACTATCTGGATCTTGGAAAATAACTCCACTTAATGAATCGATAATTAATTCATCATATTTCATAGGTAGTTCGATTAAATTAGGAACGATACCACTCAATACATTGAGAAGGGTGCTTTTACCACATCCAGAAGGTCCTAATAAAAGTACTTTTTCTTTATCCTGAATGGTGATGTTTAGATGATTGAAAATCTTTCGCTGACCATTCGGATATTTTAGTCGTAAATCACTAACCTTTAACACTTTGCATGCTCCTTTTATAAGTTGTCGTAGTCTTCTTTAGAAGCAGGTCTGAATAATCTTGTAACACCCGTCTTATCTAATGCTTTTACTAAAAGATAAGAGAAGACACCCGCGACAACTGCACCACTAATTAGTCTAAATACAATGAATAAAGTTAAATTCCAACCTGCAACTTCATTTAAGTAGCCATAGTAATAATCAATAGGGAAAGCTGCAATTGCAGTACAAAATCCTGCTAACATGGCTACCATAACTGAACGAGATTGATATTTAAAAATTGCAAAGACAAGTTCACAAGCTAAACCTTGTATAAATGCGTAAACGATAGTTGGTATATCAAAACGACCCATAATGATTGTTTCGCCTGCACCAGCAGCAAATTCAGCTAAGAGTGCAATACCGGGTTTAGGAATGATTAAATAACAGACAATTGCTGCCATAAACCAAACACCGTTTGTGAGTTGCTCGAGGTGAAGTCCTGTAGCTTGTACGCCATTGTATACAAACCACCATAAATTGTAAATAACTGCGAATACTACTGAAATAAGCACGGTTACTAGAATTTCAGATAGCTTTAAACCTTTTGACATTTTTACATCCTCCTAATAAAAAACGCACAACCATCCATAGGAAAGTTGTGCGTTCACAATATATATCATTAAAGCATATGTATAGTAACACTTTCCTACGCTAGTTCAAACTAGATCAGGTTCGAAGGGTTTGAGGGCAAGCCTCATCTCAGTATAAAACACCCCTAGTGTGTGCGATTTATTTAATTAACTATACTGTAAGGGGTTTGCAATATAATGTCAATACCTCTGTTGGGTTGAATTTAGTCAAATTTATTTTAAAAATAATAATATTATTTTTGTCAGTAAATTAAATTATAATGTGAGAAAAGAAATGAATGGTGAAAACATTTGCATAAAATCTCCTAACAATTAAGAGTTGTAAGGGAAAGGAAAGGTATACCTGTGTAGCGCATGCATAAAAGAGGTCGGGACAAAAGCGTTTAGGATTTGAGCAGAACCGAACGATGAGCAAAATTGTTTTCCAAATTTTGTCGAACCGTGAGAGTTTCTGCCGAAAATCCTGCTTTTGGGACGCCGTTAATCGGTTTCCCAGAGCAAAAAAACTTTATGTCTCAACCTCTTTAAACTTTAACTTAGTGTATCTTGAATATCTTGTTTTGTTTGATTAATGTCGTCTGTTTTTTCTTCTTTTTTATCTTTTAATTTTTCTTCTACTTCTTTAGCTTTTTCTGCAGCTTTTTTGTTTTTATCTTCATTAGTCATGATTAATTCCTCCCAAAGTTGGATAATGATTTACATATGGTTTTTACCCAGTTATGCTTTTTATAAACTTTTCTAAGTCTATAGCACTATTTATTCATTTATATAAAGACAACAACATTAGATTAATATATAATGATTTTGAGGTGAACATAATGTCTTTTCTTAGGAAACACGCCGAAATTATTTTTAGCTATTTAATCGGTATCGTTTCACTCTTCACTGGTCTCATTATTTTAATCAACTTGCCATTAATTAAACAATTAACAGGTGGCAAAAAAGTTGATACACATGTTCATAACGTGTGGGAATTTCTGAATGCATTTTTCAGTGAAATTATAAAAGTAATGAGTCGATTTATAGGTAATTTCCCTATAGTTAGTGCAATTGTGATTATTATATTCGGTATTTTAGTTATGTTGATTGGTCATACATTGTATAGAACAATTAAGTATGACTATGATATTTCTATCTTTTTCTTAGTTATCGGTATCATGTACTTTATTATTACACTTATATTAATGACGCAAGTATATGGTTTCTTTGCTGTGATTTTTATAATACCATTTACGATTCATATTGGTTATATCGTTTATAAAGATGAATTGAATCAAGAAAATGTTAAAAATCATTACATGTGGATTATCATAAGTTATGGTATAAGTTATTTAATTACACAAATTTCATTATATGGCAGAATTGATGCTAACGAGATAGAATCAATTGATATACTAAGTGTCAATGCTTTCTTTATTATTATGTGGTTACTTGGTCAAATGGCTATTTGGAATTTCTTATTCTTGCGTCGTGCTTTACCTTTAACGAAACAAGAATTAGGAGAAGAAGAGCCAGAATTATCAAGAACGAGTAAAGGAAATGTTACGAATCAAACTAAAATTCACTTGAAACAACTCCAAGATAAGACTACAGAATATGCACGTAAGACAAGAAGAAGTGTCGATTTAGATAAAATTAGAGCTAAAAGAGATAAATTCAAAGCGAAAGTTAATGATATTATTGATATTCAGGAAGATGATATTCCTAATTGGATGAGAAAACCAAAATGGGTAAAACCTATGTATGTTGAACTATTTTGCGGTGCTGTTATTTTCTTATTCACATTTTTAGAATTTAATAACCGTAATGCACTATTTGTGTCTGGTGATTGGAAGTTATCTCAAACACAATATGTCATCGAATGGGTTACTTTATTAATTTTGTTATTTATCATCATTGCTTATATCGCTACAACATTAACATTCCATTTGAAAGGTAAGTTTTATTATTTACAACTGTTTATGGGAAGTATATTGTTCTTCAAGTTGTTAACTGAATTTATTAATATAATGATTCATGGATTACTTCTTTCGGTTTTCATTACACCAACATTACTTTTAATGTTATTAGCAATTATTATTTCTTATTCTTTACAATTACGAGAACGACCATAAATAATGACATGAATTTAAAAGTACTATCTATTAATCATTTTGATGTGTACGCTATTAGTTAGAAATAAAACTAACTAAATTCGTTACATTTCAATGAATTTTATAGATAGTGCTTTTTTATTAATTGAAAAGGCGTAAGTTTAAAATGGTAATGATACATTTTGCTTCTTATAAAAGGTTTTCAAGTGCCTAAACTGAAATTACTTGAAATTAAGGATTATAAAATTTAAATTATATGCAATATGAGCATAATAGTTTTTTACCTGTATATCATTCAAATTATTAATTTGTTAAAATCAATATTAAGTGTAATGATTAAAGACAATGAAGTTCAGTAACATTAAATGGTTTATAAATATGAAAAACTACAACGAAACATAGAAAGGAAGTTGACAGATGAAGTTAGCAACTTTGAATAAAGGTAAAGAAACAAAATATTTCAATGGGTATCCATTGGTAGATGAAGAGGATATATATTCACATGACCACTTGAAAGAAGGGGACATTTTTCAAATTGTTACAGATAAATCTCAATATGTTGCAACTGCTTATGTCGGACGCCAACACAAAGGATTAGGTTGGGTTCTTTCACATGATAAGTCTCAAGAAATTAACATTGCATTTTTCACTAAACTATTTAATGACGCAATTGTAGAGCGTCAATATTACTTTAATATCGATGGTACGAATGCTTTTAGATTATTTAATGCTGAAGGTGATGGTGTAGGTGGATTAACCATTGATAATTATGATGGACATCTATTAATTCAATGGTATTCCAAAGGTATTTATAAATTTAAATATGTAATCCTTGAAGCAATTAGAAAAGTATTTGATTATAAATCTATTTATGAAAAAGTGAGATTTAAAGATAGTGAATATAGTGGTGGATTTGTTGAAGGTGATGCACCCGACTTTCCAATTATTATTGAAGAAAACTTTACGTTCTATAATGTAGATCTTGAAGATGGACTAATGACGGGTATCTTTTTAGATCAAAAAGAAGTACGTAAAAAATTAAGAGATCAATATGCTTCAGAACGACATGTACTAAATTTATTTAGTTATACTGGTGCTTTTTCAGTAATTGCAGCTAGTGAAGCAACATCGACTACAAGTGTAGATTTGGCAAACCGCTCTCGAAGTTTAACTGAAGAAAATTTTGGCTTAAATGCTATTGATCCTAAATCTCAATATATTTATGTGATGGACACTTTTGATTTCTTTAAATACGCAGCACGTCATGGACATAGCTATGACACAATTGTAATTGATCCACCTAGCTTTGCACGTAGTAAAAAGCGTACATTTTCAGTGCAAAAAGATTACGACCAATTAATTAAAGGCGCATTAAATATTTTATCTTCTGAAGGGACATTATTACTTTGTACAAATGCAAGCGTATATCCTTTGAAACAATTTAAAAATACCATTAAAAAGACATTAGATGAAAGTGGTGTGGAATTCGAATTAGCTGAGGTAATGGGATTACCAAAAGATTTTAAAACACATCCACACTATAAACCATCAAAATATTTAAAAGCAGTTTTTGTAAATATTAGACATTAAATATTGTAAAAGGGGTATAGTATTTTATTGAAAAAAAGAAGGGTGATAATACTATGGGATTTAAAAATAATTTAACATCAAATTTGACTAATAAAATTGGTAATTCAGTTTTTAAAATAGAAAATGTGAATGAAAAGGGCGCCATGCCAACAACAATACAAGAGTTAAGGGAAAGACGTCAACGTGCTGAAGCTATTGTAAAAAGAAAGTCTTTAATGTCTTCTACAATGAGTGTTGTGCCAATTCCGGGACTTGACTTTGGTGTGGATTTAAAACTTATGAAAGACATTATCGAAGATGTGAACAAAATTTACGGTTTAGATCATAAACAAGTTAATAGTCTTGGTGATGATGTCAAAGAACGAATTATGTCTGCGGCAGCAATTCAAGGAAGTCAATTTATTGGAAAGAGAATTTCAAGTGCATTTTTAAAAATAGTGATAAGAGATGTTGCGAAACGTACAGCAGCTAAACAAACAAAATGGTTTCCAATTGTGGGACAAGCTGTTTCAGCATCAATAAGTTACTACTTTATGAATAAAATTGGAAAAGATCACATACAAAAATGCGAAAATGTTATTAAAAATGTGATGTAGGTGCTATAATAGTTTTGCAATTTGCAAATTTTACTGAAACCGGTTTTAAACGAATTGAATTTAAAGCATGGTTTTGGTAAAGTTAAGGTATAAAACTAAGTTAGTATTGTAATAATATTGAAGATTCTAACTATACGAAGGAGAAATGTAATTATGGAACAAAATTCATATGTAATCATCGACGAGACTGGTATTCACGCTAGACCAGCAACAATGTTAGTACAAACAGCTTCAAAATTCGATTCAGATATTCAATTAGAGTATAATGGTAAAAAAGTTAACTTAAAATCAATCATGGGTGTTATGAGCCTTGGTGTTGGTAAAGATGCTGAAATTACAATTTATGCTGACGGTAGTGATGAATCTGACGCCATTCAAGCAATCAGTGACGTCTTATCAAAAGAAGGATTGACTAAATAATCATGTCTAAATTAATTAAAGGTATTGCTGCATCTGATGGTGTTGCAATTGCTAAAGCTTACTTATTAGTTGAGCCAGACTTAACATTCGACAAAAATGAAAAAGTCACTGATGTTGAAGGAGAAGTTGCAAAGTTCAATAGCGCTATCGAAGCTTCTAAAGTTGAGTTAACTAAAATTAGAAATAATGCAGAGGTTCAACTAGGTGCTGATAAAGCTGCAATCTTTGATGCACATTTATTAGTTTTAGATGACCCTGAATTAATTCAACCAATTCAAGATAAGATTAAAAATGAAAATACTAATGCTGCAACAGCATTAACAGATGTAACAACACAATTTGTTACTATTTTTGAATCAATGGATAATGAATATATGAAAGAACGTGCAGCAGATATTCGCGACGTTTCTAAACGTGTATTATCACACATATTAGGTGTTGAATTACCAAATCCAAGCATGATTGATGAAAGTGTTGTTATTGTAGGGAATGATTTAACACCTTCTGATACTGCTCAATTAAATAAAGAATTTGTACAAGGTTTTGCTACAAACATTGGTGGAAGAACAAGTCACTCTGCAATTATGAGTCGTTCTTTAGAAATTCCAGCAATTGTTGGTACAAAATCAATTACACAAGAAGTTAAACAAGGCGACATGATTATCGTTGATGGATTAAACGGAGATGTTATTATTAATCCAACTGAAGATGAGTTAATCGCTTATCAAGATAAACGTGAACGTTATTTTGCTGACAAAAAAGAGTTACAAAAACTACGTGATGCTGATACTGTTACAGTTGACGGCGTTCATGCTGAACTTGCAGCAAACATTGGTACACCTAATGATTTACCAGGTGTTATTGAAAATGGTGCACAAGGTATTGGCTTATATAGAACAGAGTTCTTATATATGGGTCGTGACCAAATGCCAACAGAAGAAGAACAATTCGAAGCTTATAAAGAAGTATTAGAAGCAATGGACGGAAAACGTGTTGTTGTTCGTACTTTAGATATCGGTGGAGATAAAGAGCTTTCTTACTTAAACTTACCAGAAGAGATGAATCCATTCTTGGGTTATAGAGCAATTCGTCTTTGTCTTGCGCAACAAGATATTTTCAGACCTCAACTACGAGCATTATTACGTGCATCAGTATATGGTAAATTAAATATCATGTTCCCAATGGTGGCAACAATCAATGAATTTAGAGAAGCTAAAGCTATATTATTAGAAGAAAAAGAAAACCTTAAAAACGAAGGTCATGATGTTTCAGATGATATAGAATTAGGAATCATGGTAGAAATACCAGCAACGGCAGCCTTAGCTGATGTTTTTGCTAAAGAAGTTGATTTCTTCAGCATTGGTACAAATGATTTAATTCAATATACACTTGCTGCAGACCGTATGTCAGAGCGTGTATCTTATTTATACCAACCATATAACCCTTCAATTTTACGTTTAGTTAAACAAGTTATTGAAGCGTCACATAAAGAAGGTAAATGGACTGGTATGTGTGGTGAAATGGCTGGCGATGAAACAGCTATTCCATTGCTATTAGGTTTAGGGTTAGACGAGTTCTCAATGAGTGCAACATCTATTCTTAAAGCTAGAAGACAAATCAATGGTTTAAGTAAAAATGAAATGACTGAACTTGCAAACCGTGCAGTGGACTGTGCAACGCAAGAAGAAGTGATTGAATTAGTTAACAATTACGTAAAATAATCAATGCTATCTAATGTAAGGTAGAGTCAAAATTAAATCCGAAGCTTTCATACTTAATTATGAAAACTTCGGATTTTTTGTTTTATTATATTCTTTAATTAGACTTGAATAGTTAATGTTGATTCAGACTGAGTAATTCCTGTTGTTTGAGAACGAGGGGGATTTTCTATTGAAGCGGATTTAGATCTTGAATAAACAATATTAAGTTAAAAATAGAAGCTTTAATTTTGAATATTTAACACACTATTTATTTCTTCTAAATCGACATGATACATCGGTTTGCCATTTAATAAAATAAATGGTGTTGAAAATGCATCATAATCCATCATCTCAATTCGATACTTATTATTATTGATGTTCTTTTCTTTAAAAGTCACTTGATGTTCAGTTAAATAATTTTTTAAAAAAGTACAAGGTGGACAATCGTTTTGTGTATAAATGATAATATTTGTCATATGAAACGCTCCTTCATTTTTCTAAATTAATATACACAATTATACTGTGAAATACAAATTTGTGAACACATTGTGAACTGACATAAATTATACACAATTTCATAGCGCATAATGTTTCAAATATGCGCGTAATAGCAATTATAATTAAGTTCATTGTGTTGTCATCAAAAAAAGAAAAAGGTGATGTTTTTATATGGATACAGTTGAAATCAGTCGGTTTTTGACAGCTATGACTTTAGCAGTTCATATCATTTTTGCAACGATTGGTGTTGGTATGCCTTTAATGTTCGCAATTGCAGAATTTTTAGGTATTCGCAAAAATGATCTTCAATATATAGCTATGGCCAAAAGATGGGCTAAGGCTTATACAATTACTGTAGCAGTGGGAGTTGTTACAGGTACAATTATAGGACTTCAATTATCATTGATTTGGCCTACATTTATGGAAATGGGTGGACACGTTATTGCACTTCCATTATTTATGGAAACATTTGCATTCTTTTTTGAAGCAATATTCTTAAGTATATATTTATATACATGGGATCGTTTTAAAAATAAATGGACACATTTCATAATTAGTATACCGGTAATCATTGGTGGGTCATTCTCTGCATTCTTTATCACTTCAGTGAACTCATTTATGAATACACCGGCAGGATTTGAATTGAAAAACGGGAAAATGGTTAATGTACAGCCATTAGAAGCAATGTTCAATCCATCATTTATTGTGCGTTCTTTTCACGTAATTACAACAGCTGGTATGACAATGGCATTTGTAATTGCATCAATTGCAGCTTTCAAATTATTACGAAATCGTCAGCCAAAAGATAAAGGTTACCATAAAAAAGCTTTAAAAATGTCCATGATAGTTGGATTTTTTTCAACTTTACTGTCTATGCTGGCAGGGGATTTATCGGCAAAATTCTTGCATAAATTTCAACCTGAAAAATTAGCAGCATATGAATGGCATTTCGATACTT
Organism: Staphylococcus schweitzeri; assembly: GCF_002902405.1. GTDB lineage: Bacteria > Bacillota > Bacilli > Staphylococcales > Staphylococcaceae > Staphylococcus > Staphylococcus schweitzeri. Next base: position 75,945 of record NZ_PPQS01000012.1, read on the forward strand.
CATCACATGCTAAATTATTACTGTTTGGTGTATTAGATGAAAAAACGCATCAAGTCAAAGGTGCTATCGAATTGCCAGGATTATTAAGCTTCCTTGCAGATAATAGTGTTAAAACAAAAGTACAAGGTTTAAATGATTTTCCAAAAAGTTTACATCCGCCTATGATTGTCCATTATTTCTTTGATTTAATGGTAACGATGGGAATTTTATGTTTTGTCATTTCAGGTGTTTATGTTTTAACGTTAATGTTTAAAAAGCTGAGAAAATTCTCAACTCACAAATGGCTCCTTTATGGGATACTTCTAACAGGACCAGCTTCAATGCTAGCTATAGAATTTGGATGGTTCTTAACAGAGATGGGTAGACAGCCTTGGATTGTTCGTGGTTATATGCGCGTAGCAGAAGCAGCAACACAAGCAGGCGGAATAACCTTCGTTACAATTTTATTTGGCATATTGTACATCATTTTAATGTATACATGTGCATACGTATTAATACGTATGTTTAAAAATAAACCGGCGTATGAAGATGTCAATCGTCTAGCCAAGAAGCAAGGAGGAGAAAAAGAAAAATGATTTATGCATTTATCGGTATAACAGTGTTATGGTTGTTTTTATTTTGCTATATCATTATTGCTTCTATAGATTTTGGGGCAGGTTTCTTCGCATTGCATTCAAAGTTAACTGGTGATGAAAAGAAAATTAATCACTTAATTTCACGTTATTTGAACCCAGTATGGGAAGTTACGAATGTATTCTTTGTTTTCTTTTTTGTTGGTTTTGTTGGATTCTTTCCAGAATCAATTAAATATTTAGGTACAGTGTTATTAATTCCAGGATCTATTGCTTTAATCATGATTTCATTAAGAAATAGTTTTTATGCCTTTGAAAATTATGGTCAAGATACAAAATTAGCATGGATGATCATGTATGGGGTAAGTGGATTATTAATTCCAGCTTCATTATCAACTGCTTTAACTATTACAGAAGGTGGTTATATTAATGTTCGAAACAATGTTATCGATCTAGATTGGGTGCAGTTACTATTAAGCCCATTTGCTTGGTCTGTAGTATTCTTGGCAATTATATCAGTATTGTATATTTCATCAGGATTTTTAACATATTATGCGAAAAAGGCTAATGATGAGCCAGCATATCTTTTAACTAGACAGTGGCATATATTTTTAGGACCACCTATGATCATTATTTGCTTATTTGTATTTTTATCATTAAGAATTCAAAATGCAGAACATTTTTACTCAGCAGTTTTTGAATATTGGTGGATGTTTGCTATAAGTTTCATATTTTTTGCTTTAGCATCACTTTTAACATATTTAAAAAAACATCATGGTTGGGCTTTTGTATTTGTTATTTTACAGATGATGTTCGCATTCTTTGGTTATGGTATAAGTAAGTTGCCATACTTACTATATCCGTTTGTAAAAATTACAGATGCATACGTAAATCCTGAAATGGGTTGGACATTAGTAATTGTCTTTATTTTAGGTTTACTTTTATTACTTCCATCGTTAATATTATTATTAAGGTTATTTGTTTTCGACAAAGAATATGTTGAAGGAAAGAAATCATAAATTGTGATGTAACCCCAACATTCATTTACTTGCATTCCTGCAATTAGATTAATTCGTTGGGGTTCTCATTTATATTAGTTCGGATTTTAATTTATTAAAGAATTAATGAATATAATTTGATGGAGGGCGAATATGGGTAAAGAGTATGTTGTCATTGGACTTGGCCGATTTGGCGGTAGTATAGTTCGCGAATTGAATGCATTAGACATGGATGTAATGGCTATTGACTATGATGAAAATAGAGTGAATGAATATAGTGATATTGCTACACATGCAGTAGTTGCTGATACAACTGATGAAGCAGTAATGAAGAGTTTAGGTATTCGTAATTTTGATCATGTCATTGTTGCTATAGGTGAAAATATTCAGTCAAGTACGTTAACGACGTTGATTTTAAAAGAGTTAGGTGTGAAAAAAGTTACAGCGAAAGCACAAAATGATTATCATGCAAAAATATTGAATAAAATTGGTGCTGATACGGTAGTTCATCCTGAACGTGATATGGGTAGACGTATAGCACACAATGTTGCAAGTGCTAGTGTGTTAGACTACCTTGAATTAGCTGATGAACATTCTATTGTTGAATTGAAAGCTACTGAAAAGATGGCAGGGCAATCTATTATAGATTTAGATATTCGTGCACAATATGGTATTAATATCATTGCTATCAAACGAGGTAAAGATTTTATCATATCACCAAATCCAAATATTAATTTAGAAATTGGTGATATTCTAATTATGATTGGTCATGATAATGATTTAAATCGTTTCGAAAAGAATATTGCAACTAGATAAGAAACAAATACGAGCATAAAAGACGTAAATTTAAAACAATTAGAACAAGTTTTATTAAATAATGATGATACAAATAAAAGGGATTGATGTTAAATTTTTGATTTTTCATCAATCCCTTTTTTAAACAAAAAACTACTAACACATGATATGTTCAATAACATAAGATATTGTGTTAGTAGTTTTATAAATATTATTTATTTTTTGTTTCTTTTTGTTCGTTAACTTTCATGATAACTGGTAAAATCATAGGTTTTCTAGCTGTTTTTTCATATAGATAAGGTTGTAAGGTTTCGATAATGGAAGATTTAATTTGATGCCATTGAATATCTTTGTTTTGGTTTAACTTACTAATAACATCAGTTTTAATTTTGCGTTGTGCATCATAAATTAATTGACCAGATTCTCTCATATATACGAATCCTCGTGAAATAATATCAGGACCTGACAATAATTTATTAGTGTTAAAATCAATACTTACAACAACAATCACAAGACCTTCTTCTGATAACATTTTACGGTCTCTAATTACAACATTACCAATATCCCCAATGCCGCTACCATCAACTAGTACATTGCCGGATGGTATACGTCCGGCCTTACGAGCGGAATCATGTGTTAATGCTAAGACGTCGCCAATATCAAAGATAAAGACATTATCCTCTTCAACGCCACATTCTACACCAGTTTCACCATGCGCTTTTAACATACGATATTCACCGTGAATTGGTAAGAAGTATTTAGGTTTAATCAGACGTAACATTAACTGTTGATCACCTTGAGAACCGTGACCCGAAGTATGGATGTTAGAAATCTTGCTATGAATAACATCAGCACCAGCTTTATATAGCGCATTTATTGTTCTATTAATACTTTTAGTATTACCTGGAATAGGTGATGAACTAAATACAACTGTATCATCTGGAATAATTTTAATTTGTTTATGCGTTCCATTAGCAATTCGTGATAATGCAGCCATTGGTTCGCCTTGAGAACCGGTACATAAAATTAATAATTCATGTTTAGGTACAGTATTAATTTTATTTGGTTCAATAAATGTTTCTGGTGGTGCTTTTATATAGCCAAGTTCCATACCGATTTTAATATTGTTCTCCATTGAACGACCGAATGTAACAATTTTACGGTTATTTTTAATTGCTGCTTCAACAGCTTGCTGAACACGATAAATGTTAGATGCAAAAGTAGCAAAAATAATTCTACCTTTACAATTACGGAAAATCTTATCTACGTTTTGACCAACTTCACGTTCACTTAAAGTAAAATCTGGTACAAGTGAATTTGTAGAGTCAGAAAGTAAACATAATACGCCTTCTTCACCTAATTGAGCCATTTTTGCAATGTTTGCTGGTTTACCAACTGGAGTAAAATCGAATTTAAAGTCACCAGTATGGACAATTTTTCCTTCAGGTGTATCAACTATTACACCATACGTTTCAGGAATGCTGTGTGTAGTTAAATAGAATGAAATTGTGAAATGCTTAGATTTGATAACACTATCTTCATTTATTTCATGTAATTTAGCTGTACGTAATAAGTGATGTTCTTCAAGTTTATTTCGGATTAAACCTAATGCTAATGGACCGCCGTAAATAGGTATATTAAGTTGTTTTAATAGGAAGGGCACACCGCCTATATGGTCTTCATGACCATGCGTAATAAATAGGCCAACAATTTTATCTTGGTTTTGTTCTAGATAAGTGTAGTCAGGAATGACGTAGTCAATACCTAATAAGTTATCATCAGGGAATTTAATACCTGCATCGATAATGACGATTTCGTCTTTATACTCTACTGCATAAGTATTTTTACCAATTTCACCTAGACCTCCAAGAGCATATACACCTACTTCATTTTGATGTAATTGTTTCATTATTTAGCAATCTCCACATTGAAGTGTTCTGAATTTTCTTTTTCGTAATCTAAATGTGCGCCCTCTAATTTAGTAATAAATTCAATGTTAAAATTACGATCTTTCAAGTAACGACGTACTTGTTCTTCTGTTTGAGCTTCAACATAAAGCGATTGTGTATTCTCACGCACAATTACTTCATCTCTATTATGTTGATAAAAAACTTTAAATACTGCCATGTTAAAAATTCCTCCTAAGAATGTTTGTTTAATTTATTGTTAATCCTAGTAAAAATCGAAATGTAGTATCTACGATAAAATCATTTTTATTGCAAATCATTTTATGAACCTAAAAATTGATTTAACAATTATATTGATTAGAAACTAGGGTCATCTTGTCGTTCATTTTAAAAAGTTAGTGAAACATCACTAAAATTTCAGTTAAATCTTATTTTACATGATGAATGATAATAAATAAAGCAGTTTATCTCACTGAAAAGCTAGGATTTTGAATAAAAGTACAGTTGGATTTATAAAAATAAATTCACACATTAGGAAATGCTAATAAGAAAGATTTAATGTTTATAATTTAAACTGTTAATTTTGATGAGGAAATCAGCAAATTTAATGAAGAAAAATCGTATATGCACATGAGTAAAATTAAAACATAGTACTTTGTTATAAAAAAGGTTCAAGACTATTCTTTGTCTTGAACCTCCAAAATCATAATATTATTTAGACGCCTACAGCATCTGCATGTGGTTGTAACGGATGATCTTTGTCAATATGATCATAAAACATTACACCATTTAAATGATCTATTTCATGTTGGAATACGATGGCGGGGTAACCTTTTAATCTTAATTGAATATCATTGCCTTCGATGTCTTTCGCTTTAATCGTAATACGATTATGACGATGAACAAGACCAGCAATGTTTTCATCAACACTTAGGCAACCTTCACCAGTAGGTAAATACGCTTCTTGTACACTATGGCTAACAATTTTCGGGTTTACAAGCATATAGTCATAGGCCTTGCCATTTCCATCATCCGGTATAAGTACTGCAATCATGCGTTTAGATATGTTTATTTGTGGAGCTGCTAAACCAACACCTGAACGTAGTCCATAGCGTTTAGCAATTTCTTCATCTTGGCTGTTCACTAAAAATTCTCTCATTGCGATTAAAGTTTCTTTATCTTCATTAGATAAAGGCAATTCTAATTCGGCAGCTTTTTGACGTAATGTAGGGTGCCCATCTCTAATAATATCTTTCATTGTTAACATATAATACACCTTCCTTAATTGTTGTTTTAATTTGTTTTAGTTGAATGACAGTAAGAAGGTTGTTAAGATACTCATACATTTCAATTAATATTATAAAAACGAACCTAATACCATCATAATTTATTTCGGATAGTAATTTAAATTTTTATGTGTTAAGAATTGCATTTAAAATTGTCCAAGTGAGCTTTGTATTGCAATTTTAATATAGAATTTCAATTATCTTCTTAACTTTAAAAATTATATTATAAATTACGCAACTGTCAACAAATATACTTAAGAGGAGCATTAGGATATAAGTTGTTTAAAAATTGATTTCCGATAAGATTTTATTTATCATTTATTTATATAGCAAGTGGAGGTACAAGTAATGAAATTTGGAAAAACAGTCGCAGTAGTATTAGCATCAAGTGTCTTACTTGCCGGATGTACTACAGATAAAAAAGAAATCAAGGCGTATATAGAGCAAATGGATAAAATTAAGAAAGACGAAGAACCAATCAATTCAGTTGGTAAAAAGATTGCTGAATTAGACGAGAAAAAGAATAAACTAACTTCTAATGCAAATAGTCAAGATGCATCAGTCCGAGAAAAAGCCGTCAAAGATTTAATTAAAAATGCAGATGAACGACTCAAGGAATTTAAAAAAGAAGAGGATGCAATCAAAAAATCTGAACAAGACTATAAAAAAGCAGGGAGTCATATCGATACCATTGGAAATGATGTTAAACGTAAAGAGGTAGAGCAACTTAATGATGCGTTAAAAGAAAAATATAAGTTGCACGTTAAATATGCAGAAGCATATAAAACAGCTGTCAATTCAGAAAAAGCTTTATTTGAATATTTAAGTCAAAATGACGCTACACAACAAGGTGTAAAAGAAAAAGAAAAAACAATCGGACAAAACTATAAAAAATTAAAAGAAATAACAGATAAATATTCAAAAGTAAATAAAAAGATTGCAAGAGAAAAACAAGATGTAAATCAGTTCGTATAAAATAATGATACAGGTAACAAGAAACAACTAATACAGTTTCTATTATCTGTATCTTTTTTATTAAAACAGAACTTTTTCAAATGGTTTAACAGTGCCATTTATTTATGGTACAATTAATTAGGATAAAATGAATTTCTATACAATTATGGGAAAGGTATGGTGAATTGAATGGCTCCTAAGTTACAAGCCCAATTCGATGCAGTAAAAGTTTTAAATGATACTCAATCGAAATTTGAAATGGTTCAAATTTTGGATGAGAATGGTAACGTCGTAAATGAAGACTTAGTACCTGATCTTACGGATGAACAATTAGTAGAATTAATGGAAAGAATGGTATGGACTCGAATCCTTGACCAACGTTCTATCTCATTAAACAGACAAGGACGTTTAGGTTTCTATGCACCAACTGCTGGTCAAGAAGCATCACAATTAGCGTCTCAATACGCTTTAGAAAAAGAAGATTACATCTTACCTGGATACAGAGATGTTCCTCAAATTATTTGGCATGGTTTACCATTAACAGAAGCTTTCTTATTCTCAAGAGGTCACTTCAAAGGAAATCAATTCCCTGAAGGTGTTAATGCATTAAGCCCACAAATCATTATTGGTGCGCAATATATCCAAGCTGCTGGTGTTGCTTTCGCACTTAAAAAACGTGGTAAAAAAGCAGTAGCAATCACATACACTGGTGACGGTGGTTCATCACAAGGTGATTTCTACGAAGGTATTAACTTTGCAGCAGCTTATAAAGCACCTGCAATTTTCGTTATTCAAAATAATAACTATGCAATTTCAACTCCAAGAAGCAAGCAAACTGCTGCTGAGACATTAGCTCAAAAAGCAATCGCTGTAGGTATTCCTGGTATCCAAGTTGATGGTATGGATGCATTAGCTGTATATCAAGCAACTAAAGAGGCACGTGATCGCGCTGTTGCAGGCGAGGGTCCAACATTAATTGAAACTATGACTTACCGTTATGGTCCACATACAATGGCTGGTGACGATCCAACTCGTTACAGAACTTCAGATGAAGATGCTGAATGGGAGAAAAAAGATCCATTAGTACGTTTCCGTAAATTCCTTGAAAACAAAGGTTTATGGAATGAAGAAAAAGAAAATGAAGTTATTGAACGTGCGAAATCTGATATTAAAGCAGCAATCAAAGAGGCTGATAACACTGAAAAACAAACTGTTACTTCTCTAATGGAAATTATGTATGAAGATATGCCTCAAAACTTAGCAGAACAATATGAAATTTACAAAGAGAAGGAGTCGAAGTAAGCCATGGCACAAATGACAATGGTTCAAGCGATTAATGACGCGCTTAAAACTGAACTTAAAAATAACCAAGATGTATTAATTTTTGGTGAAGACGTTGGTGTTAACGGCGGTGTTTTCCGTGTTACTGAAGGACTACAAAAAGAATTTGGTGAAGATAGAGTATTCGATACACCATTAGCTGAATCTGGAATCGGTGGTTTAGCAATGGGTCTTGCAGTTGAAGGATTCCGTCCAGTTATGGAAGTACAATTCTTAGGTTTCGTATTTGAAGTATTTGATGCAATTGCTGGACAAATTGCTCGTACACGTTTCCGTTCAGGTGGTACTAAAACTGCACCTGTTACAATTCGTAGCCCATTCGGCGGTGGCGTTCACACACCTGAATTACACGCAGATAACTTAGAAGGTATTTTAGCTCAATCTCCTGGTCTTAAAGTTGTAATTCCTTCAGGCCCATATGACGCTAAAGGTTTATTAATTTCTTCTATTAGAAGTAATGACCCAGTCGTATATTTAGAACATATGAAATTATATCGTTCATTCCGTGAAGAAGTACCTGAAGAAGAATATACAATTGACATTGGTAAAGCGAATGTTAAAAAAGAAGGTAACGACATTTCAATCATCACTTATGGTGCAATGGTTCAAGAATCAATGAAAGCTGCAGAAGAACTTGAAAAAGATGGTTACTCTGTTGAAGTTATTGACTTACGTACTGTTCAACCACTTGATGTAGATACAATAGTAGCTTCAGTTGAAAAAACTGGTCGTGCACTTGTTGTTCAAGAAGCACAACGTCAAGCAGGTGTTGGTGCAGCAGTAGTGGCTGAAATTAGTGAACGTGCAATCCTTTCATTAGAAGCTCCAATCGGAAGAGTTGCAGCGGCAGATACTATTTATCCATTCACACAAGCTGAAAATGTTTGGTTACCAAACAAAAACGACATCATCGAAAAAGCAAAAGAAACTTTAGAATTTTAATTAATATAAAAATTAACGAAGTTAGCGTATTTTAGTCTTATTGATTAAAATAAAATGATTAATTTGCGAAATCTAGGAGGGCAAAAACGTGGCATTTGAATTTAGATTACCCGATATCGGGGAAGGTATCCACGAAGGTGAAATTGTAAAATGGTTTGTTAAAGCTGGAGATACTATTGAAGAAGACGATGTTTTAGCAGAAGTACAAAACGACAAATCAGTAGTAGAAATTCCTTCACCAGTTTCTGGTACTGTAGAAGAAGTAGTTGTTGAAGAAGGTACAGTAGCTGTAGTAGGTGATGTAATTGTTAGAATCGATGCACCAGATGCAGAAGATATGCAATTTAAAGGTCATGATGATGATTCATCAGCTAAAGAAGAACCAGCTAAAGAGGAAGCGCCAGCTGAACAAGCACCAGCAGCAACTCAAAGTGAAGAAGTAGATGAAAACAGAACTGTAAAAGCAATGCCATCAGTGCGTAAATACGCTCGTGAAAAAGGTGTTAATATTAAAGCAGTTCCAGGTTCAGGTAAAAATGGTCGTATTACTAAAGAAGATGTTGATGCATACTTAAATGGTGGTGCACCAGCAGCTACTAATGAATCAGCTGCTTCAGCTTCAACTGAAGAAGTTGCTGAAACACCAGCAGCACCAGCAGCAGTATCATTAGAAGGTGACTTCCCAGAAACAACTGAAAAAATCCCAGCAATGCGTAGAGCAATTGCAAAAGCAATGGTTAACTCTAAACATACTGCGCCTCACGTAACATTAATGGATGAAATTGATGTTCAAGCATTATGGGATCACCGTAAGAAATTTAAAGAAATTGCAGCTGAACAAGGTACTAAATTAACATTCTTACCTTATGTTGTTAAAGCACTTGTTTCTGCATTGAAAAAATACCCAGCACTTAACACTTCATTCAATGAAGAAGCTGGTGAAATCGTTCATAAACATTACTGGAATATTGGTATTGCAGCAGACACTGATAGAGGATTATTAGTACCTGTTGTTAAACATGCTGATCGTAAGTCTATTTTCCAAATTTCAGATGAAATTAATGAATTAGCTGTTAAAGCACGTGATGGTAAATTAACAGCCGATGAAATGAAAGGTGCTACATGTACAATCAGTAATATCGGTTCAGCTGGTGGACAATGGTTCACTCCAGTTATCAATCACCCAGAAGTAGCAATCTTAGGAATTGGCCGTATTGCTCAAAAACCAATCGTTAAAGATGGTGAAATTGTTGCTGCACCAGTATTAGCATTATCATTAAGCTTTGACCACAGACAAATCGATGGTGCAACTGGACAAAATGCAATGAATCATATTAAACGTTTATTAAATAATCCAGAATTATTATTAATGGAGGGGTAAAACATGGTAGTTGGAGATTTCCCAATTGAAACAGATACTATTGTAATCGGAGCAGGTCCTGGTGGATACGTTGCAGCAATTCGTGCAGCTCAATTAGGACAAAAAGTAACAATCGTTGAGAAAGGTAATTTAGGTGGTGTATGCTTAAACGTTGGTTGTATTCCTTCTAAAGCATTACTACATGCTTCTCACCGTTTTGTTGAAGCACAACATTCTGAAAACTTAGGTGTTATTGCTGAGAGCGTTTCATTAAACTTCCAAAAAGTTCAAGAATTCAAGTCATCAGTTGTAAACAAATTAACTGGTGGTGTTGAAGGCTTACTTAAAGGTAACAAAGTAAACATCGTTAAAGGTGAAGCATATTTCGTAGATAACAATAGCTTACGTGTTATGGACGAAAAAAGTGCGCAAACATACAACTTTAAAAATGCAATTATTGCAACAGGTTCAAGACCAATTGAAATTCCTAATTTCAAATTTGGTAAACGTGTTATCGACTCAACAGGTGCTTTAAACTTACAAGAAGTACCAGGAAAATTAGTTGTAGTTGGTGGAGGATACATTGGTTCTGAGTTAGGTACAGCATTTGCTAACTTTGGTTCAGAAGTAACTATCCTTGAAGGTGCTAAAGATATTTTAGGTGGCTTCGAAAAACAAATGACACAACCTGTTAAAAAAGGTATGAAAGAAAAAGGTGTTGAAATCGTTACTGAGGCTATGGCTAAATCAGCTGAAGAAACAGATAACGGTGTTAAAGTTACTTATGAAGCTAAAGGTGAAGAAAAAGCAATCGAAGCTGATTATGTATTAGTAACTGTAGGTCGTCGTCCAAATACTGATGAATTAGGTCTTGAAGAATTAGGCATTAAATTTGCAGATCGTGGATTATTAGAAGTTGACAAACAAAGCCGTACTTCTATCAGCAATATCTATGCAATTGGTGATATCGTTCCAGGTTTACCACTTGCTCACAAAGCTAGCTATGAAGCTAAAGTTGCTGCTGAAGCAATTGATGGTCAAGCTGCTGAAGTGGATTATATTGGTATGCCAGCAGTATGCTTTACTGAACCAGAATTAGCTACAGTTGGTTATTCAGAAGCACAAGCTAAAGAAGAAGGTTTAGCAATTAAAGCTTCTAAATTCCCATACGCAGCAAATGGTCGTGCTTTATCATTAGATGATACTAACGGATTTGTTAAACTTATTACACTTAAAGAAGATGATACTTTAATTGGCGCTCAAGTAGTAGGTACTGGTGCATCAGATATTATCTCTGAGTTAGGTTTAGCAATTGAAGCTGGTATGAATGCTGAAGATATCGCATTAACTATCCATGCGCATCCAACATTAGGTGAGATGACTATGGAAGCAGCTGAAAAAGCTATCGGATACCCAATCCATACAATGTAATTTCTGATTTTATAAAGATTCATTCTTTTAGAGCTGTAGCGCTTGCTACGGCTCTTTTTAATGTATGACTAATTTATTTAGTATATTAAAACCAAAGTATTATAAAATACTATTTCGATATCAAAATGACATGTTATACTAGCGTTGCTAATAAATGAGTGGAGGTGGTTTTCAATGGAATATGAATATCCTATCGATTTAGACTGGAGCAATGAGGAAATGCTTTCAGTAATAACATTTTTTAATCATGTTGAAAAATATTATGAATCAGGAGTTAATGCAGGCAAATTTATGCAAGCGTATAAAGTATTTAAATCAATAGTTCCTGGCAAAGCGGAAGAGAAGCAAATTTTCAATACATTTGAAAAAAGTAGCGGATACAATAGTTACAAAGCTGTTCAAAATGTTAAAGCTCACACTGAAGATCAATATGTGACAGCAAAATAATAATTTGTTTGAAAGGATAAATTTTAAAGAGATTTTTCGATAAAATCTATTGCTAATAAAGCTATATTTTGGTACCTTTATCAAGTGTTAAACAAAATGTTTGATAATAGTAAACTTAATATAGCTTTTTTAGGTGGAAAAATAATGAACATAGGTAATAAAATTAAAAATCTTAGAAGAATTAAAAATCTCACGCAAGAAGAACTTGCTGAACGTACAGACTTATCAAAAGGATATATATCACAAATTGAAAGTGAACATGCATCGCCAAGTATGGAAACATTTTTAAACATCATTGAGGTATTAGGAACAACACCCAGTGATTTTTTTAAAGAAACTGAAAATGAAAAAGTGTTATATAAGAAGGCAGAGCAAGTTATTTATGATGAATATGATGAAGGTTACATATTAAATTGGTTAGTATCTAAATCAAACGAATATGATATGGAGCCATTGATTCTCACGTTAAAGCCTGGTGCTTCATATAAAACTTTTAATCCATCAGAGTCTGATACATTTATTTATTGCATGTCAGGTCAAATTACACTTAATTTAGGTAAAGAAATATATCAAGCACAAGAAGAAGACGTTTTGTATTTTAAAGCGCGTGACAATCATCGCTTATCTAATGAATCAAACGTTGAAACACGAATACTTATTGTAGCAACAGCTTCATATTTATAGGGGGGATCTTATATGAAACCATTATTATCATTTAAATCAGTTAGTAAAAGCTATGATGATCTTAATATCTTAGACGAGATAGATATTGATATTGAATCGGGATACTTTTATACATTATTAGGTCCTTCAGGTTGTGGAAAAACAACAATTTTAAAATTAATAGCAGGGTTTGAGTATCCGGATAGTGGTGAAGTAATTTATCAAAACAAACCAATAGGAAACTTACCGCCAAACAAACGAAAAGTGAATACGGTCTTCCAAGATTATGCATTGTTTCCCCATTTAAATGTTTATGATAATATTGCTTTCGGTTTGAAATTAAAAAAGTTATCCAAAGTACAAATCGATGAAAAAGTAAAAGAAGCATTAAAGTTAGTTAAACTATCAGGTTATGAGAAACGAAACATTAATGAAATGAGTGGTGGACAAAAGCAACGTGTTGCGATTGCACGTGCTATTGTAAATGAACCAGAAATTTTATTATTAGACGAATCCTTATCGGCCTTAGATTTAAAATTACGTACTGAAATGCAATATGAATTAAGAGAATTACAATCACGTCTAGGGATTACCTTTATATTCGTTACACATGATCAAGAAGAAGCTTTGGCACTAAGTGATTATCTATTTGTGTTGAAAGATGGGAAGATTCAACAATTTGGTACACCTACAGATATTTACGATGAGCCTGTCAATCGATTTGTAGCTGATTTCATTGGAGAGTCCAACATAGTTGAAGGGCGCATGGTTAGAGATTATGTTGTGAATATTTATGGTCAAGATTTTGAATGTGTTGATATGGGTATTCCTAGAAACAAAAAAGTAGAGGTCGTTATTCGACCTGAAGATATTTCGTTAATTAAAGCAGAAGAAGGTTTGTTTAAAGCAACGGTTGATTCTATGTTATTTAGAGGGGTTCACTATGAAATATGTTGCATAGACAATAAAGGTTATGAATGGGTAATACAAACGACTAAAAAAGCTGAAGTAGGCAGTGAAGTTGGTCTTTATTTTGATCCTGAAGCCATTCATATTATGGTACCTGGAGAAACAGAAGAAGAATTTGATAAACGTATTGAAAGTTATGAGGAAGTTGACAATGCGTAATACTAATAAATTACTTTTAATTCCATACTTATTATGGATGGTCATATTTATTATTATACCTGTAGTATTACTCGTGTATTTCTCATTTTTAGATATTAATGGAAACTTCAGCTTCACCAATTATCAACAAATTTTTACTACTAAATATTTGAAAATGTTTGCATATTCAATATTATATGCTTCTTTGATTACAATTATTACGCTAGTTATCAGTTATCCAGCAGCTTACTATATTACTCGCTCAAAATTTCAAAACATCTTGTTAATGATAATGATTATTCCGACATGGATAAATTTATTGTTGAAGACGTACGCTTTTATTGGATTATTAAGTCATGATGGTTTAATTAATCAATTTTTCCATTTATTTAATTTACCGTCGTTTAATTTATTATTTACAACAGGTGCGTTTTTAGTAGTAGCAAGTTACATTTATATACCATTTATGATTTTACCTATTTTTAATAGTATGAAGGCAATACCAAATAATTTATTACAAGCATCTAGTGATTTAGGAGCTAGTCCTTTTTATACATTTAGAAAAGTGATTATGCCATTGACTAAAGAAGGTGTAATGACTGGTATTCAAGTAACTTTTATTCCATCATTATCTCTATTTATGATTACACGCTTAATTGCAGGTAACAAAGTGATAAATATTGGTACAGCAATTGAAGAACAATTTTTAACAATTCAAAATTATGGCATGGGATCAACCATTGCAATATTCCTTATTGTATTTATGGCATTCATTTTAATCATTACAAAATCATCTAATGGGAGAGGGTGAATCACATGAAATGGTATGGAAAGTTATATATAGGGATATTATTAGCAATTTTATACATCCCTATATTCTTTTTAATGTTCTATTCATTTAATTCGGCAGGTAATATGATTCACTTTGAGCATTTTACATTAGAACATTATCAATCTTTATTTCAAAATGACCATTTAATGTCTGTCATTTTTAATACGATTGCTGTGGCACTTATTGCTGCATCTATATCTACAGTTATTGGAACTTTTGGTGCGATTGCCATTTATTATTTAAGAAATAAGAAATTTAAAGTTACTCTTTTAACACTTAATAATGTGTTAATGGTGTCATCAGATGTGGTTATAGGTGCTTCATTTTTAATTATGTTTACAACTATCGGTCATTTCACGGGTTTAGGATTAGGCTTTTGGACAGTACTTACATCGCACATTGCATTTTGTATTCCAATAGTTGTTATTATCGTATTACCACAACTTTATGAAATGAATAACAACATGTTAAACGCTGCAAGAGATTTAGGAGCAACTGAACCACAATTGTTAAGTAATGTCATCATTCCCAATATTTTACCTTCAATTATAGGCGGATTCTTTATGGCTTTAACATATTCATTAGATGACTTTACTGTAAGTTTCTTCGTAACTGGTAATGGTTTTAGTGTTCTGTCTGTTGAAGTTTATGCGATGGCACGAAAAGGAATTAGTATGGAAATAAATGCAATTTCGACATTATTATTTGCAGTCATTGTATTAGGTATTCTTGGATATTATTTAATTCAATATGTGATGAATAAGAAAAAGCTAATGAAACGAGGTGTAAAATAATGAAAAGATTTTTACAACTCATTATAGGTGCTTTAGTTGTTGGCATGATATGCCTTGCTGTAAGTCATTGGTTTAAATCAAAAGAACAAGTGCACACGAACCAAAAGATTTATGTTTACAATTGGGGCGAATATATTGATCCGGATTTAATTAAAAAGTTTGAAAAAGAAACTGGCATTCAAGTTGTTTATGAAACATTTGATTCAAATGAAGCAATGGAAGCAAAAATTCGTAATGGTGGAACACATTATGATGTTGCATTTCCTAGTGAATATACTGTACAAAAACTTAAAAGAGATAACCTATTGTTACCGATTAATCATAAAAAGGTACCTAATATTAAAAATTTAGATCCTGATTATATGAACATGTCATTCGATAAAGATAATAAGTATTCATTACCTTATTTTTTTGGAACTGTAGGAATACTTTACAATACGGAAAAGTATCCAAATGAAACATTTGATAGTTGGAAATCATTATATAATTCTAAATTTAAAAATCAAATATTATTAGTTGATGGTGCCAGAGAAATTATGGGCATGAGTTTAAATAAACTTGGGTATAATCTTAATGACCGTAATCCTTACCATCTTAAAGAAGCAGAAAGGGATCTAACAAAATTATCACCACAAGTAAGAGGTGTAGTTGGTGATGAAATTACTATGATGCTTCAGCAAAATGAAGGTAATATTGCAGTAGTTTGGAGCGGCGTGGCAGCACCTTTAGTACAAGAAGGAGATAAATACAATTACGTTATTCCAAAAGAAGGTTCTAATCTATGGTTTGATAATATGGTGATTCCTAGAACAGCTCAAAATAAAGAAGGTGCTTATAAATTTATGAATTTCTTATTGGATGCTAAAAATAACAAGCAAAATACGGAATTTGTAGGTTATGCGACTCCAAACAAAGCGGCACGAGATTTATTACCTAAAGAAATCAAAGATGATCACCGATTTTATCCAACAAAACAAGAACAAAAACGTCTTGAAGTATACAAAGATTTAGGACAAGAAGTTCTAAGTGAGTACAACGAAAACTTTTTGAATTTCAAAATGTCATTAAAATAAAAATCATAAATAGTAGTTATTTGCTTTATATTTAGTTATAATAACTGGATAAGTACTATAAGGAGTTGTAACGAATGACTGGAGAACAATTTACTCAAATTAAACGTCCAGTAAGTAGATTAACTGAAAAAGTTCTAGGTTGGCTAAGTTGGGTAATGTTATTAGTGCTTACCATTATTACTATGTTTATAGCACTTGTTTCATTTAGTAATAATACATCAATTGCTAATCTTGAAAATACATTAAACAACAATGCTTTTATTCAGCAATTATTAGCTGGTAACGGCTATAATACAACACAATTTGTAATTTGGTTACAAAATGGTATATGGGCGATTATCGTATACTTTATTGTGTGTTTGTTAATTTCATTTTTAGCACTTATTTCAATGAATATTAGAATTTTATCAGGCTTTTTATTCTTAATATCAGCTTTTGTAACGATTCCTTTAATCTTACTTATTGTTACATTAATCATACCAATTTTATTCTTTATAATTGCAATGATGATGTTTATTAGAAAAGATAAAGTTGAAATGGTTGGTCCGCAATATTATGAAGGTTATAATGAGCCATATTATGATTATCGGGAACCAGTTTATGAAAGACCTCAACCAAGGGATGAATACTTTGAAGCACCTAAACATGAAAGTGAAGCGGAGAAAGCACATACTGCATATGATCAAGAGAAAGACAAATATGATCAATTTCCAAAACGTGCAGTTGAAAGCGAATATAATACCGTGGAAACAAGCGAGGGCGAACCATCAGTATTATCTCGACAAGCTAAATACAAACAAAAAAGTACCGAAGAATTAGGTATTGAAGATGATGGGTATTATTCAGAACCGGAAGTTGATCCTAAAGATCTTAAGGCTCAACAAAAAAGAGAAAAAGCTGCAATTAAAGCTAAAAAGAAAGAAAAACGAAAAGCATATAATCAACGAATGAAAGAACACAGAAAAAACCAACCTAGTGCAGTTAGTCAACGTCGAATGAATTTTGAAGAGCGACGTCAAATTTACAACAATGATATTACCGAAGAACGCAATTCAAGTGAAGTTAAGGACAATAACAAACATGAATAAATAAATTAAGCCAGATTAGTGTAGAAGATATAGAATTACTTCATACTAATTTGGCTTTTTTTAAATCAATGCTACTTAATTTTAGTTTGTAATAACAGCTACAAAAGACGAGTATAAATAGATCTTGCATTGAAAATGAATATGCCTTAAAAGTCAAATTAAATTATTAATGCATTATCGATAAAAATTTAAAAAAGAAAGTGGAAATATGGTAATATACAAGTAAATTAAACTTCGTATATTTAAAATATAAATATACCTTAGTTCACCTAATACAAATAGAAAGGATAATAACATGAATAGAAAACCTGAATTAATTATGTCTTGGATTGCAAATAGTATTAGTATTATTTATCTTTTAATCTTAGGCCTATCATATGTTTCATTAAAAAATGGTAATGCGACACAGAGGGAAGAATTAGCAAAGCAGTTGTCTAAAAATGGGAGTGATGTGTCTTTAGATATGATTACTACATCAATAGGCGTTCTGGCTATTATTTTATTAATTTCAACGCTTTATGGTATATTTGCAACAATTTGTATAAAAGGGCGTAGAAAATTAGCGATATCACTTTTTGTCTTTGCAGTCATTATCAGTTTCATAGCATTAAATTTATTAGCGATTATTTTATGGATTGTTGTAATATTTATGTTAATTTCTAAAAAAGAACAGACTGAAAAAAACTATACGGAAAAACGCCATAAAGACGATGAATATATTTATCATTAACTAATATCGTAAATAGAAAAACCATTAAAATGTAGTTGATTAAAAAAGGCACGACATACATTTTAATGGTTTTTTATTATACTTGTAATTCTTGGAATGTTTCGATGATTAAATATACATTTAAAATACTAAGAATTATGATGAGTGTCCATGAAATAATATTCACCCAAGTTTTATTATAAAATGGACCCATTAATTTTTTATTACTAGTAGCCAATTGTAAAGGTATTAAACAAAATGGCAATGCAATACTTAAGAATACTTGTGAGAAAACTAGTAACTGTTCTATTTTTGCTGCGTTACCATTAAAGATGATTAAACATACAATAACAGGAATGACAGCAAGTGAGCGTGTAATTAAACGTCGTAACCAATTTGGTATGTGTAATTTCAAAAATCCTTCCATAACAATTTGGCCAGCTAGTGTACCAGTAATGGTTGAATTTTGCCCCGACGCTAGTAATGCAACGGCAAATAACGTACTCATAATTGCACCCATTGTCGCACCAAGTACTGGTTCGGTTTTCAACGCGTGATATAAATCATAGAAACCACCTAAATCATCTGCATTGGAATTGAAAAATAGTGATGCACCTAATATAAGTAATAAACAATTGACTACAAATGCAATTGATAATTGAATATTTGAATCAATTGTAGCAAATTTAATCGCTTGTGCCTTGTCCTCATTGTTATGTCTTGAGTATGTTCTTGATTGGACAATTGAAGAATGTAAATATAAATTATGCGGCATAATTGTTGCCCCTATAATACCTAATGCAATATAGAGAATACCATTATTAGTAATAATTTCTTTTTGTGGTATAAATCCGTTCAATACTTCATTTAATTGTGGTGAAGAAATATACACTTCAAATATGAAAATGAAAAGCACTGTAAAAATCAAAGTTCCAACAATAGCTTCAATTTTTCTGAAACCATACTTCATAATAAATAATAGTAAAAACACGTCAAGTACTGTTATTAATGCGCCAACAATTAAAGGTATATTAAATAGTAGGTTAAGTGCAATTGCACTCCCAATAACTTCTGCAATGTCAGTGGCAATGATTGCGAGTTCTGCAATAATCCAAAATATAATTGCAATAGGTCTCGATAAATAATGTCTTGTCATTTGAGCTAAGTCCATACCTGTTGCTATGCCTAATCTTACCGTCATACTCTGAAGTAACATTGCTGATAAGCTTGAAATAAGAATTACGAATAGCAAAGTATAGCCATATTGTGCGCCACCTTGCATAGATGTTATCCAGTTTCCAGGATCCATGTAACCAACTGCGACTAATAGACCAGGTCCAAGAAATGATAAGAATTTTTGTTTGTTTGAACTGCGATGATCGAATTTTATAGTATTATTAATTTCATCTAAACTTAATTGTTCTTTTGTTGATTGTTGTTTGTTATTCATTTTGACTCACCTCTACTTCTTATGGACAATATAATAACCTAATAAAATGTTTAGGTCAACCTAAAATTATTTTAATTTTTTTAAAAGTATTAACTATTATGTTGGCAGGTGAGTTTTGGAAGAAAAAAATAAGCGCGAAATCAACGATGTGATTAGGCGCTTATTGAATTTGAAATTATAACTTGATTCCAAAATAATTATGCAGTATAGAATGGTAAAAATTGATCGAATGTTTCCTCCAGAAAAGCAAGAAATGCTTTGTCGCTTTTTAATCGTTTATCTTGAGGTGTAATTGCTCGAGCAATAAAAAATTCACCTTTTTTAACATTAATGGCTCTTTGAATTGCCTCTTTTAGATCATCATCTGATAAATCTTTTATAAATGGTTTATCAGGTTTCATATGATCTAAGCAAACACGATAATCATTTGGTAATTGTTTGATAGCTTTAAACTTTCTTTCGAATACTTTTGCACGTGATGCCTTATCTTTTGCTTCATGCATAATACCAAACATTACAAATAATTGGTCTTTGAACATTCCAATTTGGAAATGTGGTAGCATTTTATAACCTCGTTTGTTTGTTGCAAATGCAACCCAAGTATCTTTAGGAGGGTTTACACTTCTTCTTGCGTGTTTTGCGACATGAGGATAAAATGTTTCTCCAGTTTGGCTTGTAAAGAAATCGCTGAAATAATCTCCTAATTGATAAAGTTGTGGTCGTATATATTCATTTAAAGCTTCCATTCTAGCATCTAAGCCATCAACATCAAATGCTTTAAAATCTTTAGGCGTAAATGTATATTTTGTCATAGGTTACCTCCTGTTACATCTTTAAAAATATTGTAGCATATGTTCTCTCGATTGCGGATAAAGACGCTCGTATTTAATTAAACATATTTATTTTAATCTTAAAAAGTTATTTTTATAAAATGATGATGTATAATAGGGTATGTTAGGAGATGATGTTATGGCACTTTACGAATTTGCCCAAGGACTTATTCAAGAGGCAGGAATCAGAATTAAGCAATTAATGGAGCAAAATTTGACGATTGAAACAAAGTCAAACCCAAATGACTTAGTTACTAATGTTGATAAGGCTACTGAAGATTACATTTTTGATACGATTTTAAAAACTTATCCAGACCATCAAGTTTTAGGTGAAGAAGGGCATGGTCATGACATCGATACATCTCAAGGTACGGTATGGGTTGTAGATCCAATCGATGGTACTTTAAATTTTGTACACCAACAAGAAAATTTCGCAATTTCAATTGGTATTTTTATTGAAGGAAAACCTTATGCTGGTTTTGTATATGATGTAATGGCGGATGTATTATACCATGCAAAAGTTGGAGAAGGCGCATTCCGACGAAATCAGCGTATGCCACTTTTAAAAGATTCAAAATTAAAGCAAAGTATTATTGGAATAAATCCAAATTGGTTAACTAAACCGGTATTAGGAGATATTTTCAAAGATATCGTTAATGACTCAAGAAGTGCAAGAGCATATGGTAGTGCTGCTCTTGAAATTGTATCTGTTGCGACAGGAAATTTAGAAGCGTATATGACACCAAGACTACAGCCATGGGACTTTGCAGGTGGGCTAGTAATATTAAATGAAGTAAATGGTAAAGCTTCAAACTTATTAGACGATTCGTTAACAATTAGTGGTCCAAATTCAATTTTAGTTGGAAATCGTGGCGTTCATAGAGAAATCGTGGAAGATTATTTAAATCCTCATCGAGAAGCGTTAATCAATTTACATCAAAAACGTTTTAATAGAAAAACTAAATAATTATAAAACAAAGAGTGACATGTCGTCCTATTAATCTTAGGAAGCATGTCACTCTGTTTAATAGTTATAAAATAAAATCACGCTCATAAGTGGTAACGGTTTATATTTATATATCTAAATATTTAAATTGCTCACACTAGACGCGTGATGCTAGCATTAAAGCTTATAACCAATCATTTTCTCGATACTTTTTTTTAGTAGTAAATCCAATACCAAAGGTTGCAACGAGTAATATAAATGTTAAAATCATCATTGGCACATTTGATGCACCAGCTGCAAAACTGAATAATACTAAGAAAATAATAGCTAATATAGAAAATACCCAAAAGATATTTTTAGATTTTTTTTGTTTCATCCTATCCCCACCTTTTGCTTATCTTTTCTCAATTATATGATATAATAAAAAAGTTGTAATTAAAAGTGGGATTTTACTTAAGAAAGAAGGAAATTAATTATATGACTAATAAAAGAGAAGATGTCCGCAATATAGCAATTATTGCTCACGTTGACCATGGTAAAACAACACTCGTAGATGAGTTGTTAAAACAATCTGGTATATTCAGAGAAAATGAACATGTTGATGAACGTGCAATGGACTCTAATGACATCGAGAGAGAACGTGGTATAACAATTCTAGCCAAAAATACGGCTGTTGATTATAAAGGTACACGTATTAATATTTTAGATACACCGGGGCACGCCGACTTTGGTGGAGAAGTAGAACGTATTATGAAAATGGTAGACGGTGTTGTTTTAGTAGTAGATGCATATGAAGGTACAATGCCTCAAACACGTTTTGTACTTAAAAAAGCATTAGAACAAAACTTGAAACCAGTTGTTGTTGTTAATAAAATAGATAAACCATCAGCTCGCCCAGAAGGCGTCGTAGATGAAGTATTAGATTTGTTTATTGAACTAGAAGCTAATGATGAACAATTAGATTTCCCTGTAGTATATGCTTCAGCTGTAAATGGAACTGCTAGTTTAGATTCTGAAAAACAAGATGATAATTTACAATCTTTATATGAAACAATTATTGATTATGTTCCAGCCCCTATTGACAATAGCGATGAACCATTACAATTCCAAGTTGCATTACTAGACTATAATGACTATGTTGGTCGTATTGGTATTGGTCGTGTATTCAGAGGTAAAATGCGCGTTGGGGATAACGTATCTTTAATTAAATTAGATGGTACAGTTAAAAACTTCCGTGTAACTAAAATGTTTGGTTACTTTGGATTAAAACGTCTTGAAATTGAAGAAGCACAGGCTGGTGACTTAATTGCTGTTTCAGGAATGGAAGATATCAACGTTGGTGAAACTGTAACACCACATGATCATCAAGAAGCATTACCAGTATTACGTATTGACGAACCAACACTTGAAATGACTTTTAAAGTAAATAATTCACCATTTGCTGGACGTGAAGGTGATTTCGTAACAGCCCGTCAAATACAAGAGCGTTTAAATCAACAATTAGAGACTGATGTATCATTGAAAGTTTCAAATACAGATTCACCTGATACATGGGTTGTTGCTGGACGTGGAGAATTACATTTATCGATTCTAATTGAAAACATGCGTCGTGAAGGATATGAATTACAAGTATCTAAACCACAAGTAATTATTAAAGAAATTGACGGAGTTATGTGTGAACCATTTGAGCGTGTTCAATGTGAAGTACCTCAAGAAAATGCTGGTGCAGTTATTGAATCATTAGGAGCACGTAAAGGTGAAATGGTCGATATGACTACAACTGATAATGGATTAACGCGTTTAATCTTCAATGTACCTGCCCGTGGTATGATTGGTTATACAACTGAGTTTATGTCTATGACAAGAGGTTATGGTATTATCAATCATACGTTTGAAGAGTTCAGACCACGTATTAAAGCTCAAATCGGTGGACGACGTAATGGTGCTTTAATTTCTATGGACCAAGGATCTGCAAGTACGTATGCAATATTAGGACTTGAAGACAGAGGGGTTAACTTCATGGAACCTGGTACAGAAGTTTATGAAGGTATGATTGTTGGTGAACATAATCGTGAAAATGACTTAACAGTTAATATCACTAAGACTAAACATCAAACAAACGTACGTTCTGCAACGAAAGACCAAACTCAAACAATGAATAGACCTCGTATTCTAACTTTAGAAGAAGCATTACAATTCATTAATGATGATGAATTGGTTGAGGTTACACCAGAAAGTATCCGTTTGAGAAAGAAAATTTTAAATAAAAACGTTCGTGAAAAAGAAGCAAAACGTATTAAACAAATGATGCAAGAAAACGAGTAATTAAAATATGTTTAAAGTAAGATAAATAAAAGAGAAGCTAAGTGATGAATTTTACTTAGCTTCTCTTTTAATATTGATTGAACAGTTCAATGTCGCTATTAATCGAGAGGATAATGTTGTGCTCTCTGCTTAGGCGTATCTAAACGACTCTTACAATCGTCACACATAAATGTACGTATTGGATTATTTTTTAGCCTTTTAGATTCGGTTGTACGTTCATCTATAAATACCTTAGCGTCACAGATAATACATTGCACTTGTCGCAAACTAAAACACCTCAATGTATGTGACATGGTTTATTTGATTTGAATAACCATTTTCTTGATTATAAATAAAGCTATCTACTCCATTATCGTCGTATAGACGTTTACCATCTTTAGCGAATTGGAAAAATAAATATGGTAATAAATCCAAAGGTATATCTAAATGATTTTGATCATTTGATAAACGAATTGTAGATGCGGAATCTATAGGTTCCGCATGTTTGAAGAAAGGTGTCATATTAATTACAAATGAACCTTCTAACATAGCACGCTTTTTATATTTAATTTCAGAATTTAACGTAGGTGGATTAGTTTGACCTTCTAAAATAGCACGATTCCATTCATGGTTATTTTCAAAGTCAATCGGCTTTGAACCATCAAAGACACCTTTTTCTAAATCTTCAATGCTGACTTTTCTATCATCGAAAATCCAAGTCGTACTATCTAATGTTATAGGAAACTTTACGGCTCCTTTAATTTGTATCATTTTCCCACTCCCTATGATTTGTATATCAACATTTTAACACAAATTGCCAAAGACACATTTTAAATCTACTTGCTTTTTAATATTTAGTAAGATAAACTTTTATTAAGACTTTAGAATTTATATAGAGGGGGAGCGTGTCATGGCGAAACAATCGACAATGAAAAATGCAGCTTTGAAACAATTGACTAAAGATGCAGATGAAATCTTACATCTGATCAAAGTCCAACTAGATAATTTAACTTTACCTTCATGCCCGTTATATGAAGAAGTACTTGATACTCAAATGTTTGGACTTCAAAAAGAAGTAGATTTTGCTGTTAAATTAGGTTTAGTTGACCGTGAAGATGGTAAACAAATTATGTTACGTCTTGAAAAAGAACTTTCTAAATTACATGAAGCATATACACTTGTTTAAGGTTAAATATATAAATATACGAATTAAGGCGTAAGACAATCGTTAATTGAATTGCGCCGATTTTAAATTTACTCTATCATTTTTTATAAGTGGCTGCTGTGTTATCTAATAGATAACATGACAGTCACTTTTATTGACTTTAGCGATTCACGATATTAATATAAAACATTCTATAAATTACCTCAAGATACCTGTTAATATTTGTGATTATGACTATGTCATGTATATAATAAGTAACACGGATTTTAAAAATTATAGTGTTTAATAAAATCATTGAAAGTATAAATTGTAGAATTGGATGACTGAATATATGAAGAATTTTAGAAGTATTTTACGGTATATTGGTAGAACGTCTAAGTTTATTGATTATCCGTTATTAGTTACATATATTGTATTAAGTTTAATAGGATTAGTGATGGTTTATAGTGCCAGTATGGTACCCGCGACGAAAGGGACATTGACTGGTGGAATTGATGTTCCGGGTACATATTTTTATAATAGACAATTAGCATACGTAATTATGAGCTTTATAATTGTATTTTTCATAGCCTTCTTAATGAATGTAAAGCTGTTAAGTAATATTAAAGTCCAAAAAGGCATGATTATAGCAATCGTTTCACTTTTATTACTAACGTTAGTTATTGGTAAAGATATTAATGGTTCTAAAAGTTGGATTAACTTAGGATTTATGAACTTACAAGCATCTGAATTATTAAAAATTGTAATTATTTTATATGTTCCATTTATGATTAGCAAAAAAATGCCAAGAGTATTAAGTCAGCCAAAAATTATTTTGAGTCCTATTGTTCTAGCACTAGGCTGTACATTTTTAGTGTTTTTACAAAAAGATGTCGGACAAACATTACTTATATTAATCATTTTATTTGCGATAATATTTTATTCAGGTATTGGTGTAAATAAAGTGTTGAAATTTGGGGTACCGGCTGTATTAGGTTTTTTAGTCGTTTTTGTCATTGCTTTAATGGCAGGTTGGTTACCAAGTTATTTAACAGCTCGATTTAGCACATTAACGGATCCATTCCAATTTGAATCAGGAACGGGTTACCATATTTCCAATTCATTACTTGCAATCGGCAATGGCGGTCTATTCGGTAAAGGACTAGGAAATAGTGCAATGAAATTAGGTTATTTACCTGAACCGCATACCGATTTTATCTTTGCAATTATTTGTGAAGAATTAGGATTAATCGGTGGGTTACTCGTTATCACGCTTGAGTTTTTCATTGTATATCGAGCTTTCCAATTTGCTAACAAAACATCATCTTATTTTTATAAATTAGTATGTGTCGGAATTGCTACTTACTTTGGAAGCCAAACGTTCGTTAACATTGGGGGGATTTCGGCAACTATACCATTAACAGGTGTACCATTACCATTTATAAGTTTTGGTGGTTCATCAATGATCAGTTTGAGTATTGCCATGGGACTCCTTTTAATTGTAGGTAAACAAATTAAAGTTGACCAACAACGTAAAAAGAAACAACAAAAAGTTGATATTAGAAGACGATTTAATTAAATAAATTGAAGCCAATATTTAGAATGCGATAATTTTTATCAAGAATGCATTCTGAATGTTGGCTTTTTTGTTTATAAAAATTACAGTAATTGTTGATTTTAAATTTTGAATGTAATAAACAGTGGATTAGTTTAATTGATAATTAGGTTAATTTCATTAAAACTATCTAGGGAATTATAACCAAAGTAATAATAAGGTGTAAGATTAAAATCAAATTTGAACAAAATTTATTTAGTTGTCCCACCCCAACTTGCACATTATTGTAAGCTGACTTTCCGCCAGCTTCTATGTTGGGGCCCCGCCGGCAAGGTTGACTAGAATTGAATAAGCCTGTTACAAGCGCACTATCATTCACTCAACGACTGCCGATATAATATAGAAACACCGAGGACATTGATGTATATTCCAGACTCATCAAATTTTATAAAGGTATTAAGAGATAATTATAAATAAATTTTATAGTTAAAATTGAACAAAGGAGGTAGCGAAATTATAATCTTGATGATAAGATAAAGTTATTGCTATTGATAATAAAAGTTGATGTTTTGCGATTTTATTTTAAAATATTTAGAATTGCAAAAATCAAAAATTTTTCGCAACAGAAACGTGGAAAAGTTGTTGTTACAATGTCATTTTTGAAAATACCTTTATGAAATGGAGGTAGTCATCAGTGCAAGTATGTTAAATTTTCAAAATTTGAAACATAACTATAGCAAAAAAGAATGCTTTAAGATAAAATTTTATTATCTAATTAGTTAGAAAATTCTAATAGTTCGAGGAGTGTATCGCTATTGAAACAAATAAAAAAGTTACTTGTTGCTAACCGTGGAGAAATTGCAATTCGTATATTTAGAGCGGCAGCAGAATTAGACATCAGCACAGTTGCAATTTATTCAAATGAAGACAAAAGTTCATTACATAGATATAAAGCAGATGAATCCTATTTAGTTGGAAGTGACTTAGGCCCTGCTGAAAGTTATTTAAATATTGAGCGTATTATTGAAGTAGCAAAACAAGCAAATGTGGATGCGATTCATCCTGGCTATGGATTTTTAAGTGAAAATGAACAATTTGCACGTCGATGTGCTGAAGAAGGTATTAAATTTATTGGTCCTCATTTAGAACATTTAGATATGTTCGGTGATAAAGTTAAAGCACGTACAACAGCAATTAAAGCAGAATTACCAGTAATTCCTGGTACTGATGGACCAATTAAATCATATGAGCTTGCAAAAGCATTTGCCGAAGAAGCTGGTTTTCCATTAATGATTAAAGCTACTAGTGGCGGTGGCGGTAAAGGTATGAGGATTGTTCGTGAAGAAAGTGAATTAGAAGATGCTTTCCATCGTGCAAAATCTGAAGCTGAAAAATCATTTGGTAATAGTGAAGTTTACATAGAAAGATATATTGATAATCCTAAGCATATTGAAGTACAGGTCATTGGAGATGAACATGGTAATATTGTACATCTTTACGAACGTGATTGTTCTGTACAACGTCGTCATCAAAAGGTTGTTGAGGTTGCACCATCAGTTGGTTTATCATCAGATTTACGTCAACGTATTTGTGATGCTGCAATACAATTAATGGAAAACATCAAATATGTCAATGCTGGTACTGTGGAATTCTTAGTATCAGGTAATGAATTCTTCTTTATTGAAGTTAATCCACGTGTACAAGTAGAGCATACGATTACCGAAATGGTTACAGGTATTGATATAGTTAAAACGCAAATATTAGTTGCAGCTGGCGCTAATTTATTTGGTGAAGAAATTAATATGCCACAACAAAAAGATATTACGACATTAGGTTATGCAATTCAATGTCGTATTACAACTGAAGATCCATTAAATGATTTCATGCCTGATACAGGTACTATCATTGCTTATCGTTCGAGTGGTGGTTTTGGTGTTCGTCTTGATGCAGGTGATGGCTTCCAAGGCGCAGAAATTTCACCATATTATGATTCATTACTTGTTAAGTTATCTACACATGCAATTTCATTTAAACAAGCAGAAGAAAAAATGGTGCGATCATTACGCGAAATGAGAATTCGTGGTGTTAAGACAAATATTCCATTCTTAATTAATGTAATGAAAAATAAAAAGTTCACAAGTGGTGACTATACAACCAAATTTATTGAAGAAACACCTGAATTGTTTGAAATCCAACCTTCTTTAGATAGGGGTACTAAAACTTTAGAATATATTGGTAATGTAACGATCAATGGTTTCCCAAATGTTGAAAAGCGTCCCAAACCAGATTATGAGTTAGCATCAATTCCTACAGTTTCCACAAGTAAAATTGCTTCATTTAATGGTACAAAGCAATTACTTGATGAAGTAGGTCCAAAAGGTGTTGCTGAATGGGTTAAAAAGCAAGATGATGTCTTATTAACTGACACAACATTCAGAGATGCACACCAATCATTATTAGCAACACGAGTTAGAACTAAAGATATGATTAACATTGCATCTAAAACTGCAGAAGTATTTAAAGATGGTTTCTCGCTTGAAATGTGGGGTGGCGCAACATTCGATGTTGCATATAACTTCTTGAAGGAAAATCCATGGGAACGACTTGAACGACTACGTAAAGCTATTCCAAATGTTTTGTTCCAGATGTTATTACGTGCCTCAAATGCAGTTGGCTATAAAAACTATGCAGATAACGTTATTCATAAATTTGTTCAAGAAAGTGCTAAAGCTGGTATCGATGTGTTCAGAATTTTCGACTCATTAAACTGGATAGATCAAATGAAAGTTGCTAATGAAGCGGTACAAGAAGCTGGTAAAATTTCTGAAGGCACGATTTGTTATACTGGAGATATTTTAAATCCAGAACGCTCAAATATTTATACGTTAGAATATTATGTGAAACTTGCGAAAGAATTAGAACGCGAAGGATTCCATATTTTAGCAATTAAAGATATGGCAGGCTTATTGAAGCCGAAAGCGGCCTTTGAGTTGATAGGTGAATTAAAAGCTGCTGTAGATTTACCAATACATCTTCATACACATGATACAAGTGGTAATGGTTTATTAACATACAAGCAAGCAATCGATGCAGGGGTGGATATAATAGATACAGCAGTTGCTTCAATGAGTGGTTTAACAAGTCAACCAAGTGCCAATTCTTTATATTATGCACTAAATGGTTTCCCACGCCATTTAAGAACCGAAATTGAAGGTATGGAAGCATTAAGTCATTATTGGTCTACGGTAAGAACATATTATTCAGATTTTGAAAGTGATATAAAATCACCAAACACTGAAATTTATCAACATGAGATGCCGGGCGGACAATATTCAAATTTAAGTCAACAAGCTAAAAGTTTAGGTCTTGGAGAAAGATTTGATGAAGTAAAAGACATGTATCGTCGTGTGAACTTCTTATTTGGTGATATTGTTAAAGTAACTCCATCATCTAAAGTAGTTGGTGATATGGCTCTTTACATGGTGCAAAATGACCTTGATGAACAATCTGTCATTTCAGAAGGACACAAACTGGATTTCCCTGAATCTGTTGTATCATTCTTTAAAGGTGAAATTGGTCAACCAGTGAATGGTTTTAATAAAGACTTACAAGCTGTTATTTTAAAAGGGCAAGAAGCATTAACAGCTCGTCCAGGTGAATATTTAGAGCCAGTTGATTTTGAAAAAGTCCGTGAGTCGCTTGAAGAAAAGCAACAAGGTCCTGTTACTGAGCAGGATATAATTAGTTATGTATTATATCCAAAGGTATATGAACAATATATTCAAACTAGAGATCAATACGGAAACTTATCGCTACTTGATACGCCTACGTTCTTCTTCGGAATGCGTAATGGTGAAACAGTAGAAATCGAAATCGATAAAGGTAAACGATTAATTATTAAACTAGAAACGATTAGTGAACCAGATGAAAATGGTAATAGAACGATTTACTATGCGATGAATGGTCAAGCGAGACGTATTTACATTAAAGATGAAAATGTGCATACAAATGCGAACGTTAAGCCAAAAGCAGATAAGAGTAATCCAAGTCACATTGGTGCCCAAATGCCAGGTTCAGTAACTGAAGTAAAAGTTAGTGTAGGTGAAACTGTGAAAGCTAACCAGCCGTTGCTAATCACTGAAGCTATGAAAATGGAAACAACAATTCAAGCGCCATTTGACGGTGTGATCAAACAAGTAACTGTAAATAGTGGTGATACAATAGCGACAGGCGATTTATTAATCGAAATCGAAAAAGCAACTGACTAATATATAAGCGAGATTATATTTGAAATGCTGTAATCTCGCTTTATTATTAACATTTATAAGAAGTCGCTACAGATTTTATCGCTGTAACAAAAATAACCGTAATTTTAATGGTCTATCCATTAAAATTACGGTTACTTTTTATGATTTTTGACTTCTTACTGAACGTAACATTAACATAATAAAGTATGTTGTCATTCCGAATAAGTATGTGATAAATAATGCGTGGAATAACGCGATGATTAAGTTAACATTTGTCATAATTGATAATGCGCCTGTAACAACTTGTAGTATGACAAGAATAAATGCTGCAGTATAACCATAACGAATTGTACGGTTGTTTGGATAATTTTTAACAGCATGAATATACGTAATCATAATAATTGTAAATACGATAAATGCCATGATTCGATGTGCAAGTTGCACCCAATCTTGCTCTGA
This sequence comes from Staphylococcus schweitzeri, assembly GCF_002902405.1. GTDB lineage: Bacteria > Bacillota > Bacilli > Staphylococcales > Staphylococcaceae > Staphylococcus > Staphylococcus schweitzeri. The sequence continues at coordinate 107,179 of NZ_PPQS01000012.1, forward strand.
ATGGGGAACTAGGTCGTTAAATGGTAATGGCCAACCGCCATAAGCTAAGCTAGCGTCTGCATGTCGAACTAAGGCACCTGTGTAAACACCACAATAAATAATAATCGCCATTATCCATGTTAAACGTCTAAGAGGTTTTTTGATATATAATTCATCAGCTTCGTATTTTTGGTCTACTGAAAAAATAATTAAAGTCATTAAGAATACAGAAGAGAAACTGATTAGTGAAATACCAAAATGTAATGCTAAAACATAATCATTTTGTTGCCAAATTACAGCAGCAGCACCAATTAATGCTTGAAGTAATAAGAATCCTACACTAATAATTGATAATGGTTTTATCTCTTTAATATAGCCTATATGCTTCCATGCTGTTATAACTAACCATAAGACGATAAATAAAGACAATGCTGAAACTGCTCTGTGGCTCAGTTCAATAATCGTATCAATTGGAAAGAATTCTGGAATCAACGCACCATGACATAATGGCCAAGAAGAGCCACATCCATCTGCAGAACCTGTTTTAGTTACTAAGGCACCACCAAGCTGTACAAATGTCATTATAAGCGTTGCTACGACACCTAACCATTTTAAATTCTTTTTGCCAAACAATTTTATACACCCCATCATAAAAAAACGCATCATTGAGATTTAGAGTTACAAGCTTGTTTTGAGATATTACTAAAAATTAGCCCTAATCCTGATTTCCTAATTTGAAATGGATGGGATTCAAATTAGGAAATATCATTTAAATTTTTCAAGTTTACATTGAGAAAACCTTATGGCACATTTTTGTCCATACCAAAATTATGAGGTATTCAAATTCACTCAAAAATGAAGCTTCAATATTAATCTCTTGAAGATGCATAATTCTACTTATTAAAATTTTCTAACATATATATTATAGCAATAATTTAAATGCTAATTGTGTCACAAAATTGACATTTTCTGATGTCGTTAATTTGTCACAATTTAATTTTATTAAACCTAGTCTTTTTATGCAATCTAAGATATCATAACATTATATGAACAAATTTAAGGAGGGGGATTATGAGCAAAGAGCATACTTTGTCGCAAAATATTAGCAGAGTAAACTTCAAAGAATTGCAACAGATTATTAAAATGGGACTTGTTCAAGGTAACTTAATTCCAGCTTTTGCGGGCGCATGGCTAGCAGTTGTAATGACAAATCATTCCTTCTTATCATCAATACCTCAGATTTTATTAATGCTTTTAGGTTCTACTTTAATTATGGGTGGCGCATGTGCGTTGAATAATTATTACGACCAAGATATTGATCGTATAATGCCAAGTAAACAAAATAGACCAACAGTTAATAATAGAATTTCAGATAAAAATTTATTACTATTAAGTTTTGGCATGATGTTAGTTGGAGAAATTTGTTTGTTTTTATTAAATATTCCATCAGGCGTACTTGGTCTAATGGGTATTGTTGGTTATGTGTCTTATTATTCAATCTGGTCGAAAAGGCATACAACTTGGAATACAGTTGTTGGGAGTTTTCCAGGCGCAGTTCCACCATTAATTGGATGGGTTGCAATTGAAGGACAAATTAGTTTAACAGCAATTGCGTTGTTTTTAGTTGTATTTTGTTGGCAACCAATTCATTTTTATGCTTTAGCAATTAAACGTAAAGATGAATATGCACTTGCAAATATTCCAATGTTACCATCAGTTAAAGGCTTTAAACGTACACGTGTCAGTATGTTTATTTGGTTAATTATTTTATTGCCAGTGCCTTTATTGCTTATAAATTTAGGTGTCGTATTTGTAGTGTTAGCTACATTATTAAATTTAGGATGGATTGCATTAGGTTTAACAACATTTAAGAAAAATTCAGATCAAACAAAATGGGCAACACAAATGTTTATATACTCACTAAATTATTTAGTGATCTTTTTCGTGTTAGCTGTGATTGTTTCATTACTTACTTTGATCTAGATTAATTAAGTTAGGATGAAAAATATGGGCGTTCCAATTTTACCAACGATTAGTACGACATGTATTGTCATTAGTGCAATTTTAATTGCCATTGGTTGGAGACTTATTTGGAAAAGGGAAATTAATAAACACAAAAATGTTATGTTAGCTGCAGCAGTGTTTGCTTTAACTTTTTTCTTAATCTATGCAAGTAGAACGATTTTTATCGGTAATACAGCATTTGGTGGACCAGCATCAATTAAGAAATATTATACGATTTTCTTGTTTTTCCACATTAATTTAGCAACTATTGGTGGTATTCTAGGTCTAGTTCAAATTATTACTGCATTTAAAGATAAACATAATATACATCGTAAATTCGGACCATTCGCCTCAGTTGTATGGTTCTGTACGGCAATTACAGGTGTGGCAGTTTACTTATTATTATATGTATTATATCCAGGTGGAGAAACGACATCACTGATTAAAGCCACATTTGGTCATTAATACGCTTATACAATTGATACTAATCTGATAAGGCATTTTGTTTTATCAGGTTTTTTAATGAAGAATAGTCGGACAGTTGAAGATATTCATTTGATATCTTAACTGCCCGATTTTTTTGAAATATTTTTTAGTAATGGCTAATCGTAAAAATGAAGAATATCTATAAATCATTAAGATACGATGTGATATAGTTGATATGAAATAATTGGATGTATTAACGTAATATTTAAGATATTAAAATAATTGAGGAAACGGATATAGATAAATTCTCTAATTGTCATAGTCATTTTAGTATTGAAAATTTGCTTATTGATGCGTTGTTTTTTACAATAGTATTAATACATTTTAGGTGGGCGATTGATGAAAAAGTTAATTATAAGAGTTGTTGGTGTATTATTTTTAGTAGGTTTCTTAATTTATCTTTTTTATTCTCCGAGATTAAAATTTGATGTTCTAGAGAATCCGAATAAAGGTAATAAAGTAAGTAGATCTGATCAGATGAAAAATACAAACAACCATGCTGAAAATCCAAAGCCTAAAGAAGGTGTTGGTACTTGGGTAGGTAAAGATATTAAAGTACTAACGTCTAAATTTGGGCAAGCAGATCGTGTATATCCATTTAGAGATGGTTACAAAAATTACATTTTTAAAGATAAAAATAGCTATTATATTGTTTCAACCAAACGAGATGATATTGTATCAGTATATGCTACAGGTGGAAAAGTAAATGTGAGCCCATTGAAAATTGGTCAACAGTCTGCAGAAATATTTAATCATACGAGTATTAACCCAGAACCATCCTTTACGGTTAATGGGAAAAAATATGAATTTGAGTTATCAGATGAAGATTTAAAAACTCAAACATTGATTAAATATGGCAATATATATGCACAAGTATATTCTGATCAACAATCCAAAAAGGTGTTAAGCGTTCGATTTTTAACAAAAGAAATGTTAGCGGATATTGAACCTTATCAATTGAATTCAGATTCATCGGATGAGGTGCATAAAAAGCGTCCTTTTGAACAAAATCCAAATCAATTAATATCGCTTTATGAAGTTACAAACGAAATGAGAAAGTTAAAAGGATTAAAACCTTTGAAAATTAATAGTGACCTAGCGCATATTGCATCTAACAACTTATATGAAGCTACTTCAAATGGTTCAGATAGTGTTGAATTTACAGAAGATGCTTTAAAAGGCCAGTTAGACAAAAACCATGTTACTTATAAAACAACTGCACAAAATGTAGGTTATGCATTTAATGACGTACCAACATTGATTCATAGTTGGATGAATTCGGATATACATCGATCTCGTCTTTTAAACTCAAAATACGATGAGATGGGTGGAGATGTAATGAGAGATTATTATTCGTTAATTTTCTTAGAAAAATAATAAATGAGGTATATCTATGATTAATGAAGCTTCACTAGCAATATTAGATGATATCGATGAACTTGCTGATATGATAGTTGCATCAGATATATATGCATCATTTGAGCACGCAAAACAGGCACTTGAACATAATGATGAAGCGCATTTGCTATATCAATCTTTTTTAAAATCGAAAGAGAAGTATGATGAAGTAATGCGTTTTGGAAAATATCATCCTGATTATAAAAAAGTCATGTTAGAGACAAGACAACGTAAAAGAGCATATGAAATGCTTGAAGTTGTTATGCATTATAAAGCTGAGGAAATGGCGCTTCAACATTTAATTGATGAAGTTGTTACGAAAATTGCGTACGCTGTTTCAGAGCATGTCAAAATAGAAACAGGTAATCCATTCTTTCAAACTTCGCATAGTGGATGTGCGACAGGTGGTTCCTGTAATTGTTCATTATAAAAGCATCGAATCTGAGAAATGATTTAAAAAAACAGCAGTAAAGATATTTTCTAATTGAAAATCATCTTACTGCTGTTCTTTTTTATTCTGGATATTGTAAGGCTACCTATGGACATCAAAAACAATGATAGGAATTTTTCAAGAGGCCGTCATGGTTTCAATCATTTATTAGCTGTTCATTAAAGTTTGTTTGAATTGTTGAGCTAAGTCTGGACGGTCTGTCACGATTGTATGTGTACCTTTTTGATATAAATCTTGCATTAAGTCAATGCTATTCACACCATAGTAACCAGGAATCACATTCATATCATTTAACCATTTAATAAAATTAGTAGAAGTCAAATTTATTCCTTTAAAAGTTGTTGGCATTTGGAATGTTTGTGCTAAAGGTGTATAACCTCTACCACCTAATAAATAGAATTTTAAAAATGCTTCTGTTACTTCTTGTTGGCTTGCACCGATTGCAACAGAACCTTTTGCTATGTTATTAAACCTTATAATTTGTTCTTTAAAAAAGCTTGTTACTAAAACACGATCATAGGCATTATTTGCAGCAATTATGTCATACATAATTTGTGGTGCGATTGACCCTTCATAGGATTCAGGATCATCTTTTAAGTCTACATTAATATACATGTCAGGATATAACTTTAATAATTCATCGAAGGTTAATATTTCTGTATGTTCAAAACCACGATAAGGTGTATTACCATTAATATCTTTAAAATGGTATCCAGCGTCTAATTTTTTTAACTCAGTTAATGTATGCGTACTTACTTTACCAGAACCATTAGTTGTTCTATTAACTGTAGCATCATGAAAAACGATAAGCTGTTGATCTTTTGTAAGTCTTACATCTGTTTCAAAGCCATCAACACCTAAATCTTTGGCGTGATCGAATGCAAGTTGTGTTTGTTCAGGTCTTAAAGACATACCACCACGGTGTGCGAATATATATGGGGCAGGCCCTTTGAAAAATGGGGGGATGGTTTGTGTTTTAGTGATAACTTTGTTTTTATTTATCATTAATAGACTACTCATAAAACCAGCACCTAAGAGTATTAGGTTAAAGACTTTTTTATTAACTTTTTTCATAAAATTTCCTCCTTGAATACCCTTATAGCTTATCAAAATCATAGTTGAGACGATAGTAATAAGTATAATTATTTATAGCTAAGTAAATTTGAAATTTGGTTGAATATGTAAAGAAGCGTATTTACCATTAAGTACTAATGTGTTTGTCATAGGAAGGTGATTTAAAAGGGGAGCTTAATATTTTAAAATTTAAAAAGACATGATATGATTAATGCTGAAAATAAATGGAGTGAGGTTTAAATGAATTTAATCCCAAGAACAAGTATTGTTGTTTACTTAAAGCATATGAAACATGAACGACAAATCCGAAAATATGGACATATCGTTCATACTAATAAAGATCGTAAATTTGTAATAATGTATGTGAATGAGCTAGATGTAGATCAAATTGTACATAAACTAATGCAGCTTAAATACGTTAGACATATTGATGGCTCACCATATAAATACTTAAAGAAAACTTACGAAAAAGAGAAACACGAAATATATAATTAATATTATTGAAGTTCAGGTATCCATTTTTGGAGCCGTAACACACTAATTAAATAATTATAGTATAACGATAAATCATGAAATGCTTGAGGTGGCTGTACATCGATACCTAATATTGGTATGTCGAATTTCTCAGCGCATTCATTAATCATTTGAAACTTTTTATTTGAATCTGGGTATGGATATTTAACAGCATTGATTATGATGTAAAATGCTTGAAAATGATTGCCAGTTGTAGGATTCATAATGATTGCAACAGACGACTTTTTATTTTCAGCTTGTGGTGAATGAAAATAGATGATTTTATCAATACGTTGATGATTATATTCAATCATCGTCATGAATTCGAACAAATCTGTTAGACCTTCACCAAGTGTAATAAATGTTTGTTTCATTGGTTTATCATTCTCCTTTTTCTCAATAAATTATATTAAATAACTAAACGAATTGGAAGTGTCAAGAACATGCGTGTCATCGCTGGTAAACATAAAAGTAAATCTTTAGAAAGTATGGAAGGTCGTAACACAAGACCAACTATGGACAAAGTAAAAGAGGGCATCTTTAATAGTTTATATGATGTGTCAGGTATAGGCTTAGATTTATTTGCAGGAAGCGGTGCACTGGGTATAGAAGCGCTCTCTCGAGGTATGGATAAAGTTATATTTGTTGATCAAAATATTAAGGCTGTAAAGATTATCAAATCAAATCTTGCGAATTTAGATTTAGAAGCACAATCTGAAGTTTACAAAAATAATGCTGATCGAGCGTTAAAAGCTTTGTCGAAACGAGAAATTCAATTTGATATTATCTTTTTAGATCCCCCATATGAAAAAGGTTTAATTGATAAAGCATTAAAACAAATTTCAGAGTTTAATTTATTGAAAGAAAATGGTATCATCGTTTGTGAATTTAGTAATCACGAAGAAATTGACTATCAACCGTTTAACATGATTAAACGTTACCATTATGGTTTGACAGATACAATGTTATTAGAAAAGGGAGAATAGCATGGAACATACAATAGCGGTTATTCCAGGGAGTTTTGACCCCATTACATATGGTCATTTAGATATTATTGAAAGAAGTACAGACCGATTTGATGAAATTCACGTTTGTGTTCTTAAGAATAGTAAAAAAGAAGGTACGTTTAGTTTAGAAGAGCGTATGGATTTAATTGAACAATCTGTAAAGCATTTACCGAACGTAAAGGTTCATCAATTTAGTGGTTTATTAGTTGATTATTGTGAGCAAGTAGGGGCTAAAACAATCATACGTGGTTTAAGAGCAGTCAGTGATTTTGAATATGAATTACGCTTAACTTCAATGAATAAAAAGTTGAATAATGAAATTGAAACGTTATATATGATGTCTAGCACTAATTATTCATTTATAAGTTCAAGTATTGTTAAAGAAGTTGCAGCTTACCGAGCAGATATTTCTGAATTCGTTCCACCTTATGTTGAAAAGGCATTGAAGAAGAAGTTTAAGTAATAAAAATAACAGTATTTTAGGTTTATCATGCTTAACAATCCTAAAATACTGTTTTCATTTGTTAGTGATATTGCTGAATGACGGGCGTGTTGAAATCTGTTTGTTGTTGCCCGCTAATTGCATTATAAATTTGAGTTGCTTTGATTTCATTTTTAAAATAATGCGCATTATTTTTATTAATATTGGTGAAGTATTGTCTGTTTGGGAACTCTGTTTTTAAATGCTTTAAGTATTGTCTGCCACGGTCATTCATCGCCAATACTTTAACAGCCTCAATATCTTTTGTAACATCTGTAAGCTGTGTATTTAATAAAATATTCATTAATACTCGTTGAATGTGCGTATATGTATAGCGCTTTGTTTTCAATAATTGTACATATTGATGGAAATCTTTAGCGTCATTAACGTAAGCTTTTAAACGATTTTCTAAACCTTCAGTAACCGTATAAATATCCTTTAATGATTCATGAGTCATTGCCAAAATTTGATACTTTAAATATGGAAATACTTGATTTAAAGTTAAATGGGGTTTGCTATATAGATGGTGAACCTTTGTTGGTACTACTTTATGCCACTGGTCATCTTGATTTATTAGAGATGTTCGGATAGATGTACCACTTGCAAATTCATGATGTTGAATAGATGCATCATGATGTTGTGCACTTTCACGTTTAATAGAAATTGCATTGATGTTTGTAGCATGTTTAGCAATTGCTTTTAGATAACTGATACCAAGTAAATTGTTAGGACTTAAAAGTGCTTCATGGTTATTTAATAGCTCACTTATGGTACGAGGATAGCTTTTACCTTCTTTTAATTTTTGTGAAAATGCTGTAGATTCCTCAATTTCTATAATGTTTTGAGCTAACACTTTCAATGTTTCTATATGGTTGTTTTCACTTCCAAAAGCTACTGTATCAACATTCAAGTAATTGGCAACTTTAATCGCTGTTTCGGCAAAATAATCGCCAGAAGATAAACTTGCTGTGGTAGGTAATTCGATAACTAAATCCGCAGTTGTTAATGCCATTTTAGCTCGGGTAAACTTATTATAGATTGCTGGTTCGCCACGCATGACAAAGTTACCGCTCATTATTGCAATGGTTACGTCAGCATTTGTAAGATTTTTAGATTGATTAATATGATATTGGTGCCCATTATGAAAGGGATTATATTCTGTGATTAAGCCAACGCTTTTCATTTGCAATTCGTCCTTTCGGTATTCATTATTAATATTGTAACAGAAGATGATATGTTAAGAAAAAATCTTGACAACTTGTTCTTAGAAAGTTAAAATAAATTTTGTGCTTGTTAGAGGTGAAGCCATATGAAATGGTCAATTACGCAATTAAGAAAATATCAAGGTAAGCCATTTGAATTTGATCAAACGGTGAGTTTTGACAATTTAAAAGAATCATTAGATTTAATTGATTTATCTCCAATTACTATCCAAGGTCAGTTAACCATTAAGTCAACTGAAGTCGTTGCTGATATTCATATCACTGGAATGTATACAATGCCATGTGCACGTACACTTGTACCAGTTGAAGTACCACTAGATGTTACTACTACTGAAGTATTTGATCTAGAAGGTTACAATCAATATAGTGATGATCAAGATGATGTAGATGAGCATTATCACATTATAAAAGACGGTATGGTTAATCTTAAAGATATTGTTGAGGATATTATTATCATTGAGAAACCAATGAGAGCATATTCAGAACAAAGTGACCAAATGTTGACAGTAGGTAATGGTTGGGAAGTAATCGATGAGGATCAATTAGATGAACTTGCTAAACAGCAAGAACAAGATGATTCAGAATCACGACAAGTTGATCCAAGGCTTCAAAAATTACAACAATTATATGATAAAGAGCAATAAGTAGTTTAATTAATGATATAATGTTGTTAATTAAGCCAACATTTAGTATTTTTCGTTTATAATCTAAGGAGGATATATCATGGCAGTACCAAAAAGAAGAACTTCTAAAACTAGAAAAAACAAACGTCGTACGCATTTCAAAATTTCAGTACCAGGTATGACTGAATGCCCAAACTGTGGCGAATACAAATTATCACACCGTGTATGTAAAAACTGTGGTTCTTACAATGGCGAAGAAGTAGCAGCTAAGTAATTTTAGTTACTCAATATAAAAAGTCCCGCTTAAAATGAATGTTTTAAGTGGGACTTTTTATATTGCAAAAAAATAAACGGCGGTTTGGTATTAAGGGTACCAAATCCACCGTTTAATAATTTTAAACATAAGAATTAAATATAAAGACTATAAGTTAGTTTTTACGTTTTCTAGGTAATACTAAGGCAACGATACTGCTTAGAGCTAATAATGCCATTAATGGTAATGTCATGTCTTTATTTGATTCTTCACCAGTATTTGGCAATGTTTGCGCTTTATTCTCTTTAGCAACTGTGTTGTGTTGTTTTGATACCTGTGAAGTATGTACATCATTTACACTTGACTTCTGAAGTGATGCGCTTGGTTGAGATACTTCTTTGACATGGCTTAAACCTGTTGATGTTTGGGCAACGTTTTTAGGTGCTTCTGAAGAAGTATTTGTTGGTTTTGCAATATTTTGAACTGTTGTTGTTACTTTAGAAGGTGCTTTGCTCTTTGCTTCATCAGAACTTGATGCTGCTTTACTAGATTCGCCACTTTCTTTTTTAACACTTGGTGTTTTTTCACTCTCAACTTTTTTGCTGTCATGTTTTGATGTTTCTTTTTCAGCTGGTACTGGTGCCGCTGGAACAGTTTCTTTTTTCGCTGCATTGTCTTTTTGTTCTTTGTTGTTAGATTTTTCAGCATTAGCTTTTGTAAATGCTTCTTTATCGACTATTCTAACATGATATTGTCCATCATAATCAATAGACTTTACATTAACTTTAACGATAGCGTCATATAACGTTTTACCATCAACATAAGGGAAAATGATAGTTCGTGTGTTATTTTTGGCATCTTTGCTAATTGTTTTTACACGTTGTCCTTCAACTATGAAATCTTTCCAGTAATCATCATTAGTTGTTTCCATCACCATATATTTTTTGCCATTGAGCATACCTGTTTTAATAGGGTGTTTAACAAAAGTATCCATCATTGATTCGTTATTCTCAACACTTTCATAAACAACATATTTTGTATCTTGTAAATTAGTCATTTTTTCATTTGTTGGTTGTACATTTTGGAATTCTGTAATGGCTGACTTCACTTGCTCATCTAAAGCTTTCTTTGTATCTTCTAACTTCTTCTTGTATTCAGCTTTTAACTTTTCAGGAAGTTTATCTTGAATTTTATTTAATTCATAAACTTGGCGCTCTAAAGTTTTGGCTTTTTTATAAGGTGCTAATAATTTTTCAGTTTTATATTCTTCTTCAGTTTTGAATTTATCTGCACTGTTATAAATTGGTTGTGCAAATTCCATTAATGTATAATCATATTTTTCTTCTTTACCATTAAAGTCAATTGAGCTTACGATTTTAACAGCTTTTGCACCATTTGAAACAGGGAAGCGAATATAAGCATAATCTTTAGCAGTATCATATGATACTAATTTAATCGGTAACTTATTTTTACCTTCATAAATTTCAAATTTTCTCCAAAATTGTCCTGATTGTAAACCTAATTCAATTTCAGCTTTTGATTCTGAAAAAATAACTTTAGCTGGTTTAACTGTACTTGCATAATGATAAAATTGTTGCTCACCATTTTCCTTTTTCATTTCAAAATCAATAGGACGAGAATTTGGAGCGCTATGCTCTTTATCTTTTATCTCAGGATTTTTAATCGCTTCTCTAAGTTCTTGATTCAAAATAGGATATGTATTGTTATCAGCTTTTGCTGCTGGTTTCTCCTCTTTTGCCTTTTTAACTTCCTTTGCCTCAGCAGTAGGGGAAACTTTTTTATCTGATACTGAAACGGCATTTGTTACTGGTTTAACTTCAGGCGTTTTTTCGTTAACTTTTTCAGTTGTAGTTGCTGGACTTGCCACTGTTTCAGTTTTTGGTTGTGCTTGTGTGCTTACGTCAGACGTTTCTTCAGCTGCTTTTGCCTCGCCATTTGACATTAATAATAAAAGTGTACTAACTGCGACAGAAGCAACACCAAGTGTTGATTTTCTGATTGAATAAAATGATTTAACTTCTTTTTGCTGTTTGTTCATGTTGTAAAACAACTCCTAATTGTATATTATCAACTGATAATCATTATCAGTTGATTACTTGTATTGTACATTGAAATAGTAGTTAATTGCAACGTTATTTTATAAAAAAATAACCTATGTTATAGATTATGAAATATCTATGACATAGGTTAATTAAAATTTAAAATAAAAAATATATTAAGTTATTAGAAAGCGATATCTTATTTAGATTCTTTTCTTCTGAAAAGTAATAAAGACAGTGAACCTAAAAGGGCAAGCGTTGCAAAAGTAACAGTGCTAATAAAGTTATCTACTGAAGATAAACCAGTTTTTGGTAACTCTTTTGCTTTAGACGCTTTAGCGGGTGATTGTTTATCTGTTTCATTTTGTTTTGAAACTTTGCTACTTTGTTGTGGTTTATGTTCGCTCACACCTTGGTTGTGATTCTCAGATTTAGCGATTTTATTTTCTTTAACAGGTGTTTGAACTTTAGATTGATCATGCGTTGTTTGTACAGGTTTTACCGTTTGAGATCCTTGCACATTTGTTTGATCTTTTTTAGCTTCTGTACTTACAACTTTTGTTGGTTGCGTATGTTCAGTTTTACTTGGATTAGTTACTGCAGGTGTAACTTTTTCAACTTTAGGTTCAACTGCTTTAGTTGGCTGAGTAGTTGCTTTAGGTTGAGCTGGTTTAACAACATTTGGTTTAGCAGCGTCTGCTAAAGTTGGAATTGCTTTTTCAAATTCTAAATGCGTTGTATATCTGTGATTGTAATTAATTTGTGGTACCACAATATGTACTTTTGTAGTTAAGCTCTTATATCCGGGCTCAACAGCGACATTAATTGTTCTAGTATCAGCTTTTTTATCATCATTGACAACAGTTGTTGCTAATTCTTGATTGTTTGTATTGTAAAATTTATATTCTTTCCAGAATGATGCATTGCTTAACACTGCTTGGAAATAATATTTATTATTTTGTTTAATCACTTTACCAGGATGTTGCATATAATCATCCATGTGTGACTTTTCTGAAGAACCATCTTTTTGTACTTGGAAATTAATTGGTTGTGATGTTGTTTGAGAAACTTGTGTGCTTTGATTATTATTTGCATTCGTAGCCTCTGTTGCTGCATTAGCTTGTTGGCTATCTGCACCAAAGTATACAAGGGAGCCTAAAATGATTGACGCTGTGCCCATTGTAATCTTTTTCATTGCTGATGAACGTTGTTCTACTTGATAATTACTGTTTAAATAATGTTTTGTCATGCTGTTTTCCTCCTAAGGGTACAAATTATGTGTTGTTATATGAGATGATTAACCATTGCAATTGATAATGGTTATCAATTATACTAGCACATCTATTTTGGTATAACAATAATAAATTCATTATAAAATAAATATTGACAATGATAATCGTTATTATTTATGATTTTATTAAAGGCTTATAGGCAATAATAAAAAGGAGGACTATGTTTTGAAAAATATTATAAAAGTTTTTAATACAACTATTTTGGCATTGATTATTATCATTGCGACATTTAGTAACTCTGCAAATGCAGCTGAAAGTGGTACTTTGAATTATGAGGTGTATAAATACAATACAAATGATACGTCAATTGCAAATGACTATTTTAACAAACCAGCAAAATATGTTAAGAAGAATGGTAAGTTGTATGTTCAAATTACAGTCAATCACAGCCATTGGATTACAGGGATGAGTATCGAAGGTCATAAAGAGAACATTATTAGCAAAGATACTGCCAAAGATGAAAGAACTTCTGAATTTGAAGTAAGTAAATTAAACGGCAAAATCGACGGGAAAATTGATGTATATATCAATGAAAAAGTAAATGGAAAACCGTTTAAATATGATCACCATTACAACATTACATATAAATTTAATGGACCTACTGATGTAGCGAGTGCAGGCACTTCAAGTAATAATGATAAAGCATCTCCTTCAAGTAGTGACAAAGGAACAGATGGAACTACTTCTGGTCAAAGCGGATCTGACAGTTCAGATAAAAGTAAAGTAGAAAATCCGCAAACAAATGCTGGTACACCTGCATATATATATATGATTCCAGTAGCATCTTTAGCTTTGTTAATCGCAATCACGTTGTTTGTAAGAAAAAGAGCTAAAGGCAATGTTAAATAATGAAATACATTAATCATATTGCTACAAAATCATTTATAGCTTTAATTAGCTTATTTACACTTACATATACAACAACGATTGGTAGCGTTTTGGCTGATGAGATTAAACATCCATCAGCCAAATTTAATCAAACTGAAGCAAAAGATAATTTAGAGTTAACTTCATCGGTTTTTGATGAAAAGATAAAAGAAAGCAAAGCGTTGGAATTAGAAATTTTTGATCAAGAAAATAAAAATATAACTAAGGAACAGCAGCTAGTTGACATAAATGCCCAGTTAATTTCAGATTTGTCAGGTAAAACTTATTTGCAACTAAAGTTAAAAGGTCCAATTGACAAGGAGAAATTTGTTTTTCAAAATGGCAAAAATGTAGTATTTCCTCACGTCATTAAAGATGAAAATGATTATACAATTGTTAGAGTGTTAATAGAACAACATATGAATAAAATCAATATGCATGTTAAAAATTATGCTGAAAACGATGAACAAAATAACAAAGAAACGGTTCATTCAATTCATTTTAAAGAGAAAAAAACTAAGCAAGATGATGTACAAGAAGTACCATCAAAACACCAAGATGATCAAAAAAATGTGCTTAAGAATGATGAAGATGATAAAAAAGATAATCAGAAGTTAGATAATCAGGAAAAACGCACTAGCTTTATTACTGAAAAGAGTTTGAATGAAGCATCAGCTGAAAAAGATAAAGTGCAGCAAGACAGTAATAAAAAGATAGAAAATGAGCAACCTAAAGCGTCAGGCACATTAAAAGTTGAAAATAATCCTGCAACTGTTAAAAAAGACGAAAATAATCATAAATCGCAGTCACAGCAAAAAGATGACAAGTCTAAAAAAGAAAAGAAAAAAGTAACTGAAAAAGAAAAAGCGTTGCCAGCTTTTGACAGAAATGATGATAAAAACGATAGCAATAAACTAACTAGTGATATTAAAGAGTTGGATAAACCAAATCATAAAAAGCAATATATGCTATTTGGGGCAGGTATTGTGCTAGCAACAATTTTACTTATATCAGCACATTTTTACAGCAGAAAGCGAGGTAACCAAGTTTGAGAATCATCAAATATTTAACAATTTTAGTGATTAGTGTAGTTATCTTAACAAGTTGTCAATCTTCAAACTCTAAGCAAACAACTAAATCAGGTGAATTTCGAATCGTACCGACTACTGTTGCATTAACAATGACGCTAGATAAATTAGATTTACCAATTGTCGGCAAACCAACTTCATATAAAACTTTGCCAAAACGATACAAAGATGTGCCAGAAATTGGTCAACCCATGGAACCAAATGTTGAAGCGGTTAAAAAATTAAATCCTACTCATGTTTTAAGTGTGACAACGATTAAAGATGAAATGCAACCATTTTATAAACAATTGAATATGAAAGGTTATTTTTATGATTTCGATAGTTTAAAAGGGATGCAAGAATCGATTACTCAATTAGGTGATCAATTTAATCGTAAATCACAAGCAAAGGAATTAAACAATCATTTAAATTCAGTTAAGCAGACAATTGAAAGTAAAGCAGCCAAACAAAAGAAACACCCTAAAGTTTTAATTTTAATGGGTGTGCCTGGTAGTTATTTAGTTGCAACAGATAAATCATATATTGGTGATTTAGTTAAAATTGCTGGTGGTGAAAATGTTATCAAAGTAAAAGACCGACAATATATTTCATCTAATACAGAAAATTTACTTAATATTGATCCAGATATTATTTTAAGATTGCCACATGGTATGCCTGAAGAGGTGAAAAAAATGTTCCAAAAAGAATTTAAGCAAAATGATATTTGGAAACATTTTAAAGCGGTTAAAAATAACCGTGTTTATGATTTAGAAGAAGTGCCATTTGGCATTACAGCAAATGTAGATGCTGATGAAGCAATGATGCAACTGTATGATTTATTTTATAAAGACAAAAAGTAATGGATTGATTTGATGATAAAACACAATAAAAAATTATTATTTATATGTCTGTTTATCGTACTAATTATAACAGCGTATATTTCTTTTATAACCGGTACAATTAAGCTATCATTTAATGATTTTGTAGTTAAATTCACAACAGGTGAAAATGCAACATTAGATTCAATCATTGATTTGCGATTACCGAGGATTTTAATTGCGGTAATGGTTGGTGCAATGTTAGCTGTATCAGGCGCATTGTTACAAGCAGCACTGCAAAATCCACTAGCGGAGGCAAACATTATTGGTGTTTCATCTGGCGCGTTAATCATGAGAGCACTATGTATGTTATTCATTCCACAATTATATTTTTATCTACCAGTACTAAGCTTTATAGGCGGCGTAATTCCATTTTTAATTATTGTCATCTTGCATGCTAAATATAGATTTAATGCTGTAAGTATGATACTAGTTGGTGTTGCATTATTTGTCTTATTAAATGGAATCTTAGAAATTTTAACTCAAAATCCTTTAATGAAAATACCTCAAGGCTTAACGATGAAAATTTGGAGTGATGTTTATATTTTAGCTGCGTCAGCCTTTGTAGGAATAATTCTAACTTTATTGATTTCAAATAAATTGAATTTATTAAATTTAGATGATGTACAAGCACGTAGCATAGGCTTTAATATTGACCGATATCGATGGATAACAGGATTGCTAGCGGTATTTCTAGCAAGTGCAACAGTAGCTATCGTAGGACAAATAGCATTTTTAGGTATCATTGTGCCACATGTCGTTCGCAAAATAGTTGGCGGTAATTATAAAGTACTGATTCCATTCTCAACAGTTATAGGTGCTTGGTTATTATTAATTGCTGATTTATTGGGGCGTGTCATTCAGCCTCCTTTAGAAATTCCGGCAAATGCCATCTTGATGATTGTCGGCGGTCCGATGCTTATTTATTTAATATGTAAGGGACAACGAAACAGGATATAAAACTATAAAAATTAAAGTGAATAGTACCAAGGCATACATGAATAATTTTTAAAAAGGATTTTTATGAAAATGAAACGATTTTTAAGTATAGTGCAGATTATTCTAGTTATAATTATCATTATTTTCGGTTATAAAATTGTCCAAACTTATATAGAAGATAAACAGGAACGAGCGAATTACGAGAAAATTCAGCAGAAATTTCAAACGTTGGCAACTAAACATCAAGCATCTATAAGGCCACAATTTGAAGAACTTGAAAAAATAAATAAAGACATTGTAGGTTGGATAAAATTACCAGGAACATCTTTAAACTATCCAGTACTCCAAGGTAAAACAAATCATGATTATTTAAATTTAGACTTTGAACGTGAGCATCGCCGTAAAGGTAGCATTTTTATGGATTTTCGAAATACATTACAAACGTTAAATTATAATACGATTCTGTATGGCCATCATGTTGGAGATAATACAATGTTTGATGTGTTAGAAGACTACTTAAAACAACCATTTTTTGAAAAACACAAAACAATTGAATTTGATAACAAATATGGCAAATATCAATTACAAGTATTTAGTGCTTATAAGACGACAACTAAAGACAATTATATCCGTACAACATTTGATAATGAACAAGATTATCAACGTTTTTTGGATGAAACCAAACGTAAATCTGTTATTAAATCGGATGTAAATATATCAGTAAAGGATAAAATAATGACATTATCAACATGCGAAGATGCATATAGTGAAACGGCGAAACGTATTGTTGTAGTCGCAAAAATAATTAAAATAAGTTAATAAGAAAAGAGGATAATTATGAAATTTATGGCAGAAAATAGGCTGACGTTAACTAAAGGGACAGCTAAAGACATTATTGAAAGATTTTATACGAGACATGGAATCGAAACATTAGATGGTTTCGATGGGATGTTTGTTACACAAACTTTAGAGCAAGAAGAGTTTGATGAGGTCAAAATTTTAACAGTTTGGAAATCAAAGCAAGCTTTTACAGATTGGTTAAAATCTGATGTCTTTAAAGCAGCGCATAAACATGTACGAAGTAAAAATGAAGATGAAAGTAGTCCAATCATTAATAACAAAGTGATTACGTATGATATTGGCTATAGTTATATGAAATAATTGAATATGGAAGTTTAACATAAGATTGTAATAACAATATATACTGTTAACTTTATTAGCGACCATACATTAATACCATGATGGTCGCTTTTTATTATGAAAAGAAAACCATACGCTATGCGTATGGTTCAGAAAAGGTTCT
>NZ_PPQS01000013.1:0-34459 GCF_002902405.1 Staphylococcus schweitzeri
AAGGCTTATAGCCGTAGAACAAACCACCCGTTCACACGGGTGGTTTTGATTTAGAAATAATACGTATTTTTACATAAAATAACTTTTTACAACTAAATTATCAAAAAATTTCGCAAACGTGATATAATAAATTGATAATATGAAATGAATTTAAAACGAAAATATAAAAATATAGATTGAGTATAAAGTGATTTGGAATAAGGTAGTGAAAGGAAATGACTAGATTATCATTAAAACCATTTAAAAATAAACGTGTAATAGTTAGTGGACGTATTCAGCGAGTATTATATAAAAATTATTTAGATAGGCATAGCACATTTAAACCAAACGTAAGAATATTATTAAAAGATGTGGTCGTCGCAGGGGTCTCTATAGATCATTTATGGTTATACGAGACAAATAAATATTACGCATTGGCAATGGAATTGATTTATCGTCGCGTAAAATTTAGCGCTCATGTTGTACCGTATTACAAAATAAATAGAAGTAATAATCTATTTGTACAAGACTATGGAATTAAACGTAAAAGTAAATTGATATCTGAAGAGACCTACAATCAAAATAATCAAGGAAAGGATTCAATATACGAAAAATTACCAAATATAGATTTTAAGATTGAAGATTTCTATAGTAAAGAAAATTAAAAATATAAATATAGTAAAACACCACTAAAGGTATTTGATTATAAATCAAGTACACATTAGTGGTGCTTTATTATTATATGTTGATTTGTCATGTCGAAATCCTCAAGTATTTTTTGATTTGAATTTTAGTGCTTTAAATTGAATGAAGAAAGTGCATAGACATTTGTTGTAATGCGATTCTAATTCAAAATTATGATAAAATAGCTTTAATTAAGAATTTTAGCCATCATGTAGTCATCATAATATTTACCGTCGATAAATAATTTATCTTTCAATACACCTTCAATTTGAAAATCAGCACTTTTAAAAAGTTCAAGTGCAGGCTGATTATTGAGTGGTACATTTGCTTCAATGCGATGTATTTGATTATTTAAGCACCATGCCGTAATAGCATCTAAAAGTGCTTGACCTATACCACGATGCTGATAAAGCTTTTTAACACCTAAATCGATTTTAGCAACATGTTTAATTCGTTTGAAATGCATCGTGTTAACAAATGCAAAGCCAACAAGTTGTTCATCACTCTCAGCTACAAATATGACTTTATACGGAGAAGTAATATATTCTTCTAATTGCTTACTAGCTGACGTTACACTAGGGTCATATTCTCCAGGTGTATAAAACATATATGGAGATTCGTCGTAAATTTTTGATAACATTGAAATAAAGTTCTCAACATCTTTGATACTAACTCTTCGTATGATATGGGCCATGAAAAGCCTCCAGTATTTTGGAATTTTAAAACATTTGCTACTATTATAATATATATGTGACTAAAAGGTGGAGTAATATGTTTTTTGGTTACAGTTTAAAGGAGTATTTTATATGAAACCTAAAGTTTTATTAGCAGGTGGAACAGGATATATCGGTAAATATTTAAGTGAAGTTATTGAAAATGATGCGGAGCTTTATGTTATTTCAAAATATCCTGAAAATAAAAAAACAGATGTTGTCGACATGACTTGGATTCAATGTGATATATATCACTACGATCAAGTAGTAAAGGCAATGAATCAAATAGATATTGCAGTATTTTTTATAGATCCAACGAAAAATTCTGCTAAGATTACTCAATCTTCAGCAAGAGACTTAACGTTAATTGCAGCTGATAATTTTGGACGAGCAGCTGCTATAAATCAAATTAAAAAAGTGATATATATACCTGGAAGTCGATATGATAATGAAACAATTGAACGTTTAGGGGCATATGGTATTACTGTTGAAACAACAAACGTAGTTTTTAAACGCTCTTTAGTCAATGTAGAGTTGCAAGTATCTAAATATGATGATGTTAGGTCAACAATGAAAGTACCGTTGCCAAAAGGATGGACACTACAACATTTGGTTAATCACTTTATCGCATGGATGGGACATACAAAAGGGACATTTGTGAAAACGGAGAAAGTACAAGATTTAGTTAAAGTTTATATAAAAAATAAAGCACGGCCGCTTGCTGTATTTAAAATAATGGAAACGGCCGCTGGAATAATAACTTTGAAATTAATAAGCGGGAGTATAGTCAAAAACAATGCAGTCACGCAAGGCAAACTTGAATTTAGGTTTATTAAAGAATCTGCAGTAGTCTATATCCATCTGTATGATTATATACCTCGCGTATTTTGGCTGATTTATTATTTTATACAAGCACCAATGCAAAAAATGATGATTCGTGGCTTTGAAGTAGATTGTCGTATAAAAGATTTTCAAAGTCGTTTAAAATCAGGGGAAAATATGAAATATACTAAATGATACCAGGTGATATGAATGCAAATATTATTAGTTGAAGATGACAATACTTTATTTCAAGAATTGAAAAAAGAATTAGAACAATGGGATTTTAACGTTGCTGGTATAGAAGATTTCGGTAAAGTGATGGATACATTTGAAAGCTTCAATCCTGAAATTGTAATATTAGACGTTCAATTGCCTAAATATGATGGATTTTATTGGTGTCGAAAAATGAGAGAGGTATCTAATGTACCAATATTATTTTTATCATCTCGTGATAATCCAATGGATCAAGTTATGAGCATGGAGTTAGGTGCAGATGATTACATGCAAAAGCCTTTTTATACTAATGTCTTAATCGCTAAATTACAAGCGATTTATCGTCGCGTCTATGAATTTACTGCAGAAGAAAAACGTACACTTACATGGCAAGATGCAGTAGTAGATTTATCAAAAGATAGTATTCAAAAAGGTGATGAAACTATATTTTTATCAAAAACTGAAATGATTATATTAGAAATACTGATTACTAAAAAGAATCAAATTGTCTCTAGAGATACAATAATTACTGCTTTATGGGATGATGAAGCATTTGTTAGTGATAATACTTTAACGGTTAATGTGAACCGTTTGCGTAAAAAATTATCTGAAATAGGAATGGATAGTGCAATTGAAACCAAAGTAGGAAAAGGATATATGGCACATGAATAATTTAAAATGGGTAGGATATTTCCTTAAATCACGTATGAATTGGATATTTTGGATATTATTTTTGAATTTTATAATGTTAGTAATTAGTCTAATTGATTATGATTTTCCAATTGATAGTGTGTTTTATATTGTTTCGCTTAATTTAAGTTTGACATTGATTTTTTTAATCATAACGTATTTTAAAGAAGTAAAGTTATATAAGCATTTTGATAAAGATAAAGAAATTGAGGAGATTAAACATAAAGATTTAGCAGAGACACCATTTCAACGCGAAACTGTGGATTATTTATATCGACAAATTTTAGCGTATAAAGATAAGTTTGTTGATCAACAGTTACAATTGAATATGCATGAACAAACCATTACTGAATTTGTGCATGATATAAAAACGCCAGTGACAGCCATGAAATTACTAATTGATCAAGAAGAAAATCATGAAAGAAAACAAGCACTATTATATGAATGGTCTCGTATTAATTCAATGTTAGATACCCAACTTTATATTACAAGGTTAGAGTCACAACGAAAAGATATGTATTTTGATTATGTACCTCTTAAACGCATGGTTATTGATGAAATTCAATTAACTAGACATATTAGTCAAGTTAAAGGAATCGGTTTTGATGTTGACTTTAAAGTTGATGATTATGTTTATACAGATATTAAGTGGTGTCGCATGATTATTAGACAAATTTTATCTAATGCATTGAAATATAGTGAAAATTATAATATTGAAATTAGAACAGAATTAATCGACAAACATGTATCTTTGATTATTAAAGACCATGGAAGAGGTATTAGTAAGAAAGATATGCCTCGAATTTTTGAACGTGGTTTCACGTCAACTGCAAATCGAAATGAAACAACATCTTCAGGTATGGGATTATATTTAGTAAATAATGTGAAAAATCAATTAGGGATTCAGGTCGATGTTACATCTGCTGTCGGTAAAGGGACAACAGTCAGTTTAGTTTTCCCATTACAAAATGAAATTGTTGAACGCATGTCAGAAGTGACAAATTTGTCATTTTAAACATGCGTTTTGTTACTTTGAATTGATACCTCTAATCAACTTCAACGATATAATAAAATAGATGTTAGTCATATGTTAAATTGAAGATATTAGTGCCAAAACTTAATGAAAATGAAGTTAAGCTAAATTATAGGAGTGTTAAAGTGGCAATTTTAGAAGTAAAACAATTAACAAAAATATATGGAAATAGAAAAATGGCACAAGAAGTTCTGCGAGATATTAATATGTCGGTAGAAGAGGGTGAATTTATAGCAATTATGGGTCCTTCTGGATCTGGAAAGACAACGCTATTAAATGTTTTGAGTTCAATCGATTATATTTCGCAAGGCTCCATTACATTAAAAGGGCAAAAATTAGAAAAACTCTCTAATAAAGACTTATCTGATATTCGAAAGTATGAAATTGGTTTTATTTTTCAAGAATATAATTTGCTTCATACTTTGACAGTTAAAGAAAACATTATGTTGCCGTTAACCGTTCAAAAACTAGATAAAGACATAATGCTAAATCGTTATCAAAGAGTAGCTGAAGCATTAAATATTTTTGATATTAGTGAAAAATACCCATCTGAACTATCTGGTGGACAACGACAAAGAACTTCAGCTGCAAGGGCATTTATTACTCTTCCGTCAATTATCTTTGCCGATGAACCAACAGGTGCGCTTGATTCGAAAAGTACACATGATTTATTGAAACGATTAACAAAAATGAATAAAGAATTTAAGTCTACAATCATTATGGTTACACACGATCCTGTTGCAGCTAGCTATGCCAATAGAGTGATAATGCTTAAAGATGGTCAAATTTTTACTGAATTATATCAAGGTGATGATGAAAAACAAACATTTTTCAAAGAAATAATGCGAGTTCAAAGTGTTCTAGGTGGCGTTAATTATGAGCTTTAATCAGATTATATTTAAAAATTTCCGACAAAACTTATCGCATTATGCCATTTATTTATTTTCTTTAATAACGAGTGTAGTTTTGTACTTTAGCTTTGTAGCGTTAAAATATGCACATAAAATTAATATGACAGAATCATACCCCATCATTAAAGAAGGATCACAAGTAGGTAGTTACTTTTTATTCTTTATCATAATCGCATTTTTATTATATGCTAATGTCCTATTTATTAAGCATAGAAGTTATGAGCTAGCGTTATATCAAACACTAGGGTTATCTAAATTCAATATTTTATATATTTTGATGCTTGAACAATTATTATTATTTATAATTACGGCGACGCTAGGTATCATTATAGGCATTTTCGGTTCGAAAATTTTATTGATGATTGTATTTACATTGTTAGGCATTAAAGAAAAAGTGCCGATTATTTTTAGTTTAAGAGCAGTTATTGAAACATTATTATTAATTGGTGTTGCTTATTTATTTACCGCAATTCAAAATTTTGTTTTAGTATTTAAGCAATCTATTTCACAACTTTCTAAAAATAATCAAGTAAAAGAAAGTAACCATAATAAAATTACATTTGAAGAAGTTATTCTAGGTATCCTAGGTATTATATTGATTATCACTGGATATTATCTCTCTCTTAATATAGTCCAATATTATAATTCTATTGGCATTTTGTTATTTATTTTATTTTCAACAGTAATAGGTGCTTATTTCTTTTTCAAAAGTTCAGTTTCACTTGTTTTTAAAATGGTAAAAAAATTTAGAAAAGGTGTTATCAGTGTAAATGATGTGATGTTTTCGTCATCGATTATGTATCGAATCAAGAAAAATGCATTTTCGTTGACTGTTATGGCAATCATTTCTGCAATCACTGTGTCAGTTTTATGTTTTGCTGCAATCAGTAGAGCGTCTTTAGAAAGTGAAATTAAATATAGTTCACCACATGACGTTACAATTAGAAATCAACAAAAAGCTAATGAGTTAGCTAGTGAATTGAATAATCAAAAGATACCTCATTTTTATAATTACAAAGAAGTTATACACACAAAATTATATAAAGATGACTTGTTTGATGTGAAAATGAAAGAACCATATAATGTAACGATAACTAGTGATAAATATATACCCAATACAAATTTAAAACGTGGTCAAGCTGATTTGTTCGTAGCAGAAGGAGCAATTAAAGATTTAGTTAAACACAAGAAACATGGTAAAGCCATTATAGGAACTAAAAAGCATCATGTTGATATCAAGTTGCGAAAAGATATTAACAAAATATATTTTATGACGGATGTTGATTTGGGTGGGCCAACGTTTGTTTTAAATGATCAAGACTATCAAGAAATAAGAAAATATACTAAGACTAAACATATTGTTTCGCAATTTGGGTTCGATTTAAAATATAAAAAAGATGCACTGGCATTAGAAAAAGCCAAAAATAAAGTAGATAAATCAATAGAAACGAGAAGTGAAGCAGCAAGTTCTATATCTAGTTTGACAGGAATACTGTTATTTGTGACATCATTTTTAGGTGTTACATTCTTAATTGCTGTTTGTTGTATCATTTACATTAAACAAATAGATGAGACTGAAGATGAATTGGAAAATTATAGTATTTTAAGAAAACTTGGATTTACACAAAAAGATATGGCGAGAGGTCTTAAATTTAAGATTCTTTTTAATTTCGGGTTGCCTTTAGTTATCGCGCTCTCACATGCGTATTTTACTTCATTAGCTTATATGAAGTTAATAGGTACTACGAATCAAATACCTATTTTTATAGTGATGGGCTTATATGTTTGTATGTATGCTATATTTGCTATAACTGCTTATAATCATTCGAAACGCACAATTAGGCATTCAGTATAATTATATTTTACGGCTTTCAGCGAAGTAACAGATAAAAATCTAAGTTACTTCGCTGGAAGCTTTTTTAAGTTCTATGAATAAATTGAAATGATTGAATAGTTTTTACTTTTTATTTTCATTATTTTTAGGGTTCTTGAAATTGAAAACATGGACTCAAAATTTGTGAAAAATAATAAATATGAGAAAATAGAGGAGCAAGTGTTGAATGATATAAATAACACAAATAGTTCGAAAAGGCATTGTATACTAATTAATATGTAAAAGTTATGTAATGCAAATTGTATCACTGTAAAATTTTCAATGATTTTAATTTACAATTTTTAGATATATATAGATAAAAGAATGCTTATTAAACAAGGATTTTTAAACAAACGCCTACGACTATTTAAATTTTGTGTAAATATTAAGTTTCGTCTTTGTTAAAAATTTGTAAATTGAATTGTGGGATTGTAAATTTTGTGCTATTTTCATATAAGGGCAAATACAGTAAATATTTACTGTGAGGCATATTTGAAATTAATATCAGTACACTAAAAACATACTGACGATTGATAATAACAAATTTGTATCATTAGTTTGTAAATTCACTTGTCTTATTTGAAACAAATTATAACTGAATGTGATTGGTGACAATCGCTTAAATGGAGGATTTTAAATGTTTAGTAAGAAAAAAGATAAGTTTATGGTTCAATTAGAAGAGATGGTTTTCAATCTAGATCGTGCCGCTATTGAATTCGGTAAAATGGACTTCAATACTCATTTAGACTTAAAAGCATACTCAGATAACATTAAAACTTACGAGTCACATGGTGACGAATTAGTACATCAAGTTATTACTGATTTAAATCAAACATTTATCACACCAATTGAACGTGAAGATATTTTATCATTATGTGATGCAATTGATGATGTTTTAGATGCAATTGAAGAGACAGCTGCTATGTTTGAAATGTATTCAATTGAATACACGGATGAATATATGGCTGAATTTGTTGATAACATTCAAAAAGCTGTAGCAGAGATGAAACTTGCAGTTGGTTTATTAGTAGATAAAAAGTTATCACATATGCGTATCCATTCAATTAATATTAAAGAATTTGAAACAAACTGTGATGGTATTTTAAGACAGTCAATTAAACATATTTTCAATAGCGAAACTGATCCAATCACATTAATAAAAATAAAAGATATTTATGAAAGTATGGAAGAAATTGCTGATAAATGTCAAATCGTAGCAAATAATTTTGAAACTATAATTATGAAAAATAGCTAAGGGGAGTATATATTTATGTCATATATAATCATCGTCACTATAGCTGTAGTTATTTTCTCGCTGGTATTTGACTTTATCAATGGTTTCCATGATACAGCCAATGCAGTAGCTACTGCAGTATCGACTAGAGCGTTAACGCCAAAAACGGCAATTTTAATGGCAGCAGTGATGAACTTTATAGGTGCTTTAACATTTACGGGCGTTGCAGGCACTATTACTAAAGACATTGTCGATCCATTTAAATTAGAAAATGGATTAGTTGTTGTATTAGCAGCAATATTAGCAGCTATCGTTTGGAATTTAGCTACATGGTTTTATGGTATACCGAGTTCGTCATCTCATGCTCTAATAGGGTCAATTGCGGGCGCTGCGATTGCTTCTGAAGGTTCGTTTTCAGTTTTACATTATCAAGGGTTCACAAAAATTATTATTGTATTAATTGTTTCACCGATTATTGCATTTTGTGTTGGTTTTTTAATGTATTCTATTTTTAAAGTGATATTTAAAAATGCAAACTTAACAAGAGCGAACCGTAACTTTAGATTTTTCCAAATCTTCACAGCAGCGTTACAATCATTTTCACATGGTACAAACGATGCACAAAAATCTATGGGGATTATTACATTAGCTTTGATTGTTGCAAATGTACAAACTGATGGTAGTGTAGAACCTCAATTATGGGTTAAGGTTGCCTGTGCAACAGCTATGGGTCTTGGTACCGCTATTGGTGGTTGGAAAATTATCAAAACTGTAGGTGGTAATATTATGAAAATTCGTCCTGCTAATGGTGCAGCGGCTGATTTATCATCTGCATTAACAATTTTCGTTGCGTCATCATTACATTTCCCATTATCAACAACACACGTTGTTTCATCATCAATTTTAGGTGTAGGTGCTTCTAACAGAGCAAAAGGTGTTAAGTGGAGTACTGCACAGAGAATGATTATTACATGGGTAATTACATTGCCAATTTCCGCTATATTAGCAGCATTATTATTCTATATCCTTAACTTATTTTTCTAATAGGATTTCAAATAAAACTTCAGTATCACGTATAATATGTGGTACTGAAGTTTTGTCATTTATAAAGAAGTTTTTTAATAGAAAATATCTTACTGCTGATTTTTAGGATTTATACGACGCGATCAATTGTTAGCTGCATAGAAATATTGGATTTAAGGTTACTATATTATTGAATAAAGCATTGTAAAAAGGATGATACCTGTATCGAGGATACCATCCTATTTACAATACAAAATCGTTTAAATAGTTAGCAATTTATATGATTACCCTAAATTGTATTGAACTTCATTTAATATAAATTTGTGTATGTAGATAAAAAAGCGTAAAATACTGGTATAACATTTGAAATCATTATATAGTCTATATAAAGTCAACTTAGTTGCATTATTTTGATTTTTAATATATTATTCATTTAATTTAATCGAAAGTATATTTCATTATCTTTTACCTAACTACCATTCATACAAAAAACGATAATAATAGCAAAATTGAAACTAGTAAATTTTTTTGGACTAAAATGAAAATTTTTTTCAAATTAAAAAACTAGCAATATCACTTGTTGTGAATTGCTAGTATATATCAGTGCAATTTATTTAATTAGTGTATAAATGCATAGCTAGAAACTTCTGAAGCTGGAATAGTACGGTAGTTCATGTTATATGGACCATACGTATAATTCATTTCAGAAATAAGGATACTACCATCGCCATTGATACGTTCAACATAAGCAACGTGTCCATATGGCCCAGGTGTACTTTGCATGATTGAACCAACTGATGGTGTGTTGTTAACTTGGTATCCATCGTTAGCTGCATTACCAGCCCAATATTTTGCATCTGACCAATATGTGCTAATTGGTTTGCCAGCTTGAGCACGACGGTCAAATACGTACCAAGTACATTGACCTTCAGTATATAGGTTTTGATGGTTAAATGATGATGTATTGCCATTTGTGTTAGTAGCAGCTGTTGGAGTAGTACCACCAGATCCACCATTAGGAATTTGTAAAGTTTGGTTAGGCATAATTAAATAACCACTTAGGTTATTAGCTGCCATTAATTGATCAACAGATACACCATATCTGCTAGCGATAATGTTTAATGATTCACCAGCTTGTACAGTATGAGATGATGCTGAACCATAATGTGAAGAAGTGTTTGATGTACTTTGTGCACCACTTCCACCTACTGAGATAACTTGACCAGGAAATACTAAGTTGTTATCTAATTGGTTGCTTTGTTTAATACTCTCTACTGAAGTGTTGTATTGTTGTGCAATACTCCATAAAGATTCACCAGATTGTACTGTATGTTGTGTAGATGCTTGTGCATCATGATGCGTTAAAAATGCTGCTGCACCAGATGTTGCGGTTACTGCAAATGCTAATTTTTTCAAAGGGACTCCTCCTTAAAAATAAGATTTACTACTTTTTAAAATTTGTAAAACAATTTATATAGTAAATTAAGTTTCGTTTTTTATTACGCTTTCCATATTATCAAAAATTAGTTGCTTTGTGTGGTTTGTTATTATCTTGTAATATTATTAACATTTTAGGATTTTGAAATAAAAGTTGGAAAAAGCTGATTTGGTGGAGAATAAGAGCAATTTAATTCGTTTTTCCATTAAGCAAAAAATATATTTTGTAACATTTAAAAGTGTAAAATGACATTCGGTGTTAAAGGTTATTTCTTTTGAAGAAATAAAATTTACTGTAAAATTTGACGCATAAAATGACAAAGGGGGCATTACATTGGCACATAATACTAATCATTCGTATTATCAACAAAATCAAACAAAGCAACAAGATCATTCCATAAGTAAGGTTTGGCTGTATTTTATGTATTACTGGATTATATTTGGTGTGGGTTGTTATTTAGGACAATTTTTACCACTAAGTTGGCGACAGCCTTTATCATTCGGTTTACTCATTATAATTCTAGCTACACTTATATTTAATCGAGCAAGGCGATTCGGTTTAATTATTTCGAATATATATGCTGTAGGTATAGGACTACTATCATATGCTACCTTTGCCACATATTTACAGAATTTAGGACCAGATATTTTCTATAAAAATATAGCATTGGCAGTTTTTGCATTTATTGTCTTTGGTGTCATTGGCTATTTTGTTGTAGGTGATGCTTCAAGTATTGGTAAATATTTGTTTGTTACTTTAATCGCATTAATTATTGCAAGTATTATTGGTATATTTCTTCGCAATCCTATTTTTTATACAGTGATTACGGTCGTAAGTCTATTACTATTTTTACTATATACGTTATATGATTTTAATCGTTTGAAACGAGGAGAATATTCTCCGCAAGAAATGGGTTTCAACTTATTTATTAATTTGCTAAATATTATTAAAGATATCCTTTATTTAGCAAATACATTTCGTAGATAAACGATTAATCATATTGTAAACGTTAAAAGTACTTCATTGTAATTTGTTATTCAGTTAAAGCTATATTTTAATTTTTAAAGAAATAATATCTTTTTTGACTGTGATTTTCAATTTAGCAATCGCATTTTTAATAAGTCAATTTAACTATATAGTAAAAATACGACTTATTTTCTAATTATTATTTAGTCAAGAAAGTGTTGATAATTTAAAGTAATCAATAATCATAGCTTTTCATTCATCCAAAATCTACATTATTGAATTAATCGTTTGAATAATAAGTTTATTTTCTGATGAAGTCACAAGTGATAATGATAATTCATTTTAGTTAACTTCTTTAATATGGCACTATATTAAATCATAAATATTTCAGTTTTAATTTGAAAAAATTACTGTTAATCGAAGTAATCGCTATGCTGGAAATAGAAAATAGTAATAAATTGTAGATGTGGTCATTTAAAATTATTTTGAAAATACTAAAAAGCGGTGTGTTTTTAATTAGATAGTTTAATTAAAATGACTACATCTATTTTTGTAATATTTAAATGATTGTTATAAAAGTTTAAAAAATACCCATTATATAGAATTATTTATTTTTGATTTAGTATTCGTATTGTGTTAAATTTACGTTTAATTAAATAAGTTAAATATTATAGGGAATGATAAAATTGCTACTTAAGTAAAGAAAGAGGTAAAGTTATGGCAAATTCATGCTTGCATATACTTACTAATAATGAGTATGCGACGACACGTTGCCAAGATGGCATTGTCTTATTTTGGCCGATTGAAGGGGAAATCGAACTACAAAAATTTCGTAAAAGTAAAATAATTGAGGATGATATTTATATTATTAATCATCTGGATGTTTTTAGTGTGAAAAATAATAAGAAAACGATTATGTTGTATTTAAGTAGCGATTGGTTTGCAGAATTAGGCTTTCCTTTTTTTAATTATCACTATACAGCAAAATTGATTAAATCATCCTATAATTTAAAATGTTTATTATTAAAACTGACGTATCGGTATCTTGAAAATCAAACCCTAAATGATGCTGATATAAGAAAAATACAAGAAATTATTACAATTATTGCAAAAGAAGCAAGTATGGATAAAAAAATTGCCCAAAACCAATATCGTTATGCCTATTATGGTGACTTACGAGATGAGTTAGAATATATTTATCAAAATGTTAATCAGCGTTTAACTTTAAAAAGTGTAGCTGATAAATTATTTCTGTCTAAGTCAAATTTATCTTCACAATTTCATTTGCTAATGGGCATGGGTTTCAAAAAATATATTGATACTTTAAAAATTGGCAAGTCGATAGAGATTTTACTGACATCGGATAGTACGATTAGCAATATTAGTGAACATCTTGGATTTAGTAGCAGCTCTACATATTCTAAAATGTTCAAAAGTTATATGGATATAACGCCAAATGAGTATCGCAACTTATCAAAATTTGATAAATGTATAATGTTGAAATTTGAATTGCTAAAAGAGGAGAAAGTTAATGAGATAAAAGAGGTAGTGATTGATTATATCGATCATTATAAAAATCATTTAACTGATGTAATACATATTGATGAAGATAAATTTCAAACCCCAAAATCATTTCAAACAATTATTCAAATCAATACGTATACTGAAATGAAGCTTGTTTTCTTAGAAGGTATTTTTAAAACGTTATTAAAAACAGATGATCAGGTTGTTTTTTTTATCATGCCTTCCATTTTAAACAGTCAAAATACTATATCTGAAGTAGAAAAGGTTGAAATCATTAAAACTATAATTGAAAGTAATTTAAAGATTGCATTTAACATTAATGAAATTGAGACAGTCTATTATGTCGAAGAAGCATTTATGAAAGTATATAGGCAATTATCATCTAGTGAATTAGAATATTCGAATAAGTATGAATTACACTTTGTTTTTGATTTATCAATACTGGAAATTAGAACAATATATCGTATGATTTTAAAGCTACATAATATTATGTTAAACGTGAAGTTAGGATTAAATATTACTTGTTTATTGGAGAAACCGTCAGAGTATAAATCATTGGTATCACAAATTAAAAGGTTGAAATTTGATTCATTAATTATTGATAATGCTAGTTTAAGTAGTCCTTATTTAATGGGAGAAAGCGATGAATTACTTTTAAAAAACATTTTACATTTTAAAAATTTAAAACAAGTTATCAATGAACTCGATCTCGAACAAGAAAAATTGATTTTTTTAAACGTTGAAAATCATAAGCTACTTAATAATAAAGAACGTGATTTAAGTAACAGTGCACCATTAATTTATAAGACTTTAAGTGCGCTGTATCATAATTTTGATGGATTTGGATTAAATATTTTTGATAATCATCAATCATTTAATGCAATGCATCTATTTGATAAAAATGGATTTAAAACAACACTTGGTCTTATTTTGGAGAAGTTTATTGAATTTGTCTCAAAGCCAAAATATGAGAATAGCTATTATTCTATTATTGATATAGAAAATTATTATTGTCTTGTGGTATATGATTGGAGAGTTATTGAAAGTGAGACAGTAATAAGTGATTTTGAGGATAGTCAAGTTTATATAAATTTTAAAAATAATGTTTTAAACGATAAGTATCTTATAATAATTGAAACATTAGATGAAATTAGTGGCAATATTAATCATTTGATATCTAAGGATTTAAGAGATAAATATGAGTGGAATTCGAGTTTGCTATCAAAAATCGACAATTATTTTAAACCAGCAATCGAGATAAAAGAGCATAATTTTAGTAATGATTCATTAAATATTAACGTTACTTTCAATGCATTATACATAATTAAAATAGGTAAAAAATAGCACTCTGATATGTATTGCAAAATTTAATTTGCATTTGTTGGTAATTTTGACAACGTATTAAAAACAAATGAGAAAGACAATGATAAAAAAATTTAAGATAATAATGACAGAAGCATTGTCTTTATATATTTGGGGGTGCAACATTTTGAATACAGAGAAATTAGAAACATTGCTTGGCTTCTATAAACAATATAAAGCATTATCTGAATATATTGATAAGAAATATAAGTTGTCGCTGAATGATTTAGCAGTATTAGACTTAACAATGAAGTTTTGCAAAGAAGAAAAAGTACTCATGCAAGCGTTTTTAAAAACTGCAATGGATGAGTTGGAATTAAGTAGAACAAAATTATTAGTTTCTATTAGAAGATTGATTGAAAAAGAAAGATTAAGTAAAGTTAGATCATCCAAAGATGAGCGTAAAATTTATATTTATTTAGATGAAGAAGATATTTCTAAATTTAATGCTTTATTTGAAGATGTAGAACAATTTTTAAATATTTAATTGAAATTGAGTGTCGAAAGCATGTTTATTTGCTTATCGGCACATTTTTTATAAATTCAATTTTTAAAGAATTAATTGAAAATAAAAGGGAAAGTCTATAGTAACGTTAATGGGGAAAATGTATATAATCGGTAAAAAATCATGTATAATAAATAATGTTAATTAAACAGTTCGAAAGCGAGATGACATTATGGGACGTAAATGGAATAACATTAAAGAGAAAAAGGCCCAAAAAGATAAAAATACAAGTAGAATTTATGCAAAATTTGGTAAAGAAATATATGTAGCTGCAAAATCGGGAGAACCTAATCCAGAGTCAAACCAAGCTTTAAGATTAGTTCTTGAACGCGCTAAAACTTATTCAGTGCCAAATCATATTATTGAAAAGGCAATTGATAAAGCAAAAGGTGCTGGAGATGAAAACTTTGATCATTTAAGATATGAGGGCTTTGGTCCAAGTGGTTCAATGTTAATTGTAGATGCATTGACAAATAATGTGAATCGTACTGCTTCAGATGTTCGTGCTGCTTTCGGTAAAAATGGTGGGAACATGGGTGTATCCGGCTCAGTAGCGTATATGTTTGATCATGTTGCTACATTTGGTATTGAAGGCAAATCTGTCGATGATATTCTTGAAACATTAATGGAAAAAGATGTCGATGTAAAAGATGTTATTGATGATAACGGATTGACAATAGTATATGCGGAGCCAGATCAGTTTGCAGTTGTTCAAGATGCACTTCGTGAAGCGGGTGTGGAAGAATTTAAAGTAGCCGAATTTGAAATGCTTCCTCAAACAGATATTGAGTTATCAGAAGATGACCAAGCAATATTTGAGAAATTAATAGATGCATTAGAAGATTTGGAAGACGTTCAAAACGTATTCCATAACGTGGATATCAAATAATGAAAACAGCACAACAATGGATTAACGAATTGAATTTAATATCGCATCCAGAAGGTGGCTTCTATAAAGAAACAATTAGAGAAGTTACGACAAATGAGCAAAGAGCGCCATTCAGTAGTATTTATTTCTTACTTACGGATGATAATATTTCACATTTTCATCGAATTGATGCTGATGAAGTTTGGTATTATCATGCGGGTAGTTCGCTCACAATCCATATGATTGATAAGAAAGGGCAATACAAAGCTGTAACTTTAGGCGCAGATATTGAAAATGGTGATGTACTACAATATGTAGTGCCCAAAGGGACTATTTTTGCTTCGTCAATTGAAAGTGAAAATACTTATAGTTTAGTTGGCTGTATGTGTCAGCCGTCATTTGAGTTTGAACATTTTGAATTGTTTACTCAAAGTGAACTACTTAATCAATTTCCTCATCTTGAATCTGTTATCGAAAAATATGCTTTGAAGCAAATATAAAAAATAAAGTGATTTAAAGTTGATTCTGTAATCTTTAAATCACTTTATTTTTTTGAATTTAATTGGACGGAAAATTTTGTAAATATAGTTTTGATAAAATGCAATGTGTTACACATTGATTAGTATCGATAATGGTAATTTTATGTCATTTTTATTTTCTATAAAATTAGTGTTATGAAGAAATATGTGTACAATCTAAATAATATTGTCTATTTTAAGTAAATTGAGTCGAGTTGTAGTAAAATAATAATAAATATTTTCATTAGATAAACAATAAATATAAAACGCATCATGACATGACATCAATCATGTAGTTTAATATAATTATGACAAGGAGTTGGTGACTGTGAAAGTAAAGTATATAGATAAACGTCACTGGCGTCGCCTAATTGATAGAGAGTATACAGAGGTAAAAGTTAATAATAATAGGTTCAAGGGTATTATAGGCTTAGTCACGATGAAAAAGGTTCGTGATCCTTTAGAGGTGACGGTAGTTGGACAAAATATTATTGTCGCAGATGACAATTATAAATGGTTGCAAATACTACCTGAAAAGAAACGTTATAGTATTACTGTAATGTTTGATAATAAAGGTAATCCATTAGAATATTATTTTGATATTAATATTAAAAATATTACTCAAAAAGGTAATGCGCGTACAGTTGATTTGTGTTTAGATGTTTTAGCGTTACCAAGTGGTGAATATGAGTTAGTTGATGAAGATGATTTGATGTTTGCGCTTGAAAGTGAACAAATTACTAAAAAGCAATTTCATGAGGCGTATATGATTGCACATCAAATTATGGCAGAGCTAGAAAATGATTTTAAAGGTTTTCAAAAGAAAATCATGTATTGTTTTAAGAAAATAAATGCAAAAGCTCAGAAAAATAATCATAAACCACAAAATAAATCAAATAATGAAAAGAGTAAAGCTCTAAATCCTAAACAGTATAAACAAGCTAACAACAAACACCAACATCAAAAGAACATGAAGTAAAGTTAAATGTAGCCATACCAGCAAAATTGGTGGAAATTATTCGTTTATTATGCAATTTGGTTGTTAAAATCAATAAAAGGCAGTATATGAATAATTTATGGGGGGAAATTATGAAGATTGAAGATTATCGTTTGTTAATCACATTAGATGAAACAAAAACTTTACGCAAAGCAGCTGAAATTTTGTATATATCGCAACCGGCTGTTACACAGAGGTTAAAAGCGATTGAAAATGCATTTGGTGTAGATATTTTTATTAGAACAAAAAAGCAACTGATTACAACAACTGAAGGTACAATGATTATTGAACATGCGCGTGATATGTTGAAAAGGGAACGATTGTTTTTTGATAAAATGCAAGCACATATTGGTGAAGTAAATGGTACTATTTCCATTGGATGTTCTTCATTGATTGGTCAAACTTTACTGCCAGAAGTATTAAGTTTGTATAATTCGCAATTTCCTAATGTTGAAATACAAGTACAAGTTGGATCAACAGAGCAAATTAAAGCAAATCATAGAGATTATCATGTAATGATAACACGTGGAAATAAGGTCATGAATTTAGCAAATTCTCATTTGTTTAATGATGATCATTACTTTATTTATCCTAAAGATAGACGTGATGATGTAACTAAATTACCTTTCATAGAATTCCAAGCAGATCCTATTTACATCAATCAAATTAAACAATGGTATAACGATAATCTCGAACAGGATTATCATGCTACGATTACAGTAGATCAAGTTGCAACGTGTAAAGAAATGTTGATTAGCGGTGTTGGTGTAACAATTTTGCCTGAAATCATGATGAAAAATATAAGTAAGGAACAATTTGAATTTGAAAAAGTTGAAATCGATAATGAACCGCTGATACGTTCAACATATATGAGTTATGATCCAAGTATGTTGCAATTGCCACAAGTAGAGTCGTTTGTAAATCTTATGACGAATTTTGTAGACAAGCCTAAGGGATAGTTAAGGGCTTATTTGAGACAAGTATTTAGCAGTATGATATTGGATAAATTGCAATTATGAAAAGACAGTTGTCTACACAACTGCATAAGAGCCCCTAATTAATAAATTAAAAGGGTAAAGGAGTACAGTTGGTAACGCAACTGCATAAGAGCCCCTAATTAATAAATTAAAAGGGTGAAGGAATACAGTTGGTAACACAACTGCATAAGAGCCCCTATTTAATAAATTAAAAGGGGCTCTAAGAATCGGGGTAATGAATATGTTTGCAGCATTATTACAAATAAAAAATTATAAACTCTTTGTTGTGAATATGTTTTTATTAGGTATGGGAATTGCAGTGACTGTCCCTTATCTTGTACTTTTTGCGACTAAAGATTTAGGTATGACGACAAATCAGTACGGTTTATTGCTGGCATCAGCAGCTATCAGCCAATTTACAGTAAATTCAATTATAGCAAGGTTCTCGGATACGCACCATTTTAATAGGAAGTTTATTATTATTCTGGCATTATTAATGGGATCCTTAGGTTTTTCTATTTACTTTTTTGTAGATACAATATGGTTATTTATTTTACTATATGCTATTTTCCAAGGATTATTTGCGCCTGCCATGCCACAGTTATACGCATCAGCAAGAGAATCAATTAATGTTTCAAGTTCTAGAGATAGGGCTCAATTTGCTAATACGGTATTACGTTCAATGTTTTCATTGGGCTTTTTATTTGGACCATTTATTGGTGCGCAGCTAATTGGATTAAAAGGCTATGCTGGTTTGTTTGGTGGAACAATTAGTATTATTTTATTCACACTCGTTTTACAAATATTTTTCTATAAAGATTTAAAAATAAAACATCCAATAAGTACACAACAGCATGTTGAAAAAACAGCACCGAATATGTTTAAAGATAAAACTCTGTTATTGCCATTTATCGCATTTATTCTGTTACATATCGGCCAGTGGATGTATACGATGAATATGCCATTATTTGTAACAAATTATTTAAATGAAAATGAGCAACATGTAGGTTATTTAGCGAGTTTATGTGCAGGATTAGAAGTGCCTTTTATGATTATTTTAGGTGTTTTATCATCGAGATTACAAACGCGCACGTTATTGATTTATGGCGCAATTTTCGGTGGATTATTCTATTTCAGTATTGGTGTATTTAAGAACTTTTATATGATGCTTGCTGGACAAGTATTTTTAGCTATTTTTTTAGCTGTACTTTTAGGTATTGGCATTAGTTATTTCCAAGATATCTTACCAGATTTTCCAGGTTATGCTTCCACTTTATTTTCTAATGCAATGGTGATTGGGCAATTGGGGGGTAACTTATTAGGTGGCGCAATGAGTCACTGGGTAGGTTTGGAAAATGTGTTTTTCGTATCATCAGCATCAATTTTCTTAGGTATGATACTTATATTCTTTACTAAAGATCAAAAAATAACAAAAGAGGATGTGATATCGTCGTGACAATAGTTTTATGGTTGCTTATAATTGCAGCATTCATTTTTGCATTTATTGGTTTAATTAAGCCTATTATTCCATCGGTGTTAGTATTATGGATTGGTTTTTTAATCTATCAATTTGGATTTCACAATCAGCATTTATCATGGATATTTTATGTGTCAATGGCCTTATTGACTGCCCTGATTTTATGTGCTGACTTTTTGGCTAATAAATATTTTGTTAATCGATTTGGCGGATCGAAATTTGGTGAGTATGCAGCATTAATAGGAGTGATTATTGGTTGTTTTGTATTACCACCATTTGGAATCATTATTGTTCCATTCGTATTAGTGTTTATAGTTGAATTAATTCAAGGCTATTCAGTTGAAAAGGCTATTAAAGTAAGTTTTGGTTCAATTGTTGCTTTTTTAACAAGTAGTGTTGCACAAGCTATTATTATGTTTATTATGATAGTTTGGTTCTTTGTCGACGCATTATGGGTTAATTAATAAAAAAGCTTATTGCAAAATATGGATGCAGATAACTGAAATTAGTAATTTTATCATTTACAGTGTCTGACATTCATATAAGGTAATAAGCTTTTTGTTTATAAAAATGTATGTGAATGTTTTTTCGAAATATTTCTTTCAATACGAAAACCAATTGGCATAATAATAAAGGATATTATAATAAATACCCAATTACTTATTTGAATGTATGGTCCAAATGCAAGTACCGATTGCGGAATAAAGAATACATAGAAAAATCCTACAATTAGCAATATAATGGCTAGATATGTGAATATCCATATCCAATTTGAATTATTAAAACATTGTAATTGGATTGTTTTAAAACTGAACCAAATGAATAGAAAGACAATAAAGAATCCAACTATTATAGAAAATGGAAATGAAAAGAAATACAGATTACTACCATTTTTTTCCATAAAAAAACCTAAAAAGCCTTTAAGAAAGCTTACAATACCAATCAATAGTACAATGTGTTGATATATATATTTAAATATATTTTTAAAAGTTTCATTCGGCATTGCTTTAAGCTCTTTTCTTGCATGTGCTTTTGGATCATGATCAAAAAAATCTAAGGCTAATAGACCATGTTGTTCTGCGCTTAATAATTTTTTTAGTATACGGTTGATAATTAACTCGGTATCATGTGGATTAACACGAAAATCAGAACGCATATATGTCATATAGTTCTCGAAGATTTCTCTATCTGTATTGCTTAACCTTAATGATTTTACATTGTTTTCTTTAGTTAATTGCGCAGTACTTTTCATTGTTGCTTAAGCGCCCCTTTAATAATGTTTAATTCCAATTTAAAACGGAAATGATTTTATAGTATCAATAAAATCAATCATATCATATTACACGCATAATGATAATGATTAATATTGGAGAGGGAAAATGAGGGCTTTAAATAAAAATGAGCGAGATTATATTCATCAAATAGCTAATATCCATGAACTATTATTAACTGAAACTGAATCAGGTTATCGATGTACATCGCTCAGTGTTGCACTTAGGTTTGAGATGATATGTTCAAGGTTGGAATATTCTAATGATAAGATTTATATTGTTGAAAATGATTCACAACTTTGTGCATTTATTTGGGGGCATTTTAATTCGGAGAAACAGATAGTTAGTATTGAATTACTTTATGTAGAGCCACAATATAGAAACAGAAGGT
Source organism: Staphylococcus schweitzeri (assembly GCF_002902405.1). GTDB lineage: Bacteria > Bacillota > Bacilli > Staphylococcales > Staphylococcaceae > Staphylococcus > Staphylococcus schweitzeri. Next base: position 21,470 of record NZ_PPQS01000013.1, read on the forward strand.
TAGCTGCTAGACTAAAGTGTGGTATTGAGAGTTGGGCAAAAAGTATAAAAGCGAAACAAGTTGTTAGTACAGTACATAAAGACAACGTGACAATGATTTCATTGAACAAAAGGTTAGGATATCAATTAAGTCACGTAAAAATGTATAAAGATATAGAATAGAATTATGATTAAGTAGTCAATTCATGTTAAAATAAAAAGGATTTTAAAGACGTTAAGGAGTTCAATATGAAGAAATTTATTATCAGTATCATGTCAATTATGATATTATTAGCTGGTTGTGGCAAGAGCCAAGAGAAGGCATCTCTTGAAAAAGATATCGACAAATTACAAAAAGAGAATAAAAATTTAAAAGATAAAAAAGAAAAGTTAAAACAAGAAAAAGATAAACTTGAAGACAAACAAAAAGACCTTGAAAAAGAAGTGAAAGATTTAAAACCATCTAAAGAAGATAGTAAAGATGAAAATAAAGGCAACAAAAAAGACAACACAAAAGATAAGTCAACATCACAAAATAAAGATGCAAAAGATAAATCTAAATTAGATGACAATAAGAAATCTACTACTAAAGATAAAGAACAAAAGTCTAATGATAAAAATCAGTCATGATTTGAGCATTGAAAAGGGCTTAACATGATACACAACGTTTTAAGCCTTATTTTAAGGGTATGTGTAAATAAAATATATGGCGATGATTAAAAACAATACTCACTATTCAACTTCGTAATGATTAAAGGAGAGAAATGACATGCATGAACAAGATTTTAAAATTTTAGAAGGTCAAAATATCACTTTGCCAGAGTTAGGTAGAGAATTAGAAAATATTACTGGACGAACAATTTTAGATTCTACTGGAGAAATTAAACGTGTGATTGCACAATTACCCAATTTTGAGTCTGATACAGATACATTTGTAGCTACATATCGACTAAATCATCAACAGGATTTTATAGATGCAACATTTACTGCGTTAAAGTCAGATCGAGCACGATTAAAAGAAGTGCCAGTGCATGTTGAACTAATTAGTTATATTTCAAAATCTGAATAATTTATTATCCGAAACACAGAGTTGATTATCATGTCGATTTTGTGTTTTTTATTGAAATTATTTTATAGGAGCTATAAAAACATGATTTATTGTGAAACTGAGCGTCTGATTTTACGAGATTGGAATGAAGACGATTTATTACTTTTTCAAAAAATGAATGCAAATCATGACGTACGTAAGTACTTTCCCAGTTTATTAAGTTATCGACGTTCAGAATTGGATATGAGGAAAATGGATATTATTATCAAAGATTATGGTATAGGTTTATTTGCTGTTGAAGAAAAAGATTCTCATCAATGGATTGGCTTTATAGGGTTAAATTACATTCCAGAAACTAGTGATTATCCTTTCAAGGAATTACCTTTATATGAAATAGGCTGGCGTTTGTTACCACAATATTGGGGGCAAGGTATGGCTACTGAAGGTGCAAAAGCTGTATTAGAACTAGCAAAAAAACATAATATACAAGTCGTATATAGTTTTACTGCTGAAGCGAACAAAGCTTCTCAACGTGTAATGGAAAAAATAGGTATGTCATATTATGATCATTTTGAGTTACCACATCTTAGTAAGTATCATTTATTAAAAAGAGAAGTACGTTATTCCATAGATTTGAGTACGTAATTTTGTAAATGACAATGATTCTTCAAACATAAATAAACATCACCTATAGTACTATATAAATACAGGAGGTGATGTTTATTTAATTTGGGAAACGCATCTTAATCATAAGTACGAGTTCCTAACGGTTTGAAATTTAAAATTGATTCCACCAAAGACTCTTTTGTGTCACATAACGGCGCAAGTCCACGATACTTCGGATCAATAAATCCTTCTTCTATCATATGATCAATCATTGACTGTAGTGGGTCAAAAAAGCCATTAATATTATATATAGCTATTGGTTTTTCGTGAATACCAATTTGAGCCCAACTATACATTTCAAAAAATTCTTCAAGAGATCCTGCGCCACCAGGAGCCATAACAAACGCATCGGCAAGTTCAGTCATTTTATTTTTACGTTCATGCATAGAATCTACTAAAATTAATTCGGTTAAACGTTGACTTGTAATTTCGCGTTCATCTAGCATTTTAGGCATAATACCAATAACTTTACCACCATGATCTAAAACACCATCTTGAATGGCACCCATAATTCCGATTGACCCTGCACCAAATACTAACTCATATCCTTGTTCAGCAAAGTATTTTCCTAACTCATAGGCTTTATTGACATATGAAGGATTGTGACCTTTACTTGCACCACAATATACCGCGATTCGCTTCATTCTAATTTCTCTCCCTTACTTGATGAATAATTTTTGATAATGACATTTCAAATGTTTTCTTATCTTGTTTAGTAAAAGGAGGTGGGCCTTTGTGGCGACCACCTTGTTTTCGAATTTGTGCATTAAAATACCGTTTATCTAAAAGTTGTTGAATATTTTTAGAATTGTATATCTTCCCGTTATGATGCATAACAGTGTTTACTTTTTCAATCAATAAACTTGCAAGACCGTAATCTTGAGTGATAACAATGTCTTCATCTTTAGAAAGTTGAACAATTTTATAATCAACTGCATCGGGTCCATCATCGACATAAACTGTTGTTACATGTGGAGGATATACTTGATTTGAATAATGACTAAAGCTACGAATGATTGTCACAAAAATGCCTGTCTCAGTTGTTAAATCAATTATAGAATTAACAACAGGACAAGCATCTCCATCAATAATAATATTCGTCACTATTATGCCTCAGTATCATTATTTTTAATTTGTGTTTTTGGGCTTCTAGCAACATAATCTTTATAATTTTTAAATGACTTGATGCGTGCTTTTTCAGCTTCTTGTTGTTGCTTTTGTTCTTCTTTGTGACGTTTTTCTATATTTTTTTGTAACTTTTTATTCATTTTGTCAATTTCTTTACGATTTTTTTCTGCAAGTTTATCGCCTTTTTTCTCGGTCTTTTCGTCTAACTTAGCAGGTGTTAGACCAACTTTTTCTTCATACTTTTGCGACTTTTTCATATCTTTAATACGTTGTAATTGATTTTTTTCACGCTCTTTTTGTTCTTCTTTATGACGTTTTTCAATACTTTTTTGAAGTATTTTCTTCATTTTATCTGCGTCTTTGCGATTTTGTTTTGCTAATTTCTCGCCTTTTTTTTCAATATAGGCAGGATCATGTTCTCTAGCAAACTTTTTAAGCTCACGTTTATTTTCGAAATCTTGCTTTTTATCACCAACGTATTCTTTAACATCGCTAGCTGTATTGCTAATTACTGTGGAAGTTTTCGAAGCTACTTTACTAGTTGCATCAGTAACTTTTTGTACATCAGGATGTTGTTTAATTCGTTTGCGTTCAACAAACAAAGGTACTAAAACTATTGGTAATACATTAATCATAAATTTGATGACTTTTTTCTTATCCATAGATCTTGCCTCCATAATTACTTTATTATTTTTACATACCCTATGATACATCAATATAAACGATGAGAGTAGTGAATTCATCTATGTATTATATGTTTTGAAAGGTAAAAAATAAAGACTGCCAATTAAGTATAATTTAACTGACAGTCCATATTTAAAATGAATTAAATGCCTTTTCCAATGCCAAAACCGAAATACAAAATTGCAATAAAGATAACTAAGATAATTCTGTATATGGCGAATGGGATTAATTTAATTTTATTAATAAGATGTAGGAATGTTTTAATTGCAATCAAACCTACTGTAAATGCAGCTAAAAATCCTAAGATGTAAAATGGAATGTCTGCAATTTGAATGTCTTGATAATGTTTTAATAGTGACAATCCACTAGCAGCTAACATAATTGGTACGGCCATAATAAATGTGAAATTTGATGCTGCTTTATGATTTAGTTTCATCAATACACCAGTAGAAATTGTAGATCCTGAACGACTGAAGCCAGGCCACATTGCTACCGCTTGAGAGATACCAATAACAAATGCTTGGAAATAATTAATTTGATCAACGGTTTGTTGAGTTTTAACTTTAGCTGAATATTTATCAGCAATAATCATATAAATTGCACCTACGAATAATCCAATCATAACGGTAGGGACACTAAACAGATGTTCTTCAATAAAGTTATCGAATAATAATCCCAAAATACCAGCTGGTATCATACCTACTAACACATGTAATAGATTCAATCGTCTAGGCTTTGAGCGTCTTTGTTGATTATTTTCTACATCAACGTGTTTGTGTTTACCAATATGTAATATCTCTAAGAAGCGTTCACGGAATACCCATGCTGCTGCAAAAACAGAACCTAATTGAATAACAATTTTGAACGTAAATGCTGATTGAGAACCTAAAAATTCAGATGATTTTAACCACATATCATCAACAAGAATCATATGTCCAGTAGAAGAAACAGGCGCAAATTCTGTTAATCCTTCGACGATTCCTAAGATAATACCTTTAATTAATTCAATGATAAACATAATGTACCCACTTTCATAACTCAATTTAATTAGTCTAAATATCAAAATTACCATATTATGATAGCATATTCATTTAAATACATGCCAGTTCTAGTTATAATACGAGACTAAAGGTGTAAATATCCAACTCCTTTTACATGAAAAAATTCAAAATTTTAATGAGCTATTTAATTTTATTTTAAGGAAAACCTTTTATAATAGGTTTAGGTGATATAATTGTGAAAAAATTAACAACAATACTGTTTCAATATAAAGTTTTTCCAGTACTAATGTTGATTGTAAGTACTGTACTTGGGTTGCTAGTTATAACTCAAAACATTTTAATCGCAGATTTTTTGTCTAAAATTATAAAACATCAATTACAAGGTCTGTGGTCTATTTTATTCATTTTATTAAGTGTGCTTTTATTAAGAGCAACCGTACAATTTCTAAATCAATGGTTGGGTGATACATTAGCATTTAAAGTAAAACATATGTTGCGCCAACGTGTCATTCATGCAAATCGGGTCTATCCAATTGGGGAACAAATGACAATTCTCTCTGAAAATATAGATGGATTAGCACCTTTTTATAAAAGTTATTTACCTCAAGTATTCAAATCTATGATGGTTCCATTTATTATTATCATCACTATGTTTTTCATTCATTTAAATACTGCTTTAATCATGTTAATAACTGCACCGTTTATCCCATTATTTTATATTATTTTCGGTCTAAAAACACGAGATGAATCTAAAGAGCAAATGACATATTTAAATCAATTTAGTCAACGTTTTTTAAATATTGCTAAAGGATTAGTTACGTTGAAATTATTTAATCGTACAGAAAAAGCAGCTAAACATATTTACGATGATAGTACGCAGTTTAGAACGTTGACGATGCGCATATTACGTAGTGCGTTTTTATCGGGATTAATGCTTGAATTCATAAGTATGTTAGGCATAGGACTTGTTGCATTGGAAGCAACATTAAGCTTAGTAGTATTTCATCATATTGATTTTAAAACAGCTGCAATTGCGATTATTTTAGCACCTGAATTTTATAATGCAATCAAGGATTTAGGACAAGCATTTCATACAGGTAAACAAAGTGAAGGTGCCAGTGACGTTGTATTTGAGTTTTTAGCACAATCTAATGATAATAAGGTAGCTCAGATAAAATATTTAAAAGAGCAGCAATCATTTATTCGTTTAAATGATGTATCTTTTCGTTATGTTAATTCTGATAGATTAGTATTGAATAAAATAAATATAGATATTTCAAAAGGTGATCAAATAGCGCTTGTTGGACCAAGTGGTGCAGGTAAATCAACATTGACACATCTTATTTCAGGTGTTTATCAGCCAACAATAGGCACTATAAGTACAAACCAGCGTGATTTAAACATAGGAATACTAAGTCAGCATCCTTATATTTTTAGTGCTTCAATAAAGGATAATATTACGATGTTTAAAGACATGGAGAATAGCAAAGTTGAAGCTGTACTCGATGAGGTTGGTTTGCTTGAAAAAGTGCAATCTTATAAACATGGTATTGATACAAAAATTGGTGAAGGTGGGGAGATGTTATCAGGAGGACAAATGAGACGCATAGAACTTTGTCGTCTATTAGTTATGAAGCCAGATCTCGTGATTTTTGATGAACCTGCGACAGGTTTGGATGTACAAACAGAATATATGATTCAGAATGTATTATTTAAGCACTTTAATACAGCGACAATGATTGTCATAGCACATAGAGATAATACGATTCGCCATTTACGAAGACGTTTGTATTTAGAAAAAGGAAAAGTGATAGCTGATGACTATAATATTTCAGTAAATTTAGCAGAAAATGGTGATGACTTATGAAAACACGACTAAAATTTCAAATAGATAGGGATTTATTGTTAGCTATATTTGTTGGTGTTTGTGGAAGTTTAGTTGCGCTCGCCATGTTTTTCTTAAGTGGTTATATGGTGACGCAAAGTGCACTTGGTGCGCCGCTTTACGCTTTGATGATTTTAGTCGTTACAGTAAAATTGTTTGGATTTTTAAGAGCAATTACTCGATACGTAGAGCGCCTTATTTCTCATAAAGCTACTTTTACAATGCTACGTGATATTCGGGTACAGTTTTTCGGAAGATTAGTAAATGTCATTCCTAATGTTTACCGTAAACTGAGCTCTAGTGATTTAATTTCACGTATGATTAGTCGTGTTGAGTCATTACAAAATATTTATTTACGTGTATATTATCCACCAGTCGTCATCGGTTTGACAGCGCTAGTTACAGTGATAGTATTGGCATTTATATCAATCGGCCATGCGCTATTGATTATGGTTAGCATGTTGTTTACTTTACTTATTGTTCCTTGGTTAAGTGCAAAAAAAGCACGTACTTTAAAAAAGTATGTAGCTAATGAACAGGCTCAATTTTTAAATCATTTTTATGATTATAAAGCTGGAATGGAAGAACTACGACGATTTAATCAAGTTAATCATTATCATGATAATTTGATGGCTAAATTAAATCAATTTGATAAGTTACAACTTAAAGAACAGCGCTTTTTAACGATTTATGATTTTATATTAAATATTATTGCTATGCTTTCGATATTTGGTAGTTTGGTTTTAGGGTTAATTCAAATTAATGAAGGGCATCTAAACATAATTTATATGACAAGTATTGTGCTGATGATATTAACATTATTTGAACAGGCTGTACCAATGACTAACGTTGCATATTATAAAGCTGATACAGACCAAGCTTTACATGAGATTAATGAAGTGATATCAACACCTACAACCAACGGCCATGCGTCTTTAAATTATGATATGGTACCAAAACAAGTATTTGATATAAAACACGCGAGCTTTAAATATTGTAACCAGCAATCTTATGTATTAAAAGATATTAATTTTGAAGTTAAAAGAGGCGAAAAGATTGCTATTGTGGGTCCTTCTGGTTCAGGAAAGAGTACATTGCTACAAATAATGGCAGGTCTGTATCAACTTGATAATGGTTCTGTTTTATATGAAAACATGAATATGTTTGAAATAGATGACAAAGATAAATTTGAAAGTTTAAATGTCCTGTTACAAACACAGCAATTATTTGATGGTACAATACGTGATAATTTATTTTCTGAAGCAGACGATGAAGTTATTTATAATATTTTCAATAAACTTGATTTAACTCATTTATCATTAGAACAGTATTTAGATTTAAATGGTAGTACGTTGTCTGGTGGAGAAATACAACGATTAGCTATTGCTAGAATGATGTTGAAAGAACATTCAAAAACATGGATTTTAGATGAGCCATCGACAGCTTTAGATCAGCAAAATACTACAAAAGTAATGGATTTAATTGAAGTACAAGCTCAAACGTTAATAGTTGCTACGCATGATTTAAATTTATTGTCACGTTTTGACACCATCATCGTGATGATAAATGGTAAAATAGTTGAAAAGGGAAACTATCAACAATTACTTGCTGAGCAAGGTGCTTTATGGAATATGATCCAATATAATGCATAACAAAAAACTGCTTGATAGGCTGAATAAACCTTTCAAGCAGTTTTTTACTAACAAGCAAAAGCTTGTTAATTGTGTTTTTATTCTTAATAAATTCTAAACATTACTTTAATTGTCATGACAAAAGTTAATTATTTTTCCTTTGTTTCATCAAATGCATGAATCACTTTACCTAATAAGCGATTAAGTTCTTTAACTTCATCTTGAGATAAAGAAGAAGCTGAAGCGACTTTGTCAGATGCATTACTTAATTCTGGTCTAATAGTTTCACTTTTGTCAGTCAAGTGAATAAATACTTCACGTTGATCGACTTCGGAACGTTCGCGCTTAATTAAGTCTACTTGTTCCATTCGTTTTAATAGTGGTGATACTGTACCAGTATCGAGTGCTAATTCAGTTACGACTTTCTTGACGTTTACAGGAGATTCATCCCATAAAATAGTTAAAACAAGAAATTGTGGGTATGTTAGATTGTACTTCTTAAAAACTTTGTTAGAGTAGTAGCGATTAACTTGTCTTTGAGCATTGTACAAACTAAAGCATAGCTGTTCTTTTAAATTATGTTGATCAGACATTAAAGTTCTCCTCCAGACATACTATCCGTTTTTTTCTCTTTTCGGATTGGTAATCATAAAAAGTTGCTTGTTAACTAATTCACAACTTCCTTTGATTCAATGCCATGCTAAAATTAAAGTATGTTTAAAGTTTAGAAGATATTTTTGATTAAATCAAGCAAAAAGATAATTTAATATATATGTTATCATTTTTAAAAATAACTGTAATAGAAAAGAGAATATAAAATGAAAAATAATAAAGATGAAAAAATAAGAATATCCATAATTAACGGATTTTTAGGTAGTGGTAAAACCACGTTACTGACACATTATATTAGTGAATTATTAAAAAATGATGAGAAAATTAAAATCATCATGAATGAATTCGGTAGTTTTGATATCGATAGTAATAGTATTTCCAATGAAATTGAAGTGCATTCATTGATAAACGGCTGTGTTTGTTGTGACCTTAAACAAGAACTCGTCTCAGAACTGACAGCAATTGCTTTAAACGGTGATGTTAATCATGTCATTATAGAGGCTACAGGAATTGCACATCCTTTAGAATTACTGATTGCTTGTCAAGATCCAAAGCTAGTTAGTTATTTTGAAAAGCCAACGATAATTGGGGTTTTAGATGCTAAGAGATTTTTAGATCGACATCAATATACTGACAATACGGTTTCACTTATGGAAGATCAACTTAAGTTAAGCGATGTAGTTATAATTAATAAAATTGACCTTGTAACTGCTGATAATATTCAAAAAGTCAAAAGCCAATTATATGATCTATGTCCTGGCGTTATGACGCATACAACGACCTTTGGCCGAGTGCCTTTAGATACGTTACTTTTAAAAACTAAAAATCAAGAATCGGCAAATGGAAATCACCATCACCACCATCATGAAATTAAAAGTATGCATTATACGTTTAGTGGTCCAATAGATAGACAGTTGTTTTATCAATTCATTTTAAAATTATCAGATTCGGTATTGCGTTTAAAAGGTTATGTCACTTTTAGAGATAAACCTGACGCCATATATGAATTTCAATATGCATATGGATTACCTGATTATGGTATTGTTTCGATGAAGTTACCGTTAACAATCGTCATCATAGGGGAGGCATTAGACACTAATCAGCTACGCAATCAATTAGATATGCTACAATTTACGTAATTAAATTAATTTTATAGAACTTACTATTTAAAAATTGAAGTGCTATGAAAATTGATGTTGTGAAATTTTTGTGACAACGAGGGATGAGGTGGATGTCTTATGGAACAAATAATGATAAATCATTATGTACATTTTTCTAGACTAGTACAAGGATTTTGGCGTGCTAATGAATGGAAAATGACTGCACAAGAGTTGAATTATTTTATAAATGAGTTAGTCGAACGTGGTATAACTACAATGGATCATGCAGATATATATGGGGATTATCAATGTGAGAAATTATTTGGAAATGCATTGAAATTATCACCTGATTTGAGATCTAAGCTTCAAATTGTTACGAAATGTGGAATTATTTTACCTTCTACGCAATTTGATTTTACAAATGGGCATCGTTATGATTTAAATAGTAATCATATTATCAAGTCTGTTGAACAATCTTTAAGTAATTTAAATGTTGATCATTTAGATGGTTTACTGATTCATCGACCTTCACCATTAATGGATCCTGAACAAGTTGCTGACGCTTTAACGAAACTTGTAAAAGAGGGTAAGATTAAATCATTCGGTGTTTCAAATTTTAATGATGCACAATATCAATTATTAAATCAATATATCACTAAAGAACGTCTACATATTAGTGTGAATCAATTGGAATTATCACCGTATCATATTGAAAATTTACAAGATGGAACAATGGATGCAATGTATCAACATCATGTTCAAATCATGGCATGGAGTCCTTTGGCAGGTGGTAAACTTTTTGATAATGACAATGTTAAAGGTAGACAAATTATGAAAGTTATAAAACCAATTGCTGAAAGATATGGTGTTAGTGAAATGGCAGTGATGATATCATGGTTGGTGAAATTACCACATCGTGTAATGCCGATACTTGGGACAAGACAATTACAACGTATTGACCAAGCAATTGATGGACTGCAACTGTTGCTAGATGATCAATCGTGGTTTGATATATACACAGCCATACTCGGACAAGATATTCCATAAAAATTACTTAACATATAAAGGAGCATATCATGACAAACGAAGACAAACGTTTTGAACAATTAGGGTTTGAGCGCAAATTTATAATTATTCCATATGTGATTTACGCAGTTATCGTATTATTATTAAACATTTTCTATTCTGATTTGAAAATAACAATGACACTTTTCGGTTTATTCTTTGCATATAATGTTGTGATTTTATTTATAGCATTCCTTAAACACTACAAGCGTACATTAATTTTAAGCTTCATTTTAGCAATATTAAGTGGAGCTGCGTTTTTTGGTATTATATATGTTTACGGTATAAATCATTTTTAAATTTAAACTATCTACCAAATTTTCATCCGAAGCTTACCAATCAGTATGAATCAATGGATTGTTACTCGCTACGGTTAAAATATTGTAGGTAGTTTTTTATTATGTATTTTTGTTAGAATGCAAGATAAAACCCAGACCTCACGGGAATTCATTTGCTTCTCGTGGATATTTACTAAATATTTTGAAAAAATGTGTATTTTACATTAATTGAAAAAGTATGTTTTGAAAAATTGTTATAATTAACTTGAACATGAATTAAAACAAAGGGGCGAGTGATATGACAAAAGAATTTCACGCAGTAAATAATGTTCAACAACAGAATAAAAAGCATTATAAACCAATTTGGATTGTTATGAGTTTTATAGTGCTCATTGTAGTACTGTTATTGCCCACACCAGCTAGTTTGCCTTTAATGGCAAAAGCTGTGTTAGCCATTTTAGCTTTTGCAGTCATTATGTGGGTAACAGAAGCAGTAACATATCCAGTATCAGCGACATTAATTATTGGTCTTATGATATTGTTGTTAGGATTTAGTCCTGTACAAAACTTAGCAACCAAATTAGGAAATCCTAAAAGTGGTGGTGTCACTTTAGCTGGTAGTGATATTTTAGGTACTAATCATGCATTATCATTAGCATTTAGTGGATTTGCAACATCAGCTGTTGCACTTGTAGCTGCTGCCTTATTTTTAGCTGCGGCAATGCAAGAAACAAATTTGCACAAAAGATTGGCATTAATTGTTTTATCAATTGTAGGCAATAAGACGCGTAATATAGTCATAGGTGCTATTGTTGTTTCAATTGTTTTAGCATTCTTTGTACCTTCAGCAACAGCAAGAGCAGGTGCTGTAGTACCAATTTTATTAGGGATGATTGCTGCCTTTAAAGTATCAAAAGATAGTAAATTAGCGTCATTATTAATCATAACGTCTGTGCAAGCTGTTTCAATTTGGAATATAGGTATTAAGACGGCTGCAGCTCAAAATATAGTGGCTATTAATTTTATAAATCAACAACTTGGATTTGATGTGTCATGGGGTGAATGGTTTTTATATGCTGCACCATGGTCAGTGATGATGTCAATAGCATTATATTTCATAATGATTAAAGTGATGCCACCAGAAATTAATGCAATCGAAGGTGGTAGAGAATTGATAAAAGAAGAATTGCATAAACTCGGTCAGGTGAGTGCACGCGAATGGCGTCTGATAATCATCTCGCTTTTATTATTAGTCTTTTGGTCAACTGAAAAAGTATTACATCCAATTGATTCAGCATCGATTACAATTATAGCTTTAGGTATTATGTTAATGCCTAAAATCGGTGTTATGACTTGGAAAGGTGTAGAAAATAAAATACCATGGGGAACAATTATTGTTTTTGGTGTTGGTATTTCTTTAGGAAATGTATTATTGAAAACAGGAGCAGCACAATGGTTAAGTGATCAAACATTTGGTGCTCTAGGATTAACGCATTTACCTCTTATAGCTACAATTGCACTCATAACGTTATTTAATATATTGATTCATTTAGGTTTCGCTAGTGCTACAAGCCTTTCATCAGCATTAATACCTGTATTTATTTCTTTAACTTCTACGCTTCATTTAGGAGATCAGTCAATAGGATTTGTTTTAATTCAACAATTTGTAATTAGTTTTGGATTTTTATTACCAGTTAGTGCTCCTCAAAATATGCTCGCATATGGAACTGGTACATTTACAGTTAAAGATTTCTTGAAAGCTGGTATACCATTAACAATTGTTGGTTATATTTTAATTTTAATTTTCAGCATGACTTATTGGAAATGGTTAGGCTTACTATAAAAAGTTAAACACATAGTAGAGGTTGAGACATAAAGTTTTTGTGCTCTGGGAAACCGATTAACGGCGTCCCA
>NZ_PPQS01000013.1:34509-39713 GCF_002902405.1 Staphylococcus schweitzeri
AAAATAGTGATAAGATTGTGATAAAAATTATAGAAAATATAGGTGGTTAAAATATGGCAGTAGCTGTGCTATTGAATCGTATGTTTCGAACAGAGAACAATCCGTTATTTGAATATATATATCAACAAAAGGATACAATTAAATCATGTTATTTTATTATTGCTGAAGAGGACATGTCAACTGCATCTGAATTGAAAGCACGATTCTATCGTGGTACGATGCAACGTTTTTACCAATCATTATTAAATAAAGGCTTTATTCCATATGTACTTTCATATGAAAATATTATTTCGTTTTGTAAGCAAAATAAAATATCTGAAGTAGTAATAGCTGGAGATATTATGAGTTATCATCTTGAAGACTACGATATTTTACATCAACGTCCATATTTTGAAGAAGCCCATATTGAAATGACATTAGTGCGAGGAAATCATTATTTTAAAGCGAGTAAAACTATGAATCAACAAGGAGAGCCTTATAAAGTTTTTACAAGTTTTTATAAAAAATGGAGACCATATTTGCGAATTAGAGATGTTTATCATTATGATTTGTGTGAATTAAAAGACATTGTCATTGAAGCACCAAATGAATTAAACTTAAGAGATTTAAATGAAGGATCGTCTGAAAATATAGAGCAAGATAAATGGCAACATTTTTTAAATCATGAAATACAAAACTATGAAAATAATAGAGAGTATTTGCCTGAAGTTTTAACAAGTCAATTAAGTATTGCACTTGCGTATGGATTATTAGATATTATTGAAATTTTTAATGATTTACTTTCTCGTTATGAAGAAAATGAATCAAATTATGAATCATTTATTCGTGAACTTATTTTTAGAGAATTTTATTATGTTTTAATGACACAATTTCCAGAAACCGCACACCAATCATTTAAAGAAAAATATCGTCGAATTAAATGGTCAGATAATGAAGCGGATTTTGGTGCATGGTGTGATGGACAAACAGGATTTCCAATCATTGATGCAGCGATGATGGAATTACAACAAACCGGATTTATGCACAATAGGATGAGAATGGTTGTTTCACAATTTCTAACAAAAGATCTATTTATTGATTGGACTTTAGGAGAAAATTTCTTCAGAAAATATCTGATTGATTATGATGCTGCTTCCAATATTCATGGGTGGCAATGGTCAGCATCGACTGGAACTGATGCAGTACCATATTTTAGAATGTTTAATCCAATTAGACAGAGTGAGCGATTTGATCCTAGAGCTTTGTATATAAAAAAATATTTACCAATTTTAAATCCAGTAGATGCAAAATATTTACATGATACACATCATAATCAGTCTAAAATTATGGAACAAGGCGTTGAATTAGGTCATCATTATCCAAAGCAAATTGTGAATCACAAAGAAAAAAGGGAGCAAGTTTTAGCGAATTTTAAAGCAATCGATTAGTTATTGAATGAGGATAAAATAAAAAAGTCAACTAAGACAATTTTCATCTTAGTTGACTTTTTTTAAATAGATTATCGTAATAAGTCTGTAAACAGTGTGAAGTATAAAACGACATACTGTAAAAATGTGATGATATAAATATATTTAAGTCTAATTTTAATACATTGAGGTACTTGCCATTTAGGATATTGACGTTCAAAATAAAGCATTTGTTGTATAAAAACTCCTATACCGAGAGGAAGGAGCATAAGCATAATGCTTTTAGTGTAACTTAGACCTATATCATGCCATAGGTGACCAATAATCAATTGAAGAATAATGACTGAAATGATTAATACAATTATGTTTAGTGTCACTTTTTCAACCTCACTCCTTTACCGAATAATAGAATAGCTGCTTGCATAATTACCATATAACAAACAAAAACAGCAGTATTTAAGGTCAGACTTTCTAAAATATGGTTTAACACACGTAATGGTTCATTAAAGAAATAAACAGAGTGTAGACGTAAGAAGCGACCAATATAAATACCAAACCCATTTAAAAACATCAAACAGATAACAATGGTTCTATTAAGCCATTGGTGCGTTGTAAGTGTTAGAATTTCAAAATAAATCAAAATCATTACATAGACAGCTAAAAAAACGCCTAGTAATAAATACGTAAAGTATTTCCATTCGGTTAAATTAAGGCCAGCATAAAAATTAAATTGAAATTGGTTTAAGTGAATTAAGTCTGTGACCATATAAAATGTATTTGGTAATAATAGTACAAAAATAAAGCTATAAATGATGAAGAGAGGCCATTCATATTTTTTATTTGGTTTAAATAATCGTAAAAGAAGGCTCAACTCAAATGGTATATATGCTAAAAATACATTTAAAGTCATAAATTGAAATATTTTAGTCTCAAAAAGAGAAGCTATGAATAAGACTAAAAAGTATACTCTAGCGATGTATCTTGATTTCATAAATTGTAAACACTACTTTCTAATGTTAAAAAGTTATTAATGTGAATAAAACAGTTACAAATATTTACGTTGACTGTCGATGTTACGGTGAGTGAACACAATAACATATTTAGAAAGTAAATATATGTGAAACTATAATTAAGCACTAATGATAACTTGTAATATAATGTGATTCAACTAAAAAGTAATGTGTTATTTCGGGTCGAGTAAATTTAAACCGATATCTTCATTAAAAGAACGATGAATATCCATATCTGTATGAGTGATTACGATTTCAGCGGTCGCAGAAACAACGGCTTTAGATAAGTGACCACTATATGTTTGATAAGTTTGTGTGCCAAATGTTGCATGTAAATGGGCGAAATGTCCATTGTCTAAACGAGAAATATTACCCAATAGACTTGTAAGTTCTAGAGGTTCAGTGATATGACATTCTTCATATTCTTTTGTTGTTAAATTGAAAAATTTTAAAACGACATCATCACAGGCACCAATACCACTCACAGTGGCAAATTTTAAATTGTTTGTATCGGCGAAACGTGTAATAAATTCAACGATATCTTCACCTTTTTCTAATACGAGTAACGTGGTATGATTGTTTTTTTGCAATTTCATTATATATACAGCCCCTTATCCTTATTTGATTTTAATTATACAATTAAAAGTATAACAACGATAATTATAAAGGTTAAAATATTGTCAAATATAGTAATGTTGTAATACAATATAGAAACTTTTTACGAATAAAAAGCTTTAATTGCTGTTTTATGTGGAAAGGTTATAATAACAGTTTATTGATAGGGAATGAAAAAGAGGTGAGTATATGAACAAACAGATTATTGTTTTATATTTTAATATTTTCTTAATATTTTTAGGTATTGGTTTAGTCATACCAGTCTTACCTGTTTACTTAGAAGATTTGGGATTAACCGGAAGTGACTTAGGTCTTCTAGTTGCTGCTTTTGCTTTATCTCAAATGATTATATCGCCATTTGGTGGAACATTGGCGGACAAATTAGGTAAAAAGTTAATTATTTGTATTGGGTTAATTCTTTTTTCTGCTTCTGAATTTATGTTTGCAGTAGGACATAATTTCTCAATATTAATATTATCAAGAATTATTGGAGGTATGAGTGCTGGAATGGTTATGCCTGGTGTTACAGGCTTAATCGCTGATATTTCTCCGAGCCACCAAAAAGCAAAAAACTTTGGTTATATGTCCGCAATAATTAATTCAGGATTTATTTTAGGACCTGGCATAGGTGGTTTTATGGCAGAAGTATCACATCGCTTGCCATTTTATTTTGCGGGTGTATTAGGGATCGTGGCATTTATTATGTCCGTCATTTTAATTTATGATCCTAAAAAGTCAACGACTACGGGCTTCCAAAAATTAGAGCCACAGTTGTTAACGAAAATTAATTGGAAGGTATTTATTACACCGGCAATCTTAACGCTTGTGTTAGCCTTTGGTTTATCAGCATTTGAAACACTATTCTCACTATATACATCTTATAAAGTGAACTATACGCCTAAAGATATTTCAATTGCAATTACAGGTGGTGGTATATTTGGTGCCATATTCCAAATATATTTCTTTGATAAATTTATGAAATATTTTTCAGAACTAACGTTTATCGCATGGTCACTATTATATTCAGTAATTGTTTTAATCTTATTAGTCTTTGCAAATGGTTACTGGTCTATTATGATAATTAGTTTTATAGTCTTTATAGGTTTTGACATGATAAGACCTGCTATTACAAATTATTTTTCTAATATAGCAGGAGATAGACAAGGATTTGCTGGTGGATTAAACTCTACATTTACGAGTATGGGGAACTTTATTGGTCCATTAATCGCAGGTGCACTATTTGATGTACACATAGAAGCTCCGATTTATATGGCAATTGCAGTTTCGTTAGCAGGAATTATTATTGTTTTGATAGAAAAGCATCATAGAACGAAATTGAAGCAATATTAATTATAGTATCATGTCGAAAAATTATTTAAATATGGTTTGAGTTAGTATAACAATACAGAATTAGCATCAATTTTCTTGAAATTTTAATTAAGAAAATTGATGCTTTATATTTATAAAGATTCAATTTTTTAGAATGTTTTAGTCTTTTAATTTAAATGTTACATGTAACAAAAAATGATATTGAGTAATAATCATGTTACAAATATTACATTCTTTTTAAATTGCAATCCACTTACCTATTTGCATAACAGTCTTATGTTAAGATGTAAAAAAAGAGTAAGGAAATGTGGGTAGGGGATGACTTTTAAAAATGTGTTTTTAAGTATTGTCGCAATCATATTAACAGTGTGCCTACTAGGTTTACTAGTATTGGCGACAAATCAAGAAGCGCTTGCTAAAGTGCATAAAACGATAAATACGCTTCATAAAATAAATGTTTCAGATGAGGATAATAATAAAAAGACTATTGATATTTTCAATGTTCATACGGCTAAAGCTTCTGAATTAAAAAATGATACTAATAAGAAAAATGATTTGTATGCTAATCACACAAATATGTTTAATGAACAAGAATGTCAGGTTATCGCTGAGCGTTATGCGCATAAGCATATGAATGATAATTATCAATTAGAAAGAGTTACGAAAATACATCAAGGATTTAATTATATTTATTCAAATGGAAATCCAAAGGGAAAAGAACATGTAAATATATCTAATCAAGGTGTTCTGTTAATGAAATAATACAAGAGCTTGAGACATTAAGTTCTTAAGGCAATGTAAAAAAGCTGATTTCTATTAATTATTTGATAGAAATCAGCTTTTT
>NZ_PPQS01000014.1:0-18891 GCF_002902405.1 Staphylococcus schweitzeri
TTCTAATTGAAAATTATCTTACTGCTGTTTTTTTAGGGATTTATGTCCCAGCCTCATTTTCTTATTAATTCAAACATACTACGATTAACAATACTATTATGTTACTTAAGCTAATTTAAACGTTTCAATAACTTTCCATTTATCTTCGTCATCGTCAAAACGTAACAAAGTTAATTCATCGATAATTTCTTTATGGTCTACCCCAGCTAATGCTACTTGACCAAAAATATCTTCGAATTCTTGGCTAGATAGTCCTTGTGCTATTGTAAAGTGTGGCACAAAAACATGTTCAGCTTCTCCATAGAAATCTTCTCCATTAAAGCGATTAAACAATTCTTCTAAGTCGTCCGTTTTCGCAACTTTAAAGTAAATCACATTGTTCGTTGGTTTGAAGCTAGAAGCTTTTGTAGCATGAACTTCTACTGCTGGTATACCATTAATACGAGCTCTAACCTGTTCAATGACAGAATCTAAATCACCATCTTCAATTTCAAATGGCGCTTTAATTGTCACATGTGGTTTAATTCGTGAATACTGTTTATCATATCTTTTACGGTAAGAATCCACCGCTTCTTGAAATGACTTTGATGGAATTAATGCTAATCCTAAAATCATCTGAATTCCTCCTTTGTTTAACCTATTGCTATTATATCAAATTTCTTTGAAAACCGTTACATTAAAAATAATTCATTATACATATTTTGCAATTTCGACAAATTTAAATTAAATTAAACAGTAAAATCTTTTATAAATTATAATATAGACCAGACTATATGAAGACATTTCATACTAAATCTACTAATGTAAATTATTCATATAGTTGATCATCTGTGTCTTTACTTAAAAAATACAATAATATATCTGACAGCAATGGTTTCCAATCTTTCCATTGGTGACCACCTTCAAATTCATCGTAATAATAAGTTATATTATATTTCTTAATTTGTTCAGCTAATACTCTATTCGGTGTTAAAAAATCGGCACGCTTACCATTTGTTGGTAAAGTGAAATCTTTTTCTTCTTTACCAACGACATGCCAAATCGTCAATTGCTCTTTATTAGCACTTTGATTTAGCTTATCTAATACTTTTTCATCTGAATGTGGACTTAACATTGCTACACGACTAAAAATCGTTGGATAGGTCAAAGCCGTTAAAAAGGCGATACTACCGGCTAAACTATCACCAATTAATAGCCTTGCATTACCCACTTTCAGTGTAGAAAAGGTTGAATCAATAAATGGTAAGACTTCTTTTCCAACTGACTGTATTGTTAAATGTGACCGACTTCCTTGTGGATGAAATTCTTCTCTACGTTTATCAACGTCTTCATAATGAAATCCAACGATAATCGCATCATCAATACGCGATTCTTTATTTAATGCTTCATATGTACGTTGTATTCGCCCGAAACGCAAAAAATCTAATCCGTCAAAGCAAATAATAACATTATACTTTATAAGTTGATTATATGTCTCAGGTAAATAAATACTTAACGTGACATCTCTATTTAAAATATTACTATATAAAACATGTTTATTAATCTTACCAGTTTTAAATTCTGACATAAAAAAGTGCCCCCTAGTAGTTGTATTGTTATTGTACCAAGAGACACTATATTTTTAAAATTCAAATTTCTGAGCACCTAAAATTATCAATGCTGTTTCTTTTTTATCAAATGATCACTACATATACTATAAACAAAAGTAGATTACTTTTTGGCACGTGCTTGTTTTAAACGTTCTGGATACGTCTTCAACCAAAAGATAGCATTAGGCAATTTCTTCGGATCCGGTTCATAAACTGCATTATAACCGCTTCCCAAATGTTTCTTTTGTATTTCATAATCTTTTAAAGCGTTCACAGCAGGTTTGTGTAATATCCAAATCGCAATGATATTTAACCAAGCCATTAAGCCTACACCTAAATCACCGAATGCCCATGCTACATCAGCTGTTTTAATTGCACCGTAAAATGTAGCAAATAAAATAATCACTCGTGCAATATTAATAAATATGTTTGAAACTTGATTATTTTGATTACGCGTTAAATAAGCAACATTGGTTTCCGTAATATAGTAATACGATAAAATTGTGGTAAATGCAAAAAAGAATAAGGCAAATGCTATAAAGTATGACCCAATACCTGAGAATGATGGATCAAAATGGTATCCACTACCATGGAATGCTTTATCAATACCTGCTTGTGCATACATTGCAGTACCTGAATAGTCTTTACCATTTGCATTTTCAACATAGATTCCACTATCTTTAATTAAATGCGGTGTTCCGTTCTCATTAACCTTGCCATCTGTAACATTATATGTCCCAGAAATTAATATAATTAATGCTGTTGCAGTACATACAAATAATGTATCAATGTATACTGAAAATGCTTGTACTAGACCTTGTTTACTTGGATGTGATACTTCTGCTGCCGCTGCTGCGTGTGGACCTGTACCTTGACCAGCCTCATTTGAGTATAATCCACGTTTAACACCAATCTCTATCATTGCGCCAACGATACCACCAAAAGCAGATTGTAATCCAAATGCTGATTTGAAAATTAATGCAAATAACGCTGGCACTTCTTGTATATTGATACAAATGATAATGACAGCCATTAGTATGTAAATAATTGCCATAAATGGCACAACGGCTGTTGCAACATTGGCAATGCTACGTACACCACCAAAAATAATTAATCCCAAAATAACTACAACAATACCACCCATAATCCATTGTGGCACATGAATCGCGTTATGCATTGAACTTGCGATTGCATTTGATTGCACACCTGGAAGTAATAAACCTACAGATACAATGGTAACAATTGCAAAGATAATTCCGTAAATTTTACCAAATTTACCACCAATACCATATTCAATATAGTACGCTGGTCCACCACGATATTCATTATTTTCAACTCTCTTGAATATTTGACCAAGTGTAGATTCAATAAAAGCACTACTTGCACCTAAAAACGCAGTAATCCACATCCAAAATACTGCACCAGGCCCTCCTATAAATATTGCAGTAGATACACCGACAATATTACCTGTTCCAACTCTTCCTGCTAATGACATGGCAATCGCTTGAAAACTTGAGATTCCATTTGGAGATTTCTCTCCTTGAAACATCAATCGAATCATTTCTTTAAAATGTCTAACTTGAAAAAAGCGCATGCGCAATGTAAATAACACACCAGTAATTAGTAAACCATAAACTAATGGTTTACTCCAAACAACCTCATTTAAAAAGGTTACTAATTTTTCAATCATAAGATTCCCCCTATTGTTTAAACATAAAAATATTATACGATTAAGCACGATCCACTTCAATATTTTTTCAGAATATTCTTATAAATAAGAGCGTAATAATTTAATTATATAAACACGTTTAATATTAAAATAAGTTATTCATACAAATTAGTACGGTTTGTTCCATTTACAGACATGTAAGTCATTGTAAAATTGCACAAACTATAGAAAGTAAATATCTTAAAAGAGAAAGTGCATGGTTAATTTAAGTGGATTAAAAAATATTAACCTTTTTAAGCACTGCTATTTAGGATATACTAAATAGTAACTAAGTTTAGAAAAATAGGAGGAACATCGTTTATGTTAAACAAAGTTTGGTTTCGAACTGGCATAGCATTGATTATGCTGTTCATACTCATCAAACTATTTATGGAAGTGCACGAAGTATTTACTCCAATTGCTACAATCATCGGTTCTGTATTTCTTCCATTTTTAATTAGTGGATTTTTATTTTATATCTGTCTGCCTTTTCAAAATCTACTAGAAAAAGTCGGCTTCCCAAGATGGGCTAGTATTACAACAATCATGTTAGCTTTGTTTGCTATTATCGGCTTAATTGTTGCATTTGTTGCACCAATCATTATTTCAAATATCAACAATTTAATTAGTCAAACACCTGCCCTACAAAAAGAAGCAGAACAAATTATTAAATTCGCCCTAGCTCAAATGGATAAATTACCTGAAGATGTAACAAGTAGAATAACTAATATGGTTAAATCTATGGGCGATGGTGTAACTAATATTTTATCTAATTCGTTACAATATATTACATCATTAATTTCAACCATCTTCTTATTGATTATGGTTCCATTCTTCTTAATTTACATGTTAAAAGACCATGAAAAATTTATCCCAGCTGTTGCTAAATTTTTCAAAGGTGAACGTAAAGTATTTTTCGTAGATTTATTAACTGATTTAAACTTTACATTAAAATCATATATCCAAGGTCAAGTTACTGTCAGTGTTATATTAGGTATATTTTTATATATAGGATATTCTATTATTGACTTACCTTATATTCCATTATTGGTTTTATTTGCAGGGGTAGCCAACTTAATCCCATTTTTAGGCTCATGGTTATCTTTTGCACCAGCAGCTATCCTAGGAATTATCGACAGCCCAACTACATTTATATGGGTATGTATTATAACTTTAATCGCACATCAGCTTGAAGGTAATGTCATTACACCTAATGTTATGGGTAAATCTTTAAGCATTCATCCATTAACAATAATTGTTGTTATTTTAGCAGCTGGTGATTTAGGTGGATTTACATTAATCCTAATTGCAGTTCCATTATACGCTGTCTTAAAAACGGTTGTTAGTAATATTTTTAAATATAGACAACGTATTATGGATAAAGCAAATAGCAATGTTAAAGACTAATCCATCAATTCTTTTAAATAACATTAACAAAACTTATTCACTTCAAAAGTATCCATTTCAACTTTTGAAGTGATTTTTTTAACAATAATAAAAAGCTTTGATCACTCTATATAGAATGAACAAAGCTTATTTGTTTATAAATTATTTAATTGCATGGAATCCGCTATCTACATGAATATTTTCACCTGTAACACCACTTGATAAGTCACTTAATAAGTAGGCTGCTGTTTTACCTACTTCTACTTGATCAACGTTTCGTTTTAATGGTGCACGTTCTTCAATTTCTTTAAGGATTGTATTGAATCCACCCACACCTTTTGCACTTAATGTACGAATAGGACCTGCAGAAATGGCATTCACACGAATGTTATCTGGACCTAAATCTAAAGCTAAATATTTAACATTTGCTTCTAAGCTTGCTTTAGCAACACCCATAACATTGTAATTTTGAACCGCAAATTCGCCACCTAAATAAGTTGTAGCAACAATGCTACCACCTTCAGGCATTAATTTTTTAGCTTCATGAGCAACAATCGTTAATGAATACGAACTAATGTCTTGCGCTAATAAGAAACCTTCGCGAGATGTTTCAGAAAAACGTCCACGTAAATCTTCCATATTGGCAAATGCGATTGAGTGGTAAACACCATCAATATTACCTACATCTTTTCCAATTTGTGCAAAACCATTAATCACTTCTTCATCACTTTGAACATCTATTTGATATAAATGTGCTTCAGGTTGATTTAATTGTTCTAATAACTTTTCAAGCTCTTTGCGACTACGTTCTTTACGATAAGTAAATACTAATTTCGCACCTAATTCGTCTAAAACTTTTGCTACGCCAAAAGCAATGCTACGCTTATTAGCAATTCCCATAATGACATATGTTTTGTTTTCAAGATTTAACATGTAAGATAACTCCTTAATATAATGAATTTAACGGGTAGAATAACATATCCCTGTTTTTAATAACTTTTTATTCGTCATTACATTTTAACACTATTATGACTTTTTAATAAAGTTATTTAAACGTTTTGGCAGTATAAATATTAGATTTGAAGCAACGCATAGCTTACATTTTTAATTAATGTAATTGGAAATGCTTCATTTATAATATTTTAATAATAAAATTCTAATTCTTGTTTCAACTCATCAACGTATTCTTTAGCACCAGTAACAATTAGTCGGTCACCATAACGTAATTGAGTATCACCATGTGGTACAATCGATTCATTATTTCTAATGATACGAACGAAGATAATATCGCCACCAAATGGGAAATTTCGTAATTGAATATTTTCATATTTATAATTTAACATTTGGATTTCATATAGTGATGTTTCAACATTACTTAATAAATTCAACATGTTAGGTGTTTCTATTAAACCTTTTAATAATATTTTATTACTTAAATAACTACTGAAAATTTCTATACCAGCTTCGACTAATTCCGTATCATCAGATGTACTTTCTAATCTACAAATGACTCGTTGAACTTGATGATTTTTTGCTAACATAGCAACTTTTCGGTTAATATCATCATCATTTGTTGCACATACTACTATATCACGATCAAATAAACCTAATCTTTCTAAAACATCTTGCTCATAATCTGCAATTTCAATCATTGTAATTTCATCAGATAGTTGACGACGATCACTTAAATCTTTTCGATAATATAAAGTCACATCATACAATTGAGATGTTAAATTTTGAGCAATCGGTATTGTTAGCTGGTTTTTACCTATTAAACTAACTTCAATTTTACGGTTAAATTCATCTGGAATTGGAAATAGTTTTTTGAAAATAATCGGAACGAATACACATGTAATTACAGCACTTAGTATTAAAATACCTGATGTTTCAGATGAAATAGCATTTAATCTTTCAGAGATTTTAGCCGCAGCAATCACGAGTGACAGCGTTGACGTTAATAAAAATGCAGATGCAATCGTCGTTTTCATATCAAACCATCGTCTTATATACATGACTGGTATTAATTTTGAAATAATAAATGCAATTATTAATATTGGTATAATAATTAGTAATTTAGGTTCTTTAATTAACGAAGGTATGTTTAAATCCACGCCAACCATTATGAAGAATATCGGTATAAAGAATCCATAACCGAATGAATCTAGTTTTTCCACCATTTCTTCATCCGGGTTTAATAGTGACACGACAACACCGGCTAAAAATGCACCTAATATATTTTCAGCTCCAACACCTTCTGCTAATGCTACTAATAAAATAATTAAAGCAAATACTGCACGAATACCTATTTGTGTCGTACCATCCATCAGTTTTTGTAAAAATGACATACGCTTAAATTGAACCCCTAAAATATATGAGATTGCTGTGAAAACAACGAGTATGCCAATTAACCAAATTGTACTTCCACCTTGACCATTAATTGCACCATACACTGTTAATAAAATCATTGTTACTAAATCTGCAAGCACTGCAACAAGTAATATAAATTGACCTATTGTAGTTCGCATAATATTCATTTCTTTCAATGTCGGCACAACAACACCTAGTGAAATTGTTGAAATAATAATGACCATCAATAATACATCATCAACTAAGCCCAACCATTTAAAGACATATGCTAAGAAAATTGAAATAATCATAATTAAAGCAAATACTGTAAGTGCTAAGTTCAAGTGACCTGGAATTGATGTTTCTTCATCATTATGTCCTTGACGACCACGTTTATCTTTTTTAAATGCTTTAAAATCTATTTCTAATCCACTTAAAAACATTAAAAAGATAAAACCTAACGTAGATAAAATATTTAAAATAGAATCCCTTTCAACTATATTTAAAAAGGAATTTCCTATGACAATCCCCATTAATATTTCTGCAACAACAACTGGCAAGAAATTAATATTTAATCGATTGACAATTATTGGAGTTAAAAACGCTGCTAACACGACAATAACTAAAGATAAAAACTCCATAACTCCTCCTTAAATTAAGTAAGCCATAAATGATGTAGCTAAACCAAAATAAATTAACATACTTATAATATCATTGATTGTAGTAATAAATGGTCCACTTGCTACGGCTGGATCAATATTTAATTTATTCATTAACAATGGAATCATCGAACCTACAAAAGTCCCCACAGTCATCGCACAAGTTAAACTACCTGCAACAATTAATGCTAAAAGCGGCTGATGATAAATTGCTACAATAATTGTAAATAAAATCGTAGCACAAACAACACCTGATAATACACCACTACCCGCTTCTCGTATAGCAATTTTAAACTTACTTTGTTCATTAATTTCTCCGGTAGATATATTACGAACTGAAACGGCTAACGATTGTGTACCAGAATTCCCTGACATCCCACTAATAATTGGAATAAACGCTGCAAGTAGCGCAACATTTTCTAATGTTTTTTCGAAACGACCTAAAATTGTAGCTGTAATCATACCTAAAAAGGTTAAAATAATAAGCCACGGCAAACGTTTCATAGCAGTCTTTACAATTGAATCATTAGTAGAGTCAATATCCGAAACCCCCGCTAACCTTGAATAGTCTTCACTCGCTTCTTCATCCATTACATCTAAAATATCATCAATTGTAATAATACCTAATAAATGATCTTGATAATCTATAACTGGTACTGCCATAAAGTCATAATCTCGCATAATTTGTGCGACATCTTCTTGGTCATCAGCCACATTAACACTAATTACACGCTCATTCATAATATCCTCAATATAAGCATCATTTTCAGCAACAATTAAATCTCTTAATGATAAAACTCCTACTAATTTACCTGAGTCATCAACTACAAAAATTACATAAATAGTCTCTGCGTCTGGCGCTTGTGCTTTAACTAATAACAATGCTTCTTTAACTGGAGTATGTGCTTTAAGTGATAGATACTCGGTCGTCATAATACCGCCCGCTGTATCCTCATCGTAATGAAGTAATGCTTTAATTTCATTGGCATCGTCTTTATTCATCAATGTTAAAAGACTCGCAACCTTAGGTTTAGTTAATTCATTTAAAATGTCTACCGCATTATCATAGGACATATCTTCTAAAATATGACTAGCATAAGTTGCATTCATTTTATCAAATAGTGTTTCATACTCATCATCATCAATGCCTAATTGGTCAAAGAAACTTGCAACTTCTTCTGGAGATAAATATTGGAAAATCTTTTGTCTATTTTCATCCGTTGTATCTTCAAAATACTCACTTTGTTCATAATTGTGCAACGACAGAAATTCTTCTCTAAATTGATCAATATCATTATTTTCTAAGTATTGATCTAATAATGTTTTATTGTAAATCTCATCTTGAACGCGCTCTCTATCTTCTGTGTTCATAGACAAATTTACACCCCCTGTGTCATTCAAAGTTCATTAAATAAATTCAGCAAATTTTTATAATCAATTGTAATTTCAATGTCTTTGTTAGTGATTGGATGGACAAAATTCACTTGGGTACATTGTAATGTTTGACCTTGAACCCGTTCATGGCTTCCACCATACAATGAATCTCCAACTATAGAATGACCAATATATTGAAAATGTACGCGTATTTGATGTGTTCTTCCTGTATGCAAATACACTTTACATAAACTATAGTTATCATTTTGAGTTAAGACCTCATATGAAGTTTTGGCGTATTTTCCATCCTCTGAAACCTCTCGCGTTATAATACTATCACTTGAACGCCTAATATTCGCTTCAATAACGTCATTTAATTTTGTTTTACCATTTGCAAGACAAGTATATACTTTTTCTAATTTTACTTTAGAAAATAAATGATGGATATGTCCATATTTTGCAAAAATCACGATACCTGTTGTATCCCGATCTAAACGGGTAACAATATGAGGATTTATATTCTCCCCTTTATCTTGACAATAATGTAATACTTGTTCGATTAAACTTTCATGTGGATGCTCTCTAGATGGCGTACAATTTTGATTGTTTGGTTTAGTAACGAGGATGATATAATCATCTTCATATATAATTTCTATTGGTCGATGAAATGGAATTAAATTGCTACTATGAATTTCTCGAGGTAAATGAATGACTAGTGTATCTTCTGGCATTAATACTTTTCTAACAGTTACATGCTGACCGTTAACAATTAAAGCGCCATTTTGTTTAATGGCGCTCACTGTCTTCTTAGAAAAGTCATGTCGTGCTAAAAATGTTTTAACAGTTTCCTGCTGCGTTATTTGATATGTAAATTTCATCGTGCTTCATCACTTGAAATAAACGAATCATGAACACGTTTCCAAAATGGGAACGGTCTGAAGCGTGCAAATCTTACTTTTTCATTCGCAACACGATATTGAATTGAATTAACATTTTTATGTTTGATACTAACATGGTCAATCGTCATTCGAATCGTATCATGATTAACTGGTGATATTAAACATGTATGATGCTTAGGTAAAACTAAAGGTGAACCTACTGTTCTAAATACTCTATTATTAATAGAAGCAATTTCAGTAATCTGCATTGCTTCAAGTGATGGATGAATCAATGCACCACCTAAAGCTTTATTGTAAGCTGTTGAACCTGATGGTGTTGATATACATAAACCGTCACCTCTAAAACGTTCAAAATGTTTACCTCTCAAATTTACATCTACAACAAGCGTTGAACCATTTTCAGTTTTCATCGTTGCTTCATTTAAAGCTAAGTATCTAGTTTCATAGCCATTGTCATTATACCTCACGATGATTTCAAGTAGAGGATATTCAATAACTTGAAACTCTGAATTATTAATTTCGATAATTAATTTTTCCACTTCATGAGGTAACCAATCAGCATAAAATCCTAAATGACCTGTATGCACACCAACAAATGCCACTTTAGATAACATATGGCTATATTGATGAAAAGCTTGTAATAACGTACCATCTCCGCCAACTGATATAACTATTTCAGGATTTTCACTATCTTCAATCATGCGAAAATCTTTCATATAATTCATCATTTTATGCTTTAAAGCATTGGACTTAGAATCACCTTTAGTTAAAATTGTATAACGCATGATTTACTACACCTCGTTAATCATTTTCATGTTTTTTCGAACGCTTCTGAGTATAATATTTCTGTGCTTCTTGAATCTCATCTTTAATTTCAGACATTTCTTCATCGAGTAAATACGCTGCTTCCGCCGCTCTTTCTAGACGATGTTGGATTTCATCAGGGTATGCACCATCATACTTATATCTCAATGTGTGTTCAATTGTAGCCCAAAAATTCATTGCCAACGTACGAATCTGAATCTCAGCTAATATAAATTTTTGCCCGTGTAATGTCTCGATTGGATATTCGATAATGACATGATACGAACGATAGCCACTTTCTTTAGTGTTACGTATATAATCTCGTTCTTCAACCACTTTAAAATCTTTTCTTTGTCTTAATATATTAACAACTACATCTATATCTTCAACAAATTGGCACATCATTCTTAGGCCTGCGATATCGTACATTTCTTCTCTTAACCTATCAAATGGTATACTTCGTTTATTCGCCTTATCTATAATGCTAGAGATTGGCTTAACACGTCCAGTTACAAACTCAATTGGAGATGCTTGTTCTCCTATTTCATATTGTTTGCGCATACCTTTAAGCTTTACCTTTAATTCATCAACTGCTTGCTTATAAGGTGTTAAGAACTGATCCCATTGATTCATAGTGCTTCACCCCGCTTTATTCTATGTCGAAAGTATCTTCAACGGTTGCTACAAATTCTTTACCGTAGTTATTATTCCCTTTAATATTTTCTAAAATATATGACAACTCTTGGTGAAATTCCGTTAATTCTAATTTATCATTGATAATGATTTTTTTAGTCATATTTTCGTGTAACATAGTCCATGTTTCTTGAACGAAAATCAGATAAGCATACGCTTTACCATCATCCAATGTATATGCAAAAGCATAATTATCACTATCAACAAGCATTTGTCCTATTTCAGTTAGTCCTTCAATAGAATCATCTGTATAACAATAAAGTGTATCATCTTTGATTTTTATTTCATTAATATATAAACGCATGCTTACTCCTCCTTATTCCATAACATTTTAACATAATTCAATTACACAAAACACTTACGAACTCTATTTTTAACTGGCAAATTAACTTTGATATCGGATAAATGAAATTACTTTTAAAATTCAACCTTGTCATTCATAATATAGTTAAGATAAATTGAATTTGATACGAGGTGTATAACTAACATGGCAACTAATCATGAAATAGAATTCAAACAAATGATAACTGCCTCAATTTATGAGACATTACAAGAAAAATATTTTAAAGATAGCGTATTATTTAAACAAGTCAATTATTATATTGATACACCTGATTTCAAATTAAAACAACATCATTCTGCATTAAGAATACGAGTTAAAGGCAAACAATTTGAAATGACATTAAAGACACCTGCTGAAGTTGGAATAATGGAATACAATCATAACATCTCTATAAAACCAGATATGAACTTGATTATTTCAAATGACAGTCTTCCAAGTGACATTCGTCACATTTTGATTCATCAATTTGACATTAAAGACCAGTCCTTATCAATTCTTGGATCACTAACAACTTATCGACAAGAAACACAATATAAAGATGATTTACTGGTTTTAGATAAAAGCGAATATTTAGGTACTACAGATTATGAATTAGAATTCGAAGTTAAAGATTACGATCAAGGATTACAAAAATTCCAAAGCTTATTAAATGAATTGAACATTGAACATAAACAACCATTAAATAAGGTTCAAAGGTTTTTTAAGAAAAAAGAAACTCTTTCAAACAATATAAATTAAATTGGCAAATATGCATATTTCTTTCAAATGTTTCAAATCATGTTATATTAGATATATATTAAGTTAAGTTCGTAACGATAAATATTAATGTTACTAAATTTTTAAAAACGGGTGATGAAATGACAACAACGCCATATGACATCATTGGTAAAGACGCATTATATGATATGATTGATTATTTTTACACCCTTGTAGAAAAAGACGATAGGCTTAATCACCTATTTCCAGGAGATTTTGAAGAAACAAGTCGTAAACAAAAACAATTTTTAACACAATTTTTGGGTGGTCCTGATTTGTATACAGCAGAACATGGACATCCAATGCTAAGAAAAAGACATATGGAATTTACTATCACTGAATTCGAGAAGGATGCATGGTTAGAAAATATGCATATCGCAATTAATCGGGCAGCCTTCCCACATGGTGTGGGCGATTATTTGTATGAGCGCTTAAGATTAACTGCCAATCATATGGTGAATTCCTAAAATTAATTGTAGGTGAATAAACATGGCTGGAGAATTACGAATAATGGAAAATAAGAGTCGTGAAGATTTTAATCTATCACCTGTAAGTAAAATCGAGATTTATTCATTTTTCGATCCATTTAGCTCCGATTGCTTTAAATTATCAGCAATCTTATCAAAATTAAGAATTGAATATAATCAATATATACGCATTAGACATATTTTAAATCCTTCATTAAAGGTATTAACAAAATGTCAGGCTCAAAGTACATCAAACTTTGATAATATCGCTCTAGCATATAAAGCCGCTGAGTTACAAGGTCGTGTGCGTGCCGAACGTTTCATACATTTAATGCAAAATGAAATCATACCAAAACGTGATATCATTACTGAATCAATGATTTGTGATTGTATCCAAAATGCTGGTATTGATTTAGAAGTTTTTAAAGACGACTTACAAAAAAGCAAATTAACAGAGAGCTTAAAAATAGATTTGCATATAGCACGAGAAATGGAAATCGAACAAGCCCCTTCCCTAGTATTCTTTAGTGAAGATGTTCATGAAGAAGGCTTAAAAGTCGAAGGTTTATATCCTTATCATATTTATACTTATATTATCAACGAATTAATGGGTAAACCTATCGAAAAGAATCTTCCACCTAAATTAGAAACATATATTCAGCAACAACAACTTGTAACGATGGAAGAATTATTAACGATTTATGAATGGCCTGAAAAGCTTTTAAACAAAGAATTAAAAAAACTAGCTATTCAACAAAAAATCGAAAAGCTTAAATATCCAGATGGTGACTTTTGGAAATCAAAAATGCCTAAAATCAAATCAAAATAAATATATTAAAGACCTCGTACACCATAAATGTAACGAGGTCTTTTTATTGACTCTTAATTTTGCAACATTAAATTATTAGAACGTAATGTTACGCATCGATCTAAATATATTAGTGATGTTTTTCGAATTTAACAGTTCGAAAATTATACAAATTATAAATTTGGTACATAATAGACATATATTAATCGTCAATGTATAAAAAGTGCATATTTAATACATTTTTATACAACTCCACTTCCCTCTTATTAAAAAAGAACATAAAAAAACGTCGTGTCTGAATACACGACGCTAAACAAAGGGGATGGGAGAAATTTTTCACTTCAAACAAAGGGGTATGTTTGTTATGTGATTAATTTCATGTTCATAATATAACACGCAATCTCTTCCATTTCAACCTTTTAATAGTACTTAATTTAAATTGTCACAATCTGTTCATAATGTAAGCGAATACAATAGTACTAAGCTTTCATTAATTTTTCAAAAGCGTTCAATTTTTGTTCAAAAACTTCACAAGCTTGTTCAATTGGTTCAGGTGTTGTCATATCTACACCAGCATTTTTTAATATCTCAATTGGATAATTCGAGCTACCTTTTTTCAAGAATTCATTAATATATCTATCAACTGCTGGCTTACCTTCTGTTAAAATTTGATGACTTAAGCTTTGAGCTGCACTGTAACCAGTTGCGTATTGATATACATAATAATTCATATAGAAGTGTGGAATACGTGACCATTCCTTACTAATATCTTCATCAGTTTCTACAGAATCACCGAAGTACAATTTATTTAATTTGGCATATTCTTCATTCATTCTAGTTGGCGTTAATGGTTCACCTGCTTCTTCAATTGCATGAATTTTATGCTCAAATTCTGCGAACATTGTTTGTCGGAATAATGTAGCTCTGAAACGTTCTAATTCTTGATTTAATAATAATAAGCGTTTTTCATCATCTAAGTGTTTATCCATGTAATCACTTAAGAGTGCTTCGTTACAAGTTGATGCAACTTCAGCGACAAAAATAGTGTAGTCACTAGAATTTGACGGTTGGAATTTTCTACTGAAGTAACTATGTGCTGAATGTCCAAATTCATGAACTAATGTGTATAAGTCTGAAATAGTATTAGACCAGTTAAGTAGAATAAATGGATTAGTTAAATGTGCACCTGATGAATAACCACCTGAACGTTTACCTTTATTCTCATAAACATCGACCCAACGATTGTTTAAGCCTTCTTTAACTACATTTAAATATTCTTCACCCATTGGTTCTAAAGCTTTTAACATCCACTCTTTAGCTTCTTCATAAGGCATTTCAAACTTAATATCTTTAATTAATGGTGTATATAAATCATACATTTTCAAGTCATCTAAACCTAGCAATTCTTTGCGCAATTCAGTATATCTATGTAGCAACGGTAAATATTTATGTACAGTTTTTACTAGATTGTCATATACATTTTCTGGTATATGATTATTACTCAATGCTTTTTCTCTTGCAGTTTTGTAATTGTGTGTACGAGCATTAAATACATTTTTCTTCACTTCACCTGCTAGCGTAGCGCCAAGCGTATTATTATGAGCACCATATGCTTTATATACATTTCTAAAAGCACTTTCTCTTAGTTTGCGATCATCTGATTCTAAATACTTAATAAATGTACCTTGTGTTAACGGGTGTGCATTTCCATCTTTATCAATCGCATCTTCAAATACTAAATCAGCGTTACTAAACATACCGTATACATTTGATGGCGTTGATAACGCGTCTTGCGCTTCTGTTAATAACTTTTCAGTTTCAGCATCTAAAATATGAGGACGTTTTTCATTAATCAACTTCAAATCAAATGCGAATTTTTGTAATTTATCATATGAATTTACAAATGATTGAATTTTATCTTCATCAATTTGTAAAATCTCTGGCACTAAGAAACTCCATGCCGAGCTAAATTTAATAATTAATTGATGTGCTCTTGACTCCATACCAGTATACTTGTCGTTCGTTGTATCTTGGTCTTGTTTTAGGTGCGCGTATACATATACTTTTTCTAATTTAGTACCTAATGTATCTTCTAATTCTAACGCATTGTATAGTGTCTCAGCACTATCACCAATGTGTCCTTTAAATTGTTCTTCTTTGCCTAACTCATTTTCAACTTCTTTAAATGCAGCCTCAAAAGCTTCATCATCTTTGAAAATTGTTGTTAAGTCCCATGTATATTCAGGATATTTACGTTCCTGTTCTTCTCTCGATAATTGTTGACTCATATGTAGTAAACCTCCTAATAAAATATAATTGATATAATTTTCTCATTTTAGAACAAAATTTGCACGTCATTACCTCTATCTGAATAAATATTTAAATAATTGTTAATAAGTTTTTCTATAATTGCTGTTTTACTTTCTAGAGCAACAATAAACTTTTTCAGTTTAAAATAATTAAGATTGTCACTTACAAATTTGCTTTTTCCATTCTTTAACCATAAATCAACTTGTAATTGCCACTCAATTGGATGATTTTCAATATAAATTTGCTCTGGAAAAATATAACCATAATTGTGCACTACTTCTTGATCAGTTAACTGTAACTGATACATTGCACTTAAAGTCGGTTCTAAAACAGAATTTTGCCAGCGACAATATTTGATATATTGATTAATTGCGAACTTTGATAATTTATAAACAGCATGATAATCACAAGGCGCCTCATTATACAACTCACTAATACTGTCTTTCGTCTTATACGCAAAATACTTATTGCCACCTAAACTTTGTAATAGATCAAATTTATATATTTGCTTATTTTCCAAATTGAACGTATGAAGTTTTCGAGTGATTGGATTAATAAACATACTTTGAAAATGATTGAACTTCACTTTATTATGACAATAATCAACATCATTTAATAACCAACTTACTTTATATCCCATTTTCTTTAAACCTTCCGTTCGTTGAAGAATCTGTTTATAAGGAATTGGCGAATACTGTAGCTCAATAACATATTTATTATTAATCAAAATATCCGGAATTTGTTTTATTTCTTTTAAAAATGGCTCTATCTCTACTTTACATCCTTGTTGCTGTATCATCTGTGCTAAAATCAATTTACTTTTATAATGTTTAATCGATTCATTATTAAAACATTTTTGTTCCGCTAAATGTTTATGTGCAAAATGACTAATTACTTTGAGCCCACGCTTTAAAATAACTTGCTTGCCACACACCGGACAAAAATATTGTGTCTTTCTCAATGCAGTAGTTGCTAACACGCGTTCCTTTTCTTCATTTAAAGCTACTAACATATCTTCACCTCAAAATATTACACGTAAGTTTAACTACTATTACTTTTTCAGCTTTTGAAATCAATAAAAAAAGAGACTCCAAAGAGTCTCCTTTCATAGTGCGTTGCTTAATTAATATCGTTATTCAGTTGTCTCTGGAAAATAACGTCGAACTTGAGCTGTTACGTTATGACTCATAATTATTTTAGCATAGTCATTTAAATAAACTTCTGTTCTGTCTGTTGGATAAGCAAATTCAAGCAATTGACTGTAACTATCATTAATGACCTCTTGATCAACATGACTATCAAAATGTACAGCATAATAATAAGTACCATCAACCATATATAACAAATCTTCAAACTCTGTAGTTATTGGATTGCTATGATATGCATAATTAATAACATCTTCTAAATCGTTAAATTTCACAATGATTGTTCTTGTATTTTTACGTGCTGAAGACTTTTGACGTTTAGAACCTTGAGCCTCTTTTTCTTTTGTTCGTTGCTCGAATAATTCTTCTAATTGATCTTCACCTTCTAATGTTTGAGCTAACAATTCTTGAACTTGTTCATCAAATTGATCAGTTGCATCATCATCAGACATATTCATCATATCTTCATTTTTAGATTTAGAAATTGTGACTTCGACACCTTTTTCAAAGGCATGTACTTGAATCCATAATGGACCTTCTACAACAAAATCTTCTTCTTCGTTAATTTCATCCATCATTGACCAAAAGAATTCTTCGCCACGTTTGCGATTTGTCCATAAATCTTCACGACTAAATCCACGGGCCTCGATATCGCTATATGTTATAAACAATTTTACAGTTGTATCATCTACTCGTTCTATTCTCATATCATCTCACTCCTTACAGTCGATGAATAGTATCCACATTGTATTAAAGCATCAAACAAAATACAATTTATTTGTTTGATTTCTTTCTCTAAAATATTTTGGTAACTTATAATAACATATTCGTTGTAGCAAAACTATTTAAATGATTTATACAGTTAAAGCATTAAAGCACTTGCTTAATTTAATTTTACATTATCACGCGAAATGTTTCATCCAAAATACTCTCACATATATTTAATAAATAACACATGAACATTAAACATAATACAATTTATCCATTTACAAAAGCCAAAAAAGCAACACTATATAAATAGCGTTGCTTGACATATCTTTTAGTAAAGTAATGACACATAGTTAAATGGTTATTAGTCAACCATACGTTGTGCTTCTTGTAATTGGAACGTACGAACTTTTCTAGGTAAGAAACGTCGAATCTCGTCCTCATTATAACCAACTTGTAGTCGTTTATTATCTAAAATAATTGGACGACGTAATAAGCCAGGATTATCTTGAATGATTGAATATAAATCTTGTAATGGTAGTGAATCAATATCAACATTTAATTTTTGGTATGTTTTAGAACGTGTAGAAATGATTTCATCAGTACCGTCTTCAGTCATTTTTAATATTTGCTTAATTTCATCAATTGTTAAATGTTCAGAAAAAATATTACGCTCCGTATACGGAATGTCATGTTCTTGTAACCATGCTTTCGCTTTACGGCAAGATGTGCAACTTGGTGAAGTAAATAATGTTACCATACATCTCACTCTCCTATTTGAATGAATAAAATTCATTGCTTAAAATTTAGTTATAGATCAAGAAAAAACATTTTTTTCTAAAATTCTTAATCGTTACTATTTATTATAACTATCTAACATTAAAATTAAATGAGAA
>NZ_PPQS01000014.1:18908-84056 GCF_002902405.1 Staphylococcus schweitzeri
AACCTAATTTTTCAGATAAGTTTCTACACTTAATAAAAAGTTAAGAATCCCTCTGTTAGTAGCAAGTTATACATATATTCTAACACATCTTACATTTTTAAGAAATACTGTTATAATGATAATTATTAAATTATTACTAAGAAAGTAGGCATTTAAATGGAGACATTATTTTCAGGCATTCAACCTAGTGGAATTCCTACTATTGGAAATTATATTGGTGCATTAAAACAATTTGTTGACGTACAAAATGACTATGATTGTTATTTCTGTATCGTAGATCAACATGCAATTACAATGCCACAAGATCGCTTAAAATTACGTAAACAAACTAGACAATTAGCAGCGATTTATTTAGCTTCTGGTATAGATCCAGACAAAGCAACATTGTTCATACAATCTGAAGTCCCTGCACACGTACAAGCAGGATGGATGTTAACTACGATTGCTTCTGTTGGCGAATTAGAACGTATGACTCAATACAAAGATAAAGCTCAGAAAACAGTTGAAGGTATACCAGCTGGTCTATTAACATATCCACCTTTAATGGCAGCTGATATTGTTTTATATAATACAAATATCGTTCCAGTTGGCGACGACCAAAAACAGCATATAGAATTAACTCGTAATCTTGTAGATAGATTTAATAGTCGCTATAATGATGTACTTATTAAACCTGAAATTCGTATGCCTAAAGTTGGCGGCCGTGTAATGAGTTTACAAGACCCAACAAGAAAAATGAGTAAAAGTGATGACAACACTAAAAACTTTATTTCATTACTAGACGAACCTAACGTTGCTGCTAAAAAAATTAAAAGTGCCGTAACTGATTCAGACGGAATTATCAAATTCGATCGCGAAAATAAACCAGGTATTACGAATTTAATTTCAATATATGCTGGATTAACCGATATGCCTATCAAAGATATTGAAGCAAAATACGAAGGTGAAGGTTATGGAAAATTCAAGGGTGATCTTGCTGAGATTGTAAAAGCATTTTTAGTAGAATTCCAAGAAAAATACGAAAGTTTCTATAACTCAGATACACTTGATGATATTTTAGATCAAGGTAGAGACAAAGCCCACAAAGCTTCATTTAAAACAGTTAAGAAAATGGAAAAAGCTATGGGCTTAGGACGTAAGAGATAAAAAACACATAAATACAGAATAAAGCAGCAGTAAGATAACTTCTAATTGAAATTATCTTACTGCTGTTTTTCAAAGTATATACATTTTTAAACACATTTTATTAGTCTTTTCAATTTATTATTTATCTATATACACGTATTTTAAAGTTGTATCTGGACCTACAACATGGTACTGAAGACCTTTTACTTTAGGATTAGTTAAATGTGCCTCACCCTTTTGATAAATTGGAGCTAGGGGTACATCCTTTAACAATAACTCTTCATCTTCTTTCATTCTATTATTTCTCTTACTAACGTTCGCTAATAATTTCCCGTTTATTTCTCCTAAATAATCGTCATATTTTTTATTGCTCCAGTCTGTATTATTTTGGGGATTATCTTTTGTCATTGTCGACAAATAAGTTGTTGGATCAGGATAATCTGCTGCCCATCCGGTTAATGAAGCTTCATATGTCATTTTAAATTCTTCACTCAATCTCTGTTTGAACGGTAGTTGTCTAATTTTCATTTTTACACCAGGTAAATTTTTTTCTATTTGCGCCTTTATATATTCTGCTGATATTTTTGAATCTGGTGTGTCTTCAGTATTCATTGAAAATGTGAAGTTTTTTATATTTAGCTCTTTCTTTGCTTTTTCCCAATATTTCAGTGCTTCCTTCTTATTATACTTTAATGGTGAATTTATACTTGACACATAATCATCACCATTACCTAGTTTTGCGACACCTTTGGCTGTGAATGTATCACTGTATATAGAACCGTCATTTTTAACTGCTTCAACATATCCCTTTTTATCTATTGCTAATGCTATTGCCATACGTAGATCTCTATTTTTAAATTCTTTGACCTTTTTTTGGTTAAATTTTATGAAAAAATTACCTGAAGTTATACGCTTCTGTAAAGCCCTAGAACTCTCATATTTTTTGACTTGATCGGCTAAAATTAATGTATCATCAACAGATCCTGTTTCAAATAATGATGCACCCGCTTGTTTATCTTTCAATATTTTATAATTAACTTTATCTAATTTTACGTTCTTTTTATCCCAATAGAAATTATTCTTAGACAAAAGTATCTTATCTTCCGCTCTCCAAGTATCAACTTTAAACGGCCCATTATAAACTGTATTTTGTGGTTTCAAGCCGTACTTTTCTCCGAACTTTTTAGCAACTTTTTCATTTTGTGGATAAAAATTACTTAAAGCTAACAATTCATTTATGTATGGTATAGGTCTTTTCAACTTTATTTCAAGTTCATATTTACTTAATGCTTTAACGCCTAGCTTTTCAACTGGTAACTTTCCAGCGCTTATACTATCCGCATTTTCAATATCAGACATTATAAATGCATATTCAGAACCTGTTTTTGGATTAACTAATTTTCTCCAAGCATATACAAAATCAGCTGCTGTTACTGGATCTCCATTAGACCATTTAGCGTCATTTCTTAATTTAAAAGTTAAAGTTTTGCCACCATTACTTTTTTTAGGCAGTTCTTTTGCTAAAGCTAATTTCGCTTTATCATTTTTATCAAGTGTAAAAAGCCCCTCGAATACTTGGTTCGATATATCAGCTGAAACTGCATCTGTTATTAAAGTTGTATCTAAGGTACTCATATCTTGTGGTATTACTTTCCTAAAAACTTGTCCTGTATCTGAATATATACCTTCTTTACTACAACCAGAGAGTATCAATACAAAAATAAAAAATAAGAATAAATACTTTAATTTCGAGATCTTCATGATTTAGTTTTCCTCCTTTCTAAAAGCATTAAAGTTGTCGTTGTCTCAAAAGTTCTGCCTGATTTATACTTGTGAATACATAATGGTCTTTTTCTATTTTCCTTAGTTTGCAATCAGAAGTATTATCAAATGAATCCTCGTAAATTTCTCTAACTCTTTCTCTTTCAAACATTGGATCTGGTTGAGGTATTGCAGAAATTAGTGATTTTGTATAATTATGTAATGGATTTTGATATAGTATTTCAGAGCTAGCAATCTCGACTATTTTTCCTTTGTGCATGACTGCAATTCTATCTGAAACATATTTAACCATTGATAAATCATGTGCAATAAATAAAAGTGTGGTCTTTCTTTCTTTTTGTAATTTTTTAATGATATTTATTATTTGGGCTTGTATCGATACGTCCAGAGCTGATATAGGTTCATCTGCAATAATCAAATCTGGTTCCAC
The DNA here is from genome assembly GCF_002902405.1 of Staphylococcus schweitzeri. GTDB lineage: Bacteria > Bacillota > Bacilli > Staphylococcales > Staphylococcaceae > Staphylococcus > Staphylococcus schweitzeri. The sequence continues at coordinate 22,246 of NZ_PPQS01000014.1, forward strand.
AGATAGTGCTCTTGCAATTCCAATTCTTTGTCTTTGCCCACCTGAAAATTCATGTGGATAGCGATTTGCATGTTCTTTATTTAGACCCACTAATTCTAATAATTTATAAATTTTTTCATTTCTTTCCGCCTTATTTTCCGCTAATTTATGTATATCTATACCTTCACCTACAATATCCATAACTTTAAGTCTAGGATTTAATGAAGCATAAGGATCTTGAAAAATCATTTGAATCCGTTTGTTTAAGTCGAGGCTATCTCTTCTAGATGTAATTGTGTTAATATCCTTTCCATCAAAGAATATAGTTTCTTCTGGTACATCTAATAATCTAATAATGGACTTTCCAAATGTAGATTTACCACATCCAGATTCTCCTACTATCCCAAGCGCCTCACCTTTATTAATATTAATGCTTACGTCGTCAATTGCTTTTACTTCATTACTTTTATTTTTGTTAAAAATTTTGGTTAAATTTTTAACTTCAACTAGTACATTATTTTTCATCAAATGATACTCCTTCTACTTTTAGCGGTCTCTCAAAGTTATTAGGAAGCTCTTTAAATTTATCTTTAATTATTTTAGGTGGGACAACATTTGGGGCCCTACTATCTAGTAACCACGATTTGACAAAATGTGTTGGTGATATTTGAAACCATGGCGCTTCATATTTAAAATCAACGTATAGAGCATATGTACTCCTTCTAGCAAAAGCGTCACCAATAGGTGGCTTCAACAAATTAGGAGGTGCTCCTGGAATAGCAATCAGTTTTGACTTTGAATTAGACTTTAATGTTGGCATAGATGCAAGTAGTCCCCATGTATACGGATGTTTTGGATAATAAAACAATTCTTCTACTTTTCCTGTCTCTATAATTTCACCACAATACATAACCGATACTTTGTCAGCTATATTTGCAACTACTCCTAAATCATGAGTAATAAAAATAATTGCAGTATTCGTTTTCTTTTGTAGTTTTTTCATTAAATCTATAATTTGCGATTGCATAGTTACATCTAATGCAGTGGTTGGCTCATCTGCAATTAATAATTTTGGCTCGCAGGCTAATGCCATACCAATTATAATCCTTTGACGTTGTCCTCCAGAAAATTGATGTGGGTAATCTTTAAATCTTAATTCAGCATTTTTTATACCTACTAATTCTAAAATTTCTATAGCTTTTACTTTGGCATCCATTCTTTTCATATTTTTATGTATCATTAATGGTTCCATAATCTGTTTACCTACTTGCATAGTAGGATTTAATGATGTCATTGGGTCTTGAAAAATCATGGATATATCTTTCCCTCTAATCTTAGACAACTCTTTTTCATTCTTTTTTACTAAGTCTTCGCCATAAAACAACACTTTTCCGTTTGTGATTTTTCCATTTTCTCCTTGGAAAAGTTTAGTAATTGCTTTAGTTGCAACTGATTTACCTGAACCTGATTCTCCTACAATAGCCAATACTTCACCCTCGTAAATACAATAGTCGATTCCTCTTACTGCATTAACTATGCCATCTTCAACTTCAAATGAAACTTCTAACTTTTTAACTTCTAATACTTTTTTTACCATTGAATCACACCCTTATTTACGCATTTTAGGATCAAACGCATCACGCAAACCATCGCTAAATAAATAGAAGAATAAAATCAACAGGCTTAAAATTGTTGCAGGTATAAATAGTTCATGAGGATAAATCAACAGCATTGACTTACCATCATTAACTAATGATCCAAGTGATGTTTGTGGTGCAGGAACACCAATACCGATAAAACTTAAAAATGCTTCAAAGAATATTGCACTTGGAACTGTGAACATTGAAGTAACAATTATTGCACCTATTGTATTAGGTAATATGTGTTTGAAAATCAACCTTTTATTAGAAGCACCTAATGTTTTAGATGCTTGCACAAATTCTAAATTTTTAAATTTCAAAAATTCTCCTCTTACTACTCTACTCATTGAAATCCACCCAGTTATAGACATAGCTAATATAATCGTCCATATTGATGGTTCAAAAATTAATACGAATAAAATTACTATAATTAAATTAGGAATCGAAGCTATAATTTCAATGAGTCTTTGCATTACAGTATCTACCTTTCCTCCATAAAACCCTGAAATAGCACCAAATAAAACTCCTATAAAAACATCTAAAACCGCAGCAACCACACCAATAAACAAAGATATCCGTGCACCTTCCCAAGTCCTTGTCCATAAATCTCTCCCTAATTGATCTGTACCAAATAAGTAATATTCCTTTGAACCACTCTCTTTATAGGCATCTTTTCCATTAACATCATTACCATTAAAAGGCAGAAATTGAACTTTTTCTAATAAAGGTATTTTAGAAGGTAAATTTCTATCAGTAACATGTTGCTCAGTGCTATTATGTTGAGAAATTATAGGCCCAAATAAAGAAAATAAAATTATGATGATTAATCCAATCATACCTATGACAGCTAATCTATTTCTTCTTAATTGTGTCCAAGCATCTTGCCAAAAACTTTTCCTTTTAATGTTTACAAAATCTTGGTTCAGATTATCTTTTTTGAACTCAAAATCCAATGAAGTCAATTGTTTATTATTTTCATTAATCGGCATAATTATTTCCTCCTTGAATGCGTATTCTTGGATCAATGATTATGTATAATATATCGACTAAAAATATCGACACTATAAAAAAAGTACTGAATAATATAGTTGTAGCCATTATCACTGGAAAATCATTTGTGGCAATAGAACGTACAAATTGATCTCCTAACCCTGGAACTCCAAAAATATTTTCAATAGTTAAAGTACCAGTCAATATACTTGCCATCATTGGTACTATTACTGTTACTAGTGGAATAAGAGCGTTTCTTAAAGCATGTATAAATAACATCCTATTATTAGAGACACCTTTAGCCCTAGCTAATAATATATAATCACTTTTTAATACCTCTAAAAGTTCGGAACGAATATATCTAGTGACCGTTGCAATAACAATTGCAGATAACGAAACGGAAGGTAGAATAATAGTAGAAACCCCTTCCCAACCGGCTACAGGAAACCATCTTAATTTAACTGCAAAAACAAATTGTAATAAAACGGCAAGTACGAAAGAAGGAACAGACACTGCAAATACAGATATAATTGTAGCCAAATAATCTACCCAAGTATTCTGCTTCGCCGCTGAAGCAACTCCTAGAATTAAACCAATTGCTAGCCCTATTATCATTGCTGTAATGCCCATTTCCATAGAAGGGATTAACCTTGGCTTTATAATGTCCCATACTGGTTGATTATGATATTGAAATGAATAACCAAAATCACCTGTAAAAACATTTTTCATATAATTTAAATATTGTATTGGTATAGGAGCATTCAATCCATATTTCTCATTTAAAATAAATTTTTGATTCGGACTTAGTTTGGCATCATTAAAAGGTGAACCTGGCATTAATTTCATTAGAAAAAACGTTATTGTTGCAATAATAAATAATGAAATAATCATATAAAAAATTCTCTTTAAAATGTATTTAATCATCGTAATCTATCCACTCCACTCGACTAAATTTTCAGAATATTAACACTATTATATATCTTTTTTATTTAATATCAATATTTTTTTATTGCTATCCATTAAATACTCAACCATTAATTTCCAAAGTTTTTCTGCAACACAAAAAGACTGGAGATATGTCTCCAGCCTAATTTGTAAATCATATTATTTTTTCTTCTTACCTGTTTCTTTATCTATCGATTTATCTATATACACATTTTTAAGTGAGCTATTCGGTCCAAATTTATGATAAATTAGTCCTTTAACTTGAGGGTTGGTTAAATGTGCGGTACCTTTTTGATAAATCGGTGCAACTGGTGCATCATTTAGGAATATCTCCTCTGCTTTTTTTAAGCTTTCATATCGTTCTGTCGGTTGAAGCGCCAATTCGTTTCTTGCATCTTTTAGTAGTTGATCATACTCTTTACTACTCCAGTCCGTTTTATTTTGTGCATTGCCTGTAGTCATTGTTTCTAAATAAGCCATAGGATCTGGATAATCTGCTGACCATCCACTTAGTGATGCTTGATAATTACCACTTAACTCTAATGAAACTCTTTGCTTAAATGGCAATTGCTTAATTTTTAAAGTAACACCTGGTAAATTTTTCTCAACTTGCGATTTGATATATTCTGCAGATATTTTTGCATCTGGCGTATCTTCTGTGTTCATAGAAAATGTCACTTCATTTTTACCTAATTCTTTTTTAGCTTTTTCCCAATGTGCTCTTGCTTCTTTAGGGTTGTATTTTAACGGTGAATTCATGGTACTCGCATAATCTTTACCATTCGGTGCTTTCGCAATGCCTTTGGCTGTTAGTGTATCGGAAGGAATTGATCCATTGTTTTTAACTGAATCAACATAACCTTTTTTATCTATTGCTTGTGCAATTGCAAGTCTTAACTCTTTATTTTTAAAATCAGGATATTCTTTCTCATTCATTTTCACAAAAAATGTCCCAGAAGTTAACACAAAGTTTAATCCTTTGTTGTCTTTATACTTATTCACTTGATCGGCAGTAATGAGCGCATCATCTACTGATTCAGTATCATACAATGAAGCACCTGCCTGTAAGTCTTTGATAACCTTATAATTCACTTTATCTAACTTTACATTCTTTTTATCCCAATAATACTGATTTTTAGATAATAATATTTTATCTTCTTGTTTCCAATCGTCAACTTTAAACGGACCATTGTATACCGCTCTATCTGCTGCCGTACCATAATTTTCACCATATTTATTGGCAACTTTTTCATTTTGAGGTGCAAATGTATTGAGTGCTAATAATTGATTAATATACGGAACCGGCTTTTCTAATTCAATTTGTAATGTTTCATCATCTAATGCTTTGATACCTAATTGTTCAACAGGTTTCTTACCAGCATTTATATCACTCGCATTTTTAATGTCACCCATAATGTATGCAAATTCAGAACCTGTTTTAGGGTTAACTGTTTTTCTCCAAGCATAAACAAAGTCTTGCGCAGTAACTTTGTCACCATTACTCCATTTAGCATCGCCTCTTAATTTAACTTTTAACGTTTTACCGTCTTTACTTTTTTTCGGAAAAGCTTTCGCTACACCTAACACAGGTTTGTCATCTTTACCTAACGTGTATAATCCCTCAAAAGTTTGTGCTGTCACTTCAAAAGACATTTCTTCCGTTATTAACGATGTATCAAGGGATGTTAAATCTTGTGGTAAAATTTTTCTGAATACTTGACCTTTATCTGAATAAATTCCACCTTCATTAGCACAACCACTTAATGCAATTGTGGCAACCAATATTAAAATCAGCGCTTTCAACTTTCTTGTCATTTCATTTCCCCCTTCCCCTTAATCTTGTGTCACCAGCATATTTTTTCGGAGTCGTGCCGCTTCTTCTTCAGTACTAAAGACAAAATGCTGTGACCTTATTTCATGTAATTGTCTTAAATGATTATTTGCTTCATCATCAATATAACTAAATCGTTTGCGACTACGTTCCGATTCAGGATCTGGTTGAGGAATTGCCGACAATAAAGACTTAGTATAATCATGTAATGGACATTGATAAATATCGTCTGCTGGTCCGATTTCTACAATTTTCCCAAAATGCATGACTGCAATACGATCTGAAATATACTTCACCATTGATAAATCATGCGCTATAAATAAGAACGTAATACCTCTTTCACGCTGTAATTTTAATAACAAATTGACTACTTGAGCTTGAATTGAAACATCCAATGCTGAAATAGGTTCATCTGCTATAATAAATTCTGGTTCAACGGCTAATGCACGGGCAATTCCAATACGTTGGCGTTGTCCGCCTGAGAATTCATGCGGATAACGATTGGCATGTTCTTTACTTAATCCAACAGTTTCAAGTAAATCATAGACACGTTTTTTACGGTCACGCTTATCACTTGCTAAATGATGGATATCTATACCTTCAGCTACTATATCCATTACTTTTAACCTAGGATTTAAAGACGCATATGGGTCTTGAAAAATCATCTGTATCTTTTTATTAAATTTAAGCAAATCTTTACGTTTACGAATCTTTTGTATATCAATACCCTCATACAAAATTTCTCCACTTGTAATATCATTAAGTTTGATAATTGATTTACCAGTTGTAGATTTACCACACCCCGATTCTCCTACTAAACCTAATGTTTCCCCTTTGTATATATCAAACGAAATGTTTTCAATCGCTCTCACTTCGTTTTTCTTTCCTGCGTTAAAATATTGCTTTAAATTTTTAATAGATAATAGCACTTCATCATTTTTCATTGAACGACACCCTTTCTACCTTGAGTGGTTTTTCATAATTATTAGGCATCGGTTTCATACGTTGTTTTACCAGCTCGGGTAGTTCAACTTTAGGTGCACGTGCGTCTAATAACCAAGATTTCACAAAATGTGTCGGTGAAACCTTAAACCACGGTGGTTCTACTTTAAAATCAATATCTAATGCATATTGACTACGTCTTGCAAATGCATCACCTTTAGGTGGGTGTAATAAATCAGGTGGCGCTCCAGGAATCGCTAGTAATGGTGTGTCATTAGTCGTTGATAAATCAGGCATTGATGATAATAGTCCCCATGTGTATGGATGTTTAGGGTCATAAAATATCTCATTAACGTCCCCTGTTTCAACCATTTGACCGCCATACATAACTGCGACTCTATCAGCGATATTAGCAACAACCCCTAAATCATGCGTAATAAAAATAATCGCTGTATCAATTTTTTGTTGTAGTTCTTTCATTAAATCTAAAATTTGCGCCTGCATCGTTACGTCTAATGCAGTCGTTGGTTCATCAGCAATGAGCACTTTAGGTTCACAAGCTAATGCGGTTGCAATAACAATTCTTTGCCTTTGTCCACCAGAAAACTGATGAGGATATGCTTTAAATCGTTTTTCTGCATTTGGTAAACCTACAAGATTTAGTATTTCCAATGCACGCTTTTTTGCTTCTGCTTTACTATAATTTTTATGTTTTATGAGTGGTTCCATTACTTGCTTGCCAATTTGCATTGTTGGATTTAGCGATGTCATTGGATCTTGGAAAATCATAGAAATATCTCTACCACGTAATTTAATTAAGTCATTTTCAGGTTTTTTTGCTAAATCCTCCCCTAAAAATAAAATTTCTCCCTTTTTAATTCTTCCTGTGTCCCCTTGGAATAATTTTGTAATTGCTTTTGTTGTTACAGATTTACCTGAACCTGATTCACCAACAATTGCCAATGTTTCCCCTTTGTTTAAATAAAAATCTACACCTCTCACTGCCTGCACTTCCCCTGCTGTAATATCAAAGGAAACATGCAAATCATTTACTTCTAATATTCTTTCAGTCATATGCTATGCCCCCTTTTATTTACGCATTTTCGGATCAAATGCATCACGTAATCCATCACTAAATAAGTAAAAGAATAGAATTAATAAACTTAAAATCATTGCTGGTATAAATAATTCATGTGGATAAATTAATAACATTGCGCGCCCATCGTTTACTAATGACCCTAACGATGTTTGAGGTGCGGGTACACCTATACCAATGAAACTTAAAAATGCTTCGAAGAAAATAGCACTAGGTACTGTAAACATTGATGTAACCACGATAGCACCTAACGTATTAGGTAAAATATGCTTAAATATCAATTTGAATTTTGAAGCCCCCAATGTTTTCGAAGCCATGACAAACTCTTGATTTTTCAATTTTAAAAATTCTCCACGAACAACTCTGCTCATGCCTAACCAGCCTGTGATAGACATAGCCAATATAATTGTCCAAATGGATGGTTCAAAAATTAATACAAATAAAATTACGACAATTAAATTCGGAATAGATGCTATGACTTCAAGTATCCGTTGCATAATCGTATCGACACGTCCACCGAAGAAACCTGAAATCGCACCATATACAACGCCAATAAAAATATCTAACATCGCTGCAACAACACCGATAAACAATGAAATTTGAGCACCTTTCCATGTTCTTGTCCATAAATCTCGACCCAACTGATCAGTACCAAACCAATAATTTTCTTTAGCATTTGCTGCTTTATAAGCATCCTTGCCATCTGCATCTTTACCATCAAAAGGTAAAAATGGAACTTTGTCTAATACAGGTATTTTTGCCGGAAGATTTCTATGTTGTACATTTTGTTCAGCATAATCATGTTTATTTATAACTGGACCGATAAAAGCAAATATTACAATGATAATTAAACCTATCATACCGACAACAGCTAACTTATTTCGTTTTAACTGAGCCCAAGCATCTTGCCAAAAGTTTTTGCTTTCTCGTTGCATTTCAGGTTCCTGATTCAAATCTAATTCTCTAATAATAAAATCAGATGATGCGATAGCGTCAGAGGTATGCGTCATAACTGCATTAGAATGATCGTCATTAATCGACAAATTATTTTTATTTTCAGCCATTATTTTTTACCTCCTTGAACACGAATTCGTGGATCTATCACACCGTACAAAATATCTACAATAAAAATAGAAACGATAAACAGTGTGCTAAATAATAGTGTGATTGCCATGATTACTGAGAAATCATTTGTTGTAATTGAACGTACGAATTGATCCCCTAATCCAGGAACTCCAAAAATATTTTCAATTGTTAAAGTGCCTGTTAAAATACTTGCTAACATAGGAACGATAATTGTAATAATTGGAATTAAAGCATTTCTAAGTGCATGTCCAAAAAGTACACGCATTGTCGAATTACCTTTAGCTCTCGCTAATAAAATGTAGTCTGAACTTAATACCTCTATCATCTCTGCTCTTATGTATCTGGCGACAGTTGCTAAAACAGCTGCAGATAATGCAAGTGATGGTAATACCGCGGTCGAAAAACCTTCCCATCCAGCTACTGGGAACCATCTTAATTTAACTGCAAATACATATTGTAAAAGTACAGCAAGTACAAAAGATGGTACAGATACTGCAATAACTGAAATAACTGTAGTTGTATAGTCAACCCAAGAATTTTGTTTAGTAGCTGCTGCAACTCCTAAAATAAGTCCCAGTATTACACCGATGAACATTGCTGTAAGTCCCATTTCAAAAGAAGGTAGTAGTCTCGGTTTAATCAAATCCCACACAGGTTGATTATGATACTGGAATGAATTACCAAAATCGCCTGTAACCACATTTTTTAAATAATGTAAATACTGTGTAGCTACAGGATCATTTAATCCATATTTTTCATTTAAAATTTCTTTTTGTTCAGCATTTAATTTTGCATCATTAAACGGAGAACCTGGCATTAATTTCATTAAGAAAAACGTAATTGTGATAATGATAAATAAAGAAATAAGCATATAAATAAATCGCTTAAAAATATATTTCCCCATCTATTCCCCTCCTCTAACAAATTTTCCGATTTCTAAATTTCCATTCCCTTCAAAATTTTCTGAAATCTTAATTAATATTATATATACAATATTTACTATATATCAATGTTTTTTCGCTTTAAACTAATGAAGAATGATTGATTTTAGAATTTCAATAAAGTTGAAGAAATTAAAAAATCATTCCTCAATGTCTCATTTTAATGTAAACTATGCGTAAGAGTGTTCTATAAGTGGGAGTGATCAAATGTTGAAAAAATGGCTTGGAATGGGGCTAATAACCCCAATGTTAACGTTTATTATATGGGTTTTTAATAGCCATACTATCATTACATATTTAAATATATTGTTTTATGTTTCATTAATTATTTTTATTAGCATATTTTTGATTTTACTTGTACAAGAAGGCATTTTTGATGCGACAAGTTATGGTTTTAGAAGATTAAAGTATCAAATGTCATCTTCGAAAAAGAAGAAGTCTATCTCTGATGATCCATTTTTCAACCCACAAGAGGTAAAAAAAGAACATTATTTTGTTTCTACATGGATAATACCTTTATTAGTTATAAATATTTTATATTTTACTATAACGATTGTGCTGTCGCTCATTTTAATATAAAGAAACAGAAAAAATCTTCAGTAACTAAAACAACGTTACTGAAGATTTTTATAATTATGCTTCAAATTTTTTGAATACTAATACTGCGTTATGTCCACCGAATCCTAAGCTATTACTCATTGCATAAGTAATATCAAGGTCTTGCGCTTCGTTTGGAACAATATCCAAATCACATTCTGGGTCTGGTGTTACCGCATGAATTGTCGGTGCGACTTTAGAGTCTTTAATTGAAAGTGCTGAGAAGATAGCTTCAATTCCACCTGTTGCCCCAAGTAAGTGACCAGTCATTGATTTTGTTGAGCTAACTTTTAAATGCTTAGCTGCTTCACCAAATGTATTTTTAATGGCTTTAACTTCATTTAAGTCACCGACTGGTGTACTTGTACCATGTGCATTTAAGTATTGTACATCTTTAGGTTCAATACCAGCATCATCCATAGCTGCTTGCATTGCTCTAGAACCACCTTCACCTTCTGGAGCTGGCGCTGTAATATGATAAGCATCACCTGTAGTACCATAGCCAACTATCTCAGCATAAATATTGGCACCTCTAGCTTGTGCTGAATCTAAAGATTCGATTACTAAAATACCAGCACCTTCACCCATAACAAAACCGTCTCTACCTTCTTGGAATGGACGACATGCAGTTTCAATGTCATCATTTGTAGAAAGCGCTCGACTTGCGCTGAAGCCTGCAATTGCCATATGAGTAATTGGTGCTTCTGTACCACCAGTAATCATTGCATCTGCATCACCGCGTTGCACAATTTTAAATGCTTCTCCGATAGAGTTTGTACCTGTTGCACATGCTGTAACTGTTGCACCATTTGGTCCTTTTGCACCTAAGTCAATTGATACTTGTCCAGTTGCCATATCAGGAATTAACATTGGTACGAAAAATGGACTCACACGTCTTGGACCTTTTTCCATTAATTGTTTATGTGCAATTTCAAACGTTTCCATACCACCGATACCTGAACCAATCCATACACCGATTCGATCTGCAGTATTTTCATTGATATCTAATTGTGCATCTTTCACAGCTTCTCTTGCTGCTACAATTGCGTATTGAGTAAATCTATCCATACGACGTGCTTCTTTTTTGTCGATATGATCTTCAATATTAAAGTTTTTAAGTTCTCCTGCTAAGTGCACGCTATATGGTTCTGTATCGATTCGTGTTATTTTATCAATACCATTAACACCTTTCAATGCATTCTCCCATGTTGTTTTAACATCATTACCTATTGGAGAGAGGGCTCCCATACCAGTAATAACTACTCTTTTATTTTCACTCATTCGTTATCCTCCTATTTTCCCCATTTTATTGTCATTGCGCCCCAAGTTAGGCCACCACCGAATCCAACAAGGACGATTGTATCATCATCTTTAAGTTTACCATTTTTCAATTCTTGATCGATACTTAAAGGTATTGATGCTGCTGACGTATTTCCATATTTATCCACTGAAACACTCATTTTATCTTTAGAAATACCAAGTCGTTCTCTAGCTGATTCCATAATTCTTATATTTGCTTGATGAGGAATAAATAAATCTATATCGTCTGAAGTTAAGTTCGCTTTTTCAACTACACGTGTTGATGCATCACCCATAATTCTGACTGCAAATTTAAATACTTCACGACCATTCATTTTTAATTTTCCAGTTTCTTTATCTAAGTATAAATGTTTACCACCAGTGCCATCAGAGCCCATCTCATAGCTTATGATACCTCTGCCTTCTGAAACTTCACCAATGATAACCGCGCCTGCACCATCTCCAAATAGAACTGCAGTAGAACGGTCAGTTAAATCTGTTATTTTAGATAATTTATCTGCACCGACAACTAATATATTACGATAATCTCCAGATTGAACATATTGTTTAGCTGTAATCATTGAATACATAAACCCAGAACATGCCGCAAGTTGATCCATAGAAGCAACTTTACCTGTTCCTAAACGTTCTTGTAACATATTTGCGACAGTTGGAAATGGCATATCTCCAGTTGCTGTTGCAACAATAATCATATCTATATCTTCGGGCTGAATACCAGCATCTGCGATTGCTTTTACACTTGCTTCATATGCTAAATCTGAAGTATCTTGATCGTCATCTGCCCAATGTCTTTCTTTAATTCCAGTCATCTTAGAAATCCATTCATCAGATGTATCTAAAAATTGCTCAAAATAGGCATTGTCAATTATCTTTTCTGGTGCATATGCACCAAAACCTTTAATACCCACGTTCATAGTTGAACACCTTCTTAATAAAATTTTTAATACCAGGTATTAATTTAACATAGATTAGTTTTTAAACTCAAGTCAGAGGTAGGAATAATGACTAATTAATAAAATTTTAATGCTTTATTATCGTCAATTTTTTGTATGAAATTAGTTTTATTGTACTTAATTTAGAATAGCCATTCAGATAAAGTCTTTTATTAAACTGTATAATGTGGCTAAAATATATGAGATGTTACTATACAAATTTCTAACTTTCACTTAAAATAAAATATATATAATTAAAGTGGAGGTAGAATGACATGAAACACCTCGTAACATTCTTTTGGGCATTATTATTAATGCAAATGGTTAACTTTGTACTTAATAGCCTAGTAGGTGGAAACAGCTTAAATGTAGTGAATCCAATTATCATGGCAGTATTGTTCACGATTTTCACAGCAATTTTTGCTGCAGTAATTAAACCGCCGAAAGATTCATCACAATAACTATTTAGTATAAAATGAAATATGTCTTACTTATTATTAAAGCTGCCTAAATAGAGGTGGCTTTTATTTTTGGTCACTCATGTTTTGTCTTTAGTATATTATAAAGTTTAATAACCCCTAATCCATCATTTTTAAATTTAGAAAAAGCCTTAATACAAAGATATCTTTTCCGAGTAATCTTTGTATTAAGGCAATTGTATTATAATTATTCATTGTTAAATTAAATTGTACATGTTGAATGTGACAATTTTAAGTGATTATTTAGTTTTTACATTAATGTCAATTTGTTTAATTGAATTTGAATCAAACAAGTTTGCAGTGTAACTATCTTTCTTTAAATCCACTTCTTTTTTACTGCCATCTTTCCAAGTAATCGTGTAAATGGCAGATTTTGCATTTTGAATCTTCTCAGGTGTTACCCCACGTTCATCATATAATAATGCTTTAACTTTATTTCCTAAATCTAAATAAGATAATTGGCTATCTTTTGGTAATTTTAAGTATGATTGATTGAAAGCCATGATACCATCTACTGCAATAGTATATGGAATATTTTGCATTTCCTGAGCTTTTTGATTTGCCGGTAGTTTGTCCTTTTCTGCTGCAGATACCTCATTACTTGCCACAGTAGCGCCAGTCGTCGCAATCATCCCCAGTGCCAAAGTTACAGTTATAAATGATTTTAATTTCATATATATTCTCTCTCCTTTGTGAGTAAAAGTATCTTACAAAATCAATATAACACAAATTTAAAAGTTTAAAAAATTATAAGTATTCAAATTGTTTACTTGTTTTTTAAAATAAATTTTAATTAATGTAAAAGCTGTAATTGTTAATACTTTCTATTTTTTCAAACAAATTCACATTACAATAACTAAGTTTACATTTCTTAAATTTAATTATTTCATTACACTATAGCGAAAGTCGTACTTAAAATATAAATTAAAACCCTTGTTTCTTTGTACTTTTAATTGAACAATTTTATATTGATGAGATATTTAGTATTAAATTTTTCTTCCTATAAGGTTAATACTTGTTTGATCAATTTTATGTTGATTTACTTCTTTTAAAAATTCATTCAAGTAGAACCCGTTCTTCAAATTTAAAGAATGATCTAACGCATAAACTGTTAATTCATATTGATGATCTTTATCAGGTGGTGTTGGTCCTACATAGTGATTTTCTATTTCTGAAAAATCTTCAGCCAACAACCCACTAGTAAAGCTATTTTTACCTTGTACATAGTCACCTTTTGTTCTTGATAAATCTGCTTTTATAGAAATTGAATTGCCACTAACATTTACATTAGCTACACTCCAATGAATCCAAGCAAAGCCACACACAGGAATTGCATCATAGTCAATTAAAGACCAAGCAAGATATTTAGTCCCTTCCGGTAATTCAGTTACTTCAAATGGAAATGATTTAATTGGATTCCCGTTAATTGAATCACTCACATCTGCACCTGCTGCGTATTCATATGGTATATTATTCCCTTTAAATTCAGTTTTTATTTTCATGTTGCTCTCTCCTTGTAAAATAAAATATTATTAAACATTCACCCCTTCGATAACCTCTGATATAATATTAATATTATTTTTATTCAATAAAAATTAAATATTTTCTAATGGATCATTAACTTTTTTGAAAGAGGTAAGTTCATGAATTTGGATTGGTACTATACATTTGTCATTTTAGCGAAGACGTTAAACTATCGATTAGCTAGTGAAGAAATTAATCTCACTATACCTTCTATACATAAGCAAATTAAAAATTTAGAACAGCATCTCAATGTGAAACTATTTGAAACTTATAAAAATCAAATTATCTTGACTGAAGATGGACATACATTTCTTCCAATTGCGCAAAGTTTTATTGAACAATATGAAAGTGGCATCAAGCATATCCAACTTAAAAAGACGATGTTTCAATCGAAATTAAATGTTGTCGTATCTTCATATATCGCGACATTCATTATGCCCAAATTTTTAAAATCTTTCTTTAACGAGCATCCGTTTATCGATGTTTCTCTTCATGTCAAAAATGAAAATATTGAAAAAGATATTAATAATCATACGTATGACATCGGGATTAGCAGAAATCAACCTAAACTAAGAGAAGTTCATTCTGAAAAAGTATGCGAAGGTAAAATTGTATTGATTGCTCCCAATAAAGAGAATAATCATCTTCTAACTGAGGCATCTTTATTTGAAAAATACAAAATAATAAGTGATAACCATCCAGAATATTGGTCATCACTTAAAAATAACATTTTTAATATTTATGAAAAAGCACAATTTCTATCTATCAATGATGTGCATACTTCAATTAAATTAATCGAAATGAATCAAGGTATATCATTCCTGCCTATTTATATAACAACAAATAGTGATTACAATATTTCGGTTATTAACACGAAAATTTTACAAGCACCTATATCATTTACATATGTTTACAGCAAAAAAGAAAGTCCGGAAATATTGGCTTTTATTAAATCATTTAAAAAGTATATTGCCAATGAACAATTATAATAAGTTTCAAATCTAAAAAACCAAGAATGCGACTATTCATCACATTCTTGGTTCATTTTTATTCATGAATTTTTTCAACATTAAACGTTAAGTTATTGTCTGAATTTAAATTAATTTTAATAGTTGTACCTTCTGGGAATCCCTCTTTAATCATCATACGTGCTAATGGTGTTTCAATTTGGCGTTGTACAAAACGTTTCAATGGTCTTGCACCGTACTGAGGTTCATAAGCTTCTTGACCTAGCCAAGCTTTAGCATCGTCAGAAACTTCAATTGAGATTCGTTGTTCAAGTAATCTTATATTTAATTGCGTTAAAATTTTGTCTACAATCATACTCATGTCATCGATAGATAATGGTTTAAATAATACGATGTCATCCATACGATTCAAAATTTCTGGTTTGAAATATGCATTTAAACTTGTCATAACAGCTTTTTCTGTTGATTCTGTAATTTCGCCAGTCTCTTTTACGTTTTCTAATAAAACTTGAGATCCAATATTACTTGTCATAATAATAATAGTATTTTTAAAATCAACACTGCGTCCTTTAGAATCAGTTAAACGGCCTTCGTCTAAAATTTGCAATAATACATTAAAGACGTCAGTATGTGCTTTTTCAACCTCATCTAATAAAATAACTGAGTATGGATTACGACGAACCGCTTCAGTTAATTGACCACCTTCATCATGTCCAATATATCCTGGAGGCGCACCAATTAAACGTGATACTGCATGTTTTTCCATATATTCACTCATATCAATACGAATCATATGTTTTTCAGAATCAAATAATGATGCAGCTAATGATTTAGCTAATTCAGTTTTACCTACCCCAGTAGGACCTAGGAATAAGAAACTACCAATAGGTCTATTCGGATCTTTAATACCTGCTCTCGCTCTAACTACTGCATCTGAAACCAGGTCAACTGCTTTATCTTGGCCTACCACACGTTTATGCAAGATATCACTTAAGTGAAGTAATTTTTCGCGCTCTGTTTCAACTAATTTTGAAACTGGTATGCCTGTCCATTGGCTGACAATGTCACCAATTTCTTCGTCTGTCACAACTTCACGAATCATTCGATCTGTATCTTCACCTTGCTCATCTTGGAAGTTATCCTCTAATTCTCTAAGTTCTTTTTCTAATTGAGGAATTGTTCCATATTGTAGTTCCGCAGCTTTTTCTAAATTATTATTTGTTTGTGCATCTTCCAACGCTTGTCTACTTTCATCTAGTTGTGCACGTTTTTCTTGCAACTTAGCTATTTTTTCTTTTTCTGATTCTACACGTGATTGAAGTGCAGCTTGTTTTTCCTTTTCATTGGCAAGCTCTTCTTGTAGTTCTTGTAGTCTTTGTTTGCTTGCATTGTCAGATTCATTTTTAAGTGCGCTTTCTTCAATTTCTAATTGCATTACACGTCTATTAACTTGATCCAATTCAGTTGGGTTTGATCCCATTTCAGTACGAATTGTTGCACATGCTTGGTCAACTAAATCAATCGCTTTATCTGGTAAAAATCGATCAGTGATATAACGATCAGACAATTCAGCGGCAGCAACTAATGCTCTATCTTGAATTCGCACACCGTGATACACTTCATATCGTTCTTTTAAACCACGTAAAATTGAAATTGTATCTTCAACATCAGGCTCACTAACTGCTACTTTTTGGAAACGACGCTCTAATGCTGAATCTTTTTCAATATATTCTCGATATTCATTTAAAGTTGTTGCACCAATACAATGTAACTCTCCACGAGCTAACATTGGTTTTAGCATGTTACCAGCGTCCATGGCACCATCTGTTTTACCAGCACCTACAAGCATATGGATTTCATCAATAAATAATATAATTCTACCATCAGAATCTTTAACTTCTTTTAGGACGGCTTTTAATCTCTCTTCAAACTCACCACGATATTTAGCGCCCGCTACTAATGCGCTTAAATCTAACTCGAAAACAGTTTTATCTAATAAAGATTCTGGAACATCTTTCTTAACTATACGTTGCGCTAATCCTTCAACAATTGCTGTTTTACCAACACCTGGTTCACCAATGAGCACAGGGTTGTTTTTAGTTTTACGACTTAAAATACGAATCGTATTTCGAATTTCTTCATCTCTTCCTATAACAGGATCCATTTTACCTTGTCTAACTTCTTCTACTAAGTCGCGGCCATATTTAGCTAATGCTTCGTAATTAACTTCAGGATTTTGTGATGTCACGTGATTTCCCCCTCTTACTTTTATAATAATTTCTTTGATAACTTCTATTTTATTATTTATATAATGTTTTGTTGTTTGATCAATGTCCATTGCCGCACGTAAAATATGCTCCATTGAAATATATTCATCTTCATATTCTTTCATGTATAATTCAGCTTTAGTTATCAATTGGTTTGCTTGTTGGCTAATATATTGACCATATTGAATATTGTCACCTTCTACAGATGCATAGGTTTTTAGTTTGTCTTCATAAGCTTTGTTTAATTGATCTACCTCGATATTTGCTCGTTCTAATATACTTTTATACAAGCTTTCACTTTCATTTAAGGCAGCGCTTAAAATTGCCTCAATTTCTATATTTTGTAATTTATGTTGCTGACTCAGTTCAACAGCGTGTTGTAAGGTACTTTGTACCGCATAAGTCATTTTATTTATATCCATATTTTTCACCTCTAAATCGTAGAGTTGGTCAAAGTTTCTTTTTGACTTTGACTTTCTTTGACCTTAATTCTATTATAGTCCCTATTTCACAATTTATCAACATTTTCACTTTGCTTTTCTCAAATTTTCACAAATAATTTTTCACCAGTGAAAAAGCCTAGCTAATGTTCATTTATACATTAACTAGACTTACTAAACATATGTTATTTCTTTTTTAGAGCCTTTAAAATTTCATCTTTTAAAGCTAAAACACCTTTATATTCTAAATGTACGCCATCCGGTGCAAAATATTCGCTATGACCTTGAGATCGCTTATGCCAATCAATTAAAGTAACATTTTCTTTTCTTTTGGCGGCGTCAGCTAATAACCTATTTACATTCGCTTCGTATATTCGTGGCACACGCGTGTTAACTAGATAAATTTTTGCCTTACCAAAATGATTAAGTAAATCATCTAATTGCTTTACGGTAAAATCACCATTTGTTCCTAATTCTAAGACAACTTGATCTGATGACTTGTTATATTGCGTATAGTTAGCTTTAACTAATGGTAAGGTTTGATATAATTGACGCCCAACTTTGCCATCAATTCTAGATTTTGGTACAGAATCTTTAAATGATTCTCCAATATCGACCATAACTGAATCACCGATTAAAAGTGGTTTAATATTATGATAAACATCTGATGACGGTTTTTTCTTTTCATCAATTAAACCATCAATATGAATATTTTCTACAGGTGCTATTCTAGCTTGATAATTATCTTCTAAAGATGTATCAAAACTATTCGCTTTTTCACCAATGATATCTTTACCATAGTGATTAAAAGCACCAACTAATATGAGCATAAAAGGTATCAACAAAGTGATAATTAGTACTGTTCTAATAAACTGCGGTATAAAAGTTGGATGCCAATTCAACGAATGTAATCCTTCTTTTCTAAATGGTGTTTCAATATAACGATAAGAAAGTTCTGCTAAAATTATAGTTAATACTATATCTATAGCATACACATATTTTGGTATTTGACCATCAACGTAATAACTATGTATAAAACTAATTACGGGAAAATGCCATAAGTATAAACTATATGATCTTTTACCAATATATACTAAAACCGGATTTGAAAATGCCTTTGCCATCAACGTTGTTGGATGTACAACAGTAGCAATTATAAATAAAGTTACTGTTGAAATTAAATAGAAACCTCCATCGTAAATCCAATTACTCTCATCATTTACAATGATAGATAAACACATTAATGTTATAAATGCCAAAATACCAATAGCGTCTATTGTATATTTTACAGCTTTAGGAGGATCGTTTTTCAACTTAAATGGTGGCCATAGAAATGCTAATAAAACACCCAATAACAATGTTTGTAATCTTGTGTCTGTACCAAAATAAACTCGTGAATGATTAACATGAAAGCTTGAAAGATAAATCATTAATCCCAAAGATAACAAAGAAACTAACCAAAATATAAATCCTATTTTATAACGTTTTTTAATCAATAATAATAGTATAATTAATATTACAGGAAAAAATAAGTAAAACTGTTCTTCTATTGCAAGTGACCATAAATGCTTTAATGGCATAAATGAAAATTGTTCGAAATAATTGACATCTTTTGCAATATACCACCAATTTGATACATAAAAAATGGCAGCAATTATATCATGTTTGACTCTAACAATATTGTCTGGTTTTAATAGTAATGTAGCTGTTCCTACAACCATTAACAGTACAATAACTGCAGGTAATAATCGTTTTAAACGTCGAATCCAAAAGCTTTTCAGTTTTATAATTCCAGTATCTTCAAATTCTTTGAGTAACAAACTTGTTATTAAATAACCTGATATTACAAAAAATGTATCGACTCCTAAAAATCCACCCGTCAACCATTGTTTGTTTAAATGATAAATAATAATGCCTAAAACTGCGATAGCTCTTAAACCATCTAATCCAGGCATGTACCTTAGCTTTTTATGCTGTGTATAATCCTTTGTTTTATTCATTTTGCATTCTTCCCTTTTAAAACTGTTATTCTTGGATGCTTTATAAAAATGTTAAGTGTTGTTTAAAAGAATAGTGAAATGCATATTTAATTTATCGAATCACGTATAAAAAATTGATTAGTAGTAAATTGAGAAAACTTATAATGCTTAATCACTTACTTTACACATTTAATTTCGATTTAGTAATGCAACTCGTCACTTATAAACTATGAAGTATTATGTATTGTAATACAACTGTAATATAAATTCAATTTATTATCAGTTTTTTTTATTAAAAATTCGTTCTGCAAAAAAGTAGTTCGACATCTATTTTGTTATTAATTATTTATGTTCAACACTTCTCAAACATAAAATTTTAATTAAGTACATTTGAGTATAAGTGCATCGCTTTATCTTTTTTCAATAATGGTACGTTTAGGATTTTAAATTGAAATAATCTTTAAGTTCCATTAAAGGATATCTTCACTTTATTTGACTGGCTTAATATTAAAATAAAAAACAGTTAAATGTATTTTCAACATCTAACTGCTCTTATATATTTAAATATTAACTTACACCTAGTGCAATCTTTGCATAGCGAGACATCATATCTTTTGTCCAAGGTGGACTCCAGACGATGTTTACTTCTGTATCTTGAATTTCTGGAAGCTCTGCTAATACAGTTTTAACTTGGTCAATAATTTGAGGTCCCATTGGGCATCCCATCGAAGTTAACGTCATATCAACTGTACATACACCTTCATCATCAACATTTACTTTGTATACTAAACCTAAATTAACGATATCAATACCTAATTCCGGGTCTATTACCATTTCTAATGCACCTAAAATGCTATCTTTTAATGCCTCTTCCATCCTATCACCTCTTTATTGTCATATTATCCCTAATATATCAAATATCCGACAAAACGCCAATAAAATGCTATGATGTATCTATATGAACTAAGCAACTTATGAGGAGAGAGAAATGCAACCACATTTAATATGTCTAGATTTAGACGGAACATTATTAAACGATAACAAAGAAATTTCATCATATACTAAACAAGTATTAAATGAATTACAACAACGTGGACACCAAATTATGATTGCGACTGGCAGACCTTATCGTGCAAGTCAAATGTATTATCATGAATTAAATTTAACGACACCTATTGTTAACTTTAATGGTGCATACGTACATCATCCAAAAGACAAAAACTTTAAAACTGTCCATGAAATATTAGACTTAGGTGTAGCACAAAATATCATTCAAGGGTTACAGCAATATCAAGTGTCTAATATCATTGCAGAAGTAAAAGATTATGTTTTTATTAACAATCATGACCCAAGATTATTTGAAGGATTTTCAATGGGTAATCCTAAAATCCAAACAGGTAATCTTCTTGTCCATTTGAAAGAATCCCCTACCTCAATTTTAATTGAAGCTGAGGAATGTAAAATTCCTGAAATCAAAAATATGCTCACACATTTTTATGCAGACCATATTGAACATCGTCGTTGGGGTGCCCCATTCCCAGTCATTGAAATTGTTAAACTTGGTATTAATAAAGCCAGAGGCATTGAACAAGTCAGACAATTTTTAAATATAGATCGCAATAATATTATTGCGTTCGGTGATGAAGATAATGATATTGAAATGATTGAATATGCTCGCCATGGGGTTGCAATGGAAAATGGTTTACAAGAACTTAAAGATGTAGCAAACAATATTACGTTCAATAATAACGAAGATGGCATTGGTAGATATTTAAATGATTTCTTTAACTTAAACATTAGATATTACTGTTAATTTATGTCTATACATTTTATAATATTTTTAAAAAATAGGAGGTTATTAACAATGCCGAAAATCGTTGTTGTCGGAGCAGTAGCTGGTGGTGCAACATGTGCCAGTCAAATTCGACGTTTAGATAAAGAAAGTGACATTATTATATTTGAAAAAGATAGAGATATGAGTTTTGCAAATTGTGCTTTACCATATGTAATAGGTGAAGTTGTAGAAGATAGACGTTTAGCATTAGCTTACACTCCTGAAAAATTTTATAATCGTAAGCGAATTACAGTTAAAACATATCATGAAGTCATTGCAATCAATGATGAAAAGCAAACTGTATCTGTGTTAAATAGAAAGACCAACGAACAATTTGAAGAATCTTACGATAAACTCATTTTAAGCCCTGGTGCAAGTGCAAATAGCCTTGGCTTTGAAAGTGATATTACATTTACACTTAGAAATTTAGAAGACACTGATGCTATCGATCAATTCATCAAAGCAAATCAAGTTGTTAAAGTATTGGTTGTAGGTGCAGGGTATGTTTCATTAGAAGTTCTTGAAAATCTTTATGAACGTGGTTTACACCCTACTTTAATTCATCGCTCTGATAAGATAAATAAATTAATGGATGCCGACATGAATCAACCTATACTTGATGAATTAGATAAGCGGGAGATTCCATACCGTTTAAATGAGGAAATTGATGCTATCAATGGAAATGAAATTACATTTAAATCAGGAAAAGTTGAACATTACGATATGATTATTGAAGGTGTCGGTACTCACCCCAATTCAAAATTTATCGAAAGTTCAAATATCAAACTTGATCGAAAAGGTTTCATACCGGTAAACGATAAATTTGAAACAAATGTTCCAAACATTTATGCAATAGGCGATATTGCAACATCACATTATCGACATGTCGATCTACCGGCTAGTGTTCCTTTAGCTTGGGGCGCTCACCGTGCAGCAAGTATTGTTGCCGAACAAATTGCTGGAAATGACACTATTGAATTCAAAGGCTTCTTAGGCAACAATATTGTGAAGTTCTTTGATTATACATTTGCGAGTGTCGGCGTTAAACCAAACGAACTAAAGCAATTTGACTATAAAATGGTGGAAGTCACTCAAGGTGCACACGCGAATTATTACCCAGGAAATTCCCCTTTACACTTAAGAGTATATTATGACACTTCAAACCGTCAGATTTTAAGAGCAGCTGCAGTAGGAAAAGAAGGTGCAGATAAACGTATTGATGTACTATCGATGGCAATGATGAACCAGCTAACTGTAGATGAGTTAACTGAGTTTGAAGTGGCTTATGCACCACCATATAGCCACCCTAAAGATTTAATCAATATGATTGGTTACAAAGCTAAATAAATGAATCATGCGATTCAATCTAATCTTAATTGTCTAGGTTAGAATTATGTTGGACTGGTACTACTATCCAGTCCATTTTTTATGTTTAAACATTTTTAGAATCAAAAAAGACATAAGGTCTTGGACTAATATTTGTCCATGCCTTATGTCATATTCTATATATCTTATCAATTAGCCAATGCCGAATAATTTTGATAGTGGCCCTAACGGTAGAATGACACCTAATACCATTGTAATGATAATTAATGCCATTGTTATCCAAAACATTGTGTGACTTTGTTCATGTCTCTTTCTTTTAGCAATCGATACTTCCATCAATCCAACTACTGCAACGCCACATAGCATTTTCAATGTAAGCAACATATGATTTGCCCCGCCATTCATAAATGACTGAATTAATACCCAAAATCCTGAGATTAATGTTAAAAGCATAAATAAGCGTAAAACCATGTGTAGCGGTTTGAAAAATGGTGATCCACCTTGTTTTTTCGAAATATTTAAATATGTAGCGATAAATAAAATAATCGCTAATACCCAACTTAGTATATGTAAATGCAACATATTGATTCCCCCCACTTTAATAATTTTAGTTATTAAATTATAACTTTGTGTGATAAATACCCACTTACCTGTAATTCAATCATGATTTGATTATACATGAATATATATTCTACCACATTTATATAAATGATAGAAATGACATGACATTTTATTGCTAATTAGGAAAATCTATATTTTGTAAAATTAGCGAAATTCATTTATAACTTCTTTTTAATTCTCATACCTCATCTTTTTTAATAATCGAAATGTAATACAAAAAACTAACCAATCCAAATTAGGACTGATTAGCTTTGTTCAAATATATTTATTTAGCAATATATGTTGTTAATGTTCCAATATTATCAATAGTAACTTTAACTTCGTCACCTGGTTGTAAAAATTTAGGTGGTTGCATACCAGCACCAACGCCACCTGGAGTACCAGTTGCAATTATATCTCCTGGGTGTAATGCAACATATTTTGAAATTTCTTCAATTAATTCATCAATTTTAAGGATCATTTCACTTGTATTACCATCTTGACGAATTTCATTATTCACTTTTGTAACGATATTTACATTTTCAGGTAATGGTAATTCATCTTTAGTCACAATATATGGACCCATTGGACAACCACCAGTCAAACTTTTTGATAAAAATGCTTGATCCTGTTCATTTTGTGCCTTACGGTCAGTAATATCATTGATAATTGTATAACCATATACATAGTCTAAAGCAAGTGCTTTTGGAATCTTTTCACCAGACTTACCAATTACGATACCTAATTCGCCTTCATAATCTAATTGATCTGTAATATCTTTATGATTTGGAATTGTCGCATTATCACCAGTTAAAGATGATGCCGCTTTTGTAAATACATATAATCGTTCTACTTCATGGTTTAATTCATTTGCATGATTTTTATAATTTCTACCAAAAGCAATCACATTATTTGGCGGTGTAACTGGCGGTAAAAATTCTATGTCGTTAAATGAAATTTTATAATCTTCAGCTCTGCCGCTATCTTCTGCTGCTACAACTGCTTTTCGTACTTGTTCTTGAAAATCTAAAGTATGATTTTGTTGTAAACCAGCTAACAATGTTTTAGGATGAAAATCTCCTTCTGCAAAGTCAGCAAATACTAATGTTAAATCCCAAACAGCATCTTCACGTTTTACTTTAACGCCATATGAAGTCCTGTCATTATACTTGAATGATAAGAATTTCATTCATTCTCAACTCCTCATCTTTATCTTAATTCACATTATAACTTTTTTCGTTATCAAATAACAAATAAATAAGTAAGACAATTTTGAAAATGAACTGAGATGGTTTTAGCTATAGGATTTTATACATTATCCAAAAAAATTTTTATTATTTTTAAAATTAAAAACTATAGCTGTAATGTTCCAAATTTGAAGAAATATAAATACCCTTTAACTTCTGTTTTTAAAATCGTTTGCAATGTGTTTTGGTAATATTTCATTTGAATTTTATATTTATTTTTCAGTTGTGCACCAATTTCTTCATCTGTCATACCGAGGCGACGATTAAATGCATCTGTTTTATAGTCTACAAAGTAGTGCACACCATTTTTAACAAATATTAAGTCAATCATACCTTGAATAATAGATGCATCTTCATCTGACTGTGGCAATTGATCTACTAATGCTTGATTAACAACAAATGGCAACTCTCTATATACTTGATCAGCCTGAGCAATAGATAAATATAAGTCACTATTAATAAACGACATAATTTCATCCACACGTATATCCTTTTTCGCATCTTGTTCAATAATATGCTTTTCGATTAAACCATCAATATAATCATTTAACTCCTCTTCTGATAAACGTTCCATTTTAAACGGTAAATGTTGCATAACAGTGTGCATTAAAGTTCCTATTTCATTTGCTTTTCTTTTACCTTGTTCACTTAAAAATTTAGGACGTTCATATGTAGAAAAGCCTATGCGATATTGTCTTACTCGTTCATAACTTGTTCCACTTTCTTCTGTTTCCAATTGTCGCTTTAATTCAGATACAGATTGCTTTGAAGGCTTTAAAGTATCTTGTTCATAGGGATATTGATATGACAGCTGATATTTAATTTTAGCTTGGGTGTCTTCATTTCCTTTTGTCATTCCTTTTAATTGAGCTACAGAATGATATTCATCATTTTCTAAAACCGCTTCAGTAGATATGTCTTCAAAATATTCGATAGTAATTTTTACATTTGGGCGACTACTATCTTCAACCTGCATAATATCTTTTTCAAATTTTAAATCATCAGGAAGTGAAGTAGATTGATGTTTCGCTAAAATACCATATATCAGTTGAAACGGATTTGGAGATGTTAGTCGCTCATTGACAGCAATGTGCTTACCAGAAATAGACAATTGCTCTAATTCTTGTAACGATTTATCATTTTTCACTCTACCGATTAAATAAAGTTGCTCTTTAGCACGTGTTAATGCTACATAAATTAAACGCATTTCTTCTGATACAAGTTCTTTTTCGGCAACAGCTTTATATGCAACTGATGCTAAAGATGGAAATGCCATTTCTTTTTCAACATCAAAATAATCCATGCCAAGACCATATTGTTGATTTAAAATCACTGGTTGTTTCAAATCACGTTTATTGAAATCTTTGGAAAGTCCAGAATAAATAACAAATGGAAATTCTAGACCTTTACTACTATGAATCGTCATCATTCGCACAACATTATCATTTGGTCCTACAACATTTTCTTCACCAAAATCTTTACCTCTATCGATAAGTTCATCAATAAATCGAATAAATTGATATAAACCTCTAAAACTAGAATTTTCAAATTCAATCGCTTTATTAAATAGTCCATATAGATTCGCACGACGTCCACGACCACCAATTAACCCACTAAAATATTGAATAACATAATGATCGTTATAAAATAAATCGATTAACTGATATACAGGATGGTCTTGACTATATTGCTGATAACGCTGAATGTCTTTTAAAAATAATTTTAATTTTTCAACTAAAGATTTATCAGCTTCTTCATCTTTAATATAATTCACAATCGATTGATAAAAATAATCATCATTTGGACTTAATATTCTAATTTGTGCTAATTCATCTTCTTTGAACTGATAAATAACGGAACGCATTAAACCCACTAAATAAATATCTTGCAGTGGATTATCTATCGCTCTTAAAAATGACAATACTAAGCGGACTTCTGTTTGTTCAAAGTACCCTTCACGACTATTTACATGAAACGGAATATCTTCATTTTTAAAGGCTTGCTGTAAATTACGAGCTTGTCCAAAACTACGTTCTAAAATGACAATATCTTTATAAGTCGCACTTCGATAACTTTGAGATTTCATATCATAAACCTTTTGATGCTCTAAAATATCTTTAACTTGTTCTACAATAAAGTGCGCTTCTTTTTCACTGCCAGTTAAGTCACTATGTTCTTGATTCGCTTCAACTAATACTTTTAAGTTAACTGGATGGTTCGTTTCATCAAATGGTGCACCATAATACAATTGCGCCGCTGAATCATAATTCACTTCGCCTACTTGTTCATCCATCATGTGCTTAAACAAATAGTTTGTTGTCGCTAATACTTCTTTTCGCGAGCGGAAATTTTGCGATAAATCAATTCGGCGTCCACTATTTTCGCCGTCTATGGTAAATCGTTGATATTTTTCAATAAATAGACTTGGATCTGCTTGTCTAAATTTATAAATGGATTGCTTAACATCACCCACCATAAATAAATTACCGTTATGTTCATCTCCAGTTTTGATACAAGATAATATTTTCTCCTGAACTCTGTTAGTATCTTGGTATTCATCAACTAAGATTTCATGAAAATGTTGACGGTATGATTCTGCAATTTCTGATGGCGTACCATCTTCATTTATTAAAATTTGTAGTGCAAAATGTTCATAATCGGAAAAGTCTAAAATATTTTTACTACGTTTTTTACGGTTGAATTCTGACATCACATCTTTTACAATACGTGCAAGATATTTTACACGTGGCGCTAATTGTTGCATGTCTTCTTTTAAATCATCAGCTTCTCTTGAAAAGTAATCATTTTTAACTTTATCAATTAATGATTTATATTTTTTATAATGAAGTTTAGCATCTTCTAAAGCATCAATCATCATGTCATTTGCTTCTTTAATTTTCGCTGTTACATTAGGTAAACGCGCACCGAAGTCATGCCCTGTTAAATAAGATATATCAATAAATCCACCTTCAAGAACATGCGCCATTAAACGTCTTTCATCTTCTATAATTGCTAAGTGCTTTTCAACCCCATCCATCATGCTAAATAAGTCATATGATTTATTTAGAGCATCATTTGCCGCTGTTAAGAATACTTTCGATAAATCTGTTAATAGTTCAATGAGTTGTGTTTGTCGCTCTTCATTTTGATAAGGCTGTACTAATTGATCTAACCATTGGGAAGGATTTGGATTAGCTACACTAAAGAAATAAAGTTGCTTGATAATTGTCCGAAATTGATCATCACTTCTATCTGAGGATAATTGTTCTGTTAATTCTATAAATGCAGGATCAAGGACATCATAGTGTTGTTCAATCACTTCATCAATTGTTTGCTCCAATAGTAAAATATTTTCTGCTTCGCTACTAGTTCTAAAATTCGGATCAATATTTAACACATCATAATGTTGTTGAATTAATTTTAAACAAAAACTATGTAACGTAGATATTTGCGCTTGATGAATTTTAATGCGTTGATTTTTCAAATGAGCGTTTATAGGATCAGCAATTGAAGCTTCTTGAATACGTTTATCAACACGAAGTTTCATTTCACGTGCACTCAAATTTGTAAAAGTTACAACTAAGAGTCGATCAACATCTACACTATCACGTAAAATCTTTTGAATAATCCGCTCGACTAGTACAGCAGTTTTACCCGACCCAGCCGCTGCAGCAACTAGTATATCTTGCCCTGAAGCATATATACTTTGCCACTGTGTATCTGTCCAAATCACGCCTTGTGGTTTCTCTGGAATTGTCATTTATTGCTCACCCCCAAATTCATCAATGTTTATATTTTGAATCGCCTCTATTGGATTGATTGTTTCATCAACTGAACGGTATCGTTTGCTATCTATCATGCCATCAACATGACATACCGATTGATAACTACAAAATGCACATGGCAATTTTTGTTTATATTTTAATGGTGCAACTTCTGTATGCCCATCCATAATATTTGAAGCAGTTTCTATAAAATTCTCTTTATTATGTTGGATAAATTTATAGATTGTTTCTTCATCTGCAACTTGACTACCTCGTTTACTTAACGAACCATCTTTATTAAAGCCAACAGGTACTATATCTGAAGTGAATTTAGGTTCTAAACGGATGTCCAATGCATCAATAACTGCTTGATCTGCATTCACTAAACCACTGAGCTTAAATTTTTTAATTAAGTCTTGTTCTAATTTATCTTCATCAATATCTGCCCATGATTTAAATTTAATTCTAGGTTCATGAACATGGAAATATAATAATCCCCCTGGTTTCACGATATCTGTTAATCCAAGACGCTGTTTATTTTGTAAAACGATATCCATATATGTCATCATTTGCATTTGCATTCCATAATATACTTTCGTTAAGTCGAGTGTCGCACTTCCTTCAGATGATTTATAGTCAATAATATTAACAAAACTTGTGTCATCTTTTGTATACGTATCGATGCGGTCAATTTGTCCTCTAATATTGATTGGAATACCTTGTGATGTCGTTAATGTTTGTGCTATTAATTCATCGTTTGCTCTTGGTTTCCTTCTAAAACTCGTTTCAAAATATTTGGGCATAAATTTAGAATATGTGCCTTGATATTTTAAAGCACTGAGCGTCGTTTCTACTATTGCGCCAATGCGTCTTGATAAATAACGATAATATGCTGAAGAATTTAACAAATTAAACTGAACTTTAGGTAAAATTTCTTCCAAAGCTTCATTCGTTAATTGTCTAATTTTTTTAAGGTCTAACTGTTTAAAATCACCATTAATACGTTCAGAAATATATTTTAAAACAGAGTGGAAAATGTCACCTAAATCAAAGTTTTGAAGTTCATATTTTGTTCGTTCATTTAATTTCAAACCATGTGAAGCATAATGTTTAAATGGACATTGTTGATAACCTTCAAAACGGGAAACACTGGCATTGATTTCTTTACCATATAAATCTTTTGAAAGTGTTTCACCTAATTGTACAGTTTCATTATCAAAAGTTAATGCTGACATTAAATAATTTAGTCCTTGATTTAAATCATCACTATCGCGAATCACTTGGTATGCATCTAACCAACTATCAGCGACAATTTCATCATCTAACCATGATCGTAACGCTTCAAATAATGCAATTTTCGTTTGCTTAACATGTTGCATTAACGATAGCGGTGCTACTTCGTGATAACGAGGAATGTTAGTAATTTCAAGTTGATTGAATAACGCTTGAATTTGCGTTAAAAACGGACTAATCTCTTTATCATCACCACTTGATCCCATTAAACTATATGAAAATGTTACATCTTGTCTCGCTCTTGTCATAGCAATATAGCAAACAAATGCTTCATCCATCTGTAAAATATCTGATGTAGGGCTCAACTCTACATTTGCTTGTTGTTCAAAATATTTCTTTTCTTCATCAGTAATTAAACTTGATGCAGTTACTGGTTGTGGCATGGTACCATCGTTCATACCTACTAAGTAAACATGTTGCTTATTGTCGACTTTAGCCAAATCCATCGTACCAATACTTACTTGATCTAATGTTTGCGGAATCATGACAAATTCTAATTGTTCTAAACCAATATCAAATACTTCTAAGAAACGATCCATCGACATTGGTTCATCGCCAAATACTAGAACTAAGTCGTCAAGAATTTGAATCAATCCATTCCAAATTTGATCAATTTCTTCTGCTTTTTCATGGTTACCATTTAAGTCAAGTTCATCTCGCTCTGTCATCAGTTGATTTGGCAACTCAAAATATTCCATACTTTCATAAAATGCAGTTGCAAAGCTTCTTACTGTATCTGCTTGCGACATCTGCTTTTCAAAATGCAAAATTTTATCGATTACATCTTGTTTTAATTTAATAACTTGTTCAAATGTGTTACGTTCGTCCTCTGTCAATTTATGGGCTTTTCGTCCCATTTTACTAAAATGTTCAACATTAAATAAACTATCATCTAACCAACGCTTACCATATATCCCTCTTTCCAATACAAAGTTTTCAAGCAAATCTACTAAGTAAGCACTATTTTTAATTTGAGAAGTTAATATATCCGTTTTAAGCAAGCGCAACATTGGATTAACATGCCAATTTGATTGAATAACTTCAATAAGAGAACGAATCATTTCCATGACTGGATGGTGTGTCATCGAACGCTTCGTATCAATGTTAAATGGAATATCATATAGCGGTAATATTGACTCAAATAAATATGCATATGATTCATCGCGATATAAAATTGCAATATCTTGAAACCTTAAGTGCTTATCTCTAATATCGATAATAATACGTCTCGCAATTTCATTAATTTCTTCTCTCATTGTGGCAGATTCTAAAATATCAATATGACCTTGGCATGCCTCTTGATTAATTTGTAGTGCATCAAATTGCAGTTCAAGATGTTTTAAATCTTGATTAGTAAATCGATATTGTCGATTAAAATGTTGACGTTCTAACGGTATATTTAATTCATTTGCAATTTCCTCAATATGACGTAATACTTCTGAAGGCTTTCTAAACATACTAAATTGGTCTTGGTTACCGTCTGTTGTCAATATAATGGTTACACTTTTCGCATGCTCTATTAACCCTTTAATAATTAAATATTCAATCGTTGAAAAGTTATGAAAGCCATCAATATAAATGTCTGCTTTTTTAAGCCATTCCGACTTTGACATACAATCAATAAATTTTTGCAAAGCATCTTCGCCAGTAATAAATTCATTTTGAATGCGTTGTTCGAAATCTCGATATATTAAAGCAATATCTTCTAATTTATGTTTTGTTCTAGTCTGTACATGATTGTCAGTTATAAACTGATCTAAATGATCAGGCGTAACAGCATATTTTTTAAAGTCTTGTATTTGTTCGGCTAACTTTTCACTAAACCCATAATATTTCGCTTGTGATTTGTACAACTTTAAATGCTGTTGCTGTTCTTGAACGATATTATAAATCATCATTTCCATTGCAGCTTTAGACAGTTTTTGTTCACTATAACTACCAACCTCTTGGAAAATACGGTGACTTAAGCGCTCAAAATGCAGTACTTCCGTTCTTAAACTACCATTTAATTCTGAATCGTTAACAAAGGCTTGTTCTAATTGAAATGTACTTTGTGTTGGTGCAATTAAAATGATCGGATCGCCTAGTGGATCTTGTTTCATTTTTTGTTTTATTTCAGTTAACATTTTCGTAGACTTACCTGTTCCTGCTCTTCCTAAATAAGCATGTAATGTCATGACAAACCCTCACTTCCTTTGACACATATTTTAACATAAAGTATTTGTGTTTGATTTATTAATTGTATTCGTTACGTGGAGGATTTCTTTTCACTATTCTCCTCGAAATGAAAACATCGTTTATCAGATTTGAAACCGATAAACGATGTTTTCATTACTAAGTATTAATTTTTAGTGTTCTCAGGATTAAAATTATATTTAAATTCGCTGAAAGGCCAGAATCTAAATGAAACTTTACCAACGATTTGATCTTCATCAATAAGACCAAATGCGCGACTATCTTTACTTACTTCTCTATTATCTCCTAAAACTAAATACTTCCCTTTTGGAATAACATTTGTTTTCGGATTTGCATTCGGTAAATTTTTTACTTGGAAAGTTCCAGTTATATAATCACCTTGTTTATGTTTTATATTGTAGTTTAAGTATGGTTCATCTTGTTTCTTACCATTGACATATAAAGTATCATTTTTATATTCAACTTTATCACCAGGAACACCGATGACACGTTTTACATAATCATCATTTTTGTTTGCATGGAAGACAACTACATTACCTTTTTCCAAACCACCTGTTTTATATCCGATAATGTTTACAGCAACACGTTCGCCATCTTTCAGTGTTGGATCCATTGATTCACCTTTAATCGTATATGGAGTAACAATAAATTTACCAACTATAAATAAAATAACCAAGGCTACTGCAATAGAAATAATCCATTCAAATATTTCTTTTTTCAATTTTGACACCTCTTTTTAAAATTTGAACTGAACAGTCCATTTTGAAAAAGGATAATATCGTAAACTAACATTACCAATAATATCCTTTTTATCGATTAAACCAAATTGTCTTGAATCGTGCTTATTATTATTCTGATCATTTAGCACAACAAAATTGTTTGGCGGAATAATATCACCATCTAATTCTTTAAAATTGCGCAAACTAAAGTCTTTTATTTTTCTGTTTTTGGCATAAGATGCATCTACTGGTCGATCATCACGGTATAGTTGACCGTTACGAAATGCCATTGATTGACCAGGTTTGGCAATAATTCTACTTGTATATATCGTGTTACCACGCCTATATGTAATGATATCACCATTATTTAATTGATTAAATGTGACTTTAATTTTATTTACGATAACACGGTCCCCTTTGTCAAGCGTTGGTGACATTTCACTATTTGGAATGACATGACCAACTATTACAAAAGTTTGTATGAACAGTACAATGATAATAGCAAGTATAACTGAAATCAAACATTTAACAACTTTTTTCACCTTGTCACTCCTTTTTCGAACCCATAAAATGCTGTTCTAGCTTTTTTCCGACAATCCAAAATACAACTAAAGCACACAACATAAATATACCTCGTAATGGATGGGTGAATATTGTAGTAATTTCTTTTCCTAAATACCCTAAAATAATAGTTGAAATTAATTTAGATGATGCTAAAACAATGAAATAATATTTAGGCCTAATATGAGATAGACTCGCTACAAAATTAATTAATGTATTTGGCGTAAAAGGAAAACAAAGTAAAATAAATAATGGTATTAATCCTTGCCGATCAATAAAACTAATTAATCGTTGAACAGCAGTCTTTTGTTTAATACGCTGCATCTTTTCAGTATTTACTAATCGTTTACATATTAAATAGACAGTGAATGTACCAGCAATTAAGCCTAGCCAACTAATCAATATGCCTAAAATAGGTCCATAAGCATGAATATTAATTAAAATATAAAGTGCTAGTGGAAATACTGGGACAATAGCTCTAATATATAGCAAAATAAATCCTGGTATATAGCCAAACTGTCGAAATATCTCAAACCATTCTTCTATTTGATGAAATGACAAATCATCAATCCCTTTCTTTGGCTAAAGATAATTATTCTTTCATTATAAAGATATTTGCAAAGTAAAGAAACATTAACATGTAATCGTGTTAATAAATCAGTCTCTAGTAGTATAACAATATTGTTGTATGACAGATGTTATTTTTTCTTTAATTTTCTCTTAACATCTTGTCACATTAGCTAGTAACCTAGTTCTTGCATATAAACAAAAACGAGGTTGTCATTACATTTTTACATTTGTAATGACAACCTCGGAAATATGCTTTAAATAGTTAACGTCTAGTCCTATCTTTTCAAACATCACTAATCATTTGAAGTAATGTATTTTATAAACGTTCTTCTAATTCTTTTTTCAAGTCTTCAAATCCAGGTTTACCTAATAATGCGAACATATTTTGTTTATATGCTTCTACACCTGGTTGGTTAAATGGATTCACACCTAGTTGGTATCCACTCATTGCACATGCTAATTCGAAGAAGTATACAACATAGCCGAAAGTTTCTTCATCCAATTGTGGAATATTTACTACCATATTAGGAACGCCACCATCAGTATGTGCTAATAATGTACCTTCAAATGCTTTAGTATTTACTTCATCTATTGTCTTACCAGCTAAATAGTTTAATCCATCTAAATCATCACTATCATTTTCAATTGTAATATCATATTTAGGATGATTTACTTTAACAACTGTTTCGAATAAGAAGCGACGGCCTTCTTGTACATATTGACCTAATGAATGTAAGTCAGTTGTGTAGTTGGCACTTGAAGGGTAGATACCTTTGAAGTCTTTACCTTCTGATTCACCAAACAATTGTTTCCACCATTCATTGAAGTATTGCATAGATGGTTCATAGTTAATCAACATTTCTGTTGTATAACCTTTTGCATATAAAATGTTTCGAATTGTTGCATATTGATATGCAATGTTCTCTTCTAATTTATCTGACGATAATTCTTCACGTGCTTTTGCTGCACCAATCATCATAGCTTCGATATTAATTCCAGCTGCAGCAATTGGTAATAAACCTACTGCTGTTAAAACAGAATATCTTCCACCTACATCATCAGGTACGATAAATGTTTCATAACCTTCATTTGTAGCTAACTGTTTTAAAGCACCTTTTTCTTTATCAGTTGTTGCAAAAATACGTTTCTTAGCTTCTTCTTTTCCGTATTTTTCTTCAACTAATTGTTTAAACAATCTAAATGCAACTGCTGGTTCAGTTGTTGTGCCAGATTTAGAAATAATGTTAACAGAGAAATCTTTGTCTGCTAAGTAATCAACTAACTCTTTTGTGTATGTTGATGATAAGTGATTACCAACAAAAACAATTTCTGGATATTCATTGCTGTTTCTAAATGATGACGTTAACATTTCAATTGCAGCACGTGCACCTAAATAAGAACCACCAATACCGATGACTACTAAAACATCAGAATTTTCTTTTATGCGTTTTGAAGCTTCAACAATTCGTGAAAATTCTTCTTTGTCGTAATCAACTGGTAAATCAACCCAGCCTAAGAAGTCGCTTCCAGCACCTGTACCTTCATGAATTGTTTTGTGAATTGATTTTACAATTTCTTGTTGTTGTTTTAATTCGTGTTCACCGAAAAATTCTAACGTTTTACTAAAATCTAATTGAATATGAGTCATCTATAAAAGCCTCCTGTTTCATTTAATACCTTAATTTTACTAAGTTTACGTTTGCGATTCAATTCACAAGTTTGAATTGAAGAAAGAAATTTGATATTTATGTGACTTTCCACACATATTTTCGAGTCATTCTTAAATACCACTCATTTTTACTTAAACATTTTTTATACAAATTACATATATTACCAAAACCTTTTAAACACTGTTATATAGACACATTAAATGATAACGACAAATAAACGAATCTAATTTTATGAATAAATATGTAAAATAATGGTTTTATTTTCATAAAAAGTTTGCTATCATGTGTTCATACGAAATATTCAGATAACTACAATGAGGTGAATTTTATGAAAGAGAAAATTGTTTTAGCATATTCAGGAGGACTAGATACAAGTGTTGCCGTTCAATGGCTTATCGATAAAGGATACGACGTTGTAGCATGTTGTCTAGATGTTGGTGAAGGTAAAGATTTAGATATCGTTTATAAAAAAGCATTAGATATGGGTGCTATCGAATGTCACATCATTGATGCGACTAAAGAATTTAGTGATGAGTATGTAAGTTATGCAATCAAAGGAAATTTAATGTATGAAAATGCATATCCATTAGTTTCAGCATTATCTAGACCACTAATTGCCAAAAAATTAGTAGAAATTGCTGAAAAAACAAATTCTATCGGTATTGCACATGGATGTACTGGTAAAGGGAATGACCAAGTACGTTTTGAAGTTGCTATCAAAGCTTTAAACCCTTCATTAAAAGCATTCGCACCTGTACGTGAGTGGGCTTGGAGTCGTGAAGAAGAAATTGATTATGCAATTAAGCACAACATTCCAGTATCAATCAACCATGATTCACCTTATTCTATTGATCAAAATTTATGGGGTAGAGCCAATGAATGTGGTATTTTAGAAGATCCTTATGCTGCACCACCTGAAGATGCTTTCGATTTAACAAATGCATTAGAAAATACACCAGATACTGCTGATGAAATCATTATAACGTTTGAAAAAGGTATTCCAGTTCAAATTGATGACAAATCATATCAGTTAGATGATTTGATTTTAACGTTAAATGCATTAGCTGGTAAGCATGGTATCGGTAGAATTGATCATGTTGAAAATAGACTTGTTGGTATTAAATCAAGAGAGATTTATGAAACACCTGCTGCCGAAGTCATTTTAAAAGCGCATAAAGCATTAGAAACTATTACTTTGACAAAAGATGTTGCACACTTTAAACCGGTCATTGAGAAGCAATTTGCCGAACAACTATACAACGGTCTTTGGTTCTCACCTTTAACTGATAGCTTAAAATTATTTATTGATAGTACTCAGCAACACGTGACTGGTGATGTCAGAATTAAATTATTTAAAGGGAATGCCATCGTGAATGGTAGAAAATCACCTTACACATTATATGATGAAAAATTAGCTACTTATACAAAAGAAGATGCATTTAATCAAGACGCTGCTGTTGGCTTTATCGATATCTATGGTTTACCTACTCAAGTAAATGCGATGCTACATGGAGGCTATAGTAATGAGCAATAAAGCTTGGGGTGGCAGATTTGAGGCACAACCAGAAGAATGGGTAGATGACTTCAATGCTTCCATTACCTTTGACCAAACGCTTATTGAGCAAGACATTGAAGGCAGTATAGCACATGCAACGATGCTTGCGAATCAAGGCATTATAAGCCAACAAGACAGCGAACAAATAATAAAAGGATTAAAGTCTATTCAAAATGATTATCATCAAGACCAAATTCAATTTAATGCATCATTGGAAGATATTCATTTAAATATTGAACATGAATTAATTAAACGTATCGGTGATACTGGTGGTAAATTGCATACTGGACGTAGTAGAAACGATCAAGTCGCTACAGACATGCATTTATATACTAAGAAACAAGTTCAAGAAATCATTATATTAATTAAGTCATTACAAAATGTAATTGTAGAAATTGCTTCTAATAATATCGATACAATTATGCCAGGATACACTCATTTACAACGTGCACAACCCATTTCATTCGCACATCATATCATGACTTATTTTTGGATGTTACAACGAGATCAACAACGATTTGACGATAGTTTAAAAAGGATAGATATCAATCCATTAGGTGCGGCAGCTTTAAGTGGTACCACATACCCTATCAATCGACATGAGACAACAGAATTATTAAATTTTGGTAGTCTATACGAAAACAGTTTAGATGCAGTCAGTGATAGAGATTATATTATTGAAACATTGCATAATATTTCTTTAACAATGGTTCACTTATCACGTTTTGCAGAAGAAATTATTTTCTGGTCTACAGATGAGGCAAAATTTATTACATTATCAGATGCTTTTTCAACTGGTTCATCTATCATGCCTCAGAAGAAAAATCCTGATATGGCCGAATTAATTAGAGGTAAAGTCGGACGAACAACTGGTCATTTAATGAGCATGCTTATGACTTTAAAAGGCTTACCTTTAGCATATAATAAAGATATGCAAGAAGATAAAGAAGGATTATTCGATGCAGTTCATACAATTAAAGGTTCTTTACGCATCTTTGAGGGTATGATTGAAACGATGACGATTAATAAAGATCGACTAAATCAAACTGTTAAAGAAGATTTTTCAAACGCAACTGAACTTGCAGATTATTTAGTGACTAAAAACATTCCATTTAGAACTGCGCATGAAATTGTTGGAAAAATCGTTTTAGAATGTATACAGCAAGGTCATTATTTATTAGATGTGCCATTAGCAACATATCAACAACATCATTCAAGTATTGAAGTAGATATTTATGATTATTTACAACCTGAAAATTGTTTAAAACGTCGTCAAAGCTACGGTTCAACTGGTCAAGATGCTGTAAAACAGCAAATTGAGGTTGCGAAACAATTATTAAAAGATTAATTACGGTTTTAAATATATTTACTCACTTTGTCATTTCAAATGGCAAGTGGGTATTTTTCTGCATTGATATATAAATTGTGGATTATTTTTTAAAATACCTAAAATATTTGATAATTCTTTTAAATTTATATTACAGTCATGTTATAAATTGTAAAATAAATGTGTAAAGCGTTTTCATAAAGAAAGTTTTATAGTATTTTTAAATTGTCTTACTAAAAATAGAGATGAAAGGACAATGACTATGACAAACTCTTCGAAAAGCTTCACTAAATTTATGGCTGCTTCTGCTGTTTTTACTATGGGATTTTTATCAGTACCTACTGCCGGTGCAGAACAAATGAATCATATCGCAAACAAGCCACAGGCAATAAAATGGCATACAAACCTAACGAATGAACGTTTCACAACAATAGCACATCGTGGAGCTAGTGGTTATGCACCTGAACATACCTTCCAATCATATGATAAGAGTCATAATGAATTAAAAGCTTCTTATATTGAAATTGACTTACAACGTACAAAGGATGGTCACTTAGTTGCCATGCATGATGAAACTGTTAATCGAACGACTAACGGTCATGGTAGAGTTGAGGATTATACACTTGACGAATTAAAACAATTAGATGCTGGTAGCTGGTTCAATAAAAAATATCCAAAATATGCAAAGGCAAGTTATAAAAATGCCAAAGTGCCAACCTTAGATGAAATTTTAGAACGTTATGGTCCAAATGCAAATTATTATATTGAAACAAAATCACCTGAAGTTTATCCAGGTATGGAAGAACAATTATTGGAATCATTGAAAAAACATCACCTTTTAAATAACAATAAATTAAAAAAAGGACATGTCATGATTCAATCATTTTCTGATGCAAGTTTGAAGAAAATTCACAAACAAAATAAGCACGTACCACTTGTAAAATTAGTTGATAAAGGCGAACTGCAACAATTTAACGAACAACGTTTGAAAGAGATACATTCTTATGCTATTGGTATAGGTCCTGACTTTACTGATTTAAACGAACAAAATACACATCATTTAAAAGATTTAGGATTTTTAGTACATCCATATACTGTAAATGAAAAAGCTGATATGCAACGTTTAAATGGATATGGTGTTGATGGCGTGTTTACAAATTTTGCCGACAAATATAATGAAGTTATTAAATAGCACTATTTATATTCAACTAGATATTTAGAATATAAGTCTAGACAAGTTTTTAGGTATTATTACTGAAAAAAGCAGTAAGTTTATTTTCCTAAAGAAAATAACTTACTGCTTTTTTAGAATTCATATTTCAAAGTAAGTATTTATGCCCAGCCACGATATCTTGCCGCTTCTGCTGTACGCTTAATACCTATAATATATGCTGCCAGCCTCATATCAATTTTTCTATTTTGAGATAACTCGTAAATTGTGTCGAATGCAGCCTCTAGTTTTTCACGTAATTTTTCGTTAACTTCTTCTTCTGACCAGTAATAACCTTGGTTATTTTGTACCCATTCGAAGTAAGAAACTGTCACACCACCAGCACTCGCCAATACATCAGGAACTAGTAAAATGCCACGTTCCGTTAAAATACGTGTCGCTTCTGGTGTTGTAGGACCATTAGCTGCCTCAACAACGATAGTCGCTTTGATATCATGCGCATTATCTTCAGTAATTTGGTTTGAAATAGCTGCTGGTACTAAAATGTCACAATCTAATTCAAACAATTCTTTATTTGATATTGTTTCTTCAAACAGATTTGTTACTGTACCAAAACTATCACGACGATCTAATAAATAATCTATGTCTAAACCGTTTGGATCGTGTAATGCACCATATGCATCAGAGATACCTACAATTTTTGCACCTAAATCATATAAGAATTTAGCTAAGAAACTTCCGGCATTACCGAAACCTTGAATAACAACCTTTGCACCTTCAATTTGCATATTACGACGCTTTGCAGCTTGTTCAATCGCAATAACTACACCCAGTGCTGTAGATCTATCACGTCCATGAGAACCACCCAATACAATTGGTTTACCTGTGATGAAACCTGGAGAATTAAATTTATCTAGTGCACTATATTCGTCCATCATCCAAGCCATAATTTGTGAGTTTGTAAATACATCTGGCGCTGGAATATCTTTATTCGGACCAACGAATTGTGAAATTGCTCTAACATATCCGCGTGATAAACGTTCAACTTCATGAATGCTCATTTGACGTGGATCACAAACAATTCCACCTTTACCACCACCATATGGTAAGTTTACAATGCCACATTTCAAAGTCATCCACATTGATAATGCTTTTACTTCTTCTTCATCTACGTCCGGGTGGAAACGTACACCACCTTTTGTTGGTCCGACAGCATCATTATGTTGTGCACGGTAACCAGTGAATGTTTTAACTGTGCCATCATCCATACGAACTGGAATACGTACTTGCAACATTCTTAATGGTTCTTTAATCAAATCATACATACCTTCGTCAAATCCCAATTTATGCAATGCTTCTTTAATAATTCCTTGAGTAGAAGTTACTAAATTATTGTTCTCAGTCATGATCCTTTTCGCCTCTTCTTTACCTAATGATTTCGCTTTCAAACATATTGTAACATAACGTATTTCTTTTTAAAGCCCTTACAAACTGATTGTTACAACTTTTTGACATTATTGAAATACATGTCTAATTTTTTCAAGTGCAAGGTCCAATTCTTCTTTGGTAATAATTAATGGTGGTGCAAAACGAATAACCGTATCATGTGTTTCTTTACATAATAAACCTTCTTCTTTTAAAGCTTCACAATATGGTCTAGCACTTTCATTCAGTTCAACACCAATGAATAATCCACGTCCACGAACTTCTTTAATAGATGGATGATCAATTTGTTTTAATTGTTCTTTAAAATATTCTCCTAATTCTAAAGAGCGTCCTGGTAAATCTTCATCAACAATAACATCCAATGCAGCAATAGATGCAGCACAAGCAAGTGGGTTACCACCAAATGTAGACCCATGTGAACCTGGAGTAAATACATCTAATACTTCTTTATCAGCTAATACAACTGATATTGGGAATACTCCACCACCTAGTGCTTTACCTAAAATGTATACATCTGGTTTCACATTATCCCAATCCGTAGCAAACAATTTTCCTGAACGTCCTAATCCTGCTTGAATTTCATCAGCAATAAATAATACATTATGTTCATCACATAATTCTCTTATTGCTTTTAAATAACCTTCTGGTGGAATATTAATACCTGCCTCACCTTGAATCGGCTCAACTAAAATCGCTGCAGTATTTTCATTTATTGCTGCCTTCAATGCATCTACATCACCAAAATCTACTTTTCTAAATCCATCTAACAACGGACCATATCCACGTTGATATTCTGCTTCAGATGATAACGATACTGGTGCCATCGTACGACCATGGAAATTACCATTAAACGCAATAATTTCTGCTTTATTTGGTTCAATACCCTTCACATCATATGCCCAGCGACGTGCTGCTTTTAAAGCTGTTTCTACTGCTTCAGCCCCTGTATTCATAGGTAATGCTTTATCTTTACCTGCTAATTTACAAATTTTTTCGTACCATTCACCTAAATTATCACTGTGAAAAGCACGTGAAACTAAAGTAACTTTATCAGCTTGATCTTTTAATGCTTGAATAATTTTCGGATGTCTATGACCTTGGTTAACAGCAGAATATGCAGATAACATATCCATATATTTATTGCCTTCAGGATCTTTAACCCATACCCCTTCAGCTTCTGAAATGACAATTGGCAATGGTAAATAATTATGTGCCCCGTAATGATTTGTTAACTCAATAATTTTTTCAGATTTAGTCATCATATCTCCCCTTTTCATCATTTATAACTATTATACATGAAACATTATCCAAATAATTACATTAGTTTTCAAAGCAGATACTTTTTCACCATAAAAGATGAATCAATAACTAAATTTCATTAAATTTGTCTTTTTTGAAAACCCTTACATTAATAATGACATAATTACTTAAGCTATTACAAGCAAAAGAATTGATAATTTTACACTTAGTCAAAAGTATAATTTCTTATGTTAATTTTAATTAATAAAAATTAAAAACCACTAACATATTGCATGCACAATTGTATTAGTGGTAAGTTTGAAAAGCTTATTTACCTTTATGTGGTAATGGGTAAAACCCTTGATTAAATTGATTCCATAAGTTAGGCGTCAAATGATGTTTATCTTCTCTTTCTGGATCAAAATAATTTATAATTTCATCTTCGCGTCCATCTTTAATTTTCTCAATAAATTGATAATCTAAAAGTAATTCACGACCAATTGCTACTAATTCTACACCAACATCTTCAACTGCATCTAAAGCTTCATCAGCAGTGAAAATAGACCCAATGCCAATAAGAGGCATACGCCCATTTATCCATTTATGAATTAGTGGTAACCTTTCTTGGCCAGCATATTTTCCTTCACGTGTTGTCGCATGAGTATCCATCATCGATACATGAATATAGTCAATAGGCATTTGGCTAATTGTTGTAACTAACTCTTCAGTAATTTCCATTGTAATACCTGGGGATTCCGCTTCTTCTGGAGACAACCTATATCCAACAATAAAGTCTTTATTACCATATTGTTCCTTCGCTTTAAGTACTTCTTCAATAACTGCGACCGGAAATTTATATTGGTTCGCCCAGACATCGTTTCTTCTATTGTAATATGGGGATACAAATTGATGAATTAAGTAGTGATTTGCACCATGAATTTCAACGCCATCAAATCCAGCTTCAATTGCTCGTCGTGTTGCCTCGCCAAAATCTTTTATCGTTTGTTCAATTTCTTGAGCTGTCATTTCTCTTGCACTATGCTCATGTTTTTGCCCAAAACTTTTTAAAGAAATCGGACTTGGCGCAATCACATCTCCAGCTGGTGTTAATTCTGGTAATGCTTGTGCGCCACCATGATGAATTTGAACTAATGCTTTAGCTCCGTTTTTCTTCATGACTTTTGCTAATTGTTTTAATCCACCAATATCACTGTCATGTGCAATTGATGGCTGCCCTGGAAATGCCTTTCCTACATCACTAACATTACTTGCTGCATTTATAGATAGACCAACGTCTTGTGAACGTTTTTCAATATAAGGAAGTTCTACATCTGAAATTGTACCGTCATCATTTGAAGAAATGTGTGTTAAAGGGGCTAACACAAAACGATTTCTTAACACTACGCCATTTGGTAATTCTACTTTGTCAAACAATGATTCATATTTACTTTTCATTACTTAATTCCTCCTTAAAAATATTGAATTGACTATAACATGATTTTTTATCGTTCACCAATTATCTGTTTATAAATTGAAACATAAAATTATTATTCTTTTAATTATCATGCTCATTTTTAAAATCTGTTAAAACATTAAAATTACACTCATTTTTAGGCAACAATTTTGGTACTCACTTGTTAGTATATAAAATCACATTTTATCAATATAATTATTTTTAGTATATGCAACAAAAAAGACTAGTACCTATTTAAAAACAATAGATACTAATCTTATTCATTAGTCATAGAAACTTTCATTTCAGACCCTTTGTATGATTGCGGTACGATTTATCTGTTCATTTAGTCGTTTCGAATTGATCGCTTTGACTGTTTAATCCAGATTGGTAAGCGTTCTTTAAGTGTTTGAAACCCATATTTTTCTGTTTCTCTGATTTCATCTAATACTGATTGTTTTTCCTTCTTACGCTCATAATTTTTGAAGTAATCATTATCTTTTAATGATAGATTGAGCTTTCCTTCATCATCTATAGACAAAATTTTAGCTTTAACAATTTGGCCTTCTGATAGAAATTTCTTCAAATTATGAACGTAGTCATCCATAATTTCTGATATATGAATCAGTCCTTCAGTATGATTAGGGGTCTCAACAAACGCACCATAAGGTTGAATACCAGTTACACGCACCTTGATATGTTGGCCAATTTTGT
This sequence comes from Staphylococcus schweitzeri, assembly GCF_002902405.1. Lineage (GTDB taxonomy): Bacteria > Bacillota > Bacilli > Staphylococcales > Staphylococcaceae > Staphylococcus > Staphylococcus schweitzeri. The sequence continues at coordinate 66,887 of NZ_PPQS01000014.1, forward strand.
AGTTATTCAACTTAATAACCCCTTATTTCGTTTACTTAACACTATTATCATAGCATAAATAGAAATGGTGGACTAATTAAAACATCAAATCATTCGAATATTATTTTATAAATGAATTAGATATCAGCTTTCTTGTAATTAAAAATCAAATAAAAATAAATTTAAAGGGCGTATTCAACGGTTGTACTTTTAAAAATAAAACTATAACTTAAAATAAAAAGTAACCTCTATATCTCATCATCCAAGCAGATTTATATTAGACGTCTATGCTTGGTTAGATAAATTTTCGAGGTTACTTTATATGTTAGCTTATAAATTTTGATTGATTATTATTAATTCGGTTGTAATATTTTAATATAAACAGAAAACACAAATACTTTATTGTTGAATCATCGTATTATTCTTCAACATCGATTGATTCAATTACAACATCATGAAGTGGTTTGTCTTGTGGTCCCACTTTTGTATTTGCAATATCTTCAAGTGTCGTTTCTCCATCTATTAATTGCCCAAACACTGTATGTTTTTGATCCAACCATGGTGTACCACCATTTTCACCATATGCATCAACAATTGGTTGTGGCCATCCGCCATCAGCAAGCTGACTTAACATATTTTGTGGTACTTCTTTCATTTGTACTATGAAAAACTGTGAACCATTTGTATTTGGACCTGAATTCGCCATTGATAATGCACCGTATAAATTAAATGCATTTAATGAAAATTCATCTTCAAATGAACCACCATAGATACTTTCACCACCCATACCTGTAGCAGTTGGGTCGCCCCCTTGAATCATAAAGTCATTAATGACACGATGGAAAGTTATACCATCATAATAACCATTTTTAGCATGCGTCACAAAATTTTCAACTGTTTTTGGTGCAATATTTGGAAAGAGTTTAAAAGTCATGTCACCTTTATTTGTGTGCATTACAACTTTGATTTCACCTTGTTGTACTTCTTTGTTTAACTGTGGATAGTTAGTCATTTATATTCTCCATTCATGTTATGATACATATATATTAACATACTTTTAAGGGAGGAAAATAGCATGAAGCTGTATCGATTTTCACACAAAACAGGCAGTTATGGTGTCACAATAATTGAAGAAAACGGAGACGATGTTCTTGTTAAAGTTGAACAAGTTATTAAACATCCAAAACAAGGTGATTTACATAATCCTACTGAAACTGAAGGTGTATTCTTCCATGAACGTAAAGCATTAAGTCATTTTGAAAAACGCTTTACTAAACGATCACAATTAAGAGATTTTAATGTTGAAAAATTACGTTACGAAGATTCACTTCAACAAGCAATTACAAATTTAGAATCTAAATTAAAAGCGCAACAAACAAAACATGCTGAAATGTCATTAGCAAGTTTAGCACGTCTAAAAGAAGATTATTCCCTTCAATATAAAGAAAATTTTAAATAAAAATTGACGCGTTTCTTCTTATTTAAATACTTCTGAAAATAAAGCGTAACAAGGAGAGCGGACGTTTTTCAGATGTATATCAATCATGTATAATGAATAACATAAATATTTTTTAAAGGAGGACAACATAGTGAGTTTGTTACATATTGCGGTGATATTACCGTTAATATTCGCACTCATTATTCCTATCCTGTATAAATTTTTCAAACGTATACACTTAGGATGGTTCGTGTTACCTGTACCTATCGTTATATTTATTTATATGCTAACGCTAATTCAAACGACGATGTCAGGTAATACTGTAATGAAAACCTTAAATTGGATGCCTCATTTTGGTATGAACTTTGATTTATACCTTGATGGCTTAGGTTTACTCTTTAGTTTGCTTATTTCTGGAATCGGCAGTTTAGTCGTATTATATTCAATCGGCTACTTAAGTAAGTCAGAACAACTAGGGAATTTTTATTGTTATTTATTACTATTTATGGGTGCGATGTTAGGTGTCGTACTTTCAGATAATGTCATTATTTTGTATTTATTCTGGGAGTTAACATCATTTTCTAGTTTTTTACTTATTTCATTTTGGCGCGAACGACAAGCATCTATATATGGTGCTCAAAAATCGCTCATTATAACAGTGTTCGGTGGCTTATCATTATTAGGTGGTATCATCTTACTCGCTATACCAACACAATCATTTAGTATTCAATATATGATTAAACATGCTGCTGAAATTCAAGATAGTCCATTCTTTATTTTCGCGATGATTTTAATTATGATTGGTGCTTTTACTAAGTCAGCGCAGTTTCCATTTTATATTTGGTTACCAGATGCAATGGAAGCTCCTACACCTGTCAGTGCTTATCTTCACTCAGCGACAATGGTTAAAGCTGGACTATATTTAATTGCTCGAATGACACCAATCTTCGCAGCATCACAAGGTTGGATTTGGACTGTCACTCTTGTCGGTCTAATCACTTTATTCTGGGCTTCGCTAAATGCAACGAAGCAACAAGACTTAAAAGGAATTCTTGCCTTTTCAACAGTATCTCAGCTGGGTATGATTATGGCAATGCTTGGAATCGGTGCCATTAGTTATCACTATCACGGCGATGACAGTAAAATTTATGCTGCTGCATTTACAGCTGCAATATTCCATTTAATCAACCATGCAACTTTTAAAGGTGCCCTATTTATGATTACTGGCGCAGTTGATCATTCTACTGGTACACGTGACGTAAAAAAATTAGGTGGCTTGCTTACAATTATGCCTATCTCATTTACAATAACAGTCATTACAGCACTTAGTATGGCTGGTGTACCACCGTTCAATGGCTTCTTATCAAAAGAATCATTTTTAGAAACAACATTTACAGCAAGTCAAGCGAATTTATTTAGTGTTGATGCTTTAGGCTATTTATTCCCGATCATTGGTATCGTAGGCAGTATCTTCACATTTGTATATTCAATTAAATTTATAATGCATATATTTTTCGGACAATATAAACCTGATCAATTACCTAAAAAAGCACACGAAGTTTCTATTTTAATGCTTTTATCACCAGCTATTCTGGCAATATTAGTAATTATATTCGGATTATTCCCAGGTTTATTAACAAATTCAATCATTGAACCAGCAACTTCAGCAATTAACCATACAGTAATTGATGACGTTGAATTCCATATGTTCCATGGATTAACGCCAGCATTCCTATCAACTCTATTAATTTATATAGTTGGTATATTACTTATCGTGACATTTAGTTACTGGGTAAAACTATTACAACGACAGCCTGGTAAATTAACATTCAATTATTGGTACAACAGAAGCTCACAAGCTATTCCAGGTTACTCTGAAAAAATGACGAATAGTTACGTTACTGATTATTCACGTAATAATTTAGTTATCATTTTTGGTACTTTAATTTTATTAACATTTATCACTGTATTTTCTGTGCCGTTCAATATCAATTTTAAAGATGTAAGCCCTATTAGAATCTTTGAAGTTTGCATCGTTGTTCTATTACTCAGTGCGGCATTTTTAATTCTGTTTGCTAAATCAAGACTATTTAGCATTATTATGTTAAGTGCAGTTGGTTATGCTGTTTCAGTATTGTTTATATTCTTTAAAGCACCTGACTTAGCACTAACACAATTTGTAGTTGAATCGATTTCAACAGCATTATTCTTATTATGTTTCTATCACTTACCAAATTTAAATCGCTATAATGAAAAACGATCATTCCAATTAACTAATGCCTTAATTGCTACAGGCGTTGGATTATCTGTCATTATTATCGGTTTAATTGCATATGGAAATAGACACTTTGAATCAATTTCTAAATTCTATCAAGAGCATGTATATGATTTAGCTCAAGGTAAAAATATGGTTAACGTTATTCTAGTTGATTTCCGTGGTATGGATACGTTGTTCGAATCATCTGTACTTGGTATAGCCGGCTTAGCCGTGTATACCATGATTAAATTACGTAAAAAGCGCCCAACTCAAGATAAAGAGGTGAAAAATCATGAATAGACAACAAAATGATTTAATTTTGCAATTTGCAGCAGTTATCATCTTTTTCATGGTAATGGTCTTTGGTTTTTCACTTTTCTTAGCAGGACATTATACACCTGGTGGCGGTTTCGTTGGTGGATTATTATTTGCAAGTTCACTTGTTATCATTACGATAGCATTTGATATTGAAACGATGCGTAAAATTTTCCCATTAGATTTCAAAATATTAATTGGTATTGGATTAGTATTTTGTATAGGAACCCCTATTGCAAGTTGGTTTTTAGGTAAAAATTTCTTTACACATGTTACTTTTGATATACCACTATTTATCTTAGAACCCGTCCATATGACAACAGCAGTTTTCTTTGATTTTGGAGTTCTATGTGCAGTAGTTGGTACAGTCATGACAATTATTATTTCGATTGGAGAGAACGAATAGTGGAAATTATTATGATTTTTGTTAGTGGTATTCTCACAGCAATTAGTGTCTATCTCGTTTTGTCTAAAAGTCTGATACGAATTGTTATGGGAACAACACTACTCACACATGCAGCAAATTTATTTTTAATAACAATGGGTGGATTAAAACATGGCACAGTTCCAATTTATGAAGCGAACGTAAAAAGCTATGTTGATCCAATCCCTCAAGCACTTATATTAACAGCAATCGTAATTGCCTTTGCGACAACAGCCTTTTTCTTAGTACTAGCTTTTAGAACATATAAAGAATTAGGAACTGACAACGTTGAAAGTATGAAAGGAGTTCCAGAAGATGATTGAAAGTAATATGCTTGTGTTAACGCTTGTTATTCCAGTAATTGCAGCCATATTACTTGTCTTTATTGGAAAACGTCCTATTATAAAGCGTTATGTCGCACTTAGTGGAACATTATTAACTCTAATTGTGGCGATTTTAAATTTAATTAACGTAGTAAAACATGGACCTCTACGCGTAGAGCTAGGTTCTTGGAAAGCACCATATAGTATAGTCTTTGTATTAGACATATTTAGTGCGCTACTTATTATTACTAGTATTTTGATTACAGCAATGGTTATCTTATATTCATTTAAAACAATAGGTATTGAACGCGAAAGATTTTATTATTATTTTTCTGTTCTATTTATGCTAATAGGAATCATTGGTGCATTTACGACTGGTGATATATTCAACTTATTCGTATTCTTTGAAGTATTCTTAATGTCATCTTATTTCTTATTAGTTATCGGATCTACAAAAATACAATTACAAGAAACGATTAAATATGTTCTTGTTAACGTCGTTTCATCATCATTTTTTGTTATGGGTGTGGCGATTTTATATTCAGTAGTAGGAACATTGAACCTAGCAGACATAAGCAATAAATTAGCTAATCTTTCTGCTCATGACAGTGGTTTAGTAAATATAGTATTCATATTATTTATCTTTGTTTTTGCTACTAAAGCTGGTGCTTTTCCAATGTTTGTTTGGTTGCCAAGTGCATATTATGCGCCCCCTATTCCGATTATTGCATTCTTTGGTGCATTGCTGACTAAAGTCGGTGTATATGCGATTGCAAGAACTCTAAGTTTATTCTTTAGTGATAATGTCAGTTTCTCACATTACGTAATTTTATTCTTGGCATTATTAACAATTATTTTTGGTTGTGTAGGTGCGATTGCGTATACAGACATTAAAAAAATCATACTATATAATGTCATGATTGCAGTTGGTGTTATTTTAGTAGGTGTAGCAATGATGACAGAATCAGGCATGATTGGTGCCATATACTATACATTACATGACATGTTAGTAAAGCTTGCATTATTCTTACTAATCGGTATTATGATTAAAATTACAGGCACACCTGACTTAAAACAATTTGGTGGCTTAATTAAACGATATCCTGTACTTGGCTGGTCATTCTTTATTGCCGCTTTAAGTTTAGCTGGTATTCCACCATTAAGTGGATTTTATGGTAAATTTTATATCGTTCAATCGACTTTTGAAAGAGGATTTTATTTAAGTGGTGTCATCGTCTTATTATCAAGTTTAGTCGTATTATATTCTGTCATTCGCATATTCCTACAAGGCTTTTTCGGTCAACCAAAAGGATATGATCTTAATAACAAAGTCGACGTCAAATATTTAACTACGATTGCAATCGTTGCAGTTGTGATAACTGTTTTATATGGATTGTCAGCAGATTACTTATATCCAATGGTAAAAGCTGGTGCAGAAACATTCTACAATCCATCAACCTACGTTAAAGCTGTATTAGGAGGTAAATAACATGGCTGTACAATTAGTATTAAACTTTATTATCGCAGTGTTTTGGTTGTTTGTGACAAATAGTTACACAACAAATAACTTTGTGTTAGGTTTTATCTTTGGCCTAGTTCTTGTTTACCTCTTACACAGAGTATTACCTGGTAGATTTTACGTTATTACTTTGTATCGTATTGTTAAATTAATCATTATTTTCTTAATCGAACTAATTAAAGCGAATTTTGATGTTTTAAAAATTATAATTAAACCTTCAATTAAAAATGAACCAGGATTCTTTGTTTATCACACAGATTTAAAAAAAGATTGGCAAATTGTCTTATTGTCTAATTTAATTACATTGACACCAGGTACTGTCGTTCTTGGTGTAAGTGATGATCGTACAAAGATATACATTCATGCTATCGATTTTTCAACTAAAGAAGAAGAAGTTGAAAGCATTAAATCATCATTAGAAAAAATTGTTAGAGAGGTGGGCGAAATATAATGAACCATAATATTATTATAGTCATTGCACTTATCATTGTTGTTATGTCAATGTTAGCGATGCTTATTCGAGTTGTATTAGGCCCCTCACTCGCAGATCGTGTTGTTGCACTAGATGCAATTGGCCTACAATTAATGGCCGTTATCGCATTATTTAGTATTTTATTAAATATTAAATACATGATTGTCGTAATAATGATGATTGGTATTTTAGCATTTTTAGGTACTGCAGTATTCTCTAAATTTATGGACAAAGGTAAGGTGATTGAACATGATCAAAATCATACTGATTAGTCTTGCACTTATCTTTGTTATCATCGGTGCTTTAATTAGCGCCCTAGCAGCTATAGGATTATTGAGACTTGAAGATGTATATTCACGTGCACATGCTGCCGGAAAAGCATCAACATTAGGTGCAATGTCATTACTATTTGGTACGTTTTTATATTTTATTGCTACTCAAGGTTTTGTAAATATGCAATTAATCGTTGCGATTATCTTTGTATTAATTACAGGTCCTCTTTCAAGTCATATGATTATGAAAGCAGCATATAATATTAAAACGCCTTATACTAAAAAGACTAAAGTCGATGAAATTTCGGAAGACTTAAAAGACACAAAATTATAGATTATATAACAAAGTCATGAATATAAATCAACAACAAACAGCAGTAATATGATTCCAAATTAGGAATGATTTTACTGCTGTTTTCTTTTGACATTGTTACCTCTTTTTCATTGATTTTAGTTTAGTCATACTTCTTTGACTACAACTTCGCCCTATCTACGTATATCTCTTTAATTTAATTGCCTTTCATCTCGTTATGTATTATGATAATAATAATTATAAATCGTAACGATTACGCTTTAAAAAGAGAGAGGTTTTATTATGCATTGGACAATTATCGGCGGTGGCATACAGGGAACTGCAATCGCACAAAAACTATTATCAAGCGGATTAACAACAGACCGATTAACAATCATTGACCCACACGAAACTTTTTGCCAAAGGTTCAACTCATATACAAATCGAATAGAAATGCCTTATTTAAGATCACCGATTGTACATCACGTACATCCACAACCGTTCCATCTAAAACAATTCGCTAAACAGCACCAATATACAAATGCTTTTTATGGTCCTTATCAACGACCTGAATTGACAATGTTTATGGATCATATTGCACATGCTTCTAAACAATATCAATTAGAGGATTGCTTGGTTCAAGGTTTAGTTCAAACTTTAGATAAACAAAAAGACAAATGGCATATCAAGTTAGAAGATGGACAAATTATCACTACAGATTGCGTCGTTATTGCAATAGGCAGTACAAATATTCCGTTTATGCCTGACATTTTAAAAGACAAACAGAATGTAAATCATATCTTCGAGAAAGAACATGATCAAGTAGTATATGATAAGACCGATCATATCGTTGGTAGTGGCATTACTGCTGCACATCTTGCACTTAAATTGTTAAATCATGATGACGATAAAAAGATTCATTTATGGCTAAATAAAGATATTGAAATACATGACTTTGATGCTGATCCTGGTTGGTTAGGTCCGAAAAATATGTCTTCATTTTTAAGTACTAAAAGCATGCCTGAAAGAAATGCCATTGTACAACGTGAACGTCATAAAGGATCAATGCCTCACGAACTGTACTTACGCCTTAAAAAACATATTAAAAATGGTCGTATAAATGTGCATAAAACACCTATCACTCAAATTAGTGGTGGTTTAATTAACACTGAAAATGATTCTGTTCCATATCAACAAATTCTTGTTGCTACTGGTTTTGAACAAAATTTCATGTCACAACCACTTATCCAACAACTAATTCAAAACTATAATGCACCACTCAATGAATGTAACTATCCTGTTATCTCTGAAAAATTAGAATGGTTACCTAACTTATTTGTAGCAGGATGTTTTGCAGATTTAGAATTAGGGCCATTTGGTAGAAATGTCATGGGCGGTCGCAAAGCTTCTGAACGCATCGAACAAGCATTTATTAAACTACAGCAATATAGTGCATAAAAAAACTGCTAGCGAGGGTAAGACATAAAGATTTTGTCCCGTCCTCTTGCTAGCAGTCTTTTTTATTTTAACGGTTTAATAGCAATCGTACCTCTCATAACCGTTATTAATTGTCCTTTATCATTTTTTATTTTAATATCCCATACATGTGTCGTTTTGCCTTGATGAATGATTTCAGCTGTCGCAGTAACGCGACCATCTTTTGCCGAATGAATATGGTTAGCATTCATTTCCATGCCTAATGGAACAAATTGGGTTGTATCTATCAAATTTGCCGATCCTAATGAACATGCTGTTTCACCTAAAGCAATCGAAGCTCCACCATGTAAATATCCAAATGGTTGTTTTACTTTATCAGTCACAGGCATTGAAATAACAACATAACCATCTTCTTGATGTTCAATCACCATTTCAAATGTCTCTAATAAATGCGTCATTCTTTCACCTCTTTATGATTATAGTATCATAGCAGCAATTGTACCGAAAATCATCAACGGTATATTATAAAACAAGAAGTTTGGAATACATGTATCTCGAATATGATCATGTTGTCCATCTACATTTAATCCAGCTGTTGGCCCTAATGTTGAATCACTTGCAGGAGAACCAGAATCACCTAAAGCACTCGCAGTCCCTATTAAAGCAATTAATGCCATTGTATCTAATCCAATCGAGGCACCAAATGGGATAAATAATGATGCAATAATTGGAATAGTTGCGAATGATGAACCTATACCTAATGTCACAATTAAGCCTATGACATACATTACAATAATACTTAATAATTTGTTATCACCGGTAATACTTGTTAATGCTTTAACTAATTCATCTATATCACCAGTTGCATTCATTACCCCAGCAAAACCATTAGCTGTTAAAATAACTACGCCAATATAAGCCATTATTTTGATACCTTCTACAAACTTAGCATCCAATTCGTACCAATTATATGCACGAGAGATGAAGAATACAAGCACACCTGCTAAGGCCCCAAATATCATTGAGTCTGTAAATGTTTGTACTAAAAATGTAGCCAATATCGCTACAATTGTAACAATTAAAATGTATGGTTTTAATTCAGTTACTGGTTCATTATCGGAAATATTACGTGTTTCATATTCACGTGGTTTTCGATATACAAATAAACCAAGTAGCAAACCGACAATATATCCCATTGAAGGAATAAGCATAGCTTTCCAAATCATATTAAATTCTATTGGATGATTCGCCTTTGCAAAACCACTTTGGATAATTTGTTGGAAAATTTGTCCAAATCCATAAGGTAATAAAACATATGGAAAACATAAACCAAATCCAATAATTAAACCGATTAAACGTCTATCGATTTTTAATTCATTAAAAAGACTTAATAATGGGGGAATAACGATTGGAATGAATGCAATATGTACCGGGATTAAGTTCTGACTCATAATGCTCATTGCCAATAGAGCTATGATAATAGTTACCTTTACTTTAACTCTTGACCATCGACTATTTTCAGCATGAATAGCATTTATAATCTTTCCTACTAAATAGTCTGTAATACCACTGTAGGATATCAATGCTGCAAATCCACCTAATAAAGCATAACTTAATGCAACCTCTGCACCATCGACAATATTTTTCCCAAATACATTTATTACTTTTTCAATGCTCATGCCTGAAATAACGCCACCTACAAGTGCACTGATAAATAAGCTTATAACTACATTTAAGCGACATAAACAAAGTACTATCATTAAAATTACTGCTATCACTACTGCATTTATCATACGACAACCATCCTTTATCACTCTATCGAACTAAAGCATTTATAAAGTTCATAGTATCAGTAGCTTCACTAACTGTCAATAGCAACTGTTTAAAATTTCTATATTTATACTTATTTTCATTTTACAAAATAATTCAAACTATAATAAAATGCTTAATTAGTTATTAATATTAGGTTTCTATTCATTATTAGGCACTTAAATATTGTTTGTTTCAATTACAAAATATCATTTAAATGTGTTCAGATACTTTATTATGGTGTTAAGCATTCCTCTATTCTTCAATAAAATACCTGATACAAGTAATCGTTTTGAATTATAATGGTTATTTGTATCAGGCTTCTATTATATTTATTGTTTTCTTAACCAATCGACTATTGTTGGAATCATAAATCCAGTTGGACCTTTAGGACCATCAAATGACGCCTTATTAGTAGTTGCTGGTCCTGCAATATCAAAATGAATATGAGGCGTTTGACCGCTAAAATGTGTTACAAAACTTGCAGCAAATAATGCTTTACCCTGCCCATTCGTATGATTGACTATATCAGCTACATCACTTTGCTTAATTTTAGTACGTTCAGTTGCAGTAATTGGTAATTCAAATACCATTTCATCTAATGTAAGACTAATTTTTAATATATCATCTAAAATTGTCTTGCAATTGGACTGAAACGCAGCCGCTTTATCTTCACCTAGTGCAACAATTGCTGCACCTGTTAATGTAGCAAAATCCATAATGACCCTTGGTTGAAATTGATTTGCGTAATATACTGCATCTCCAAGTACTAATCTACCTTCAGCGTCTGTATTCATTACTTCTACCGTTTCACCACTTAATGCTGTAAATACATCATCTGGCTTCATTGATGCTTCATTTATCATATTCTCAGCACAAGCAAGCACTCCGACAATATTTACAGGCAGTTGTAAACGACTAGCCGCTTCTATAATACCAACGACATTCGCAGCACCACACATATCGAATTTCATTGTTGCCATGCCATTCTTCGTTTTAATACTATATCCACCTGAGTCATACGTAATACCTTTACCTACTAATGCAATTGGTGCGTCGTCATCTTTTTTGCCATTGTATGTGATAGTTACTAATCGTGGTTTATGTTTACTTCCTTTACCAACCGCATGTATAAGACCAAAACCTTCAGAAACTAGTGTGTGATTGTCTTTAACATCGACTTTAACCGCCGTATTTTTAAAATGATTAACGATATCTTCTGCAAATGTTTGTGGTGTTAAAATATTAGGTGGCATATTACTAAAATCTCTAGCTAAATTAATAGCTTGACCGATAATAACCCCATCATTGATAGTATCAATATCAATTTCTTTTAATTTATCACTAATTAGATATAGGTTCGTATTAAATGGGGCTTTTTTATTCGATTTATAATGATCGAATTGATATGTTGCACGTTCACTTTGAACCCCACATGAGGCTAACACACTTGATAACTGACCATATTTGGAAATAAATGTATCCATCAGTAAATACGTATCTTTAACATGTTCCTGTTCTATGTATTGAAAAAGCTGTCCCCAAATCTTCAACAAATCACGATAGTGTTGATTTTTTAAGTTTCCTAACCCAACTGCAATTAGTCGATAGATATTGTTTTGGACGGAGAATGCAGTTGTGTAAATCTTTCCAACTGTACTCCCTATAATATGTTTATGCTTAAGTGATTCTAATGTTTCTGTTATATCAATATCGTTAAAAATAATACTATCTAATTGATTTAAATGCTCCGGGATTCCAATGATTAACGTATTGATTTCCTTTTCTGTTTCTTTATTTAGTTTAAAATTCATATTATACCTCCTTGATTTTGATATGTTACTCACTTCAAATTGTACAACAATAAAGCCCTTCAGTAATACTGAAGGACTCTATATAATGATAATTTAATTTTAAGTGTTTGGCGTTAACTTAATTTAAAGCTTAGAATTTACCTTTTTTAAATGCTAAACCGATACCACCGATTTTGAATACGGCACGTGTATCAATTACTTTTTTCATGAATGCTGCTTTTTTACCAGCGATTGGTTTACCAAATACCATACCAACACCATCATGTGAACCTAAAGAACATACTGTTCCACGATCAACGTATACAAATTCTTCAGTTGATTCACCATTTAAGATGTGTTTAATATTTTTAGCAACATTTTCACCTTGTTGCATAGCAATTTGTGCTGTAGTCGGTAATGGACGTTCTTCACCAGCAGGGATAAACGCTGAACAGTCACCAATAACAAAGATATCATCGTAACCTTTGATTGTTAAATCTTGGTTCGTAACAATACGTCCACGTTTAACACCTTCAAATGATTCTTCCATTAATTTACTTCCACGTACACCAGCTGCCCATACTGAAGTACCAGCGTGTAATTGTTGTTTTTCACCGTCAACTTCTACTACAAAACCTTTTTCGTTACAAGCAACGATTGGTGTAGCAATTTTAAATTCAACACCGCGGTCTTCTAAGTAGCTAACTGCGTGGTTAACTAATTCTTCTGAGAACATTGGCAACATTTTAGGAGCTGCTTCAACACAAGTAATTTTAACTTTGTTTTGATCTACACCATATTTGCTACATAATTCAGGAATTCTATCTGTTAATTCACCTAAAAATTCAACACCAGTGAATCCAGCACCACCAACTAAGATAGATAAGTCGTTATCATCTTTTTCTTTTGATGCTGCATAGTTAGCAAATTTGTCTTCGATATGACGTGATAATTCACGTGCTGTGATAACATTTTCGATTTGGAAAGCATGTTCTTTCATACCTTCGATACCAAATGTTTCACTAATGAAACCTAATGCTACTACTAAAATATCAAAGTCATAAATACCTTGATTTGTTTCTACTTTTTTCGCATCGCGGTCAATTTTTGTTACTTCAGCTTGAACAAAGTTCACTTTATCTTTCTTCAAGACACTTTCCACAGGATATAATACATCTTCATAGTTTAACGTACCTGCTGATGCTTCATGTAACCATGTCGCTTCATAGTGATATTCATTTTTATTAATAAGCGTAATTTCTGCTTCTTCTGAAGATATCGCTTTTTGCAATTTAGTTACAGTTTGTAAACCTGCATAACCAGCACCAAGTACAAGTACCTTTTTACGATCTTGAGCCATTTAATTTCACCTAAGCTTTCATATTTTTTTAACCAAATGCTGATAATTACTAGTAACAACTGGTCATTACTGTTTTTACCACAATGTATACTAGTTTATCATCATTTTGTTATTTAAGTCTTTTAAATTATGCAAAAACCTGTGATGTTCACAAAAAAGACATTTTTAATCCATTACTAATTCTATAGCTTTTAAGACATATTTTCAAGCGAGATTCAATCAGATTGTGAAAAAATTAATTAATTTTACTGTACAAAGATTTTAAATATAGGTGTAACCGTTATCACTGAAAATACTATATTGGACTTTACACTAAAGTCTTTGTTTTAAAATTAAACAATAAAATATACAAATAAAAAAGGACATATTGATATATGCCCCATACTATCATTTATATTCATGTAGGATATCCTTTGTAAGTACATGAAACTCGCTAGTCTTAATAACTAGCAATTTTCTGGATTACCAGCTACTTTTGCTGTTCTAAATGAACTTCCACATCCACAAGAAGCAATTGCATTAGGATTATCGATTTGGAAGCCACCACCCATTAATGATTGTTTAAAATCAATTGTCGTACCATTTAGTACAGGTGCATCCTTTTTATCTACAAGTACTTTTAAACCAAAGTATTCTAAAACTTCATCATTTTCACCTGGTGCTTCTTCTGCACCCATACCGTATGTTAATCCAGTACAACCGCCACCATTAACCTTAATCTTCAAATACCCGTCTGGCATATCATTTGCTTTTAACATATCTTTTACTTCATAAGCAGCAGCTTCTGTTAATATAACTGTTGGCATGTTAATTCCTCCTTAAAAAATCCATGTTTCTTTTATATGCGCATAAATGTTTTGTAGTAATTCTTCAGGCGAATCACCTTCAACAATATCACCATTTACTAAAGCGTACAACCCGGCTGAACATACACCACAATGTGTTAGACATCCATATTCTAACACGTCAACATCTGGATCGTTTTCAAGTTGATTAAAAACATAATCTCCACCTTTAGCCATGTTAGAGATACAAAATTCTACAATCGGATTCATACTTCACCTTCTTATTTCATTTGTCTCAATATTATAGCATTTTACCATACCTAATTTAACATGATGTGCTCAATTAATTTAATTGTTTTATCATAACTCAAAGCTTTAAACTTATCTTACAGTATTAAATACAAATATATAATTGTAGTCATTTTCAAAAAAATATATAATAAGCATATAAATACATATTTACTTTTTTAGGGGTTGATGATAAATCAAAGACTTTCATAACGATGTTATTGCACTATAAATGAAATTCTTCTTTGATTTAATCACATTAAAGTAAATATTAACATATAAAAGGGGTACTTCATTATGAAAAATTTAGTTTTGCTAGGCGGCGGATATGGTAATATGCGTATTATGTCACGTATTTTAACATCATCTTTACCACAAAATTATACAGTTACATTAGTTGATAGAATGCCATTTCATGGTTTAAAACCTGAATTTTATGCATTAGCTGCTGGTACGAAATCCGATAAAGATGTTCGTATGAAATTCCCTAATTACCCACAAGTGAATACGGTATATGGTGAAATTAACGACATTGATTTGGATGCTCAAATTGTCTCAGTTGGTAATTCTAAAATTGATTATGATGAATTAATAATTGGTTTAGGATGTGAAGATAAATATCATAATGTTCCTGGTGCTGAAGAATATACACATAGTATTCAAACATTATCTAAGGCTCGTGATACATTTCATAGTATTAGTGAGTTACCTGAAGGTGCTAAAGTTGGTATTGTTGGTGCGGGGTTGAGTGGTATCGAACTTGCAAGTGAGTTGCGAGAAAGTCGTTCAGATTTGGAAATTTACCTTTACGATCGTGGACCAAGAATTTTAAGAAATTTTCCAGAAAAATTAAGTAAGTACGTCGCAAAATGGTTTGCTAAAAATAATGTAACCGTTGTGCCGAATTCAAATATTAATAAAGTTGAACCGGGTAAAATTTACAATTGTGATGAACCTAAAGATATTGATTTGGTTGTGTGGACTGCAGGTATTCAACCTGTCGAAGTTGTTCGTAACTTACCAATAGACATTAATAGTAATGGTCGTGTTATCGTAAATCAATATCACCAAGTTCCTACATATCGAAATGTTTATGTTGTAGGTGATTGTGCAGACTTACCACATGCACCTAGTGCACAATTAGCTGAGGTACAAGGCGATCAAATTGCTGATGTTCTTAAGAAACGATGGCAAAATGAACCATTGCCTGATAAAATGCCAGAATTAAAAGTACAAGGTATCGTTGGTTCATTAGGAGATAAGCAAGGCTTTGCATACATTATGGATCGTACTGTTACAGGCCGACTTGCTTCAATCTTAAAGTCTGGCGTGCTTTGGTTATATAAATATCATAATGGTTAAAATATACAATTCATTAAAAATGCAATGTCAGCTTTTCTGTTTCGACATTGCATTTTTATTTTGCGTAAACTATTAATTTGTATAATGACTTTCAATAAATCTTGTTATTTGCTTTGTTTGAATGTATCCATCCGCAACATATTCATCGTTCATTGTAATTAATGGATAAAATAGCTCTTCCTGCTCTATCCTTTCAATAAATTGTAAATCATGATCGGTTAAATTATCGTTATTTTTATTAATATCAATATACGTATATTTAAATGTTATATTAGGGTACTTTCTTTTTAATAATGGTTGTAACCAATCGTATATATCTTTCGACGTTGGTGCGTTCACACAACTTGCACATATAACGTCAGCCCCATAAACTACCACACTAACGTGTTCCATTTATTTATCCCCCATTGGTTTGATAGATTTTTAATTCACTATCTATTATAATATACTAATAAAGATTATCAAATTCATCTCTCGAAAGGAGACTTGCCTGATGCCTACTGAGGATACAACAATGTTTGATCAAGTAGCAGAAGTAATCGAACGTCTTCGTCCATTTTTATTACGTGATGGTGGCGACTGCTCATTGATTGACGTAGAAGATGGTATTGTTAAATTACAATTACATGGAGCATGTGGTACATGCCCAAGTTCTACTATTACACTTAAAGCTGGAATTGAACGTGCATTGCACGAAGAAGTTCCTGGTGTAATTGAAGTAGAACAAGTATTCTAATATAGAGATTACAATTTAAAGAAACATATTATGAATATCAATTAAGACAGGAATAACGATTTGATTGGAATCAATTATCTCCTGTCTTTCTATTTTTGCTTTAAAATATGAACTAACTAATAATTAGGTAGAAAGTGAAACCTTCTGCTTTTTTCGAGCCTGAGACATAAATCAATGTTCTATGCTCTAAAGAGTTATATTGGCAGTAGTTGACTGAACGAAAATGCGCTTGTAACAAGCTTTTTTCAATTCTAGTGTAAATGTCAATATAAAAATGTACATAAATGATTGTATAAGAATGTACAAAAT
>NZ_PPQS01000015.1 GCF_002902405.1 Staphylococcus schweitzeri
AGGCAATGTAAAAAAGCTGATTTCTATTAATTATTTGATAGAAATCAGCTTTTTTGATATGTATTTTATAATGTACAGCTCGTTGAGCTGCTATTTTCCTTATATTAAGTGCCATTAATACAAAACCTAGCTCTCGTTTAACTTTATTTATTCCTCGAACTGACATTCGAGTGAAACCCAAAATAGCCTTCATAAATCCAAAAACAGGCTCTACATCAATTTTTCTTTGACTATAGATTTTTTTCGTTTCTGGTTCAGAAAGCTTTTGATTAATTTGGGCTTTAAAGTATTCCCAATTATAATTCTTCATGATTTTCTTATTGGATTTCGAATTTGGCTTCATGCATTGTTGCCTCAAAGAACATGCTGAACAGTCATCGCATTCATATAGCTTGAAGTCACGTTTAAAACCATATCTATCATTACGGTATGCATATCTTTTAAAACCAATTCTTTTGTTATTAGGACATATAAATTCATCATTAAGTTCGTCATATTTCCAATTTTGAGTGTTAAAAATGTCACTTTTAAACTTTCTCGTTTTATCTTTAATAAACATGCCATACGTAATAAGTGGCGTTTTATTAAAGTCATCTATAATAGCCATATAGTTTTGCTCACTACCATAACCTGCATCAGCTACAATATACTCCGGTAAATAACCGAAGGTATTTTGAATCATTGTTAAAAATGGAATTAAAGTTCTAGTATCTGTCGGGTTTTGAAATAGGTCATAGGATAAAACAAATTGAGAATTTGTCGCTATTTGTAAATTGTATCCTGGCTTAAGTTGGCCATTTTTCATATGGTCTTCCTTCATTCTCATAAAAGTTGCATCATGATCAGTTTTAGAAAAGCTATTTCTATCTTTAAGAATCGATTTTTGTTCTTCATATTTACTTTTTCTTTCGGAATAATCATCAAATTTCTTTTTGAACTTCTTAATCTCAGTTCTTTTTTTACGGGTCTGTTTTCTAATTTGAGCACAATCTTCGTTCTCAATAGAATGATTTAAATCTTCGATTTCTTTATCTAAATGACTACCAATTAAATCTATTTCTTCTATTGTTAAATCGCTATCTCCATCTTCTTTTATCTCTGGTATTATTTTTTCTTCAACTAAGTCACGATATAATGCTTTTGAATTTTCGTTCAATTTCGATTCGTGATTTTGAATACTTTTCTTCCACACAAATGTATATCTATTGGCATTAGCTTCTACTTTTGTACCATCAATAAAAATTGAATTATTATCAATAAGATTTTGCTTTAAACATTGACTATGGAACTGAATAAATAAAGATTC
>NZ_PPQS01000016.1:0-19650 GCF_002902405.1 Staphylococcus schweitzeri
TTTGATGAATTCTAACAGAAGTTTCTATTGGTAGTGTAAGTTGGGTCATGTTATTACGTAGTATTAATGGCGAGACTCCTGAGGGAGCAGTGCCAGTCGAAGACCGAGGCTGAGACGGCACCCTAGGAAAGCGAAGCCATTCAATACGAAGTATTGTATAAATAGAGAACAGCAGCAAGATATTTTCTAATTGAAAATTATCATACTGCTGTTTTTTTAGGGATTTATGTCCCAGACTGTTTTTTATTTTAGATGAAATGACAGAGATAAAAATGAATGACAAAAACTTATCAATTTATGCTACTTGTGAAAGTGTTATGATAGTTTTTGAAATAGTATTTATGAGGTGTTGAAATGGCTAAGAATAAGAAAACTAATGCAATGAGAATGCTTGACCGAGCTAAAGTTAAATACGATGTACATAGTTTCGAAGTACCAGAGGAACATTTATCTGGGGAAGAAGTTGCCAAGATTATTAAAGAAAATGTTGAAACGGTATTTAAAACTCTGGTACTAGAAAATGCGAAACATGAGCATTTTGTCTTTGTAATTCCAGTTAATAAGACGTTAGATATGAAAAAGGCAGCTGCGATTGTTGATGAAAAGAAATTGAATCTTATGCCTTTAGAAAATTTGAAAAATGTAACTGGATATATACGTGGTGGTTGTTCACCAATAGGTATGAAACAATTGTTTCCAACAGTCATTGACGCATCAAGTGAACAGTATGAATTTATTAGTGTAAGTGGAGGACTTCGTACGATGCAAATAACAATTGCTGTTGACGATTTGATAAGTATTACTAAAGCTAAAATTGGCTCGGTTGTTCATGATTAAACAACGTAATTATGCAAATTAAATAGCGATTGATTAATAGATGAAACTCAACGATTTTGTTGAGTTTTTTTATTGGTCTTTTAATGATTATAATAGGGGATATTCAAATTATATAGTGTAAAAGGTAATAATATTGTAATTTTATCGTCACATTTTGATTGTTTGTGATTGTTTTTGGTAATTTATGATTGAAATGTGAAAGCGTACTCATTATAATACAAAGTGAGATGGGGTGATGATGATGATTACTGAAAAGAGACACGAGTTAATATTAGAGGAGCTTTCGCATAAAGATTTTTTAACATTGCAAGAATTAATTGATAGAACGGGTTGCAGTGCTTCAACTATTCGAAGAGATTTATCAAAATTACAACAATTAGGTAAATTACAACGTGTTCATGGTGGTGCTATGTTAAAAGAGAATCGTATGGTCGAAGCAAATTTAACTGAAAAGTTAACTACCAATCTAGATGAAAAGAAAAAGATTGCTAAGTTAGCAGCGGTTCAAATTAATGACAACGAATGTTTGTTTATTGATGCTGGTTCATCTACGTTAGAGCTTATTCAATACATTCAAGCAAAAGACATTATTGTTGTAACAAATGGTTTAACTCATGTAGAAGCATTACTAAAAAAGGGAATAAAAACAATTATGCTAGGTGGTCAAGTTAAAGAAAATACACTGGCAACTATTGGTTCTAGTGCAATGGAAATATTAAGACGTTATTGTTTTGATAAGGCGTTTATCGGTATGAATGGTTTAGATTTTGAACTTGGATTAACTACGCCTGATGAGCAAGAAGCTCTAGTGAAACAAACGGCAATGTCGTTAGCTAACAAGTCGTATGTACTTATCGATCACTCTAAGTTTAATAAAGTATATTTTGCTCGTGTACCAATGTTAGAAAATACTGCAATCATCACATCTGAAAAAGCATTAAATCATCAAGCGTTAAAAGAATACCAACATAAGTATCATTTTATAGGAGGGACTTTATGATTTATACAGTTACATTTAACCCTTCAATTGATTATGTCATTTTCACTGATGACTTTAAAATTGATGGTTTGAACAGAGCAACAGCAACATATAAATTCGCTGGAGGAAAAGGTATAAACGTCTCACGTGTCTTAAAAACATTGGATGTTGAATCAACTGCCTTAGGATTTGCAGGAGGATTTCCTGGGAAATTTATAATCGACACATTAAATAACAGTGAAATTCAAGCAAGTTTCATTGAAGTAGGTGAAGATACGCGTATTAATGTGAAATTAAAAACGGGACAAGAAACAGAAATTAATGCACCAGGTCCTCATATTACTTCAGCACAATTCGAGCAACTTTTAAGTCAAATTAAAAGTACGACAAGTGATGACATTGTTATCGTTGCAGGAAGTGTACCGGGTAGTATACCTAGTGATGCTTATGCACAAATTGCACAAATTACAGAAAATACTGGAGCTAAACTAGTTGTTGATGCTGAAAAATCATTGGCTGAAAGCGTTTTACCTTATCATCCGTTATTTATTAAACCTAATAAGGATGAATTAGAAGAGATGTTTAATATGACTGTGAAATCAGATGCTGACGTCATTAAATATGGACGTCAATTAGTAGATAAAGGCGCACAATCTGTTATCGTTTCTCTCGGTGGTGATGGTGCGATTTATATTGATAAAGAAAAAAGTATTAAAGCTGTAAATCCACAAGGGAAAGTGGTTAATACAGTTGGCTCAGGAGATAGCACTGTTGCAGGTATGGTAGCGGGAATTGCTTCAGGTTTAACGATTGAAACATCATTCCAACAAGCGGTAGCATGTGGCACTGCGACTGCATTTGACGAGGACTTAGCGACGCGAGATGCTATAGAAAAAATAAAATCACAAGTTACGATTAGCGTACTTGATGGGGAGTGAATGAAATGAGAGTAACAGAGTTATTAACTAAAGATACAATAGCAATGGATTTAATGGCAAATGATAAAAATGGTGTCATTGATGAATTAGTCAATCAATTAGATAAAGCTGGTAAGTTAAGTGATGTCGCAGCATTCAAAGAAGCGATTCACAATCGAGAATCACAAAGTACTACTGGTATCGGTGAAGGTATTGCTATTCCACATGCGAAAGTAGCTGCAGTTAAATCTCCAGCAATAGCATTTGGTAAATCAAAAGCTGGTGTAGATTATCAAAGTTTAGATATGCAACCTGCACATTTATTCTTTATGATAGCAGCTCCTGAAGGTGGCGCACAAACACATTTAGATGCTTTAGCTAAATTATCAGGTATTTTGATGGATGAAAATGTACGTGAAAAGTTATTGCATGCATCATCTCCAGAAGAAGTGTTAGCAATTATTGATCATGCTGATGATGAAGCGACAAAAGAAGAAGAGGCAGAAGCTGAAGCGCAACAAGTTGAAGCTTCAGAACAAGTAACTAAAGAATCGAATGAACCATATGTTTTAGCTGTTACAGCATGCCCAACAGGTATTGCACATACTTACATGGCACGTGACGCATTGAAAAAGCAAGCGGACAAAATGGGCATTAAAATTAAAGTTGAAACGAATGGTTCAAGCGGTATTAAAAACCATTTAACTGAACAAGATATTGAAAATGCAACAGGTATCATTGTTGCTGCAGATGTTCATGTTGAGACTGATCGATTTGATGGTAAAAATGTTGTAGAAGTACCAGTAGCAGATGGTATTAAACGACCAGAAGAATTAATTAATAAAGCATTAGATACAAGTCGTAAACCTTTTGTTGCTCGTGATGGTCAAAGAAAAGGTAATTCAAATGACAATCAAGAAAAATTAAGCCCAGGTAAAGCATTCTATAAACACTTAATGAATGGTGTTTCTAACATGTTACCACTTGTTATTTCTGGTGGTATTTTAATGGCAATCGTGTTCTTATTTGGTGCGAACTCATTTAAACCGGACAGTGCAGATTATAACGCGTTTGCAGAACAACTTTGGAATATTGGTAGTAAAAGTGCTTTTGTATTAATCATTCCAATTTTATCTGGATTCATTGCACGTAGTATTGCGGATAAACCTGGTTTTGCATCAGGTCTTGTAGGTGGTATGTTAGCAATTTCAGGTGGTTCAGGATTTATTGGTGGTATTATTGCTGGTTTCTTAGCAGGTTACTTAACGCAAGGTGTTAAAGCCATGACACGTAAGTTACCGCAAGCATTAGAAGGATTAAAGCCGACATTAATTTACCCACTATTAACAGTTACTGCAACAGGATTATTGATGATTTATGTCTTTAATCCACCGGCATCTTGGTTAAATCATTTGTTATTAGATGGATTAAATAATTTATCAGGTTCAAATATAGTTCTATTAGGATTAGTTATCGGTGCTATGATGGCGATTGATATGGGAGGCCCATTCAATAAAGCGGCATATGTATTTGCGACAGGGGCGTTGATTGAAGGTAATGCAGCACCAATTACAGCTGCAATGATTGGTGGTATGATCCCACCGTTAGCAATTGCGACAGCGATGTTAATTTTCAGACGTAAATTTACAAAAGAACAACGTGGTTCAATCATTCCTAACTATGTGATGGGTATGTCATTTATTACAGAAGGTGCGATTCCATTTGCGGCTGCTGATCCATTACGTGTTATTCCTTCAATGATGATTGGTTCAGGTATAGGGGGCGCTATCGCTTTAGGCTTAGGTTCTCGAATTACTGCGCCACATGGAGGTATTATTGTAATTGTTGGTACGGATGGTGCACACTTACTACAAACACTTATTGCACTTGTAGTAGGTACACTTGTCTCAGCACTTATATACGGTTTTATTAAACCTAAATTGACAGAAACAGAAATCGAAGCTTCAAAATCAATGGATGAATAATTTCATTTACTTTATAGGTTTCCGACTAATATGATGATACTCATGCAAGGCTAAAGAAGTCATTGAAATGTATCATATAAGATTGGTTTTAGTTTAAAATTATAATAATAGCACTTTCGATTGGTTCATTTTATGAATTGATATGAAAGTGCTTTTTCTATTTAAATAAAAATTTTTAAAAAGATGAGATGTTTTAGAGTGACGGAGAAATTAATTTACGTCATTTTGTAAAACATATCATGAATGTATAGAAATTTTTAAAATTCTGCAAAAAGTTATGCCAAATGTTATAGATATAGTAAAATATGATTGTCTTATGATGAAAATTTAAATAAAAAGAAGGGTTCATACGTGTCAGAATTAATTATATATAACGGCAAAATTTACACTGAAGATGTAACGATCGATAAAGGTTATGTCCATATTAAAGATGGGCGTATTGTATCAGTTGGAGAAGTCGATAATGTAGAAAATATCGTGAATGATACAACTAATAAAATTCAAGTTATAGATGTACAAGGACATCATGTATTACCAGGATTTATAGATATACATATCCATGGTGGTTATGGGCAAGATGCTATGGATGGATCATTCAATGGATTAAAATATTTGTCTGAAAACTTACTTTCTGAAGGTACGACGTCATATTTGGCAACAACTATGACACAATC
The DNA here is from genome assembly GCF_002902405.1 of Staphylococcus schweitzeri. Lineage (GTDB taxonomy): Bacteria > Bacillota > Bacilli > Staphylococcales > Staphylococcaceae > Staphylococcus > Staphylococcus schweitzeri. Next base: position 5,393 of record NZ_PPQS01000016.1, read on the forward strand.
AACAGATAAAATTGACCAAGCACTTTTAAATATAGCGAAATATGAAGCGCAACAAGATATTAATAATGCAGCTGAAATCGTAGGTATTCACTTAGAAGGTCCATTTATATCTGAAAATAAAGTAGGTGCACAACATCCTCAATTTGTCGTTCGACCATATATAGATAAAATTAAGCATTTTCAAAATACCGCTAACGGATTAATCAAGATTATGACGTTTGCACCTGAAGTTGAAGGTGCAAAAGAAGCGCTTGAAACGTTTAAAGATAGCATTATTTTTTCAATTGGTCATACAGTCGCTACATACGAAGAAGCAGTCGAAGCTGTTGAGCATGGTGCGAAACATGTTACACATTTATACAATGCAGCAACAGGATTCAAACATAGGGAACCGGGGGTGTTTGGAGCAGCATGGTTGAATGATGCTTTACACACCGAAATGATTGTTGATGGTACGCATTCACATCCAGCATCAGTGGCAATTGCTTATCGTTTGAAAGGTAATGAACGTTTTTATTTAATTACGGATGCAATGCGTGCTAAAGGTATGCCAGAAGGTGAATATGATTTAGGTGGTCAAAAAGTTTTTGTTCAATCTCAACAAGCTCGTCTTGAAAGTGGTGCGCTGGCGGGAAGTATTTTAAAAATGAATCATGGCTTGCGTAACTTAATATCGTTTACAGGAGATACATTAGAAAATTTATGGCGTGTAACAAGTTTGAATCAAGCAATAGCACTTGGAATAGATGATAGAAAGGGTAGTATTAAAGTTGAAAAAGATGCAGATATCGTTATTGTTGATGATGAAATAAATGTTCAGTATACAATTAAGCAAGGTAAGGTTCATTCATATAGCTAAAATATAAACATAATTAAATGCATACAACAGATTTAATCTGTTAACATAAGTACTTTATATTATGATAGAATAGAAGCAATAACATTTTTTTCTGGGGGTGTCTAAATGGGAAGGCGATAACATGTAGTTGTAATTTAAGTCATAGAGATAAGTTTGAATACGTGTTACCCATGAGTGACACATATAACATGGAGGTGAATCCCTAGAAATAGGGAATTAATTGGAAACTTCGACCATAATTAGTTTGATTATATTTATTCTATTAATTGCATTAACCACAGTCTTTGTTGGTTCAGAATTTGCATTAGTAAAAATTAGAGCAACAAGAATTGAACAGTTAGCAGATGAAGGTAATAAACCTGCTAAAATTGTAAAGAAAATGATAGCTAATCTAGATTATTATCTGTCTGCATGTCAATTAGGTATTACGGTAACATCTTTAGGTTTAGGTTGGCTGGGGGAACCAACTTTCGAAAAATTATTACACCCAGTATTTGAAGCGATTAATTTACCTACTGCTTTAACTACAACAATCTCGTTTGCAGTATCGTTTATTATTGTGACGTATTTACATGTGGTACTTGGTGAGTTAGCACCTAAATCTATAGCGATTCAACATACTGAAAAGCTTGCTTTAATATATGCTAGACCACTATTCTATTTTGGTAACATAATGAAACCATTGATTTGGTTAATGAATGGTTCAGCACGTGTGATCATTAGAATGTTTGGTGTAAATCCTGATGCACAAACAGATGCAATGTCAGAAGAAGAAATCAAAATTATTATCAATAATAGTTATAATGGTGGAGAAATCAACCAAACTGAATTGGCATATATGCAAAATATCTTTTCATTCGATGAAAGACATGCAAAAGATATTATGGTACCTAGAACACAAATGATTACTTTAAATGAGCCTTTTAATGTTGATGAATTATTAGATACGATAAAAGAACATCAATTTACGCGCTATCCAATTACTGAAGATGGCGATAAGGACCATATAAAAGGATTTATTAACGTAAAAGAATTTTTGACTGAATATGCTTCTGGAAAGACGATTAAAATCGCCAACTATATTCACGAATTACCGATGATTTCAGAAACAACACGTATTAGTGATGCCTTAATACGTATGCAACGTGAACATGTGCATATGAGTCTTATTATAGATGAATACGGTGGTACGGCAGGTATTTTAACAATGGAAGATATTTTAGAAGAAATTGTCGGCGAAATTCGAGATGAATTTGATGATGATGAAGTAAATGATATTGTTAAAATAGATGATAAGACATATCAAGTAAATGGTAGAGTTTTATTGGATGATTTAACAGAAGACTTTGGTATTAAATTTGAAGATTCAGAAGATATCGATACAATAGGCGGATGGCTGCAATCGCGCAATACGAATTTACAAAAAGATGATTTTGTCGATACAACATACGATCGTTGGGTTATTTCAGAAATTGATAATCATCAAATCATTTGGGTGATCTTAAACTATGAATATAATCAAGCTCGACCAACAATTGGAGATACTGATGAAGATGACAAGTCAGAATAAGAATTAATTACTATACCAACTAAGAATGATATGAATCATTTTTGGTTGGTTATTTTTATTTAAAATAGTATTTATACTAAAAGTTTAAAATAATAAACTATAGAAAATCAAATAAGGTAGTAGTGCCTATTTTAAAGGAATAAGAGAAAACTAATTAATTGAGTTTGATAAAAAAATTAGGGTAATGTAAAAGTATAAATGATACATAGAATGGAGAGATATAAAAAATGGAGAATGATGTACAAATTTTAAATAATGGTTATCCAATGCCATCAGTTGGTTTAGGCGTTTATAAAATATCGGATGAAGATATGACGGAAGTAGTTAATGCTGCGATTAATGCAGGATATCGTGCTTTTGATACAGCATTTTTTTATGGTAATGAATCATCACTAGGAAGCGCATTAAAAAATAGTGATGTAGCCCGCGAAGACTTATTTATAACAACAAAATTGTGGAATGACTATCAAGGCTATGAGAAAACATTCGAATATTTCAATAAATCGATTGAAAATTTGCAAACGGATTATCTTGATTTATTTCTAATACATTGGCCATGTGAAGAAGATGGGTTGTTTGTGGAGACATATAAAGCGATGGAAGAACTTTATGAACAAGGTAAAATAAAAGCAATAGGTGTATGTAATTTTAAACAACATCATTTGGAAAAATTGATGTCTGAAACACATGTTGTACCTATGGTGAACCAAATTGAAGTACATCCTTATTTCAATCAGCAAGATGTTCAAGACTTTTGTGACTGTCATGATATTAAAGTGACAGCATGGATGCCATTAATGAGAAATAGAGGATTACTTGATGATCCAGTCATTATTAAACTTGCTGAAAAATATGAAAAGACACCAGCACAAATCGTTTTACGTTGGCATTTAGCTCATAATAGACTTATAATTCCGAAATCGCAAACTTCAAAACGTATTCGTGAAAATATAGATTTATTTGATTTTAATTTAGATCTAACTGAAGTGGCTGAAATTGACGCTTTAAATAGAAATGCAAGACAAGGTAAAGATCCAGATGATGTTAAAATAGGTGATTTAAAATAATCAAATATTAGATTTTACGTTTATGAGTGCCTTTTAATGTGTACTATAAAATAAATGGAAGAATTATTATAAGCCATTAAGTTTTACTTTAGTACAGACAAAATCTTTAAAATATAAAGGATGGACATAGATGAAAATTAGAGTTGTCATTCCTTGTTTTAATGAAGGGGAAGTCATTACACAAACACATCAACAATTAACTGAGATACTTGCACGAGATAGTCATGTAAAAGGTTATGATTATAATATGCTTTTTATAGATGATGGAAGCACTGATACTACAATTGATCAAATGCAAGATTTAGCGTCAATAGATAGCCATGTCAGTTTCATTTCTTTTAGTAGAAATTTTGGGAAAGAAGCAGCTATGATTGCAGGATATCAGCATAGTACGGATTTTGATGCTGTCATAATGATTGATTGTGATTTGCAACATCCACCTGAATATATTCCTAAAATGGTTGAAGGTTTTATGGAAGGTTATGATCAAGTAGTAGCAAAGCGTGATCGTAATGGCGAAAATTTAAGTCGTAAAACATTGAGTCATGTATATTATAAATTAGTCAATTGTTTTGTTGAGGAAGTAAAATTTGATGATGGTGTTGGCGATTTTAGGCTTTTAAGTCAGAGGGCCGTTAAATCTATTGCCTCACTTGAAGAATATAATCGATTCTCTAAAGGGTTATTTGAATGGATTGGTTATAACACAAAGGTATTTACGTATCAAAATGTAGAAAGACAAAAAGGTGAGTCTAAATGGTCGTTTAAGAAATTATTTAATTATGGCATTGATGGTTTGATTTCTTTTAACAGTAAACCGCTCAGAATGATGATTTATTTAGGTTTATTCATTTTTTCAATAAGTGTACTATATATCATTTATTTGTTTGTAAATATTTTAATTTCAGGTGTCAATATTCCTGGGTATTTTTCAACTATTGCGGCTATTTTATTATTAGGTGGAATACAGTTGATTTCAATAGGTGTCATTGGTGAATATATAGGTAGAATTTATTATGAGGTTAAAGCAAGGCCAAAATATATTATTCAAGCTACAAATCTATCTTTTGCAGAAGATAATAAGAAAGAGTTACAAAAAATTTATTCTAAAAAGGCATAAAAAAGAAGCTCTCAAATGGGAGCTTCTTTTTAGTCTTTGCATTTTCATTAATAAAAATAAATCGAATTATGATGTAATGTCTAATTTGTGTAATGTTACAGTCATCGTAGTTCCTACATCTATATCACTGTTTACACTAATCTTTGCATTATTTTGTTGCGCAAGTTCATTAGCAATATATAAACCTAATCCAGAACCGCCCGTCTTAGTATTACGTGAATTTTCAACTCTAAATGTACGTTCAAATATACGGTCTTGTAGTTCCGGTAAAATGCCAATACCTTCATCACTAATTGCAATGTCAATGGTATCTTGTTCTTTATTCTCGCTAATATTAATATCGATGCGACTACCAACATTTGAAAATTTCAAAGCATTATCAAGTAAATTTGTTAATATACGCTCAAGTGGGGTACGATATTGATAAAATGCATCAATTTCACTACAGAAATTTACTTCTAATGTGCGATTTTCATGTTTCATTCGTTGTTCATATGGTTGTAATATCGATACAAGTAATTGGTCTAGTTGTATTAATTCTGGGGGATACGTTTTACCTGTATTTAAAGTGATAATATGAGTCATATCATCGAATAATGTTGATAAGCGGTTGGCTTGTTTAATCAAAATGTCATATGACTCTTTAATTTCATGATCTTTTGTGATAATACCATCACGTAAACCTTCAGAGTATGAAATGATACTAGCTAAAGGTGTTTTTAAATCATGGGCTAAATTTTGAATCAGTTCTGTTTTTTCTTGTTGTTCGGATTTAATTTGATTCATCTGTTGCGTAATTTCAGAAGCCATTTTATTAAAAGATTGATTTAATTCATAAATTTCTTTTGGTGAATTAAACGTTTTATCATTGCTTGCGTAATTTCCGTTAGCGAATTGCTTTGTTTTAATATTAAACTGCTTAATTTTTTGAATAAGCGGGTTAATAAAAATACTACATATTAACAAAGTTAAACAGCTTGTAATGATTGTCGTTAAGGTCAAAGTTAGTGTCATATGGCCGTTAAACCACATTAAAATGTATGCAATTGCTAAAATAGTTGAAGTTAATAGTATACTCGATACGACGCCAATAATGATTTGACTTCTAATTGATAACACCATTATCGGCTCCTTTCAAATTTATATCCTAATCCCCATACAGTTGTGATGGTATAAGTTGTAAAGTTTTCCTTTTCTAATTTTTCTCTTATGCGATGAATATGAACATTTACGGTATTAGCATCTTCGTAATAATCATATCCCCATACTTTTTCAAGTAACTCTGATTTTGAAATTACTTCATTTTCTCTTGAAGCTAAATACCACAATAATTCAAATTCTTTAATACGCATTGAGACTTCGTGACCATTAACAGTCACCACTTTGCTTAAATTAATAAGCGTAAGTTCATCAAAAGACAGTTGTTCAACTGGTTGATGATGATATTTCTTCATGCGTGTAAGTAAGTTATTTACACGTAAAACAAGTTCTCTTGGACTAAACGGTTTTTTGACATAATCATCTGCACCAAGAGTCAATGCATAAATGGTGTCATGTTCTTGTGTTTTGGCAGTTAAATAGATAAAAGGAATATCTAATTTTTGCCTTTTCATTTCTTTGACAATGTCGTAACCATTAACTTCCGGCATCATGATGTCTAGCACCATAATATCAATATCATTTGATAATAAAGAAATAGCTTCTTTACCGCTAGTTGTTGTTGTTACTGTGTAACCTTCATATTCAAAATAGGTTTGACAAATGTCTACAATGTCTTGTTCATCATCCACGATCAGTAAGTGGGTCATCTATTTTTTCACCTCTGTTCTTACGACCTCTAAAGTAATTAATGATTTCTTTAAGTGAAATCTGTTTTAACAATGAATGGCTCATTAATAAAAGGATAAAGAAAGTTAATTGAAGAGGATACGTAAATATCATATCTGCTAAGATATAATTTATCATAACAAAGGCCCCAAAGAAACTAGCAGTATATGCAAATACTCCAAAAATTAAACCTAATCCAATTGCAAGTTCTCCAAGTGGAACAATAATATCAAATAATGACGTCGTATGTGCAACTACATTTGCGAAAAACCATTTATACCATTCAGGTGAATCAGTATTGTTTGCAATTACTGGTACTAAGCCTTTTAACGTGAAACCGCCTGTTAATTTTTCATAGCCTTGCATTAACATGACAATACCTGAACCAACACGAATGATAAATGTAATGAGTAACAATAATTTATTCATGGTGTCCACATTCTTTCTATTTTTTGTGTTTGTAATTTATATAAACATAAGATTGAGCAACATAGGCTAGTTTGAAGTGTCATGTGAACATGAAGTGGTTAAGCTCATGGTTGTTATAAGCCAATTAATCCTCAAGCTCTAAAAAAGTATGCCTTATGTACTATAAATTCTTATGGGATTGAATTATTTTGTATATATGTTTAAAAAAGGAAAGTATGATTTCTACGAGCTAGGGGGGCTGTGAAATCATACGCTTTCCGTTGTGTGATGTGTGTAATGTATATTTTAAAAGTTAGTAATGTAATAGTATGATGTTATGATTTTAATAAAATGTGTAACTCAGAAATTGATTATTTTAATTTAGCGCCACCAAAGATGACGTGTGCTTTTTTACAATAGATTGTAACTTCATCGTATTTACTTAAATCAACATTTTTAAGATCAAATGTTTGTTTTTCTTTATCGTAGTCTACCATTGCGATTTCTTTACCATTTTTAATGTCTCCATTTTTAGTTAGGTAAACATATAAATCAGGGCCTTTAGATGATTTGTAGTTAGTAAGCATTAATTTACCATTTTTAATCTCAGCTTTACCTTCAACAGTTTCACCATTTTTAGAACTGAATGTACCTGTTAGGTGTTTTGTTTTATCAGTTTTAACATTGTTGTCTTCTGATTTTGTCTTTTGTTCAGTTTTATTACCTTGATCCTTTGAATTAGAATTACCACAAGCGCTTAATGTTAATACAGCTGCAACAGCACCAACTGCTAAAAAATATTTTGTATTCATGCTAACTCCTCATTTCTTCAATTTGATAAGTTAAGTTTAAAGTGAAGGCAAATAATATGCCATTAACTAATTCTTAACTTCGTTTAAATATCGCTTAACTAATATTGAAGAAAGAATAATTTGAAAACGAAAATATTTGCCTGATTTAAATAAATAGGTTGTTAGAAAGATGGTGTGTGTAAATCAACTTAAAATATAAAATAAAAAACACAACTGATTTGACAGTAAATCAGCAGTGTTTTTTAGCGTTTTAATTTAAAATTTGTATACCTTTTGCCATAACAAGAATAATAAGAAAATTATATAAACGATTAAATATAAGTACCAATATGGCGTTAAGACCATCATAACGATAAATGATATGTTAATGACAATAAGTCCTTTAATCATTAGTCGTTTAATTTTTTTATTATTTTCAGCATCATTATCTAAATTATTGAAAGTTGCAGTAAACAACATAATACCACCGACGATGAAAATGGCTGGGGCTAAAAATGGTATAGACATATATATAGATTGTGTACTTGAGAAGTCTGTGACACGTTGTGTTAAGCTGACAACAATCGTTAATATAATGGCAATAAATTTTTGATCTGCAATATACACAGGTTTTAATTTTTTATCGATATAAAACTGTAGCATCGTCCAAATGATAAACATAGTTATAGTACATATCGTAATAAAATTATATTTATCGATAATGAATGTATTTATAATGGCATTGATTGTAATAGACAATAACATAGCACTTAAAGATAGTTGCTGCATTCGATGCCGATATAAATTAAATCCAGTAATAAGTATGACGATAGCAATATTAATTAATATATATACAATCATGATAGACTCCTGTTCGTTATACTTCAATCAATTATTATATCAATTAATATTTTGTTATTCATTAGATACGACTTATAAAAAGAAAAATCAGCTAATATTTATACACCTTTTTTATTGCTCCATAGTAAAGTGTGTAACTGTGGCAACACATAAACATGGTTCATATCGCTACTTTGCATTACTAAGTCCACTAATTGTTCGTAGCGTTCTAATAATTTAGCAGTATGATTATCGACACTTTCAGATAAATAAGGATTACCAACTTGTAAATAAAAGGGGATGTTAGGATAGCGATGATGAATCATTTTTGCGAATTCATAATCATTATCATCAAATACAACCACTTTTAAGTTTAATGAAGATGGAACACATTGTTTAATAACTTCATCTAACTTATTTAAATCAGGTGTCATTGCAGAACTTGGCGGCTTTGGACTTATCGTTAAATCATCAATTTGAGTCATCCAAGGTTGAAATTTACTTCCTTGCGTTTCTAATGCGCTATAAATACCTTTATCTTGAAATAAATCTACTAATTCTTGAATACCTTTAATTAATGCTGGATTGCCACCAGAAATAGTGACATGGTTAAATTGTTCGCCACCGACACGTTTTAATTCATCATATATCTCTTCTGCGGTCATAAGTTTTATATCGCCTTTTGCGCTACCGTCCCATGTGAATGCTGAATCACACCAGCTACAACGATAATCACAACCAGCAGTTCTTACAAACATTGTTTTCCTACCAATTACTCGACCTTCGCCTTGTATTGTTGGTCCAAATATTTCAAGTACAGGAATCTTTGCCATGGATTACACCTGCTCCTTTGGTCTATATACAACATAACTAGTTGGTGTTTCTCTTACAAATACTTGAATACATTTAGGTTGATGTTCAAGAATATCTAAATTTTCTTTTACAATTTGATAAATCGTTTCAGCAACAATTTCAGTTGATGGTATTTTATTTTTAAAAGCTGGTAAGTTATTTAATAATTGATGATCAAATTTACCATGTATCATCTTTTTTAAATGACTAAAGTTTATTAAAAAACCTGTATCATCAAGTTTATCGCCAACAATTGTTAAATTAACAAAGTATGTATGACCATGAACATTTTGACAAATACCAGCTTCTTCGCATGGAATATGATGTGCTGCTGAAAAATTGAAGTCTTTATTTAATTCGAACTGGAATGGATGCGTTGTACTTGGATATATTTGTTGTAACATTTTAAAGTCCTCCTTTACTTTCAAGATATTGATTTAAACCACGTTGACGTAATTGACAAGCTGGACATTCACCACAGCCATTTCCAACGATACCGTTGTAACAAGTTAATGTATTGGTACGGATATAATCTAAAACACCAAGCTCGTCACTTAACTGCCAGGTCTCTGCTTTGTTTAACCACATTAATGGGGTATGGATGACAAAATCTTTATCCATGGCTAAACTTAAAGTCACGTTCATTGATTTTATAAAACTATCACGACAATCTGGATAACCTGAAAAATCAGTTTCGCAAACACCTGTAATAATATGTTTTGCACCAATTTGATATGCAAGAGCTCCTGCAAATGATAAGAAAAGTAAATTTCTTGCTGGTACAAAAGTATTAGGTATGCCATCTTCGTTGTTAGTGATTTCCATATCATGTTGTGTTAAGGCGTTAGGAGTGAGTTGGGATAATAATGACATATCTAAAACATGATGTTTCATTCCTTGTTCATTTGCAATTTGTTTTGCTACTTCAATTTCAGTATCATGTCTTTGTCCATAATTGAATGTCACGAGTTCGACATCTTTAAAATGTTTTTTTGCATAAAATAGACATGTTGTACTGTCTTGACCACCGCTAAAGACGACGATTGCTTTTTCATTATTTAATACGCTTTGCATTATTATAATCGCTCCTATCATTTGTAAAATTAATAAAGAGGTTAATCACGTTGATAAGCTTCTTTTTAACTTATAAAATAAAAAAAGCCTATCTCCATAAAAGATAGACGAAAGAAATGGGTTGCTCATATAATATAATTTATAAGGCATACCAACAGAAGTTTGAAATTTCAGTGTCTAGTTTTTTATAGAGGGTTTCAGCTAGGAACCTCTGATATTAATTTATGTACGAAGATTAGAATAAACCATATAGTAGTTAAAATCAAGGTCAGCAAAGTGACAATGCTACCAATGTTGAAGATACAAGAATAACATATTAAAAATAAATAACATAATTAGAACGGGAGTTTAATATGATTCTAGTCATAGATAACAATGATTCATTTACATATAACTTAATAGACTATATTAAGACACAAACAAAATTACCGGTTGAGGTTATAGGTATTGATTCACTTGTGGTTGAACAGATGCTTAATTTAGCGCCACAAGCAATCGTTATTTCACCTGGACCTGGTAAGCCAGATGACTATCCTTTACTTTATAAAGTAATAAAATATTTTCATAAGCAGATTCCAATTTTAGGTGTGTGTCTAGGGTTTCAATGCATCGTTTCATATTTTGGGGGAAGAATAATACATAGCCACCGACCTGTACATGGGCATACAACACAATTGCAACATTTAGGTGTGGGTATTTTTAAAGATATTCCACAAAATTTTAATGTTATGCGTTACCACTCATTAATTGCTGAACAACAATCGTTTCCAAAATGCTTAACTATAACTGCCACAAATGATGAGAACGTCATTATGGGGTTAGAACATCAATCGTACCCAACGTATGGCGTACAATATCATCCTGAATCTATATTGAGTGAATATGGTTATAAACAAGTTGAATTATTTCTAGCAAAGGTGTGTGAAAATAGTGAAAATAGAATTTAATTATCGCTATTATTTAAATGAACATGACTATGAACAACATCATATTCAAATGAATGATTTAGTTGCTAAAAATATAGCTACAAATTTGAATGAAGTTGGTAGGGTAATTCAATTTGCTGAATTACAACAACAGCAAGGTAATTATGTTGCATTATATTTAAGTTATGAAGCAGCAAAGTATTTTAATCCTTCAATGGCAACTCATTTTCAAGAGTTAGACAATATAATTGCAGCAGCATATAGTTTTGGAAAAGTTAAAAAGTTGGTTTCAGATAACAATCAATCTGTAAAGTATGAATCTAAACATCAATTTTCGTTTACAGAAACATCTGAAAATATGATAGCCAATATAAAACGTGTCCAACAAGCCATCGTTGAAGGTGAGACATATCAAGTAAACTATACAACTCGACTAATAGATGAAATATATTATCCAATTACAACTTTATATGATCAGTTAACACAATTTGGTAACGGAAATTATACTGTTTTGTTAGATACCGATGAAGTTCAAGTAGCATCAATTTCACCAGAGTTATTCTTTCAAAAAGGGAATTTTCAAGGTATGGAAAATATCATTATTAGTAAGCCGATGAAAGGAACAATGCCTCGTGGAATTTCAAATGAAGAGGACCAATTTAATTATGAAACCTTGAAAGCATCAACAAAAGATCGTGCAGAAAATGTAATGATTGTTGATTTACTGCGCAACGATATAGGTAGAATTTCTCAAAGTGGCACAATTAATGTATATAAACCATTTTTTATTGAGACGTATAACACTGTATTTCAGATGACGACTATGGTAAGCGGAACATTATTACCGCATACCGATTTATTACAAATTTTAACAGCACTATTTCCGTGTGGATCGATTACAGGTGCACCTAAAATAAATACAATGTCCTATATTAATAAATTAGAAACGACACCACGTAACATTTATTGTGGTGCAATTGGATTATTATTACCTAATGATGACCAAAAGATGATTTTTAATATTCCAATTCGTACAATTGAATATAAAAATGGACAAGCAGTTTATGGAGTTGGAGCTGGTATAACGATTGATTCGAATCCGATAGACGAAGTGAAAGAATTTTATGCAAAGACCAAGATTTTGGAGATGTTATAATGCAATTATTTGAAACAATGAAAATTAAAAATGGTCAAATACCAAGAGTTAAATATCATACAAAGCGTTTAAAACTTTCTGCTCAAAAATTGAACTTTCAATTCGGAGAGCAAGAATGGCATAAAATTATCAATGAAATGACAAGTAAGTATCGTATAGGGGAGTATAGATTGAAAGTCACTTTGAATGCACAGGGTGATTTTGAAACGATAGTTTCTGAATTACCAAAGAAAAATACATTTACGGCAAAGATACAAACACTCCAAAATTCGGTTGAACCCATATTTTTAAATAACAAAACGACAGAACGGAAACATTTAGATCATCAACATGAAACAGATTTAATATTATTGACATCTCCGAACGGTAAAGTGCTTGAATTCGATATTGGAAATATCGTAATTGAAGAAAATGGTAAATGGTACACGCCAAAATATGATGGGGATTTCTTGAAAGGGTGTATGAGAACTTATTTAATAGAGCAAAACAAGCTAACTGAGAAAGACTTTGATAAAAATGAATTAATTGTTAAATATCGTAATGATGAGATACGTTTATTTCTCATAAATAGTTTACGAGAGGTTGCCGTTGTACACCTTTGCCTTTAAAATTAAAGAGATAATAATCCAAAAATTAAGATGAAAGCTAAAAAATGTTAAATGGGGACCAATATGATTATTGTTTATATCTTACTATTGTTAATTTTAGTTATTGCAAATCATCGCATTGTAAATCGATTGCTTTCTGAAAATAGAACATACTTTGTTCGACTAGTAGCAACGATTACGACTGTTATTAGTTTTGTACTAGTCTATGCGTTGATACGTGAAATTATGCCATATGTTGTTAGGATGATGGATTTACTGTATCATCAGTAAGTCATATATAAAGCGTGATTAAAACGTTAATGAGTTCTTTAATTAATAAAGAAATAACGTAAACATACCAATGTGTATAAATTTTGAAGAGGTGTACTTATGAAAATATATAATCAAGGTGACCAAGCTATTGTTGTAGCAATTGAAAAAGAAGTATCTAAAAGTTTAACAGAAGATTTACTAACACTTCGATCATATTTAATTGAACAAAATTATCCATTTATTATAGAAATTGTACCTTCTGAATCAGATATGATGATTGTTTATGATGCAAGAGATATGATTAAACATCATAATATCCAGTCACCTTTCCTATATATGAAAGCGTTGATTGAATCTATTCATTTAAATATAAAACATGAATTTAATCAACAAGAATCTATAGAGATACCTATTGTTTATGGAGCAAATTATGGACCTGATTTAGAAACGCTATTAAAGCACTACAAATTGAAATTAGAATCATTTATAGAACTACATTCCAAATCACAATATTTTGTTTCAATGATGGGATACTCACCTGGTTTTCCATATTTAACTGGATTACATAAAAAGCTATATGTTAATCATACGAGTAATGAGAAAAAATTTATCCCTGCAGGTTCGGTTGTCTTAGAAGGTAAAAAGTGTGGTATTGTGACTACTGATACGTTTAATGATTGGCTAGTCATTGGTTATACACCAATATCTCTTTTTAATCCTAATGAAAAAAATTTCGCGCGTTTAAAATTAGGCGATAATATTAAATTCAAACCAATTAATAAGGATGAATTAGAACTGGGAGCGTATAAAGATGGCAATTATAATTGAAAAAAGTGGCTTATTCAGTAGCTTTCAAGACTTTGGTAGAAGAGGATATGAGCATGACGGTGTAATTCCATGCGGTGCAC
>NZ_PPQS01000016.1:19660-32297 GCF_002902405.1 Staphylococcus schweitzeri
GATAAAAATGAAGCAACATTAGAAATGACTCATAAAATGGCGACGATTCGCTTTACGGAACCTACACTTATAGCATTGGCTGGTGGACATGTTAAAGCCTACACAGATCATATGACAATAGTGCCTTATAAATTATACTTAATAGATAAAGGTGACGTACTAAGATTTATAGAAACAAGTCATACTTCTCGTGTTTATCTTGCAGTTGGTGGCGGATTTGAATTAGATGAATGGCTTGGATCAAACTCTACAGATTTTAATGTGAAAATCGGTGGTTTTCAGGGTAGGAAATTGCAAGATGGTGATGAAATCAAACTAAAACGATCATATACATCTCGTCATTATAAACTATTCGAAAACCTTAAACACACTAAACAAACTGATTGGGGTATTGATGGATACGCTCTATCATTTAATTATATGTCTGATGTTTTTCATGTTATTAAAAATAAAGGTACTGAAGACTTTAAAGAAGATGCAATACAACGTTTTGTTAAGCATGATTATAAAGTAACGAGCAAAGCTAATAGAATGGGAATGATGTTAGAAGGTGAAAAGATAAAAGCTTTTTACGAAGATATGCCTCCCTATCAAACAGTGAAAAAAGGGACTATACAAATTAAGCGTGATGGTACACCAATCATCTTATTGAATGACCATTATACATTAGGTAGTTATCCACAATTAGGTACGATAGCAAGTTACCATTTAACAAAATTGGCACAAAAACCACAAGGTTCAAGATTAAAATTTCAATTTATAGATATTTTAACGGCTGAAAAAAATCTTGTAAAATATAGTAATTGGTTAAATCAGCTATTCCACGGTATAGAATATAGAATGCAGTTAGAAATGTTAAAGTAAGTCAATTGAGAAAGCTCATACTAGAGTCTGATGATACAAAATTTCTCCCGCTGTATAATAAAAAAATACTGTGTTTTGATTTCAAAATACATTAATCATTTTCTTGTTTTACAGAAAATGACAAAGATAAAGTGTGTTTTTACTTGAATTTTGACTAAAATTACTCTATATTAATTAATTGAGCTATACTTATTATTACAATTTGATTACAAAGTTTAACTTTGTTAATTGAATGATAAATATAAAGACAAAAATTCACATGATTAATGAGGTGTTGTAGCAATCAATTACTTGTTAACAATTGAGTTGAAGCTACAAGCAATGGAATTTTTAAAACTTAAATCTGAAAGTAATTACTTTAATTATGACAATGTTAACTTTTAAACACGCTGATTATATAACTACATAATGTTAATATCTAATTTATTCAAGTACTTTCGCAAGATTTAATATCTAAATAACGGGGGAAAGAATCATGAGTTCACAAAAAAAGAAAATTAGTCTTTTTGCGTTCTTCTTATTAACCGTAATAACAATTACCTTGAAGACGTATTTTTCTTATTATGTTGATTTTTCTTTAGGTGTTAAAGGTTTAGTACAAAACTTAATTTTATTGATGAATCCATATAGTTTAGTAGCACTTATTTTAAGTGTCTTCTTATTCTTTAAAGGTAAGAAAGCATTTTGGTTCATGTTTATAGGTGGTTTCTTATTAACTTTCCTATTATATGCCAATGTTGTGTACTTTAGATTCTTCTCAGACTTTTTAACGTTTAGTACATTGAACCAAGTAGGTAACGTAGAATCAATGGGTGGGGCTGTTAGTGCTTCATTCAAGTGGTATGACTTTGTATACTTTATTGATACTCTAGTTTACTTATTCATTTTAATATTTAAAACGAAATGGTTAGACACAAAAGCATTTAGTAAGAAATTTGTTCCTGTCGTTATGGCGGCATCAGTAGCACTATTCTTCTTAAACTTAGCTTTTGCTGAAACAGATAGACCTGAATTGTTAACACGTACATTTGATCATAAATATTTAGTTAAATATTTAGGACCATATAATTTCACAGTATATGATGGTGTGAAAACAATCGAAAATAATCAACAAAAAGCACTGGCATCTGAAGATGATTTAACAAAAGTATTAAATTATACTAAACAACGTCAAACAGAGCCAAACCCAGAATATTATGGGGTAGCTAAAAAGAAAAATATCATTAAGATTCATTTAGAAAGTTTCCAAACATTCTTAATTAATAAGAAAGTTAATGGTAAAGAAGTAACACCGTTTTTAAATAAACTATCAAGTGGGAAAGAACAGTTTACTTATTTCCCTAATTTCTTCCATCAAACAGGACAAGGTAAAACATCTGATTCTGAGTTTACAATGGATAATAGTTTATACGGTTTACCACAAGGTTCTGCTTATTCACTAAAAGGCGACAATACGTATCAGTCACTACCAGCAATTTTAGATCAAAAGCAAGGTTATAAATCTGATGTAATGCATGGTGACTATAAAACATTCTGGAACAGAGACCAAGTATACAAACACTTTGGTATAGATAAGTTTTATGATGCAACGTATTATGATATGTCTGATAAAAATGTTGTTAATTTAGGCTTAAAAGATAAAATATTCTTCAAAGATTCAGCGAATTATCAAGCTAAAATGAAATCACCGTTTTATTCACATTTAATTACATTAACAAATCACTATCCTTTCACATTAGATGAAAAGGATGCAACGATTGAGAAACCTAATACAGGTGATGCGACGGTAGACGGATATATTCAAACAGCACGTTATTTAGACGAAGCTTTAGAAGAATATATCAATGACTTGAAGAAAAAAGGTTTATATGACAACTCTGTAATTATGATTTACGGTGACCATTATGGTATTTCTGAAAATCATAATAATGCAATGGAAAAATTATTAGGTGAGAAAATTACACCGGCGAAATTTACAGATTTAAACAGAACTGGTTTCTGGATTAAAATCCCAGGTAAATCTGGTGGTATTAACAATGAATACGCTGGTCAAGTAGATGTTATGCCAACAATTTTACATTTAGCTGGTATTGATTCTAAGAACTACTTAATGTTTGGTACTGATTTATTCTCTAAAAATCATAATCAAGTTGTACCATTCAGAAATGGTGACTTTATAACGAAAGATTATAAATATGTTAATGGTAAAATTTATTCAAACAAAAATAATGAACTATTGACTACAAAACCAGCTGACTTTGAAAAGAATAAAAAGCAAGTTGAAAAAGATCTCGAAATGAGTGACAATGTGCTTAATGGTGACTTGTTTAGATTTTACAAAAATCCAGACTTCAAAAAGGTAAATCCTTCGAAATATAAATATGAAACTGGACCAAAAGCAAACTCTAAAAAATAATATGATTTCAACCCGAATTGATAATTATTCAATTCGGGTTTTTGTCGTATTTAGAGAGAATAAAATAGACTTGATGAATATTTTCTTATTAAATACAAGGGTCTTTTAATCAATAAATTTTAATGGTTTAAAAAATAAGATATTTTTGTTGGATGCTACTTAATGGCATCGATTTCATTTGAATTGAAAAAGGTGTATAATATATAGAACTGATTTAAGAACGAATAGATTTTATTAGATAAAGGAAGATGGGTATGGAAGCATATAAAATTGAACATTTAAATAAATCGTATGCCGATAAAATTATTTTCGATAACCTTGATTTATCAATATCAGAGGGTGAAAAAATTGGTCTAGTCGGTATAAACGGTACAGGTAAAAGTACGTTATTAAAAGTAATTGGTGGTGTTGATGATGATTTTACCGCCAATGTAATGCATCCAAACCAATATCGAATTCGATATTCGTCTCAAAAACAGGATTTAGATGACGAGATGACTGTTTTCAATGCAGTATTAAGCTCTGATACAACAACATTAAGAATCATTAAGCAATATGAACAAGCAGTTCAAGCTTATTCTGTTAATCAAAGTGATCAATTATTTAAGAGAATGATGGACGCACAAGATGCTATGGATCAATATGATGCTTGGGGCTATAATGCTGAAATTAAAACCATTTTATCAAAATTAGGTATTCATGATACGTCAAAGCAAATTAAGGAATTATCGGGTGGACAACAAAAACGTGTTGTTCTGGCTAAAACGTTAATTGAGCAACCAGACTTATTATTATTAGATGAGCCGACGAATCATTTAGATTTTGAATCAATTAATTGGTTAATTAACTACGTAAAACAATATCCACACACCGTTTTATTTGTAACGCATGATAGATACTTTTTAAATGAAGTCTCTACCAGAATTATAGAACTAAAAAGAGGAAAAATAGAAAATTATCCAGGTAATTATGAATCCTATATTGAAATGCGTGCGGAAAAAGAAGTTACGCTTCAAAAGCAACAACAAAAGCAACGTGCATTATATAAAGAAGAACTTGCGTGGATGAGAGCAGGTGCTAAAGCACGAACAACAAAGCAACAAGCTAGGATTAATCGATTTAATGATTTGGAACAGGAAGTTAATCAACAATTTAAAGAAGATAAAGGTGAATTGAACCTTGCATATTCAAGGTTAGGTAAGCAAGTATTTGAATTAGAAAATGTATCAAAGTCTATTAATGATAAAGTGCTATTTAAACATGTGAATGAAATTATCCAAAAAGGACAACGAATTGGTATTGTAGGTCCTAATGGTGCTGGGAAAACGACTTTATTGAATATTTTAAGTGGAGAAGACCAAAATTTTGAAGGTACATTAAAGACAGGCCAGACAGTTAAAGTAGCCTATTTTAAGCAGACGGATGAAACCTTAGATAGAGACATCCGAATGATTGATTATTTAAGAGAAGAAAGTGAACTGGCTAAAGAAAAAGATGGTACTTCCGTTTCTATTACACAACTTCTTGAACGATTTTTATTTCCTAGTGCAACACATGGAAAAAAAGTTTATAAATTATCAGGTGGTGAACAAAAACGCCTATACTTATTGCGTTTACTAGTCCATCAACCGAACGTTTTATTATTAGATGAGCCAACCAATGATTTGGATACCGAAACATTAACAATACTTGAAGATTATATTCATACTTTCGGTGGTACAGTCATTACAGTTAGCCATGATAGATACTTTTTAAATAAAGTCGCACAGCTATATTGGTTTATTCATGATGGTAAAATGGAAAAAGTTATAGGCACATTCGAAGACTATGAAAATTATAAAAAGTCCTTAGATAAAAACAAAGCGGCAATTAAGCAACCAGTAAAAGCAGCAACAACTGTACGTAAGAAAAACGGATTATCATACAAAGAAAAATTAGAGTACGAACAATTATTGGAACGTATTGAACAAGCTGAAATACGTATAGAAGAAATTGATTCGCTTATGATAGAAGCTAGTGCAGATTATGGGAAAATTAAAGAATTAAATGAAGAAAAAGAACAACTGGAAAATCAATATGATATTGACATCACAAGGTGGAGTGAGTTAGAAGAAATTAAAGAACAACAATAAGGGGTCAAATATGATGCAACAAACTTTATCGCATTACTTTGGATATGAAACGTTTCGTCCAGGACAAGAAGAAATTATAAGTAAAGTGCTCAACCATCGTAATGTGCTGGGTGTCTTACCAACAGGTGGTGGTAAGTCGATATGTTATCAAGTACCAGGTTTGATGTTAGGCGGTACAACGATAGTTATAAGTCCTTTGATTTCATTAATGAAAGATCAAGTGGATCAATTAAAAGCGATGGGTATACAAGCTGCCTTTCTTAATAGTAGCTTGTCACAAAAAGAGCAACAACGTATTGAAAAAGAATTATCAAATGGTGAAATTCAATTTTTATACGTAGCACCAGAGAGATTTGAAAATCGATATTTTTTAAATTTACTTCAACGTATCAAAATTCATTTAATCGCATTTGACGAAGCCCATTGTATTTCCAAGTGGGGACATGATTTCAGACCGAGTTATCAAAATGTTATTTCTAAAGTATTTACATTACCTCAAGACTTTACAATTATTGCGTTAACTGCAACTGCAACTGTTGAAGTTCAACAAGATATTAGAGAAAAGTTAAATATTGCTCAAATTGATCAAATAAAAACGAGTACGAAACGTAGAAATTTGATTTTTAAAGTGAACCCTACGTATCAACGTCAAAAATTTGTCATTGATTACATTAAATCTCATGATGAAGATGCAGGCATCGTTTATTGTTCGACACGTAAACAAGTTGAAGAACTTCAAGAAGCTTTAGAAAGTCAAAAGATAGAAAGTGTTATATATCACGCAGGTTTAAGTAATAAAGAGCGTGAGGAAGCGCAAAACGACTTCTTATTTGATCGTGTGAAGGTAGTTGTTGCAACTAATGCTTTTGGTATGGGAATTGACAAATCAAATGTTCGTTTTGTTATTCATTATAATATGCCTGGTGATTTAGAATCATATTATCAAGAAGCAGGACGTGCGGGTCGTGATGGCTTGAAAAGTGAATGCATTTTACTATTTAGCGAACGTGATATCAGTTTGCACGAATATTTTATAACAGTCTCACAAGCTGATGATGACTATAAAGATAAAATGGGCGAAAAATTAACTAAAATGATTCAATATACTAAGACGAAAAAGTGTTTAGAAGCAACAATTGTTCATTATTTTGAACCGAATGAGAAATTAGAAGAATGTGAACAATGTAGTAATTGTGTTCAACAGGAAAAATCGTATAATATGACTCAAGAAGCAAAGATGATTATTAGTTGTATCGCGCGAATGAAACAACAAGAAAGCTATAGTGTAATCATTCAGGTGCTTAGAGGTGAAACAACTGATTATATTAAGTATAAAGGTTATGACCAAATTTCAACACATGGATTAATGAAAGGTTACACAACATCGGAACTAAGTCATTTAATTGATGAATTAAGGTTTAAAGGATTTTTAAATGAAAATGATGAAATATTAATGTGCGACACATCAATTAAAAAATTACTTAGTAATAAGGTAGAAGTTTTTACTACACCATTTAAACAAAAAGCAACTGAAAAAGTATTTATTAATACAGTTGAAGGTGTAGATCGTGCTTTGTTTAGTCAATTAGTGGAAGTTCGTAAAAAATTAAGTGACAAATTAACCATTGCACCTGTAAGTATCTTTTCGGATTATACATTAGAAGAATTTGCTAAACGAAAACCTGCCTCGAAGCAAGATATGATTAATATCGATGGTGTTGGTAGTTATAAGCTAAAGCACTATTGTCCAGTATTTTTAGAAACAATCCAAAATTATAAAGCGAAAGTATGATTAAGACACCTAGTAGACATTCATTGTTTTACTGGGTGTTTTTTCTAAATATAAGAAAAATAATCCTAATTCTTAACTGGAAATTGTATTTCATTCATTATTTTGATAAAAAACTTCAAATATTAATCATTTAAATTTGAAAATTGTAATAAACATGGTTAAATAGGGAATACATACATATAATCTCGGTTTTATGCAATGAGAAAAAAGAGGTGGCAAAGTGATTAAGTTTAAAAATGTAACTAAACGTTATGGCAAACATGTTGCTGTCGATAACATTAGTTTCAATATTAATGAAGGCGAATTTTTTGTGTTAATCGGACCTTCAGGTTGTGGAAAGACAACGACTTTAAAAATGATAAATCGACTCATTAACTTAAGTGAAGGTTATATTTATTTTAAAGATAAGCCAATTAGTGATTATCCTGTGTATGAGATGCGCTGGGATATTGGCTATGTATTACAGCAGATTGCATTATTTCCACATATGACAATCAAAGAAAATATAGCACAAGTGCCACAAATGAAAAAATGGAAAGAAAAAGACATAGATAAAAGAGTGGATGAGTTACTTGATATGGTTGGCTTAGAACCAGCTAAATATAAAAATAGAAAGCCTGATGAATTATCAGGTGGTCAACGCCAACGTGTCGGTGTTATACGAGCATTAGCAGCTGACCCTCCAGTTATTTTAATGGATGAACCGTTTAGTGCATTAGATCCAATTAGCCGAGAAAAATTGCAAGATGATTTAATTGAACTTCAAACAAAAATAAAGAAGACAATTATTTTTGTAACACATGATATTCAAGAAGCTATGAGACTTGGTGATAAAATTTGTCTTTTAAATGAAGGTCATATTGAACAAATTGATACACCAGAAGGATTTAAAAATAACCCACAGAATGAATTTGTAAAACAATTTATGGGTAGCCATTTGGAAGATGTAGCACCATGTGTTGAGCATAATTTAAGTATTCGTGATTTGAATATTATGAGACCTATAGATGAAGTTACATCAACGGGAGATTTTCCAATTGTAGATGACTATGAATTAGTTGAAAAATTATATCAGCTCTTAGCAGAACACGAACGTGTTATTATAATGCGAGAAAATCATGTTGGACAGTACGTCATTGACAGACAAGATATGTTTAAGTTTTTGTCCCAACAAAAGGGGGTAGCTCAACATGACTAACTTTTTTGAAATATTGGGCGAACGTAAGGGACAATTATTATCTACAATGATTGAACATATTCAAATATCATTTATAGCACTATTAATTGCGACTGCGATTGCTGTACCACTTGGTATTTTACTAACTAAAACTAAAACGATATCTGAAATCGTAATGAATATTGCTGCAATACTACAAACGATTCCGTCATTAGCATTATTAGGGTTAATGATACCGCTATTTGGTATCGGTCGCGTACCGGCAATTATTGCATTAGTTGTTTATGCGCTGTTGCCTATTTTAAGAAATACGTATACTGGTATCAAAGAAGTAGATCCTTCTTTGATTGAAGCGGCAAAAGGTATAGGGATGAAGCCTTTCAGACGTTTAACTAAGGTTGAACTGCCAATTGCAATGCCTGTAATTATGGCGGGAATCAGAACTGCCATGGTACTTATCATTGGTACTGCGACACTTGCTGCATTAATTGGTGCAGGTGGACTAGGAGACTTAATTTTATTAGGTATAGATCGTAATAATGCATCGTTAATTTTATTAGGTGCCATTCCTGCAGCATTATTAGCAATTATTTTTGATTTAATTTTAAGATTTATGGCTAAATTATCGTATAAAAAATTATTGATGACGTTAGGTGTCATTGTCATGATTATTATATTGGCCATCGCTATACCTATGTTTGCGCATAAAGGAGATAAAATTACATTAGCTGGTAAACTTGGTTCTGAACCATCTATTATTACGAACATGTACAAAATATTAATTGAAGAAAATACAAATAATACTGTTGAAGTAAAAGATGGAATGGGAAAAACTGCATTTTTATTCAATGCCTTAAAATCTGATGATATTGATGGATATTTGGAATTCACGGGTACAGTTTTAGGTGAATTAACTAAAGAACCATTGAAATCAAAAGAAGAGAATAAAGTTTATGAACAAGCTAAAACGAGCCTTGAAAAGAAATATCAGATGACAATGTTAAAACCAATGAAATATAATAACACTTATGCATTAGCAGTAAAGCGTGACTTTGCTAAAAAGCATGATATACGTACGATTGGAGATCTTAATAAAGTTAAGGATCAGCTTAAACCAGGGTTTACTTTAGAGTTTAATGATCGTCCAGATGGTTACAAAGCAATTAAGACAGCGTATAATTTAGACTTGAATAATATACGTACTATGGAACCTAAATTAAGATATCAAGCAATTAATAAAGGTGATATTAACCTAATCGATGCGTATTCAACAGACGCTGAATTAAAGCAATATGATATGGTTGTGTTAAAAGATAACAAACATGTATTTCCACCATATCAAGGTGCACCTTTATTCAAAGAAAGCTTTTTAAAGAAGCATCCAGAAATCATCAAGCCGCTAAACAAATTAGCAAATAAAATTTCTGACGAGGATATGCAAATGATGAATTATAAAGTAACAGTCAAAAATGAAGACCCATACACTGTTGCAAAGGATTATTTAAAAGGGAAAGGGTTAATCAAATAACAACCAACGCCATATAAGATGAGGTTCACTACACTATATCTTATGTGGCGTTGCTATATTTATATGTATATAAATGTGGAATCTAAAGAAGCAAATTTAGTGACATATTATAAGTAAGAAATCACAGTGGTACAATTGTAAATTGTGAAAATAGTAGCATTGCATTTTAGAAACATAGAGAGATATAATAAATATAAGTTTTTTAAAATTTCAGTCAATTCAGAGGAGGCTGTTTCTATTATGAAAGAACAACTTAATCAATTATCAGCATATCAGCCTGGGTTATCACCAAGGGCATTAAAGGAAAAGTATGGCATTGAAGGAGAATTATATAAACTAGCATCAAATGAAAACTTGTATGGACCATCGCCTAAAGTAAAAGAGGCAATAACTGCACACTTAGATGAGTTGTATTATTATCCAGAAACAGGAGCGCCTACATTGAGAAAGGCGATAAGCAGATTTTTAAACGTGGAACCTTCACGTATATTATTTGGTGCCGGGTTAGATGAAGTTATATTAATGATTTCTAGGGCAGTATTAACACCAGGTGACACTATTATTACAAGTGAAGCGACATTTGGTCAATATTACCATAATGCAATAGTTGAAGCGGCTAATGTTGTACAAGTCCCTTTAAAAAATGGTGGTTTTGATTTAGAGGGTATTTTAAAAGTAATTGATGAGGATACCGCATTAGTATGGTTATGTAATCCGAATAATCCTACTGGTACTTACTTCAATCATGAAGCACTTGACTCGTTTCTATCTCAAGTGCCTTCAAATGTTCCAGTAATTATTGATGAAGCATATTTTGAGTTTGTTACAGCGCAAGATTTTCCAGACACTTTAGCATTGCAAGAAAAATACGACAATGCTTT
The DNA here is from genome assembly GCF_002902405.1 of Staphylococcus schweitzeri. GTDB lineage: Bacteria > Bacillota > Bacilli > Staphylococcales > Staphylococcaceae > Staphylococcus > Staphylococcus schweitzeri. The sequence goes on from NZ_PPQS01000016.1 coordinate 30,451, forward strand.
TTTACTACGTACGTTTTCAAAGGCATATGGTTTAGCAGGTTTGCGTGTAGGATATGTTGTTGCAAGTGAACAAGCCATTGAAAAATGGAATATCATTAGACCACCGTTTAATGTTACACGTATTTCTGAATATGCAGCAGTTGCAGCATTAGAGGACCAACAGTATTTGAAAGAAATTACTCAAAAAAATAGTAAAGAGCGAAAAAGATTTTATCAATTACCTCAAAGCGAGTATTTTTTACCTAGTCAAACGAATTTTATATTTGTAAAAACGACACACGTAAATGAACTTTATGAAGCACTTTTAAATGTAGGGTGTATTACACGACCATTTCCGACAGGAGTAAGAATTACGATAGGGTTTAAAGAACAAAATGATAACATGTTAGAAGTTTTATCAAATTTTAAATATGAGTAAGAATTAACAGAGCATTGTGTGAAATTAAACTTTAAATTAGGATGTTGAAGAAATTATGTTATTTATGACAATAAAAAAAGGTTTTCTCAACTGACTATGCAAAAGTTCTTATTACAATGGTTGATAAAATTTAGACATGTCATTTTTGTTAGTAAGTCATACCATATTGGGTAAATGAAGTGACAACTGATAGTTGAATTTAGTGCTACTGATAAAGTTGTTAAATCATTGACGTTATAAATTTATAATAAAGCTAATGTGATAACACAAGTCTTATATTATTTTGTCGAACATAAATTTTTGCTATACTGAACAAATACTGATATTTTGAGGAGAAGATTAAAATGACCCGTAAATCAATTGCGATTGATATGGATGAAGTTTTGGCAGACACATTAGGAGAAATAATAGATGCTGTCAATCATAGAGCGGATTTAGGTATTAAAATGGAAGCCTTAAATGGTCAAAAGTTAAAACATGTTATTCCTGAACATGATGGTTTAATTACTGAAGTTTTGAGAGAGCCTGGTTTCTTTAGACATCTTAAAGTGATGCCGCATGCACAAGAAGTTGTTGAAAAGTTAGCTAAACGTTATGATGTGTATATTGCCACAGCTGCAATGGATGTTCCTACATCATTTAGCGATAAATATGAATGGTTACTTGAATTCTTTCCATTTTTAGATCCGCAACATTTTGTTTTTTGTGGTAGAAAAAATATTGTTAAAACCGATTACTTAATTGATGATAACCCTAGACAACTTGAAATTTTTACTGGTACACCAATTATGTTCACTGCTGTGCATAATATTAATGATGATCGTTTTGAACGCGTAAATGGGTGGAAAGATGTTGAACAGTATTTTTTATCTGGTATAGAGAGGTAAAAGTATATTACTGGCAAACTGAAGCCAATTAATTATTTAAAAGAGTAGTTAAACGAATATTATGTTATGTGTATTACAAGAGATACAGAATATAGTATGTAAATGACATTTTAAGTTCACAAATCACATTTTATAAATCGGATGAGAGTAGGACAGAAATAATAAAGAACCACTAATGTTTTATTATGTAGTGGTTCTTACACATTAGCCACAGCTAATGTGTACTTAAAAATAGGAATACATGGAGCCTGAGACATAAATCAATGTTCTATGCTCTGCAAAGTTATATTGGCAGTAGTTGACTGAACGAACATGCGCTTGCAACAAGCTTTTTTCAATTCTAGTCAGGGGCCCCAACACAGAAGCTGACGAAAAGTCAGCTTACGATAATGTGCAAGTTGGGGTGGGGCCCCAACATAGAAGCTGGCGGAAAGTCAGCTTACAATAATGTGCCAGACGGGCATAGTGAAGCCATTCAATATGAAGTGTTGTATAAATAGAGAACAGCAGTAAGATATTTTCTAATTGAAAATTATCTTACT
>NZ_PPQS01000016.1:32307-91158 GCF_002902405.1 Staphylococcus schweitzeri
AGGGGTTTATGTCCCAGCCTGATCTGATTTTTTTATATTTAAAAGATACGCGAATAATCCATGATGATTCAAATTAGAAAATCCTTCATCAAAGGGGATATATCTTTTTTTATTTAATAACTTATAGTTAATAGATTGTGATATAAATTTATAGTCTAATAATTTTATAAAGAATATGGAAAAGTCACATCATCTTGCTATTAAATACATAGTCAATTAACTATCGCTATACATTTACAGTTAGCAATTGAATTGCATTTGGTATTACTTCAATATCAAGAGGTGTTTCTAATGATATTTCTCCATCTATATCGACCTTCATAACAGGATTAGTTGTCAGTGTAATATGTTTACCAGGAATATGTTCAATACCTTGAGTAATTTCATTCCAATTCATGCTATCACGCTTTTTGAAAATATCATTTAAAATACTGAAACTTTGTTCGTTAAAAATGAATGTATTTAATTCACCATCTTGAGGTGATAAATCAGTCAAAGGTATTCGACTACCTCCAATAAATGGGCCGTTCGCTGTCAATATCATTGATGTCTCACCTGAATATGACTTTTGGTCAACAGTTAAATGATAATTAAATTGTGTTGGGTTTAGTAGCGTTTTAACTGTAGAGCCAATATAACTTAACTTACCAAATATATCTTTTGAGCCGTCTTGCACATTTTCGGCATTTTGAACTATTAAACCTAATCCAACAAAATTAAGTGCATATTTCTGATTAACTTTAATAACATCATATGTGCCAACTTGTGCTGAAATCATTTGCTCGCTCGCTAACTTGTGATTAGGTTCTATGTTAAGTGTTTTTGTAAAATCATTAAAAGTACCGCCTGGTAATATACCAATAGGTAATTGAAGGTCATATGTCATAATTCCATTTATAAGCTCATTAACGGTACCATCGCCACCGAGAATAAATAATATGTCTACATCATTTGCGTAGTCTTTGGCTTTGATTTCTTGGCAATATTTAATGATATCTCCTTCATTCTCACTCAATTGAATAGAAAGATGTTTACAAATTGAACTTAATGCTGTTGTAACTTCCCCAATACCTTGATTAATATTTTTTAATCCACTGTGTTCATGGTAAAAGAGGACGCCATGGTGATATTTATTTTCCATTATTTAGCCTACTTTCTAAAAATTGATTCACTAAGTATATATACCCATTTTTAATTGTAAATACCAAAGAGGTTAGGACAAAAGCATTTAGGATTTGAGCAGAACCGAACGATGAGCAAAATTGTTTTCCAAATTTTGTCGAACCGTGAGAGTTTCTGCCGAAAATCCTGCTTTTGGGACGCCGTTAATCGGTTTCCCAGAGCACAAAAACTTTATGTCTCAACCTCAACTATAACACTAATATTTAATTTTCAATGTGAAACACAAAAAACTGTAAGCCAATTGATTGACTTACAGTTTTTGATGTATATAAAAGTAATTTTAAATTGTTGATTAGCGGATTCCTTTCATTGCTTTAATGATTATAGGTGAGAATGCTAATACAATTGTTGTAACGACAATTGCTACGATACCTAAGAAGATAAAGTAATTTGTTTGACCAAGTGGTTCAATTAACTTAACCAACGTACCGTTAATTGCTTGTGCGGAAGCATTTGTTAAGTACCAAATACTCATCATTTGTGCATTAAATGCCTTTGGTGCTAATTTCACGGCTGCACTATTACCTGTTGGTGATAAGCAAAGTTCACCGATTACACAGATAATATAAGATAAAATTACCCAGTTAACTGAGAAATGTGCAGATCCTGATGTGTAACCTACAATACCGATAAGTATGTAAGATGCACCTGCTAAAAATGTACCAATTGCAAATTTCACTGGTAAACTAGGCTGTTTAGTACCAAGCTTTTGCCATAAAAGCGAAATAATTGGTGCCAATAATAAAATAAATAATGGATTAATTGATTGGAAAATTGCTTCTCCAAAGTTTGTTTTCCAGCCAAATAGATTTAATTTCATGTCTGATTGTTCGATTCCATATATGTTCAATACATTTGATCCTTGTTCTTGGATAGCCCAGAAAACCATTCCAAGAATAAACAATGGAATAAATGCTTTAACTCGAGAACGCTCAGTATCTGTCACATCTTTACTTTTAATAATTAATGTGAAGTAAACGATAGGTAATGTAATACCTAAAACTAAAACAGTGTTACTAACTAAGTTAAATGATAGTGAATTAGTTAGAGCACCAATTGTGATTATTAGCCCAATAGCTAATACAACACTTCCGATAATAATTCCATATTTTTTCTTTTCGGCTGGTGTTAATGGATTAGTTGGTTTCATACCCACATTACCTAAGTTTTTACGGTTGAAAAGTACATACCATACCAAACCTAGTGCCATACCTACGGCTGCGATTAAGAATCCGCCATGGAAATTTTTAACATTTACAAAGTGTTGCAAGATGATAGGTGATAACAATGCACCCATATTAACAGACATATAGAAAATTACAAAACCAGCATCCATACGTCTATCATTTTCAGGATATAAACGACCAACAATATTTGAAATGTTAGGTTTCATTAAACCTGAACCAATAATAATGAAGAACATTGATGTGAATAAGCCAATTAAAGCAAATGGTAGGCTTAGACAAATATGTCCGATAATAATAAAGACTGCACCTAATAAGGTAGCACCTCTTGTGCCTGTAATTCTGTCAGCAATCCATCCACCTGGTATTGATGTCATATAGATTAATGAACCATATACTGACATGATTGACATAGCTGTTGTTTTGTCAATTCCAAGGCCATTATCTGTTACAGCGAAGTACATGTAGAAAATGAGTAGGGCACGCATGCCATAATAACTAAACCTTTCCCAAAATTCTACAAAAAATAGTACGCCAAGGCCTCTAGGATGCCCGAAAAATCCTGTTTGAGGTATGTCTTGAATTTGACTTCCATGGGAGTTTTGTTGTGCCATTTATACATCCCATCCTTTCTTCCCCTAATACAATAGTTAGTTAAAAATGGTTGTGCGGCATCAACTAAATACTTTCAATAAAACACAAAAAAATAGAAATATTGAGAATATTCTGTTATTAAGCGCGCACAATTAATTAGAGATAATATAAAAATATACTTAATGACGTTAAAGTGCAATAGGTTTCTATAAAATTGTTATTTATTTTGTGTATTATTATCCTTTTTGATTACTTGGGATTTTAAATTTTAAAAATTAATTACAAAACACGTACAAAAAATACACACCAAAAAGTCGATGTCTGAACAATTTTTGGTGTGTATTTGTATAAATTCATTAACGATTATCTATTTTTTCAGGGTATAAATCATGATTCATCAAACGATGTTCTGCCATTTTTTCATATTTAGAGTTTGGACGTCCATAGTTAGTATATGGATCAATTGAAATACCGCCACGTGGAGTGAATTTACCCCATACTTCAATGTAGTGTGGATCCATTAGTTTAATCAAATCATTCATGATGATATTCATGCAATCTTCGTGGAAATCTCCGTGGTTTCTAAAGCTAAATAAATATAACTTCAACGATTTTGATTCAACCATTTTAACGTTTGGAATATATGAAATATAGATTGTTGCAAAATCTGGTTGTCCTGTAATTGGGCATAAAGATGTAAATTCAGGACAATTGAATTTAACGAAATAATCACGTCCTTGATGTTTATTGTCAAATGACTCTAATACATCTGGACGATAGTCAAAATTGTAAGTATTGTCTTGGTTTCCTAATAATGTAATATCCTGTAATTCATCTTGTTGACGACCTTGTGCCATAAAAAACACTCCTTTAATTTTATTTATTTAATGATACTTTAGCGTCGCGGCGTGCTTTTTCAAACATGTAATAACTTGCACCGATAATAACGACATAACCTAATGTTGCATAGAAATCTGGTGACTCTCCAAATAAAATAAAGCCAAGTATTGCTGTAAATATTATAGACGCATACGTAAAAATAGAAATGTCTTTCGCAGCAGCAAAACTATATGCCAAGGTGACGCCAATTTGACCAACTGCTGCAGCTAGTCCTGCTCCTAACAGGTACAGTATTTGCATTTGAGTCATTGGAACATATGTATATGCAGTGAAAGGTATTAAAACGATGACAGAGAATAATGAGAAGTAAAATACAATTGTATATGGTGCTTCTCTTGTACTAAGTGCTCTGACACAAGTGTATGCTGATGCTGCAAAGATACCTGAGAATAATCCAGCTAGTGAAGGAATTATTGATGAAGAAAATTCAGGTTTAACAATTAAAAGCATACCTAGTATTGCAACTATCATAGCTGTGATTTGATACTTTCTCACTTTTTCATGCAAGAAAATAATGCTTAATAAAATCGTCCAAAAAGGGTTGAGTTTCATTAAAGAGTCTGCATCACTTAGTACCATATGATCGATTGCATAAATATTTAGCAATACACCAATAAGTCCTAGGGTTGAACGCATTAATAATAATGGTTGGCTAGAAAGTCTACCAAACATGGGTTGATGATATTTATATATAAAAAATAGTGGAATAAACATTGCTACTAAGTTTCGTGCTAATGATTTTTGAAAAACAGGTAGATCACCTGCAAGTCTGAAAAACACTGACATAAAACTGAAACCAATAGCCGAAACTAATATGGCAATGATACCTTTTACTTTAGGATTCAATTTTATCGCCTCTTTTATATAAAATTAACGTATTTATATTAGCATAAATCAACATACTGTGCATAAATAGTTGAAATTTAAAAGAAAAGAACTATAATTATTTGTACGAACAAATGTTCTTATGTTTATTTGACGGAATTATAGGGCATTACTTAGTCATGAATGTTTGTGTTATTACAATTAAATAAAATCAATTAAGCATCTATGTAATTGATTATTTCTTGATTTTTGTTGATACGATTGAGTTTGTTACAGATTTTAAAAAAGCAAGCGATATCTACTGAAAAAATTTTTTAAATTTACCGAGGTTTTTCTATTTAAGTAATGGTGCCTAATTGGAACGTTTTACGAACATTTAACCGGAAAATGACACTTTAAATCATTGATGGTCTTATGTATAATGAAACACATAATATAGTGTTGCTAACACGAAGAAGACACAATATCTTGTGTTTTGTATGCAAATGCTTTATTTATGAAGAAATTAATTTTAAAAGTAATTTAACACTGAAATTTAATAGTTATTATCAATTTATAGTCATATTTTCAGAAAATGCACTAAGCAAATGGAAGATGTCAAATGATGTAAACACTACATATAGTGATTTTGATACATGCAACCCATATGAGCTACTATTTTCTCAAATATAAATCTATGCAATTGGTTTGGTTTACATTTGAGAAAATAAGTAGCTTCATTCATAGTTAAAGCAATGCTGAGATAAACATGAATTTTAATGTTATTAAAGCATTTTTTAATTGTAATGACTACTTAATTTAAAAGGGTTGAAGAAAGAAGGTGATCCAATGAAAATAATATATTTTTCATTTACTGGAAATGTCCGTCGATTTATCAAAAGAACAGAACTAGAAAATACACTTGAGATTACAGCAGACAATTGCATGGAACCAGTACATGAACCGTTTATTATCGTTACAGGCACTATTGGATTTGGAGAAGTACCAAAACCAGTTCAATCTTTTTTAGAAGTTAATCATCAATACATCAGAGGTGTGGCAGCAAGCGGTAATCGAAATTGGGGACTAAATTTCGCTAAAGCGGGTCGCACGATATCAGAGGAGTATAATGTCCCTTTATTAATGAAGTTTGAGTTACATGGAAAAAACAAAGACGTTATTGAATTTAAGAACAAGGTGGGTAATTTTAATGAAAACCATGGAAGAGAAAAAGTACAATCATATTGAATTAAATAATGAGGTCACTAAACGAAGAGAAGATGGATTCTTTAGTTTAGAAAAAGACCAAGAAGCATTAGCTGCTTATTTAGAAGAAGTAAAGGACAAAACAATCTTTTTCGATTCAGAAATAGAACGTTTACGTTACTTAGTAGTTAATGATTTCTATTTCAATGTGTTTGATATATATAGCGAAGCTGATCTTATTGAAATTACTGACTATGCAAAATCTATTCCATTTAAATTTGCAAGTTATATGTCAGCAAGTAAATTTTTCAAAGATTATGCTTTGAAAACTAATGATAAAAGTCAATATTTAGAAGACTACAATCAACATGTTGCTATAGTTGCTTTATACTTAGCAAACGGAAATAAAGAACAAGCGAAACAATTTATTTCTGCAATGGTTGAACAAAGATATCAACCAGCGACACCAACATTTTTAAATGCTGGTCGTGCGCGTCGTGGTGAGCTAGTTTCATGTTTCTTATTAGAAGTAGATGATAGCTTAAATTCAATTAACTTTATTGATTCAACTGCAAAGCAATTAAGTAAAATTGGTGGCGGCGTAGCGATTAACTTATCTAAACTGCGTGCACGTGGTGAAGCGATTAAAGGTATTAAAGGCGTAGCGAAAGGTGTTTTACCAATAGCTAAATCACTAGAAGGTGGTTTCAGTTATGCAGACCAATTAGGTCAAAGGCCTGGTGCTGGTGCCGTGTACTTAAATATCTTCCATTACGATGTAGAAGAGTTTTTAGATACTAAAAAAGTAAATGCTGATGAAGACCTACGTTTATCTACAATTTCAACTGGTTTAATTGTTCCATCTAAATTCTTTGATTTAGCTAAAGAAGGTAAAGACTTCTATATGTTTGCGCCTCATACAGTTAAAGAAGAATATGGTGTGACATTAGATGATATTGATTTAGATAAATTTTATGATGACATGGTTGCAAATCCAAATGTTGACAAAAAGAAAAAGAATGCGCGTGAAATGTTGAATTTAATTGCACAAACGCAATTACAATCAGGTTACCCGTATTTAATGTTTAAAGATAATGCGAACAAAGTGCATCCGAACTCAAATATTGGTCAAATTAAAATGAGTAATTTATGTACTGAAATTTTCCAATTACAAGAAACATCAATTATTAATGATTATGGTGTTGAAGATGAAATCAAACGTGACATTTCATGTAACTTAGGTTCATTAAATATTGTGAATGTAATGGAAAGTGGTAAGTTTAGAGATTCAGTACATTCTGGTATGGATGCATTAACTGTTGTAAGTGATGTAGCAAATATTCAAAATGCACCTGGCGTTAGAAAAGCAAATAGTGAATTACACTCAGTCGGTTTAGGTGTTATGAACTTGCACGGTTACTTAGCTAAAAATAAAATTGGTTATGAGTCAGAAGAAGCAAAAGACTTTGCAAATATCTTCTTTATGATGATGAACTTCTACTCCATTGAACGTTCAATGGAAATTGCTAAAGAACGTGGTATTAAATATCAAGATTTCGAGAAATCTGATTATGCAAATGGTAAATATTTTGAGTTCTATACGTCTCAAGAATTTGAACCACAATTTGAAAAAGTACGTGAATTATTTGATGGAATGACAATTCCTACTTCAGAAGATTGGAAGAAATTACAACAAGATGTTGAACAATATGGTTTATATCATGCTTATAGATTAGCGATTGCGCCAACTCAAAGTATTTCTTATGTACAAAATGCTACAAGTTCTGTAATGCCTATTGTTGATCAAATTGAACGTCGTACTTATGGTAATGCTGAAACATTCTATCCAATGCCATTCTTATCACCACAAACAATGTGGTATTACAAATCAGCATTTAATACAGATCAAATGAAATTAATTGATTTAATTGCAACGATACAAACACACATCGATCAAGGTATTTCAACAATCCTATATGTTAACTCTGAAATTTCTACTCGTGAGTTAGCAAGATTATATGTATATGCGCACTATAAAGGATTAAAATCACTTTACTATACTAGAAATAAATTATTAAGCGTAGAAGAATGTACTAGTTGTTCTATCTAATAAATCAACGTTTATAGACAATATCAGCTAATCATCTGTAAAAGGTGACAGATGATTAGACTGTCATGTCTATATTTATCAATAATTGATTAACATTACAGGAGGAAATTATATTCATGATAGCTGTTAATTGGAACACACAAGAAGATATGACGAATATGTTTTGGAGACAAAACATTTCTCAGATGTGGGTTGAAACAGAATTTAAAGTATCAAAAGACATTGCAAGTTGGAAAACATTATCTGAAGCGGAACAAGACACATTTAAAAAGGCTTTGGCAGGGTTAACAGGTTTAGATACACATCAAGCAGATGATGGTATGCCACTAGTTATGCTTCATACTACGGATTTAAGAAAAAAGGCTGTTTATTCATTTATGGCGATGATGGAACAAATTCATGCGAAAAGTTATTCACATATTTTCACAACCTTATTACCATCTAGCGAAACAAATTATTTATTAGATGAGTGGGTATTAGAAGAACCTCATTTGAAATATAAATCAGATAAAATCGTTGCAAATTATCACAAACTTTGGGGTAAAGAGGCTTCAATTTATGATCAATATATGGCTAGAGTAACAAGTGTATTTTTAGAGACATTTTTATTCTTCTCAGGTTTCTATTACCCGTTATACCTAGCTGGTCAAGGAAAAATGACTACATCAGGTGAAATCATTCGTAAAATTTTATTAGATGAATCTATTCATGGTGTATTTACTGGATTAGATGCACAACATTTACGTAATGAATTATCTGAAAGTGAAAAACAAAAAGCAGATCAAGAAATGTATAAACTTTTAAATGACTTATACTTAAATGAAGAGTCATATACAAAGATGTTATATGATGATCTTGGAATTACTGAAGACGTGTTAAACTACGTTAAGTATAATGGAAATAAAGCACTTTCTAACTTAGGTTTTGAACCATATTTTGAAGAACGTGAATTCAATCCAATCATTGAAAATGCATTAGATACAACAACTAAAAACCATGACTTCTTCTCTGTAAAAGGTGATGGCTATGTCTTAGCATTAAATGTTGAAGCACTACAAGATGATGACTTTGTGTTCGATAACAAATAAATAATTTTAAAAGACCTTCTCATGAAAAGGGATAGTGATATATATCACCGCTTTCATGTGAAAGGTCTTTTTCTATTTAAATTGGAGAAGACTGGTTCTATATTTTGATAATTCGTTGGCAATATTACATAACAGCGAGTTTCTTATTTCGTATTATGGGTTTAAATACACCGTTAAGAAAATTAATATTCAATTTAATTGCAAAAATCAATAATATTGACAATAAATTATCTGAAAGGCTATTGAAATGAGTTTCGAAAAACGATACTATTAATGAGAAATATTATCAATGATAATGATTATCATTGAATAAAAGGGAGAAAAATTTGTAATGAAGTATTTATTAAAGGGAAATATTTTGCTTCTATTACTTATATTGTTGACTATTATTTCGCTGTTTATTGGTGTGAGTGAATTATCAATTAAAGATATATTTCATTTAACTAAAGATCAGCAAAATATTTTATTTTCAAGTCGAATTCCTAGAACGATGAGTATTTTAATTGCAGGTAGTTCATTGGCGCTAGCGGGCTTGATTATGCAACAAATGATGCAAAATAAGTTTGTAAGTCCTACTACAGCTGGAACAATGGAGTGGGCTAAATTAGGTATTTTAATAGCCTTATTATTCTTTCCAACAGGTCATATATTATTGAAATTAGTATTTGCAGTTGTATGTAGCATATGCGGTACATTTTTATTTGTTAAAATAATTGATTTTATCAAAGTGAAAGATGTCATCTTTGTCCCACTATTAGGAATTATGATAGGTGGCATTGTTGCTAGTTTTACAACCTTCATCTCATTGCGTACGAATGCTGTACAAAGCATTGGTAACTGGCTTAACGGGAACTTTGCCATTATTACAAGTGGACGCTATGAAATTTTATATTTAAGTATTCCTCTTTTAGCATTGACATATCTTTTTGCTAATCACTTCACTATTGTAGGAATGGGTAAAGATTTCACTAATAATTTAGGTTTGAGTTATGAGAAGTTAATTAATATTGCGCTATTTATAACTGCAACAATTACAGCTTTAGTTGTTGTCACAGTTGGTACTTTGCCATTTTTAGGTTTAGTTATCCCGAATATTATTTCAATATATAGAGGCGATCATTTGAAAAATGCTATACCACATACGATGATGTTAGGTGCTATATTTGTATTGTTTTCTGATATCGTAGGTAGAGTTGTCGTTTATCCATATGAAATAAATATTGGTTTAACGATTGGTGTTTTTGGAACAATTATTTTCCTTATCTTATTAATGAAAGGTAGGAAAAAATATGCACAACAATAATAAAAAGCTTGCTATTTTAATCATTGTGACATGTCTTATCGCTTTATTCTATTTATTTGTAGGCATTGATTTTGACATTTTTGAATATCAATTTTCAAGTCGTTTGCGAAAGTTTATTTTAATTATTCTTGTTGGTGCTGCTATTGCGACTTCAGTTGTCATCTTTCAAGCAATTACGAATAATCGTTTGTTAACACCTTCGATTATGGGACTTGATGCAGTTTATTTGTTTATAAAAGTTATACCGGTATTTCTACTTGGCATACAATCGGTTTGGGTGACTAATGTATATTTGAATTTTATTTTAACGTTAATTACCATGGTGCTTTTTGCATTGATACTATTCCAAGTCATTTTTAAAATTGGACATTTTTCAATTTACTTTATTTTGTTAATAGGAGTATTACTAGGTACGTTTTTTAGAAGTATTACTGGATTTATTCAATTAATTATGGACCCTGAATCGTTTTTAGCGATACAAAGTAGTATGTTTGCGAATTTCAATGCTTCTAATTCTAATCTAGTAACTTTTTCAGCAGTCATTTTAGTAGTACTATTAATCATTACGATTTTTTTACTACCTTATTTAGATGTATTACTTTTAGGTCGTGCAGAAGCGATAAATTTAGGTGTTTCGTATGAACAATTAACGCGTATGTTATTAGTGATTGTGTCAATTTTAGTTTCAGTTTCAACTGCATTAGTAGGTCCCATTACGTTTTTAGGCCTGTTAACTGTGAACTTGGCTCATGAATTAATGAAGACATATGAACATAAATATATATTAATTGCGACAATTTGTTTAAGTTGGATGAGTTTATTTAGTGCACAATGGGTTGTTGAAAATGTTTTTGAAGCTACGACAGAGATGAGCTTGCTAATTGATTTGATAGGTGGAAGTTATTTCATTTATCTATTAGTTAAAAGGAGAAATGCGCAGTGATACAAGTTAAGAATTTAACTAAGACGATACATAATCAACCGATATTAAAAGATATCAGTATAGCTATTGAAAATGGGAAGTTGACGTCATTAATTGGACCAAATGGCGCTGGTAAAAGCACATTACTTTCTGCGATATGTCGTTTAATTCGCTTTGATAAAGGTGAAGTGAAAATTGATGGACAAGGTATGTCTGATTATAAAAATAATGATTTATCTAAAAAGATATCAATTTTAAAGCAAACAAATCATACTGAAATGAACATTACAGTTGAGCAATTAGTTAATTTTGGACGATTTCCATATTCAAAAGGACGATTAACAAAAGAAGATCATGCCATTGTTAATAATGCATTAGATTTATTACAGTTACAGGACATTAGACATCGAAACATAAAATCATTGTCAGGTGGACAACGCCAACGTGCCTATATCGCAATGACAATAGCACAAGATACGGAATATATTTTACTAGATGAGCCTTTAAATAATTTAGATATGAAACATGCTGTTCAAATTATGCAAACGTTGCAAATGTTAGCACATAAAATGAATAAAGCAATCGTCATTGTCCTACATGATATTAATTTTGCGTCCTGTTACTCAGATCACATTGTTGCACTGAAAAATGGGGAACTAGTTAAATCGGATTTGAAAGATAAGGTTATTCAAAGTAGTGTTTTAAGCGATTTATATGATATGGACATACAGATAGAATTTATTAGAAACCAAAGAATTTGCTTATATTTTAAAGATTAACTTTAGAAAACACTTTAAAGGGGTGATGCGTTAATCAAAGAAGTATTAACTAATCATTGTACGTTTGTCATTTTAAGCACACAGATTAAGTCAATAGAGGAGACATTTATATTATGAAGAAAACAGTCTTATATTTAGTGGTAGCATTAATGTTAGTATTAGCAGCATGCGGTAATAATTCTGGAAAAGAACAATCAAAATCAGATACTAAAAGTTCAAAAGAAACAGTAAAAATTGAAAATAACTACAAAATGCGTGGCGAGAAAAAAGATGGTAGCGATGCTAAAAAAGTTAAAGAAACTGTTGAAGTTCCAAAAAACCCTAAAAATGCAGTTGTACTAGATTATGGTGCACTTGATGTCATGAAAGAAATGGGCTTAGCTGATAAAGTTAAAGCATTACCAAAAGGTGAAGGTGGTAAGTCATTACCGAATTTTCTAGAGTCATTTAAGGATGATAAATATACTAATGTAGGTAATTTAAAAGAAGTGAATTTTGATAAAATCGCTGCAACTAAACCAGAAGTAATATTTATTTCTGGACGTACAGCAAATCAAAAGAATTTAGATGAATTTAAAAAGGCTGCACCTAAAGCGAAAATAGTTTATGTTGGTGCTGATGAGAAAAATTTAATTGGTTCAATGAAACAAATTACTGAAAACATCGGTAAAATATACGACAAAGAAGCTAAAGCTAAAGAATTAAATAAAAATTTAGATAATAAAATTGCTTCTATGAAAGACAAAACGAAACATTTCAATAAAACTGTAATGTATTTATTAGTTAACGAAGGTGAATTATCAACGTTTGGACCTAAAGGACGTTTTGGTGGATTAGTATACGATACATTAGGATTCAATGCTGTTGATAAAAAAGTAAGTAATAGTAATCATGGACAAAATGTTTCTAATGAATATGTAAACAAAGAAAATCCAGATGTAATTTTAGCGATGGATAGAGGACAGGCTGTAAGTGGAAAATCGACAGCAAAACAGACGTTAAATAACCCAGTATTGAAAAACGTAAAAGCAATTAAAGAAGATAAAGTTTATAACTTAGATCCAAAGTTATGGTATTTTTCAGCTGGATCAACTACAACTACAATGAAACAAATTGATGAACTTGAAAAAGTTGTAAAATAATTAACAAGTGGAGAGCAAAGGTTATCTATTATAATCAATGTTCTCCACGTTTTTTGTCAAAATTCAAAGTAAAGGGACTTACTACTTATCGTAACGATAAATATATAAGCCCCTAGATGTAATGATTTAGTAAATTAAATCTCAAAATAAATATGATAGTGATATTTACAGCGATTGTTAAACTTTGAATGACAATTTGGACAATGCTCTACCATCATGTACTCGTTAATTGTCAATTCATGTTGACATACTCCACACAAAATTGCTTTTTCATTAAATGTACGTTCTGGCCAACGTTTAATAGTATGCTTTTCAAATTCATTATGACACTTATAGCATGGATAATATTTATTGCAGCATTTAAACTTAATCGCAATAATATCTTGTTCGGTAAAATAATGGCGACAACGTGTTTCTGTATCAATTAAAGAACCATAAACTATAGGCATAAATAAATCTCCTTAACTCATGATTCCTTTGGATGTTCGCCAATTATACGAACTTCACGATTTAACTCAATATCAAATTTTTCTTTAACAGTCTTTTGTACATAATGGATAAGATCTTCATAATCTGTTGCAGTTCCATTATCAACATTTACCATGAAACCCGCATGCTTAGTTGACACTTCAACACCACCAATTCGATGGCCTTGCAAGTTAGAATCTTGTATTAATTTACCAGCAAAATGCCCTGGTGGTCTTTGGAATACGCTACCACAAGAAGGATATTCTAAAGGTTGTTTTGATTCACGACGTGCTGTTAAGTCATCCATTTTAGCTTGTATTTCAGTCATATTTCCTGGAGTTAGTGTGAATGCAGCTTCTAATACAACCAAGTGTTCTTTTTGAATTATACTGTTGCGATAGTCTAATTCTAATTCTTTTGTTGTAAGTTTGATAATTGCGCCTTGTTCGTTGACACATAAAGCATAGTCAATACAATCTTTCACTTCGCCACCATAGGCACCAGCATTCATATAGACAGCACCACCAATAGAACCAGGGATGCCACATGCAAACTCTAGGCCTGTTAAAGCGTGATCTCTAGCAACACGAGAGACGTCAATGATAGCAGCGCCACTTCCGGTTATAATAGCATCGTCAGATACTTCAATGTGATCTAATGATAATAAGCTTATTACTATACCGCGAATACCTCCTTCACGAATAATAATGTTAGAGCCATTTCCCAAATAAGTAACCGGTATGCCATGTTGGTAGGCATATTTCACAACGGCTTGTACTTCTTCATTTTTAGTAGGGGTAATATAAAAATCTGCATTACCACCAGTCTTTGTATAAGTGTATCGTTTTAAAGGTTCATCAACTTTAATCTTTTCATTAGAAATAAGTTGTTGTAACGCTTGATAGATGTCTTTATTTATCACTTTTAAGTACATCCTTTCTCATGTCTTTAATATCATATAGTATTATACCAATTTTAAAATTCATTTGCGAAAATTGAAAATAAAGTATTAAAATTAGTATAATTGTAAAACACGATATAACTACTGTTATAAATATTTTTTACATAGTTTTTCGAAGTATTGTTGCTTTTGAATCTCATATTCTCTTAATGATGAAGAGTGTTGTAATATTTGTTGTTTCTTGGAATTAAACAGCAATGCTATTTCATTGTTAGTCGATAACAAATGATCAAGTGCAAGATATGATTCAAATGTTTGAGTATTCATTTGGATTATATGTAAGCGTACTTCTTGTTTCAAATCATGGTAATTGTTAAACTTTGCCATCATAACTTTTTTATTATATTTATGATGAAGGCGGTAAAAACCAACATAATTTAAACGTTTTTCATCGAGTGCAGTTATATCATGTAAATTTTCAACACCTACTAAAATATCTAAAATCGGCTCAGTTGAATACTTAAAATGATACGTACCACCGATATGTTTTGTATATTTTACAGGGCTGTCTAATAAATTGAATAATAATGATTTTATTTCTATATATTGCGTATGAAAGGCATAATATGAATCATTATTAATGAATGGTTGAACATTTGAATACATGATAAACTCCTTTGGTAATAAAACTTAATTTAATCGCGATAAAGTCTGAAATACTATAACATAATTCATTTTCATAATAAACATGTTTTTGTATAATGTATCTAATAAGGAGTGCAGCCATGAAAAAAATTGTCATATTCGCTATGTTAGCGATTTTAATTATAGTAATTAGTGCATGTGGTAATAAAGAAAAAGAGGCACAACATCAATTTACTAAGCAATTTAAAGATGTTGAGCAAAAACAAAAAGAACTGCAACATGTCATGGATAATATTCATCTTAAAGAGATTGATCATCTAAGCAAAACTGATACGACGGATAAAAATAGTAAAGAATTTAAAGCTTTACAGGAAGATGTGAAAAATCATTTAATGCCAAAGTTTCAAGCATACTATAAATCGGTTGAAAGTTTACCAGATGATACTGCAAAGGTGAAAGAGTTAAAAAAAGAATACATGTCTATCGCAAATGAGAAAAAGAAGTCGATAAAGCAATTAAAGACATTTATAGATTTATGTAATCAATCGATTAAGTATAATGAAGATATTTTAGATTATACGAAGCAATTTGAAAAAAATAGATACAAAGTTGAATCGGAAATAAAATTAGCAGATAATAAAATTGAAGCAACAAGTTTAACAACAAAGTTAGAACAAAATAATAAAGCATTAAGAGATACCGCTAAGAAAAATTTAGATGATAGTAAGGAAAACGAAGTGAAGCGTGCTATTAAAAATCATATTATGCCAATGATTGAGAAACAAATTACAGATATTAATCAGACAAATATAAGTGATAAGCATGTTAATAATGCTCGTAAAAATGCTATAGAAATGTACTATAGTTTACAGAACTATTATAATACACGTATAGAGACGATTGAAGTAAGTGAAAAGTTATCAAAGATTGATGTAGATAAGTTGCCGAAAAAGGGTATAGATATAACTAGTGGCGATAAAGTCTTTGAAAAAAAGCTTAAAAAATTAGAAGATAAATAACTATCATTATTATTCAAAGTTAAAAAATTTGAATTTATGGTTAACAGGACAACATACTATGTGTATAATGGTAAACATTGATATTAACTATATGTATAGAAATGTCACGCAGATGCTATTTATATGTGATAATTATTTTTAGAGGTGAATAGAGTGGCTATAAAGCTAAGTTCAATTGACCAATTTGAACAGGTTATTGAAGAAAACAAATATGTTTTTGTATTAAAACATAGTGAAACTTGTCCAATATCGGCAAATGCGTATGATCAATTTAATAAATTTTTATATGAACGCGATATGGATGGATATTATCTCATTGTCCAACAAGAACGCGATTTGTCAGATTATATTGCTAAAAAAACGAATGTTAAACACGAATCACCTCAAGCATTTTATTTTGTGAATGGTGAAATGGTTTGGAATAGAGACCACGGTGATATTAATGTTTCGTCATTAGCACAAGCAGAAGAATAATAAAAACTATAAGGTTGGAACATATTTGCCTAGCAATATCTCATGTGAATTGTAATTTTAAATTCATATGCAAGGTAATAAGGTTATAATCATGTTCTAGCCTTTTATTTTTTAATTATGTAAAAGCAGTAACGTTAGTACTTTTTAATAAACACAGGTATAATGTATTCGAGTATTTTTATTAAAAAGTATACGAGGAAATGCTTGGAAAGCAAAACTATTTAAATATTTTTTAATGGAAAATTTAAGAAAAAATGACTGATAATGAAGATAAACTATATGTATGATATGTGTTAAATATCAGTGTAAATAAAGATGTAAGTGATTGTAAATTACAAAATTAAATGTAAATAATAAGATTAGTTATACATTAATTGAAACGTTACACAATAAATAATAAAGTAAGGTGGTCAAGGTTATGAAAGTATTAGTAGCCATGGATGAATTTAATGGTATTATTTCAAGTTATCAAGCAAATAGATATGTTGAAGAAGCAGTTGCTAGTCAAATTGAAACAGCGGATGTTGTACAAGTACCTTTATTTAATGGACGACATGAATTGTTGGATTCAGTATTTTTATGGCAATCAGGTCAAAAGTATCGTATACCTGTTCATGATGCAGACATGAATGAAACTGAAGGGGTTTATGGACAAACGGATACTGGTATGACAGTCATTGAAGGAAATTTATTTTTAAAAGGGCATAAATCAATTACAGAGCGTACGAGTTACGGCTTAGGTGAAATGATGAAACATGCATTAGATAATGAGGCTAATCATATTGTCATTTCTCTTGGTGGTATTGATAGCTTTGATGCTGGAGCAGGCATGTTACAGGCACTCGGTGCGGCATTTTATGATGATGAAGGTCGCATCGTTGATATGAGAAAAGGAGCAGGATTAATTAAATATATTAGACGAATAGATATGTCAAAATTACATCCTAAAATGGCAGGGACAAGAATTCAAGTAATGTCAGATTTCTCAAGTCGATTATATGGAAAGCAAAGTGAAATCATGCAAACTTATGGAGCGCATCAACTAAATCATAACCAAGCTGCTGAAATTGATAATTTAATTTGGTACTTTAGTGAATTGTTTAAGAGTGAATTGAAAGTAGCTATTGGTCCTGTTGAACGCGGTGGTGCAGGTGGTGGAATTGCGGCTGTATTGAATGGTTTATACCAAGCTGAAATCCTAACGAGTCATGCACTAGTAGACCAACTAACACATTTAGAAGATTTAGTAGGACAAGCTGATTTAATTATTTTTGGTGAAGGTTTAAATGAAAATGATCAATTGTTAGAGACTACAACTTTACGTATTGCAGAGCTTTGTCATAAACATCAAAAAATTTCAATTGCAATTTGCGCTACTGCTGAAAAGTTTGATTTATTTGAATCACAAGGTGTAACAGCGATGTTTAATACATTTATTGATATGCCTGAAAGTTATACAGACTTTAAAATGGGCTTACAAATACGACATTATACTGTTCAATCATTAAAGCTGTTGAAAACGCAATTTAATGTAGAAAGTTAGTACATTATAGAAGAGTTACAAATCAAATTATGCAACGTTAGTTTTGTGGTAAATTAAGTGATAAATATTTGTAAGTGATAACCATGCCTGATAATTAGGATGTTTGTGGCTATAATTTAATTTTCGAATCGGATACAAATGATAGATATATAATTAAAAATCACGCTAACACAGTACTGTGTTAGCGTGATTTTTAATGTCAATTAAGATTGTAACGAAGTTCGTTTACATTAATGTGTCAGTTATTTATTTTCAGCGATATCTTGAACGATTCTAACAATAACATGTACAGCTTTTTCCATAACATCAATCGATGCATATTCATAAGGTCCATGGAAATTGCCACAACCAGTGAAAATATTAGGTGTCGGTAATCCCATAAAGGACAATTGTGATCCATCAGTACCGCCACGAATAGGTTCAGTATTTGTTGGGATATTTAATTTATCAAAAACTCGTTTTGGAATATCAATGATATGTTGTAATGGCAATATTTTTTCAGCCATATTAAAATATTGATCAGTAATATCAACTTTTACAGGATAATTTTCAAAATGTGCATTGATATCGTCGCGTATTTCTAATATACGTTTCTTACGTAATTCAAATTGTTTTTTATCATGGTCACGAATAATATATTGCAATGTTGCTTTTTCGACAGTACCTTCAAAGCGCATTAAATGATAAAATCCTTCGTAGCCTTCTGTACGTTCAGGTACTTCGTTATCAGGTAATAAACTATCAAATTGTTCACCTAAACGTATCGCGTTAAGCATTGCATTTTTAGCTGAACCTGGATGAACATTTACACCATGACATGTAATCACCGCTTCAGCGGCATTAAAGCTTTCGTATTGTAATTCGCCATATTGACTACCATCCATCGTATAGGCAAAGTCAGCACTGAATCGTTCGACATCAAATTTATGAGGTCCACGTCCAATTTCTTCGTCGGGTGTAAATCCAATGCGAATTGTACCATGTTTAATTTCAGGATGTGCTTTTAAATAACAAATGGCTTCCATAATTTCAACGATACCAGCTTTGTCGTCAGCCCCTAATAAAGAGGTGCCATCAGTAACCATCAATGTATGACCAACTAGACTATTAAGTTCTGGAAATACTTTAGGATCTAATACACGTTTAGTATCACCTAATTTATATGGTTTAGCATCATAGTTTTCAATAATTTGTGGTTTGACATTAGAAGCATTGAAATCAGGCGAAGTATCTACATGTGCTAGAAAACCAACAGTTGGTACATCATCATCGATATTGCTTTCTAGTGTAGCGAATAAATATCCATTTTCATCTAAATCAGTCGGCAATCCTAATTGTTGTAATTCTGTTTCTAATACATGTAGTAAATCCCATTGTTTCTCAGTAGAAGGCGTAGTTGTGGATTGTGGATCAGATTGTGTATCAATTGTCGCATATCTTGTTAATCTATCTATTAATTGTTTCTTCATCCTATTCGACCCCTTAAACTCTATTATTCATGTTGTAAGATTTTTTATATGTCTTACCTTTAATTTTACCATACAGTTGTTTGATACGTGTGTATAGGTAATACAGTATCTCGGATACTAAAATACCAAATGCAATGGCACCTGATATTAGAGTAACTTCTAAAAAGGTATTTACAGCACTGGTATAATCATTTGAAACTAAAAATCGAGTTGCCTGATAAGCAGCACCACCGGGTACTAATGGGATGATACCTGGCACTATGAAAATAATTACGGGGCGCTTATATCGACGGCTCATCGTATGACTCATTAAACCTAAAATTAAACTTCCTAAAAATGACGCGCCAACTTTTCCAAATTCTAAATCAACTGTTAATTGATATATTGTCCATGCAATGGCACCTACAAAACCACATGCAACTAAAAGTTTTTTTGGTGCATTAAAGATAATAGAGAAAAGTACTGTTGAAATAAAGCTTATCGTAAAATGAAATAAATAAAATAACATGCTTTAACAGTCCTTTCTTAAATAATTAGTAAAACAATTGCGACACCAGCGCCTATTGCGAATGCCGTTAATGCAGCTTCAACACCACGCGACATGCCGGCAAGTAATTCACCAGCTAGTAAATCGCGAATCGCATTGGTAATTAAAATACCTGGTACTAGAGGCATAACACTGGCAATGGTTATAATATCTTGGTTTGTTGCAATTCCTAATTTTGTAAATGTAGCGGCAATCGATATGACGACTGCTGCTGCAACAAATTCTGAGAAAAATTTAATTTGAATATAGCGTTGTACAAAACTAAATGTTAAAAATGCTGCACCACCTGCTATTACTGCTATCCAACAATCTGATGCAACGCCACCAAACATGAAAAGAAAAAAGCCACATGCGATGGCTGCTGCAAAGAAATTTGTTAAAAATGAGTATTGCAATGATGCATGTTGTAAATGAATGAACTCTGACTTTGCTTCGTCAATTGTTAATTCTTGGTTTGATATTTTTCGGGAAAGACTATTTGTTAAAGCGATTTTTTCCAAATCCGTAGTACGTTCTTGTACACGAATTAATCGCGTGCTTGTTCGATCATTTAATGAAAAGATGATTGCAGTTGAACTGACAAAACTATATGTATTATGAAGACCATAACTATGTGCGATACGATTCATCGTATCTTCAACACGATATGTTTCTGCACCAGACTCTAGCAAAATTCTTCCTGCAATCAATACAACATCAATCACTTTATTTTCATCTATAATTGTGATTGAATCAGGCATATCAATTCACCTCCAATGATTTTGTTTATTTATTTGAACAATTGAAGTTTACAACTTGTTGTTGCAACTTTCAATAGTGAGACGCCGGATATGTATGAAGTAATTGCAAGGTTAAAATTAAAATAATAAAAAACTGTTAATCTTTGCTATTGTATCATGGTTTAATAATAGCAAATGATTAACAGTTTTGTCGTTGTTATAAATTGATAATAGGGTTAAACATGACTTTATTTCGTCCTTGATTTTTGGCTACGTGTACCATATCATCTGCATCTTTAAATACTTTTCGCTGTGATTTAGGGTCTTCGTCTGTTAGATAGCCGACACCTATTGATACAGATAATTTAATAACTTCTTTGTTTGGTAAATGAAATGAAGATTTTTCAACTCCTGAACGAATGTTTTCAGCTAATTTAACACTTTGATCTAGTGAGTAATTGTGTATAACTACAGAGAACTCTTCGCCGCCATTTCTAAAAATTTTAAATTGATTTGGTACATAATTTTTAAGTAATTGTGACATTTGTTTTAATACTGCATCACCAGATTTATGTGAATAGGTATCATTGACATCTTTAAAGCCATCGATATCAATTAATAATAACGCAATGCTTTGATGTTCTTTTTCAGCTTTCTGTGAAATTTCATTTAAGTATCTATCGAATTCTTTTACATTGCCTAAACCTGTTAAATAATCATACTTGTCTTCATTTTCATAACGATTAACAAGTGAGAAGAAATGCCATATATCTACAAAAGTTATTGCAGATGCTAACGTGATAATTAATGATATTGGTATTAAAATGATAACTTCAGATAAGTTATAAAGCGGGCTCACTAAAGCAACACCAAATAAAATAATAATTGTGACAACATTAAGAATTAATAATGATAGTACATCGTTTTGTTTTAAAAATGGTCCTATAGCACTTGTTACGGCAGCAATAACGATTAATGTGACACCGTACATAATTGAGTTGTTGAATACTACGACTTCAACAATTGATACAATTAAAGTAGCAGATAATGTATAGACCATATTGGTAAATCTACCTAAAAATAATAAAGGGACGAATGTTAAATGAATTAAATAATCCTCACGATAAGGAATAGGGTAAACAGATAATAATAATGAAACGATTGTCATCAATACTGTGACATAGGCTTTAGAAAAAACCATACGTTTGTTTTCTGAATACTGTAATCGATGGAACAAATAGATTCCAGCGACGATAACAGATATATTGTATATAAATGCTTCGAACATGTCTTAATCGACTCCTTTAATTGACCACTAGCTATTGTAAGTGAAAACTTACATTTTGTCATTAATTTATATATAAAATTAACGTTTAATATAGACTTTAATGTTAAAATGTTGCCTTAAATGATATGATAAAAAAATGAGTAATAAACGATATAAACAAAATGAATCGTATATTTGTAAATATGATATCATTTATTGAGCGAATTAATTTATAATAAAGGCATAAGATATACCTTGAAAGTATATATGACATTCTTTAAAGATTATATTAAATAAATACAACGTTAAAAACAATTAATATCGATGAAGGTGAATAAATGGTTACATTATTACTTGTTGCAGTCACGATGATTGTCAGTTTGATTATAACGCCAATCGTTATTGCAATATCGAAAAGATTAAATCTAGTTGATAAACCAAATTTTAGAAAAGTACACACAAAACCTGTATCTGTAATGGGTGGAACTGTGATTCTCTTTTCATTTTTAATAGGTATTTGGATTGGACATCCTATTGAAACAGAAATCAAGCCACTTATTATTGGTGCGATTATTATGTACATACTTGGACTTGTAGATGATATTTATGATTTGAAACCTTATATTAAGCTTGCTGGCCAAATTGCTGCAGCTCTTGTTGTTGCTTTTTATGGTGTGACCATTGACTTTATCTCATTACCAATGGGTACAACGATACACTTTGGATTTTTAAGTATACCAATTACAGTCATTTGGATTGTTGCAATTACAAATGCAATTAACTTAATTGATGGATTAGATGGATTGGCATCTGGGGTTTCAGCAATTGGACTTATTACAATTGGATTTATTGCGATTTTACAAGCGAACATATTTATTACTATGATTTGTTGCGTATTATTAGGTTCATTGATTGGATTTTTATTTTACAATTTCCATCCAGCAAAAATATTCCTTGGAGATAGCGGGGCATTAATGATTGGATTTATTATTGGATTCCTATCATTATTAGGGTTCAAAAATATTACAATTATTGCTTTATTCTTCCCAATCGTTATTTTAGCAGTACCTTTTATTGATACATTATTTGCCATGATTCGACGTGTTAAAAAAGGTCAACATATTATGCAAGCTGATAAGTCTCATCTACATCATAAATTATTAGCTTTAGGTTATACACATAGGCAAACAGTATTATTAATCTATTCAATTTCTATTTTATTTAGCCTTTCTAGTATTATTTTATATGTGTCACCACCATTAGGTGTCGTATTGATGTTTGTGTTAATTATTTTTAGTATTGAGCTGATTGTTGAATTTACAGGACTAATTGATAATAACTACAGACCGATTTTGAATTTAATTAGCCGTAAGTCTTCTCATAAAGAAGATTGAGAAGTGAGATGGACTTTGGATTAATACTTTATTGGAATTAAAAAAGATAATAAATAAAGCACTAGCATGATCGTGTTACTTCAATTTGCATTTGAAATACACCATCATTTGCTAGTGCTTTTATGTTGTTGGAATATCGAAAGGTAACTGTTTTGTATTATCTTCAGTTAATTCAAAATTACCAGCAGTTATTTGATTTAGAAAATTGATGAAATCGTTGTAGTCAGTTTTAACAACATCGATGTAATAACTAACTTTATCAGTATAAGTTTGATTTCTTAACATAAAATGTGTAGAGGTTAATTCATATTCGAATTTTCCAGTTTGATCATAATTAAGTGTGACAATACAAGGAATGGCTTCACGGAGTTCAACACGTCCAGCATCATAAATGACATCTCTTACGGCACCACTATATGCACGAATTAAGCCACCACCACCTAATTTGATACCTCCAAAATATCTTGTAACAACAACGCATGTATTATGAACATCCAGTTTTTTCAAAATGTCTAACATTGGCACTCCGGCAGTACCTGTAGGTTCACCATCATCATTGGCTTTTTGAATATTCATCTCAGGACCTATTGTATATGCTGAACAGTTATGTGTGGCATCTTTATGTTCTTTTTTTATTGCAGCAATAAATTCTTTAGCGTCATCCTCACTTTGAACTGGTTTAATATGAGCAATAAATCTCGACTTACTAATTATATTTTCAATGGTGTGTTCTTTTTTAATAGTAATGATATTTTGTGTCATAATAACTCCTTAATTCATAAGCTTTAGATTATTTAAACTACATTATACACTGAAAATGACACAACAATAAATCGTTTGATTGCCATTTTCTTTTTAACAGAAATATTGTATCATGACTATGAGTATATTTGAGGAGGACGACTATGAAAATTGCTGTGATGACCGATTCTACAAGTTATCTGTCGCAAGACTTAATTGATAAATATAACATTCAAATCGCGCCATTAAGTGTGACATTTGATGATGGTAAGAATTTTACAGAAAGTAATGAAATAGCAATTAATGAATTTTATAATAAAATGGCATCGTCACAAACGATACCAACGACAAGCCAACCTGCAATTGGCGAATGGATTACAAAATATGAAAAGCTAAGAGATCAAGGTTACACAGATATCATCGTCATTTGTTTATCAAGTGGAATCAGCGGTAGTTACCAATCTAGTTATCAAGCAGGAGAAATGGTTGACGGCGTTAATGTGCATGCTTTCGATAGTAAACTAGCAGCGATGATTGAAGGGTGCTATGTTTTAAGAGCTATTGAACTAGTTGAAAAAGGGTATGAACCACAGCAGATTATTGATGATTTAACTGAGATGCGAAAACATACAGGTGCATTTTTAATTGTTGATGATTTAAAAAACTTACAAAAAAGTGGTCGAATTACTGGAGCACAAGCATGGGTTGGTACATTATTAAAAATGAAACCAGTACTTAAATTTGAAGATGGTAAGATAATACCTGAAGAAAAAGTCCGTACTAAAAAGCGTGCTATCCAAACTCTTGAAAAGAAAGTATTAGAAATTGTTAAGGACTACGAGGAAATAACGTTATTTGTTATTAATGGAGATCACTATGAAGATGGTCAAGCATTATACAGAAAGTTGTTAGAAGATTGTCCGTCAAATTATCAAGTTGCATATTCAGAATTTGGTCCAGTAATTGCAGCACATCTAGGTTCAGGTGGATTAGGTTTAGGATACGTTGGTAGAAAAATAAGGTTAACGTAATTATAAAATTTTACTTGAAGAGTCTACATTATGATTAAAGTTTTAAGTTTAGTATTTTAAGTATTATTATGATTTATCATTTAAATGCTGAAATTCTATAGTTAAAACGTAATAATTATTATATGTAGGCTTTTTTATTGAAAAGAGGTAAATCACATCAAACATTATGGAAAATTAATACACCCCCGAACGCAACTAACGACTGAGGTAATTAAAACAGAAGCTATAGGTATAATAAAAGAAGGGCGATATTATCGGTGCCTTCAATGTGAAAGTAATGAACCTCAACATTTTTATCAATATTACTCGCCAACTCTTTCAAAAATGATTGTGTATTGTCGAAATTGTATCGCACTTGGTCGCATGGATGATATGACAGTTTATAAAATAACAGAGAGTTCTCAGAATCCTTCGCAAGCTTATTATAATCTACCGTTTGAATTATCTGTACAACAAGCATATGCTTCTGAACATATCGTTCGGGCAATTCAGAACCGGCAAACAATTTTGTTATATGCAGTTACGGGTGCTGGTAAAACAGAAATGATGTTTCAAGGTATTCAACATGCAAGACGTCAAGGAGATAACATTGCTGTCGTATCGCCACGTGTAGATGTAGTTGTAGAAATTAGCAAACGAATTCAAGACGCGTTTAAAGGAGAGAATATAGACGTCTTACATCAGCAGTCACAGCAACAATTTAACGGTCATTTTGTAGTAAGTACTGTTCACCAGCTTTACCGCTTCAAAAAACATTTTGATATTATTTTTGTTGATGAAGTAGATGCATTTCCATTAGCAATGGACAATATTTTACAACAAACATTAATTTCATCTGCTAAAGAAATTCACGCAATGATTTATATGACTGCCACACCACCCAATCACCTTTTAGCCAAAATTCCTCGAGATAATATTATTACATTACCTGCACGTTTTCATAAAAAGTCACTACCAGTTCCAAAATTCCATTATTTCAAATTAAAAGAAAACAAAATTCAGCATACACTTTATAAATTATTAATAGAACAAATTTCTAATAATCGATACACACTTGTCTTTTTTAGTAATATAGACATAATGATTAAAACATTCTCGGCTTATAAGAATAAAATTTCAAGATTAACATATGTACATGGTGAAGACGTTTTTCGTTTTCAAAAAGTAGAAAATTTGCGAAATGGAAAATATGATGTCATTTTTACTACAACGATTTTAGAACGAGGATTCACGATGGCTAATTTAGATGTTATCGTCATTGATGCGCATCAGTTTTCTAAAGAAGCATTAATTCAAATTGCTGGAAGAGTTGGACGTAAATTAGAATGTCCTAATGGTAAAGTATTGTATTTACATCAAGGTGTTAGTTTAAGTATGATGCTAGCAAGAAAGGAAATATTTCAAATGAATCGATTAGCTTTAAAAAGAGGTTGGATTGATGAATAAGTGTTTGAATTGTGGTAGAAAAATAAATGAATCTATTTCAATTTATAATTTATTTAAGAAGCCTAATCGATTATGTAAACTTTGCGAGAGTGCATGGGAAGAGATGAAAATCAATAGTAAAGAAAGGCGATGTGTTAAATGTCTAAAATGTTTAAGTGATAAGGAAGAAATATGCTTAGATTGTGAATTTTTAGCAACACATTTTAAATTAATGGAACAATTGTATTGTGGATATAATTATGATGGGATAATGAAAGAGGTTATTCATCAATTTAAGTTTATGAAGGATTATTATTTATGTGAATTGTTGGCACATTTAATTGAAATACCTTCGACAACGTATGATTATATTGTGCCAATACCTTCATCTGCATCAAATGATCAATATAGAACATATAATCCAGTTGAAGAGGTTTTAACAGCGAAAGAGATTCAATTTGAAAAGGTTTTAAAAATGGTTGACAGGCCAAAACAAGCCGGACTATCTAAAAAAGAACGACTTATAGAAGAAAATCCATTTATAGTTGATACAAGTTTAGATTTAACAGATAAAGAAATATTACTCATTGACGATATTTATACAACAGGATTAACAATTCATCGTGCAGGGTGTAAATTATATACTAAAAATATCAGAAAATTCAAAGTGTTTGCGTTTGCACGATAGCGTAAAAATGTTAAAATATAATAAAGAGTTACCAATAAAGAGGTTTAAGGAGAGATTACTATGATTAGATTTGAAATTCATGGAGATAACCTCACTATCACAGATGCTATTCGCAACTATATTGAGGAAAAAATTGGTAAGTTGGAACGTTATTTTAATGACGTACCAAATGCAGTCGCGCATGTAAAAGTTAAAACGTATTCAAATTCAGCAACTAAAATTGAAGTAACAATTCCATTGAAAAATGTAACGTTACGAGCTGAAGAGCGCAACGATGATTTATATGCAGGAATTGATTTAATTAATAATAAACTTGAAAGACAAGTTAGAAAATATAAAACACGTGTTAATCGTAAGAGTCGTGATCGAGGAGATCAAGAAGTGTTTGTTGCAGAGTTGCAAGAAATGCAAGAAACACCAGTTGACAATGAGACTTATGATGATAACGAAATCGAAATTATTCGTTCTAAAGAATTCAGCTTAAAGCCAATGGATTCAGAAGAAGCTGTATTACAAATGAATCTTCTTGGTCATGATTTCTTTGTATTCACAGATAGAGAAACAGATGGAACAAGCATAGTTTATCGTCGTAAAGATGGTAAATATGGTTTAATTCAAACTAGCGAACAATAAATGAAATTTTAAGCACTTGTGTTCTTGCACAAGTGCTTTTTTAAATTCAAAATAGTTAGTTAAATTATTTCGTGATTCACTTATGTAATTTGTTGAATGAAACATAGTGTCTATGCTAATGTTAATGGATGTATATATTTGAATGTTAAGTTAATTATAGTATGTCAGTTTATTGAACAATCCACTTAAATAATCACAAAACACTGATGTTATATTTTATAGGGAAGTATTAATATGTATTGAGATTATATTTGATAGTGATAAACTTGTTATCAATAGAATGTGAATGAAGTTTGTCGTAAATATATTTATATTGATTCCTTAAATGAGTAAATAAGTATAATTTTATAACTATAAATGATAAGATATATTGTTGTAGGCCAAACAGTTTTTAGCTAAAGGAGCGAACGAAATGGGATTTTTATCAAAAATTCTTGATGGCAATAATAAAGAAATTAAACAATTAGGTAAGCTTGCTGATAAAGTAATCGCTTTAGAAGAAAAAACGGCAATTTTAACTGATGAAGAAATTCGTAATAAAACGAAACAATTCCAAACAGAATTGGCTGACATAGAAAATGTCAAAAAACAGAATGACTATTTAGATAAAATTTTGCCAGAAGCATATGCACTAGTTAGAGAAGGTTCTAAACGTGTATTTAATATGATACCGTATAAAGTTCAAATTATGGGTGGTATTGCGATTCATAAGGGTGATATCGCCGAAATGAGAACTGGTGAAGGTAAAACGTTGACAGCGACAATGCCAACATATTTAAACGCACTTGCTGGTAGAGGCGTTCACGTTATTACAGTTAATGAATATTTATCAAGTGTTCAAAGTGAAGAAATGGCAGAATTATACAATTTCTTAGGTCTGACTGTAGGATTGAACTTAAATAGTAAGACAACTGAAGAGAAGCGTGAAGCATATGCTCAAGATATTACTTATAGTACTAACAACGAGTTAGGCTTTGACTATTTAAGAGATAATATGGTGAATTACTCTGAAGATAGAGTTATGCGTCCATTGCATTTTGCAATCATAGATGAGGTTGACTCGATTTTAATTGATGAAGCGCGTACACCATTAATTATTTCTGGAGAAGCTGAAAAGTCAACGTCACTTTATACACAAGCAAATGTATTTGCGAAAATGTTAAAGCAAGATGAAGATTATAAATATGATGAAAAAACAAAAGCTGTACATTTAACTGAACAAGGTGCAGATAAAGCGGAACGCATGTTTAAAGTTGAAAACTTATATGATGTACAAAATGTTGATGTTATTAGTCATATTAATACAGCCTTACGTGCACATGTAACATTACAACGCGATGTAGACTATATGGTAGTTGATGGTGAAGTATTGATTGTTGACCAATTTACAGGACGTACGATGCCTGGACGTCGTTTTTCAGAAGGGTTACACCAAGCTATTGAAGCTAAAGAAGGCGTACAAATACAAAATGAGTCTAAAACAATGGCTTCAATTACATTCCAAAACTATTTCAGAATGTACAATAAACTTGCAGGTATGACAGGTACAGCAAAAACTGAAGAAGAAGAGTTCAGAAATATTTACAATATGACAGTTACTCAAATTCCGACTAACAAGCCGGTGCAACGTCATGATAAGTCAGATTTAATTTATATTAGCCAAAAAGGTAAATTTGATGCCGTAGTTGAAGATGTTGTTGAAAAGCACAAAGCTGGACAACCAGTATTATTAGGTACAGTTGCGGTTGAAACGTCAGAATATATTTCTAACTTACTTAAAAAACGTGGTATTCGCCATGATGTGTTAAACGCGAAAAACCATGAACGAGAAGCCGAAATTGTTGCAGGAGCGGGACAAAAAGGTGCAGTTACAATTGCAACTAACATGGCGGGTCGTGGTACAGATATCAAATTAGGTGAAGGTGTAGAAGAACTAGGCGGCTTAGCAGTAATAGGTACAGAACGTCATGAGTCTCGTCGTATCGATGATCAACTCCGTGGTCGTTCTGGGCGTCAAGGTGATAAAGGTGATAGTCGTTTCTATTTATCATTACAAGATGAATTGATGATTCGTTTTGGTTCTGAACGTTTACAAAAAATGATGAGTCGGTTAGGCTTGGATGATTCAACACCTATTGAATCAAAAATGGTATCGAGAGCTGTTGAGTCAGCACAAAAACGTGTGGAAGGTAATAACTTTGATGCACGTAAACGTATATTAGAGTACGATGAAGTGTTACGTAAACAACGTGAGATTATTTATAACGAACGAAACAGCATTATTGATGAAGAAGATAGTTCACAAGTTGTAGATGCAATGTTACGTGCAACGTTGCAGCGTAGTATAAATTATTATATTAATACTGCTGATGATGAGCCAGAATATCAACCGTTTATCGACTATATTAATGATATCTTCTTACAAGAAGGTG
Source organism: Staphylococcus schweitzeri (assembly GCF_002902405.1). Classification (GTDB taxonomy): domain Bacteria; phylum Bacillota; class Bacilli; order Staphylococcales; family Staphylococcaceae; genus Staphylococcus; species Staphylococcus schweitzeri. The sequence goes on from NZ_PPQS01000016.1 coordinate 62,918, forward strand.
ATATAACTGAAGATGATATCAAAGGTAAAGATGCTGAAGATATCTTTGAAGTCGTATGGGCTAAAATTGAAAAAGCATATCAAAGTCAAAAAGATATTTTAGAAGAGCAAATGAATGAATTTGAACGTATGATATTATTACGTTCTATTGATAGTCATTGGACTGATCACATCGATACAATGGATCAATTGCGTCAAGGTATTCACCTACGTTCATATGCTCAACAAAATCCATTGCGAGATTATCAAAATGAAGGTCATGAATTATTTGATATTATGATGCAAAATATTGAAGAAGATACGTGTAAATATATTTTGAAATCTGTAGTACAAGTTGAGGATAATATTGAGCGTGAAAAAACGACTGAATTTGGTGAAGCTAAACATGTTTCAGCAGAAGATGGTAAAGAGAAAGTTAAAGCACAGCCAATCGTAAAAGGTGAACAAGTAGGTAGAAATGATGAATGTCCATGTGGCAGTGGTAAAAAATATAAAAATTGTCACGGTAAATAAATGACATTAATTACTCTTTCCAAGAAAACACAATAAAGTGTTTTGGAAGGGGTAATTTTTTGATATTTAATGAATAATATTTAGTTGGAAATGCTCATGAATTTACATATTTTTATGGCATATTTTATATTAATGTTATAGTAGCTTATAATAACGAAAATTATTATATTGAAGTCTGGGAAGTAAGTAAAAGTGTGACATTCTAATTTCGACGATATAATTTGAGTGCACTTAAATTTCTTATCGTTGTTATTTAACAAATTTATGTTAAAATTTAACATTATAAATTGCACTAGAGTGTGACATTATTTGAATAACAGCTAGGAGCGAAAACTATGGAATTATCAGAAATAAAACGCAATATAGATAAATATAATCAAGATTTAACACAAATTAGGGGGTCTCTTTGACTTAGAGAATAAAGAAACCAATATTCAAGAATATGAAGAGATGATGTCTGAACCGAATTTTTGGGATAATCAAACAAAGGCTCAAGATATTATAGATAAAAATAATGCATTAAAATCAATTGTTAATGGTTATAAAACGTTACAACAAGATGTGGATGATATGGAAGCAACTTGGGAATTGTTACAAGAAGAATTTGATGAAGAAATGAAAGATGATTTAGAACAAGAGGTAATTGATTTCAAATCAAAAGTTGATGAATATGAATTACAATTACTATTAGATGGCCCGCATGATGCCAATAATGCCATTTTAGAGTTGCATCCAGGTGCAGGTGGTACGGAATCACAAGACTGGGCAAATATGTTATTTAGAATGTATCAACGTTATTGTGAAAAGAAAGGATTTAAAGTTGAAACGGTTGATTATTTACCTGGAGATGAAGCTGGAATTAAAAGCGTGACATTGCTCATTAAAGGACATAATGCTTATGGCTATTTAAAAGCTGAAAAAGGTGTACATCGACTTGTTAGAATTTCACCATTCGATTCATCTGGTCGTCGTCATACATCATTTGCATCATGTGATGTGATACCTGATTTTAATAATGATGAAATAGAAATTGAAATCAATCCTGATGACATTACAGTAGATACATTTAGAGCCTCTGGTGCAGGTGGACAACATATTAACAAGACAGAATCAGCTATTCGAATTACCCATCATGCATCTGGTATAGTAGTTAATAACCAAAATGAACGATCTCAAATTAAAAACCGTGAAGCGGCAATGAAAATGTTGAAGTCTAAATTATATCAATTAAAATTAGAAGAACAGGCACGTGAAATGGCAGAAATTCGTGGTGAACAAAAAGAAATAGGATGGGGAAGTCAAATTAGATCGTATGTTTTCCATCCATACTCAATGGTAAAAGATCATCGTACAAACGAAGAAACTGGTAAAGTAGATGCTGTAATGGATGGAGAAATAAGTCCATTCATTGAATCATATTTGAGACAATCAATGTCACATGACTAAATTTTATGACAAACCGAGACCATATTTGGTTTCGGTTTTTTGGTGTATAAATTATAAATATGCATATTTAATGAAGCATTGATTAGGAGAATGGGATTATGAATAAATTAGTATTATTTATTTTTAAATCAAGTGGGTGAGTCTTTTGGTAAAATAGATTTATTTATAGAAAACATGTAGAGTACATTAAGAAATATTACCTATTACTAAATTTAAGACTAGATATAAAGTTTTGAAAGCGTTACCGAATCATTGGGATAGAAATATTTTACACTAAAATGTGTGTTTGTAAGAATTTTATATTGTTAACCATTTGATTACATAGTCATAACAATAGCTTTTGATAAAATGTATTGTGCTATAGTATTTTTATACTTAAAATACTAACAGCAAAGGAATGACAACAAGATGAAGAAAACTTTTACAGTGACAGTTTCGTCAGTGTTAGCTTTTTTAGCTTTTAATAATGCAGCACATGCACAACAACAAGGTTCAGTGGTTAAATCACCAATTAAACATAATTATGTATCAAATGTTCAAGCTCAAATACAATCTCAAACAACATACACAGTAGTACCTGGGGATTCATTATATAAAATTGCTTTAGAGCATCATTTAACATTGAATCAATTATATTCATACAATCCTGGTGTGACACCATTAATTTTCCCTGGTGATGTACTTTCATTAGTACCTCAAAATAAAGCACAACAAGTTAAGGTTATTAAAACACCGGTAAGTAAATCAACTCAAATAGCAAAGTTAACACAGCAACCAGCTAAGCAAATTTCAAAACATGAAGCAACTAAGAAAACGGTTGCTAAATCGGTTAATGTAACATATAAACCTGTGAAAGCACACACAGTAGCATCAACTAAACCAGTTGCTCATTATTACAATAAATCTGTTGCAAATAGAGGTAATTTATACGCATATGGAAATTGCACGTATTATGCTTTTGATCGCCGTGCACAATTAGGTAGAAGTATCGGTAGTCTTTGGGGTAATGCGAACAACTGGAATTACGCAGCGAAAAGTGCAGGATTTAAAGTAGATAAAACACCAGAGGTTGGTGCGATTTTCCAAACTGCTGCTGGTCCATATGGTCATGTTGGCGTAGTTGAATCAGTAAATCCTAATGGAACAATAACGGTATCTGAAATGAATTACGCAGGATTTAATGTTAAGTCAACAAGAACTATTTTAAATCCAAGTAAATACAATTATATTCACTAATTTGATGTTAGATTATCCTCTCAACCTATCTTGTGAAATGGGTTAAGAGGATTTTTTTGTTATAATATTAACGAAGATAAACAATTAAGATATTTAAATAATATTTAATTGAAGGATATGTAAAAAGAAAGTATAATTTATGATTAAATAATAAGGAGGTAATTGAAATGGGCGTACATCAATATTTTAAAAGATTATCAGACATGGAAAAACTTATAAGATTACCTGGAAAATTTAAATATTTTGAACATAATGTTGCTGCACACTCCTTTAAAGTAACTAAAATTGCTCAGTACTTAGCGACTGTAGAAGAATATCATGGGCAAAAAATAAATTGGAAAAGTTTATATGAAAAAGCATTAAATCATGATTTTGCGGAAGTGTTTACTGGTGATATTAAAACACCTGTGAAATACGCAAGCAGTGAATTAAAAAAACTATTTTCACAAGTTGAAGAAGAAATGGTAGAAACATTTATAGAGGAAGAAATTCCATTGCCATATAGAGAAGTTTATAAACAACGATTGCAAGAAGGTAAGGATGATTCCATAGAAGGACAAATCCTTTCAGTTGCGGATAAAATCGACTTATTGTATGAAACATTCGGTGAGATTCAAAAACGTAATCCTGAAGAATTATTTTTTGAAATTTATGCAATGAGTTTAGAAACAATTATTCAATTCGATCATTTAGCTTCTGTACAAGATTTTATTGATAATATCATTCCAGAAATGTTAACTGAAAACTTCATTCCTAAAACAGAATTAAGAGAAACTACAATGAACATTTTAAATAAAAGAAAAGAGGAAAATGAATGATATGGTATATTAGCGCTGCATTCTTTCCGTGTGTCTTAGTAGTGTTATTTAGTGTATTAACTAGAAATAAATGGGTTGGTACAACACTAACGTTGATTTTAATAGGGGCTTCTATATATAAGGAATACTTTCATAATGAGTGGATTATCTTTATTGACGTAGTATCACTATTAGCAGGTTATCTTATAATAGATCAGCTTGAATTTCATAAGCATCAAGATGGAGATCGCTAATTTTAACCTAATGACAATGTTCAAACAAATTAATTGAAACAATAAGGCGATTGATATAAAGTGTATATACTCACAAAATATAACTAGATAAATGAATTGACTAAATGCAAGCATAGTTAGAACAACTATGTTTGTTTTTCTTTGTATTAAAATATTGCGAACAAATGTTTGCTTTTTTGGCGATTATTTTGCTAAAATATGATGTAAGAAAGAGCAAATTTGAACGAGATAAATAAATAACACGTTAAATAGGAGGCGTATGTAACAATGGTTGAACATTATCCTTTTAAAATACATTCTGAATTTGAGCCTCAAGGTGACCAACCACAAGCAATTAAAGAAATTGTACAGGGTATTCAAGAAGGAAAGAGACATCAGACATTATTAGGTGCTACTGGTACTGGTAAAACTTTTACAATGAGTAATGTAATTAAAGAAGTTGGTAAACCTACTTTAATTATCGCACATAATAAAACATTAGCAGGTCAATTATATAGTGAATTTAAAGAATTTTTTCCTGAAAACAGAGTAGAATATTTCGTGAGTTATTACGATTATTATCAACCTGAAGCATATGTTCCATCTACAGATACATTCATTGAAAAAGATGCATCCATTAATGATGAGATAGATCAATTACGTCACTCAGCTACAAGTGCATTGTTTGAGCGTGATGATGTAATAATTATTGCAAGTGTAAGTTGTATCTACGGTTTAGGTAATCCTGAGGAATATAAAGATTTAGTAGTAAGTGTTCGTGTTGGTATGGAAATGGATAGAAGTGAGTTGCTTAGAAAACTTGTAGATGTTCAATATACACGTAATGATATCGATTTCCAACGTGGTACTTTTCGAGTTCGTGGAGATGTTGTAGAAATATTCCCAGCTTCAAAAGAAGAATTGTGCATTAGAGTTGAGTTTTTCGGAGATGAAATAGATCGCATAAGAGAAGTTAACTATTTAACTGGCGAAGTATTGAAAGAGCGAGAACATTTTGCAATATTTCCAGCGTCTCACTTCGTAACGCGTGAAGAAAAAATGAAAGTTGCAATAGAACGTATTGAAAAAGAATTAGAAGAACGATTAAAGGAATTGCGTAATGAAAATAAATTATTAGAAGCGCAACGCTTAGAGCAAAGAACTAATTATGATTTAGAAATGATGAGAGAAATGGGCTTTTGTTCAGGAATTGAAAATTATTCTGTACATTTAACACTACGTCCGCTAGGTTCAACGCCATATACATTATTAGATTATTTTGGTGATGACTGGTTAGTAATGATTGACGAATCGCATGTGACATTACCACAAGTGAGAGGTATGTATAATGGAGACAGAGCGCGTAAACAAGTGCTTGTAGATCATGGTTTCAGATTACCAAGTGCTTTGGACAATAGACCGCTTAAATTTGAAGAATTTGAAGAAAAGACAAAACAGTTAGTATATGTTTCGGCAACGCCAGGGCCTTATGAAATAGAACATACAGATAAAATGGTTGAACAAATTATTCGTCCAACAGGTTTACTTGATCCTAAAATTGAAGTTAGACCTACTGAAAATCAAATCGATGACTTATTAAGTGAAATACAAGCAAGAGTTGAACGAAATGAACGTGTTTTAGTAACAACGCTTACTAAAAAAATGAGTGAAGATTTAACAACGTATATGAAAGAAGCGGGTATTAAAGTTAACTACTTACATTCTGAGATTAAGACATTAGAGCGAATAGAAATTATTAGAGATTTACGTATGGGTACGTATGATGTCATTGTAGGTATTAATTTATTGAGAGAGGGTATTGATATACCAGAGGTCTCTTTAGTTGTGATTTTAGATGCAGATAAAGAAGGCTTTTTGCGTTCAAATAGGTCATTAATTCAAACCATTGGTAGAGCTGCACGTAATGAAAAAGGTGAAGTCATAATGTATGCTGATAAAATGACAGATTCGATGAAGTATGCAATAGATGAAACACAACGTCGTCGTGATATTCAAATGAAGCATAATGAAAAACATGGCATTACCCCTAAAACTATCAATAAGAAGATTCATGATTTGATTAGTGCAACTGTTGACAACGACGAAAACAATGAAAAAGAACAAACTGTAATACCTAAGAAAATGACAAAAAAAGAACGACAAAAAACAATCGAAAATATAGAAAAAGAAATGAAACAAGCAGCGAAAGATTTAGATTTCGAGAGAGCTACAGAACTAAGAGATATGTTATTTGAATTAAAAGCAGAAGGGTGACAAGTAAATGAAAGAACCATCTATAGTAGTAAAAGGTGCTCGTGCGCATAACTTAAAAGATATTGATATTGAATTACCCAAAAATAAATTAATAGTAATGACTGGTTTGTCAGGGTCAGGTAAATCTTCTTTAGCATTTGATACAATCTATGCTGAAGGCCAACGCCGTTATGTTGAATCATTAAGTGCCTATGCACGTCAATTTTTAGGTCAAATGGATAAACCTGACGTTGATACGATTGAAGGATTATCGCCAGCAATTTCAATAGATCAAAAAACAACGAGTAAGAACCCAAGATCTACTGTAGCTACGGTAACAGAAATATATGATTATATTCGTCTGTTATATGCACGTGTAGGTAAACCATATTGTCCAAATCACAATATAGAAATTGAATCTCAAACGGTACAACAAATGGTTGATCGTATAATGGAGTTAGATACACGTACAAAGATTCAATTATTAGCACCTGTCATCTCTCATCGTAAAGGTAGTCATGAAAAGCTAATAGAAGATATCAGCAAAAAAGGTTATGTACGTCTTAGAATTGACGGAGATATTGTTGATGTAAATGAAGTGCCAGCATTAGATAAAAATAAAAATCATACAATCGAGGTTGTTGTCGATCGTTTAGTTGTAAAAGAAGGCATTGAAACACGATTAGCTGATTCTATTGAAACAGCACTTGAACTTGCAGAAGGTCAATTAACTGTTGATGTTATCGATGGTGAAGACTTAAAATTTTCTGAAAACCATGCTTGTCCAATATGTGGCTTTTCAATAGGAGAATTAGAACCAAGAATGTTTAGTTTCAATAGTCCATTTGGTGCATGTCCAACCTGTGATGGTTTAGGACAAAAGTTAACAGTTGATGTTGATTTAGTTGTACCAGACAAAGATAAAACATTAAATGAAGGTGCCATTGAACCATGGATACCCACAAGTTCTGATTTTTATCCAACCTTACTAAAACGTGTTTGTGAAGTATATAAAATTAATATGGATAAGCCATTTAAAAAGTTGACAGATAGACAACGTGATATTTTATTATATGGTTCAGGTGAAAAAGAAATTGAATTTACGTTTACACAACGTCAAGGTGGTACTAGAAAAAGAACGATGGTATTTGAAGGGGTTGTTCCCAATATTAGTCGCCGTTTCCATGAATCGCCATCTGAATATACTCGTGAAATGATGAGTAAATATATGACAGAATTACCATGTGAAACTTGTCACGGACAACGATTAAGTCGAGAGGCTTTATCGGTGTATGTAGGTGGATTGAATATTGGAGAAGTTGTTGAATATTCAATTAGTCAATCATTAAACTATTATGAAAACATCAATTTATCAGAACAAGATCAAGCGATCGCTAATCAAATACTAAAAGAAATTATTTCACGATTAACATTTTTAAATAATGTAGGACTGGAATATTTAACATTAAATAGAGCTTCTGGAACGTTATCTGGTGGTGAAGCACAACGTATTCGATTAGCAACACAGATTGGATCACGATTAACAGGTGTATTATATGTACTTGATGAACCTTCAATTGGTCTTCATCAGAGAGATAATGATCGGTTAATAAATACTCTCAAAGAAATGAGAGATTTAGGAAATACTTTAATCGTAGTAGAACATGACGATGATACGATGAGGGCGGCTGATTATTTAGTTGATATTGGCCCTGGTGCCGGTGAACATGGTGGCCAAATTGTATCTAGTGGTACACCTCAAAAAGTAATGAAAGATAAAAAGTCTTTAACAGGTCAATATTTAAGTGGGAAAAAACGAATTGAAGTTCCAGAATACCGTAGACCTGCTTCAGATCGTAAAATTTCGATTCGTGGTGCAAAAAGCAATAATCTTAAGGGTGTGGATGTGGAGATTCCATTATCAATTATGACAGTAGTAACAGGTGTGTCAGGATCTGGTAAAAGTTCTCTAGTGAATGAAGTATTATACAAATCATTAGCACAAAAAATTAATAAATCAAAAGTTAAACCGGGATTATACGACAAAATTGAAGGTATTGATCAATTAGATAAAATTATCGATATCGACCAATCTCCAATTGGTAGAACGCCACGTTCTAATCCGGCAACTTATACAGGTGTATTTGATGATATACGGGATGTATTTGCGCAAACGAATGAAGCTAAAATTCGTGGTTATCAAAAAGGTCGTTTTAGTTTTAACGTAAAAGGTGGGCGTTGTGAAGCTTGTAAAGGCGACGGTATAATTAAGATTGAAATGCATTTTTTACCTGATGTATATGTGCCATGTGAAGTATGTGATGGTAAAAGATACAACCGCGAAACGTTAGAAGTAACATATAAAGGTAAAAATATCGCAGACATTTTGGAAATGACTGTGGAAGAAGCAACGCAATTTTTTGAAAATATTCCTAAGATTAATCGTAAACTTCAAACGCTTGTGGATGTAGGACTAGGCTATGTTACGTTAGGTCAACAAGCTACAACATTATCTGGTGGTGAAGCACAACGGGTAAAACTTGCTTCAGAGTTGCATAAACGTTCTACTGGTCGATCAATCTACATTTTGGATGAACCAACTACTGGATTACATGTTGATGACATTAGTAGGTTATTAAAGGTATTGAATCGATTAGTTGAAAATGGTGACACTGTAGTTATAATTGAGCATAATTTAGATGTGATTAAAACAGCTGATTATATTATTGACTTAGGACCAGAAGGTGGAAATGGTGGCGGTACGATTGTAGCAACAGGTACGCCAGAAGATATTGCACAAACAGAAGCATCATATACTGGTAAATATTTAAAAGAAGTGCTTGAACGAGATAAACAATATACTGAAAGCAAATAATAATAAAAGAAGTGAAAGATGTTATTAGGAGATCTTTCACTTCTTTTTATATAATGATATACAAACATCATTATATAAGAGATTGCTGAAAAGAAGTATGTTAATATATGATCAAAAAATAGACTAGCTAATTATAAATAAGGTAATTAAATTGTTATTAATATTTAAAATAACAGAAGACAATGCTTCTAATTTTTCAGTCATTTTATTTAGCAATGAATTAAAGAACAAATGAATGGTATTAATAGTGACTTGCAAAACATTAATAATAATGAACAATTAATATTTATTTTAGCTTTTCAATGTAGATTGTTGTCATATTTTTGATATGATAATAGGAGATGTAAGAGAAGGGATAAATATAATTGAGGTGAACCCATGTTAACGACAGAAAAACTAGTTGAAACGTTAAAGTTAGATTTAATAGCTGGTGAAGAAGGTTTGTCAAAACCAATTAAAAATGCAGATATATCAAGACCAGGATTAGAAATGGCAGGCTATTTTTCACATTATGCTTCAGATAGAATACAACTATTAGGAACTACGGAATTATCATTTTATAATTTATTGCCGGATAAAGACCGAGCAGGACGTATGCGTAAACTTTGTAGGCCGGAAACACCGGCAATTATTGTCACTCGTGGTTTGCAACCCCCAGAAGAACTTGTAGAAGCTGCAAAAGAATTAAATACACCTCTAATAATTGCTAAAGATGCGACAACAAGTTTAATGAGTCGTTTAACAACATTTTTAGAACATGCATTAGCGAAAACAACATCTTTACATGGTGTTTTAGTTGATGTATATGGTGTAGGTGTTTTAATTACTGGTGATTCTGGTATTGGTAAAAGTGAGACTGCTTTGGAATTAGTGAAACGTGGTCACAGATTAGTTGCCGATGACAATGTAGAGATTCGTCAAATTAATAAAGATGAATTAATCGGGAAACCACCAAAGTTAATCGAACATTTATTAGAAATACGTGGATTAGGTATTATTAATGTTATGACTTTATTTGGTGCAGGCTCTATTTTAACCGAGAAGCGAATTAGATTAAATATTAATTTGGAAAACTGGAACAAACAAAAGTTATATGATCGCGTAGGATTGAATGAAGAAACATTAAGTATTCTAGACACAGAAATTACGAAGAAAACAATTCCAGTTAGACCTGGTAGAAACGTAGCAGTTATTATCGAAGTTGCAGCAATGAATTATCGATTGAATATTATGGGTATTAATACTGCAGAAGAATTTAGCGAACGTTTGAATGAAGAAATTATAAAGAACAGTCATAAGAGTGAGGAGTAGGTTGAATGAATGTTGTATTTAACTATATAGATCCTGTGGCGTTCAACTTAGGACCACTTAGTGTACGATGGTATGGCATTATTATTGCTATTGGTATATTACTTGGCTACTTTGTTGCACAAAGAGCACTAGTTAAAGCAGGATTACATAAAGATACATTAGTAGATATCATTTTTTACAGTGCTTTATTTGGATTTATTGTGGCACGAATATATTTTGTCATTTTCCAATGGCCATATTACGCGGAAAATCCTGGTGAGATTATTAAAATTTGGCATGGTGGTATAGCAATTCATGGTGGCTTAATTGGTGGCTTTATTGCTGGTGTCATTGTATGTAAAATTAAAAATTTAAATCCGTTCCAAATAGGTGATATTGTTGCACCGAGCATAATTTTAGCGCAAGGTATTGGACGTTGGGGTAATTTTATGAACCATGAAGCACATGGCGGTTCTGTATCACGTGCATTTTTAGAACAGTTACATTTGCCTAATTTTATAATTGAAAATATGTATATTAACGGTCAATATTATCATCCAACATTTTTGTATGAATCTATTTGGGATGTGGCTGGATTTATCATTCTAATTAATATTCGAAAACATTTAAAACTAGGTGAGACATTCTTTTTATATTTAACGTGGTATTCCATTGGAAGATTCTTTATAGAAGGTTTACGTACTGATAGTTTAATGTTGACTAGTAATATAAGAGTTGCACAAGTTGTATCAATTATTTTAATTTTGATTAGTATTAGTTTGATTGTGTACAGAAGAGTGAAATATAATCCGCCTATTTATAGTAGCGTTGGACCACTAACATGGCCTATAAAAAAAGTGAAGTAGTGATATTTTGAGAAAATTCTTGTCTAAAACGTATCACCATGTAAATCCTTTGTGGCATGTTTATCGACTTGTTAAATTCCCGAAGGTATTGAAAAATACAATCATTATAGAAATCGCAAAATTTATACCTAGTATGTCCCTAAAAAGATATGTATATCAGTGTTTTTTAAATATTAATATTGGCAAACAAACTTCAATAGCATATAAAGTAATGATGGATATATTTTACCCAGAATTAATCACAATTGGAAGTAATAGTGTGATTGGATATAATGTAACAATATTAACGCATGAAGCTTTAGTAGAAGAGTTTAGATATGGTCCTGTTTGTATTGGATCAAATACTTTAATAGGTGCAAATTCAACAATTTTACCTGGAGTAAAGATTGGAAATAACGTTAAGATAGCAGCGGGTACAGTTATATCAAAGGATGTACCAGATAATGTATTTGCATATGGCAACCCTATGTATATAAAAAATGATTAGGAGGTGACAATTGCATGGCGCAAAGGAACAATAAAGTAATTCCGATGACTTTTGATGATGCTTTTTATCGAAAAATGGCTAGTCAAAAATTTAAACAAAGAGAATATAAACGAGCTGCAGAATATTTTGAAAAAGTGTTAGAATTGTCACCTGATGATCTGGAAATTCAAATTGATTATGCACAGAGTCTTGTGCAGCTTGGTGTTGCTAAAAAAGCAGAACATTTATTTTACGACAATATTATTTATAATAGACACATAGAAGATAGCTATTATGAATTGAGTCAGCTTAACATTGAACTTAATGAACCAAACAAGGCTTTCTTGTTTGGTATTAATTATATATTTGTTAGCGATGATCAGGAATACAGAGACGAATTAGAGCAAATGTTTGATGTGAAATATGAAAATGAGGAGCAAATTGAGCTTGAAGCCCAATTATTTGCAGTACAAATATTGTTCCAATACCTTTTTTCGCAAGGCCGCTTGAAGGATGCAAAAAAATATGTTCTACATCAACCACAACAAGTTCAAGACCATCGTGTCGTTCGTAATTTATTGGCGATGTGTTATTTATATCTTGGTGAATATGACACAGCAAAAGCACTATATGAAGCACTTTTAAATGAAGATAGTACTGATATTTATGCTTTATGTCATTACACTTTGTTGCTTTATAATACTAAAGAAAATGAACAATACCAAAAATACCTAAAGATATTAAACAAAGTTGCTCCGATGAATGATGATGAAAGTTTTAAATTAGGAATTGTATTAAGTTATTTAAAGCAATATCGTGCATCGCAACAGTTGCTGTATCCGTTATTTAAAAAGGGCAAATTTTTATCCATACAAATGTTTAACGCGTTAGCATACAATTATTATTATTTAGGTGATCAAGACGAGAGTCATTATTTTTGGGAAAGATTGACGCAAGTCTCTAAAGTGGAAGTTGGACATGCACCTTGGGTAATTGAAAAAAGTAAAGAAATATTTGAACGTAAAATTTTGCCAATGCTAGTAAGTGATGACAGTCATTATCGATTGTACGGAATTTTCTTATTAAATCAATTAAATGGTCGAGAAATTGTCATGACTGAAAGTATTTGGCAGGTATTGGAAAATCTCAATAACTATGAAAAGTTATATTTGACGTATTTAGTTCAAGGGTTAACATTAAATAAATTAGATTTTATACATCGTGGTTTAACCTTACTTTATCACAATGAGTTATTTACAAATAATAATGATTTGATGGTTGCATGGATTAATCAAGCTGAGCTGATTATTGCTGAAAAAGTAGATTTAACTGACGTTGAGCCATATATTGGTGCGTTTGTATATTTATATTTTAAAAATGATTCGCAAAATATAACCAAAAAACAAATCACAACATGGCTAGATATAACACAATATAAACTGAATAAAATGATAGAATTTCTCTTGAGCATATAGATTTATGAAAAGTTAGATTTATTATATAATGCGCATAATGATTAATAATGAGGAGGCGTTGTTAAAATGACTGAAGTAGATTTTGACATTGCAATTATCGGTGCAGGTCCAGCTGGTATGACAGCAGCAGTGTACGCATCACGTGCAAACTTAAAAACAGTTATGATTGAAAGAGGTATTCCAGGTGGTCAAATGGCCAATACAGAAGAAGTGGAAAACTTCCCTGGATTTGAAATGATTACAGGTCCAGATTTATCTACAAAAATGTTTGAACATGCTAAAAAGTTTGGTGCTGTTTATCAATATGGCGACATTAAATCTGTAGAAGATAAAGGTGACTACAAAGTCATTAATTTTGGTAATAAAGAATTAACTGCTAAAGCAGTAATTATTGCTACAGGTGCAGAATACAAAAAAATCGGCGTACCAGGTGAACAAGAACTTGGGGGACGCGGTGTAAGTTATTGTGCAGTTTGTGATGGTGCATTCTTTAAAAACAAACGCTTATTCGTTATTGGTGGTGGTGACTCAGCAGTTGAGGAAGGTACATTCCTTACTAAATTTGCTGATAAAGTTACAATTGTACACCGTCGTGATGAGTTACGTGCACAACGTATTTTACAAGATAGAGCTTTCAAAAATGATAAAATAGATTTTATTTGGAGTCATACTCTTAAATCAATTAATGAAAAAGATGGTAAAGTGGGATCAGTTACTTTAGTATCTACTAAAGATGGCTCAGAAGAAACGCATGACGCAGATGGTGTATTCATTTATATTGGTATGAAACCATTAACAACTCCATTCAAAGACTTAGGTATTACAAACGATGTAGGTTATATTGTTACAAATGACGATATGACAACATCTGTTCCAGGTATATTTGCAGCTGGAGATGTTCGTGACAAAGGTTTACGTCAAATTGTTACTGCAACTGGTGACGGAAGTATTGCAGCGCAAAGTGCAGCTGAATATATTGAACATTTAAATGATCAAGCTTAAGTGTTTAATTTATATGAAAAGTGATATTGTGTTTTAGTTACACAAGTATTTTATATAACAGTGACGGTGGATAGATTTTGTTGCGTTATATAAAATAAATTAAACAACATCGAAAACTAGAACTTTGTACGTATTAAATATGCGTTTCAATGAGTTCTAGTTTTTTTCTATGTTATATTAAAGTTATAACTTAACATGTGGAAAAGATTAACAGTCCACAACTGGTAGATGGTGTATATTTTTTTTAATTAATCTATGTATAGTTAAAATAAAAACATATCTTTGTTTAAATTTCTCATAGACAATTAAAATTAACATCAAGAAATACATGTTGGCGGTGAATAATTATGGATAACAATGAAAAAGAAAAGAGTAAAAGTGAATTATTAGTAGTAACAGGTCTATCTGGAGCAGGTAAATCATTAGTCATACAAAGTTTAGAGGATATGGGGTATTTTTGTGTAGATAATTTACCACCAGTGTTATTACCTAAATTTGTAGAATTGATGGAACAGGGCAATCCTTCATTAAGAAAAGTTGCCATTGCAATTGACTTAAGAGGTAAGGAACTATTCAATTCACTTGTTGCAGTAGTGGATAAAATCAAAAGTGAAAGTGACGTTATTGTTGATGTCATGTTTTTAGAAGCGAATACTGAAAAATTAATTTCTAGATATAAAGAAACACGTCGTGCACATCCATTGATGGAACAAGGTAAACGATCATTAATCGATGCTATAAATGACGAACGGGAGCATTTATCACAAATTAGAAGTATTGCTAACTTTGTTATAGATACAACAAAATTATCTCCTAAAGAATTAAAAGAACGTATTCGTCGATATTATGAAGATGAAGAATTTGAAACATTTACGATTAATGTTACGAGTTTTGGCTTTAAACATGGAATACAAATGGATGCAGATTTAGTGTTTGATGTTAGATTTTTACCAAATCCTTATTATGTTGTTGATTTAAGACCATTAACAGGATTAGATGAAGACGTATATAATTATGTAATGAAATGGAAAGAAACGGAAATTTTCTTTGAAAAATTAACTGATTTGTTAGATTTTATGATACCTGGGTATAAAAAAGAAGGAAAATCTCAGCTAGTAATTGCTATTGGTTGTACGGGTGGGCAGCATCGTTCAGTAGCATTAGCTGAACGACTTGGTAATTATTTAAATGAAGTATTCGAATATAATGTTTATGTGCATCATAGAGACGCACATATTGAAAGTGGCGAGAAAAAATGAGACAAATCAAAGTTGTACTTATAGGTGGTGGCACTGGCTTATCGGTCATGGCTAGAGGATTGAGAGAATTCTCAATTGATATTACAGCAATTGTAACGGTTGCTGATAATGGCGGAAGTACAGGTAAAATTAGGGACGAAATGGATATACCAGCACCAGGAGACATCAGAAATGTAATCGCAGCTTTAAGTGATTCTGAGTCCGTACTAAGCCAACTTTTCCAGTATCGTTTTGAAGAAAATCAAATTAGCGGGCATTCATTAGGTAATCTTTTAATTGCTGGTATGACAAATATTACGAATGATTTTGGTCATGCAATTAAAGCGCTAAGTAAAATTTTGAATATAAAAGGTAGAGTTATACCTTCAACTAATACCAGTGTACAATTAAATGCTGTCATGGAGGACGGCGAAATTGTATATGGTGAAAAGAATATTCCAAAAAAACATAAAAAAATAGAACGTGTATTTTTAGAACCTAGTGACGTGAAACCTATGGAAGAAGCAATCGATGCTTTAAGAGAAGCAGATTTAATCGTTCTAGGACCAGGTTCATTATATACCAGTGTTATTTCTAACCTGTGTGTCAATGGTATTTCGGATGCGTTAATTCATTCTGATGCACCTAAATTATATGTTTCAAATGTTATGACGCAACCTGGAGAAACTGATGGATATAGTGTCAAAGATCACATCGATGCCATTCATAGACAAGCGGGACAACCCTTTATTGATTATGTCATATGTAGCACGCAAACATTTAATAAACAAGTATTGAAAAAATATGATGAAAAACATTCTAAACCAGTAGTAGTAGATAAATTAGAACTTGAAAATCAAAACATTAATGTGAAAACTTCCTCAAACTTAGTTGAAATTTCAGATGATCATTTAGTAAGGCATAATACTAAAGTTTTATCGACAATGATTTATGATATCGCTTTAGAATTAATAAGTACTATTCCTTTCGTGCCACGTGATAAGCGTAAAAAATATTGA
Source organism: Staphylococcus schweitzeri (assembly GCF_002902405.1). GTDB lineage: Bacteria > Bacillota > Bacilli > Staphylococcales > Staphylococcaceae > Staphylococcus > Staphylococcus schweitzeri. The sequence continues at coordinate 79,626 of NZ_PPQS01000016.1, forward strand.
GCGAGTGCATATTATGATATGATAATAGGGCTGTGTTTAATAAATGAACAATGACGATGGTTTGTATAAGAATCATGTTATAAATTAGAAAGGAATGACTGTACGATGAGCTTTGCATCAGAAATGAAAAATGAATTAACGAGAATTGACGTCGATGAAATGAATGCAAAAGCAGAGCTCAGTGCATTAATTCGAATGAATGGTGCGCTTAGTCTTTCGAATCAACAATTTGTCATCAATGTACAAACTGAAAATGCTACTACAGCAAGACGAATTTATTCTTTAATCAAACGAGTCTTCAATGTTGAAGTAGAAATTTTAGTTCGTAAAAAGATGAAACTTAAAAAGAATAACATTTATATTTGTCGTACAAAAATGAAAGCGAAAGAAATTCTTGATGAGTTAGGTATTTTAAAGAATGGCGTTTTTACGCATGAAATTGATCAATCAATAATACAAGATGATGAAATGAAACGTAGTTATTTGCGTGGGGCTTTTTTAGCGGGGGGATCAGTTAATAACCCTGAAACTTCATCATATCATTTGGAAATTTATTCTCAAAATGAAAGTCACGCTGAAGGCTTAACGAAACTAATGAATAGTTATGAACTAAATGCAAAACATTTAGAACGAAAAAAGGGTAGTATAACGTATTTAAAAGAAGCTGAAAAAATTTCGGACTTTCTAAGTTTAATTGGAGGCTATCAAGCATTACTAAAATTTGAAGATGTGCGTATCGTTAGAGATATGCGTAATTCTGTTAATCGACTTGTTAATTGTGAAACAGCAAATTTAAATAAAACTGTTAGCGCGGCTATGAAACAAGTTGAAAGTATTAAATTAATTGATAAAGAAATTGGTATTGAAAATTTGCCAGACAGACTTAGAGAGATTGCTAGACTTAGAGTCGAACATCAAGAGATATCATTGAAAGAACTTGGAGAAATGGTATCTACTGGGCCGATTTCAAAGTCAGGCGTGAATCATCGATTAAGAAAATTAAACGATTTAGCTGATAAAATTAGAAACGGCGATCAAATAGAATTATAAGTAAGTTAGGAATTTTTGATAGTTTGTTTTTAAGCGTTTAATGGACATGGAGGAAATTAAATAATCAAATGGCACATTATTTTTCATGCCTATGTTGAGTCCCTAAAAAGTCTCTGTGTGAGCCGCAAAAACAAAATCTACCTAAAAAAAGAATCCCGACAATGCAGGATTCTTTGTGTTGAAAAGTATTGTATTTTATTAAAAGCCTCCTTGAAGTGAGGTAGATATAATGAGTTGGGCAAGATGGTTGTCGTGCTATTTGTATGGTCATAAATGTAAGTAATTTTTTTAGTCAGTGCTTCGGCACTGGCTTTTTATTATTGTTGTAATAGTGGTAATATACAAAAGTGAGCAAATTGGATAGATGGTGGCTATCTGAGTATAAGGAGGTGGTGCCTATGGTGGCATTACTGAAATCTTTAGAAAGGAGACGCCTAATGATTACAATTAGTACCATGTTGCAGTTTGGTTTATTCCTTATTGCATTGATAGGTCTAGTAATCAAGCTTATTGAATTAAGCAATAAAAAATAACCATCGCTAACTTTGGCTGGTTTCGATGGTTAAATGGTTATTAATTTAATCTTTAATCTAAAATAGCCACCGTCTTTTTAACGGGTTCATTAGGGTAACGTGTTTGCGCATGTTGCCCTTTTTCTATATATAAATTAACACACCATAATATAAATATCAAATAGACGGCTTATTAGTCGTCTTTTTATTTTGGATAAAAGGAGCAAACAAATTGATACAAAAGTAATATCAAGATATTTTGTATTAATTTTAGCATTAGGAAATCAGTTTTTAGCGAACAAAGGTATTAGTCCTATTCCAGTTGACGACGAAACAATATCATCAATAAGATTTATAGTTGTTGCTTTCTGTACTAATTACAAAAACAATTCAATATCTCAAGAAGGAAAATGGGCAAATCAAAAGCTAAAGAAATATAAAGCTGAGAACAAATATAGAAAAGCAACGGGGCAAGTACCTATTAAAGAAGTAATGACACCTACAAATATGAACGACACAAATGATTTAGGGTAGGTGTTGACCAATGTTGATGACAAAAAATCAATCAGTAATTAAACCTAAAAAATTATGCTTGTATCTAATCATAGTTACAATGATTCTGGTGCAGTCGGTAATGAAACAAACGAATGTGATTATATCCGTAAATATATAACACCAAATATCGCTAAGTATTTAAGACATGAAGGTCATGAAGTTACTTTATATGGTGGTTCAAGCCAATCATAAGACATGTATCAAGATACTGCTTACGGTGTTATTGATAACGATGTAGCTGAAAAGCTCGATATTATATGGTTTTGCCTTTTGAATAGCAAGAAATTTTATGTTAAAAGCCTCCTTGAAGGGAATCGAACCCCTATCTTAAGAACCGGAATCTTACGTGTTATCCATTACACCACAAGGAGTAATTTAGTTAATCATATTTCTGTACTATAAGAAGTAAAATAAGTACAATCTAAAATAGATAATATCAGTTTACAAAGGAAAGATAAAAGCGTCAAACAATGTGCTAATTTAAAATCAAAGTGTTTGACCAAATTTGACTTAATATGTAAAATAATGAGTAACAGTTATTACAAGGAGGAAATATAGATGAATTTAATTCCTACAGTTATTGAAACAACAAATCGCGGTGAACGTGCATATGATATTTACTCACGTTTATTAAAAGACCGTATCATTATGTTAGGTTCACAAATTGATGACAACGTAGCAAATTCAATCGTATCACAGTTATTATTTTTACAAGCACAGGATTCAGAGAAAGATATTTATTTATACATTAATTCACCGGGTGGAAGTGTAACAGCTGGTTTTGCAATTTATGATACAATCCAACACATTAAACCAGATGTACAAACAATTTGTATTGGTATGGCTGCATCTATGGGTTCATTCTTATTGGCAGCAGGTGCAAAAGGTAAACGTTTTGCATTACCAAATGCTGAAGTAATGATTCACCAACCATTAGGTGGTGCGCAAGGGCAAGCAACTGAAATCGAAATTGCTGCAAACCATATTTTGAAAACACGTGAAAAATTAAACCGTATTTTATCAGAACGTACTGGTCAAAGTATTGAAAAAATTCAAAAAGACACTGATCGTGACAACTTCTTAACTGCAGAAGAAGCTAAAGAATATGGCTTAATTGATGAAGTTATGGTACCAGAAACAAAATAATTAATTAAGAGAAGTAGGCTGAATAGCCTACTTTTTTATTTATCATTATTAAATCTTAATTGATTGAGCTTAATCTATTGTCTGATATTGATAATACGTGGGTAAAACATATAAGTATATGTTAATAAAGATAAGCACATATTTTCACAATCTAAAATAAAGTATAAAGGATGATTCCATGAAAGGCATTGAATTATTAAATAATCCATTTTTAAACAAAGGTACCGCTTTTACTAATGAAGAAAGAAAACAACTAGGTTTAGAAGGTTTGCTTCCGGCTAATGTACGCACAATAGAAGAACAAACTGTACAATGTTATGAACAATTTAAAGCAAAACAAACTGATTTTGAGAAACGAATGTTTTTAATGGCAATTTTCAATCGTAACCGCACATTGTTTTATAAACTAACATCTGAGCATTTAGTTGAATTTATGCCAATTATTTATGATCCTGTTATAGCTCAATCAATTGAACAATATAATGAAAATTTCAGTAGACCTCAAGATGCAGCATTTTTATCAGTTGATCGGCCAAATAATGTTGAACAAGAATTAAAAAACGTGGCAAATGGTAGAGATATTCGTTTAATCGTTGTGACAGATGCTGAAGGTATTTTAGGTATTGGAGATTGGGGTGTTGATGGCGTAGACATTGCAATTGGAAAATTAATGGTCTATACCGCCGCAGCAGGAATTAATCCATCTCAAGTTTTGCCGGTTTCTTTAGATGTCGGTACAAATAATGAACAATTACTAAATGATGAACTTTATTTAGGTAATCGTCATAAACGTGTAGATGATGAAACGTATTATGGTTTTGTTGATAAATTTGTAAGTGCAGTGCGCAAAGAATATCCCAATGCATTGTTACATTGGGAAGATTTTGGAAGAGGTCATGCTAAAAATATTTTAGATAAATATGAGAATGTGTTACCAACATTTAATGATGACATTCAAGGAACAGGAATTGTTGTATTAGCTGGTGTATTAGGTGCATTAAATATTACTAAAGAAGACTATACGAAACAGAAATTTTTAGTTTATGGTGGCGGCACAGCTGGTATGGGTATTACTAATATTTTAAAAAATGAAATGATTAAACAAGGTGCTTCAAAAGAGGAGGCACATCAACGTTTCTATATTATGGATAAGCAAGGCTTATTATTTGATGATATGAATGACTTAACTGATGCACAAAAAGATTTTGCTAAAAAAAGAGATGATTTTTCAAATTCAGTAAATTGGAAAGATTTACACGAAGTAGTCGAACAAATTGAACCGACAGTATTAATCGGTACATCAACACAAGCAGGGGCGTTTACAGAAGACGTGGTTAAAGCAATGTTGAGATACGTGGAATGTCCGATGATTTTCCCTTTATCTAATCCAACAAAACTAGCGGAAGCAACGGCACAAGATTTGTTGAAATGGTCAAACGGTAAAGCATTAATTGGAACAGGAATTCCGTATAAAGATATTGAATATAATGGGATAAATTATAGTATTGGTCAAGCTAATAATGCATTAATGTATCCTGGTTTGGGGTTAGGTCTTATTGCTTCTAAAGCGACAAAAGTAAATCAACGTATCCTTTCAGAAGCGAGTCATGCTCTTGGAGGAATGGTTAATCCAGAAGAATCTGGAGCTGCTGTATTACCTCCAGTTGAAAAAATACATCAATGTTCCCATGCTATAGCGAAAGCTGTTGCTCAGAGTGTCATTGATCAAGGGTTAAATGCAGAACCAATCAATGATATTGAAAAGGCAATTGAAGAAGTAATTTGGGAACCAAAATATCAGTCATATATTTAAAATTAAAAGGTCAGTTGAACGTGTTTATGGTTCAATTGACCTTTATCGCATTAATGAAAATAACATAAAGACGTGCTTTCGAAGTTACATCAATTACTGATACAGTGAAATTAAAAAGTTTAGGAAGTTATTTAAAATAATCTCCTAGACTTTATTTTTTATAGTGTGAATAGGATTGATGATCACTGATATTTCTAGCTATTCATTAATTAAATTTTCAAGTGCCATTTTTAAATTATTATATTTAAATTGGAATCCTAAGGCTTGAATTTTATTTGGTAGGACTTTTTGAGTATCTAAAACAACCGTTGACATCTGGCCGAGAATTAAACGCATTGCAAGAGTAGGCGCCCATGTTTCATGAGGTTTATGCATAGCTTTAGCCAATGTATAGCCAAATAAATTCTGCCTTTCAGGTATAGGTGCAGTTAAGTTAAAAGGTCCAAATGCAGAATCATTATTGATTAAAAATAAAATAGCATCAATTAAATCATCAATATGAATCCAAGAATACCATTGTCGACCGTTGCCTAATTTACCGCCAACGTAATATTCATAAGGTAATTTCATGGTTTGAAGGGCACCGCCGTCATTTGATAATATAATGCCAAAACGCCCTATAACAACGCGCGTGCCTAATTGTTCAAATTGTTTTGCAAAACGTTCCCATTGATACACAATATCGGATAAGAAATCAAAAGGTAATGTTTTATAAACTTCGGTGTAACTTATAAATAAATCAGGTGGATAGTAACCTGTGGCACTAGCATTAAATAACACCTTAGGTCCTTTGTTTCGTGATTTAAACAATTCGAATAGCGATTGTGTAGATTGAATTCGACTTAACATTAAAGTTTGTTTATATTCAGGCGTCCATCGTTTATTCAAAGTTGCCCCTGCAAGATTTATAGCGACATCAATATTTTGAGGTACTTTATTTTCCCAACCAGGTTTGTTCCAGTTTACGTATGATATTTTGGAGTCATTTGAGATTTGATCGTGTCGCGTAAGAACTGTAATATGTGAATTTGATTTTTTAATTGCATCAACTAAGTGAGAACCAACCATACCAGTTCCGCCAGTAATTAAGTATTGCTTCATTTTCTTTCACCCCATGTTATTTAAAATAAGTCACTATTTAATAATTATTATTGTTGTTCAAAGGTTATACATTATTTAGACAATAATATGTCAATAACTTTTTTTGAATTGTATTTTAATAAAAATAATATAAGTTATAATAAAGGTGTACCTTCGATAACGAATAAACATCTCTTAAAAGTATGTGTAAAACGCTGCATGATACAAACGAAGGTAAAAATTTGACTCCCTTTAGTAGTGGACCCGTGCGAGTAGCGTGCGGGTCATTTTTTTATACAATACATATTCCCATTATACATTAAGTTAAAGCAATTCATTGGATTAAAATTTAACAATATCAAATAGGTGAATACATTTTAATATTTAAAAACTTTGTTTTAAGTATTGAAAATACTATGGTAGCGCTGAATAGTATTAGCAACCGCTAAAGAATAATTAAATGTTTATTTTTTAAAATAGGCTAAATATGTTTCATTTAGTTATTAAATGTTAAGATATATAAGACTACTATTTCTTTGTATAAGTGAATACATTTTACAAAAATGAAAATAGTAAAAAAGCATATTTTTGATTACGGCATAACGTAACGATGAAAGGTAAAAGTCTATATTATTTGAAACATTAGTAAAATAAATAGGCAAATTAATTGCAAACATAGCAGAAAGTGAGTAATAATTTTTATATTTAAAATAGTTTGAAGTGAGGGAGAGTATGTCGAATCGAAATTACGACTACAATAATAGTGAAGATGTCAATAAGAAGAAAATGAGCACGACAGCAAAGGTAGTGAGTATCGTAACGGTATTGTTATTACTTGGAGGTCTAGTATTTGCTATTTTTGCATTTGTAGATCATTCAAATAAAGCAAAAGAACGTATGTTAAATGAGCAAAAGCAAGAACAAAAAGAAAAGCGTCAAAAAGAAAATGAAGAAAAAGAGAAGAAGAAAAAAGAACAAGAGGAAAGAGAACAAAATGAATTAGATTCACAAGCAAGTCAATATCAGCAAGTTCCTCAACAAAATCAATATCAAAATGTGCAGCCTCAACAGCAAGCACCAACAAAACAAACCCCAGCTAAGAAAGAAAAAGACGACGATAAAGAATCAAAAGATGATTCAAATGATGATAAAGATAAATCAACTCAAGATAAAACAGACGATAACCAAAATAAGACGGATGATAATAAGCAACCAACACAACCAAAGCCACAGCCACAGCAACCAACAACAAAGCCAACCAATAACAATCAATCGAACCAACAATCCAAGCCACAATCATCAACACAACAAAACAATCAATCATCAGCAAATAAACAAAATAATGCTAACGACAAACAATAAGTTTTATAATAAAGCTTTGTGATTAACCAATATGATGGACAACTAATTAAATTTAGTTTTCTTGAATATTGGTTTTTTAATTTTTAATTGAGGCAAGTAACCAAGCAGTAAGAGCGTAGTTATCATTAGCAATAATAATGCAATAAAATGTAATCTACCGCAATAGTTACATAAGTAGCATGGTATTTAATGATTAATAGAACAATTTAAGGGTATACATTTCATTACAGTGGATAAACTGAGGTGAATGTTTACCCAATATTTAATTTTATATTGCAAGCGCTTTATCAAATTATTTAGAAAATTTAAGTTTTATGCTTGCAATTTTCTAAATAGAATAGTACTATTGCAAGTGTAAAGAGGTTAATTTTTGTCCCAGGTGGGACTTAAAAAGGCAACCACTGGTTGTAATTGATCCTTATTTACATTAAAACTATAAGGAGGAGGTAGTAGTGAAAGACTTATTGCAAGTACAGCAAAAGCTTATACCAGATCTTATAGAAAAAATGTATAAACGTTTTTCTATTCTTACTACTATCTCAAAACATCAGCCTGTTGGACGTCGAAGTTTAAGTGAACATTTGGATATGACTGAGCGTGTGCTTCGATCTGAAACTGATATGCTTAAGAAACAAGATTTGATAAAAGTAAAGCCCACTGGTATGGAAATTACAGCAGAAGGGGAACAGCTTATTTCACAATTGAAAGGTTACTTTGATATTTATGCAGATGATAATCGTTTATCTGAAGGTATTAAAGAGAAATTTCAAATTAAAGAAGTGCATGTTGTACCGGGAGATGCTGATAACAACCAAGCTGTTAAAACAGAATTAGGAAGGCAAGCTGGACAATTACTTGAAAGCATATTACAAGAAGATGCAATTGTTGCAGTAACAGGTGGATCTACAATGGCATGTGTGAGCGAAGCAATACATTTATTACCATATAATGTGTTCTTTGTTCCAGCTAGAGGTGGATTAGGTGAAAATGTTGTTTTTCAAGCAAACACCATTGCAGCTAGTATGGCGCAACAAGCTGGAGGTTATTATACGACAATGTATGTACCTGACAATGTCAGCGAAACAACATATAACACGTTGCTATTAGAGCCATCAGTCATAAACACGCTAGACAAAATTAAACAAGCAAACGTTATTATACACGGCATTGGTGATGCGCTGAAGATGGCGCATCGACGACAATCACCTGAAAAGGTCATTGATCAACTTCAACATCATCAAGCTGTCGGAGAGGCATTTGGTTATTATTTTGATACACAAGGTCAAATAGTCCATAAAGTTAAGACGATTGGACTTCAATTAGAAGACCTTGAATCAAAAGACTTTATTTTTGCAGTTGCAGGAGGCAAATCGAAAGGCGAAGCAATTAAAGCTTACTTAACAATTGCCCCAAAGAATACAGTATTAATCACTGATGAAGCAGCAGCAAAAATAATACTTGAATAAGAGATAAAAAGTTTAATACTTTTTAAATATCATTTTAAAGGAGGCCATTATAATGGCAGTAAAAGTAGCAATTAATGGTTTTGGTAGAATTGGTCGTTTAGCATTCAGAAGAATTCAAGAAGTAGAAGGTCTTGAAGTTGTAGCAGTAAACGACTTAACAGATGACGATATGTTAGCGCATTTATTAAAATATGACACTATGCAAGGTCGTTTCACAGGTGAAGTTGAGGTAGTTGATGGTGGTTTCCGCGTAAATGGTAAAGAAGTTAAATCATTCAGTGAACCAGATGCAAGCAAATTACCTTGGAAAGACTTAAACATCGATGTAGTATTAGAATGTACTGGTTTCTACACTGATAAAGATAAAGCACAAGCTCATATCGAAGCAGGAGCTAAAAAAGTATTAATCTCAGCACCAGCTACTGGTGACTTAAAAACAATCGTATTCAACACTAACCACCAAGAGTTAGATGGTTCTGAAACAGTTGTTTCAGGTGCTTCATGTACTACAAACTCATTAGCACCAGTTGCTAAAGTTTTAAACGATGACTTTGGTTTAGTTGAAGGTTTAATGACTACAATTCACGCTTACACAGGTGATCAAAATACACAAGACGCACCTCACAGAAAAGGTGACAAACGTCGTGCTCGTGCAGCAGCAGAAAACATCATCCCTAACTCAACAGGTGCTGCAAAAGCTATCGGTAAAGTAATTCCTGAAATTGATGGTAAATTAGATGGTGGTGCACAACGTGTTCCTGTAGCTACAGGTTCATTAACTGAATTAACAGTAGTATTAGAAAAACAAGACGTAACAGTTGATCAAGTTAACGAAGCAATGAAAAATGCTTCTAACGAATCATTCGGTTACACTGAAGACGAAATCGTTTCTTCAGACGTAATTGGTATGACTTACGGTTCATTATTCGATGCTACACAAACTCGTGTAATGTCAGTAGGCGACCGTCAATTAGTTAAAGTTGCAGCTTGGTATGATAACGAAATGTCATATACTGCACAATTAGTTCGTACATTAGCATACTTAGCTGAACTTTCTAAATAATTTTAGTATAGTTTTTATTCAAATACGCTAGTGCTCAGAACTATTTGGCATTAAATAAAGCTTATGAGTAAGCGGGGAGCACAAACGCTTCTCCGCTTATTTTTATATAAAATTTCCTAATTACAAGGAGGAAACACCATGGCTAAAAAAATTGTTTCTGATTTAGATCTTAAAGGCAAAACAGTCTTAGTACGTGCCGACTTTAACGTACCTTTAAAAGACGGTGAAATTACTAATGATAACCGTATTGTTCAAGCTTTACCTACAATTCAATATATTATTGAACAAGGTGGTAAAGTTGTTCTATTTTCACATTTAGGTAAAGTGAAAGAAGAAAGTGATAAAGCTAAATTAACTTTACGTCCAGTAGCTGAAGATTTATCTAAAAAATTAGATAAAGAAGTTGTTTTTGTACCTGAAACTCGTGGTGAAAAACTTGAATCAGCTATTAAAGCTCTTAAAGAAGGCGATGTATTACTAGTTGAAAATACACGTTATGAAGATTTAGATGGCAAAAAAGAATCTAAAAATGATCCAGAACTAGGTAAGTACTGGGCTTCTTTAGGTGATATTTTTGTAAATGATGCATTTGGTACTGCACATCGTGAGCATGCATCTAATGTAGGTATATCTACACACCTAGAAACTGCAGCTGGTTTCTTAATGGATAAAGAAATTAAATTTATTGGTGGTGTAGTTAACGATCCACAAAAACCTGTTATTGCAATTTTAGGTGGAGCGAAAGTATCAGATAAAATTAATGTCATCAAAAACTTAGTTAACATCGCTGATAAAATTATTATTGGCGGCGGCATGGCTTATACTTTCCTAAAAGCTCAAGGTAAAGAAATTGGTATTTCATTATTAGAAGAAGATAAAATCGACTTCGCTAAAGATTTATTAGAAAAACATGGCGATAAAATTGTATTACCAGTAGACACTAAAGTTGCTAAAGAATTTTCTAATGATGCAAAAATCACTGTAGTACCATCTGATTCAATTCCTGCGGATCAAGAAGGCATGGATATTGGACCAAATACAGTTAAATTATTTGCTGATGAATTAGAAGGTGCACATACAGTTGTATGGAATGGACCAATGGGTGTATTTGAATTTAGTAATTTCGCTCAAGGTACAATTGGCGTATGTAAAGCAATTGCTAACCTCAAAGACGCTATTACAATCATCGGTGGCGGTGATTCAGCAGCAGCAGCAATTTCTTTAGGTTTTGAAAATGACTTTACACATATTTCAACTGGTGGCGGTGCGTCATTAGAATATCTAGAAGGTAAAGAATTACCAGGTATTAAAGCAATTAACGATAAATAATAAAATGATAGTTATAAGGTGATGTGACATGTTTGTTTAACTTTGTTACGGGAAAACTGTCATAAGATGACAACGTGTTTCATCAATTTTCTAAAAATATTTACAAAATAAGACTTGTGGTAGTAAGTCAAGGTGGTGATTGAAAGATTAATGCTAG
>NZ_PPQS01000017.1 GCF_002902405.1 Staphylococcus schweitzeri
GAAAAAGGTGAAGTAATTGGAACAACTAAAACAGATGAAAATGGTAAATATCGTTTCGATAATTTAGATAGCGGTAAATACAAAGTTATCTTTGAAAAGCCTGCTGGCTTAACACAAACAGGTACAAATACAACTGAAGATGATAAAGATGCCGATGGTGGTGAAGTTGACGTAACAATTACGGATCATGATGATTTCACAATTGATAACGGATACTTCGAAGAAGAAACATCAGA
>NZ_PPQS01000018.1 GCF_002902405.1 Staphylococcus schweitzeri
CTCCTCGTATAATAAATTTTAGTTTTCTAAATTAGTAGTTTGATTTGGATATTCTGGGGTGTTCCTAGATAATAAACCTATAGACCGAAAGGACTCTAAAATAGGTATGGCTAATCACTCCTGTAGTTCAACTACTCAAATAAGACTGTCACCTTGGACATATATTCATATTTCAAACGCACAAGCTGTATACATGAGGCCTTATGAATAAATGTAGTAGCTTATTCAGTAGCCTTCGGCTTCATGATTCATTACTAATAGGCGAGGTTGACTCATGATGTATGTATCTAGGGATAGCCTAGAGTATCCAAATCTATAATCAACACGGAAAGGAGGTCCTTTCACATGGATTTATTTGTCGGTATTGATGTAAGCTCTGAAAAACTTGATGTCTGTTTCTTAGACTCGAAAAAACATATATTGAATGAATCATCATTAGGAAACAGTATTGTGGGTGCAAGTCTTATTAAAGATAGTATTCTTTTATACCAACAACAATATAATTATGATCAAGTAACCGTTGGTTTAGAATCTACATCTGTTTATAGTTTTCACCCGTCTATGTTCTTGCATGAAGATGAAGAACTTAAAGCATTGGATATAATTGTTTCAGTCATTAATCCTAAAAAAGTTCATCGTTTCAAACAAATGTTTGATGAAGATAAAACAGACCGCATTGATGCATTTCGTATCGCTGATTTTTTAAGAATAGACGTCCATCAAACGAGTTTAATCAAGCAAGAAAAATATGTTGCGCTTCAGCGTCTAACAAGAAGTCGTTACCAAGTAACTAAGCAACTTGTTGAATGTAAGCAGCACTTTTTAGAGAATTTATATTATAAGTGCAACACACTTACAAAAGAAGTCAGTACTTCAGTGTTCGGTTCAACTATGCTTGAATTGTTTACAAATGATATAACACTAGATGAACTATCTAAAATCCCTTTAGAAGACTTTGTTTCTCATCTTCAAAAAGCAGGGAAAGGTCGATTTACAAATACAGAAAAACTTGTGAAGTCTATACAAAAAGCAATACGCGAGTCTTATCGATTAACACCGATGGTGTCTGAATCTGTAGACCAAATACTCAGCATGTATGCGCAACTGATTCGAACATTAACGAAACAAATCAAAACGTTGGATAAGGGTATTGAACAAGTTGTCAAAACCATGCCTGAAGCGCAACTTTTACTCTCTATCCCAGGTATTGGTCCTGTATATACCGCAGGTATATTAGCTGAAGTCGGCCAAATTCATAGATTCACCAATGAAGCTAAACTCGCTAAATACGCGGGATTATATTGGAATAAAAATCAATCAGGTAATTTCACTGCTAGCAATACTTCTTTGGCAAAAACTGGCAACCATATACTTCGATATTACTTAATTGAGGCTACCAATTCTGTACGGCGATATGTGCCAACTTTTTCTAACTATTATTCTAAGAAAACCAAAGAAGTACCTAAACATAAGCATAAAAGAGCACTCGTTTTAACGGCAAGAAAATTTATACGGTTGGTGGATACACTACTACGTAACCATCAAATTTATACGCCCGAAAGGAGCGTGTAATATGATCCATTAATTTGGTTCACCGTGAATCCTTTTCAATCATCCTGTCAAAATTCACATTTTGACTAGGTTTATTTAAGTGCGCATTATTTTATTGTTCACTAGCATTAATCTTTCAATCACCACCTTGACTTACTACCACAAGTCTTATTTT
>NZ_PPQS01000002.1 GCF_002902405.1 Staphylococcus schweitzeri
ACTAGCATTAATCTTTCAATCACCACCTTGACTTACTACCACAAGTCTTATTTTATTTGCAAAATTTTATCAAATGATAGTTATATCTTATATTATCATCTATATAATTTTGGTAACACCTGAACTTAAAATTTATAATCCCTTTTAAGTAAGCTACTATAATACAAGTATGAAATCGTCATTCTTAAAATGACTCGGATAAGCCTTTACGCATAGCATGGAGACTTTTTACGCAGAAATCTTTTTTATTCAAGAAATATATAAACTTTTAGTTAATGTAAAAGACAACATTATATATGTGAAATGATTTCTACTAATTAAATACTATTTAGTTAATTTTTCTTATGATCCTTTCTTAACTTAATTAATTTTATAAGTACTATTTATATTCTAAAAATCAACTTTTTTGACACTTATTTGACACGCATCACTTTCATCCTTAGTCCAAAATCTCAAATATAAGTACTTATTTATCTTTTATTTATAGGAAATGAACCTATACAAACCCTAACATATCAATGCTTATAACGACTTTCGCAATTCAGTATATCTTTACAAATACAAATCAAAAAAGCCTACAACCACATGGGTTACAGGCTATATAATGGAGACGGCGGGATAAATCTTATCTTGGTATATAGCTGAAAAGCCTATAACTATGCGGTTTACAAGCGATTAACTTTAGAAAGAAAACTAAAGAAATAGAACTAAATTGACACACATTTGACACACGCTAAGCCAAAATTAACCACGTCCAATGGGACGTGGTTTTCTAATTATTTAGCTTACTAATTTTCTTTTGATATATTTCGGGTATGCTTTTTGCGGGTACAAATCGTCTTTTTTATGGTCTAGTACTACATATCTATCATTTACCCAATATATTGCATGTCTTCCATCTATAATTTTTATAAAGTTTTTACCTGATTCGAATACTTCTTTTACATTCAAATTTTTAAATTCTTCTTTTGTGACAAACATATTTTTCGCTCCTCTATTTATCTTCTTTGTTTTCTAGCGATCTTTGATACTCGTACAACTTAATTATTGTTCTGAATCTAGCATCTGATAAAGATGCTTTTCCATTCCTTAAATCTTGTACAGTTTGATATGGTAATCCGGAATTTTTAGCAATTTTATAGCCCGTTTCTTTTTCGAATAACTTTTCTATTGCTTCAATTATTTCTTTTATTGGTGTCATGTTTATCCCTCTTCCATAAATTGATAAGCAGTAACGTAGTAAACAGTGCAACAACACCTTTACTTATATCGTTCCCTAAAAATACGTTTATCCAAATAAGAATAATTAAAATAATGTAAATTGTTTTCATAGTATTTTAGTGTTAGAATTTATATATAGACAGCCCTTTCGGGCTTGTCTAGTTACTTATCGTCTTTTATCAATGTTTTGGCTACCGCAATTGCTGACACTGTATAAAAGGCGATTTCTGCTATAGTTTTAAAATTCTCTAACACTTTTTATCCTCCTCTCAACTGGTATACCTTATTATAACACGGTTAAGCGTGATTCTCAATACTTTTTGTAAACTTTTTTTGTTTTTTTGCATAAAAAATAACCGCATCATTAAAGATACGGTTATCTATATAACATAAAAAAATAGGCAAGTACCGAAGTACCTGCCAAAGATTCATCATATCCAATTATCAAACTGCACTAAACTTACCAAAACTACTTATTCTATTACCTGCCTTGTCTACCTCTCCTGTCGCGATATAACGACGTTGTCCACTATTAGCTATATAAGTAATCCATCTATACCCATTGATACAATAAGCACCGTCATATGTGATTGTTGCGTTGTTGGGTAATACCCCCGTAATTCTTGAATTAGTTGAATAGCCATCTCTTACGTTATTACCTTTAACATTAGCAACTGTGTAATTGCCTTGTTCTTTTTTATAAGGGACATTATTCTTATCGAGTGTATAACCTGCTGGCACTGGTGGATTTTTTTGATTTTTAGCTGATGTTTTAACATTACCAGCTACCAAACCACCTATAGGCTTACCATGAATCGCACCAGCTATTAATTTAGAATACAAGTCATAATTCTTCTTAATCCAATCCATATCTTTTTTATTAGTAATAAAACCTAATTCAGATAAACGATAATTGATATTTATTTCTGCTGATACATTAACGTTTAGTAAATCATTACGAGGTGTTACACCTCTTATTTGTCCTAAGTTATTTTTAATAACATCTTGTATACTTTTATCAATAGTATCTGCATTGAATTGACTTGAGATAATAACATGCCCACCACTTGCACTTTCTCCTGCTGCGTCTAAATGAATCTCTAGAACAATGTCATACCCCTGTGATTTAACCCAATATAAGCCATAATCTTTATTATTTCCTACATTAACACCGTAAGCAGTATCTTGATACATATCTTGTGATTGACTTGAGCCACCATATAATGCAACTTCGTGACCTGCATGTCTTAAATACTTAGCGATATTTGGTGTTATATATTTACGGATAAAATCACGTTCATTTGTTCCGTTTCCGACTGCTCCAGGATCGTTATAACCATGACCGGCTACAAGCATAATTTTTTTAGGTTTAATTACTGCTTGCTTTTTGGCAGTTGCTTGCTTAATAACGCTTTTAGCTTTATTCCCAACACTTACTTTATCTGGGAAATTTAATCTAATGAAATACATTGGGTCATCATAATAATGAACATGTCTTGTAACAGTTTCAGGACCCCAACCAGGTTGCGCAACGCCATTTGTCCAACCTTTACCATTCCAATTTTGCCCAAACGATGTGAAAGTATTTAGATTTGCACTTTCAACAATTTCAACATGTCCAGCTCCACCACCATACTTTGACGGGAAAACGACAATGTCCAACTTTTGCGGTAAAAAACTATCATAGTTTTTGATTATTTGCCCATATTTTTCAATCCTTGCTTTATTATCGAATGGAATATTATAAGCGTATAAACCTTGTAATCTTTCGCCTGTTGCCAACATAAAAAACATATTTGCGTAATCGTAACATTGAAATCCATACCACAAATCAGGATTGAACTGCTTCCCTAATGAATTATCAAACCATTTTTCTGCTTGGTTTTTTGTTATCAACATTGGTCAACACCTACCCTAAATCATTTGTGTCGTTCATATTCGTAGGTGTCATTACTTCTTTAATTGGTGCTTGTCCTGTTGCTTTTCTATACTTGTTTTCAGCTTTATATTTCTTTAGCTTTTGATTTGCCCATTTACCTTCTTGAGATGTTGGATTGTCTTTATACGTAGTATATAAAGCAACAACAGTAAGTATTATTGATGATATAGTCTCATCGTCTACTGGAATCGGGCTAATACCTTTGTTCGCTAAGAATTGATTTACTAATGCTAAAATTAATACAATATATCTCGCTATTACTTTTGCATCCATTTGCTCACTCCTTTTTTATCAAAATAAAAAGCCAGTGCCGAAGCACTGACCAAAAAGATTATTTACATTTACGACCATACAAATAACATGATAACCATCTTGCCCAACTCATTATGTCCACCTCCCTTAAGGTAATAACGCAGTAATTGATGCAGTAATGACTGCAATCATAACAATTGTTACAAGCGCCCATATGGCACCTACGAGCCATTTATTTTGGGCGAGTGTCTTTTCTTCGTTTTTTTGCGCAACATCTACTTGCGTTTGATATCTTTCTTCAATTCTGTTTAATATCTTTGTTTGCTCTAAATTCTCATCTACAACTTTATCTTGCTTATCTTTAAGTTCTTTATGAGATTCTCTTAGTTCATTATGATGTTGCTTATGTTCCTCTCTAAGTTCAAGCACATGATCAGCTGTTTCATTTGCTAGTATTTCAACATCATCCACACGTTCAACTAATTCAGAAAGCTCTTTTTTTATTTTCTGAATATCATCCAAAACTACACCTACTTTCTAAGAAAGCTATGAGCGTAATGCTCATAACTTAGTATAGTTACATTGTTTCACTATCAACTGATTTATCAGATGACAAGTCAGTTCTATCCACAACTTCTTTAACAACTTTCACGCTGTTTTGATTGCCTGTTAGTTGATACAAAAGATTTAAAGTTTCAGCAATCTTTTTAGCATTCTCCTCAGATTTAAAATCTTGCGCATAACTAGCTGAATCGGATGTTGTAAAACTGCCAACAAAATCTTGATACAAAACACGCTCTGTTCCCTCTTTGTCAATTTGTACTAAAATAAATCTCTCTGTTTTTTTGATAATTTCATTTGCCATATTAAATGACCTCCTTAAATTTTTTGTATAAAAATAGTGCCAAGGATTACTCTTCCTCAGCACTTTTGCTTTTTTCATTTTGTTCTTGTATATATGCTTTTAACATTGCATTTTCTTGTGTTAGTCTTGTGATTTCTTGCGATAAATAGTGAATTGTATATTGTGGATTGGCTTGTAAACCTTGATTGCTATCATCCATTTATTAATTCCTCCAGTTTTTCGATTTTTGATTGCTGGTTTTTAATAATAGGTATTAAATGAACCCAAAGTCTATCGTATGCGATACCTTCAATTTCTCCGTTGTCATCATAAATAACAAATTCATTAAACCCTAGTTCTTCAACCTCTTCCGCTATTAATCCGGTATGTCGACTAAGTTTAAATGTATCATCTGATAGTTTTTTGCCACTTTCCAATTCTTTTGCCATTATTTCCGATTCGTATTTGTCAAACCATGTTCGAATTGGAAGTTTTAAAATTTCTTTCGAATGATTGAACTGTTCATCTTCATTGATGTATTGGTTTTCGATTGAAATTTTATACTTTTTGGCAGAAGTAGCACGCCCAATTGTTCCTGCTGAAGTAATGTGTAAGTTAGCAGGTGCTGAATAAGTACGCTTATAAATAGAATTAGAGGCAACTCTATCCCCTGCATTATCAGAACCTACCGCCAATAAATCATAACTTTGAATGCTTACGTAGCTATTACCATCTCTTCGCTTAACTAAGTTGAATTTGCCCATACCTGATTCAATTGTGGTGTCTCCACCAGTAGCATAGTCACCATTAACAACTTGAACTAATCCTTTATTACTACGTTTAGAAAATCTTAATCCAGCACCGTATTTATAGTTTTCATCTGAACCAAACATAATATAACCGTCAGTTTCGTATGCACTATCAGCGTTTGATAATGTAAATGCGAAGCGGTTCAATCCAGGTTTATTTTTGGTATTTGGCGACAAGTATATCGGTGCTTCTCTACTTTCAATATTTGCTGAAGCGTATGAATCGATAATAATTCGATTGTAGTCAGATGTTAAAGCAACTACACCACCATAAGAATTGATCGTTATACCATTCATACCGCTATCACTGTAAGTTTTATCCCACCATTGAATAGTACCGGATGAACCACCGTCTTCGCCCTCTCCATCAATATATGTTGAAATACCAAAATGTGACATATAAAGTGAACCGCCTGCGGTATTATTTCTAAACCTTAGATGTCCATCTTTAAGACGTGTAAATATATCATCGGTTGATCGTTTCCCTTTCCAAGTTCTTTGTACAATACCGCCTAACTCAATAGAATCATTTTGAACTTGTACATAACGATTAGCATTTCCGCCCTTAATACCGATTCTATTTACATTGATGTCAAGACCTTCATTCGATAAATTCAAGCTATTTACAATGTCATTTTTACCAACTTTGTTATTGATATTATTTGCGACCACATTAAATTCTTTGTTCGCTGTAATATCTACTTTGTCGCCACTGATTTTTACACCATCTTTATCAATCGTATGTGAAGTAATCGCGCCATTTTCGTCATACCTTAAATAGATGCCTTTCATAGCATTTACGGTGATATCTGCTAACACTCTTGATAGTGTTCTTTTAGAAGCATTAAACTCATCTTTAGTAGCTCTCAAATTAATGTCATGACCGTTTTGCGCAATTTTAGTATCATATTGAGATAAAATTTGGTCTCGCTCTTTATTTGCTTTTTGAATTTGGCTATTTGTATAAGTGCTTGCTATCCTACGTGCATCCATTACTTGAGTATCTGCATATTGGTTCGCAATCCTTTGTGCTTCATCTGCTTTGTTTTCAGCATGTGATTTAGCTTCTTCGAACTTTCTACGAGCTTCTTCAATGGCTCTTTGCTCTTCTTCAGAAATTTTATTGTCAATATACGCGTTTGCTTCCTGTAATTTGAGTTCGTCTTGCGCTCTGACATATTCTCTTAATGATTCTTGAGCTTGTTCATTAGCTTGTTTAATACTTTCTTGTATTTCTGGGGTGTTCGCCACATCTCTTAATTTATCATCTGCATAGCTTTTAGCTTCTTCTATACCAGATTGATATTTCTGTATAGATACTGTGTCATTAATTTTATTCGCCAAAGTTTCTCTTTTAGCTTCTTCAGTTTCTAAACGTTTAACTAATCCAGAAATAGTTGTCTCATAGATTTTTTTAGATACTGTTTCTGTCAATCTGTCAGGCAATAGTTCGATTTGTGACGTTTGTTTTTTGATGTCATTTTTAATTGGTTCTAGCTTCTTATCAAGCGTTTGTGTTACTTCAGTTTTGTCAGCTTTAAGATTTATTTTGTCTTCAAAAGCACTTATCTTTGCTGAGTTTTCAATTACTTTATTATTAACATTTCCAAATACATCATCTTGATCACTTGAGTTCATTTTATGGCTAGTTGCCACATCGCCTTTTTCTAATTGGAAATCTTTTATCCATACTTTTCCTATTTCTGTCGAACTACCTAACCAGCCTGTATACCATGCTCCAGTACTAGCAACATCTAAGGTTAAAGTAATGCCATTATCTGCTAGTGAATAAGTAGGTGTAAATGTTATAGATTTTCTAGCCCACTCATCTTTTTTTAGTTTAATATTGCATTGATGATTATAATATCCGTCGTTTAACTGGTTAATTGTTACACCGTCAGTATCTGTTTTTATTGTAAAACTAAAAGTATACTTCTCGTTTTCTTGCCACTTATGATAGTTCAGTGTTCCGAAATTGATAGATTTCTTTTTGTTATAAGCAATGGCTTTATCATCGCCTGATGTTATTAAATCAGCTTTGTAATAGCTTGCTTCTTTAAAAACTGATGGTGATGAATATCGGTATAAATTGCCATTATCGTTAATCTCTTGAAGTTTCTTTTTTATAGCAATTTCTATACCATTTTCATAGTTTTTTATTTCTTTCTGCATTGATTCTATCTTTTTATCAATTGGTAACAATGTACCTTTTTGCTGAGCGATTAAAGCATCTCTCATCTTTTCCAAATCTTGCTTGTTTGGTATTTCGGCACTTAATTGCTTTTTACTAGAGTCCCAATGACCACCAATAATTTCGGCTACTTTATCCATTGCTTCATTAAATTTCTCATCTGTATACTGCGACTGTAATAATTTAAAACGATCATCAATCGAGATTTTCGCATTTTCAATAGCATTGTATAAAGCTTGTAACTTTTCACGATATTCCAAGAACAAAGCTTGGGTATCAACAAGTTTACCAATAGTTGCAGTTTCTTCTGTCATACTATCCAAATTCTCTTTTATTCTGTTGAAAACTTGCACAGTGTCATTTAATTTGTCATTAACTTCTTTTTTTAGGTCAGTATCAATTAAGTACTCTGATTCAATGACTTCTGACACTTCTCTCAATAACCTACTATGCTGAATCGTTAAATTAATAAATGTGTTTTTCAACTCGCTATATAATGCTTGTTCTCTACTAATTGCCCCAATATCTCCAGCTTTTTCAGGAGATGCTTTTATCCATTTTCCATTCCAATATCTGCGTAATACAGCTACTTCTGGGTTGCTTGTATCAAGCCAAAGCATATCATTTACAGGGTTTTCGGGTGGTGTGTCAGATTTAATTATTTTACGTTCAAAATATTGTAATTCTCCCTCTAATGTTTCAGCTACAATTGTGTTAATGTTTGAAATATTATCGGATAATTTTTGCCTTATTACATCTAAACGTTTATTAAATTCTTCTCGTAATTCTGATTCTTTGAACTCTTTTGAATGTCCAAAAGTGTATTTGCTATCATCCGAAATCATATTATATTCTTCGGCGATAACTTCTGCCTCAACATACAACGGAGGATTGAAGTCTCTGTTTTTAACTCTAACTGTATCGCCAATAGTTATAATTTCATGTGGATATGCATCTTCTAAATCAATTGAAGTAATTTCATATGACATAACTGCCGACTTACGTTTATTTAATTCTGTTCTTGCTAAAGAACGCAAACGATCCTCTGTCATATTTTGTGTATCTGTTTGAGGTTCATAGATTCCCCAAATATAACGAGTAGGTAAATTAAACTGTTCTTGCGCTTTGTCATCTGTTACAACTACTTCAGTTCGCACACCTTTTTCATTTTCAGGACCTATAGCAATCAAGGCTGTTTTAATCCCTGACATATCAATCTTTCTAGTTAATCCGATTAAATCCTTGCCGTATTCAATTTCTTTACCTTTAAACAAACTATTTTTCTTTCTTAATACTACATAACGCCCTTTAACAGTATTAGCACCTAATTCAATATAAAAATCTAATACCATTTTATAAGTTGTACAAAGTTGCTTTAGCACTTCATATCTAGTTTGATAGGAAGTCCATGAAGTAGTACGTAAGCCATCGTATTCGGTTTGTTCTGAAACTTGCCAACCCGTATCGTTTAAAACCTCTTTCAACGCTTCAGTAGTTGTTTTTTTCTCAAACTTTCCAGGTGTGAACGGTTTTGCCGTTGTTATGTCTGTTAAATATGAAGCTGTACACTCTACTTCAGTGTATCCGTCCAAAGTATCTTGCACCCAATCAATGATGAATTCACGCCATTGCTTATTTGAGTCTCTTATAATAATTCTATGTCGTTCTCTAAAATGTTCGGCACGACTGGATAAAATTAGTAAATCTAATGTTTCAGAATTATCATTAATGTTTCTTTTGTGCTCAGCTCTTATTAAAGCTGTATCGTCGTTTGAAAGGAAATCAATGATTTTGTCATCAAAATCTAAAACATGTATCAAGTTATAACCTCCTTTCTACAAATATCTATCTTGCCATTTCACTTTTGTATCAAATATATTTTCAGGTTGTATAATCAACTCTGAATATCCCGATGCAATGTTAAAGAAGTTGCTACCAAATGTTTTTTGTGACAGCATAGGTTCTTCGTTTATAACAACATTTTTTGTGTGCATGTCAATTTTAACTAAATCGCCTTTTTGAATTATCATTTCTTTAGCACCTTTTGGCTTCGGTAGAATCTCGGTATTAAATGAACCTAGCCCGTTCATCTCCATCCACTTATAACCATTATATTTAGCGCTATAAATCGAAATTGCACTAATTTTACGTTGATAGAATTTACCTCCATCAATCCACACTTTTTCGTTAACATCTAAAGGCTTCAATCTATCAGGGTCTTTTATATGGTCGAACTTCCATGTTTTTATATAAAAAGTGGTTCCGATTCTTTTCAACCTTATATAAACGACAATTCTATCTTTTTTATACAACAAAGGCTTGTTTTGATAATCATAAATTTTTAATGGGTCGCCATTTTGATTAAATAAAGTAACTACGATATGACCTATTTTTCTGTCATGGTATTTATTTTCATAACCAATAGCAGCTATTAGTTTGTTATCAGTATCATAGATATGTTGCGCTGTTCGTCCTGCTCCTTTATCTCTTTGCTCTACAATGCACTTATATGTGATTTGAAAGTCACTCACTGCTCTTGGAAGCCCTCGTTTCGTTCCAGCGCCTACCCAACCTTTTTCATTTGGGAAGTTAGTGGCTTTATAACTTTCTCCGGCATTAGATATTACAAAGTCGCCTCCGACTTTCCCACCTAGATATTTATCTGGAATATCACCAGTTTCCATCTTATTCCACCCTTTAAAATCCCTGAATTCAGTATGGAATATTTGAGGCATATAGTCTTTTGCTTCATTTGTGACTTCATCGTCTCCAACCATAAAATAATCTTCATCGTTTTTAGTAATCATAAAGTAACTACTTGGCTTGAGCGCTCGAGCTTCAACAATAATTGGTGTGTCAGCAGTCCCACTATTAACAACAGAAACTTGGTCAGATATGGCTGTGTTTACATTACGTGATTCATGGTATTTATATGGATCAGTAAGAACAACTTTTATTGTAAATTGTACAGGTGTAGTTAATTCTTTAGGTAAGTTTATTGGACCTTCAAAATAAGCATTCCAGTACCATTTTTTCGAACCAAATTGTAACTTAACAGATTGGCTATAATTAAAAAACTTCACTAGTTCATGTAAAATTTCATCATGATTTTTAACACCACCAGATGACAAATAATCATTACGCACACATAAAGGCAACTCAAAACTATATCCCTCTAATTTTCTACCTTTATAAACAGAGCCTGAACGCCCTTCAACGTTTTCTGTTTTTACTACATAATTAAAAGAGGGTATTTCAAACCCTCTTTTGATATATAACCACGGTAGTGTTTTGTTGTTTACTTTAATAGTATCTATCATTAAGTGACAACGCCCCCTTTCCTAAACCTTACTTTTACATTTTCTTTTCTTTCCCTTTTATCAATAGACGAGTTCACTTTTTTATCAAAATCATTTTCATTGATAATAGGTTGATAATCTTTGTTTGCAATAACATCATTAGATTGTGCAATTTGTAACAATATGCCTATTTGTTGCTGTTGTTGTTCAATCATTTTCAATAATAAGCTAGGATCATCAAACCCGTTTAAGTCTGATAATTGGCTAGGACGCTTATTTTTACTCGCTTTTTTCCCTCTTACTTCTGCTGCTGCATAATGCAACATCTTCATTGCATCATTTCTACGAGCTGGATCTGTTGGAATAATCCATTCTGGATGACCGTCTTCACCTAAGTTATACCAACCATCAAAAACTTTTCCACCTGTAGCATATGCGTAATCACCAGCACGTTTAAAACCACCCCAACCATATCGTCTAACAATGTACTGCATTGCTGAGATACCTTGATGTACTGGATTATTATAATTAGTGTACCCTCGTTTAGCGTTAGCTCTAAAAGTTGAGCCAATAATTTGGAATAATCCTCTAGACGGGTCTCCTCTTTGAGCATTAATGTCCCAATTATTCACTGCATTTGATTGATAGTTACTTTCGCGCTTTGCAACTCGCATCATCTGGTCATGAATCCACTTACCTTTATAACGTCCTCCTAAAATACTTTGCGCTTGTCGGATTACTCGACTGGCATAAGTTGCGCCACTTCCAGAAGTAGCACCGCCACCACCTATTGATAATCTTCCTTTTTTCTTAGCATTCCTTAAATCAGGTTCGGGGTCAAAATGTTGTCCGTTTCTCCTCATTTCAAAATGTAAGTGTGGTCCTGTACTAAATCCGGTATTACCAGTTAAACCAACAACATCGCCGGGCTTTACCATCGTGCCACTAGGTGGTGATTTGCTAAAGTTTTTCAAATGCGCAAACAGCATATCGATAACTCCACTAGTAATTTTTACATAGTTGCCATAACCACCAGACATAAATGGCATTCTTGTAAGTCTACCACCCATCGGCGTTCTAACTTCTTGATATACAAATGGAAAATCGACACCTTCATGAAATGGTCTTCCAGTTGCAGCGGTATATGCTGCGGTACGTCCATAATGATAGCTGATTTTGTCAGGATCTAATATTCCGCCGACTAAATCACCACCGGCCATAGCTTCTAAATTTTCTTTTATCCAATCAGTAGCACTTTTCTTAATCTTAGACCATGCAGCTTTTGTTATATCGCCTGCAATCCCCATACCTTTAGTTAAAGAACTGAAATCAATTCCAAAAGCTTCAAGTATATAATTTAAAAGTTTGCCTGGATTTTCCATAAAATCTAATACGTCGCCTACTTTATCGCCAAGCCATTTGGTACCTTTACCTATTTGATCTTTTGTCCAGTTAAATGCCGATGATGCACCAGATTTAATATCTTTCCACATAGTACCTAAACTAAATCTTGGAAGCGTTCCGTTTAACATTGAATAAGTTTGTGCACCGTTGTATACTTTTGAGCCTTTAGGTAAATAAGCGGTAGTATCTGTATTAGGTGTAATTACACGTTTACCATTAGGGAATTCAATCATTTCATTTCTGAAACCATTCGGACCATTTCCACGTCCTTTATCCCCAACCGTAGCGAACGTATCCCGCGCAATCTTACCATTCTTAACCAATCTTGTAGTAGTATGTGTGTGCTCTGTTCCAGTGTGTAACTTAGGTATCTTTTCCATTCCTAATTTACCACCAACCCAGTTTAAACCTTCAATCAATTTATTAAGCCCTTTTTTAATTGCGCTTACCATTCCACCGATATGACTTTTAATTTTGCTGATAATACTTTGTAAGCCGTCACGCATATTTGTAAAAATTCCACGCACTTTACTCCATAGACGACTTGCAATTCCAACCGTATTATCTTTAATGGAATTCCAAATATTTGCCATCCAATTTCTTAGATTACTAAAAATATCTTTTGTCGCATTCCACAAACTAGTGAATTTTGATTTGACGCCACTAAATAATGACTGCGCTTTTCCTATCGTATTCGTACGGATACTGCTCCATGTATTAGATAACCAATTTTTCATATTCGTGAAAATTGATTTAACACTATTAAATAAGAATCCAAAAATACTTTTTGTCGCATTCCAAATTGCTGATAAAGATTTACTGAATATACTTTTTATTACGTCCCAAATACCTGCTATTAATCCTTTTAGCAATCCGCCAAAGTACCTAACAACTCCAAGTATTTTGCCTACAAACCATAATTGAATTAAATTCCATATTAATTGAACGACTCCTTTAAGAATCATAACAATTGCGTCCCAAACTCCTCGCCAATCTCCAGTAAATAAACTTGAGAAGAACTTAATTAAACCTAGTATGATATTTAAAGCACCTTGTATTACACCTTTTATATTCTCCCAAGTACTGACAATCAAGGCTTTAACCGCCGGCCAAATAAATTGCATCACTTGCCAAATCGCGAACATAATTGGTTTAATTACAAAATTTAAGATGAATTCAAATATAGCTTTGATAAAATTGCATATATTCTGAAGTGCTTGAACAATAGAAATTCCATTCTCGTTAAAGAAACTATTGATTTGGCTCCAAATATCTTTAGCAAAATCAACTATTGCTGATATCGCTTGTTTAAAGATGTTTTTAACAGAATCAATGAAAGGTTGAATAAATTGAATAAAATTACTAAATGTTTGTTTAACACTATCAATTGCACCATTAACAAAATTTCTGAATGTTTCAGATTTCTTATAAGCAATTGTAAATGCAACTGCTAAACCAGCCAACACACCTAATACAATACCAATTGGACCAGTTAAAGCTGTGAAGACAGTACCTAATATAGGCACTTTAGTCGATAAAAAACTAATTAATCCACCAGCCTTTGCAATACCAGCTAATAGTGGGGCTAATACAGTTACTGCATTACCAATTGTGCTTATAAATGCACCTAACCCAAAAACTACAGGACCAATTGCAGCAGCAATACCACCGAAAATAACAATTGATCTTTTAGAACCATCACTTAAATTCGAAAACCAATCGACAGCGACTGATAGCTTTTTTATTAATTCTTCCATGACTGGAGCAAACGCACTTTCAATAGAAGCCCATACATCAGCACCTACTAATTTAAGTTTATTCATTGCTACTTTAAATCTTTCTGAACCACTTTCAGAATCTTTAAATGTTTGGTTTACAGTTCCTTGAGAATCTTCGATAGTTTTTAAAAATTCTTGATAACTAAAACGTCCACCTTTAATAGCATCAGCTAAATCTGGACCCGCTTTTGCTCCAAACGCTTCGATAGCTAAACTTGTTGCACTAGCAATATTTGGTGTCTTTTCAATTTCAGCTAATGTCTTCTTAAACTCTTCTCTTGGGTTTTTACCAGCTTTACCCCAGTTTGATATAGCTTTCTTCAAACCACTGAATGCTATTTCAGTATTAACACCTGACTTTTCCCATTGAGAGAATAAAGCAATTGATTCTTTCATCTCAAAGCCCATAGCTCTCATAGGAGCACCGTACTTAGTAATACTATCAGCTAAAGTGTCAACACTTATACCGCTAGCTTGAGCTGCTTTGGCTACCATATCCAAAACACTTTGATATTCATTTGCTTCAATACCTGCATCGCCCATTGCACGCGTAATTAACTGAACGGCTTGTACGCCGTCAGAACCTGTTATATGACTAAATTTTAAGAATGACTGTGTTGCATTTTCAAGTTCTTTACCGGTGAAACCTAATCTTGTATTAACTTCCCCTAAAACACCGCCTACAGTCTCAGCATCTGCCGGAAAATTGCCATAGACATCTTTAAATGAGTTCTGCAATTTTTTTAATTCACTGCCCGTTGCGCCTGTTGCTTGAGTAACAGTATCTAAACCTTTATCAACTTCCGCAAAAGCTTTTCCTGATGCTGCTGCAATACCTAAAACAGGTGCGGTAACACCAATCATCATACCTTTACCAATAGATTTTAAACCATCACCCATTTTTGTTAATTTAGGTCCCATACTTTCAAAAATTTTACTGGTTTTCCCCCAGCCACTTTCTGCCATTCTTTGAGCTTCAACTTGGGCTTTTTTGAACTCTTCAAACTCAGCCGATGTTTTTTGCAATTCTCTTTCTAAATAATTCAGCTCATTTGCTTGTTTGTTATATTCTTGCCGTAATTTTTGAGCTTCTGCACTGTTTTCACCCTGTTCTTGAGATACCTTGTCATATTGCTTGGCTAAATCATCAACATTTTTCTTATAACCTATGATAGTTCCGTCAAGTTCTTTAATCCTTTGTTTGTAACTATCAGTTGATTTTTCGGTATATTTGAAGTTGTTGCCGGTTAACTTTAAGTCAGAATTTAAAGTTTTAAAGTTTCGTTTGATTTCTGCAAATGATCTATTTAAATTTGCTGCATCCAAATCCAAACCTATAGATAAACCTTTTATTCTTTCTCCCATTTTTTACCTCCTTTCTAAAAAAGTTCAAAAAAATAACCCTAACCAAACGGTTAAGGTTAAAATGCATCAATTAAAGCCTCTGCTTTTTCTTCAGAAATGTCATTGTTTTTATTTTGATATATGGAAAGTACATAATGAAATGGCATTTTTAAAACTTCGTTAGCGTCTTTACCATTTTCAATTAAGTCCATCATGAGAGTATCCATATTTTTCAACATTGCTTTATATGTTAAATCTTCAGGCTTTATTTCATGTTCTGGATAAAATTTCTAGTTTCCTCAGTTTGCTGACCTTGAGTAATGAAAATTACTTGTTCACGAAGTGCATTCATTCCATCAGGTGCATGCATACGTTCTTTTAAGTCTTTAACTGTGAATTGGTTATCGTAAATTTTTACAACCATATCCATCAATCTGTCAGCGATTTCTCTTGGCTTCATTGTGCTATTTTCATCCTCAATATCATCGATTAAATCCATTGCTTCGTATACGATTTCAAATGAAATGAAGTGCGGTGTTAAGTAGGTTTGTAATTTAATTTCATTTGCCTTTGGGTCTTCTACTAATTGAATAATGTTACGTTTTAATTTTGCCATTTTATAATACTCTCCTTATTTTCAAATAAAATAGAGGGGTTGCCCCCTCTTATGCTTCTACATTGATTGTTATTGTATCGCTCATATTACCGACAGTTGCTTTAACCGTGGCAATACCTTGTGCTTCCGCAGTAACTTGACCATCACTATTGATTGATACAATATTCGTTTGATCTGTTGTGTATTTCAATAACTTACTTTGATTAGATGGCTCTACTACAACATTTAAATCGTATGTGTTGCCAACTTTAAGTGTTTTAATGCTTTCTGGTATATTAACCGACTTTATCGCAGTTTCCGATGAAGCCGGTTGCGTTACAAAGTTTCGCCGTTATCCTCTGTCACGTTTCCAGTATATTCTTCGCCTAAAATTTTCTTTAAGAAAGCCTCTTCACCTTTTTCACCGTTGCCATCATGATTTGTCATATTAGCTGAATCAAAGATATATTTACGTACTGACTTTTTATTATCAATTAAAGGGAAAAGTGCCTCACCTTCAACCTCTTCGCTTGAGAAATTCCAATCTTTCTCAGCCGTTTCACCGTCAATTTTAGGATTTGTAAACATAACTTTAGGTAATAACACTGTTCTAAATGTGCCATCTCGACGCTCTTGTCTAAACCAAATAGCTACATAGTTGTTTTGTTTACCTTGAGTTTCCTCATAAACACCGTCTTCATTGTACTTTTCATTGAATACAATTTCACGAATTTCTTTAGGGAAAGCATGCATTTGTAATGATATTTTACCTTCTCCGTCTGTATTCCCTGATTCGATTGGACCACCATCAGCATATGCTGTTTTTAAGTCTCCTCCAGTTTCAACACCAATTTTTTGTAATCCTCTTGTTTTAATAATATCACTGTATTTCAATTCTTCGCCTTCTTTTGTTAATTTAGCGAAACCTAAACCAGTAATGTTAAAATACGCTTTCGGCGCACTTGCATGTTTTACCATTTAATTTTCCTCCTCGTAAAAAATGCCCTCGTAGACACGAGTGCTTCTATATGTTTTGAATTCTTCTATATATTCAGGTTTTCCATTTGATACATTTCCCATTTTCAGTTCAGACCATAATAACTTTTGAATACGATTAGATATCTTATTTCTTATGATTCTCGCATTATACTTATTGTTAAACTTTACAAATACATCTATTTGTACAATGTAACTATATGCGCGCTCATCTCCGTCAGTATAAGTTGTAGGTATTGGGTCGTCTATATCGTCAATAACTATGAAAGGTACATCCGTATCTTTTACGTTTGGGTATTTATTGAACTTAATATTATTGATATTTACGTGCTCTCTAATAATTCTGTCTTGACTAATCACTTCATGAACTTTGTACAAAATATCAATCACAATTTTTTCAACTCCCTTTTTAGCGTCTCAAAATACTTATTTTGCCCTTGTCTTATTGCTCTATTAACGCCACCCATAGCTTTAGGTTTGATAAACTTACCCGTGCCTTTTTGAACATGACCATTTTCAATCAAATGTACGATTTTATAACGGTCTTTAGAACCTCGCCAATGAACAGTAATTGTCCGTTTTCCGTTTATCCATTCAGGTTTAGTAAAACTTACCTCATTAATTAATGCGCCCGTATCTTTTGATGGCTTTAGTTGATTTTTAACTTCTTCAACGATTACTTTAGCACCAGCAATTAATGCCCTATCTTGAATTTTCAACATCGCTTGAGTTCCGAAACGCTTTTCTAATTCTCTATCTAAAGACTTATCACCACTAACTTTTATACTCATGATATATACGCTCCACGAATCATAATAAAATCTTTGTTATCTAAGTCCGGAGATACCTGCTTAATGTTCAAGCGATTTGTAGCATACTTTGATTCAATTTCAAAATAATGCTCTTCATTAGGCAAATAATCGCCTTGTGGGTCACGAATGTATAACTTGACGTCGTTATGCGTTCCATTTGCAATAGCTTGCTCTAATTCGCGCAACCAAACACCATCAATGCTAGCCCAACAACTATATAAAAGTTTTTCTTCACTTTCTCCAGCTTCAGGACCATCATTTTCAATATACTTATAAAAGTGAACACGTGTCTTTAAACGCCGAGTTGTTATTCTGGGTTTCTTAAATACTTTCTTCACTTTCTGATACCTCCATGAGAGATAATGAAAAGTCTATTAAATCAGCTCTATAATTTTCATTGAAATGTTCTAATAAATCTTGATAAGCATACCTTGTGCGGTTCAATATCAATTCTTGACCTGTTAAGTCATCTAATTCAAATAAACCACATTGATTTTTTAAACGTGTGTATGACATTTCTAGCAATTGTTTTAAAAACTCGTCCTCTGAACTATGGTCAATTTTTTCAAGAGCTTTAAATTTGACGAGTAATTCATCAATCGTCATTATCTTCACCATTCAATAGCTCAATAATTTCACTTTTAACCATCGAACTAGATGCTTTTATTTGTAATGATTCGCATAGTTCCAATAGTTCTTGTTTTGTCAATTTTTCTAAAGGTACAATATAAACTTTGTCATACTTATTTTTAATTTGATTTGTTAATAATTCAACGCGTGGATTGCTGTATCCTTTAGCCGGATACAACTCCCCCACTTTGTATTTATGATAATTATGTTCTGAATCTTTAAATTCTCTAACAACTTTGAACTTTACCATCAGTTTTCACCTCCAAGAGTTTATAACGTTTCAGAGTCTTCATTTACCACTGATTTTTGAGCTTTTAAATCCAATTTCCAAACAGCAGCAACTTTATTATCTTTCGCTTTGCCGTAAGCAAATTGTTTTGCAGTGTATAAATCCATATCATCTAACGCAAGTGTTTCTTTAAATTTCTGAACATTAATACCACCAGCTAAATAACCATCATATAAACCTTTAACGTACGTTAAAACCTTACCTGCTTCTTGAACTGTAGACTCAATAACATTCAAATTAAATGGTAAAGCAGTAACATATACGCCATTTGCATTTAAATGTGTATACTGTGCTTGAACCTCAAAAGCATCGGACGGATTAACAACCATTGTTACATTACCTTTAACCGCTACTGATTTACCTTTCTCGTTAGTTGAGTGGTATTTAAACACTTGCGTCAATTCATTAACCGTAGCGCGCGGATTAGCGAATGTAAGCGTACCTTGTTCTTCTTTCTCTGGATAAGCACCATCAGTTACCGATACACCTTTTTGTACTTGACGGTTTAAGCCGATCGGTTGGTCTTTACCAGTACCTTTTAAGAACGCAGTTTCAAGCGCCACTGCAAATGCTTCTTCGATTTGAACACGAACAAATCTTTCAATCCACGCAGGACCAAAATCATTTAAATCTTTTGGTAAAACAACAAACGCTGTCAATTTATTTTGAATTGCTGTTTCTTCACTGAACGCAGCATCTAATTGACCTTTAATTTCACCATAGATTTTACCCCAAACGGCTACACCAGAAGTTTCGGATTTTAAGAACTTCAAACGCAAACCAGCATTTTTAATACCTAAGTCAGCTAATAATGGATGATTCGTTGTTAAATCTTCGAAGATTCTATCAATTGTTTCTTCTGGTAAAAGTTTTTCTTCTTTATATCCAACACTCTTATTGATATCCATAAAGAAGTTTCGTTGGTTTGCACTCAAAGATTGTGCTGATTTAGGCAAACTAGAAACTCTTTCAGCTTCTGCTTTTGCTTGTAATTTAGTTTCTTCAAATAGTTGGTTAATCATGTCACCGTACAATTCATTTTGTCTTTCTTGCGGTTCACCATTGTTTACTGCATTAATAAATTCGTTTTTCGCATTTGCGAATGTTTCAGATAAATTTATAGTCATTTTATGACCTCCTATTTTTTGTATTAAAAAAGGAATCTTGAAAATCCATTTGCTGATACTTTACTATCTGCAACATCGATTTCTGATTCCTTTTCTTTCATATTTATTTTTTCAATTACTTTATTTGCTATTGCGTCAATATCAATGTTAACCTCTGGTGTTTTACTTACTAAAGCTGTTACACGATTTAATACATCTTTCGATAACACTTGTGTATCGCTTGCTACAATTTGCATATTGTCGTTT
Source organism: Staphylococcus schweitzeri (assembly GCF_002902405.1). Lineage (GTDB taxonomy): Bacteria > Bacillota > Bacilli > Staphylococcales > Staphylococcaceae > Staphylococcus > Staphylococcus schweitzeri. The sequence goes on from NZ_PPQS01000002.1 coordinate 19,777, forward strand.
TCAAACATTTTACTATCCGCAAAACCTTGTTCAATGGCTTCATCAGCATTTAGCCACGTTTCCTTAGCCATCATTTCTACAAGTTCTTGTTTGTTTTTACCAGCTCTAACCGCATATGCCTCAGCCATTATTTGACCAACATGTTCTAATGTTTCTGCAGCATGATTTAGATCTTTCACTTCTCCTTGCGCAATACTTGAAGGATTGTGAATCATCATTCTAGCAACTGGACTCATTTCGATGTGATCACCAGCCATTGCGATAAGCGATGCTGCACTTGCTGCTATTGCTGTAATGCGAATATTCACCTTACCTTTATGAGCTCTTAAGTGTGTATATATCTCTGAACCAGCTACTAAGTTACCACCGTTAGAGTTAATTACAACATCGACATCTTCATCACTCGACTCCAATGACATTAGGATCTCTTTAGGACATGTTGAATCCATACCAAGCATTTCATAAACCCATTTGTCTTCGTTAGAAACGATTACACCTTTAATCTCTACTTTCATCTTCTTCACCACCTTTCAAATCCTCCTCAATATTTTCTTTATCACTATTTTCATCACCGTTAGCCTTTTCATAGTTCTTCGTAATTAAATACTCATCTAACTCTGGGTTATCGGATGGTTCTTCACCCAGCATGATGCGTACTTCATTCCTTGTAAACGATCCAGAGCTCACAAGTTTGTCTATCGCTTCCGCATATTGAAGTGGGTCTTTTTTGTTCACACCGACAATTTCTATTCTCGTATCTTTTAAATACTTGTTTTGCGGTATAAGTTTTGCGTTTAATTCATTTTGAATCTTTTTTAACAAAGGAGCTAAACAGAATTTTTCAAATACTATTGTGTTCTTTTCTAAATCAGCTGTTTCTCCATAAATCAAACCAGGAGGTATACCAATCATCAATGCAACGTTTTTTATTGCATCTCTCATTAGTTCGCTTAATTCAGAAAAAGGCATGTTAGTATTTTTGCCACCGTTCGACAACTCTTGATAGTCAAACCCTTCTATCAAGGGAGCAATCCCAAGTTGATTTTTATTAAAAGTATTAAATAATCTATTTGTGAAAGCTTTTAATTTCTCTATATGTTTTTCATCATATGAGTTAGAATCTGACTTAAGAATTCCTCTAATTTGATAGTTTTTCAATTGAGCACCTATCATTCTACCGAATATTTGCCCATAATCTTCAAACAAACTTTCTACAAAGTGCGTCACTTTATTATTGTTGTACTTTAAATATATAACTTCTTGCATTGTAAACGTGCGTTGATAAGTAAAATCCTTAATCGTCACATCTTTGAATATATCGTCATACAAAGCATATTCTTCTCTGTAAAAGCTATCTGCAATAAGCAATTCTTTACTGTCACTAACTACAATTAATACTTCATTATCATAAATAAGTTTATATATCACTCGTTGCCAAAAACTATCACTTGATAAATCAGTATTGGGTTTTATATTCAACTTGTAGTAAACATCATTTTTTTGAATTCTATTACCTTCCAATACTTTAAAATGACTTTGTGCTACAGCTCGTGCGACAAATTCAATACAACTATCAATCGCTAACCGTTTCACATATGCTTGTTGCGATAAGTCTTCTATCATTTCCAAATCAAGCATATAAGAAATGTCTTTTCTGGTCTTAAATACCTTTTCTAGAATATTCATGTCTCACCTCCTCTGTTAAAAATCTATGCTCATCAACGCATCAAGAGCTTTAGATACATCTTTATCTACTATATCGTCCGCTCTATATAACGCATGCACAAAAGCCATGAAACCGTCAGTTTTTCGTCTTGTTTCATCTTTCTTAATATACTCCTTATTTCCATCTGATTTAATTTTTACGGCAACATTATTTGTAAACCAACGCATTAATGGATCATCTCCATAAATCACGTTATGTTTAGCAAACATTGTATCTATACGAGGGGCTAATAAGCCATGTATTGCTTTTGGGTTTCTTATAACATCTAATTCGATACCTGCCGCTTCAAATGCACGCCTTACAATGTCAGTTCTGTAGTTATCAGCTACAACTTTTTCAAGTCCGTATTTTTCTTTAGCTTTTAAAAACCAATCAACTATATATTCAATTTCAATAACATCATCATCGACAATGGTCAGTAATCCCATTTTTTCCCATTCTTTAATGGGCGGTTCTAATTTGACATCATCCAAAAACCCTTGTCTTACAAACGAATGTCCTAACCAAATGTAATCATCATTTTTTCGGAATAATAGCCCGACACTTGCAAAATCTCGGATATTTGCAAAGTCTAAACCACCTATACACATTTGATTATCTAAATTTGGTATCTCTCTATTTGTCGCTAGTATTTCTTTCCATGGTGCTATGACTTTTTCAAGGTCAACTTCAGGCAAATTCATTCGCTTAGTCATGAATTCGGGCTTATTTGAACGGTTAAATGGTAAATCGTTATACTCTTCTTCAATTGTACTTAGTAGCGTTTTAGCGTATTCTGACAACGGTTTATGTAACATTGGGTTCGCCTTTTCCCACATATTTCTGTCATCAACTTCTTTTGGATTATCTAACTTACAATAAAAAGGGAATAACCTACTATTTTTAACCTTGCCACTTAATACACTCGCAATTTTGTGCTTCATTGAATCGATATAACCATCTCTAACAAAGCCATCAGTGCTAATATAAAATGTTCGTCGGTTTTTCTTTTTACCTAGTCCACCACGTTTTACGTTTACCATTTCAGGACCAAAGAAATAATGAATTTCATCAAAAATAACACACCCCTCACGTCCACCATCTTTGGTTTTTGTGTTTGATGTGTTATAACGAATAACTGATTTAGTTGCACGGTTTATTATTTTTGTTTGACTAACTTCATAAGGAGCTTTTGGCGTTTTACCCGTCTTATTTCGTTTGTTTTCCATTAAAACGTTTCTGATTTCATCAAACGATGTTTTTGCTTGTTCTTCACTATTGGAAACAATAGAGATGTGATATTCTTTAACTCCATGTAGGGGCGTAGAAAGAAAATCACTAATTGCACTTATTAGACCGTTCTTCCCGCCTCCACGTCCCATGAAAATAGCAAATTCTGTAAAGAAAGCTTCATCTGTATTTTTATCTGTAAGAAATATATTAGCTATGATAAACCTTTGAAATGGTAATGTTGGAAAATACCATTTTTCAATAAATTTGATACAATCCTCGATTTTCTGTTCATCAAAATATACATCATCTCGTGAATATATATGCGTTTGTAGATAATTAAATAAATCAATTCTTTCTTTATTTAAAATTATCTTTCCTTGTTTCCACAAATTTATATATTCATCAACGTATTTATTACTAATCATAGGTAATCATCAGATGGTGTTTCTGTGTCTTCTTTCTCTTCGGGCAATAAATCCGATAATTGTTTAATTATTTTTTGATATGCAGCATCTCTAGCATTAAATAGTTTGGCTACTGGTCGTTCTCTTTCATATGGTGGCGCTTTTTCAGATTGAGTAAATAAATCATAGTCACCTTTTTCTTTTATGTCTTCCCACATGTAATCAAGCATTACACGTAGCCTTGCTGCTTGAATAATTAAACCATCAACTACTTTTAATTTATTGCTAGGTATGTCTTTATATAATACTTGCAGCCTTTCTTTTTCTTTAAGCACTAAGTTTTCATCAACTATAATCTCCATTTCATCACCTGCCTTAAAATGGTTATAAGAGGGGGGTTATACATGGATTTTTAAAATTATCGCGAAGTCGAGCCCCTCCCCGTTCCCCAAACGTTTTGGTCGCTTTTGATTTTTTTGACCCGGGGGTGTTTACCATTTTTCATCTTTCCATTTATTTTCTTTTTTTATAAATCTCTTTTCTTTTTTGTTGTGACATTTAATACACAGTGTTTCTAAATTGTTTAAGTCATGAGCAAACTCCGGATGATGTTCTAGCGATAATATATGATCTACATCCAACGACTTATGTTTGCTTTTGTCATATGTCGTTAACTTGCCGTCTCTCTTACATTGTTGGCATTCATAATTATCTCTTTCTAGTACTCTTTTTCTTGTTGTTTGCCATTCTTTAGACTTATAGAATCGTATACGTTCGTCTTTAGTCATCATAATGTTTCACCTTATATAACTTAAGTAGTATCAAGACGCATCTATACTTGATGTGTAGTAATGTATTTACAATTAGTTTGAACATGTTCATACCTCATAAATAAAAAGACACATCACATAGTAATGCGCCTCTTGTTCATGCGTCGTATTAGCATTTAATAACTTTAAATATTAATCTGATACTAACATAATAAACTGTTTTAATGCGGACTTACATAGGGTAAAAGTCCGCTACACATAACCAATATACTTTGCTAACTTATCGATCAGTGCATTCCTTCTACGTAATATACTTGTCTTACTTGTACCAAAGTAATGTGCTATATCTTCCCATTCATAACAACCAATAGGACAATCCCAATATCTAAACCTTAATAACTCAAGCGTATCCTCATCGCTCTCATCTATCAGCCTATCTACACCATTAACTATATTTCTTAATGTATTGTATCTGTTATCACTAAACTTCTTTATTGCACATCGTTCAATCGGATTACCTGGCAAATTACTTTTGCTGGCTCCTGCATTATCTGGTTCATGACTTTCAAGTAATTCATATTCTCGCATCTTCAACTCTCTTCGATAGTTATCGATGTGCTGAATGTATTCTTCAAGCTTTTTGATATCATGTTTCTCAATCTTTATCATTCAATGCAATACCTCCGATAATATAAATTACTTTTTAATATCGTTATTCATTCGCTTCAATTCAATCCTGTATTCTTCTAACCCGTTGTACCCTTTAGTTTTAACTACTTCATCAAGTAGATAATCATTCATATATCTGAGTGCTTGTATCTCTCTTGCACGATCACTATTAATACTAATACAAACTAATAGCAATATAGCAAATACAATAGTTGTAGCAATCCACATCACTCACTTACCTCCGCCCGAAAGACATAATCACTCGGCGCCTCTACATCATCATTAGCCGTCATCATAATATATACTTGCTCAGTTACATGCTTACCTAGCTCATACATTGCTAGTAAGAATAATAGTCTTAATATTTGTTTAATCATTGTTTATCTACCTTCTTTACTTCATATAAGACTGGATATAAATTTAAAAAGTGTATTCTATATCCAATCGTCTTAACTTCTACTTTGTCGCCTACTTTTAACCTAGCTTGTATGTCTGCGCTATCAAATTTCTTTTTGAATAGTAAGTCTGAGTTTTCAATGACTTGTTTGTTGTCTAATACAATATAGAACTTGTCTTCTTTATCTTGTCTCTTGTTATATTTATCTGTAATAGTTCCTTGATGTACTTCTTTGTGTTGGTAACTAGCCACTGTATAGATAGGTAATGTGATAACAAGTAGCGATGCGAATATACCGAATAATGACAGTATTCCAACAATAAAGATATCGGACCCATCCATATTTTTAAGTTTTTTAATCATCGTTTACCTCCTTAATAAATGTAAATGATTCAATCTCATCTCTTTTAACCCACACTTCATTGTTGAACACATCTTTGACCGGAAGAAAATCCTCAATCACTAGCTTCATAACAAGATTAATATAATCACCAGAAGCTAGATCTGTTGTTGTGTAATAAACTCTATCTGAAATAGTTTTAATTTTAACCTCCGTCATTTCTCACACTCCCTTATATTTTGAAACAACTGACCCACTTTAATAATTGCATCTCTTTTAACATGTGCCTCGTACTTCTCTTTCGCTTCTTCTTTACTCTCTGCCTCAACAACTGTAAACCTTTGGTTATTCTTAGCTCGAGTTATGTGTGTATGTTTACGTCCTGTTGAATCTTTGAATGTTGTGACTAAGTATTGTGTCATTCCTCATAGCTCCCTTGAACTTGTTTGAGCTTACTCATAAAAAACATTACTAAAAATGCTATTAAGATATGCGTCTTTTGATGTTTATAAGCAAATGTAGATATCATAAAGATAGTAGCAAGCATTAACATTTCATATATGTTTGTGTGTATAGTCTTTTTACTCTTAAGAAAAATAATTGCTATGCGATAAAAGAGATAAACGCCAAACCCTATTAAAAATATTTCTAACATGTCGCTCACTTCCCCAAAACCTCCTTGACTCGATCTAATATGTCTTTACACGTATCCTTTTCCTGCGTCTGCTGTTCCATCTTGTCTTTCGTGGTTCCTTTTCATTTTCTTTTTGTATGCGTCAATGAGTTGGTCGATAGAATATAAGTTGTAAGCTATGTCTATCACTATAACAATTGCTTGTTGGTCGGGATAAAATTCTTTGAATATTATCTGTGGTGTACTAACAACTGCGTCTTGAGCAAATTCTTTATCTTTAAAATTAAACATTTTGTGAAATTCTGTATCTTTAAAACTTGATTCAATCGCTTCTTTTATCTCTTCTGATGACACTCCTACTTGATTCGCAATACTCAATCCAAACGCCAACATGTCAGCTAATTCATCAAGTTGTACGTCTAACGGCTTACCTGGTTTCTTCTTCCAGTTCTTAAACGTTTCCAATGTATTAAACCATTCAAAGAATTCAACTACATATGCTATTTTGCTATCTCGTAAGTTCAGCGTTGGTATTCTATCGTCGAACTCCTTTTGTATTTGTAATAACTCTTGTAATTGATCAATTGTTAATGTGTTATTCATTATTCTTCACTCTCCTCATATTTATAGACCACTTGACCCGTCATAATCCCTACTGCTTCATCAAGTTCAATACCTTCTTTAACTGAATGTTGAATAGCATTTGTCATTCCCTCAATTATGTCATCAAACGCTTGCGCTTTCTTATACACGTCCTCAATCTCTTTTAGCAATCCCTCTGTGTCATTGCCGTTATACGCACTAGCACTTATAACTGATTGTTCGATTTGTTCGCGATTATTCATTATTAAACAACTCCTTAAATCTCTCTTCGCTAATCTCAACGTCTACTAAGTTGCATATTTCAAACCATTCACTCGGTTTGAAGTTTCGGTTTTCCTCTCCGGATACTTCTTTTAAAAGATCGCTATGACATTTTTCTCTTATCAGAAAAAATTCTTTAGCTTCCTTTTTGTCTGGTTTACTTCCATCTTTATTCACATATAGTATTGCCTCATCTGGTTCTTGGCACCACGCATCAAGTAAACCAATGTATAAACCTACCTTGTCTTTATTCTCAAATGCTAATGCTGGGTATGTTTTAGTCGTTTCCATAAAAATTTTATTGTTTAATTCCATTCCAAATTTAACTCTTTCATCATCTTTGCCAAATTCGTTTATTAAATCTGTTTCAACGCTCTTGCAATACCTATCCCATGCGCTTGCTTTCTTCTCCAGCTCTTTGTTGCGTTTTTCTAGTTTATCGATATTTTCAGAAAGTTTTTTGTTTTCTTCTCTATAGTAAAACGCCTTAGTTCTAAAATGATGTATTGCACTTTCGTCGTCAGTAATAGAGTCTACTCTCTCTACTCCGTATTTTTTAAAGTAACTTAACAATTCCTCTCTAGTAGGTCGTGTCATTGTATCCCCTCCGAAATATTTAATAATCTTCTGGCATAACTATATGCGCCATCACTATTTAATCCGTTGCCAAAGCATCTATACATGTATTCATAATCCTTTTTTGTTAAACGTTTACCAATATAAAGTTCGAAACCTGTTTGTAAAAAAACCTGTGTTCTTTTAGGAGATATATTTTCAATACAACATCTGCTAACCCAATGAATAAATTTAACAACTAAATCTAATTTGTTAGCGCAATCTTTTAGTGAAAAGAAAATATTTGATTCTCTATCGAGGATAAGCTCTTTATTTTCATTGATAAAACTGTATTTAAAGCAATTCATCATTTCGAACACTTCATAAATCAGATTATCTATCTCATCAAATGCTTTTGCTCTTTTCTTAACCTCCGTCATATCCCCAATAAGCTCATCTCGTTGCTTCTTGTACTCATCACGTTGTTTTCTCATCTTCTTCAACCTAGCTTCCATCACACCTAGTTGAAATCCTGTATCGTAGTTCATTCTGTTACCTCTAATAAATGAGATGATTCAAATATGTTGCCTTTAACCTCACAGTCATATCTAAGGAAGGATTTTTTGTCTATATACTCAAAGTAATCATTTTCAGAGACTGCGCCCTCAAACATAAAATCTTTTAATTGAATGCCATTTACAATATCAATAGATATCACTGCTCTATTAATTGTTCCTACTATAGATTCATCGTCGCCTGCTATTGCTAATACTTCATCTTCAAACTCAATAATATCGCCGTCATATATTTTGGTGTTGTTTTTGTCTTTAAGTCCTGTGTATTGCAGTAGTTTTATATCATCATCAAAATTAATTCCATGAACATCTAACATTGTTTTTTCATCTTTATCCCACGCTCTAAATTTCGGCATCATTCTGTTACCTCCGTCTTTATAAAAACTAGCCAATGTGTTTTAGCTCTCTTATTTCCAAATAAGGGCAATTGATTAAAACATTTCAAAATTTGGCTAAGCTTTATTTGTTCTTCATTCCATTTAAATATTAGTGTTCCATTGGGTTTTAAAACTCTCATACATTCGTTAAAACCTTGTTTAATATCTTCTGGCCAAGTTTCATTCAAACGCCCATACTTTTGAACTAGCCAACTTTTATCTCCACCTGTTTTTAAGTGTGGCGGATCAAATACAACTAGATGAAATGTATTATCATCAAATGGCATATCTCTGAAATCGGCCACAACATCAGGGCTTACTAATAAGTTTCTTCCGTCACTCAATTTTGTATCTAATGTTCTGTTATCCATGAACACTACATCTTGATTTTCTTTATCAAACCAAAACATCTTACTACCACAACACGCGTCTAATATTTTAGCCGTCATTCTACCAACTCCCCATCTTTCCAAATGAGTGTCATCGTCATATCATCGTTTAAGATATAGAATGCTTTGGTAGGAAAAATGTTGTCGTCTTCAAAACGTTCGTTCAAACTGATACCTTTGTGTAATGCGGATTTATAGACTCCTTCTTGAATCTCATATACTTCAAACAACCTATCAAACTTAGTCTCTTCAGTGATTTCCTCTTCAACTTCGACTATGAAAGGAGTATCAATCGGCACCAAACCTGATGTCATACACTTATTTGTATTTGAATCAAAACGAACGACTCCATTACCGTAATTCTTTGTAAAAAAAATTTTTCCTTTTGATAGCTCCGGATTTTCTCGCGCCCATTTAATTAATTCATCTAATCGCATTTCTTTTTTAACTTTGATTTTCATCATTTCCATCTCCTCAAAATAAAGTTAGTTGCTTCTGTTCCTCACATTCCAAACCATGTTGCTTTATATATGTTTCAAACTCTTCCGCTGTATCAAATGTCTTTTTCACACCTTGCCAACCTGGCACGATATGCCCGTGAAAGTAATAAGTGTCATTTACCACATGGATATGTGCCACTCGCTCGTTATCCTGATACAGATATCTCTTAGAGCCGAAAAATTGGTTTAAGTATTCTTTGCGTGCGCTACCTGTCATGGTCTACTTCTTAACTTTCACGAATATGTCGTTTTCCATCAGGTAGCACGCATAACGTCCTCTTGGATGTTTCTGAGGAACATTAAATAAATGTGGCTTCTTTCTTCTTAGCTCAGCCTCTTTCTTTCGCTCTCTTTCCAATTTGCGTTCGAGTCTAGCTTGTTTAACCTTTTCCATTTGTTTCATTTCTCTATATTCTTTTAGGTGCATACCATAGGGCGCATCTAAAGCTTCTGAAAACTCCCAACGACCTCTTACACGTTTAGAAACAATTCCAGCGTTTATCCCTCGCTTTGCCATTAATTCTTTTTCAAAATTATTAAATTTATATGGTTTGTTATTAATGATTACAACACTGCCCATTTATTCCACCTCTATATTTACGTTTCTAATTTTCAAATTGTCATACTTTAGTAATTCATCCGGATTGTTATATAAGTAATCTGCCAATGTTTCTTTTTCGTTATCCACATCATCGAAATGCTGATATTCAACTTCTGTAGGTATTCTTATATCAATCATCGCGTTTATATATGCTTGTTGTTGCATTAAATCACTTCGTTTCTCTTTTGCGTTCTCGTCTTGCTTTAATTAATTCCTCGTACGTAATCCATGCTTTACCTGTATACTTAGGTGCTTTACATATCCAATTTAGCTTTATGTTTCTGTATTTATGTCTGAAAATCTTAGCTTTAAGCTTTGCTACTTCGGTTGGCATTCCTTTAATGTCGATAACTTCAATCAGTTTGCCATCGAGATATAACGCAAAGTCTGCAATGTATTCAATCTTTCGTTGTTTATCTAATTTTGGTAATAATTCAAATTTCGGTTGTATTTCGATATGATCATAATTAGTGCCATTCATATTACTTTCTAAATATTGGTAATATTCACACTCTACTTTGCTATCAAATACAATTCCTTTGTGCTCAACTTTCTTAGCGTTGTATTTACTCATCGTCCACCTCTAAATATCAAATATCGTCGCTTGTAACCCTAGCTGATGCTCATATAGAAGTCCGTGAGCGCCTTTGAAGCGTTTTAGGTCGCTATCAGTCATGATTTTCTTTTCGTCACTGAAATGGCCTCCTGTGAGCGAATAGACTTCATTTTCGTTATCTTTATACTTAATGACTTTAATAACTTCTGTGCCATCTTCTCGGTATAAGTAATATTTTTCTTTCGGCATTTTTTAACACTCCTTAATATTCGACGATAGCGGGGCGTGTATGGCGTTCTGCAAGTTTTTGGATAAATAGGTCGTATAACTTGTTTTCGTCTCCCTGTGCCTCGTCTATGAGTTTCTGAGCGTACATATCTGAACACTCAAGTTTTATTTTTAAAAATTCTTTGGTCACCATGCGTCTCGCTCCCTGAAATCGTCTCCGATTACCCTTACTTTTCTTGCGTTATGTTTCATTCTCGAATTGATTCGTTGCCAGTTCATATTTTGATTTAGTTCTTTATCACTAAAGTTAGTTGTAAAGATGTTGTTTTTACCTACTCTGTTATCGACAATGCTGAAAAGTTTATTTAAAGTGTGTTCTGTGTTTTCTACACCCATATCATCTAGTACAAGTAAATCAATATCACTAAGTAATTTGACTAGTTCGTCTGTAGTCTCTACTGCATTTTTGTTGTATGTCGCTTTGATACGATCCATCAACATTGGTATGTGCATAAAAGCAACCGTATACCCTTTAGTTTTAACTGCTTTTGCGATAGCGTATGCTAAGTGGCTTTTACCAGTTCCGTATGAACCTTGTAGTATTAATGATTTCGGTTCTTTTGTAGAGAAGCCTTGAACGTACTCTATTGCTGTTTGTTTAGCTTGTACTTGTTTTTCATTCTGTGGCTTATAGTTGTTGACTGTTGCATCTCTTAAAGACGGATTAACGTTTGATTGATTGAATATGTTGTTTATCTTCCGTTGCTTGTTTCGCTTATACTCCTCATAGATTTCACATTTGCAACCGTCTTTATACTCGTAACCATTCGGGTGTTTTTTAGTAGGAGCGAACTTATATAGGTCGTATTCACTTCCACATTTCTCACATTTCAATCCTTTTTCGACATGAGTAGGTTGATATTTTTTCAAGCTTTCGTTTATCTTTTCGCTGAATAGTGGTTTCATAATATCCCCCTAATCCCAATAACTTTCGTCGTACTTCATACGTTCCAATTGATCTATGCCAGTTTCTTTAACCTCTTCGCTATAATCATTCATATAGCTTTCGTTAGTTAAAAACGTTTTGGGGTACTTTTGATATTGTTTGTCTGTAATAGTTTTTAAATACTCTCGAGTGCCTTGCATGATTTGTTCAAAAGAATGTTTCTTTAAGCATGATTTGAATTTAGTAAAAGACATCTTCTTATCTTTCTTCTTGTCGTAAAGTTTCCACCATTCCTCAAATTGCTCATGCGTAACGTCAGTTGCGCTATTATTTGAACTTAAGTTCTTATCTATATCTTTTTCTTTATCTCTTTCTAATTCTTTATCTAATTCTTTATCTTCTTCTGTTGCGTGACTGTCACGTGACGTCACGTGACCATTTAGCAATTTTCTGTTGTTTTCTCGTTGCTTTTGTTTCCTCAACCTGTTCTGCGCCCTGATTTTCTCGAGTCCTTCGATGTTTTGGTGCTTTTCCCAATTTGTCACTTTTATGACACCATTAACTTTTTCAATCATGCCCAATGTCTCAAAAGTTTGTATTGCTAACCTTATTGAGTTGATAGGTCGACTAAACTCATTCGCTAACATTTCTTCGTTATACGGCAAGTTTTCAGATAACATAATGTAACCTTGTTCGTTGTACTTTCCTGATAAAGTTAGCAACTTAACCCAAATAGTTATGATCGTATCTCTTTCGGGTAAAGCTTCGATATATTTGATTTTGCTGTCATCAAACATGCCAACTTTAAGTTTTATCCACGATACTTCTCCCATTGTTTTCTCCTTTCAGCATTTTGTTGAGCCTCTCATCAACTTTTATCCATGAGTCACGCAAGTGATATTTATCATCAAACGACTTAACGCCCATCGCATGTTGCTCGTTGTGATGTTCGCGACATAACGCTAATACATGTTTGTCGTAGTGGTTCATCTTGTTTCTGTTCATGCCTCTACCTACTGCCTCATAATGTGCCAAATCAGCGTGAGGCTTTCCGCAAATTACACAGTTGCGGTTGATAGTTGACCAGTATAAGAATGATTTATCTTGTTTCAGTAGGTCGCTTGTTTTGTAGCTAAGCGGTATATCATTGTGAAATATCCAATCAAGTGTTACTTCAATAATTTGATTCGCTTGCATACGTGTGCAGTCACTTAACGAAATACTCTTGTCGTAGCCGTACAGAACCGTTACATATTCTTGGAACAAATACCTCATATAGTCACGCGGTTGCCCTGTGTGGCTCTCTATGTCGTTACATAGTGCAAATATTTTTCTTCGTTGCTTGTCTGTTATTTTGAACGGGTCTTCGATTCGTAAATCACATTCGACTTCGTAGCCGTTATCTAGTAATAACGTTTCTTTGTCTCCTAGCTCGGCACCCTCGATAACGACCGTTGTTGTGCCGTCATCTTGAGTGATATAATTTTTGATTTGAGCCATTTAATCACGTCCTAGAACGGTAAATCATCATCAGTAATGTCTATTGGACCATTAGCATTAGCGAACGGATTATTTTGTTGTCTATTCTGTGGTGCGTTATATGAATTGTTTTGTTGTTGGTTGTTACTCTTCGGTTCTAAGAATTGAACACTGTCCGCTACTACTTCTGTAACAAACACACGTTGTCCGTCTTTGTTTTCGTAGTTACGTGTTTGTAGTCGTCCGTCTACACCAGCCAGCGATCCTTTAGAAAGGTAGTTTTTAACGTTTTCAGCTTGTTTTTTGAACACTACTACGTTTATAAAGTCTGCTTCACGCTCGCCTTGAGCATTCGTGAATGTTCTGTTTACTGCTAATGTGAATGTTCCTACATTTACGCCATTTGGCGTGCTTCTTAATTCTGGGTCTTTTGTTAAGCGTCCTACTAATACTGTTCTGTTTAACATTATTGTTTCTCCTCACTATCCAATTGTTTTAATCCCGCATCTAATTTTTGGTGTGCTTCTGCGATTTGTTTTTGACTTAATTTATTAATGTTAGATATTTTTAGCCATCTCATAGTTTTGTCGATAGTTGCATCTCGCCCTTTTTCTTGAGATAAGTTCACAAACTGATTGATACGCTCCTCTAGTTCTGTAATATCATTGTCACTTGCACTTGGAAGTTCCTCGCCGTTGTAGATATATAAACCTAAACCGTGTAAAGCCGAAGCTTTAACGAAACATCGTTTTTGTGCTTTATTGATATCAAAAGTTGTTGCACTACCTTTAGCAAGCGATTTATTTCTAAAATCCAATACTGGTAGCCATTCAGTCTCTGTACTACCTTTCACAGTCACAGATACCTGTACAAAATAGCCCTCTGGTGTAGCCAAATAAGGTACAAAATAATTTTCTGTGTTAATATCTGGATGTGGAAACTCGTGCACTCTTACTGTGTAGTTTGGGTCAATCTTTTTCAGCTCTTGATGTGCATATGACCATGCTAGATAAGTTAATCCATTTTTTTGTTCTGTATGATCATTCACATTTTTACTGTTTAACTGTTCGAATAATGTTTGTTCAGTCATGTTCTACCTCCTCATATTCAATTGTTTCTGTCACTGTTTTCTTAATTACTTTGTGCTTAGACATATCGATAACAGTTTTGTCTAGTCCGTCGAATTCCCTCGCGTCTCTTCTATCGGTTGAATATTTTATTGTGTCGTAAACTTCTGTTGGGCGATTTGTGATATATAAATCTTCGCCTTTGCGTTTAATTAAATACGTTACGGTCTTCTTCATTTATTAACGCCTCCCCTGCAATGACACGTTTCATTTGCTCGTATACTTCTTGGACTTCTTCGTTGGAACAGTTAGTACTAATGTATAAATGACTAGCACCTACTTCGTAACGATTATCAATATGGAACAAATAAACTGTAATTATTCCACTTTTACGTCTTGCAAATTGGCACTCAACTTTTACATCAGAATGCAAAATCAGTTCATTTAATTCGTTAGCTATTCTTAATAGTTTATGGTTCATATTTGCCTCCTACCATTTCATGACTAAGTTAATTAATCTGTCTTGTTCGTCTGTGTTAAATTCAATCCATTCATAAATTGTTTGTTTTAAAATATCTAACGCTGTGTATAAATCGTTCTCGTCAGAAACTATTATTCCGTCAATCGAATTATCTTCGTGGTCTAAAACAACTATCTCGACGCTAAAATTATGTCTCTTAACTCTTAATTGAAAATCAAACCCATCTACATTAATTATTTTTCGACATACGTCACCCGTTTTGTAATACATTGTTTTAGCCCTCCTTGTTGTTATCTATAGTAAGAAATTTTTGTAGTTTACGTTTTTGAATGGCGTTAATGACATCGTCGAAATTAGTAGCATTATCCAATAATTCAGCAAGATTAAAAGCATTGCCAAGCGCAGAACTTGAACTTTTTATGAAATCTCCGTCGCTAACTCCTATTGCTGAGAAAAACAAAATATCAAATTTACTTTCTCTCTTAATTTCTTTCGCTAAATCATACAGTTCTGAGGTTTTTTCACCTAATAAACCCCTTAATTCGTCCTGAGTCATGTCTTTATAGTTTTTAGTCATAGTTGACTTCCTCCTTGTTTAGTTTTATATTGAACGTAAGTTTATATTTCTAATTACTTTTCTGTTACCTGTTGGCGCATGTAACAGAATTTTTTATTTTTTATAAAAGCATTCTTTAAAAAATTGGAATGTTGCGATACTTGCGAATCCTGCAATTGACCACGCTGTAGTGAAGTATAGAAACGGCATAAGTACAATCGCTAAGACCGTAAAGCATAGTACTGCTAATAGGTAGCTTTTATAAATATTGCTCATTTGATAATCCTCCTATAATTCGTATTCATTAATCATTAAATTGGTACCGATAAATTGAATAGCTTTGTCAATTTTTATATAACGCTTTTGTCCTCGACCAAATCTGTACATGCATTCTTTTTGAAACTCTTTGTTCGAGTAAACTTTTTTCTCTAGATCATCTTTTGAAATGCCACTTATTTTTACAAACGCATTTGCGTCTGCATATCCGATGTATTCCATATTCAACCCCTCCTATATTTCGTTTTCAAATTTCATTTCAATTTGCTTGATTCTGTATAAAGTAGCTTGTGACGGGAACCAATTAGCAATCATTTCAATTACATCGTCGAAATGTTTTTGTCTTACGTTCGTTCTTGAACTCGCGCCAGTCATCTTTTTCACTTCTGAATTAATATCCCTGAATAATTCGCTACGTTGTTTTTGGTTTGTTATCGCATGTAGCCTTTGGATATGTGCAACTCTTTGATTAATAGTTCTAGTTAAGAAATTGTAATCTCCCGCATCCAGTTTTTGATTTTCTTTCAAATCAACAACATCATCTTTCACGTTTTTAATTTCTTGTTTAGTTTCTTCTGTAGCTTCAAACATTAATCTCAATGCTTGCATTGGGTCGCTAGGTACTTGGTACGCACCAGTTCTTCTTAAAGTTGGTAAAACTTCCGATGTTACCCAGCGTTTGAATTTCCTAGCGGTTTCTCTAATGTTTTCGTTTTTACTTTGTTTAGAAGCGTCAAAGATTAAACTGTATAATCCAGATTCGTTGATGATGATCATATTTCTGTTTTGACCTGACGCACTAATTTGGTGCATCAGCCTATCTTCGCTATCAACATGATTGCGTATGGCGTTATCTGCTCGTGCATACCCTAAAATTTCAGCAACATCTTTACCTAAAAAGAAGGGTTCTCCTTCCACTTCAATTTTCCTTACTGGTAATTCTTCAAAATTAAATGTTTGTAATGCTTGCATATTGTTTATGCTCCTTTCGTGTATAATTTAGTTATCAACCTAAGGAGGTGATATTGGTGTATATTGACCCTTTAAAAGATGTTCGTTTATCTATTAATAACGTAATTAGTAATGTTGAAATTTCTAAAAGTATGGCAATGAAACAGTCTTTAAAACTTAAGTACCAATTAGATATAATTAATAGAAACAACATAAATTTATTTTCTGACTTCAAAGTAGACTTTCATCTAAACAACTTAATTGAAATGAATTTTAATTTGCGTAATTCTTTTTCATCTCTAACATTTCAAAGAAATTTATTTTCTGAAGAAGCGATAAAATCTTTTAAGGAACTCTATAGGTTTGATGATGAAATAGTGCTTCAAGCTCAACAGACCATTAGAGATTTTTATATCAATCCAACTGCTGTCTCTACTTTGGCTGAAACCATCAATTCGACCTATCCAGTAAATGAGCAAGATACCTATAAAAGAAACGAGAAATTTGTCAATCGTATCAAAAATGATTTTCCACATCCTTTCAAAAGTTTTATCAGGTTCTCTAGTGGATTTGTGGCAAGTGTTGACACTCAAAACTTTGTAACAAACTATATAAACGAGAATGATTTACATATTCAAAACTCATTGATAGTCGCTATAGTTTGTTTATTTAGTTTTTTATCAACTTATTGTTCATATTTAAAAAAGTAGAGAACAAAACCACTAGTATGTCCGTAACATTGCTAAGCAAATTAGCTTTTAATTATCTAACACAAAAATTTAATCTAACTTAAATTCTTTTCCATCTATTAATCCATAAAAGTTATTTTTTAAATGCGGATGTCTTTCAAGCGTCATTTCAATAAAACGCGGGTCTATCATTAAGTCGTAGCCATCGTTGTATTGAATATTAACGGGTCGTCTATTACCTTCTTCGTCATAGTAGTAATAGATGACTTTTTTGTTTTGAGCTTGCATTTGTACGCCTCCTTTAAATTTTCTAATAGGAAAGTGAACGTCACTGATTCACTTTCCGCCACTCTGTTAAATCAGTAACTTTGTTATCACTTTCAACACCGTTAAGCTTGTCTAATGCTTTCACTACTTTTTGGAACTCTTTGATAGCACTTCGTAGCTTGTCAGTAATTTCATCTTCTACCATTTCCAAACCTGCGAATGCATCATCACTGTTCATGCTTAGATGTTTGTTGAAAAGATCTCGAGTGTATCTTATTTCTTTAAGTGATTTATCATAAGCTTCAATTTGTCCTGAAAGGTTATGATATTTTAGTTGTAGTTTTACTAATTTTAATGATTGGTCTTGCATTTGTTGTGCCTCCTTCAAGATGTTTGTTTTTCTTTTTCTTTAAATGCTAAAATAATTGATTTCTTCTTATCATTCATGAATACGAAATTTTCGTATTCATTGCCCAAAAAAATATCATCGTATTTAACATTAAAAGCTCTTATATATTTAGAAAGTAAACTGTCTTTAATATTAGTAGAGTCTTTTTCCATATTTTGAATTGTACGTGATGAGACCTTAAACAAATCCCCTAACTCTTCTTGAGTCAATCCGTAATCAGTCCTCAACTCTTTTAATGTTTTCATGTTGTCACCGCCTTTCGGTAACACTAATATAATACGAAATTTTCGTATTGTCAACATTAAATACGTTTTTTTCGTAAAAAACTTTACTATGATATGAAATTTTCGTATAATAAGAAAAAAGGAGGTAAGTAATATGAACAAAGAAAGAAATATTATCATAGCCAAAAACATTAGAAAATTTCTCAACGATTCAAATATGTCTCAAAAGAAACTTGCTGAACTCATTAACATAAAACCATCTACTTTAAGCGATTATTTAAATTTACGTTCCAACCCCTCTCATGGCGTTATACAAAGGATAGCTGATGTTTTCGAGGTTGGTAAAAGCGACATAGATACTACATACAAAGACGATAACGACATCACTTCCATATACAACAAACTCACACCTCCACGACAACAAAACGTACTTAACTATGCAAATGAACAATTAGAAGAACAGAATTCTAAAGGCGATAACATTGTTGATATTAATTCATATAAACAGGATAAAATTGCAGTTAACGTCAATGGCTGTGTCTCTGCGGGTGTGGGAGAACGCCTACACGGTGAAACATTGTTCACTGAAATGGTTAAAGCCCCTGTTCCTCCACATGATTTAGCATTAAAAGTTAATGGCGATTCTATGGAGCCTATGTTTAAAGATGGCGAAATCATATTTGTGGAGAAAACTCACAATATAAAGAATGGGCAAATAGGTATATTCATCATCGAAGAAGAGGCTTATGTTAAGAAAGTCTTCGTTGAGGATGACAGATTGACTTTAGTTTCACTGAATAAAGAATACCGCGACCTTCACTTTTATAGAAATGAAAGTGTGAGGTTGGTTGGAAAAGTTATTTTATAGTTAAAGGAGAAATGAGAATGAAAAGATTGTTGAGTTTATTATTAGCAAGTGCAGTAGTTTTAAGTGCATGTGGTAGCGATGATAATGAGAAAAAAGAAAAGAAAGAAAATAACGAAACAAAGAAAGAGAACAAAAAACTTAATAGTAACAATAAGGAAAAAGATGTTACAAAAACACCTGCAAATAACAACGTTGATAATAATCAAGTTAATGTTAATGAAAAGAATATACAGAAAATAAACTTTAATAACATTACGGACAGAAATACTTTAAAGTCAATTATTTATGGAAATTATAATGAATTAGACAAAATCAATGCATATAATAGCGCAGTAGCAAACGGTGTGATTCCGCAAGGTAATGTTATGGAGGGTCCAGCTATTGCAGCTTTCGAAAGTTCCTTAAGAGTTGAAAGTGGAGCAGAAAAATCAATATATTCGTCAGCCCCTGAAAAGAGAGATTACGATAATAATGGTGTATATCGTACTGAGCAAGAGCAAAAGGCTCATGAAAATTGGGTGAATGATCAAGTTGAGTGGGCAAACGCTTCAGAAGCTGAAAAAGAACAAATTCGTAAACGAGATGCTGAGAAATATGGATATGAATATAATCCAGATGATTATAAAGAGTAATAGTATCAATATGCAACTTTGATAAAAAGCCACTACTACGATATACGTTAAAAGGAGGTGAAATCATGTGGATTAAATACAAATTATTTAAACAGATGTCATACCCATAATAATTATTGATTTATCAAGTTTAAAAGTCATTATCTAATAAAACATACGAGGTTTAAAATGAAAAATAAGATTATTGTATTTATATTATTATTAACTTTAACAATTTCATATTCAACAAATTCTGCAATAGCTTTACAAGAGGAAAGTATCGATTCTATTGGATACGAAGATAACACAATCGATGATTCTACATTAGACAATATGCCTGATTACACTATAGAGGAAGAGGATGTAATACAACCTAGAGTTATAGGACCTCTTGTTAGATACGTAGTTAAAAATGGTATGACATTTTATAAAAGTATTAAATACGCACCAAAATTCCCTCGAAACTTTAAAGCAGTTAGTGGAAAGACCAAGCATCATAACGTGACAAATAAATCCTTACTAGCCAAACTTAGAAAGGTCGAAAAAGGGACATGGAAAAAAGTTTATAAAGATGGATACATTGGAAAGAAAAAAGTTTCAGTTCATTATTTCCAAAGCAAATCGGGTTTAGTCTTCGATGTAAAAACTAAGACAGGGTGGAGTAATAAATAATGTTAGTATTCGAGAACAAAGAACAAATTGAAAAATTCACTTTAATAACTATTCATGGATTATTTTATCAACTTAAACATGATCTTATTTCAATAGAAAATGCAGAACATATAATTTTCACACCCTATATTATGGATCAACTTTCTTCTTTAAACGTAAATTCAGAAATAATTGATTTAATTCATAAAGGTACTGAACTGGAAGATTTAGAGGCATTTGATTTATCTGTTAAAGAAGCTGTTTCGGAATTTTTAGATTCGACAGAAAAACTATTAAAAAAATATGAGGGTATAGAATTTAATGAAAAGGTACTGAAAGATTGGAATTTAGAAAGAAGTAATTAAGGAGTTATTAACACATTCAAATAAGGGTAGCCCTCCTACCCTTATTATTTTTTGCCGATTTTGAGGAGGAGAAGTAAAATGGCATCATTTACAATTAGAAAAAGAAAAAACAGAACAACAGTTACATGGCAATATGATGTTAAACATCCATCGTTCAAATCAGGAAAGAAAAGAAAGTCAGGATTCAAAACTAAAGCTGAGGCAACCAACGCTGCGCAACAACTGCTTAGAGATTTGGATGATGGAAATAATTTAGATGAAAATAAAAAATTTGAAGAGTATTACAATGATTGGTTAGATTCAAAAAACAAAAAACATGTCGCTTCACAACAATTCTATTGGTATCAACGTTCATTAAAATTATTTAACGAATATTTCGGGAGTGATTTTTTAATAAAGAACATCAAACGTTCCGAGTATCAAAAGTTTTTGAACGAATTCGGTCGAGGTCGTACAAATGAAACGGTTCGTAAATTAAACAGTTGTTTATCACAATGTTTCAGAGATGCAGTATATGAGGGCTATTTAAAGAAAGACCCTAGCTATCAAATAGATATTCGTGGTACAAAAAAATCAAAAGACGAATACTCTAAATTCATCACCATAGAACAATACTTGCAATTGATAGAATACTTTAAATCTAGAGACGAACCAAGTTATATCTTTTTATTCATCCTAGCTATCACTGGTGCAAGATACAGTGATGTAATTAATATGTTGCCTATCGATCTAAACGAAAAAGAGGGTACAATACATCTTCGTGGTACAAAAACAGTTAACGCAGACAGACTTGTGGAAGTACCCAAAAAGGATATACAACATATTAAAGCTAAATTATCAAAATTACCCAAACGTACAGATAATAAGTTATTTAAATTGAGTCATAATGCCGTTAAAAAGTCATTTAACCATGCTAAGAGCCAAATAGGACTAAATGATACTAAAATAACACCTTATTCATTAAGGCACACACATACATCTTTCCTACTTTCTAAAGGTATCCCTATTGAATATATAAGTAAAAGGTTAGGGCATTATAATATTTCTATAACTTTAGACACCTACTCTCACTTACTTGATGAACATAAAAAAGAGCAAGGTCAACGTGTCAGAAAATTATTTTCTTGACACACATTTGACACTTGCTAGAATAAAACCCCATTATATCAAGGTTTCCAAGCATATTTCTATGGAGACGGCGGGATTTGAACCCGCGTCCAGAGGTCCTGATACACATCTTTCTACGTGTGTAGTTTATCGAAAGTTTTCGCATCATGAAAAGTGATAAACAACCAACATGATGCTAGCTTGATTAAGTTTCTTCTAAACAGACTTCAAACGGCAGTGTTTAGCATATCCTATTAAGGTTGAATCGCGTTAACAGCACATAGGAAATGCTGTTAGGCGATGCAGAGTGCGATTAGGCAGCTACTGCGAAATTATTGTTTGATTTGCCAGTTATTATAAACTGTGTGTGTTGATGACGAAGACAACCCTCCGACACGCTTAATGAGCTCGGGGGACCCCTGTCGAATCCATGAACGTCCCCGAAATAATAAATCAAACAAATCATACTTTTGTAATTTACAAAAGCATATATAACTATATCAAATATAGCCCGATTAAGCAACCAAATCGCTTAATAACGGGCTTTCATATCGCGCGCAACATCTCGTTTGACTGCTTTTTCTTTTAAAGCTTGACGTTTATCATATTTTTTCTTACCTCGTGCGACACCTAGTAATACTTTACAATGCCCATGCTTCAAATAAAGCTTTAACGGCACAATCGAATAACCAATTTCTCGAGTTTGTTCACCCATCTTAATGATTTCACGTTTGTGTAATAATAATTTTCGAGAGCGAAGAGGATCGTGATTAAAACGATTCCCTTCTTCGTATGGTGCTATATGCATATTATTCAAATACATTTCACCGTTTTTAACTTGCGCGTAACTATCTTTAAGGTTGGCACTACCTCGGCGAATTGATTTTATTTCTGTACCTTGTAATACAATCCCCGCTTCAATCGTATCCTCTATATTATAATCATGTCTTGCTTTACGATTTTCCGCTAATGTACCTGGTGATTTCTTCTTAGCCATTCATACTCACCTCATTGTTGCTTATTTTTTCTTACGACGTGCTTTCTTTTTCACACTTTTATCTTTATAAAATGGCTTATGCTTACTGTTTCCAGATTTGTCATTATTACGTTGATTTTTACCTTTACGTTGCTTACCTTTTTTCTTATGACCTTTATCATCAGATTTCGATTTATCTAACGATTTACCACGCGTTTTAGCTTGAATGGTCTTACCTCGCGCTGGGCGCTGTGATCGATCATTTTTCGGTAAAGGCATACCAACAATTTGAAAATCAATTAAGCGTTCATCTACATCTACGTGCGTCACTTTAACTTTCACTGTGTCACCAATTCTAAATACTTTAGCTTGACGTTCACCAATTAATGCCATTTGACGCTCTTCAAAACGATAATAATCATCGGTCATATTTGCAATATGAACCATACCTTCAATCGTATTTGGTAATTCAATGAACATACCAAAGTTCGCAACAGAGCTGACAATACCTTCAAACTCATCGCCAATATGTTGAATCATATATTCAGCTTTTTTCAATTCATCAGTATCACGTTCTGCTTCAATAGCACGACGTTCACGTTTAGAAGTATGCTCAGCTAACTCAGGCAATTTGTCTTCCCAACGCTTCACTTCTTTATTATCCATTGATTTTTCAATTAAATACTTACGGATTAATCGATGAACAGTTAAGTCAGGATAACGTCTAATAGGTGATGTGAAATGTGTATAATATTCAGCTGATAAGCCGAAATGACCTAAGTTTACATCATCATAATGCGCTTGTTGCATTGAACGTAACATCATTGTTGAAATGACCATTTGTTCTGGGCGCCCCTCTACTTCTTCTTGAACCTTTTGAAGTGTTGTAGGGTGTATATCTTCGCCAGTACCTTTAATCATAATGCCAAAGTTTGTAATAAAATCAAAGAATTGTCTTAAGCGATCTGTTTTAGGCTGCTCATGTACACGATAAATAAATGGTACGTCTAACTTACTAAAATGTTCAGCAACTGTTTCATTTGCAATTAACATAAATGACTCAATAAGACGTTCGCCTTCACCACGTTGTCTCAATTGAACATCTGTAGGTATACCATCTTCGTTAACTAGTACTTTCGCTTCGCTAATATCAAAATCAATTTCACCACGGCGTTTTCTCATTTGAATTAAACGATTTGATAAATCTTGTGCTAAATCTAGCATAGGCGTAATTTCATTATACTGCTCTCGAATCGTAGAATCCTTTTCAGTAATAATCTGATTTACCGCATCATACGTCATTCGATAATTAGAATGAATCACACTATCAAAGATTTCATGTTTTACAACGCGACCACTATCATCAATTTCCATGCGACAACTTAACGTTAAACGATCAACATTAGGATTTAACGAACAAATACCATTGCTTAATCGATGTGGAATCATCGGAATCACTCGGTCAACAAGATAAACACTTGTAGCTCTATCATAAGCTTCTTTATCTAAAGCTGAATCTTCAGTTACATAATAGCTGACATCAGCAATACTAACCGTTAACTCCGTATGACCATTTGACAACTTTTTAACACTGATTGCATCATCTAAGTCTTTAGCATCCGCACCATCAATAGTGATAGTCAATTCATCACGTAAATCATGACGACCTTTAATTTCATTATTTTCAATATGATTAGGTACTGCTTCAGCTTCATGTAATACATCATCTGGAAATTCAATTTCAATACCGTGTTGATAAATTATAGATAAAATATCTACACCTGGATCATTTTTATGTCCTAAAATTGCTGAAATATGCCCTTCAGGATTATCTGAACCATCAGCATACTTAGTGATTTGAACAAGCACTTTATGACCATCAACTGCACCTAAACTTTGGCCTTTAGGAATAAAAATATCTTGCATAATACGTTTATCATCTGGAATTACAAAACCGAAATGTCTTGCTTCACTATACGTGCCAACAACTTGTGTTACAGAATGTTTTTCAATTGATTTAACTTCCCCTTCAATCTTACCTTTATGTTCACCTTTAGATTGATGTATTTCTACAACTACAGTATCTCCATCTAAGGCTCTATTAATTTTCGTTGGGGGAATAAATATATCTTCCATTTCTTCATTTTCAGGTCTTAGGAATGCAAAACCTTTTTTATTTTGGCTTAATGTTCCTTTAATTAATTTCGAATGACCTTTCGAATTATGCTTTTTTTGGTATCTATCTGTTTTTGTACGTTCAATTAATCCTGATTGTTCTAATTCTACAAGCACCTTAATTAAATCTCTAAATGAGTCGGCACTACTTAAACCTAATGCATCTTGAAAATCTGACACAGACATCGGTTCATATTCAGGTTGATTAATAATGTTTTCTATTGATTGCTTTAAATTCATTATGCCCCTCCTTTCTAATATTAAAATCTCTTTTTATTCTGACCACTCTAGTGACTCTAAAAATTGATAAATATCTTCAAAAACTTGTTCCTTTTCTTTATCAATTGTAATAACATGTCCTGACTGACTATACCACTTGATATCTTTTTCATCAGAATCTACATGTTCATATATATAATTTGCGGATTGTGGATCAATCATTTTGTCGTTTTCAGCTTGAATCACTAAAATTGGATCAAACACCTCTTCAACTTGCCCTTTAATTGTATCTAATGCTTCACTTAGTTCTTTTAAAGTTTCTGTTGGTTTAAAATGATTCATTTCATTATCAATAGTCTCTTGATCTTTACCTTCATACTTTTTAAAATTACGTGCATACTCTAAAAAGCCTTCGTAAATGGTACCTTCAGTTTTGCCACCCATTGGTGCACACATCGTTACAATACCCTTTACATCTCGGTTTAAGCTTAATTTTAAGGCAAAATCACCACCCAATGATAATCCAGCTACAACAATTTCATCATAACCTTGTTCAACAAGATAATCATAACCATCTAACGCATCTTTAAACCAAACGAAAGGACTAGATTTCAGTATTTCCTCCGGTGGTGCTGCGTGACCTTCATATTGAGGTGCATACGAAGTATACCCCTTTTTTTGTAAAAATCGACCTAATTGACGTACATCAGACGAATTGCCTGTAAATCCATGTAATAATAACACGGCACGTTTGCCTTCTTCAAAAAAGAAAGGTTTTGGTAATTTTATCTGCATAAATCTAACGCTCCCTTTGCATACTTAACTAGGCTATATATTTTACATAGCTTATTATTAAACTATTACATTCTTAATTATAAATAAAAAAGCCCGACATTTACATCGCCGGACCTTACATACCAAGATAACTTATGCAAATCATAAGTACAAAAAATAATATTGATAAAATAATTGTTAATCTATTTAAGAATAAATCGACGCCACGTTGTTTTTGTTTACCGAATAACTGCTCAGCACCACCACTGATGGCACCTGAAAGTCCACTGCTTTTACCTTCTTGGAGTAGTACAACAGTTATTAATGCAATACAATCAATGATTAATAATACGATTAAAAATGTATGCATAAATTGTCCTCCGTTCCTTATATACGACAAGTAGTATATCATATTTTTATTGTTAAAATCAATTTTCTAGCGATTAAATGTACTTTTACGCTTAATTGAAACAACAAGCATATAAATTGCAAGTGCCGTTGATCCAATAATAACGATTAAGATTGGTAATGTTAAATATGCACCATGTGCTGCTTTTATAGCCTGTACTGTGATTGATAAATTTATAATAGTAAATAAACTATTTGAAACATATACCGCAAACATAAACCACCATACGTATGTGTGACGATTCCAAATTGTGATGAAGCCTGCTAAGTAAGCTAAAATGTACATAATTCCTGTGAATCTAAAACTATTTAAAATATAGTCAACAGCTTTGTCAGATGTGTTTTGATTCGTAAGACTGAGTAATGCTTTAGCTGTCGCATTATCAAGTGAAACAAAATAATGAATGATTAGTAGTATTGAAAATATGATTGAAGCTACTGCTATGAAGCGCCCTGTTTTAATTTCTTTATTTGTTATATCAGCCATCCATTTACTCCTCATCTATATTAATACCGTCTTTAAAAAGACAGTCCCTTATTTAAAATTTAAATAAATGATTAAAGTTCTCTTTACACCTATTTCATCTAAACCTAATTATACCAGTTTCATAATACAAGTTAAATATATGTTATGGGCTATCTCACGATTTATCAAGCCCCTAATGATTAATGATTTGATACTATAAAAATAAAAAACCTACCACAGTCTCAACTCTGTGGCAGGCTATAAATTTAAGCGTGAACTTATTTAAACGTGAACTCAAAATCTTTATTTATTTTATACCGTCATAATAATCCTCAACTAAAATTATGTCAGCATTTGATTATAAAGAAAATTATTTATCTAAGTTGTAGAATGATTTGATACCATCATATTTAGCAGTTTCAAATAATTCATCTTCGATACGTAATAATTGATTGTATTTAGCAATACGGTCAGTACGTGATAATGAACCAGTTTTAATTTGACCAGCGTTTGTAGCAACAGCGATATCAGCAATTGTAGTATCTTCTGTTTCACCTGAACGGTGAGAAACTACTGCTGTGTAACCAGCTTTTTGAGCCATTTCGATTGCATCGAATGTTTCAGTTAATGTACCGATTTGGTTAACTTTGATTAAGATTGAGTTACCAATTCCGTTTTCAATACCTTTAGCTAAAATTTCAGTGTTTGTTACGAATAAATCGTCACCAACTAATTGTACACGGTCACCGATACGTTCTGTAAGTTGTTTCCAACCATCCCAGTCGTTTTCATCCATACCGTCTTCAATTGAAATGATAGGATATTTGTCCACTAATTGTTCTAAATAGTCAACTTGTTCTGCAGCTGTACGTTTTGCACCGTGCTCGCCTTCGAACTTGCTGTAATCATATACACCATTTTCATAGAATTCTGATGAAGCACAGTCAAATCCTAAGAATACTTCTTCACCTGGTTTGTAACCAGCTGCTTCGATAGCTTGGATAATTGTTTCAACAGCATCTTCAGTACCTTCAAACTTAGGAGCGAAACCACCTTCGTCACCTACTGCAGTTTCTAATCCACGTTTGCTTAAAATTGATTTTAAGTTGTGGAAAATTTCAGTACCCCAACGTAATGATTCTTTAAACGTTGTAGCCCCTACAGGTAAAATCATGAATTCTTGGAAAGCGATTGGAGCATCTGAGTGAGAACCACCATTTACAATATTCATCATTGGCACTGGTAATTGTTTACCGTTAAATCCACCTAAATATTTGTAAAGTGGTTGACCTAATAAGTCAGCTGCTGCACGAGCTACTGCAATTGAAACACCTAAAATAGCATTAGCACCTAATTTACCTTTGTTTGGTGTACCATCTAATGCAATCATCATTTTGTCGATAGATACTTGATCTAATACTGAAAATTCACCTTCAATAATTTCTGGTGCGATGATTTCATTAACGTTTTCAACGGCTTTAGTAACACCTTTACCTAAGTAACGTGCTTTGTCTCCATCACGTAATTCAACGGCTTCATGTTCACCAGTTGAAGCACCTGATGGTACTAATGCACGACCAAATGCGCCACTTTCAGTTAATACTTCTACTTCAACAGTTGGGTTACCACGAGAGTCTAAGACTTCGCGAGCGTAAACATCTGTAATAATTGGCATGTTTATAATCTCCTTTAAATAGATATTCTATAATTATTATAGCTTTATTCTTTCATTTAACAAAATGATATTACTATTAATTTCAAAAAATAAGTGTCATTAAGCGTTTACTTAACATCTTTTACAACATTAGTGTTTAATTAATGATTCACCAGTCATATCTTCTGGTTGTTCAACATTTAATAAATCTAATAATGTTGGTGCTAAGTCACCTAGACGTCCAGTTTCACGTAATGTAACGCCTTCTTTTGTTACTATTACTGGTACTGGATTTGTCGTATGCGTAGTCATTGGTTGGTCATCATCAGTTAATACTTGATCTGAGTTACCATGGTCAGCAGTTATGATTGCATAGCCGTCCATTTCTAAAATCTTATCAACTACTTCACCTAAACATTCATCAACCGCTTCAATCGCTTTGATTGTAGGTTCAAGCATACCACTATGACCGACCATATCTGGGTTAGCAAAGTTTAAAATAATTAAGTCCAAGTCACCTTTGTTTAACTCTTCTATTAATGCATCTTTAACTTCGTAAGCACTCATTTCTGGTTTCAAGTCATATGTTGCAACTTTAGGTGAATCGATTAAACGACGACGTTCACCTTCAAATTCCTCATTACGTCCACCACTCATAAAGTATGTTACGTGAGGATATTTTTCAGTTTCAGCAATACGTAATTGTGTCAAATTATTATTTTGCGCAATTTCACCAATTGTATTATTTAAATCGACTTTTTCGAAAACAATTGCTGCATCAATATTGTCGTTATACTTAGTGAACGTTGCATAGAATAAGTCTTTAACTTGTTCAACTTTAAAACCTTCAAATGCTCTGTTTGCAAAAATTTCCGATAATTGAGCTGCTCTATCTGGTCGGAAATTATAGAAGATTACTGCATCTCCATCATTAACACCGTTATTTTGATTTTCAACGATGAATGGTACTACGAATTCGTCTGTTAAGCCTTCAGTATAACTTGCTTCTACACCTTCTTTTGCAGTTGCAAATGTTGGCGCGTCAAAGTTACGAATTGCATTGTAAGCTTTTTCTTCACGTTCCCAACGTTTGTCACGGTCCATCGCGTAATAACGACCAGACACAGATGCAAATTGACCAATTCCTAATTCTTTGAATTTAGCTTCAGTCTCTTCGATATATTTTAAGGCAGATTTTTGATCTACGTCACGACCATCTAAAAATGCGTGTACGTAAACTTTTTCAACACCTTGTTTTTTAGCAAGTTCTAACAAAGCGAATAAATGTTTGTAATGGCTGTGTACGCCTCCGTCAGACAATAAACCAAAGATGTGTAAAGCTGAATCATGTGAATTCACGTGTGCAATCGCATTATTTAAAACATCATTTTCAAAGAAATCGCCGTCTTCAATTGATTTATTGATTCGAGTTAAACTTTGATAAACGATACGTCCTGCACCGATATTCATATGACCTACTTCAGAGTTACCCATTTGTCCTTCAGGCAGACCAACATCTAAGCCACTCGCTTCGATTTGAGTTGTTGGGTATTTATTGTAATAACGATCAAAATTAGGTTTATTCGCTAATTTAACCGCATTACCATGTTCGCTTTCGCGGTTCGCAAAACCATCTAAAATAATTAACGCAGTTGGATTCTTAGCCATGATTATTTTGCACCTTCTAACAATTGTACGAAATCTTCAACTTTAAGTGACGCGCCACCTACTAATGCACCATCGATATCAGTTTGTGCCATATATTCTTTTATGTTGTTAGGTTTTACACTACCACCATATTGAATTCGTGTAGCTTCTGATACTTCTTTGCTTGATAGGTCAGCAATTGTTTGACGTACAAATGCACACATTTCATTCGCATCTTCAGATGTTGATGATTTTCCAGTTCCGATTGCCCAGATTGGCTCATAAGCAATTACAGTTGCTTTAAGTTGATCTTCAGATAAACCTGCAACAGCTTTCTTAACTTGTTCACCTACAACATCGTTAGCTTTGCCACTTTCACGTTCTTCATCTGTTTCACCAACACAAATAATTGGAGTCATACCATGTTTGAAAATCGCATGTGCTTTTTTATTAATTTCTTCATCTGTTTCATGGAATAATTCACGACGTTCAGAATGTCCGATAACAACGTATTTCACGCCTAAATCAGCTAATGCAACAGGTGATGTTTCGCCCGTAAATGCACCATTATCTTCGAAATACGTATTTTGAGCACCTATTTCTAAACCTTGTGCTTTTCCTTCTTTAACTGCAGTAGTTAATGCATCTAATTGAATTGCTGGTGCACAAATTACTGATTCTACTTCTTTTGAATCTGGTAATGTTGGCAATGCATTAACGAAGTCTTTAGCTTCTTTTACTGTTTTGTTCATTTTCCAGTTACCAGCTATTATTGGTGTTCTCATTAAAGACACTCCTCGTATAATAAATTTTAGTTTTCTAAATTAGTAGTTTGATTTGGATAT
>NZ_PPQS01000019.1 GCF_002902405.1 Staphylococcus schweitzeri
TACTTTTTATGTTCCGAGCAATATTTTTATATAAGCATTTTAATGACATTCAATTCATTACAAACCCTTGATATTACACTTGTTATCGATTATCAAAATATGTCTATAACGTGTCTATTGTCAGAATAAAAAGATATTTCTAATTGATTTTAAACGCCGTTATGTTATATTTCTTGTAAGGGTTTACACAAAGTGTAAAAACGCTATACCTTATCAAATGTGATGGAGGTGACTTACTTGAAACAAATCACATGGCACGACTTACAACATATCATTAAAGATGGTGATGTGATTGGTTTATCAGCTTTAGCTATAGCCAATTTACCCGCCGAAGTTCTACGTGCTGTGTTAGCTCAACATGACACATATCATACGCCCAATGATTTAACGTTTATATTAGCGAATGATATCCATAGTTTAGGTGTCGCACCGGATTTAGATGATTTTATAGAACGTGGCATGATTAAACGTGTCATTATGAGCATTTTAACGGCTTCTTCTAAAACGGCACAAGCAATGAAAAATAATGACATTGAAGCTTATTTTTTACCACAAGGTGTCATTGCTACTCATTATCGTCAAAGTAATCAATTATTACCTGGAGTTGTTACTAAAATCGGTTTAAATACTGCTGTTGATCCTAGATACGGTGGCGGTAAAGTAAATACACGAACAACTGATGATTTAGTTTCATTAGTAACTATCGATGATCAAACATATTTGCATTACACATTCCCTAGCGTTGATGTGGCATTGCTGAGAGGAACCTATGCAGATAAGCAAGGTAATATATATTTAACACAAGAAGCGTACTTGAGTGAAAGTTATCATGTTGCTTTAAATACTAAGGCCAATCATGGCACCGTTATCGTACAAGTTAAAGCTATAGTTGATGACTATCAACTAAAACCGAATGATGTTATTATTCCTGGAAGTATTGTTGATTATGTATATGTTACCCAAGAAGATCGCAATCATCGTCAAGTAATTCAAAGTCATTATTTACCTGCATTGTCAGGTCAGGAACGGATTGATTGTATTCCTGAACAACCGTTGCCATTTAATAATCGCAAACTAATTCTTAGACGTGCCGCTCAATTTTTAACATATGGCGATACGATTAGTATTGGTTATGGTATTAACAATGAACTTTCAAATTTGCTTTATGAAGAACGTGTCGCACATGATGTACAACCAATTCTAGACGTCGGCATTTTTGGCGGATTTGTAGGTAGCCGTGAGCGTTTTGGTATGAACTATAACGCAGATGTACGTATGCGTCATGATCAAGCTTGGGATTTCATCTATAACAATGGTGTATCTGTTGCTTATCTTAGCTTTGCAGAAGTAGACCAATATGGCAATGTCAATGTGTCCTACTTTAATGACCGATTAAATGGTTGTGGTGGATTTATAGACATTACACAATCTGTAAACAAAATTATTTTTTCAGGTACTTTTGTAGCTGGCAGTCATGTTTCATGTCATAACCAACGATTAAACATTGAAACGGAAGGACAAAACAAGAAATTTGTATCAGACGTGAGTCATATCGACTTTAATGCACAATATTCACAATCACTTGAACAAGAAGTCTATTTTGTTACTGATCGTGCAGTATTTGAGCTTACAAATCAAGGCTTGAAACTAATTGAAATCGCTCCAGGTCTTGATTTACAAAAAGATATATTAAATCAAATGGCATTTAAACCAATAATTGCTGACAACATAAAATTGATTGATAGTAGTATTTATCAAAAACAATGGGGACAACTTAAACAATCAATTCATAAAGTATGAAAGTGAAGCTAAAGGGGGTATACTAATGAATTTCGATTGGATAAAAACGCGTTCAGACTTTGATGATGACAAGCCTGCCGTTATTGATCACGCAAAACAAACATCTTGGACATACCAACAACTTAATGCACGCGCTGATAATATGGCACATTATTTAACATCTCAAGGTGTAAAAAAAGGCGATGTTATCGGTATATTTGCGCCAAATGACATTGCAATATTAGATTTACTATTTGCTTGTTTTAAAACAGGTGCTGTATTTTTACCCATGAATTGGAGACTAAGCCAGAAAGAGATAGCAGCTATTGTGGAAGATGCACAATTAAAGCTTCTCTTTTATGCAGAAAAACACCTAAGTTCTTTAACAAACATTGATCAAAAGTTACTACACATGGATATTGATTCACGTCAATATGATGAAATTGTAGATCCAGATCATCACCAACCTTTTCAAGCAACACCTGTCGAACCACATGATCTTGCAGCATTAATTTATACAAGTGGTACAACCGGATCACCTAAAGGCGTGATGTTCTCGTACGAGTCATTTGTTCATAATGGTGCAAACTTAGAACTGACATATAAGTTTAATTCGAATTATATTACGATTGTATCTACACCTATGTTCCATGTTTTAGGATTTAATGATACAGTGTTGCCCGTATTGATGTCAGGTGGCACATTGATTCTTCAACGTTATTTTAATGGAGAAGAATTAAATAACATGATTGCACAATATCATCCTACATTTATTATCATGATTCCGACAATGTATTATAGTACGCTACGTGCTAGTAATTTTAATCCTGAAAATTTTAAAGCTATGGATTATATTATCCAAGGTGGTTCACAACCATTACCAAGTATCCAAACTGCTTTTAAAAAATATGGCATAAACATTATTAACGGCTATGGCTTAACCGAAGCACCTCTTGTACTTGTTAATACACCGGAAAATTCAAAACGTAAACCAATGAGTATTGGTAAAGCAGTCATGTTCGTTGATGCACGCATCCTTGATGATAACGGTGAGGAAGTACCTACTGGCGAGATTGGTGAACTTGCAATTAAGGCTAAAAATGTCACGCCAGGATATTGGAATAAACCAGCAGAGACTGCTAAAGCGTTTCATGGTCGTTACTTATTGACAGGAGATTTAGCAAAAATGGACGACGATGGCGATATATTTATTATTGACCGCAAAAAGGAATTAATTATAACTGGTGGTGAAAATGTCTTACCATCAGAAGTCGAAAATGCTTTAGCTGAACATCCACTAATAGATCGGTGTGTTGTCGTTGGCTATGATCATCCAAAATATGGTGAGTCAATTGCTGCTGCCATTATACTTCGCGAAGATGAACCTCATTACACCGAAATATTAGACCAACATATGCGAAGTCGTTTAGCAGGTTATAAAGTACCGAGAATGTATGTACCAGTAACACATATGCCGTTAAACAGTACACAAAAACCAGATAAGCTCGCGATTCGGAAAATGATGAATGACAAAGTTTCACAAACACTTTAAAAGGTAATAAAAATTTTTACCCTTTTATGAAAGCGTTTACAAACAAGGTGTATTGTCTCAGAATTAGATGCATTTAACATTAGAATTCATATTATTTTTAGGAGGAATTTATATGACATTTGAAAAAGAAACAATCTTAAAAACATTATTTCCTGAAGATGTACTTAGTATTGCTAAAGGTTTAACAGACGGTGAAGTCGAATTTTTACAACAAGTAGATTCATTACTAGAAAATAAATATCGTAAAAATATTAATCAACATTGGATAGACGCTACCGTACCCGAGGACTATTTTAAAGATCTAGGAGAATTAAATTACTTTAACAATCCATTACTTTACAAGAATCGTCCAAACGCCAAAATGCCTAGTCAACTATTTCAGTTTTTCATGTCTTACCTACTCGCGCGATTTGACATTTCCTTAGCTACCCTACTCGGTGTTCATCAAGGTTTAGGGCATAACACTTTCTATTTCGGAGGTAGCAAAGAACAAATTGCGAAATATGTACCTAAATTACAGTCACATGAACTGCGTACATGCTTTGCTTTAACTGAACCAGAACACGGTTCGGACGTTGCGGGAGGTCTTGAAACAGTTGCTGAACGTCAAGGCGATACTTGGGTTATTAATGGTGAAAAGAAATGGATTGGCGGTGCACATGTATCTGATGTCATTCCAGTATTTGCAATAAATAAAGAAACAGGTAAACCACATTGCTTTGTTGTCAGACCAGAGCAAGACGGTGTAGATATTGAAGTCATAGATAATAAAATCGCCCTTCGTATCGTGCCAAACGCACTGATCAAATTAACCAATGTCAAGGTTAATGAAGTGGATCGCTTACAAAATATAACAAGCTTTAAAGATATTGCTAAAATTCTTTATTCAACGAGAGCAGGCGTTGCTTATATGGCTACAGGTGGCATGGCTGGTGCTTTACGTGCCACATTAGATTACGTCACTGAACGTAAACAATTCGGCAAACCAATTAGTAAATATCAGTTAATACAAGAAAAGCTAGCAATGATGCAAGGTAATCTAGCGCATGCAATGGCAACATGTGCCCAATTAGCTAACATGCAAGCACATGGCGAATACGATGAAGTTGCAACTTCAACGGCTAAGATGATGAATGCCTTACGTTTGCGTGAGACAGTTGCTATGGGACGAGGCATTACAGGTGGTAACGGTATTCTTGCTGATGATTATGATATTGCACGTTTCTTCTCAGATGCAGAAGCAATTTACACATACGAAGGTACACATGAAATTAATGCGTTAGTAATTGGACGTGCCTTAACTGGAGATTCAGCATTTGTTTAAACTAAAAGTGATTTTGAAAATATCGACGTATCACATAACTAGACAATTATTTTAAGTATAATGCTTTCCTTAAATCAGAGGCTAAGATAGCTGACAAAGATACTTTTAATTCATTTTACGAAATAGCAAAACTGGCCGATATTTTTAGAGGTTATCTTATCCTCAACTAAATTGGAGGAATAACTATGACAATTAATAAAGTAACAGTTCTTGGTGCAGGTACAATGGGTGCACAGCTTGCAGCACTCTTTGTAAATGCAGGTCTAAAAGTAAAATTATTAGATATTGTAGTCGACGAAAACAATCCAAATCTTATTGCAAAGAAATCGTATGATAAAATCATAGACAAAAAACGACCACTTCTATTCGACTTGAATTTAGCAAGTAATTTAACATATGGTAATTTTACCGATGACTTAACTAATGATGATGCTGACTTATATATCGAAGCAGTTAAAGAAGACATTAAAATCAAACATGCGGTATGGCAACAAGTCGCTCAACATGCTAAAGAAGAAGCTTTATTCGCCACTAACACATCAGGTATACCAATTAAAGCAATTGCTCAAGCATTTAACGAGAAGGATCAAGAACGATTCTTTGGGCTACATTTCTTTAACCCTCCACGAATTATGAAGTTAGTGGAGTTAATACCTACGTCGCACACGAAAGAATCAATCATATTAGATGTAAAAAAATTCGTGCAAAATGTCTTAGGTAAAGGTGTCATTGTCGTCAATGATGTGCCTAGCTTTGTTGCCAATAGAGTCGGTACACAAACAATGAATGATATTATGTACCGCGCCGAACAGCAAAATTTAAACATTACAGATGTGGATGCTTTAACCGGACAAGCGATTGGTCGCCCTAAAACAGGCACTTATGCACTATCTGACTTAGTCGGATTAGACATTGCAGTATCTGTAATTAAAGGCATGCAGCAAGTCCCTGAGGAAGCACCCTATTTCCACAATGTCAAAGTTGTAAATACATTGTTTGATATTGGTGCACTAGGTCGTAAAACAAAACAAGGTTTTTATAAAAAAGATAAAGATACTAAAGAACGTCTTGTTTATGATAAAGAAAAACAAGATTATGTCCCTGTATCACAACCACAATCACCAATTTTAAATGAATTTAATAAAGATTTAGTGCATAACCTTGATGTCATTTTTAATGCACAAGATGAAGCAGGACAATTTTTATGGAAAACCTTACGTAATAATTTCTATTACTCTGCGATCAACGTCCCTAAGGCTACCGATGACTTCCGTGACATTGACCGCGCCCTTGTTTGGGGGTTTAACTGGAAGCTTGGACCTTTCCAATTATGGGATGCGATGGGATTTGAACGTGTTAAATCGCGCATGGAAGATGAACTTGGTGACTTACCACAATGGATTAACGAATTAGATGGCAGCTTTTATAAACAGAATGAAACGATTGAATATGTAACACCAGTATCTCACTTCATAAAAGATGAACTTTGGGATAAAGGTGATGCTAAACTTTCTGTAACTCACGACGATCAACTTTTACTAAAATTACAGAGTAAAAATAATGTCATTACCGATGAATTTAATGATGCTTTAGTTGAGGCGATTGATTTGCTGGAAAACAAATATTATACGAGTATGGTTATTTATGCTGATGGTAATAATTTCAGCGTAGGTGCCAACCTTTTCTTAATGAAAAAAGCGCATGAAGAAGGTCTTGTGGATGATGTTGTTGCACAATCAATTGATAAATTGCATTATAGCTTTAATCGTTTGAAGTATAGCTTAAAGCCAATCGTTACAGCTGTACAAGGTCGTGCCCTAGGCGGCGGATGTGAGCTTGTACTTTACTCGCCTATCGTTGTAGCAGCAAGTGAAACATATATTGGTCTTGTTGAAGCGGGCGTCGGTTTATTACCAAGTGGTGGTGGTCTTGCAGAAATGGCAGATCGCATTTTACACACATCACATAAACTCGATGATAAACAAGCTTCAATGACTAAAGTACTTACAAACATCGCATTTGCAAAAGTATCTACTAATGCATTTGAGGCTCGCCGTTATGGCTATTTACGTGATACAGATACGATTATTTTCAATACAGCACAACGTGTCGAAGTAGCACTTAAACGCGCAAAATATGAAGCAGAAACAAACTATATACCTAAACCAAAACACCAATATATTGGCTTAGGAGAAAATTACAAAGTATTCATTGAAGGACAATTAGACGCGCAAAGACTAGGTCATTTTATTAGTGATTATGATTATCATATTGCCTTAGAAATTGCATATGTTTTATCTGGTGGCGAACTACTTCGTAACACATATATTAATCAACGTTATATCCAAAAATTAGAAAAAATCAGTTTTATAGAGTTACTAAAATCTAAAAAAACATACGATAGAATTACACATATGTTAAAAACTGGTAAGCCATTACGTAATTAAAGGACATTTATTAAGAGAGGATGATAAGCATGCAAGAAGCATATATTGTAGCTTATGGACGTTCAGCTACTGCAAAGGCAAAACAAGGGTCACTATTTTATGAAAGACCAGATGATGTTGCTGCTAAAGTATTACAGGGTGTGTTAAAACGTGTTGGTGGAAAGTTTAATAATAATATGGTTGAAGATGTCATTGTAGGTACCGCTTTTCCTGAAGGGTTACAAGGACAAAACATTGCAAGAACGATTGCATTACGTACAGGCTTATCGTACTTTATTCCTGGACAAACTATAAACCGTTACTGTTCATCTGGGCTACAAACAATAGCAACTGCAGCCAACCAAATTATGGCTGGTCAAGGAGATATACTCGTGGCAGGTGGCGTAGAATTAATGAGTGCTGTCCCTATGGGTGGAAACGAACCTACCAACAATCCAATATTACAATATGAAGATATAGGTGCGTCATACCCTATGGGTTTAACTGCTGAAAATGTAGCGTCGCAATATAACGTATCTAGAGAAGAACAAGATACCTATGCTGTTCAAAGTCATCAACGCGCATATGAAGCGCAACGTGAAGGTCGCTTTGAAGATGAAATCATTCCAATTAATGTTGAATACGTAGAATATACTGGAGACGGAATCGACTTTAAAGAAGGTATATTCAATCAAGATGAGTTAATTCGACCTAACACAACGAAAGAGGCATTAGCTAAATTACCGACAGTGTTTAAGGCTGATGGTACAGTTACTGCAGGTACATCCGCCCCACTATCTGATGGCGCAGCATTTGTCGTCTTAATGTCAGGAGACAAAGTGAAAGAACTAGGTGTGAAACCTATTGCTCGATTCGTTGGTTTCAAAGCTGTCGGTGTGGATCCGAAAATAATGGGTATTGGCCCTGCATATGCGATTCCTGAAGTATTGTCACTCAGCAATTTAACAATCGAAGACATCGACTTAGTAGAACTAAATGAGGCATTTGCATCTCAAACTATCGCTTCTATGAATGCGGTAGGTCTAGATTTATCACGTACTAATGTAAATGGTGGTGCCATTGCTTTAGGTCATCCATTAGGTGCAACCGGTGCTATATTGACCGCACGTTTACTATCTGAAATGAGTAGGCGCCCCGATAGTCGCTACGGCATGGTGACAATGTGTATTGGCGTCGGTATGGGGGCAGCTGCAATATTTGAATATGTGCGTTAAAATGATTGATTTTGGATGAAGCAGATTCGTTTTGTTATTGAAGTAGGATGAAGTTGAAACGGGTTGAAGCAGTTTCGTTTTATTATTGAAGCTATATGAAATATAGTGATTGAACAAAATGGTGTTTTAATAGAATGGTGGGTATTTCCGTTTTAGAATTTAACATTTACACGTCTACTTTTAATCATTGTTTTAAATTTTATGAATCGAAGCCCTTTGATTTAATAATATTTGCTAATGCTAGTAACTTATCTGATTGTTCATGTTTAAAATAAAGAAAACCACTCACATCAGTGTGCGTTCGAACTAGGCTTGTAAGTTCCAGTTCGGTACGACTTTCTATAGCAATTATTATTGCTGTGATTGTCGTATATCACATAGATGTGCGTGGTTTATTTTAATAGGTTAGTAATATGTTAGGTCATGTTATGTTTAAGACTATAATGAATAAATAATTTGGAAATATGCTTCCGATTGTTCGATGCTTTAATTCAGTTAGAAACATCATCGAATGCATGATTACTGTTGTAAAGATACATAATGTTTTGTATTGACTGTATGTTTATGGATAGAGTTATAAACTTATTTTGTTACTCTAGGCCCATATGTCGCAGTACCATCTGCATGTGTTGTTACGTTATATGCATTCGTTTCACTTGCCTTCTTGTATGTCGGACGAGCTCCGTATGATACTTGGCCGTTTGCATGTGTCGTTACGTTGTATGCGTTTGTTTCACTTGCCTTCTTGTATGTTGGACGTGCGCCATATGATACTTGACCGTTTGCATGTGTTGTTACGTTATATGCGTTTGTTTTACTTGGCTTGTTTTGTGCCGGACGTGCGCCATATGATACTTGACCATTTGCATGTGTTGTTACGTTGTATGCGTTTGTTTCACTTGGCTTGTTTTGTGTTGGGCGAGCGCCATATGATACTTGACCGTTTGTATGTGTTGTTACGTTGTATGCGTTTGTCTCACTTGCCTTCTTGTATGTTGGACGTGCGCCATATGATACTTGACCGTTCGCATGTGTCGTTACGTTGTATGCGTTTGTTTTACTTGGCTTGTTTTGTGTTGGG
>NZ_PPQS01000020.1:0-8342 GCF_002902405.1 Staphylococcus schweitzeri
ATATCCAAATCAAACTACTAATTTAGAAAACTAAAATTTATTATACGAGGAGTGACTTAATTGAAAGATTCTATATTTTGGAAGAAAGCTTTTATTCCTGTTTATTTTATTGTTGCGATGCTGGCGTTTCTACTTTTTAAGTTTTATATTAAAACAGATAACTTTTCTATATATTTAATGATTATCTTCTTAATGTGTTTAGGAACTGCATCTATCATTTATAACTATAAAAACAATCGCTAATATAAGTTTGAAATGTATAAGTCACAGTTAGATCTAAATCTTACTGTGGCTTTTTAATCGAAACACCATTTTCAGCGTGTCATAAAACAGCATTTTCAGATCGCCAAAAATAACATTTTCAAACAGCCATTGACTAAACACCAAAATCAGAGTCATCCACATCAATCAATCCGACATCCCTCATAATCACACCGCACAAAATATACTCATGCATTTTTGGAATACTTAGTATTACAAATAACGATTTTTATTCATCTTACAAAGGATATATAATGTACTGAAGGCAATTTTTATGTATTACAAATCTAATAGTATAAGTGAAATTTTGATAAATACCATTAATTTTGCGTAACTATCATTAGGTGACAAACCAAAAATCAATTATATGTAATACACATCACATTTGAAGGGAAATGAATATAAATGACTGATAAAAAGTACACTGCAGCCGATATGGTTATTGATACTTTGAAAAATAATGGGGTAGAATATGTTTTTGGTATTCCGGGTGCAAAGATAGACTATCTATTTAATGCTTTAATTGATGATGGTCCTGAACTTATTGTCACTCGTCATGAACAAAATGCTGCAATGATGGCACAAGGTATTGGAAGATTAACAGGTAAACCTGGTGTAGTACTTGTTACAAGTGGCCCTGGTGTAAGTAATTTAACGACTGGACTATTAACTGCTACATCTGAAGGGGATCCTGTCTTAGCGTTAGGTGGCCAGGTGAAACGTAATGATTTATTGCGATTAACACATCAAAGTATTGATAATGCTGCTTTATTAAAATATTCATCAAAATATAGTGAAGAAGTACAAGATCCAGAATCATTATCAGAAGTTATGACAAATGCCATTCGCATTGCTACGTCAGGTAAAAATGGCGCAAGTTTTATTAGTA
The DNA here is from genome assembly GCF_002902405.1 of Staphylococcus schweitzeri. Taxonomy (GTDB): domain Bacteria; phylum Bacillota; class Bacilli; order Staphylococcales; family Staphylococcaceae; genus Staphylococcus; species Staphylococcus schweitzeri. The sequence goes on from NZ_PPQS01000020.1 coordinate 1,151, forward strand.
TTCCGCAAGATGTGATTTCTTCACCTGTAGAATCTAAAGCGATATCACTTTGTCAAAAGCCAAATTTAGGTGTACCGAGTGAACAAGATATTAATGATGTCATTGAAGCGATTAAAAATGCATCATTTCCTGTTTTACTAGCTGGAATGAGAAGTTCGAGTGCAGACGAAACGAATGCCATTCGCAAATTAGTAGAGCGTACAAATTTACCAGTTGTAGAAACATTCCAAGGTGCGGGTGTGATTAGTCGTGAATTGGAAAATCATTTCTTCGGACGTGTAGGTTTATTCCGTAATCAAGTCGGTGATGAATTATTACGCAAAAGTGATTTAGTAATTACAATCGGTTATGATCCAATTGAATATGAAGCTAGTAACTGGAATAAAGAATTAGAAACACAAATTATCAATATTGACGAAGTTCAAGCTGAAATTACTAATTATATGCAACCGAAAAAAGAGTTAATTGGTAATATTGCTAAAACGATTGAAATGATTTCTGAAAAAGTGGATGAACCATTTATAAATCAACAACATTTAGATGAATTAGAACAATTAAGAGCACATATTGATCAAGAAACTGGTATTAAAGCGACGCATGAAGAGGGTATCCTTCATCCAGTTGAAATTGTTGAAGCTATGCAAAATGTATTAACTGATGATACTACAGTGACAGTTGATGTAGGAAGTCATTATATTTGGATGGCACGTAATTTCAGAAGTTACAATCCAAGACATTTATTATTCAGTAATGGTATGCAAACGCTTGGTGTGGCATTACCATGGGCAATTTCAGCTGCGCTTGTACGACCTAATACGCAAGTTGTGTCTGTTGCTGGCGATGGAGGCTTTTTATTTTCATCACAAGATTTAGAAACGGCTGTACGTAAAAATCTAAATATCATTCAACTTATTTGGAACGATGGAAAATATAACATGGTTGAATTCCAAGAAGAAATGAAATATAAACGTTCGTCAGGTGTAGACTTCGGTCCTGTAGATTTCGTAAAATATGCTGAATCATTCGGCGCAAAAGGTTTACGAGTTACAAATCAAGAAGAATTAGAAGCGGCAATTAAAGAGGGCTATGAAACAGATGGTCCAGTATTAATTGACATACCAGTGAATTACAAAGACAATATTAAACTTTCAACGAATATGTTACCTGATGTATTTAACTAAAAGAAAGATAAATGTTAATAAGGAGTGGAAGAATTTATGACTAATGTTTTATACCAACATGGTACATTAGGCACATTAATGGCAGGCTTATTACAAGGTACTGCATCAATAAATGAATTATTGAAACATGGTGATTTAGGTATCGCTACACTAACAGGTTCAAATGGTGAGGTCATCTTTTTAGATGGAAAAGCTTATCACGCAAATGAACATAAAGAATTTGTGGAATTAAAAGGCGATGAGTTAACACCATATGCAACCGTAACTAAATTCGTAGCAGATACGAGCTATGAAACGAAAAATAAATCTTCTGAAGCAGTTTTTGAGGAAATAAAGGAAAAGATGTTGAGTGAAAATTTATTTTCAGCAGTAAAAATTTCAGGATTATTTAAAAAAATGCATGTACGTATGATGCCTGCACAAGAGCCACCTTATACACGTTTAATTGATTCAGCTAGAAGACAACCTGAACAAACTGAAACGTACGTCAAAGGTTCAGTCGTTGGTTTCTTTACACCAGAACTTTTCCATGGTATCGGATCAGCAGGATTCCATGTACACTTTGCCAATGATGATCGTAACTTTGGTGGACATGTTTTAGACTTTGAAGTAGAAGATGTTAAAGTAGAAATCCAAAATATGGAAACATTTGAACAACATTTTCCAATTCAAAATGAAGATTTTACAAATGCAAACATTGACTATAAAGACATTGCAGACGAAATTAGAGAAGCTGAATAACATCCACTGTATATAAGTGCGGAAATGTAATGACGACTTATGAAAATTGAAACATTGACTTTATAATGTTCGATTTGAAAATTTAGAAATGATGATTTGTTGATTGATACGGTTAAGCATAATCGTCAAATAGCAAATATATTTGTGATTACGTTTAAGTAATAAAATAAGTCCCTTCACTATTAGCTGTAGTGAGGGGATTTGTTTGTGTTCAGGGAATTTGTAATGTATCTATTGCAATAGACACTTACATAGAATTTACTAAGATATGGTCAGCAAATAACAATAAATTACAACTTCAATAATTTAAAAAGCAAACGCAATCTTTCAGCGTTTGCCCACTAAACCAATTTCACATAGTTAAATCTTTTTATTTAACTACAATTTGAATTTGTTTGATTGTACCTGGATCAATTGAATTTTTAGCGTCGTCATTTTTCTTTAGATTCACTACTTTTTTATTACCATTATTCAAAGTAAGCGTATAAGTTGCTGTTTGTGCATTATTAATTTTTTCTGTTGTAACACCACGTTGTGAAGCTAATTCATTTTTTACTTTACTATCAATTTCTTGATAAAGAACATTTTTATTTTCTGGAAAGGTAAAGTAAGTTCGATGTAATGCAGTAATACCATCTACTGAAATCGTGTAAGGAACAGTGTGATAACCATCCATTGTTATTTCTTTATATCCGTTATTACTATCTGCAGATGCTTCGTGACTAGGTAAAGCAGCTCCTACTGTTGATAATAGTCCCAATACTAAAGTGGCAGTAACAAATGATTTTAGTTTCATAGCTCAATCTCCTTTTAAAAGTTGTGGTATATTACACTATTTGTATAACACATTTCATAAAATTTAAAACATAGTTTTTAAACTTTTTTATATTTTTGATTTTTTAGTAATAGTTTTTAGGAGTGATATGATACTTGTATTTTGAAAATGGAATTATAATAAACCATATTGCTACTATAATTTCAAATGATTAATCATCATCTTTATTTAAGGTTTGTAGTAATTCAAAATAATACTTTGAATTGCCAGTACTAAAATAATTAAACCATGCATCTAAAGTAGAATGTTTAAATACATCTAGTTTTTGTAATATATCTTTTGTCCACATTAATGCGCCAGTTGAACTTGCAGTAATTAAATTTTTATGTGATACAGATGGCTGATCAATATATAATTTTTGTCCATGGTAATTTGAAGAAAAACTTTCTAGATACAATAAATCATTACTCGTATGATAATATTCATTTAATATACCAATATCAGCTAGTGGAATTGTTGCTCCACATATAGCCGCAACATAGCCATCATTTGACAAAATTTCTTTAGCAATTTTTATTACACGCCAATTGTAAAATTAAGCTAGACAACTAAAAAAGCCTTCTGTGCTAAACTCAATATGTATTTCCCACCAAAGAAAACATAAGGAGTTAGTACAGAATGGCCTATACACATCTTAACACGGATGAACTTACGTTCATAGAATCATATTATCACCAGAATCTTTCAGTTAAAGAGATTTCGAGTAGATTGAAACGTTCTAGACAGACAATTTATAACGTAATCAATGCTCTTAAGTCGGGTATGTCTGCACTTAAATATTATCAAGAATACAAGCAAAGAAAGTCTAATTGTGGCCGACATAGAATAGTACTTCCGGAAGAACAGTCAGCTTATATCCGAGAGAAAGTAGCTGATGGATGGACACCAGACACCATTATTGGTAGGGGTGAACACACGATTGATTGTTCTGTTAAAACACTTTACAGAATGTTTAAAGAAAATATTTTTGCCGTACATGCTTTACCTATGAAAGGTAAGAGAAAGCCAAATGGTCATTCTGAAAAAAGAGGCAAACAGACTTTTAAAAGACATATTTCTAAAAGGATAGAAGAATTTCCTTTATTCAATAAGGAGTTCGGCCATCTTGAAGGAGTTACTATTGTTGGTCGTCATCATGGTAGTGCAATCATTACCCTGGTAGAAAGAGTATCCAAGATGATTATCACCTTACGACCTAAAGGCTGTAAGGCAATTGATATAGAAGAAGCTCTGCACGTTATGTTTCCAGCTTTATCTACTCATATATTTAAATCAATTACATTTGATTGTGGTAAGGAGTTCTCTAATTGGAAAACCATATGCAACCGTCATGATATATCTATATTTTTTGCCGTTCCAGGCACGCCATCACAGCGAGGTTTAAATGAGCATTCTAACGGAATACTTAGACGCAGTGGATTAAATAAAGAACTAGATTTCAATTTAGTGACTGACGATCATATCATCAGTGTTGCTCAAAAAAATAATCATCGTCCTAGAAAATCTTTAGATTATAGAACACCATTGGAAGTATTTATGAGTTTCATCGAAGATGATAAACTGTCTAGCTTAATTTGACAATCTAAAATATAAAAAGAGAGTGTACAAAAATGGTTATTTTCTGCACACTTTTGAAAAATTATAACTAACCTAATTTAGACTTATAAATATTGAGCCATTCACTAAACGATAATAATTTGATACCATAATTTTTAGTTTTGTTTATATCAACTTGGTACCCTTCTAAGTTATTCCACTCCTGAGATTTAACAATACCAGGAGATATCCCTTCTCGAATAGCTTCATCAGGAGATATAGTTAACACTTCAATTTCTTTATCTGTATGTTTATTAATTTCCATTGCAATTTGGTCAATTGTTAATGATTCTGAAGCTATTTCTATAGACTCTTTATCAAATACATTCTCTGTTTTAAATGCTTTTACAGCAAATTTAGCAATATCAATAGCAGAGACTAAATCAATTGTACTTTCATGGTTAAAAGCCGATTTTAATATATTGTTTTTTAAGTCCGGAAAAAAATATTTTGCTCTATAAGGTAACCAATTTTCCATCATATAAGCAGGTTTAAGTATTGTCCAGTGTTTAAGATTTGAACCCTTAACTGCTCTTTCTATTATATCTTTTTGAATCCAATAATTTTCAGACCAGTAGCCCTCTCCCCAATACTTAAAACTTTCTTGATCGCCTGTTCTAGCAACAGACGTTTGAACAAATTTTTTTATATTTTGCTTTTCAGCAATTGTAATTAAGTTCTTTGCTTGTCTACTTTCCATGTTGACTTCTTTTGATTTAGGAGATGGTGAAGTCATTGCAAAAACTCCATCCATATTATTCATTGCCTTTTCTAAACTATTTAAATCATCAAAATCTCCTTCTACTATTTCAATGCCATAATTTTTTAAAGTCTTTGCGCTATCAGATGTTTTATCTCTAACTAATGCTCTAATTATATATCCATGTTTAATTGCTTCTGATATTACAGCACCACCTTGTGTTCCTGTAGCTCCAGTGATAAGCAAACGTTTAATTTTATTGTTCATATGATTACACCTCTCTTGAAATAATTTATATTCTAATATATGGTATTACAAAAAGTAAGTATGCACTTTAAAGTTAGTTACTTACTAAAAGGAGAGTATTTATATTGAGTAGTAATGAATATGAAGATTTTAATCATGCTTTATCAATAATGAATGGAAAATGGAAAATGCAAATTATCTTTACTTTGGGAAAAGAAGGGACTTTAAGATATGGAGAAATAAAAAGGAGAATTAAGAATATAACTCATAAAATGTTAAGTAAGCAATTAAAAGAGTTAAAAAGTGAAGGATTAATTTTACGTGAAGAATACCCACAAATACCTCCGAAAGTTGAATATAGTTTAAGCAAAAAAGGGGAAGCGCTACTACCAGTATGCAAGTATCTATGCGATTGGTCTAAAAGGTTTAAGTAAGGTTTCAACAAGCTATAAAACCTTACTTAAACTTTTCATATTAACTCTAAATTAATATAAACCCTAGTCATAATTTTGGTTGCGATAATTTCACCAACTCGATTTTTATAATTAAAACTCTTCGCTTTTCGCTATACAAAATAAATTTTTAATATATGTTGATTTGTCAATTTAAGTGCAACAGTTCATCACATAAAACTTCATAAGGAAACTTCCAATTTAAACACTTTCTTGGTCGATAATTAATTGAGTCTAATGCATAGTTAAGTTGCTCTTGATTTACTTTAGCTAAGTCTGTTTTCTTAGGGGGGAATTCTCTTAGTAACCCATTGGTATTTTCATTTGTACCTCTTTGCCATGCGGAATATGGATCAGCGAAGTAGACATTAATATTAAATTGGTTTTCAATATTTTGATAACAAGAGAACTCTTTTCCTCTATCGACAGTAATATTTTTAACGGCACCCTTAGGTAGATGTTTGATAAGGCTATTAATTGCCGTCTCCATAGAATTAGAGGAACGGTCAGGCATAAGTACACAAAAATAATAGCGTGATTTTCTTTCTGCGAAAGTAGCAATGCACCCTTTACTTTTGCCTCTACTGGATACAATTGTGTCAGCTTCCCAATGACCGAATGCATTACGTTTCTTTACTTCCTTAGGACGTTGTGAAATAGGACGTCCAATATTAAATTTACCTCTAGTTTCTTTAGGTCTCTGTCTTTTTCCTTTTTGACGAAGGCATGAAATAAGTTCGAAACTAATCATATTAGAGTTAATCCATCGATAGATGGTTTTAAAACAGATTTGATTTTGTAATAGACGACCTACGATTTGTTCAGGAGACCAGTGGCATTCTAAATAATATTTAATGATATTGCCAAGTTCTGGAGTAAATCGAGTAGGACGACCACAAAGTTTTCTTTTGATTTCATAATTCTTTTGAGCTGTTTCAGCTTGATATGACTGATTTACATTATTCCTACTAATTTCACGTGAGATAGTATATACAGATCGTTTTAATTTACGTGCAATAGATATTAAAGAATAATTTTCTTGACGTAAAACCTCTGTACGTGCGCGTTCAGTTAGTGTAAGTTGGTTATAGCTCATATTGGCACTACTTGTATGTGTTTTTGTGGTTATTAACATCTTACAACAAAGTGCCAATTATGGGCATTTTTTATGAATTTATATAGGTGTTGCACTTAATATTACAATCCGTCATTAATAAAAATGATATTATTGACGATGCATTTTTCAAAAAACATTACAATGAAAATAATATAAAAAAAGATAGAAACAATATCATAAAGTCTGAACTTAATATGCACTATGTTTTAAAAAGTGATTCGAGAAAAAAGCAATATGTAAACAGAATGAATGAGTTTTTTGATTTTTATTAAATAATAATGTGGCATTAATTCAGACAAACTATAACCATAAATTATTTGAATA
>NZ_PPQS01000020.1:8363-50421 GCF_002902405.1 Staphylococcus schweitzeri
ATGATAAGCCCAAAAAGAAAATTTAATACACTTATTAAAAGAATTAGGTGTAAGTACTTGTGTAGATGACATTTTACATTTAACAAGAGAAAAATCCTAACAAATATAATATTTTAAAGTATATTTGTTAGGATATATATTATTTATGTTTTCTTATTTTTTAAAAACTACTGCAGTTATAATTATCTTCTTTTTATTATCAGAAAGCTTAACACTCCCCACAGCATACTCAGTTCCTCTAGGTAAAAGAACTTCTTGTTGACCTGGGTATGCTGTTAACTCTTTAGAATCAATATATGCTGCTTTAGTCCCTTTAGGTAATTCTAATTTTAATTCAATTGGTCTACCTGCTACAGCTGCACCACTAACTAGTTGAGTACTAGAGTAGCCATTTTCTCTATAAATTCTACTATTCATAAGATTATTTAGTTTTGACACAAGTGCTTCATCATATTGACCATTGTTAGTTTGTTGTAGCATATGTAAATCTTCTCGCGTAAAGCCAGTTATACTTGATAAGTAGTCTAAATTTAATAATCTATATACATAGACTGAATCTGGTGTTACAGATTTAGATATCGTTGAGTCTAATTGTCTAATCTGCTCTTGAATGTTTTCGGGTAATTTGTTCACGTCACCATTTGCTGATCTTAGAGGAGTATTTATGGGTGAACTATTTTTTGTATAATTATAAATAGCCATCTTATCTTTAGAAGAATACTTGGCTGACTTTATTAATGAGTTTCCCCATTTTGTAGCTTCAACTAAGTCTGTAAAATTTTTAGCCTCGGCAGCTATTGAGATTTTATTATATTTAGAGGAAAAAGATGTATCTATTAAACTAATGCTTGAAAGCACGATAAATGTCGACAAAAATTTTATAATTGTATTTTTCATTTTCAAACTCATCTCCTATTTTGTTAGTATTTAATTTTACGTTTTTTATTAACGTCTTACTCTGTCAATCCAATCTGCAATTTGGCTATTAATTGGCACGACTAAACTACCATCCAAACTCCCTTCTGAAATAACGCCGATTAATTGATCGTTTTCTTTTAAAAACACACCAGATCCTGATTGTCCAGGAGTGCTTTGTAGTGTTGTACGAAGTGCTTTATCATTAAATGTTTCTATAACAGTACCCTCAGTTTTATACTGTTTGTAACCACTTTTATCAATAGGGTAACCTATTGAATATAATTCTTTACCTTTTAATTTGGAAAAATCTACACTTTTAATACTTACATTTATATTTTTTAAATAATGTGAATATTCATCAGTTTGATCAGAAGTCTTTATTAATGCTATATCGAGATCACTATAGGGGTTAAATGTAGATACACTTGCACTCCCTGCTAAAGTTGCTAGACCTGAATGACCAGGATATATTGTCCCTATGTATCCTTCTTCAAAGCCACCATCTTTACAATGTGAAGAAGTCAAACCGACATCTTTTGTAATCATAATTGCGGTGCAGTGATGTTTATCATTACCTTCATATTTTGCGGTATTCAAACTATTCTTAGTGTTGAAAATATCAGTTACGAGCGATCTATTATCTGTCTTGTTTTCTGCTTTAGATACTTGATTGTTAGCAACTAATATTAATAAAAAAGCGAGAAGTAATAAAGTTTTTTTCATAGCTATAACTCCTTTTATGTTTTTTTAATATAATTAAAATTAATGCATTTTTATTATAAAACAATAGTTATTCTTAAATTATTAAATTTATATTAAATGTTATAAATTTATTAACATCTATATTGTGATTTGAACGTTAAAAATTTATTAATAATAATTAAGCTAAAAACAGTGGGATTTAAAATTGTCTAAAAAATCTCGACACTATAAAAATGTTACAGTGCCGAGATTTTCTTGCTTATTTAGTTAATTCAAAGTGTACGCCGGATTCATTAGAAGTCGATGCATTTTTGTTTGTAATAGAGTATCCAGTCATTGAAATTTTAGATTCAATATCTGAAGCGGAATTTGTAGATTCGGGATTATAGAAGCTACATTCATAAGTGTTATCATCTTTCTTTTTAAGAATAAACATTCCTTTGGCTTTAACTTCGACTTTAGTACCATTAATGTCAAAAGTTTGAGTGCTATTACTATAGTTGACACCAGCCCAAACCGATTCATTATCTTTCACAACATGGAAGTCATCATCTTGTTTAACGACAGTTACTTGGCTTGCTTTGGATTTAAAATTATCTTTTGTTATTCCAGGATACAACACATATCCATATTTATCATCTGTATTAGAATGCTTTTGAGTTACTTCATAATACTCATCTTTTTTGTCATCTGACTTTTGACTTTTATTTATATCGCTCCACTTACCAGTATGACTTTCTTTTTTTACAGTTATTTTCGATTTGTTTAAAAAATGATAGCCTATATTGTTTTTAGGTTTATTGGTTGACTCTAAAAAGACTGAATTGGTTTCCTGATTATCGGAAGCTGTTGTTTGTTTATCGTCTGTATATAACGTATACCCATTCGCTTTGCGATTTTCAACAGTTGTCACTGGATTCTTTGATGAATCAGTTCTTTTAATGCCAGTTCCTAAGAAGACAATTTTATCGTTTAATATGAAATATGATTTTTTGGCAGTTAAAGTTTTGTCCTGATTTTCAAAATCCATTCCGATACTTGCATGTTGGTCATCGAATTTTGTTCCGCCTACAAAAGTTTTATCGGAGTTCTTATTTTCTTTAGGTTCCTCATTTTCTAAAGTTGTAGTACCTGCTAATCGTTTCATATCGGCTGTGGCCCAGAACTTATCACGGTAATGTTTCACATCGCTATTGTATAAATAAGACATTCCAGCACCAGTATGCCAGCCTTTTAGGTTTTCATTATTGATACTTTCGTAACGTGCGACGTTTTTCGACGTCATACTTAAGCCAAATGCAAAGTCTAAGTCTTTGTTATGATAGGTGACACGATCCATGTCATTATATATTTTAAGTTGCTGTGTTAAACCGTTAGTAGAAATAGTATTGTCTGACATTAAAGACTTCATTTTATCTATGTCCGAATATGAATTTAAATAATCGGTTTGTTTATAACTTGAATCAGAATTAACAGAAGTTTTAACGATTTGCTTATATCTTTCAGAAGTAGTAGTGTCCATGGCATCACTTAATCTCAACAATGATTTCATTACAGTTGCAGATGCTGAGTGACTCGTTTCATTTTCACGACTGATAGCTCTACCTCGTGATAAATCCATCATTTCACCTTTATAAATGAGTGGCATAAATCCGTCATCAATCCATGATTTTAAAATAGTATCATTTTGGTTATTTTCTTTAAAAGGTGTTTCTTTTATCAACGGCAAAATTTGAGAAATACCCTCTAAGAGTACAACGCCATAAGCACCAGTGTATGGGACGTCTTGATGATCGATATATGAGCCATCTTTATAAAATCCATTACGTTCTTTACCAGTGGCAGAATCTTGAACATAAGTAAACACTTTATTAAAAGAATCTATTGAATTTTTCATCATAGTTGCATCTTTTTCGATAATACTTTCTAAAAGTTTTACCATAGAAATGTCTACTAAATTTCCTCCTTTAGCAGGTTCAGCTTTTCCTACAGAAGATAATATTTTGTCACTATCTGGGGCGAAAGTTTTAATAGGGGCAGTGTATTTTTTCTTTTCATCATTTGAAATATCACCATTCAGTAATATTAGTGTATTTGTTAATGATTTAGGTGTTCCAATTTCATAATCCCACCAATTTAAATTGGTATTCTTTTGAGGTGCTGATTTTGAGAAATTTGTTTTTAAATCAGCAACTTTTTTATCTGGCTCTTTGCCATAGGCATTTTTATGCAGCCACTCAAGTGCATCTTTTACTTTGTTTTTATTATCCTGAGTATTCAATTTAGTATTTTTATGCTTCATCGCTTCTGCGATTTTCTCAATATTACGATAGGTTTTTGTCATATGAGATGAATTAGTTTCAAGGTTTTCCGCTCCTAACCACAAGTATTTCCTATCACTTTCAGTTTTCATTTCCTTGAGTAATTTCTCAGCCTCATTCTCCGTAGCAACAAACTTCTTCTTCATATCTTCATTACTCTCATCATATTTATCATAACCGTAGTTAACGTCAAGCCATGTGTTCCTCAACTTTTCATAATCTGGCGTTTGAGCATTCGTATCAGCTACAGCGATTTGATGTTTATCAACACTTCTGAATTCACCATCATTCAAAGTAATCATACCGGCCATTAATAATGTTATGGTGGATAATTTTTGCCATTTCTTCATTTTATATGTCATTGACATGTCTCCTTTTTGTGTTGCGCGTGCGCAATGAATAGTATGATTAAATAATGATTCAATTTTTCAAAATTCGTTAACGCATACAAATGACTGTTTACTCTCAAACAACCTACAAAGAATGTTGATAAATATAGACAATCAATCGCACCGAAATTTTCGCATCATCCAAAAATTGCAACGAAAATAATTTTGAAAAAATTAAATATTACTAATCTTAGTAATTATAACATTTTAAATTTTTAAGTTATACAATTTTAAAAGTAATTAAAAACGATGAAATGTAAAATGTTAAAAAAGAGACAAATTTCAATTTGAGTAATAAAATAAGAAGTATTCAAATGAGGATGGCAATATATAAAGCAACATTACTTAAGATGCCACCAACATAATTGAAAGGATAGTCCCAATGAAAACTAAAGAAGTCGTAGCGCTCATGAATATATCTCAAGACACTTTAAGATATTATGAAAAGGTTGGTGTGATTCCACCTGTTAATCGAGATAAAAATGGATATAGAATATACAATGATAGTGATTTAAACTGGATTTATTTAGTGAAAAATTTGCGAAATGCAGGCGTCAGTATTGAATCGCTTATCAAATTTTGTAGATTAGCGCAGCTTCCTAAAAATGAAAATATTCAAGCACAGCAAAAGCAAATTTTAAATAAGCAACTTGAAGAATTAAATGAAAATTTAAAGACAATTCATGATGCGAGAGATTTACTACAATATAAAATTGATAATTATGATAATCATATTGCTAAAATCAATGCTAGTGATAATCATGATGCTAATGTTGAACGTCTTTGGGAGAGAATGTAAACCTATTGCTTGATATAGAGTTCGCTCCATGGTTTATAGTGGGCTTACAAGATAAAGGAGGTTCATTTTATGAATCATATTGAAATAAGTAAAGATGTAAAGATACCAGTATTAGGTTTCGGAGTATTTCAAATTCCTCAAGAAAAAACAGCAGAAGCGGTTAAAGAAGCAATTAAAGCGGGTTATAGACATATTGATACAGCACAAAGTTATTTAAATGAAACTGAAGTAGGTCAAGGTATTGAAGCTTCAGGTATTGATAGAAGTGAACTATTCATTACGACTAAAGTATGGATTGAAAATGTTAACTATGAAGATACTATCAAATCAATCGAACGATCATTACAACGATTAAATTTGAACTATCTTGATCTAGTGCTTATTCACCAACCTTATAATGATGTATATGGCTCATGGCGTGCATTAGAAGAGTTAAAAGAAAATGGTAAAATTAAAGCAATCGGTGTATCTAACTTCGGCGTTGATCGAATTGTAGATTTAGGTATTCACAATCAAATTCAACCACAAGTGAACCAAATAGAAATTAATCCATTCCATCAACAAGAAGAACAAGTTGCGGCACTTCAACAAGAAAATGTTGTGGTAGAAGCTTGAGCACCATTTGCAAAAGGTAAAAACCAATTATTCCAAAATCAATTGTTGCAGGCCATTGCAGATAAATATAATAAATCAATTGCACAAGTAATTTTACGTTGGTTAGTAGAACGTGACGTCGTTGTACTCGCAAAATCAGTGAATCCAGAACGTATGGCTCAAAACTTAGATATATTTGATTTTGAACTTACAGAAGAAGATAAACAACAAATTGCGACATTAGACGAAAGTAATAGTCAATTTTTCTCACATGCTGATCCCGAAATGATTAAGTCACTTTCTGGTAGACAATTAGGTGTTTAAAATTAGCATAATAGAGTAAATAAAATGAATTAAGTTAACCTGAAACTTGGATGTTAAAATCTTTGTTTCAGGTTTTTTCATAGCTTTTAAAAAGTAGGAGAGCAAGTAAATAAGTTATTGTTAATTTTTGTATTACACAATAACTTGACTAAAATAATAATTATAGTATTGATAATTTTATAAAATCAAGTATATAATAAAAGTACAATATATAGTATAGGGGATAACAATATGAAATATAAACATTTCGTCATTATTACTTTAATTACAGGTATCATCATGCTTACAACGATGTACTTTGTACCATTTGAATATCATAAATTGCCAATTTTCGCAGGTATGGCAATCATTTTGACAGTGTACTTTAGTAATAAAAAATCAATTGATGAAACGAATATCTTTAGTAAGAAAAATCGCAATAAAAGCAAACAATAAAATAATTTGGAAGATTAAGATTTATAGGTATGTTTTAAGTTTAAATGAACCATTTTCATCAACTGAAAGATGTAATTATATCACAACGCATCAAATGAAAATGCAATAAACCAAGTCATTCTACACACAAGAATTAAAATTTGATGCTCATTTTAATTCGGAACTTCGAACGCCGTATTCCGAAAATCGAATTCCGAACGCAAACTTCGAATTCCAAATTCCAAAAATAAACACATACTGCCAAAATAAAAAGCATTTTCCGTACTACTCGGGAAATGCTTTTTACATATTGATTACTTTGTCATTAATGATTTTACAACGGAAACCATGTCGTCATGTATAACCAAAGTAGCGTCGCTATCATAAGGTGTTCGGTCTTTATTGATAATAATTAAATTGTCGCCTTTAAAATTTGATATTAATCCTGCGGCAGGTTGCACAACGAGTGACGAACCTAGTACAACAAGTGTGTCAGCATCTTCAATTTTATTTAATGCCCGTATGATGATAGGTTGATCTAACATTTCACCGTATAATACGATGTCCGGTCGTATGGCACTACCACAATTATCACAATGTTTCAACGTTCTATCGATAACCTCTTGTTTTGAATATGATTTATGACATGCATTACAATAAAATCGATTTAATGTACCATGTAATTCATCAACATGTTGACTTCCAGCGTCTGAGTGCAAACCATCGATATTTTGCGTGATGACACCTAATGATTGTTGATTATGTTCTAATTTTGCAATCCAATCATGTACGATGTTGGGTTTTGTATCGACAAATAACAATCGCTTATGGCAAAAATTGATAAAACCTTCAGGATCATCTTCTAAATAATCACGGCTTAACAAGTATTCTGGCGAAAGCCCATCTTTTGAAATTTCATCAAATAAGCCACCCATTGATCGAAAATCTGGAACACCGCTTGCAACAGATACACCAGCACCTGTAAAAAATGTGATACGATTCGAACTATCTATAATATGTTTTAATGTCACTAAATCATTTTCCAAATTAAACACCTCATCAAAATAATGAATGATTTATAACGTCTTTTGCTTTTATTATAATACATCAATTTTCTATTTATCAAAGGCGCAGTTTAAACAGTTCTTTTTAAAAATGAATTATACATATAATCGAACAGTTAAATTATATTAGTTTTTACGCAATTTTTATTATAGAATAAGCATGTATATTAAAATGGATGTCTAAACATAAAAGGTAATGCGCAATCGCCTAAATAAAGGAGGCAATTTTACATTGAATAAACATGAACGTTTGGACGAAATTGCTAAACTAGTGAATAAAAAGGGCACGATAAGAACGAATGAAATCGTCGAAGGTTTAAATGTGTCTGATATGACAGTTCGAAGAGATTTAATTGAATTGGAAAATAAAGGGATTTTAACGAAGATTCATGGTGGTGCACGCAGTAATTCAACATTTCAGTATAAAGAAATATCGCATAAAGAAAAACATACCCGTCAAATTGCAGAAAAACGATTTATAGCTAGAAAAGCTGCATCATTAATTGAAGATGGGGATACTTTGTTTTTCGGACCGGGAACAACAGTGGAACTATTAGCAGAAGAAGTCAATCATCATACGCTCACAATTATTACGAATTGTTTGCCGGTGTATAAAATTTTGTTGGAAAAACAAACATCACATTTTCGTGTCTATTTAATTGGTGGTGAAATGCGCCATATTACAGAAGCATTTGTAGGTGAAATGGCGAATGCCATGTTAGAAAAATTAAGATTTAGCAAGATGTTCTTTAGTAGTAATGCAGTAAATAAAGGTGCTGTGATGACATCTACGTTAGATGAAGCCTATACGCAACAATTGGCACTAAGTAATTCAATTGAAAAATACTTGCTAATTGATCATACGAAAGTTGGCAAAGAAGATTTTACATCATTTTGTCAGTTAAACGAATTGACTGCAGTGGTCATGGACTATGAAGATGAAGAAAAAATAGAAACGATTAAAACATATATTGAAATAGTCGACTAAATTAAAAATATAACTGCATTGTTAAAATATGTGTTTATATGCTCATAAGTGAATGTGAATTTGCATTCATTTATGGGCTATTTTTTATGCAAATTTATGTAAACGGGAACCCCGACAAAGTCTTACAACAATTTCAGACAAACACCTAATTAAAACAACTACCTAATATAAATGTTCACTTATTGTTTGAAAATATGTCATAAACAAACAAAATGCAAACATATAATGTTGATTTCTTGTTTATTTATGTTTATAATTTAAACGTAATCAAATTGAAAGCCTTTTCTCAAGATTTTCATAACCTACAAATAAACATGTCATATTTTAAGAAAGGTATTTCAAAATTAAAGTAAAAAGGAGTCTTATTATGGCGATTATTATTGGTTCAGATGAAGCTGGCAAACGATTAAAAGAAGTCATCAAATCATATTTATTAGACAATAAATATGACGTTGTTGACGTAACAGAAGGACAGGAAGTTGACTTTGTTGATGCAACTTTGGCAGTAGCAAAAGATGTTCAAAGTCAAGAAGGTAACTTAGGTATTGTTATCGATGCATTTGGTGCAGGTAGCTTTATGGTTGCTACAAAAATCAAAGGCATGATTGCTGCTGAAGTATCAGATGAACGCTCTGGATATATGACTAGAGGCCATAACAATTCAAGAATGATCACAATGGGATCTGAAATTGTTGGAGACACATTAGCGAAAAATGTCGTTAAAGGTTTTGTTGAAGGTAAATACGATGGTGGTAGACACCAAATCCGTGTAGATATGCTTAATAAAATGTGCTAAGGAGGAAAAATTACTATGAAGATTGCATTAGGATGCGACCATATTGTTACAGATACAAAAATGCGTGTATCTGAATTTTTAAAATCAAAAGGACATGAAGTCATTGATGTAGGAACTTACGATTTCACAAGAACACACTATCCAATTTTCGGTAAAAAAGTTGGAGAACAAGTTGTTAGCGGTAACGCAGACTTAGGTGTTTGTATTTGTGGCACAGGTGTTGGTATTAACAATGCTGTAAATAAAGTGCCTGGTATTCGCTCAGCACTAGTACGTGATATGACATCAGCGCTTTACGCTAAAGAAGAATTAAATGCAAACGTTATTGGCTTTGGTGGACGTATTATTGGTGAGTTATTAATGTGCGATATTATCGATGCATTTATTAATGCTGAATACAAACCAACTGAAGAGAATAAAAAATTAATCGCTAAAATTAAACATTTAGAAACAAGCAGTGCAGACCAAGCTGACCCACATTTCTTTGATGAATTTTTAGAAAAATGGGACAGAGGCGAATACCACGATTAAGGGACGACACATATGATTTTAACTTTAACATTAAATCCATCCGTTGATATTTCATACCCATTAACAACATTGAAATTAGATGATGTTAATCGTGTTCAAGAAGTGAGTAAAACAGCTGGTGGTAAAGGTTTAAATGTAACAAGAGTACTTGCGCAAGTAGGTGAGCCAGTCCTTGCGAGTGGTTTCATTGGCGGCGAATTAGGTCAATTTATTGCTAAAAAATTAGATCAAGACAGCATCAAGCATGCATTTTATAACATTAAGGGTGAAACACGAAACTGCATTGCAATGTTACATGAAGGGCAACAAACAGAAATTTTAGAGCAGGGACCGGAGATTGATAATCAAGAGGCTGCAGGATTTATTAAACATTTTGAACAATTACTAGAAAAAGTTGAAGCAGTTGCTATTTCAGGTAGCTTACCTAAAGGATTAAATCAAGATTATTATGCACAAATCATTGAACGATGCCAAAACAAAGGTGTGCCTGTGATATTAGACTGCTCGGGTGCAACCTTGCAAACAGTTTTGGAAAATCCATACAAACCAACAGTCATTAAACCAAACATTTCTGAACTATATCAGTTACTTAACAAGCCACTTGATGAAAGTATAGAAAGTTTGAAACAGGCACTGTCACAACCCTTATTCGAAGGGATTGAGTGGATTATTGTGTCTTTAGGTGCACAAGGTGCGTTCGCTAAGCACAATCATACATTCTATAGAGTGAATATTCCGAAAATAAGTGTATTAAACCCGGTTGGTTCAGGTGATTCTACGGTTGCTGGAATTACTTCAGCAATTCTTAATCATGAAAACGACCACGATTTACTAAAAAAAGCCAATACTTTAGGCATGTTGAATGCGCAAGAAGCACAAACAGGTTATGTCAATTTAAATAATTATGATGATTTATTCAATCAAATTGAAGTTTTAGAGGTGTAAAAAATGTCAAAATCCAATCAAAAAATCGCATCAATTGAACAATTAAGTAACAACGAAGGTATCATTTCTGCATTAGCATTTGACCAACGTGGTGCTTTAAAACGCATGATGGCAAAACATCAAACTGAAGAGCCAACTGTAGCTCAAATTGAACAATTAAAAGTATTAGTTGCGGAAGAATTAACACAATATGCATCTTCAATTTTATTAGATCCTGAATATGGTTTACCAGCTTCAGATGCACGTAACAAAGATTGTGGATTATTACTTGCTTATGAAAAAACTGGATATGACGTAAATGCTAAAGGTCGTTTGCCTGACTGTTTAGTAGAGTGGTCTGCAAAACGTTTAAAAGAACAAGGTGCAAATGCTGTTAAATTCTTACTTTACTATGATGTTGATGATGCTGAAGAAATCAATATTCAAAAGAAAGCATACATTGAAAGAATCGGTTCAGAATGTGTTGCTGAAGACATTCCTTTCTTCTTGGAAGTATTAACTTATGATGACAATATTCCTGATAACGGTAGTGTTGAATTCGCAAAAGTTAAGCCTAGAAAGGTTAACGAAGCAATGAAATTATTCTCAGAACCACGCTTTAACGTTGATGTATTGAAAGTTGAAGTGCCAGTAAACATGAATTATGTTGAGGGATTTACTGAAGGTGAAGTGGTTTATACAAAAGAGGAAGCGGCACAACACTTTAAAGATCAAGATGCAGCAACTCATTTACCATATATTTACTTAAGTGCTGGTGTTTCTGCAGAATTATTCCAAGAAACTTTAAAATTTGCACACGAAGCTGGTGCTAAATTCAATGGTGTACTTTGTGGCCGTGCTACATGGTCTGGCGCTGTTCAAGTATACATTGAACAAGGTGAAGATGCTGCACGTGAATGGTTACGTACAACTGGCTTCAAAAATATTGATGACTTAAATAAAGTATTAAAAGACACTGCGGCATCTTGGAAACAAAGAAAATAAGTATAAAAGGGGATTCATGCTATGAATAGAGAAGAAGTCCAATTATTAGGTTTTGAAATAGTTGCATTTGCAGGGGATGCACGTTCTAAGTTTTTAGAAGCATTAACAGCAGCTCAAACTGGAGATTTTGCAAAAGCAGATGCTCTGGTTGAAGAAGGAAACAATTGTATTGCGGAAGCGCATAGAGCACAAACAAGCTTGTTAGCTAAAGAAGCACAAGGTGATGATATAGCATACAGCGTAACGATGATGCATGGTCAAGATCATTTAATGACCACTATTTTATTGAAGGATTTAATGAAACACTTATTAGAATTTTATAAAAGAGGGTGATGGCATTGATGCAAAAATTAATCGCGCAAATTGAAAAAGGGAAGCCATTTTTCGAAAAATTATCACGTAACATATATTTAAGAGCCATTCGTGACGGTTTTATTTCTGCAATGCCAGTCATCTTATTCTCAAGTATCTTTCTATTAATTGCATACGTACCAAATATATTTGGTTTTAAATGGGATAAAGGTATGGAAGCTATTTTAATGAAACCATATAACTATACAATGGGACTTGTAGCATTATTAGTAGCAGGAACAACAGCAAAATCTTTAACAGATTCATACAATCGTAAGCTTGAAAGTACGAATCAGATTAACTTTATTTCTACGATGATAGCAGCAATGTGTGGATTCTTGTTCTTAGCTTCTGATCCAGCCAAAGATGGTGGATTCTTAAGTGCATTTATGGGAACAAAAGGTTTACTAACAGCATTCTTATCAGCATTTGTAACTGTTATTGTTTATAACTTCTGTGTGAAGCGCAACATTACAATTAAAATGCCGAAAGAGGTACCGCCGAATATTTCACAAGTATTTAAGGACTTAATTCCATTTTCAGCGGTAATCATTATTCTTTATGCATTAGATTTAATTATTCGCAACAGCTTTAAAGCGAATGTAGCGGAAGGTATTTTAAAATTATTCGAACCATTATTTACAGCAGCAGATGGTTGGATTGGTGTCACAATTATCTTTGGTGCCTTTGCATTATTCTGGTTTGTAGGTATTCATGGTCCGTCAATTGTAGAGCCAGCAATTGCAGCAATTACATATGCGAATATTGAAGCGAACTTCAAGTTACTTCAAGCTGGTGAACATGCAGATAATATTATTACTTCAGGTACACAAATGTTCATCGTTACATTCGGTGGTACGGGTGCAACACTGGTCGTGCCGTTCATGTTTATGTGGATGACGAAATCTAAACGAAACAAAGCGATTGGACGTGCATCTGTTGTACCAACATTCTTTGGTGTAAACGAGCCGATTTTATTCGGTGCACCACTAGTATTGAATCCAGTGTTCTTTATTCCGTTTGTATTAGCGCCAATTGTGAACGTATGGATATTTAAACTTTTCGTTGAAGTGTTAGGAATGAACAGCTTTAGTGTGAACTTACCATGGACAACACCAGGTCCGCTCGGCATTATCATGGGTACTGGATTTGGTTTATGGTCATTCGTATTAGCGATTACTTTAATTGTTGTAGATATTATTATTTACTATCCGTTCCTAAAAGTTTATGACAGTGAAATTCTTGATGAAGAAGAAGGACGTAAAGAAAGTAATTCAGATTTAAAAGAAAAAGTTGCAGCAAACTTCGATACGAAAAAAGCTGATTCAATTTTAGCGGCAAGTGGTGTATCAGATGATGCAGCTAAAGTTTCAAATATCACAGAACAAACAAATGTCTTAGTACTTTGTGCCGGTGGTGGTACAAGTGGATTATTAGCCAACGCACTTAATAAAGCAGCTGAAGAGTATCATGTGCCAGTGAAAGCGGCCGCTGGCGGATATGGCGCACATATGGACATTATGAAAGAGTACCAATTAATCATTTTAGCGCCACAAGTTGCGTCTAACTATGAAGATATTAAGCAAGATACAGATAAATTAGGTATTAAATTAGCGAAGACTCAAGGTGCTGAATATATCAAATTGACACGAGATGGCCAAGCAGCCCTTGATTTCGTTCAAAAACAATTTGAAAATTAAGAATAGGAGTTTTTCATATGACTAAAACATTACCTGAAGATTTTATTTTTGGTGGAGCAACAGCAGCATATCAAGCAGAAGGTGCGACAAATACGGATGGTAAAGGTCGTGTAGCATGGGATACGTATTTAGAAGAAAACTATTGGTACACTGCAGAACCAGCGAGTGATTTTTATAACAGATATCCGGTGGATTTAGAATTAAGTGAAAAATTTAGTGTTAATGGAATCCGTATTTCAATTGCATGGTCTCGTATCTTCCCAAATGGATATGGCGAAGTGAACCCTAAAGGTGTTGAGTATTACCATAAATTATTTGCAGAGTGTCATAAACGTCATGTTGAACCATTTGTAACATTGCATCATTTTGACACGCCTGAAGTGTTACATAAAGATGGTGATTTTCTAAATCGTAAAACGATTGATTACTTCGTAGATTATGCTGAGTTTTGTTTTAAAGAATTCCCAGAAGTAAAATATTGGACTACATTCAATGAAATTGGACCAATTGGTGATGGCCAATATTTAGTAGGTAAATTCCCTCCAGGTATTAAATATGATTTTGAAAAAGTATTCCAATCACACCACAATATGATGGTAGCTCATGCTAGAGCAGTAAAATTATTTAAAGATGGCGGATATCAAGGAGAAATTGGGGTAGTACACGCATTACCAACAAAATATCCTTTCGACCCATCAAATCCGGAAGACGTTCGCGCGGCAGAATTAGAAGATATTATTCATAACAAATTTATTTTAGATGCAACATACTTAGGTAAGTATTCTCGTGAAACGATGGAAGGTGTGCAACATATTTTGTCTGTTAATGGCGGTAAATTAAATATTACAGATGAAGATTATGCAATTTTAGATGCAGCCAAAGATTTAAACGATTTCTTAGGCATCAATTACTACATGAGTGATTGGATGAGAGGGTATGACGGTGACTCTGAAATTACGCATAATGCGACAGGTGATAAGGGTGGATCTAAATACCAACTTAAAGGTGTAGGGCAACGTGAGTTTGATGTAGACGTACCTCGTACAGACTGGGATTGGATGATTTATCCTCAAGGTTTATACGATCAAATTATGCGAGTTGTTAAAGATTATCCTAACTATCACAAAATTTATATCACTGAAAATGGTTTGGGATATAAAGATGAGTTTATAGAATCTGAAAAAACAGTTCATGATGATGCACGTATCGATTATGTTAAACAGCATTTAAATGTGATTGCTGACGCTATTAAAGATGGTGCCAATGTTAAAGGTTACTTTATTTGGTCATTAATGGATGTATTCTCTTGGTCAAATGGTTATGAAAAACGATACGGTTTATTCTATGTCGACTTTGAAACTCAAGAACGCTATCCTAAGAAAAGCGCATATTGGTATAAAGAATTAGCTGAAACGAAAGAAATTAAATAATTAAAGATATTAAAAGGCCTATCAGACGAGTGCTGGTAGGTCTTTATTTATAAAAAGAGATAAATTAAACATGCATATACATATTTATATATTAATCAATGGGGGACACACCATTGAAAGCTAAATAAGCAATCAATTAACAAACGTTAACGGACAACTTTCCAAAGTCATCTTAAAAGTTAATGATGTATTCAAAATCAACTAAAGGACATTTTTAATCACATCCTTTATACTTATATAAAAGATATGAATGGGAGTTAAAAGTGTGAAGAAAATTTTTGTGATTATTACAACATTATTAGCAGTAGCTATTATTATAGGTAGTATCATTACGGTCGTATTCAGTCAAAGGCAAGAACAAACATATAAGATACAACAACAGCAATTTGTTAAAAAATCGATTCCTACTTTATTCTTACATGGATATGGTGGTAGTGCTAACTCAGAAAAATTCATGGTGAAACAAGCAGAAAAAAGAGGTGTCACGAAAGATATCATTACAGCCTATGTTTCAAATGAGGGTGAGGTTACGTTTAAAGGGAAATTAAGCAAAAATGCTGTGAATCCTATTGTGAAAATTGAACTTGAAAATAACAGACAAGGTTACTTAGATAAAAATTCAAAATGGTTTAAAAATGTACTTACGAAGCTACAAACAGAATATAAATTCGATAAATTCAATTTTGTTGGACATTCAATGGGAAATTTGACATTTGCGCAATATATGATGACTTATGGTAACGACAAGTCACTGCCACAGTTAAACAAACAAGTGAATATTGCAGGGACATTTAATGGTGTTTTAAATATGAATGAAGATGTCAATGAAATTACAGTTGATAAAGATGGCAAACCAAGTCGAATGAATCAACCATATCAGCAATTACGTGTGCTAAAAGATATTTATAAAGGTAAAGGTATCGAAGTACTTAATATTTATGGAGATTTGAAAGATGGTACACATTCAGACGGCAGAGTGTCTAATAGTTCTTCGAAATCATTAAAATATTTACTGGGAAATAGTCCGAAAAGTTATCGAGAATCTAAATATGAAGGTGAGTCTGCACAACATAGTCAGCTTCATGAGAATGAAAATGTTGCCAATGAGTTAATCGACTTCTTATGGAAAAAATAAAGCAACTGCTAGTTTTTTTGGGGTGAAAAAGCTTGTAATATTAGAGCTTTTCAAAAAATTACCTATTGTTTAAGAGTTTCTATAAAATGCCTAAGTCGTAACGTTTTAAATTAATAATTATAACAAATATAATGTACTTGAAGTTAAATGAATCAGTGCTTAAGTCAAAATTTAACAACTAAGAATGTATTTGCATACAGACATCACGAAGACACAATTCAAACTTAACGCTTAAGTAACAAATAAGTAAAAGTTTCAAATAAAGAAAGGTGATTAATGATGCAAAACAAGCAAATTCTTTTTAATAAAATTCCTGAAGGTATGCCACAAGAAGATACATTTAAAATCGAGGAAGTTGCAACGCCTGAACTTAAGGAAAACGGTATCTTATTACAAACGCTGTACATTTCAGTTGATCCATATATGAGAGGTCGTATGACTAAGGCGGATTCGTATGTGCAACCATTTGAAATTGGTAAACCGATTGTCAGTCATATCGTTGCAAAGGTAATCAATTCGAAACATGAAGATTACCAGTCAGGAGATGTCGTTGTAGGTATGTTACCTTGGCGTATCATCAATCAAGTCCAAGCTAATCAAATTACTAAAGTTCCAACGATAGATGTACCTCTTGATTTGTATTTAAGTGTCTTAGGTATGCCAGGACAAACAGCATATCATGGGTTGCTCGATATTGGTCAACCTAAATCAGGTGAAACTGTGGTTGTTTCAGCTGCATCTGGTGCTGTAGGTTCAGTTGTAGGTCAAATTGCTAAGATTAAAGGTTGTCGTGTTGTAGGTATAGCAGGTGGCGACAAAAAAGTAAATTATTTAACAGAAACTTTAGGATTTGACGCTGGTATCGACTATAAGAAAGAGGATTTTGCAGAAGTGTTAGCACAAGCAGTACCAGATGGTATTGATGTTTATTTTGAAAATGTTGGTGGTACAGTTGGCGATGAAGTATTTAAGCATTTAAATCGTTTTGCACGTGTACCAGTATGTGGCGCAATTTCGTCATATAATCATCCTGAAGCAGATATCGGACCACGTATTCAAGGTACGCTGATTAAAAAGCAAGTTATGATGAGAGGTTTCTTAGTATCAGAATTTGCTAATGATTTTAAAACTGCAAGTGAGCAACTTGCAAAATGGGTTCAAGAAGGTAAAATTCAGTCACAAGTAACCATTGAAGATGGTTTTGAAAATGCGCCGCGTGCATTTAAAAATTTATTTACTGGCGATAACTTTGGTAAACAAGTTATTAAAGTTACGGAATAATAAAGTATACGTTTTTACAAATCAACTTTGTTAATTGACAAAAATTTAATAATTTTCTAATCTAAAGCAAAGTTGTTCAGTAACATGGTAGAAATAAATCTAAAATGTAATACGAAAGTTGTCTGTAATTATTTATATATTCAAATGAAAAAGGAGTCATGATGCTGCGATATAAGCACACATGGCTTCTATTTTGTATAATAAGAAATAAGTTCATAAATGAGGTGAAACGATATGAAAATGATAGGATTTGAAAAGCCCTTTAAATTGGAAGAAGGAAATTTATTTAAAGTATACGAACAAAAAACGCCAACGCCAGAAAAAGATGATATCTTAGTCAAAGTAAATAGTATTAGTGTAAATCCTGTAGATACAAAGCAACGACTAATGGAAGTCACTCAAGCACCTCGTGTTCTTGGATTTGATGCTATTGGTACCGTTGAAGCTATCGGACCAGACGTTACATTATTTAGTCCGGGTGACGTTGTATTTTATGCTGGATCGCCAAATAGACAAGGATCAAATGCGACATATCAATTGGTGTCAGAAGCTATAGTTGCAAAAGCGCCACACAACATAAGTGCTAATGAAGCGGTTAGTCTACCGCTAACTGGTATTACAGCATATGAAACGTTTTTTGATATATTTAAAATTTCACATAATCCTTCTGAAAATGTAGGCAAATCCGTGTTAATCATTAATGGCGCTGGGGGTGTAGGAAGTATTGCCACTCAAATTGCTAAACGGTATGGTTTAACTGTCATTACAACAGCATCACGACAAGAAACAACAGAGTGGTGTGAAAAGATGGGCGCAGATATCGTATTGAATCATAAAGAGGATTTAGTGCGTCAATTTAAAGAAAAAGAAATTCCATTAGTAGATTATATATTTTGCACCTATAATACAGACTTGTATTACAATACTATGATTGAACTGATAAAACCATTAGGGCATATTACAACTATCGTAGCTTTTAATGAAAATCAAGATTTAAATGCATTAAAATCAAAAAGTATAACATTTACACATGAATTTATGTTTGCGCGTCCAATTCATCGAACGCCTGATATGATTAAACAACATGAGTATTTAGAAGATATTACGAAAAATATAGAATCAGGACATTACCAACCAACAACGACACAAGTTTTTGAAGGTTTATCACCTGAAAACTTATATCAAGCACATCAATTGTTGGAAAAACAGTCAATGATTGGGAAATTAGTAATTAATATATAGTTTAGTAAGTAAAGTCGTCTTATGCAGAAAATACTGTATAGGGCGACTTATTTTTTGTGTTTAGCGACTAGTGATTCTAAAGGGAAATATGGCAATTTTGCAGGTATCAATTCATTAATGCATTAGCAAGGCATTACTTAAATACAATAAAATACTTAGTTGTTCAATGATAAATAATTTGAGTGTGATTTATATATGATTTTTAAAAGGCAAAGTATTATTAATTGCTTCTTTATAAAATTACAAATGATTAAAATGTTGCAGTTAAGGGTATGTGCTAACCATTACATAGAAAGGGTTTGTATTTATGAGAAATAAATCAGTAAGTCTTGTGTTTTGGGTGTCATTAGCGATATGTACAATATTTGTTGCTTTTGGTGCGATATTTCCGAAACAGTTAGAAAAACTCACGCAAAACATTACTACATTTATTGCGCTACATTTTTCTTGGTATTATTTATTGCTCGTTTTAGTCATTTTATTTGTCTGTGTGTATATTTTATTTTCAAGATACGCAAACATTACATTAGGTGAAGAAGGTGAAGACCCAGAATTCTCATTGCCATCTTGGTTTGCAATGTTATTTAGTGCCGGTATGGGAATTGGACTTGTGTTCTGGACAACGGCAGAACCAATCAGTCATGCCTTTAAATTAACTCCTATGCATAAAGCTGGTACGCAATCTGCCATTAATGATGCAATGCAGTTTTCATTTTTCCATTGGGGAATTCACGCATGGGCAGTCTATGGTATTGTCGCGCTTGTGTTTGCTTATTTTAGCTTTCATAAAGGGTACCCTGGCTTAGTCAGCGCTACATTGACGCCTTTATTAGGTGAAAAAGCAATGCGTGGTCCTTTAGGTGGTGCTATTGATGTTTTGGCAGTCATAGCTACAGTAACAGGCGTTGCTGCAACATTAGGATTCGGTGCATTGCAAATAAACGAAGGTTTACATTTTTTATTTAATGTACCGAGTAATTTCACGATGCAAGTAATCTTGATTGTCATTGCAACTATATTATTTACTTGGTCAGCATGGTCAGGTATCGATAAAGGCATCAAAACGCTGAGTAATATCAACATGTTATTAGCCTTTGTGGTATTAGTTGGTCTATTCATTGTTGGACCTACATTATACATTTTAAATACATTTACTAATGGTTTAGGTAATTATATTGCAAATTTCTTTAGTATGAGTTTGCGGATTCCATCAGGTGGTCAAAAATTCCAATGGTTACAAAATTGGACAATCTTTTACTGGGCATGGTGGATATCTTGGGCACCATTTGTAGGTATATTTATTGCACGTGTGTCAAAAGGACGTACGATTAAAGAATTTATTCTAGGTGTGCTTTTTGTTCCAGCGTTAGTTTGTTTTATTTTCTTTGCGGTATTCGGCGCGTCAGCAATTTATTTACAAGATAATCATATTGCCGACATTGCTAAAGCTGCGACAGAAACGGCAACTTTTGCAACGTTACAACATTATCCACTAGGTTTTATATTAAGCTTAATTACTTTACTTGTTATTATGATTTTCTTTGTTACATCAGCAGATTCAGCAACTTATGTTTTAGGTATGTTGAGTTCAAGTGGTGATATTAATCCAAAATCATTTGTAAAAGTAAGTTGGGGTATCATTATGGCGTTATTTGCTATTATCATGATTTATACAGGTGGTACACAAGCGATTCAAAATTTATTAATTATCGCAGCATTACCATTTTCAGTAGTTATTATCGCGATGATATGGTCGCTTTTAAAATCACTTAGTGAAGAAAAACCTAGAAATAGCAACAAAGTTCTAATTAAACATCGAGATCCTGATATTTTAGAATATCGCTCGTCAAAACATATTGACGAAAATTAATTAAAATTTAGGTTTTATTAACAAAAACTAGGGAATAGATAACTAAAATGGTGCTTCATCTTATATATTAAAAATAAATTTAAAGTTATTAATTTATTAGGTTTAACAAATTATTAGATGGGTACATATTTAATATGATTTTTAATTTAACTTTAACTAAGGAGGTGTCGTTAGGGGTGAAACGACTTAAAAACTTTATCCTTGGCTTATTAATAGTAGTTATTGTAGGATTCCTTTTATTCATGTATATACAAGATGGTCGTATTACTGAATATCAAGATTACTTCCTTCAATTTGAATGGTTCCAACCATTGCTTATTTCACTTGCTGCACTATTGATATTAATAGGTCTTATTCTAGTATTTAGTATCTTCAAACCTACACATCGAAAACCTGGATTATACAAAGATTTTGATGATGGACATATTTATGTGTCTAGAAAAGCGGTTGAAAAAACGGCATTTGATACAGTTGCAAAATACGATCAAGTAAGACAACCAAATGTAGTTGCAAAACTATACAACAAAAAAAATAAATCTTATATCGACATTAAAACTGATTTCTTCGTACCAAATAATGTTCAAGTAAAGTCATTGACAGAAGCAATTCGTGCAGATGTTAAGAAAAATGTTGAACATTTTACAGAAATGCCAGTACGTAAGTTAGAAGTTAATGTGAGAGATCAGAAAACATCTGGTCCACGAGTGTTGTAAGGGAGGTATATCATGGCTAATAATCATAACCAAAACGGACAAGACTCTACACAACAAGTTATTAATTTATTAAAAACTTTCAAATGGAGAATCATTGGTTTCTTAGCGTTTCTATTGATTGCTATTTTATTCTTAACGCTAGGATTTTGGAAAACAATACTAATCATCGTGTTATGTTTAATTGGATTAGGTATTGGGTATATGAAAGACCGTAAGCAAGATTTTATGAATTTTTTAAATAGATGGAGTTAATTCATCAATTTAGAATTTAATTAAAAAAATATAAAAAATCAACAAGTAAAAGGAGAATTTATTATGACTGTAGATAACAATAAAGCAAAACAAGCATACGATAATCAAACTGGTGTTAACGAAAAAGAAAGAGAAGAACGTCAAAAACAACAAGAACAAAATCAAGAACCTCAATTCAAAAATAAATTAACATTTTCTGATGAAGTTGTTGAAAAAATTGCTGGTATCGCTGCACGCGAAGTTAAAGGTATCTTAGACATGAAAGGTGGCTTAACTGATACATTCACTAATGCATTCTCAAGTGGTAACAACGTAACACAAGGTGTATCAGTAGAAGTTGGCGAAAAACAAGCTGCTGTAGATCTAAAAGTAATCTTAGAATATGGTGAATCAGCACCAAAAATCTTCCGCAAAGTAACTGAATTAGTTAAAGAACAAGTTAAATATATTACAGGTTTAGACGTTGTTGAAGTTAACATGCAAGTTGATGATGTAATGACTCAAAAAGAATGGAAACAAAAACACGAAAAAAATAATGACAACAATAACCAAGAAAGACAAGGTTTACAATAAGTCATATAATTAAAAGCTCGGCGCTTATAAGTGCCGAGCTTTTTTTGCGTTGCTTTAATTATTTATACGGCAATATAGCATGTATCGTGTAAATGTTTTACTTTAATTGATAGTAGTAAATCATGTCAAAGTTGAAATGCTAACCGACTTATCCATAGAGTGCTTTCTATTCTCTGCGATATAAAGGATTATTAACTTTTATATAAGTATAATGATGGGCCTCATCTTCAAGACGCATCGTTGTAACACATTTATAATCAATCATTGAGGCAAACATTGTAGCTTTAATTTCTCTTATGCGGGCGTCACTAACTTTATTAAATTGATGTGTAGAATGTTCTATTTGATAAAAGATATTATCTAACACATCACGAACAATAATCCATAAATGTTTTTCTAAATTTGAGTCAGTCGATGATTTAGATATTGTTAGAATTAATTCACCTAAATGATTTTGTACGGTTGAATAAAATGCTTTATTAAAGACAGAGGTTTTAGAATCAGTAAGAATTCTAGACTTTTCATGGAAATGAGATGTATCATATCCCATTTTATTCAATTGTACTTTATCAATTCTTAAACCTTCGAAATCTCTTATATACATCTTTTCTAAAAGGCCATCTTCTTGGAATGTTGCAATCGCATTTTGTAGATGTGCTTCCAAAGCAATCCCATATTTTGTTACTAACGGAATGACCAGGCCAAGTAATGCTTTACTGTATGTTTCAATCCACCATCTTGCTGATGTTTCAAATGAAGATAGTCCTGCTGATGACTGATATCGTTTGATCAGTGTTACGACAGGCGCTTCATTGTTAAATGGATAGGTTGCAACTAAACTTGAAGGTATCATTGGTGTGACTGTTTGCGGAATCATTTGATATATGTTTTCCCTGAATAAAGTTCCTAATTGTTCACTTCTTTCAGTTTGATTTTCCGACTTATCTTGGTTGTTATAAAAATGAATACCAGCAACTTCATCAATAATATTCGATGCATAGCGTTTGAAAATTGTATCGCGGTGTAGAATATCATTTAAAATGCGTGTCATTAAAGGACCATTATGTGTCGTTTGTTCGGATAATGTGCGAATCTCACCTGTTATATGAACATTCGTCGACAATTTTATATGTGGTAACATTTCTGGATATTTCGGTACTAAAGTTCTAAATGATAAACCTGCATAATAAGTTAAAGTATGCTTTGATACAACGATCGCATTTTGTGTTACTTCTTTTTGATAATCAGAAAGTAATACATCATTTAATTGCCAAGGATGAACAATCATGATGTGATATTCGCTAAAATTGATATTCTTCGAAAATTCATTTTCTAATTGGTCAATTAAATTAGGGAAGAGTCGTCGTATTGTTGCATCATAATCTTCATTAAGTGACATTGTTCTACTTAATTTGTCGTGAAGCAGTATGACTTTTAATTCAATTGGTTGCCCGAATTCTGATGAATATTGGTATGTTTGTAATGCATTTAAACCTTTACGTAACTTTGCACCTGGATGTAACGGATGCCCTTCGATAACAGCTTGTTCTGACCGTAAATAACAATCATTAAAACTTTCGACAATATTAAATAAAGGTGCATTATCATGTTGCATTGTTAATGCTTGATAGCTCATCGCAAATGTCATATTATTGGCACTGTTTATTAAATCTTGATGAAATTGTTCGCTGGCTTCATTTTCTAAATGAGGCGCTTCAACTAAAATGCAGTCAAGAATTTCATTTGGATGTTGTACACGTGCAATCGTATGCTTGTGATTATATTTAATGTAAAAAGGACCTTCAACATCAATTCGATCAAAGGCATGTTCGCCAGTAATAGGTGCATATAAAGTTCGATTAGATTGTGGAAATTCAATTTCTAGCACTTTAGATGTGGGTATGTCTAATGTATTCAAAACAGTACTAGATAAAATCTCACTACGAGATTTAACTTCAACTAAATTTTCTCGATGCATAGAAGTGACTAATCGCTGTGTGACTTTGTCTCGACCTTGTAAAATCATCTCTTTGAAAATACTCGCCCAATCACGATCGTGTTTTTGTAAAAATAAATATGTTTCTTGTTCTTCTTTATTTAATTTTAAAATTTGTTCTTTAAAAGTTAACTTCAAATTCATAATTCACCTCTATGAAATATTTTACAAAAGCAAGATTGATTTGTATAATCCATATTAATGATAATGATTCTTATTATCAACATAATACGGGTGGAAGTTTTATGACAAAATATTTTTTTAGCAGTTCATTTCTACTATTTTTAGGTAATTGGATTGGACAAATAGGGCTAAATTGGTTTGTGCTTACCACTTATCATAACGCAGTTTATCTAGGGATTGTCAATTTTTGCAGACTTGTACCAATTTTGTTATTAAGTGTCTGGGCAGGGACGATAGCCGATAAATATGATAAAGGCAGGTTATTAAGAATTACGATAACATCCTCGTTTATGGTGACTGCGATTTTATGTGCACTTACTTACACTTTTACTGCAGTTCCAATTATCGTCATCATCATATACGCGACATTAAGGGGAATTTTAAGTGCGATAGAGACACCACTAAGGCAAGCGATTTTACCAGATTTGTCTGAAAAAATGTCTACGACACAAGCAGTATCATTTCATTCGTTCATCATAAATATTTGTCGTTCTATAGGTCCTGCTATTGCAGGTGTGATATTAGCAGTTTATCATGCGCCCACGACATTTTTAGCACAATCAATTTGTTATTTGATTGCGGTTTTATTATGTTTACCATTACATTTTAAAGTGACAAAAATTCCAGAGGAAACGTCACGTTGTATGGCTTTGAAAGTTATAATAGACTATTTCAAAATACATATGGAAGGACGTCAAATATTTATTACATCGCTATTAATTATGGCGACTGGTTTTTCATATACAACACTATTGCCAGTTTTAACCAATAAAGTATTTCCAGGGAAATCTGAAATATTTGGTATTGCGATGACAATGTGTGCAATTGGTGGTATTGTTGCGACACTTATTTTACCAAAAGTGCTGAAATATATTGAAATGGTGAACATGTATTATTTGAGTTCGCTTTTATTTGGCTTCGCTTTATTAGGCGTTGTATTTCATAATATCGTTATCATGTTCGTATGCATTACACTGATAGGACTATTTAGTCAATGGGCACGTACGACAAATCGTGTTTATTTTCAAAATAATGTCAAAGACTATGAGCGTGGTAAAGTACTAAGTATTATTATGATGGATCGGGGTATGATACCGTTAGGAAGTCTTTTAATGAGTATATGTGCAGATATATTTGGCATTGTTAGAACTTTTACAATAATGGGAATAAGTACTATATGCATTACACTGGTATTCTATATAATAAATAGAAAGTTGAAGTTAAAGTTGGAGGAAAGTAAGCATGGTATATCTTGAATGGACAAAAGCGGATAGAAATATCCAATATCGCGTAATTAATGCAATCATTAAAGAACGTATTTATCCCGAACAAACATTTGTTAGGTATAAAGATAAAGAATCATTGATTGAAATACAGTATCATATGCATATGCTAACTATTGAAGTTGAAAGAAAAAGTGCTTTAGAACGCTATGAATTTAAAGGGGATATCACATATTTAAATAAAGGTGAAAAATCATTGATAATTACGTTAGAAGGATTGTTAGATGTATTAAATAATGATTTTGAAATCCCTATTACGGAGCAATTGCGAAATGAGTTAATACACAGTCGAGATAGTTTAGTTGAAACATATAAACAAATGTCTCATAGGCAGACATTGATTAGCCAAAGTTTCAAATTTTCAAGATTACCAGAAAATATTAACTTTTTTGCATGGTTACAACATATTAAAGATAGCGGTATGACAGATGATTTGACCTATTCTGAAAGTTTGGTTCCAGAGGGTCATCCAACACATCCTTTAACGAAAACGAAACTACCATTAACGATGGAAGATGTACGTGCGTATGCACCTGAATTTGAAAAAGAAATCCCATTAAAAATTATGATGATTGAGAAAGACTATGTGGTTTGTACATCAATGAATGGTGATGATCAATTTATCATTGATGAAGTCATTCCAGAATATCATAATCAAATTCGTGTGTTTTTAAAAAGTTTAGGTTTAAAAAGTGAAGATTATCGTGCAATATTGGTACATCCTTGGCAATATGACCACACAATAGGTCAGTATTTTGAGCAGTGGATTGCTAATAAAATATTAATACCAACACCGTTTACAGTAGCTTCAAAAGCAACCTTATCATTTAGAACTATGTCACTCATCGATAAACCATATCATGTTAAATTACCGGTAAACGTTCAGGCAACGAGTGCTGTTAGAACGGTTTCAACTGTAACTACTGTAGATGGCCCTAAATTGAGTTATGCTTTACAAGGCTTGTTAAATCAGTATCCAGAATTAAAAGTTGCAATGGAACCATTCGGTGAATATGCAAATATTGATAAAGATATTGC
Organism: Staphylococcus schweitzeri; assembly: GCF_002902405.1. Classification (GTDB taxonomy): domain Bacteria; phylum Bacillota; class Bacilli; order Staphylococcales; family Staphylococcaceae; genus Staphylococcus; species Staphylococcus schweitzeri. The sequence continues at coordinate 35,180 of NZ_PPQS01000020.1, forward strand.
GCGTCAACTTGCATGTATTATTAGACAAAAGCCTGAAATTGATGGGCATGGAGCAACGATTGTAAGTGCATGCCTAGTGAACAAAAATCCTATCGATCAAAAGGTAATTGTAGATAGTTACTTAGAGTGGCTGAACCAAAGCATTAACAAAGAAAGCATTACAACGTTTATTGATCGATACGCGGAAGCATTAATTACGCCATTAATTGCCTTTATTCAAGAGTATGGTATTGCAATAGAAGCGCATATGCAAAATACACTCGTAAATTTAGGACCGCATTTTGATATTCGATTTTTAGTTAGAGATTTAGGTGGCTCGAGAATAGATATAACTACATTACAACATCGTGTATCAGATATTAAAATTACGAATGATAGCTTAATAGCTGATTCAATAGATACGGTGATTGCAAAATTTCAACATGCTGTTATTCAAAATCAAATGGCAGAATTAATTCATCATTTTAATCAGTATGAATGTGTCGATGAAGCGTCATTGTTTAAAATAGTACAAGAGAAAGTTGCTCATGCGATTGATCCTGCGAGACCACATGCTAAAGTATTAAGAGAAATATTATTTGGGCCAAAAATAACAGTTAAAGCTTTGCTTAATATGAGAATGGAAAATAAAGTTAGACAGTATTTAAATATAGAATTAGATAATCCGATAAAAAAAGAGGTGTAGTACTGTATGGCACATGTGAGCATAAATATATCGAAAATTAAATACAACGCCAAAGTACTCCAGACAATTTTTCAAAATAAAAATATGCAATTTACTCCAGTGATTAAATGTATAGCTGGAGATCGTATGATTGTAAATAGTTTAAAAGATTTAGGTATTACGCATGTTGCAGAATCTAGATTAGATAATATCGTTCAAATTGATGATGATGATTTGTCGTATACCTTAATACGTACACCTTCACAACAGGATATACCAATGATGATTGAAAAGGTGGATATGAGTATTCAGACTGAATTATCCACAATATATAAAATAAACGAAGTAGCGGAATCTTTAGGAAAAAAACATAAAATTTTACTAATGGTGGATTGGAAAGATAGTAGAGAAGGTGTACTTACTTACGACGTTTTAGAATATATTAAAAAAATCATTCATTTGAAAAATATTCATTTCATTGGCTTAGCATTTAACTTTATGTGCTTTAAATCAGATGCACCAACAGATGACGATATCTTTATGATTAATAGATTTGTTACAGCTGTTGAAAGAGAAATAGGATACCGTTTGAAAATTATTTCAGGGGGCAATTCGAGTATGTTGCCACAACTTTTATATAATGATCTAGGTAAGATAAATGAATTGAGAATTGGCGAAACACTGTTTAGAGGTGTTGATACAACGACAAATCAAACGATTGCGATGTTATATCAAGATGCCATTACGATAGAAGCGGAAATACTAGAAATTAAGCCACGTATTAATGCCACAACGCATGAATCATTCTTACAAGCAATTGTTGATATAGGATATTTAGATACCAAAGTCGATAATATTTATCCATTGGATCAATATATTAACATTTTAGGTGCTTCGAGTGATCATTTAATGCTTGATTTGAATGGTCAAGGACATTATCAAGTAGGCGATTATATTAACTTTTCTTTAAATTACGAGGCATTATCACATTCGATGTATATGAAAAATTTACATAAAATTTATGTTGAAGATTCAAAGATTGACACGCTACTTCAAAACTTCGATGTCAAATCACCAACAATGGTAAATCAATATTAACGCTATAAAATAAGTCTAAGTTGTAAAAATGAAAGGCACAATGAGTCGTGCCAACATCGACATTTTCAACTTGGACTATTTTTGTATGTAAACAAATAGCTATTTATTGCTGTATGAAGTGTGAATTTCTATTAAGAGCGTGTCATAGTTATATTTTCAAAGATGAAAATTGGCTCAATTGTAAAATTAATGATTGATTACCTGAATGAAGGGTGGATTAAGTATTTAGTTTATACACAGAGGATTGAGTAAAAAAGAATTCATAGATTGTTTGTAGAAGATATTGATGGTCTGCGTAATTTATCAAAGTATTTATGAACATGTAACTGTAAAACTGACAATTTAAAAATATCAGCAGGTTATAAATAAGTTTAGTATGACACTTTAGATATACAAAAATATAGAAGGCTACTTGACAATGATAATTGTTATCAATAAAATAATAAATGAAGTTTATACATATTAAGGAGTGGAACGATGAGAGGTCTAAAAACTTTTAGTATATTGGGATTAATAGTTGCCTTATTTTTAGTTGCAGCTTGTGGAAATACTGATAACTCTAGTAAAAAAGAAGCATCGACTAAAGATACAATTTCGGTAAAAGATGAAAATGGTACAGTAAAAGTGCCTAAAGACGCAAAACGTATCGTTGTTTTAGAATACTCATTTGCAGACGCATTAGCAGCATTAGATGTTAAACCGGTTGGAATTGCTGATGATGGCAAGAAAAATCGTATTATCAAACCAGTTAGAGAAAAAATTGGAGATTACACATCTGTAGGTACACGTAAACAGCCAAACTTAGAGGAAATTAGTAAATTAAAACCAGATCTAATCATCGCTGATAGTAGTAGACATAAAGGTATCAATAAAGAATTAAATAAAATTGCACCTACATTATCATTAAAGAGTTTTGATGGTGACTACAAACAAAATATCGATGCATTCAAGACAATCGCTAAAGCATTAGATAAAGAAAAAGAAGGCGAAAAACGTCTTGCTGAACATGATAAATTAATCAATAAGTATAAAGAAGAAATTAAATTTGATAGAAATCAAAAAGTGCTTCCAGCAGTAGTTGCTAAAGCTGGATTATTAGCACATCCAAATTATTCATATGTTGGTCAATTTTTAACAGAATTAGGATTTAAAAATGCGTTAAGTGACGATGTAACAAAAGGTTTAAGTAAATACTTGAAAGGACCTTACTTACAATTAGACACTGAGCATTTAGCTGACGTCAATCCAGAACGTATGATTATCATGACGGATCATGCTAAAAAAGATTCACCTGAATTCAAAAAGTTACAAGAAGATGCAACTTGGAAAAAATTAAATGCGGTTAAAAATAATCGTATTGATATTGTCGACCGTGATGTTTGGGCAAGATCTCGTGGTTTAATTTCTTCAGAAGAAATGGCTAAAGAGCTTGTTGAATTATCAAAAAAAGAACAAAAGTAAGGTGGAAGTAAATGGCTATTAAACAAATTAGTAGCCAATCCGCTATAGATTATAAAAGAAAAAGACGCACAACACTCACATATATTGTGAGTGTGTGCTTTCTTTTTATTTGTGTTTATTTAAATATGGCGATTGGTTCATCAAAAATTAACTTTAGCGATATCGTACACTATCTTTCTGGTCATACCGATACAAAAGCGTCATTTTTATTACATAATGTACGCTTGCCACGTATGATAGCAGGGCTATTTATTGGTGGTGCTTTAGCAGTATCAGGATTACTAATGCAAGCAATGACACGTAATCCACTTGCGTCTCCAAAAATATTTGGTGTTAGTTCTGGTGCATCATTCGTCATTGTTTTAGTAACTATTATTATTCCTTCGCTAGAATATTATGCATTATATTTAGGGGTAATTGGTGCCTTTGTAGGTGGTTTAACTGTCTACACGCTTTCAGGTGCTACAAAAGGAATGACGCCAATTAAATTAGCTTTGGCTGGTATGGCAATCCATTTGTTTTTTAGCAGTATGACTGAGGGAATCATTATTTTGAATGAAAACTCAAATGAGCAGGTAATGTTTTGGCTTGTCGGTTCACTATCAAGTATGAAATGGGATGAAATTTTAACAATATTACCATGGATTATTGGAGCTTTAATTGTAACAATTTTTATTGGAAGACAATTAACAATTATGGAACTCGGTGATGATATTGCTAAAGGATTAGGACAAAATATCAATAAAGTTCGAATTATAATAGGGCTATTAGTAATCATACTTACGGGTATGTCTGTATCAGTAGCTGGACCGATAGGATTTGTTGGTTTAATCGTGCCACATATTGTAAAGCGATACGTAAGTAAAAATTATCTAGTAATGATTCCATTAACATTTATTATAGGTGCGAATTTATTACTTCTATCTGACGTTTTAAGTCGTTTAATTACGTATCCATATGAATCACCAGTAGGTATTGTTACATCATTCGTAGGTGCACTTTACTTCTTATTTATAACAATTAGAGGGGTGAAAAGAATATGATGACAGCAAAAATGATTCGTCGTTATAGTTTAATTGTAATCCTTTTAATTATTAGTATTTTCATCAGTTTATGCGTAGGGTCAGTAATGATTCATCCAATTGATGCAATAAAAGGAATATTTACGCAAGATGATTTTATTTTAAATGAGTACCGGATTCCACGAACATTACTTGGAATTATTATAGGTAGTAGTCTTGCAATATCAGGGGCTATTATCCAGGCTGTAATTAGAAATCCATTAGCTTCTCCAGACGTCATTGGTATTTCTAAAGGTGCAAGCTTGGCAGCTGTTATTATTATTATGATTTTTCCAACAGCCCCATTATTCGTATTACCTATCGGCTCATTTTTGGGGGCATTTGCTGTAAGTTTATTTTTATCATTTTTAATTTCTAAGTATGACGTTAAAGGTTCAAAGTTGGCTTTAATTGGTTTGGCTATTGGTGCCATATGTACGGCAATCGTTCAATTTTTGTTAATTAGAAATCCATTAGAAGCGAATAAAGCACTAGTTTGGCTAACAGGTAGTTTATATGGACATGATATGTCTAATATTTATACGATATTACCTTGGTTTTTAATTACAATTCCAATTATCATTTTATTAAGTTATCAGTTAGATGTATTAAACTTAGGCGATGCTGTTGCTACGGCGCTAGGTTTAAAAGTTAAGACAATCAAAATGTTGTTATTAATTTTAGCAGTAGTATTAGCGGGATCTGCAATATCTGTAGTAGGTGGTATTAGCTTTTTAGGTTTAATCGCACCACACATTGCGAGACAACTAATAGGTAATAAAACGCTACATGTCATCATTATGTCAGGATTAATAGGATCAATATTATTAACATTTGGTGACGGTTTGGCGCGTGGAATTCATCCACCACTTGATATACCTGTAGGTGTCATCATTGCAATTATAGGTGCACCATATTTCTTGATATTATTACGTAGAATAAAATAATAAGTTTTATTAAATTGATTACACGGTTGAGTACGATTGTTAAAATTGTACTTAACCTTTTTTAGAATTCACCTTGAAAAAACAGCAATAATAGCGTATATTTAATTACTGTAATTATTCATTATTTTGCATACATAAACATTTTCGGCATTGAATTGATATGAAATATGATTGTTTAATGAATAGAATATTGTATATACTTAAAACGAATATATAGAGAAACGGATTGATTTTATGGATAGCTTTTCAAGGAAAGAGATAGTCATTGGGAGACTTAAATTTATCACAATGTCTTTAATAGGTATCTTGTTATTTCTAATACCTATAACAGTTGAACAAGATGGTCAAAAGCAAACTACGTTACCAGTTGCATTTTTAGCCGGGGTACTTAAAGATGCATTAGGTGATGTTATGCCAATATTAATTGTGACGATAATTACTTTATCAGGTATTCTAACGTTGATTTGTTCTACTATTTTAAAAGATAAGTTGAAACCTGATGGATTAATGCATAATGCTTTTAACGTAAGGATTGGTTGGTTAATTTTACGTATACTAGCGGTTATATTTGCATGGATGACGTTTTTACGAATTGGATCAAAAGTAATATATTCTGATGAAACGGGAGGGTTACTTTTTTCTAGCTTATTGCCAACATTAGTAGCTGTATTCTTGTTTGCGGCATTATTTTTACCTTTATTAATGGAATATGGATTGCTAGAGATGTTAGGACCAATTTTTAGACCAGTTATGAGACCTTTGTTTACGTTGCCTGGACGTTCGACAGTCGATAATTTAGCATCGTTTATTGGAGATGGAACAGTAGGTGTATTAATTACAAGTAGACAGTATGGCGAGGGTTACTATTCTCGCCGTGAAGCAACAGTGATTTCAACAACATTTAGTGTTGTTTCTATAACATTTGCTATCGTTGTTGCTGAAACAGTGCATATGCAAAATCAATTTTTTGCTTTCTATTTATCTGTTATCGTATCTTGTCTTGTTGCAGCTGTCATTATGCCGAGAATTTGGCCATTGAACAAAATTCCTGATGAATATGCTAAAGAAGTACCCGAAAGTGCGCGTACAGAAGCATTGCCAGAAGGTAAGAGTGCATTAAGACATGGATTTGATACGGCAACAGAAGTAGGTATTAAAGCGCCAGGATTTATTGACTTCTTTAAGTCTGGATTGAAAACAGTTATAGATATGTGGTTTGTTATTTTACCAGTCGTTATGAGTATTGGTACAATCGCTACAATTATTGCGAATTATACACCATTGTTCGTTATTTTAGGTAAACCATTTGTGCCATTTTTAGAATTAATGCAAATACCGGAAGCGGCACAAGCTTCTCAAACGATTATTATTGGTTTTGCTGACATGTTTTTACCTTCTATATTAATTGAAGGTGTACAAAATGATATAACTCGCTTTGTTATTGGTGCACTGAGTATTTCACAATTAATCTACTTGTCTGAAGTAGGCGGCGTCATACTAGGTTCCAAGATTCCTGTAAGCATAGGCAAATTGTTTATGATTTTCTTAATTAGAACCATTATCACATTGCCGATTATTTCTTTGATGGCACACCTTTTGTTATAGATATATGGAAAAGGACAACTGTTAAAATTTAGGGGGACAGTTGTCCTTTCGTATATGCTAATGATGTTGTGTATGTCTCTGCTTGTTTTAAATGAATCAAAAAAATCATTCATGAAGCCCTCAATCATGAATGATTTTTTTATACAATTTATTTAGTTAATTCATTGTAAACTTTTTGATCGTTTTGAGTGTAAATAATGTATTCGTGGTCCTCAGTATCGATAATAACGCGATTTGTTTTACCAAATGTTGAGCCGATTCTAGATACATCTTTGCTATCTAGTTTAGGAACTGCGTGAATATCTTGGTCTTGTGTAATATTTTTAATTGCACTTGTAGGAATTTTGATATCAGCAACTCTCCATTGAATACGCACTTCATTATTATCTTTCTTTACTGTCATTGCCATTATTCAAACACATCCTTTAAATATTTTGTAAATATATCATAAACGATTTTGTAATCGTTTTCAAGACTTTATGTGATACTTTTTTAAATTGTGTCATACTAATGACGTTTGACACGAAAATACGTTCGTGTTTTTGGTGGAAATGTGGTAAAATACGTATACTTAAGGAGAACGATTATGACAGGTAAAACACATGCATCATGCGGTATGCTCGTTGGGGCAATTACAACGCAATACTTTCAAACAGATATTTTTTCTTCGGTAACAATTATAATTTTAGCCACTATAGCAAGTTTGTTACCGGATATATGTCACACTCAAAGTAAAATTGGACGACGATTTAAGTTGGTTAGTTTTTTTATAAGATTAATTTTTGGTCATCGAACCTTTACACATTCAATATTATTTATAGCAATTATAACGTTTTTGTTACACATCATACAAACGCCTAGTTATTATATGGTAGCTATTATAATTGGTTTATTGTCACATGTTATACTTGATATGATGACACCTAAGGGCGTTAAGTTATTTTATCCGTTACCGTTTAATGTTAGGTCTCCAATACAATTTAAAACAGGTGGATTTGTAGACTTATCTTTAGCGACTGCATTAATGGTTGGGACAGTTTATGTTTTATTTCAACCTTTCATCAATGATATAATAAGCAATTGGAATAATAAGTTTTTTAAATGAAAAATGATACAAACTCAGCAGGAGGCATAAAATGCTAGATAAAAATCAATTAGCTAAGTATAAGCAAGATCATTTATGTGAGTATGAAAAATTAATGAGCAATAATGAAAAAGAAGCGTTAGAAGAGAAAGTTGATTCTTTAGACTTAGATTTTATTGCTAAATTATATAATGATTTATATATCAATAAGAAAATAATTGATGATATATCTTCAGTTTCTGAAGTGAAATACGATGTGAAATCAAAATTTAAAGATGAAGACATTAAACAATTAGAAGAAAAAGGGTTACAAGCTATTAAAGAAGGGAAGTTTGCAGTTCTTTTAATGGCTGGCGGACAAGGTACACGACTTGGTTATAAAGGACCAAAAGGGTCATTTGAAATTGAAGGTGTTAGTTTATTTGAATTACAAGCAAAGCAATTAAAGCAGTTGCAACAACAAACTGGTCATACGATTCAATGGTATATTATGACAAGTGATATTAACCATGAAGAAACATTAGAATATTTTGAAGTGCATGATTACTTTGGCTATGATAAAGAATCGATTCATTTCTTTAAACAAGACAATATTGTAGCACTTAGCGAAGAAGGTAAATTAATTTTAAATCAGCAAGGTCGTGTTATGGAAACACCAAATGGTAATGGTGGTGTATTTAAATCTTTAGACAAGGCAGGATACTTAGAAGAGATGTCTAATAATGGCGTTAAGTATATTTTCCTGAATAATATCGACAATGTTTTAGTAAAAGTATTAGATCCTTTATTTGCAGGATTTACTGTTGAACATGATTATGATATTACGTCAAAAACAATTCAACCAAATCCAGGTGAAAGTGTTGGACGTTTAGTTAATGTAGATTGTAAAGATACAGTTTTGGAGTATTCGGAATTAGATCCAGAAGTTGCCAATCAATTTAATAATGCTAACATTGGTATTCACGCATTCAAACTTGGTTTTATTTTAAATGCGGTAAATCGTGAATTACCTTATCATTTGGCTGTAAAAAATTTAAAACAATTAGATGAAAACTTTGGAATTATTGAACAGCCGACTTTAAAATTTGAATTGTTCTATTTCGATATATTCACATATGGAACAAGTTTTGTAACACTACAAGTACCTAGAGAAGAAGAGTTTTCACCTCTTAAAAATAAAGAAGGTAAAGACAGTGTTGCAACTGCAACAGAAGACTTACGTAGAATGAGATTAATTTAATGGTAGGCGGTGACTATGATGTCCAAATCAAGAAAAAAGGCTAATGACACAATTGTAGAAACATTTAAGGATATCATTCCATTATCATTTGGAGAAGAAATTGGTAATGCAGCATCTCATGGTGTAGCTGCTTTATTAACATTACTAGTTTTACCGTATGCAGCAGTTCATAGTTACATTATGAACGGTACTTTAGGTTCGGTAAGTATGTCCATTTATGTTATTTCAATTTTTATGATGTTTATGTCATCTACAATTTATCATTCTATGCAGAATGAAACACCACATAAATATATATTAAGAATTATTGACCACAGCATGATTTATGTTGCTATATCAGGAACTTATACTCCGATTTTATTAACAGTAGTAGGTGGATGGATTGGTTGGACAGTTTTTATTTTGTTATGGGGAACAACGCTGTGGGGCATTTTATATAAATCTATTGCAGTTAATGTCAATCATAAACTAAGTTTAATCGTATACTTAGTGATGGGGTGGGTTGGTATTATATTGCTACCTATCATATTTATTCGTACCTCATGGATATTTATTTTATTCATATTCTTAGGTGGGGTATCTTATACAATTGGAGCATGGTTTTATGCTCAAAAGAACAGACCTTATTTCCATATGATTTGGCATATTTTTATTGTCCTAGCATCATTATTGCATTTAATTGCAATTTTATATTTTATGTAAATTCGTTTTTTAGTGAAAGGTGGAGGGAACTCCGCTTTTTTTATTCCTCAAATCATTCTAATAGAGTATTGTTTTATTTTAAGAGTATCGTTATGATTTGAAAGTTGAAAAAAATATACATAATTCGGGTATGTAAAAATTAAATTCTTTAATTTTACAAAAAAGAAGGGGGTAAATTATGCGTTTGAAATCAATTGTAACAGTAGTAGCTTTAATTTTAATCATGTTTATGGCAGCTATAGAATCATCTATCATTTCACTTGCTTTACCTACAATAAAAAAAGATTTAAATGCAGGAAATTTAATATCATTAATATTTACAGCATATTTTATCGCGTTAGTTATTGCTAACCCGATAGTAGGAGAATTACTTTCAAGGTTTAAAATTATTTATGTTGCAATTGCTGGATTGCTTTTATTTAGTATAGGTAGTTTAATGTCAGGTTTAAGTACTAATTTTACTATGCTAATAATCTCTAGAGTTATACAGGGGTTTGGTTCTGGTGTATTGATGTCATTGTCTCAAATTGTGCCGAAATTAGCATTTGAAATTCCGTTACGATATAAAATAATGGGCATTGTTGGCAGTGTCTGGGGAATTTCAAGTATTATTGGTCCATTATTAGGCGGAGGCATTTTAGAATTTGCTTCATGGCATTGGTTATTCTATATAAATATACCAATCGCTATTATTGCTATCATATTAGTTATTTGGACTTTTCATTTCCCAGAAGAAGAAACGGTTTCTAAATCAAAATTCGATACTAAAGGACTTTCGCTGTTTTATGTTTTTATTAGTCTGATTATGTTTGCTTTATTAAACCAACAATTAATTTTCTTTAATCTAATAAGTTTTATTCTAGCAATTGTTGTAGCAATTCGATTATTTAAGGTTGAAAAAAATGTATCTTCACCGTTTTTACCAGTAATGGAATTTAATCGATCAATAACTTTAGTATTTATAACAGATCTTTTAACGGCGATTTGTTTAATGGGATTCAATTTATACATTCCAGTATATCTCCAAGAGCAATTAGGATTATCACCTTTGCAAAGCGGATTAGTTATTTTTCCTTTATCGGTAGCATGGATAACATTAAATTTTAATTTACATCATTTAGAAGCTAAATTATCAAGAAAAACAATTTATTTACTTTCATTTACGTTGTTATTATTAAGTAGTATTATCATTGCATTCGGCATTAAATTGCCACTGCTAATTGCAGCAGTATTGATATTAGCAGGACTAAGTTTTGGATATATATATACGAAAGATAGTGTAATCGTACAAGAAGAAACAAGTCCGATACAAATGAAAAAAATGATGTCATTTTACGGATTGACTAAAAATCTAGGTGCATCAATAGGATCAACGATTATGGGATATCTTTACGCGTTACAATCTGGGGTGTTTGGCTCCAATCTTCATAATATTTTAGGCGTTGTTTCTATAATATGTATTGGTCTTATTTTTGTCTGGATTAAAATCTTTAAAGAATATCCACCTCAAACAAAAGAATAGAATTATATATAAAATTGATGTAGTGTAATTAAAGTAAGAAATAATAAATTTACTTGACTATAGTTAAATAGATTGCAATATATGTGATTAACTTTTCAATACACGATATTAAGGAGGGCAATGGTTGTGAATTTTTTCAAACATAAATTTTATAATTTATTAACTACAATGATTGTTCTCTTTGTGTTTGTATTGTCCGGTGCAATATTTTTAACATTTCTAGGCTTTGGACTTTATGGTCTAAGTAGGCTACTTATATACTTTAGATTAGGTGATTTCACGTATAATAGAAATATGTATGATAATTTATTGTATTACGGTAGTTATATCATATTTGGTTACTTTATCATTTTTGCAGTCGAACATTTAATGGATTATTTTAGAAAGATGCTTCCTGAAAATGCGTATTTTAGAGGAACGACATTCCATTTAATATCTTATGCGGTTGCTACAACATTATTTTACTTCATTATTCATTTACATTATGTGTATATTAATATTGATTTTTGGGTCATTATGGTGATCATCGGTTTTCTTTATGTATGTAAACTTCAATTTTATCCTGAAAGTAAAAATCTCAATAATAGAAAATAAACATTTGGAGTTTGGGGCATATTTAGGTGTTCCAAATTCTTTTTTATTAAATTGAGTTATTTGACACGACGTGTTTGAGTAACTAATTAGTGGTATTTAAAATGTTAGATCTATATTGATAGGTTAAAATTTGTTGGTTATTTTGATGTTTCAAAGTCAAAGATTAATGATGAAACATTAAATAAAATTTAGTTGAAAGGAGGAAATACAATGTCCAATGTTCAATTATCAACGCGTAGACGAAATTTTATAGTAGCTGTCATGTTAATAAGTGCCTTTGTTGCAATATTAAATCAAACCTTATTAAATACAGCACTACCAAGTATTATGAGAGAATTAAATATTAATGAAAGTACATCTCAATGGTTAGTGACGGGTTTTATGCTTGTAAATGGTGTCATGATTCCTTTAACTGCATATTTAATGGATAGAATCAAAACTAAACCATTATATCTAGCGGCAATGGGAACATTTTTAATAGGTTCTATTGTAGCAGCTATAGCGCCGAACTTTGGCGTTTTGATGTTAGCGCGAGTGATACAAGCTATGGGCGCTGGTGTACTCATGCCGTTAATGCAATTTACATTATTTACTTTGTTTAGTAAAGAGCATAGAGGATTTGCCATGGGGTTAGCAGGTTTAGTAATTCAATTTGCACCAGCAATCGGTCCAACAGTTACTGGTTTAATTATTGATCAAGCAAGCTGGCGTGTGCCATTCATTATAATAGTAGGTATAGCTTTAGTAGCATTTATATTCGGTTTAGTTTCAATTTCAAGTTATAATGAAGTAAAAGTTACGAAATTAGATAAACGATCAGTGATGTATTCAACTATCGGATTCGGATTAATGTTATATGCATTCAGTAGCGCAGGTGATTTAGGATTTAATAGTCCCATTGTTATTAGTACAATGATAATTAGTTCATTTATCATTTATCTATTTATTCGAAGACAATTTAATATTAGTAATGCGCTTTTAAATTTAAGGGTCTTTAAAAATCGAATATTTGCATTATGCACAATAAGTTCAATGATTATTATGATGTCAATGGTAGGTCCAGCATTACTAATACCACTTTATGTACAAAATAGTTTAGCTTTATCTGCTTTGCTATCAGGCCTCGTAATTATGCCTGGTGCGATAATAAATGGTATTATGTCGGTATTTACGGGGAAATTTTATGATAAATACGGACCTAGACCATTAATTTATACTGGGTTTACAATATTGACAATTACAACGATAATGTTATGTTTTTTACACACAAACACCTCATATACGTATTTAATTATAGTTTATGCCATTAGAATGTTTTCAGTTTCTTTATTAATGATGCCAATTAACACGACTGGTATAAATTCTTTGAAAAATGAGGAAATCTCTCATGGTACGGCAATTATGAATTTTGGTCGTGTGATGGCAGGATCATTAGGAACAGCATTAATGGTTACATTGATGAGTTTTGGTACAAAAATATTTTCAGCTACATCATCTTCACATTTATCTCCGATTGAAATAAAGCAACAATCAATAGCGATTGGTGTAGATATTTCATTTGCGTTTGTATCAGTTTTAGTTATCATTGCATTTGCGGTTTCACTATTTATTAAAGAATCAGAAACACTAGAATCTAATAGAAGAAAGTTTTAAAATAATTGCAACAGTTGGTCTATTGAAAATAATAGGCTAACTTCTTTTTTTATTTAATAAAAAGTTTTATACTTTTATTGGTAGACTACGTAAAAATTGATATTTGTAATTATGTAGATATTTTAAAAAGGTTAAGGGGGATTTACTTTGTTAACGGTAGATCAAGTAAAAGATTTAGTAGGAGAAATTAAAGATCCTATTATAGATGTACCTTTAAAAGAGACAGAAGGTATTGTAGAAGTTTCTATTAAAGAAGAAAAAGAGCATGTAAGTGTTAAGCTAGCAATGGCACAATTGGGTGGTGCACCACAATTAGATTTACAAATGGCTGTTGTTAATGTTTTAAAAGAAAATGGTGCGAGAACTGTGGGCATTCGTTTTGAAACATTACCTGATGATAAAGTAAATCAATTTAAACCTAAAGAAGAAAATAAGCCGAAAACTATAGAAGGACTTTTATCACAAAACAATCCAGTTGAGTTTATTGCAATAGCATCTGGTAAAGGTGGCGTTGGTAAATCTACTGTTGCAGTGAATTTAGCAGTTGCATTAGCTCGTGAAGGAAAAAAAGTAGGATTAGTTGATGCTGATATATACGGATTCAGTGTTCCAGATATGATGGGAATCGATGAAAAGCCTGGAATTAAAGGCAAAGAAGTAATCCCTGTTGAACGTCATGGCGTTAAAGTTATTTCGATGGCGTTTTTTGTTGAAGAAAATGCACCAGTAATATGGCGAGGACCAATGTTAGGTAAAATGTTAACGAATTTCTTTACAGAAGTTAAATGGGGAGACATTGAATATCTAATACTAGATCTTCCACCTGGAACTGGAGATGTAGCACTTGATGTACACACGATGTTACCTTCAAGCAAAGAAATTATAGTTACAACGCCTCATCCAACAGCAGCATTTGTTGCTGCTCGAGCTGGTGCAATGGCGAAACATACAGAGCACTCTATTTTAGGTGTTATAGAAAACATGAGTTATTTTGAGAGTAAAGAAACAGGGAATAAAGAATATGTATTCGGAAAAGGCGGTGGAACTAAGTTAGCGGATGAGTTGAATACACAGTTACTTGGTGAATTACCATTAGAACAACCGTCTTGGAATCCAAAAGATTTCTCACCTTCTATTTATCAACCTGATGACCGATTAGGTAAAATATATAGTTCTATTGCACAAAAAGTTATAGCATCGATAAATAAATAGGTATAAAATAAGCTAAACGTACAAAATTACTTTTATTTTGTACGTTTTTATATTGAATTGTTATAGAATGCTGGTAAAATAAATTCTTGTGTTAAGCAATCACGTTTTGAAATAGAACATGAATTACAAACACGAAAATTTTAAAAAAAGTTATTGACTTTAAAATCTAAAGTTGGTAATATTAAAAAGTCGTCAAAAACGGCAAGTGGTTTTTAAGGAAGTGTTTCAAAAGTGTAAAACTTACTATTGAAACTGCTATAAAAACGATATAGAATAAATAAAGTAATCGTTCAAAAAGTTATTGACTTCTAAAAATAAACGAAGTAAAATGAAAGAGATTGAACATTAATGAACATTGAAAACTGAATGACAATATGTCAACGTTAATTCCAAAAACGT
>NZ_PPQS01000021.1 GCF_002902405.1 Staphylococcus schweitzeri
TGGAAACATAGATTAAGTTATTAAGGGCGCACGGTGGATGCCTTGGCACTAGAAGCCGATGAAGGACGTTACTAACGACGATATGCTTTGGGGAGCTGTAAGTAAGCTTTGATCCAGAGATTTCCGAATGGGGAAACCCAGCATGAGTTATGTCATGTTATCGATATGTGAATACATAGCATATCAGAAGGCACACCCGGAGAACTGAAACATCTTAGTACCCGGAGGAAGAGAAAGAAAATTCGATTCCCTTAGTAGCGGCGAGCGAAACGGGAAGAGCCCAAACCAACAAGCTTGCTTGTTGGGGTTGTAGGACACTCTATACGGAGTTACAAAGGACGATATTAGACGAATCATCTGGAAAGATGAATCAAAGAAGGTAATAATCCTGTAGTCGAAAATGTTGTCTCTCTTGAGTGGATCCTGAGTACGACGGAGCACGTGAAATTCCGTCGGAATCTGGGAGGACCATCTCCTAAGGCTAAATACTCTCTAGTGACCGATAGTGAACCAGTACCGTGAGGGAAAGGTGAAAAGCACCCCGGAAGGGGAGTGAAATAGAACCTGAAACCGTGTGCTTACAAGTAGTCAGAGCCCGTTAATGGGTGATGGCGTGCCTTTTGTAGAATGAACCGGCGAGTTACGATTTGATGCAAGGTTAAGCAGTAAATGTGGAGCCGTAGCGAAAGCGAGTCTGAATAGGGCGTTTAGTATTTGGTCGTAGACCCGAAACCAGGTGATCTACCCTTGGTCAGGTTGAAGTTCAGGTAACACTGAATGGAGGACCGAACCGACTTACGTTGAAAAGTGAGCGGATGAACTGAGGGTAGCGGAGAAATTCCAATCGAACCTGGAGATAGCTGGTTCTCTCCGAAATAGCTTTAGGGCTAGCCTCAAGTGATGATTATTGGAGGTAGAGCACTGTTTGGACGAGGGGCCCTTCTCGGGTTACCGAATTCAGACAAACTCCGAATGCCAATTAATTTAACTTGGGAGTCAGAACATGGGTGATAAGGTCCGTGTTCGAAAGGGAAACAGCCCAGACCACCAGCTAAGGTCCCAAAATATATGTTAAGTGGAAAAGGATGTGGCGTTGCCCAGACAACTAGGATGTTGGCTTAGAAGCAGCCATCATTTAAAGAGTGCGTAATAGCTCACTAGTCGAGTGACACTGCGCCGAAAATGTACCGGGGCTAAACATATTACCGAAGCTGTGGATTGTCCTTTGGACAATGGTAGGAGAGCGTTCTAAGGGCGTTGAAGCATGATCGTAAGGACATGTGGAGCGCTTAGAAGTGAGAATGCCGGTGTGAGTAGCGAAAGACGGGTGAGAATCCCGTCCACCGATTGACTAAGGTTTCCAGAGGAAGGCTCGTCCGCTCTGGGTTAGTCGGGTCCTAAGCTGAGGCCGACAGGCGTAGGCGATGGATAACAGGTTGATATTCCTGTACCACCTATAATCGTTTTAATCGATGGGGGGACGCAGTAGGATAGGCGAAGCGTGCGATTGGATTGCACGTCTAAGCAGTAAGGCTGAGTATTAGGCAAATCCGGTACTCATTAAGGCTAAGCTGTGATGGGGAGAAGACATTGTGTCTTCGAGTCGTTGATTTCACACTGCCGAGAAAAGCCTCTAGATAGAAAATAGGTGCCCGTACCGCAAACCGACACAGGTAGTCAAGATGAGAATTCTAAGGTGAGCGAGCGAACTCTCGTTAAGGAACTCGGCAAAATGACCCCGTAACTTCGGGAGAAGGGGTGCTCTTTAGGGTTAACGCCCAGAAGAGCCGCAGTGAATAGGCCCAAGCGACTGTTTATCAAAAACACAGGTCTCTGCTAAACCGTAAGGTGATGTATAGGGGCTGACGCCTGCCCGGTGCTGGAAGGTTAAGAGGAGTGGTTAGCTTCTGCGAAGCTACGAATCGAAGCCCCAGTAAACGGCGGCCGTAACTATAACGGTCCTAAGGTAGCGAAATTCCTTGTCGGGTAAGTTCCGACCCGCACGAAAGGCGTAACGATTTGGGCACTGTCTCAACGAGAGACTCGGTGAAATCATAGTACCTGTGAAGATGCAGGTTACCCGCGACAGGACGGAAAGACCCCGTGGAGCTTTACTGTAGCCTGATATTGAAATTCGGCACAGCTTGTACAGGATAGGTAGGAGCCTTTGAAACGTGAGCGCTAGCTTACGTGGAGGCGCTGGTGGGATACTACCCTAGCTGTGTTGGCTTTCTAACCCGCACCACTTATCGTGGTGGGAGACAGTGTCAGGCGGGCAGTTTGACTGGGGCGGTCGCCTCCTAAAAGGTAACGGAGGCGCTCAAAGGTTCCCTCAGAATGGTTGGAAATCATTCATAGAGTGTAAAGGCATAAGGGAGCTTGACTGCGAGACCTACAAGTCGAGCAGGGTCGAAAGACGGACTTAGTGATCCGGTGGTTCCGCATGGAAGGGCCATCGCTCAACGGATAAAAGCTACCCCGGGGATAACAGGCTTATCTCCCCCAAGAGTTCACATCGACGGGGAGGTTTGGCACCTCGATGTCGGCTCATCGCATCCTGGGGCTGTAGTCGGTCCCAAGGGTTGGGCTGTTCGCCCATTAAAGCGGTACGCGAGCTGGGTTCAGAACGTCGTGAGACAGTTCGGTCCCTATCCGTCGTGGGCGTAGGAAATTTGAGAGGAGCTGTCCTTAGTACGAGAGGACCGGGATGGACATACCTCTGGTGTACCAGTTGTCGTGCCAACGGCATAGCTGGGTAGCTATGTGTGGACGGGATAAGTGCTGAAAGCATCTAAGCATGAAGCCCCCCTCAAGATGAGATTTCCCAACTTCGGTTATAAGATCCCTCAAAGATGATGAGGTTAATAGGTTCGAGGTGGAAGCATGGTGACATGTGGAGCTGACGAATACTAATCGATCGAAGACTTAATCAAATTAAATGTTTTGCGAAGCAAAATCACTTTTACTTACTATCTAGTTTTGAATGTATAATCTACATTCATATGTCTGGTGACTATAGCAAGGAGGTCACACCTGTTCCCATGCCGAACACAGAAGTTAAGCTCCTTAGCGTCGATGGTAGTTGGACTTACGTTCCGCTAGAGTAGAACGTTGCCAGGC
>NZ_PPQS01000022.1 GCF_002902405.1 Staphylococcus schweitzeri
ACGTGACATATTGTATTCAGTTTTGAATGTTTATTTAACATTCAAATATTTTTTTGTTGAAGCGATATTGCTTTTGAAAATAAGCAGTGTGCGAGTGCTTGACAATTTATTCTTTTTAAAGAAAGCGGTTGTCAGACAATGCATTAAGAAAAATTAAAGCGGAGTTTACTTCTGTAAATGAGCATCTGATTTTTTGAAAATAAAGCAGTATGCGAGCGCTTGACTAAAAAGAAATTGTACATTGA
>NZ_PPQS01000023.1 GCF_002902405.1 Staphylococcus schweitzeri
TGGAAATGATAATTTAATAATGTACACTTTTGATTGTTTACACATGTACAATTTTTAAAAACCTAGGGATAATTTTGTTGAGGTGAACAACAATGAAATTATCTTTAGACATAAATATGGATTTTGAAGTTACTACTCTTACAGACTTACCAAAATTAAAAATTGTTATGGAGAACTTAAACATGAAAATAAACAAAAGTGAAATAGCGAGACACATGGGTGTTGATAGAAGAACAGTTGATAAATATTTAAATGGCTTTGAGCCAACCAAAAAGAGAAATCGTCAGTCTATTATTGACAAGTATTACCCTATCATCGAAAAATTACTTTCAGACCCTAGTGAACAAAAGTTCTACTATAAGCGTATTCTTTGGCAATATTTGAAGGATAAACATGGGTTAACCTGTGCCTATTCTACATTTAGAGCTTATATCCTTAAACATGATGAGTTTAATCGTTATTTTATGAAAGGTTATCAACAGATGTCGCCTAAAGGCACAACGAGATTCGAGACAAAAGCCGGTCATCAAGCACAGTTTGACTGGAAAGAAGGTATTAACTTTAAAACGAAGGATAATCAAATTGTTTCACTAAATATAGGCGTACTACTACTTTCTTATTCCCGTTTTGTAATCATGCAAGTGACAATGAATAAATCGAGTGATGTCTTATTTAATTTATTGACACAAGCGTTTGAGCTAATGGGAGGTGTGCCTAATGAACTTGTAACGGATAACATGAAAACGGTCATGGATCAACCAAGAACAGAACGTAAAAATGGTCAAATAAATCGTAGATTTAAACAATTCGCTGATGATTTTAATTTTAAAGTAAAACCTTGTATTGCCGGCCGTCCTAGAACAAAGGGTAAAGTTGAATCGATAATGAAAATATTAGATGAAATTCATGCATATCAAGGCGAATTATATTTAGAAGAGATTCCTAAGTTTATTTCTAATCTTAATGAGCGACTGAACTACTCAGTTCATACGAGTACAGGTAAAATACCTATTATTGCTTTAGAAAAAGAAAAAAGTTTCTTACAATCACTACCGAACGTGAATGTAAGAAACTCATATAAAGTGAAACATAAATATTTGAAAGTCAACCGCTCTAATATGATTACATATAAGTCCAATCAATATTCAGTACCAGCTGAATATTGTGGGAAAACAGTTGAAGTTCAAGTTTATGATCAAAAACTACACATTTATTATAACACTAAATCGATTTGTGAACATCTCATCACACAACGTAAATTAAATTATCAAAAAGAGCATTATTTAGAAACACTGTCATCTTCTTTTGGAAATAGAGAAATGGATGATATAAATCAGATTGCGATAGATAATTTGAATGCGATTGGAGAGTTGTATGATGAATAATTCGACGAATTATAAGCGCTTAAAAGCGAATTTAGAATATTTGAAAATGAATCAAATGATTAATCATCTTGATGATGTTATCGATTTTAGCATTAAAAACAACTTGTCATTTATAGATACACTAATTAAATTAAGTGACTACGAAATCGAAATTAAAGAGAAAAATTTGATTGAATCGATGGTAAAGGTGGCGGCATTTCCGTTTAAAAAAGAAATATCAGACTTTGACTTTAATTTTCAACCGAGCATCAATCAACAAGAAATTTGGGATTTTACAGATTTGCGTTTTATAGAAAAATATCAAAACATTGTCTTTTTAGGCTCAAGTGGCGTTGGTAAAACACATTTAGCTACAGGCATTGGTATGGCTGCAGCTAAAAATAGAGTAAGTACTTACTTTATTAAATGTCATCATTTGATAGAGAATTTAAGAAAAGCCAAACTTGAGAACAGATTAGAAAATAGATTGAAGCACTATAGCAAGTATAAGTTATTAATCATAGATGAGATTGGATACTTACCTATTGGAAGTGAAGATGCCAAACTATTCTTTCAATTAATAGATTTAAGATATGAGAAGAAAAGTACAATATTTACCACAAATATCAATTTCAACTTATGGAATGAAATATTTGATGATCCCAAAATCGCAAATGCGATTTTGGATAGGATATTGCATCATTCAAGTGTAGTTAAAATCACAGGCAAATCGTATAGATTAAAAGATCATTCACCTAAGAAGAAAATTACTTAGCAAATCATTTTGTACATTCTTATACAATCATTTATGTACATTTTTATATTGACATTTACA
>NZ_PPQS01000024.1 GCF_002902405.1 Staphylococcus schweitzeri
AAACATTCAAAACTGAATACAATATGTCACGTTATTCCGCATCTTCTGAAGAAGATGTTCCGAATATATCCTTAGAAAGGAGGTGATCCAGCCGCACCTTCCGATACGGCTACCTTGTTACGACTTCACCCCAATCATTTGTCCCACCTTCGACGGCTAGCTCCTAAAAGGTTACTCCACCGGCTTCGGGTGTTACAAACTCTCGTGGTGTGACGGGCGGTGTGTACAAGACCCGGGAACGTATTCACCGTAGCATGCTGATCTACGATTACTAGCGATTCCAGCTTCATGTAGTCGAGTTGCAGACTACAATCCGAACTGAGAACAACTTTATGGGATTTGCTTGACCTCGCGGTTTTGCTGCCCTTTGTATTGTCCATTGTAGCACGTGTGTAGCCCAAATCATAAGGGGCATGATGATTTGACGTCATCCCCACCTTCCTCCGGTTTGTCACCGGCAGTCAACTTAGAGTGCCCAACTTAATGATGGCAACTAAGCTTAAGGGTTGCGCTCGTTGCGGGACTTAACCCAACATCTCACGACACGAGCTGACGACAACCATGCACCACCTGTCACTTTGTCCCCCGAAGGGGAAGGCTCTATCTCTAGAGTTGTCAAAGGATGTCAAGATTTGGTAAGGTTCTTCGCGTTGCTTCGAATTAAACCACATGCTCCACCGCTTGTGCGGGTCCCCGTCAATTCCTTTGAGTTTCAACCTTGCGGTCGTACTCCCCAGGCGGAGTGCTTAATGCGTTAGCTGCAGCACTAAGGGGCGGAAACCCCCTAACACTTAGCACTCATCGTTTACGGCGTGGACTACCAGGGTATCTAATCCTGTTTGATCCCCACGCTTTCGCACATCAGCGTCAGTTACAGACCAGAAAGTCGCCTTCGCCACTGGTGTTCCTCCATATCTCTGCGCATTTCACCGCTACACATGGAATTCCACTTTCCTCTTCTGCACTCAAGTTTTCCAGTTTCCAATGACCCTCCACGGTTGAGCCGTGGGCTTTCACATCAGACTTAAAAAACCGCCTACGCGCGCTTTACGCCCAATAATTCCGGATAACGCTTGCCACCTACGTATTACCGCGGCTGCTGGCACGTAGTTAGCCGTGGCTTTCTGATTAGGTACCGTCAAGATGTGCACAGTTACTTACACATATGTTCTTCCCTAATAACAGAGTTTTACGATCCGAAGACCTTCATCACTCACGCGGCGTTGCTCCGTCAGGCTTTCGCCCATTGCGGAAGATTCCCTACTGCTGCCTCCCGTAGGAGTCTGGACCGTGTCTCAGTTCCAGTGTGGCCGATCACCCTCTCAGGTCGGCTATGCATCGTTGCCTTGGTAAGCCGTTACCTTACCAACTAGCTAATGCAGCGCGGATCCATCTATAAGTGACAGCAAGACCGTCTTTCACTTTTGAACCATGCGGTTCAAAATATTATCCGGTATTAGCTCCGGTTTCCCGAAGTTATCCCAGTCTTATAGGTAGGTTATCCACGTGTTACTCACCCGTCCGCCGCTAACATCAGAGAAGCAAGCTTCTCGTCCGTTCGCTCGACTTGCATGTATTAGGCACGCCGCCAGCGTTCATCCTGAGCCAGGATCAAACTCTCCATAAAAA
>NZ_PPQS01000003.1 GCF_002902405.1 Staphylococcus schweitzeri
TTAAGACACCGCCCTTTCACGGCGGTAACACGGGTTCGAGTCCCGTAGGAGTCACCATCTTTTAGGTCTCGTAGTGTAGCGGTTAACACGCCTGCCTGTCACGCAGGAGATCGCGGGTTCGATTCCCGTCGAGACCGTATAAATGCCTATCCAAGAGGATAGGCATTTTTTTACGCTTAAAATTATATTAATTAAAGAAAAATGGACGAATGATAAACAAAATGATTTATCTGTTCGTCCATTTTCTTTATAATGTACGAATTTCTGGTAATTCAGTTGCAATGTATTTAAAGATAAATGTATAAAACAAAATTTTTAATTAGATTACCATGTACCTTTGTTAATATGCTTCTTCCTAGTGATATGCTAAAAGAGCCCATTTATCATAAATATAATAGTATTTATTTTCCTCACATCCGCACTAATAGGAATTACAATTTTTTCGCATCTTTAATAGCATAAAAATGATTTCATGGTCATGTTATAGGGAAAGACTAATTATTACTACAATACACCGTGAGAAACTAATGAAAAATATTAATATATAAGTTTATATTGGAAAATAGAATTAATAGCTTATAAATGGTAAATTATATAATAGGTTACTATACGTTATAAGACGGAAAATGCGCACAATAACAAAAATAGTAAGCGACATCCTGTGATTTTTTATACAAACATAAACGATAAAGAACAAAAAATGATAAAATAATATTAATGATTTAAGAAAAGAGGTTTATGCAAATGGCTAGAAAAGTTGTTGTAGTTGATGATGAAAAACCGATTGCTGATATTTTAGAATTTAACTTAAAAAAAGAAGGATATGATGTGTACTGTGCATATGATGGTAATGATGCAGTAGACTTAATTTATGAAGAAGAACCAGACATCGTATTATTAGATATTATGTTGCCTGGTCGTGATGGTATGGAAGTATGTCGTGAAGTGCGCAAAAAGTACGAAATGCCAATTATTATGCTAACTGCTAAAGACTCAGAAATTGATAAAGTGCTTGGTTTAGAACTAGGTGCAGATGACTATGTAACGAAACCGTTTAGCACGCGTGAATTAATCGCACGTGTGAAAGCGAACTTACGTCGTCATTATTCACAACCAGCACAAGACACTGGAAATGTAACGAATGAAATCACAATTAAAGATATTGTGATTTATCCAGACGCATATTCTATTAAAAAACGTGGCGAAGATATTGAATTAACACATCGTGAATTTGAATTGTTCCATTATTTATCAAAACATATGGGACAAGTAATGACACGTGAACATTTATTACAAACAGTATGGGGCTATGATTACTTTGGCGATGTACGTACGGTCGACGTAACGATTCGTCGTTTACGTGAAAAGATTGAAGATGATCCGTCACATCCTGAATATATTGTGACGCGTAGAGGCGTTGGATATTTCCTCCAACAACATGAGTAGAGGTCGAAACGAATGAAGTGGCTAAAACAACTACAATCCCTTCATACTAAACTTGTAATTGTTTATGTATTACTGATTATCATTGGTATGCAAATTATCGGGTTATATTTTACAAATAACCTTGAAAAAGAGCTACTTGATAATTTTAAGAAGAATATTACGCAGTACGCTAAACAATTAGAAATTAGTATTGAAAAAGTATATGACGAAAAGGGCTCCGTAAATGCACAAAAAGATATTCAAAATTTATTAAGTGAGTATGCCAACCGTCAAGAAATTGGAGAAATTCGTTTTATAGATAAAGACCAAATTATTATTGCAACGACGAAGCAGTCTAACCGTAGTCTAATCAATCAAAAAGCGAATGATAGTTCTGTCCAAAAAGCGTTATCGTTAGGACAATCAAATGATCATTTAATTTTAAAAGATTATGGTAACGGAAAAGACCGTGTGTGGGTATATAACATTCCAGTGAAAGTCGATAAAAAAGTAATAGGTAATATCTATATCGAATCAAAAATTAATGACGTTTATAACCAATTAAATAATATAAACCAAATATTCATTGTTGGTACAGCTATTTCATTATTAATCACAGTCATCCTAGGATTCTTTATAGCGCGAACAATTACCAAACCTATTACCGATATGCGTAACCAGACGGTCGAAATGTCCAGAGGTAACTACACACAACGTGTGAAGATTTATGGTAATGATGAAATTGGCGAATTAGCCCTAGCTTTCAATAACTTGTCCAAACGTGTGCAAGAAGCTCAGGCTAATACTGAAAGTGAGAAACGTAGACTGGACTCAGTTATTACACATATGAGTGATGGTATTATCGCAACAGACCGTCGTGGACGTATTCGTATCGTCAATGATATGGCACTTAAGATGCTTGGTATGGCGAAAGAAGACATCATCGGATATTACATGTTAAGTGTATTAAGTCTTGAAGATGAATTTAAACTGGAAGAAATTCAAGAGAATAATGATAGTTTCTTATTAGATTTAAATGAAGAAGAAGGTCTAATCGCACGTGTTAACTTTAGTACGATTGTGCAGGAAACAGGATTTGTAACTGGTTATATCGCTGTGTTACATGACGTTACTGAACAACAACAAGTTGAACGTGAGCGTCGTGAATTTGTTGCCAATGTATCACATGAGTTACGTACACCTTTAACTTCTATGAATAGTTACATTGAAGCACTTGAAGAAGGTGCATGGAAAGATGAGGAACTTGCGCCACAATTTTTATCTGTTACCCGTGAAGAAACAGAACGAATGATTCGACTGGTCAATGACTTGCTACAGTTATCTAAAATGGATAATGAATCAGATCAAATCAACAAAGAAATTATCGATTTTAACATGTTTATTAATAAAATTATTAACCGACATGAAATGTCTGCTAAAGATACGACATTTATTCGAGATATTCCGAAGAAGACGATTTTCACAGAATTTGATCCTGATAAAATGACGCAAGTATTTGATAATGTCATTACAAATGCGATGAAGTATTCTAGAGGCGATAAACGTGTCGAGTTCCACGTGAAACAAAATCCACTTTATAATCGAATGACTATCCGTATTAAAGATAATGGTATTGGTATTCCTATTAATAAAGTAGATAAAATATTCGACAGATTCTATCGTGTAGATAAAGCACGTACGCGTAAAATGGGTGGTACTGGACTAGGATTAGCCATTTCGAAAGAGATTGTGGAAGCACACAATGGTCGTATTTGGGCAAACAGTGTTGAAGGTCAAGGCACATCTATCTTTATTACACTTCCGTGTGAAGCTATCGAAGACGGTGATTGGGATGAATAATAAGGAACATATTAAATCTGTCATTTTAGCGCTACTCGTCTTGATGAGTGTCGTATTGACATATATGGTATGGAACTTTTCTCCTGATATTGCAAATGTCGACAATACAGATAGTAAGAAGAGTGAAACGAAACCTTTAACGACACCTATGACAGCCAAAATGGATACAACCATTACGCCATTTCAGATTATTCATTCGAAAAATGATCATCCTGAAGGTACGATTGCGACGGTATCTAATGTGAATAAACTGACGAAACCTTTGAAAAATAAAGCGGTGAAGTCCGTGGAACATGTTCGCCGTGATCATAACTTGATGATTCCTGATTTGAGCAGTGATTTTACGATATTTGATTTTACGTATGATTTACCTTTATCAACGTATCTTGGTCAAGTACTGAACATGAATGCGAAAGTACCAAATCATTTCAATTTCAATCGTTTAGTGATTGATCATGACACCCAAGGACATATCGTACTTTATGCTATTAGTAAAAATCGTCACGATTACGTGAAATTGACAACTACAACGAAAAATGACCACTTTATGGATGCCTTATCTACAGTTAAAAAAGATATGCAACCATACACAGATATCATTACAAATAAAGATACAATTGATCGTACGACACATGTCTTTGCACCAAGTAAACCTGAAAAGTTAAAAACATATCGCATGGTATTTAATACAATTAGTGTTGAAAAAATGAATGCTATATTATTTGATGATTCAACCATTGTGCGTAGTTCGAAGAGTGGTGTCACTACTTATAACAATAATACAGGTGTCGCAAACTATAATGATAAAAATGAAAAATATCATTACAAAAACTTGTCTGAAGATGAAGCAAGTTCCAGCAAAATGGAAGAAACGATACCAGGAACATTTGATTTTATTAATAATCATGGTGGTTTCTTAAATGAAGACTTCAGATTGTTTAGTACGAATAATCAGTCAGGCGAGCTAACATATCAACGTTTCCTTAATGGTTATCCAACGTTTAATAAAGAAGGCTCTAATCAAATTCAAGTCACTTGGGGTGAAAAAGGCGTCTTTGATTATCGTCGTTCGTTATTGCGCACGGATGTTGTTTTAAACAGTGAGGATAATAAAAAATTACCGAAATTAGAGTCTGTACGTTCAAGTTTAGCGAACAATAGTGACATCAATTTTGAAAAAGTAACGAACATTGCTATCGGTTACGAAATGCAAGACAATCCAGACCATAATCACATCGAAGTGCAGATTAATAGCGAGCTCGTACCACGTTGGTATGTAGAGTATGATGGTAAATGGTATGTTTATAACGATGGGAGGCTTGAATAAATGAACTGGAAGCTTACGAAGACACTTTTCATTTTCGTGTTTATTCTTGTCAACATCGTGTTAGTATCGATTTATGTTAATAAAGTTAATCGTTCACATATTAATGAAGTTGAAAGTAACAATGAAGTGAATTTTCAACAAGAAGAAATTAAAGTACCGGCCAGTATATTGAATAAATCTGTTAAAGGTATACAATTAGAACAAATTACGGGTCGTTCAAAAGACTTTAGTTCTAAAGCTAAGGGTGATTCTGATTTATCCACCTCAGATGGTGGAAAATTATTAAATGCGAACATTAGTCAATCGGTAAAAGTTAGTGATAACAACTTAAAAGATTTAAAAGATTATGTTAACAAACGTGTGTTCAAAGGTTCAGAATATCAATTAAGCGATATTAGTTCTGGTTCTGTAAAATACGAACAAACATATGATAATTTCCCGATTTTGAACAATAGTAAAGCGATGTTGAACTTTAATATAGAAGATAACAAAGCGGCCAGTTACAAACAATCAATGATGGATGACATTAAGCCAACAGATGGTGCAGATAAGAAACGTCAAGTAATTGGTGTGAGAAAAGCAATCGAGGCATTATATTATAATCGTTACTTGAAAAAAGGTGATGAAGTCATTAATGCAAGACTCGGTTATTATTCAGTCGTGAATGAAACGAATGTTCAATTGTTACAGCCAAACTGGGAAATTAAAGTGAAGCATGACGGTAAGGATAAAACGAATACTTACTATGTTGAAGCGACAAATAATAACCCTAAAATTATTAATCATTAATATGAATCGTAATAAGCTAGCATTGCAAGCTCATAATATGTGAGGAGCGGTGCTAGCTTTTTTAGTGTGCGTTTTTTATGGATGACGTTTTTGCGTACTAATATGTGCATTTATTCATATAATAAGTAGTACCGCATTGTAAAATTAGCGTAACTGCTATTTTAAAAACTTTAGTATTTGTCTAATCATTGTTATAATAACTAGGACATTCATTGCACGTGATTATCAAAATTTAATTATAAGAGACCGGTCGATGAACTAAAGTTACATAATAGGAAAGGTATACAAAACAGCGCATATACTGATAGTTTCTGTAGGGAAAATCGTATATTTGCACTGATGTATATTGCAGTCATATAGAAAGAGTGACTGCTTAAAGAGAAAGGATGAGCCGCTTGATACGCATGAGTGTATTAGCAAGTGGTAGTACAGGTAACGCCACTTTTGTAGAAAATGAAAAAGGTAGTCTATTAGTTGATGTTGGTTTGACTGGCAAGAAAATGGAAGAATTATTTAGTCAAATCGACCGCAATATTCAAGATTTAAATGGTATTTTAGTAACTCATGAACACATTGATCATATTAAAGGGTTAGGTGTCTTGGCGCGTAAATATCAATTGCCAATTTATGCGAATGAAAAGACTTGGCAGGCAATTGAAAAGAAAGATAGTCGCATCCCTATGGATCAGAAGTTCATTTTTAATCCTTATGAAACGAAATCTATTGCAGGTTTCGATGTTGAATCGTTTAACGTGTCACATGATGCAATAGATCCGCAATTTTATATTTTCCATAATAACTATAAGAAGTTTACGATTTTAACAGATACAGGTTACGTGTCTGATCGTATGAAAGGTATGATACGTGGCAGTGATGCGTTTATTTTTGAGAGTAATCATGACGTCGATATGTTGAGAATGTGTCGTTATCCATGGAAGACGAAACAACGTATTTTAGGCGATATGGGGCACGTATCTAATGAGGATGCGGGTCATGCGATGACAGACGTGATTACAGGTAACACGAAACGTATTTACTTATCGCATTTATCACAAGATAATAACATGAAAGATTTGGCGCGTATGAGTGTTGGCCAAATATTGAACGAACATGATATTGATACGGAAAAAGAAGTATTGCTATGTGATACGGATAAAGCTATTCCAACGCCAATATATACAATTTAAATGAGAGTCACCCTATAAAGTTCCGCACTGCTGTGAGACGACTTTATCGGGTGCTTTTTTTATGTTGTTGGTGGGAAATGGCTGTTGTTGAAATTAAGGTTCTAGTTGAAATGTAAAAAATAATTCGATATTAAATGTAATTTATAAATAATTTACATAAAATCAATCATTTTAATATAAGGATTATGATAATATATTGGTGTATGACAGTTAATGGAGGGAACGAAATGAAAGCTTTATTACTTAAAACAAGTGTATGGCTCGTTTTGCTTTTTAGTGTGATGGGATTATGGCATGTCTCGAACGCGGCTGAGCAGCATACACCAATGAAAGCACATGCAGTAACAACGATAGACAAAGCAACAACAGATAAGCAACAAGTACCGCCAACAAAGGAAGCGGCTCATCAATCTGGTGAAGAAGCGGCAACCAACGTATCAGCATCAGCACAGGGAACAGCTGATGAAATAAACAATAAAGTAACATCCAACGCATTTTCTAACAAACCATCTACAGCAGTTTCAACAACAGTAAACGAAACGCGCGATATAGATACACAACAAGCCTCAACACAAAAACTAACTCACACAGCAACGTTCAAATTATCAAATGCTAAAACAGCATCACTTTCACCACGAATGTTTGCTGCTAATGCACCACAAACAACAACACATAAAATATTACATACAAATGATATCCATGGCCGACTAGCCGAAGAAAAAGGGCGTGTCATCGGTATGGCTAAATTAAAAACAGTAAAAGAACAAGAAAAGCCTGATTTAATGTTAGACGCAGGAGACGCCTTCCAAGGTTTACCACTTTCAAACCAGTCTAAAGGTGAAGAAATGGCTAAAGCAATGAATGCAGTAGGTTATGATGCTATGGCAGTCGGTAACCACGAATTTGACTTTGGATACAATCAGTTGAAAAAGTTAGAGGGTATGTTAGACTTCCCGATGCTAAGCACTAACGTTTATAAAGATGGAAAACGCGCATTTAAACCATCAACGATTGTAACGAAAAATGGTATTCGTTATGGAATTATTGGCGTAACGACACCAGAAACAAAGACGAAAACAAGACCTGAAGGCATTAAAGGTGTTGAATTTAGAGATCCATTACAAAGTGTGACAGCAGAAATGATGCGTATTTATAAAGACGTAGATACATTTGTTGTTATATCACATTTAGGGATTGATCCTTCAACACAAGAAACATGGCGTGGTGATTACTTAGTGAAACAATTAAGTCAAAATCCACAATTGAAGAAACGTATTACAGTCATTGATGGTCATTCACATACCGTACTTCAAAATGGTCAAATATATAACAATGATGCATTAGCACAAACAGGTACAGCACTTGCGAATATCGGTAAGATTACATTTAATTACCGCAATGGAGAAGTATCGAATATTAAGCCATCATTGATTAATGTTAAAGACGTTGAAAATGTGACACCGAACAAAGCATTAGCTGAACAAATTAATCAAGCTGATCAAACATTTAGAGCACAAACAGCAGAGGTTATTATTCCAAATAATACGATTGATTTCAAAGGAGAAAGAGATGACGTTAGAACGCGTGAAACAAATTTAGGAAACGCGATTGCAGATGCTATGGAAGCATATGGCGTTAAGAATTTCTCTAAAAAGACTGACTTTGCCGTGACAAATGGTGGAGGTATTCGTGCCTCTATCGCAAAAGGTAAGGTGACACGCTATGATTTAATCTCAGTATTACCATTTGGAAATACGATTGCGCAAATTGATGTAAAAGGTTCAGACGTCTGGACGGCTTTCGAACATAGCTTAGGCGCACCAATAACACAAAAAGACGGTAAGACAGTATTAACAGCGAATGGTGGTTTACTACATATCTCTGATTCAATTCGTGTTTACTATGATATGAATAAACCGTCTGGTAAACGAATTAATGCTATTCAAATTTTAAATAAAGAGACAGGTAAGTTTGAAAATATTGATTTAAAACGTGTATATCATGTAACGATGAATGACTTCACAGCATCAGGTGGAGACGGATATAGTATGTTCGGCGGACCTAGAGAAGAAGGTATTTCATTAGATCAAGTACTAGCAAGTTATTTAAAAACAGCTAACTTAGCTAAGTATGATACGACAGAACCACAACGTATGTTATTAGGTAAACCAGCAGCAAGTGAACAACCAGCTAAAGGACAACAAGGTAGCAAAGGTAGTAAGTCTGGTAAAGATAAACAACCAATTGGTAAAGACAAAGTGATGGATTCAGTGAAGCAATCAGCGCCAAGTAAAGTTGTGTTGTTACCAACGCATAGAGGAACTGTTAGTAGCGGTACAGAAGGTTCTGATCGCGCATTGGAAGGAAGTGCTGTATCAAGTAAGAGTGGGAAACAATTGACTCGAATGTCAGCGCCTAAAGATAGCGTCCATGAGAAACAGTTACCAAAAACTGGAGCTGATCAAAGTTCAAGCCCAGCAGCGATGTTTGTATTAGTAGCAGGTATAGGTTTAATCGCGACAGTACGACGTAGAAAAGCTAGCTAAAATATATTGAAAACAATACTACTGTATTTCTTAAATAAGAGGTACGGTAGTGTTTTTTTATGGAAAAAAGCTATAACCGTTGATAAATATGGATATAAAAACGGGGATAAGTAATAAGACATCAAGGTATTTATCCACAGAAATGGGGATAGTTATCCAGAATTGTGTACAATTTAAAGAGAAATACCCACAATGCCCACAGAGTTATCCACAAATACACAAGTTATACACTAAAAATTGGGCATAAATGTCAGAAAAATATCAAAAACTGCAAAAAATATTGGTATAATAAGAGGGAACAGTGTGAACAAGTTAATAACTTGTGGATAACTGGAAAGTTGATAACAATTTGGAGGACCAAACGACATGAAAATCACCATTTTAGCTGTAGGGAAACTAAAAGAGAAATATTGGAAGCAAGCCATAGCAGAATATGAAAAACGTTTAGGCCCATACACCAAGATAGACATCATAGAAGTTCCAGACGAAAAAGCACCAGAAAATATGAGCGACAAAGAAATTGAGCAAGTAAAAGAAAAAGAAGGCCAACGAATACTAGCCAAAATCAAACCACAATCCACAGTAATTACATTAGAAATACAAGGAAAAATGCTATCTTCCGAAGGATTGGCCCAAGAGTTGAACCAACGCATGACCCAAGGGCAAAGTGACTTTGTATTCGTCATTGGCGGATCAAACGGCCTGCACAAGGACGTCTTACAACGCAGTAACTACGCACTATCATTCAGCAAAATGACATTTCCACATCAAATGATGCGGGTTGTGTTAATTGAGCAAGTGTATAGAGCGTTTAAGATTATGCGTGGAGAAGCGTATCATAAGTGATGCAGTTTTTGGTATTCCAATAACATTTAGTTGAAGTTTCATTAGAAAAGGTATAATGAATTGGACATTCCCTGTGTATTTTTATTACAAAGTCTATTATCATAAAGATATATACTAAATTTCGATGTATGGAGAGATTATATGAGTGCCAACATATTAGATGAAATCAGTGAAATACTAAGTGGAGTAGAAAAATATTGGATAAATGAAAAACTAGCAAAACAAATAATAATAGAAGATTTACGTAATAACGATACTAAATTGATTTCTAAGCTTTTAGCTAATAAATCTATTAATGAAACATATGTTCAAGACATAGATGGGTATAAAATATTCGACAAAGAATCATTAATTTCATTGTTACGTTATAAAAATTACTGGCAAGATAGCTATACTAAGTATGCTAATAAAATTGGTTTAACGGCGGAAGGTAAATATTTGAATTATAATTCTGATGTGGTATTAGATTTTCCATTTAAGGACTGTGTATTTGAAGGTGGAATGACTAAAGAAGATAGTATTTTAAAAAATAATGAAAAATTTTACAATGAAGTAATTGCTAAAGAAGAAATTGATACTTTATTATCACCTAAAGCTTTCACCAAAGTTAAGAAGTACGATAAAAATGGGCAACATGATATTAAAAGTATTGAAAGTACAGATAATCTAATTATAAAAGGAAATAATTTATTCTCTTTATTTAGTCTCAAAAAGGCATATAAAAAGAAAGTAAAAAGTATAATAATTGATCCACCATACTATTTTAATAAAACAAAAGCTGCTGATAGTTTTGACTATAACTCAAATTTTAATTTTTCTACCTGGTTAATTTTTATGAAAAACAGATTGCAAACTGCAAGAGATTTATTAAGAGAAGATGGAATCATTGCAATTATGATAGGTATAGATGCATATGAGTATTTAAAGGTATTAGCTGATGAAATTTTCTGTTCTGATACTAAAAATAATTATATAGGCACAATTACATGGAGAAAGAGTGATAACCAATCGAATATTGGAACTTTTTCAAACGTAATTGATTATATCCTTTTATATAGAAAAACTTCAAATGCTACCTTAAATAGAATTCCTTTATCTGAAAAAGCTAAAAATGAATATAGTTATGAAGACAATAATGGTAAGTTTAGAAGAGGAATACTGCTACATAAAACTCGAGGAAGATATTATTATGAACTAAAAACTAAAATGGGTACCACTTTAAATGGACCGTGGATGAAAACAAAGGAAGAAATAGAGAAATTAGATAATGAAGGCAAAATATATTGGACAACAAGAGGTGATGGCCAACCTTATGTAAAAATATATCTAGATGATACTAAAGGACAGATACCGAATGATTTTTGGGGTATAGAATTTGGAACTAATCAAAGAGGAGCTAATGAAATAAATAAACTTTTTAATAAGAGAGTATTTAATTTTGCTAAGCCTGAAAAACTAATTAAAAGTTTAGTAGATATTACTTCTTCACAAAATGATATTGTATTAGATTTCTTTATGGGTTCTGCCACTACTCAAGCGGTAGCACATAAAATGAATCGTCAATATATTGGTGTTGAACAAATGGACTACATTAATACTGTATCTATCCCAAGGTTACAAAAAGTTATTGAGGGTGAGCAAGGTGGTGTTTCAACTGATTTAGATTGGCAAGGTGGTGGTTCTTTTGTATATGTTGAATTGGCAAAAGAAAATCAAGAAATCGTTGAAAGTCTTATAAATTGTGGGACAAAAGAAGAACTAAGTCAACAAATCGATAAATTATTAAATGATGGAGTTCTTAATTATGAAGTAGATTTTGATAAGTTTACAAGTACTAAAAAAGAATTTCATGAATTAGAACTTGAAGACCAAAAAGAAGTGCTAATTAGATTGTTAGATAGTAATCAATTATATGTTAATTACTCTGACATTGAAGATTCAGCATATAATTTCACAGAAGATGAAATAGCATTTAACCATAGCTTCTACGGAGGTGAGTAATTATGTCAGAAATGCTACATGATCGTATAGAAAATCAACTGTTTTTACAGTATCCAGATATACCTAATTATATTATTGATAATTTAAATCATCATTTAAGACCATATCAAGAAGAAGCTGTGCAAAGATTAATGTATCTTGAAGAGCAAGATGAAGGTAATTTATACAACAAATTGATGTTTAATATGGCAACTGGTTCTGGTAAAACACTTGTTTTAGCTGCATCAGTATTATATTTATTTAAAGAAAAAGGTTATCA
The DNA here is from genome assembly GCF_002902405.1 of Staphylococcus schweitzeri. Lineage (GTDB taxonomy): Bacteria > Bacillota > Bacilli > Staphylococcales > Staphylococcaceae > Staphylococcus > Staphylococcus schweitzeri. The sequence goes on from NZ_PPQS01000003.1 coordinate 12,241, forward strand.
AAATTTCTTGTTTTTTGTTAATAGTACTGCGATTGTCAATAAAACGTATGACAATTTAACCAACACGTCATCTAGTAAGTATTTGTTTAATCCAGAAGGCATTGTCATTGATGGTAAATTGATAAATATTCAAGTAGTAGATAATTATCCCGTTTTACCTGATGAAAATACGATTTACCTTAAATTAACAACGATTAATGCATTGCATGATAAATTAAATTATCCAAGAGAAAATGAAATTACTTATGAAGATTTAGCTCAATTTCCTATTGTGTTATTAGCTGATGAAGCTCATCATCTAAATGTCAGCACAAAGAAAAAAGGCAAAAAAACTACTCAGCAAATTGAAGAAACTAACTGGGAAGTAACTGTTGATAGGATTATGAAGCAAAACAAAAAGAATAAATTGTTAGAATTTACAGCTACGGTACAGTTAGAAGATGATATTTTTGAAAAATATAAAGATAGAATTCTTTATCGCTATGATTTAAAGGAATTTATGCAACAAGGTTATTCAAAAAACGTGACACTTTTGCATGCGAGTGAAGAAAATGAACATAAAATATTACATGCTTTATTAATGAGTGAATACAAAAATTATATAGCTGATAAAAACCATATAACGCTTAAGCCAGTTATCATGTTTCAATCGACTTCTATTAAAGGCTCACAAGAAATACATCAAATGATGCTTGACCGTTTAGAACAATTAACTTATGAGCAATTAGAAACGATAATTGATAATGGTTTTAAATTTTACAGTGGCCAAAATAGTATTTGGAGTAAGGTCTTCAGTTTTTATAAGCAAGCAAATATAGTAAAAGTGTTAGATGACTTGAAATGGGATTTTAATGAACAAACGACATTAAATGTAAATAATGATAAAGAAAAAGAGAAAAATGCTCAATTACTGAATAATCTAGAAGATCCAGATAACCCTATAAGAGCTATCTTTGCAGTGTACAAACTTAATGAAGGTTGGGACGTCTTAAATCTTTTCGATATTGTCAAAATAGATGAGAAGAAAAAGGTCAACAAAAACGCGACGAATGCAGAAGCGCAGCTCATCGGTCGAGGAGCTAGATATTATCCATTTATTTATGAAGAAGAAAAATCGTATAAGCGTAGATTTGATAATGAATTTAGTGATTTAAAATCAATCGAAACGTTACATTATCATACGATTAATGACTCTTCTTATATTAAAAATTTACACCAATCTTTAACAGAAGCAAAAGTTCAAACAAATGCTGATATAAGCGAGATACACGAAGGAAAAGTGAAAAATAAATTTAAAAAAACTGACCTTTTCAAATTTGGAAAAATATATGTTAACAAAACAGTGCCAACAACTGCTGAGGACTACAAGAAATTAGAAAATTATAACGCATCTAGGGAATATCAAAAGGAGCTATTCAAGGTTAGTGAGTCAAATTTAACTCAAGGTATTAAAGCTATAGCTGAAGATCGTAAAGAAATAAGATTAAATATTAATAAACCATTATTACAAAAAGCTTTAAGAAGTAATCCATTCTTTAGATATTCTAATTTAAAAGAGTATGTACCTAGTATCACAAGTATGCAGACATTTATAAAGTCAAAAGATTTTTTAGGAGATTTAGATATCAGTGTAACTATACCAAAAGAGATGGATATTAGTGATATCACATCTAAACTAAAGTTGTCTGTATTGAATGATTATTTAAGTAATTTAGAAACAAAAATTAAAAATAATTATCTGAAAGTCAAAGGTACAACTATTTTTGAAGGTATGAAACTTTCAGAATTAATCGATGATTATGTTGTCGAAGTGAATAATGTCAATAGAGATGTAACAGACTTAGATGATCAGAAGAGACCTAAAAATATGGGACAACATGATTGGTACATTTATGATAAAGCTATTGTAAATGGTCTTGAGAGTGATTTGATTGACTTAATCAATAACATGATGGAAGATCTACAAAATAAATACGAAGAAGTTTATTTAATACGTAACGAACGTAAAATTAAGTTTAGAGAAATAGATGGTGTGAGAGGTTTTATGCCTGACTTCTTGTTGTACTTAAAAGATAATGAATACACATATCAAGTATTTGTAGAACCTAAAGGTCAACATTTATTATTAAATGATAAATGGAAAGAGCAATTTATGTTATCATTGAATAAAAGACATGATATTGAAGTACTTGCTGAAAATAATGATGTTAGATTAGTAGGATTATGCTTTTATTCTGATGATTTAACAAAAAGAAAAGAATTTAAGGATCAGTTTAACAATCAACTATTAAATTAAGTATTTAGCATTAAAAAATGTAAATAACAATCAAAAAAATATAATTTTAAGAGCATTTCCTACTCCAAAAAGTAGGAAATGCGCTGTTTATAGTATTAATTCTTTGATTCTTATTATATATTTATATAGACCGCATGTATTATTAGTTAGTATACTTGATGTCTCATTAATTCTTTCTACAATTCAATTTTAGTTTCATGATTCATAGATGTTTTAAATCCATTCCATATTTGAACTGTTTCATCATCTTTAACTACGATGGTATTAGCCTCAATACCTGATTTATTATTTACATTAATTGTCCATTTTGAACCATTGTATTCCGGTTTTATGAACTTTAATAAATCAGCATCTCCTACTTCATGTCAATAGCGTAATCAAAAACATTATCTCTACTTACTTTTTGTTCATCATTTGTATCTTCTTCTGTTTTAGATTGATCTTGACTATTATTTTGAATTTGATTCGATTGATTTTCATTATTAGGTGTTTCATTAGTAGAATGACTACTTTTTTCGTCCCATGATCAGCGCTTCTTGCTTTAAAATATCGTTCTCTATCCTTAAATGTTGGACTTCTTTGCGTAATTTAATCAGCTCTTTTTCTTCATCTGATAGGTTATCTTGATGATTGAATAAACCAGTGTTTTGATGTTGCTTTATCGATTTCCTAGGTTTACCATTTTTATATAATCTACCCATTTGTAACTTAAACTCTGAACTAAATGATCTTATTTCTCTTGTCATAATAAAACCGCCTACTTTCTTAAATTAACAATATCTATTCTCATAGAATTTGTCCAATTAAGTGTAGACGATTCACATCTTTTACATCTTTCGTATCCATATTTCCAATTATTGCTTGCAACCACGTCTCCAATTGCTGTTCATCAAATAATCCATTTCTCATTTTTAAATATTTATATCTTAAGAATTATGAATATATAGAGAACGTAAGTTCTTGATTTGTTATAATTATTTGTAATAAGAGTTTTCATAATAAAGTAGATTGTAAAATAGAAATTTAAATTATGAAAATATTAGTTTTTAATTTTTTATAATTCAAAAGGATGATTAATCTGATGGAAAACAACAATTTAAAAAATGAGCTTTTAAACGAGTTAGATAGGCATTTAGAGTGGATAAAGAGTTGTGATACAAAAGCTTCAATTGTTTTAGCAATGTTAGGAGTTTTTATTGTTACTATTTCTTCTAAATTATTCTTAGATAGTCAAAAAGAAATAGTATTAAACGCATTGAACAATATAAATTTTTCGAATTTAATTTATTTAATATTTGAAGGAGCGGTCTATTTTTTATTTTTTGATGGAGTATTTAATATAATTAGGGTGCTTTTTCCCCAGTTAAGAAAATCTGTTAAGGCATATAACGGAATAGAAAATGACTCCTTATATTATTTTGAAAGCATTTCAAGCAAGACTTATTCTGAGTATAAAAAGCAAAGAATTAATAGAACATCAGAAGAAGAAATCCATGATATTTTATCACAGATTTATATAAATTCAAAAATATCTACAAAAAAATATCATTTTTATAAGAAAGGATTAGCATTGGTACTTTGGGGGATTTTAGGAATTTTAACTTTGCATTCTATCGGTATTATTTTAGTTAAAGCGGGAGGTTTTTAAATATGAAAATAAGAGGCTATGATTACAAGTCAAGAAAGAAAAAAGTTGAAGAAATCTTAGAGAATACTAATTTTATAAATGAAGTGAAAAGATTCCCTAATAATGATAATTTTACATATGAGAATGGTTATAAAGCTTGGCTTAGTGCAATTTTTATAGATTTAAGAAATTCTACTAAATTATTCACAGAAAATAGTGAAGTAGATGTTGCCAAGGTGATTAGAGGCTTTACGTCTGAAGTTATAGAGATTTTACAAAAGGATACTCAAGATAATGAATTGAAAGAAATTGGTATTAGGGGAGATTGCGTATTTGCTGTATATTCAACTGCTAGCAAAGAAGAAATATATGATGTCTACCAACGTGCAGTTTACATTAATACCTATTTAAAAATGTTGAATAAATTATTAGATAAAAGAAATCTTCCAAATATCAAAGCAGGTATTGGTTTGGCTGCAGATAAAAATTTGGCAGTGAAGGCAGGTAGAAAGAGTTCAGGTATAAATGATTTTGTATGGATTGGAAAAGCAGTAACAACAGCGTCAAATTTAGCAGATCTTGGTAATAAAGAGGGCATTTGTCCCATTGTAATGTCAGGAACTTTTTACACTAATTATATTGATGTTGAAGAGAATGAAAATTCAAAAAATTGGTGGGAAAAAAATCATGATTACCAAAACGGTACATATTACCATGGAAATATTGTATTTACAGAATTTGATGAATGGATTAAGTCAGGTATGATTGATTAAGGTTTAATAATGTTTTGAAATGGTTTAAATAAGAGTTGAATATAGTGATAAAGAAATTAGACAATTTAGATTATGAATCAATAGAAAAAATTTCCAATATATGGTTAAATTCTAATTTGGAAGCTCATGATTTTATAAAACGTGAGTATATGAGTGGTAGTCAAATCATTATTAAGACATTAGATTTGAACTGTGATTTTACTATTATTAAAAAACAGTTGAATGGGATAGTTAATGATATATTTTTACTAAAATAATATTAAAGATTTAAAATTATAAAGATATTAATTATGATTAGTGGTTTCAAAATGTTGTTTTTTAGAGGTTTAAGATTGTCATAAATTTAGTTTTATTTGTTCTCATGTTCAAGTTTCTTTATATCAACTTTTATTTTAGTAAACCTTAAAGAGTAGCAACTTCAAAATTCGCATTTATATCTAAAAATAATTTTAAAATAGACATGTTTAAACAATCAAAAGTGTGCATTGTTAAATCATCATTTTCAAAAGTTTATTAGCGAAATAGATACGTAAGTCTTAAAAGTGATTAGTCGTATAACAGTAATTGCAATTTGTGAAAGTTAATTTTAAAGTTGTATGACCAATTTTTAAATAAGATTATTAGGTAAGACATAAATAGCCCTGTTAAGTGATAAACGATATAATAGTGATATATAGGAGACGATAACATGATAACTATTGATTCAAAGATTAATAAACAAATCGCTAAAAACCTTTCACTTGAAGGTATGTATGTTACACGAGAACAGCAAATACAAATTCTTCATGCAATTAATAATAAGAAAGAAATTACGAATGAACTTATTCGTAAAATCGCTTTTAAATAATGAAATATAGAGCAACTTTTCAAGAAGCATTAAAGTATCTTGAAAAGTTGCTTATTAAATAATAATTGCTCAAATAAAAAAACATATAAATGCTCTTACCAAAAAATATTCGTAACTAAAATATTTCAAAGTAATTAAAAAGTGTGATTACCCAAAAATCCATTTTTTATTCAGATAGCCTTAATATTGCTCCTAAATGTTGCTGTGCAGTAGTAAATAATACGAATGTAATTAACTCAATGATTTCTTCATCTGTCATCGTTTCTTTTAATAAACTTATACTTGATTCGGGTATGCTTTGTTTAGATTTTAAATAAACTTCAACAAAACCAATACAAAGTAGAGATTTTTCGTTTAGAAATTTATTTGTAGGACTACCTTTTGCTTTGCAATATTGACATCCGTTTTGCTGGGCCAGTAACCTTCTTAATTCCTCTTTTAATTCTTTACTTATTACCCCATCGCTACTTAAAAAATCAGATAAATTATTCCAGTATTTTAATAAGTTTTTATTATGTCCTAATAGTTTTTCAAATGGTGTGTTTCCAAAATTACTGTATTCTAATAATGTCATATCCTCATCTCCTATCTTAATGATATACATGATAAAATTGTATGGAAATAAGATTTTGAAAGTTTATATCATTAAATACTTTGAAAAGAGAGGATTTTCTTTGAATGACTTAATAAATGAAAAAATAATCAACGTTTTGTTAAATAATAGTAGAATTACTATTAATGAATTAAGTAAACAAGTGAACTTATCTGCTCCAGCTGTAAGAGAAAGGGTAAATAAACTTGAAGATCAAGGTATTATAAAAGGTTATACAATTAACATAGATTATAAGGAATTAGGTTACGATGTAGAAATATTAATTGAGTTAACTATAAAGAATAATAGATACAAAGATTTTAAAGAATTTATTTCAAAACAAGATAATGTTGAGTTTTGTTATCGTGTATCAGGAGAGGCATGTTTTGTATTTAAGGTTCGGTTGGAAAATATGGATGAAGTAGAAACATTTGTTGATACCATACAGCCATATGGGCAGACAAAATGTCAGTTTATCTTTTCATCAGTTGTCTAAACTACATGGAAAAAGTTTAATAAGCATAGGAAAGATTATTAACAGAGAGAAGTGACTTATTTTGGAATATAAATCTTACAACAAAATGAGTAATACTATTTTATCTATCTTGTTGAGTGAAAAAAATTTCGATAATAAAATGGTAGTCTCAACAGGTAGTTACATTTTGTCTGAGTTGCCATGTATTGTTGCCTATAAAAATAATGATATCATGGGGCTACTAACGTATAAAGTTTATGATGAGTACATTGAAATCATTTCTTTAGATAGTTTTGTAGAGAACAAGGGTATTGGTAGTCATTTACTTAATTATGCTGAAATAATTGCCTCAGATTTGAGTAAAAGAAGTATCCGTGTTATTACTACAAATGAAAATATTAAGGCACTCTATTTCTATCAAAAAAATAAATATAGAATTACAGACGTTATTTTTGATGCTGTAACAGAAGCTAGGAAAATAAAACCGTCGATTCCTGAAATGGGTGAAAATGGCATTGTAATTAGAGATGAAATTGTTTTGACAAAATATTTGTAATATATAAATATATTCAGCTTTAAATCACCCTAGTTTATACCAAAAAGTCTTTAACACAAACAAAAAAGGAGGAACATTAAATTCCTCCTCAACCTTTATTACTCATACTATAATTCAATTTTAACGTCTTCGTCCATTTGGGCTTCAAATTCATCTAGAAGTGCTCGTGCTTCTGCAATTGATTGTGTGTTCATCAATTGATGGCGAAGTTCGCTAGCGCCTCTTATGCCACGCACATAGATTTTAAAGAATCTACGCAAGCTCTTGAATTGTCGTATTTCATCTTTTTCATATTTGTTAAACAATGATAAATGCAATCTTAACAGATCTAATAGTTCTTTGCTTGTGTGTTCGCGTGGTTCTTTTTCAAAAGCGAATGGATTATGGAAAATGCCTCTACCAATCATGACGCCATCAATGCCATATTTTTCTGCAAGTTCAAGTCCTGTTTTTCTATCGGGAATATCACCGTTAATTGTTAACAATGTGTTTGGTGCAATTTCGTCACGTAAATTTTTAATAGCTTCGATTAATTCCCAATGTGCATCTACTTTACTCATTTCTTTACGTGTACGAAGATGAATAGATAAATTGGCAATATCTTGTTCGAAGACGTGCTTCAACCAATCTTTCCATTCATCGATTTCATAGTAGCCAAGGCGTGTTTTAACACTTACCGGAAGCCCGCCTGCTTTAGTTGCTTGAATAATTTCGGCAGCGACGTCAGGTCTTAAGATTAAGCCGGAACCCTTACCCTTTTTAGCAACATTTGCTACAGGACATCCCATATTTAAGTCAATGCCTTTAAAGCCCATTTTAGCTAATTGAATACTCGTTTCACGGAACTGTTCTGGCTTATCTCCCCATATATGCGCAACCATCGGCTGTTCATCTTCACTAAAAGTTAAGCGTCCGCGCACACTATGTATGCCTTCAGGGTGGCAAAAGCTCTCAGTATTTGTAAATTCAGTGAAAAACACATCCGGTCTAGCTGCTTCACTTACAACGTGTCGAAAGACGATATCTGTAACGTCTTCCATTGGCGCCAAAATAAAAAATGGACGTGGTAATTCACTCCAAAAATTTTCCTTCATAATATATTTATACCCTCTTTATAATTAGTATCTCGATTTTTTATGCATGATGATATTACCACAAAAGACGAACTTATACAAAAGGAATTTTAGTTGGTACAACCATCCGAAAGGGAAGTCTACGAGTAGTCTAAAATGAATGTTGTGGTAAGTTGATCAGTATACAAATCAAGGATTATCGTATTAGATTGTTCATTATTAATGATACACTACTTATGAATATGATTCAGAATTTTCTTTAGCTACATATTACAATACCGTGATTTTTACGTTATCTTATAATAAAGACAAATTTATAAAGGTGATATTTAGTATGGAAAATTTAAAACAATCTTTAAAAGGTTTAGGTTGGTGGGATTTATTTTTTGCAGTACCTATGTTTCTACTATTCGCGTACTTACCAAATTATAATTTTATAACGATATTTTTGAACATTGTTATCATTACTTTCTTTTCCATAGGTTTGATTTTAACTATGCATATAATTATAGATAAAATTAAGAAAAACTCTAAATGATTCATTAATAAGAATATGATTAAACATAATTACTGAAGGAGCGATTACAATGGCGACTGAGAAAGATGTAAATGAATTATTTTTAAATCATGTGAATTCAAATGCCGTTAAAACGAGAAAGATGATGGGAGAATATATTATTTATTATGATGGTGTGGTTATAGGTGGTTTGTATGATAATAGATTATTGATCAAGGCGACTAAAAGTGCACGTCATCAACTTCAAGACAATACATTAGTATCGCCATATCCGGGTGCCAAGGAAATGGTTTTAATTCCACACTTTGCCGAAGTAACAAATCTAAATTATTTATTTGAGCTCATAAAAAATGATTTGCAAAAGTGAAGTGGGCATGGAGAGAGAATTAAAAAAGTGGATGACTTCTTCGTTTTTCCCATCCTTTAAGCGTAACAACAACTGCTAAATATTGATGATAACGCCATCTCAACACGCATTATAAATTGCTATACTCAACTATTTTGAAAAGTATCAAGTTTATATTATCGATTTATTGTTATACACAAACAGTATTTTGTTATCATAGAGTTAATATATATAATAAATTGAAAAGTAACTTTACAAAAATTAGAATGATTCAATTTAATCATTTTTGTTTGAATTAATCATATTTGTTGGAATTAATCATATTTGTTTGAAAATAGAGGTAAGCAGGTGAACGATATGTTAATTAGTCTCGTAATCCCAGTTTTTGCTTTGTTAGTTATTGGTGGTATTATTTGGGCAATTATAGAAGGTATAGTACATATTTCAAAAAAGAATAAAGTAATTGATAACTTTTTTAACAAAGTTAATAAAGTAAGTGAGACATATAAATTCGCTACTACTTTTTTATTTCTAATCTTGGTTACCGCGGGTATTTCTCAATTTTATCTATATTATATAGTATCAGCGTTTCTTTTTTGGCTTGTCATACTTACCTTTGGTATTGCAGGTATCATTTTTTTAATGCCATATGGATTATGTTTTCTACCGTTTTATAAGCAAAAAAAGAAAAAACAGACATTTAAAAAATACATGGCTTACACTACGATTGGTTTGTCAATTTGTCTAGGCTTATCTCTAGTTTTGGTTCACACTACGAAAATTTATATGGACGAAGGTGGCGTAAGATACTATTACGGTAGTTTTGTAATGAAACAAGCGGGCGGTTATGCTTATTTAGCTTTAGCAGTACTTTCAACATTGCTAATTGTTGCGAAAAAAGCTACAAATAAAAATAAAGAAATCGAAACCGTCGACAATACAAATATAACGGAAAGATAATTAAGGGAGTGCTCATTCAGGAGTGCTCTTTTTTGATGTTCAAATTTAGTTGGTAATGAAGGAATAGAAGAAATTTTTATAGTCATTTATTGGATAATGAATTATGGTTCATATCGATTAATTTTATTAGTAAGAATTTTAAAAACATTTGTTGAATAAATAAGGTATTGATAATATATGAATATTTTTGAAAAAACACTAATATGATTAAATTATTTGTTAAAATAGCATTAAGTAAAAAACAAACAGGGAACAAGGTGGGATTTCATGAGTCAATTGGTAAATGATACGTTATCGGCTTGGTTGTTGATTGAATCTTTAAGTCCAGGAGAAGTGAATTTTACAGCGGAAGATATACTCTCAGCTGAACATTTTAAAAATGGTACAAAGCAAGCACAGCTTCAAAGTTTTGATGAATATTTTGAAATATGGAACGATGAACGTTTTATTGTATCAGAAGAAAAATCAGAGGCGGGAGAAATTATATTTAAATTTTACAGACATTGCTTCCGATATAACGAAATTAATTTGAAAATTCAGGATATTTTTGATGATTATTCAGATATTCATAACCCAAATGGGACACATTGTTATGGGTACACATTTAACACAGATAAACACGGTAAAGTGATAGTTGATTCTATACATATTCCGATGATTATGAGTGCATTAAAAGAAATTGAAAAGAACAAAAATGCCAATATAGAAGAAAAATTTAATGATTCTGTTGAAAAGTTTGTTCAAAAAGTAAAAGAAATTTTAGCAGATGAACCAATTAATGAATTTAAATTGAAGAAGATAGACAAAGCTTATGATAAGTATTTTTCTGTATTAAATTCAAAGAAAGATGGATTGTTTGCGCATTATGTAGCAATAGAATATGTGAAAGATAGTGATTTACCACAGCCAGAATTTAATAGCTTCTTCATAAGTGATATTGAGAAAGCAAGAAAATCTCCCAATCAAACTTTAATTGATTACATTGAGGGTGTAGAAGAAAGTCAACGCATAGAAGTAGATGAAAATAAAGAAATGTTCGACAAATTTTTACATCCTTCACGTTTGCCTGATGGACGCTGGCCATCACAGACTGAGTTTAGATTGTCTTTAATGCAACAACTTGCTGTAAACCAAATTACGAGTGGTAATGAAAGAATAAGTTCAGTTAATGGTCCGCCAGGCACAGGTAAGACTACTTTATTAAAAGATATATTTGCTCATCTAGTAGTTGAAAGAGGTAAAGAGTTAGCCAAACTAAATAATCCTAAAGATGCATTTGTCAAAACAAAAATTCATGAAACGGATGATAAATACGTATATATACTAAAGGAATCCATTGCCAAATATAAGATGGTAGTTGCGTCTAGTAATAATGGTGCTGTTGAAAATATATCTAAAGATTTACCGAAAATTGAAGAAATCGTAAGAAAACCTGAAAAATGTAAGTTTCCGGAATATGAAACAGATTATGCAAATCTAGTACATGAATTAAAAGACTTTGCTCAAATTGCTGAAAATTTAATTGGTGAAAGTGCATGGGGCTTATTTTCTGGGGTGTTTGGTAATAGTACTAATATTAACAAAGTATTGAATCATATGTTAAAACAGGATGTGAATGATATTGGCTTTGCTAAATTATTGCAAAATGAGAATAATCGTATGAGTTATCACGAGTTAATGACTGAATGGCAATTACATCAACGTGCATTTTTAGATGAGTTAAAGAATGTAGAAATGTTAAAAGAGGAATCTATTAAAGCTTATAATATTTATAAAAATTGTGAGTCATACTCTAAGCTTGAACATGAACTAAATAGCGAAAAAATGAATGTTAAGGAAAAATTAAATCATTTAGAAATTCAAATATCTTGTGACAATAAAGAAATTGAAGATTTGGATGATCGGATTAATTATAATACTAAGCAACTTGAAACTTTAAATGAGTTGATTAAATCCATCAGAGATAGTAACAAAGGGTTTGTTAACAAACTGAAGACGATTTTTAATTCAGAAGAAGATGAAAGTTATAAAAAACATAATACAGAGAAGCAACAATTATTAGGACAACAGTTAAAGTTAGAAAAATGTAAAAAAATTAAACATGAACACCTTGTTAGCAAACTAAAAGAAAAAGACATAGTAATTAAACAATTAGCTAAATTACAGTCGCAATTAGACGAGTTAAACATTCAGTTACAAGAGTTAGAAGCATATCGCGCTGAGTCAAAAATTAAAATTCCAGAAAAAGATTTTTGGAGTGAGAACAATTATGATGATCGACAAGTAACTAATTTATGGACGAGTGATGAGCTTCAGTACAGACGTGCCATGCTCTTTTTGAGAGCAATGATATTACATAAATTATTATTGATTGCTAATAATACGACTATTTATTATGCGATTAATGATTTTAAAGATAGAAGAAAATTAATTGATGCAAATCCAGATAAAGTATATAATGCATGGAATGTTATGCATTTAATATTTCCAGTTGTAAGTACGACGTTTGCAAGCTTTAAATCTATGTATGGGGGCATACCAAAGGATTTTATAGACTACTTATTTATCGATGAAGCAGGACAAGCAATACCTCAAGCAGCGGTGGGAGCATTATTTCGATCGAAAAAAGTTGTAGCCGTAGGTGATCCGATTCAAATTGAACCTGTTGTTACTTTAGAAAGTCATTTAATTGATAACATTCGTAAAAATTATCATGTTCCGGAGTATCTAGTTTCTAAAGAAGCTTCTGTGCAGTCTGTTGCTGACAACGCTAATCAATATGGCTTTTGGAAATCTGATGCTACTGACAGTAATCAAAAAACATGGATAGGCATACCTTTATGGGTGCACAGACGATGTTTAAAACCTATGTTCACGATAGCTAATCAAATTGCTTATAATAATAAAATGGTGCTACCTAGTAATATTACAAACGTAGGTAAGACCGGTTGGTATGACGTTAAAGGAAACTCAGTACAAAAACAATTTGTGAAAGAGCATGGCGAAAAAGTATTGGAATTACTAGCTGATGATTGGATTGAAGCAATTAAGGAAGGTAAAAATGAACCGAGCTCATTTGTAATATCGCCTTTTTCAGCAGTACAGCAACAGATTAAACGTATGTTAAAGCAACAACTATCGACTAGAATTGATATTGAACGTACAAAAATTAATCAATGGGTCGATAAATCCATTGGTACTGTTCATACTTTTCAAGGTAAAGAGGCTCAGAAGGTGTATTTTGTAATAGGTACTGATCATACCCAAGATGGTGCTGTGAACTGGTCATGCGAAAAACCAAACTTGTTAAACGTTGCAGTGACAAGAGCTAAAAAAGAATTTTATGTAATTGGTGACATGCAAAGAATACAGACAAAACCATTTTATGAAACCATATTTAAAGAAAAAAATGTAGATTAACATACAAAAAAGTTTCTTGAGGGAGTTATTTTCATGCAAAATAGAAATGATTTTATAGAAAAGCTATTAGACAGAGCTCAAATTAAAGAAGGTATGCGTGTACTGGATATAGGTTGTGCGACTGGTGAGGTCACTCAATTAATTGCAAAACGTGTGGGGGCGAATGGTGAAGTCGTCGGTGTTGATGTGAATGAATCATTACTTAAAATTGCAAATGAAAACAATCAATATAACAATGTATCATATCGATATTCTGATATATACCAATTGCCAGAAACTATGGGGCATTTTGATGCGATTGTTGGTAGAAGAGTATTGATGTACTTACCAGATGCTGAAAAGTGTTTACAAATTTTGAAATCAATTTTAAAACCTGAGGGTATATTATGTTTTCAAGAAAGTGATGCTATTAATACAGGTGTTGGTGCAGATGCACTATCTTTACACCAATCAGCAATTCAATGGATTTGGGAAACAGTGAAGCAAGAAGGTGGCAATATTCATATCGGTCAAAATTTATATAATTTGCTTCATAATAATGGAATGAATGTTGTAGATTATTTTGCAGAGGCAGTGATTCAAACGTCAATGGACAATGATTTAGCATGGCTTGTAGATGTGATGCTACCAAGAATGAAAGCGCATGGTGTTATTAATGATGATTTTTCACTAGATGAGTTTAAATCAAATCTTGAACACGAAGCAATAAATAATCAGTGTGCATTTATACGTGACATGGCTTTTGGTATTATTGGAAAAGCGTAGTCTAAAAAATGCTGAAAGCAGCATACTATTATCGACAGTGTTTTAATTTGTGAAGTTATTAATGGAATTTGAAATGACAGCATTTCTATAGGCTAATCAAGTGATACTTAATTACCGAGCAATTTATACATTTTAAAAGGAGTAAAATTGAATAATGAAGAAATTTAACAACTGGATATTAAATGCAATAAGTGGATCTCAAAAAGACAAGAATGGAACAACTGAAGAATTAAAAGGGGCAAAATTTATCATTTTATATGCATATTCAATGCTCGTTTTGCTTGCGTTAGTAATTTCTAACATATTCATTCACATTTTGGAGCCTAAACTATCAATCACCACTCAAATCATCATCGTTTTGATTTTAATTGAATCACTAATTGGACTACGTTTCTTGAAAGTGTATGATGTTAGGCGTGGCAAAGATAAAGAAAATAAGAAAAATAGTAAGGATTTCGTTAAACTAAAATCAATTTTAGTAGCAATTTTATTTACATCATTGGCGCTGACAGCAGGCACTGTAGCTGATATATACGGTGTCGATGACTTAGGAAATACTAGAAGTGATTTAATCGTTTGGAGTATAGGCGGCATTATATTTGGCCTCGTATGTTACACAATGGAAGACAAAAAATAATGATAAGGAGCTGGCGATTATAAAGCTAGCTCCTTAAATTTTACGTACAACTATAAAGTTAAATTACATGGTTTTGAATCATACGTCATTAATTTCTATAATTAATACGCTTAAATATTGTTTAAATAAGTTTTAAAATTTTACACATATTTTTATTTAAAAAAGATGTATAATTAATGCATTAAATATAGAAAGAAGTTGATGTTATGAAAAAGTGTATTAAGACTTTGTTTTTAAGTATCATTTTAGTAGTGATGAGTGGTTTATATCATTCAGCACATGCGTCAGATTCGTTGAGTAAAAGTCCGGAAAATTGGATGAGTAAACTTGATGAAAGCAAACATTTAACTGAGATTAATATGCCAGGCTCACATGATAGTGGCTCATTCACTTTAAAGGATCCAGTAAAATCGGTTTGGGCAAAGACTCAAGATAAAGATTACCTTACGCAAATGAAGTCAGGAGTCAGGTTTTTTGATATTAGAGGTAGAGCAAGTGCTGATAATATGATTTCAGTTCATCACGGCATGGTTTATCTGCATCATGAACTAGGGAAATTTTTAGATGATGCTAAATATTACTTGAGTGCTTATCCAAACGAAACAATTGTGATGTCTATGAAAAAGGACTACGATAGTGACCCTAAAGTTACGAAGACATTTGAAGAGGTTTTTAGAGAATATTATTATAATAACCCGCAGTATCAGAATCTTTTTTACACAGGAAATAACGCGAATCCTACTTTAAAAGAGACAAAAGGTAAAATTGTCCTATTCAATAGAATGGGTGGTACATACATAAAAAGTGGTTATGGTGCTGACACGTCAGGCATTCAATGGGCAGACAACGCGACATTTGAAACGAAAATTAATAATGGTAACTTAAATTTACAGGTACAAGATGAGTATAATGATTATTACGATAAGAAAGTTGAAGCTGTTAAAAATTTATTGGCTAAAGCTAAAACTGATAGTAACAAAGACAATGTATATGTGAATTTCTTGAGTGTGGCGTCTGGAGGTAGCGCATTTAATAGTACTTATAACTATGCGTCGCATATAAATCCTGAAATTGCAAAAACGATTAAAGCAAATGGGAAAGCTAGAACGGGTTGGCTGATTGTTGACTATGCAGGATATCCGTGGACTGGATATGATGATATCGTAAGCGAAATTATAGATAGTAATAAATAAGGATTAAATAATGACATTAAGACGAGTATGAAAATAGTTAGATTCTGATTATTTTCAATACTCGTTTTTATTTTGAAAATAAGTAATAATTCAACAATATTATAAATTGAACAGATTGTTTGTGAAATTTTTGATAATATTAAAGTGAAAAAGTGTTATAAATTGATATTAATATGTAATTTTCAAAAGTAAATCATTTTAAAAAGAAGAGAGTTGTAAGATGATGAAACGATTAAACAAATTAGTGTTAGGCATTATTTTTCTGTTCTTAGTCATTAGTATCACTGCTGGTTGTGGCATAGGTAAAGAAGCGGAAATTAAGAAAAGTTTTGAGAAGACATTGAGTATGTATCCGATTAAAAATCTAGAAGATTTATACGATAAAGAAGGTTATCATGATGACGAATTTGATAAAAATGATAAAGGTACATGGGTTGTTCGTTCGTCAATGTCGATTCAACCTAAGGGAAAAGATATGAATGTAAAAGGCATGGTTATATATATGAATAGAAATACAAGAACAACAAATGGTTATTACTATGTTGATGTTATAGAAAGAGAGGATAAAAGTATACATCGTGATAACGAAAAAAGATATCCGGTTAAAATGGTCGATAATAAAATCATGCCAACAAAAGAAATTAAAGATAAAAACATAAAAAAAGAAATCGAAAATTTTAAGTTCTTCGCGCAATATGGCAATTTTAAAGATTTGTCTAAGTACAAAGATGGCGATATTTCAAATAATCCAGAGGTACCGAATTACTCAGCTAAATATCAATTAACTAATGATGATTATAATGTAAAGCAATTACGTAAAAGATATGATATACCGACGAATAAAGCACCGAAGCTGTTGTTGAAAGGTACAGGAAATTTAGAAGGTTCATCAATTGGATACAAAAAAATTGAATTTACTTTCGTAGAGAAAAAGGGGGAAAATATATATTTTAGTGATGGGCTACATTTTAATCCAAGTGAGGATAAATAATCATGATTCGATCAAATTATGAAATCGATCCAAGAAAAACAATAAAAAGAAATAGGATTGTGAAATGATGAAACGATTAAACAAATTGGTATTGTACATTAGTTTTTTGATATTAATCATCAGTATCGTTGCTGGTTGTGGCATGGGTAAAGAAGCGGAAATTAAGAAAAGTTTTGAGAAGACATTGAGTATGTATCCGATTAAAAATCTAGAAGATTTATACGATAAAGAAGGTTATCGTGATGACGAATTTGATAAAAATGATAAAGGTACATGGATTATTGGTTCTGAAATGGCAACTCAAAATAAGGGTGAAGCTCTGAAAGTTAAAGGTATGGTCTTATATATGAATAGAAATACAAGAAGTGCAAAAGGATTTTACTATGTTAATGCAGTAAAGAAAGATGAAGATGGTAGACCTCAGGATAATAAAATAGAATATCCGGTTAAAATGGTAGACAATAAAATCATTCCAACTAAAGATATCAAAGACGAAAAAATAAAAAATGAAATTGAAAACTTTAAGTTCTTCGCGCAATATGGCAACTTCAAAGATTTAAAAAAATATAAAGATGGAGATATATCATTTAATCCAGAGGTGCCAAGTTATTCAGCAAAATATCAATTAACCAATGATGATTATAATGTAAAACAATTACGTAAAAGATATGATATACCAACAAATAAAGCGCCAAAGCTGTTGTTGAAAGGTTCGGGAGACTTAAAAGGTTCATCAGTTGGATATAAAGACGTTGAATTTACTTTTGTGGAGAAAAAAGGGGAAAATACTTTTTTTACTGATAGTTTACATCTTGAACCAAGTGAGGATAAATAATCATGACTAAAATTGATCTAGGAAAAATAATTTGAGAATAGTCAAATTATAATTAATCTACTACTCGTGTTATTTCAAAATAAGTAATAACATAAATGAATAACAATATTTTATATTTAATAGATTGCTTGTATAATTTTTGATAATATTAAAGTGAAAAGTGTTATAAAATGTTGGATATATGTAATTCACAAAAACAAATTATATAAAAAAGAAAGTTGTGATACGGTGAAGCACTTTAAAAAAATAGTTTTATGTATTAGTTCACTATTTTTAACAATTTTTATTGGGGGTTGTGGTATGGGTAAAGAAGAGGAAATTAAGAAAAGTTTTGAGAAGACATTGAGTATGTATCCGATTAAAAATCTAGAAGATTTGTACGATAAAGAAGGTTATCGTGATGACGAATTTGATAAAAATGATAAAGGAACGTGGACTATTAGTTCTGAAATGGCAATTCAGAAAAAGGGAGAAGCATTAAATATAAAAGGTATGGTTTTGAAGTTAAATAGAAATACAAGGAGTGCAAAAGGATTTTATTATGTTAATGCGATAAAGAAGGATGAAGATGGAAGACCTCAGGATAATCAAATAGAATATCCTGTTAAAATGGTCGATAATAAAATCATTCCAACAAAAGAAATTAAAGATGAAAACATAAAAAAAGAAATCGAAAACTTTAAGTTTTTTGTTCAATATGGTAACTTTAAAGATTTGTCGAAGTACAAAGATGGAGATATTTCATATAATCCAGAAGCGCCGATTTATTCAGCTAAATATCAATTAACGAATGATGATTATAATGTAAAACAATTACGTAAAAGATACAATATACCAACGAATAAAGCGCCAAAGTTATTGTTGAAAGGTTCAGGTAACTTAAAAGGTTCATCAGTTGGATACAAAAAAATTGAATTTACTTTTGTAGAGAAAAAAGGGGAAAACACATACTTTACTTCTAACCTACATTTTAAACCGAGTGAGGATGAATAATCGTGACTAAAAATGAGTATAAAATCGATCCTGGAAAAATAACTAGTAATACAGAAGCAACTAGCGCAATAGCTAATATTAGTTATGAAATTGAAAATGCAAATGATAATGGTTTAGAAAAAGAAAAAATTAATGGGCAGATTAATAGTTTGAAAAATGATGGGGATTTCCCTAAAAACTTAGACTATATAGATAGTTATACAGACCCCAGTACGGGGACCACGGCAACGGCATTTTTAAATAAAGATACAGGTAAAGTTACTGTTGGAATGGCTGGTACAAACTTTCACGGCGATCAACTTAAAAGAGTAGCACTTAGTTCGATGTCTCCGTTATTATTCCCACCCTCTAATCAAGATGTGAAAGATGTACTAGGCACTATGAAGGATGGTGTAGCGGATCTAGCCATTGGAGTAGGAATGGTCAATTATAAAGGAAAACATTTTGCAAATACACAACAGTTTATTGAGAATTTACAAAAAAAGTACGAAATAGATACCGTTACTGGTCATTCTTTAGGAGGGAGAGATGCTATCTTTCTTGGGCTTCGTTTTAACATAAAAAATGTTGTGGCATACAATCCTGCTCCGTTAGAAGTAAAAAGCCTGCGTAATAAACTTGGTGGTCAATTGTTTAGAAATACGACATTTCCAGATGAAAAATATTTAAAAGAGTTAATGGATAATTATGATGGAGATATTACTAAGGTTATAACTCAAAAGGATGGATTAGACTATTTAGTGAAGCATACAGATCATTTAACTTATGGTGATGTGTTACGTATAAACAATGGTCAGGGCCATGCGATGGAGAATTTTTTAGGAGAAAAAGAACAACGTGAAATAATCGAAGAACTAATGTTAGTAAAAGGATATCGCGATGCAAATGACAAAGCATTTAAGGCTTTGAAAAAAAATACTGAGAAAAAACTCGGTAAAATAGATGAAATCAAATCGAAGTTACTGCAAACGAACGGTGGTGCCCTCTCGTCTTCTCAACAAAAATTGCTTGAAACTTTGGTGGCATTTTCGGTAGCTGAAGGACTAAGTAAAATGGTTGACCAAGAACTTCAGCAGTTAAAAAATATGTTTAACCTGATGGATGAGAAATTTGAAGCAAATTGGAAAGATGCACAAGAAGCTAGTGATATTGTGGGTAAACATCTTTCATATTCAGAAAAGGTAAGTGCATTAGATGACGGTGGGGTTAATGAAAGTAAACTTGCTAGTGAACCACATAATGAAATAAAAGACAAACTAAATAAAATTACGGACTTATCCAAGAAATACAATTCGTATTTAAAGAAAATAGAAAAAAGTATTAATGAAATAGTTGCTAAGGATCAACAGTTGGCAGGGCAAATAGGTGATTTAATATGATATTTGAAGACTACAAAAAAATGGATGACCTCGAAAATGCATATGAAATAGAGTTGAAACGCATTGATAGGGAAATGCAAAATCTTAATGAATTAAAATATCACCTTAGAAGAGAAAATGAGCAAAGTTACGATGCATTTTTGTATTTAAAGAATAAAATGAACTATAGTGAAGAGTCCAATGCTAAGGTGAGACGACTAGTTGAAGAATTTGATTATGAAGCAAATAGTTATATTAGACAAAAAGAGTTAAAGTTAGAAGATTATAAAGAAGAAATAAGAAGAGAATATATACAGCAATCTGAAAAAATAAGGGAGGCGAAGTAGCTTATGGGAATCCCTGATCCGTTATCTATTCGTATGTCTAATCCTTTACTAGGAGATAGTTGGATGGTAGGTGATTTGAAAAAAAGACAGGAAAAAAGACTAATCACAACAGTCATCGCACCTGAACATGATGAAAAGCATCGTGAAAATAAAAGTAAAATGAAAAAATCTGAAAAGCAATTGATCAATCAGTTGATTAATCATGGTCATACATTTCGGAATGACTTTAAAAATGTGGCTAAGGGTGATTGGGTTAATAAAGCTATGCAAGACTTAGATAAATTAGGCAATGAGCTTAAAAAAATGATGAATTAGTTGAATTGTCATATACTTTTTCAAACCAACAACGAACTAAACAATCTATATAAAGATGATTAAAAGAAGTCATAACCATTCGTAAAGGATGGTTATTTTTAATAGCAAACAAAATTAACGATAGTCTATATCTTGAACCGAGTGAGGATAAATAACCTCATTGCCTCCCACACGATTCAACACGAATTTCAAATATGTTCCCGCAAAATAATGTAAAATAAACGTATTCATATTACTGAATTGAGGGATAGTATGCAACGTGATTATTTAATTCGAGTAGAAACTGAGAGTATGTCAGATTTCAAAAGGCTCAATGGTTTAATGATTGGTTTTGTTATTAAAGGTGAGGCACATATTTATGATGAAAATAATATGACGCAATGCAACAGTGGCGACATTTTCATCATTAACCACCGCGACTTGTATCGATTTCAACTTCAACAAGATGGCATCATATGTTATATCCAATTCCAAATGAAATATTTAGCAGACAAGTTTGATGATGTGCATTGTCTATATTTTCACTTAACAGATGCGACCACAACAAAAAATATACATCAACTGAGAAATATAATGGCAAGACTGGTTTTAACACATATTCGACATAATGAGTTGTCTAAATTGACTGAGCAACAACTTGTGATTCAGTTGCTTATGCATATGATTCATTATGTTCCGCGTACATATCATTCGAACCAAAGTATCTTAAATGATGATAAAGTGAATCAAGTATGCGACTATATCGAGTTACATTTTCATGAAGACTTAAGCCTTTCGGAATTAAGCGAATATGTTGGGTGGTCAGAGAGCCATCTGTCTAAAAAGTTTGCAGAATCGCTAGGTGTAGGATTCCAGCATTTCTTAAATACGACGCGAATTGAGCATGCGAAACTCGATTTGACATACACAGATGAAACGATTACTGATATTGCATTGCAAAATGGCTTTTCAAGTGCAGCGAGCTTTGCGAGAACATTTAAACACTTTACGCATCAAACACCTAAACAATATCGAGGTGATCGTCCAGCAATCACTGAAAACCAGCAATCGGCACAACATGATTATCACGACCGTGAATTGATATTGCTTTTAAATGACTACATTGAAGAAATGAATCATTTCATTGAAGATATTGAAAAGGTGAACTATAAAGAGATTACCTTTCAACCAACTAATCAACAACTAAATCAATTTAATCATATTATTCAAGTGGGCTATTTGAGGAATTTACTCAATACACAGTATCAATCACAGTTGCTTACATGTCATCATGATTTTCATGTCAATGAAGTAATAGTATATGATGTGATGCCATATATCATGAAAAAGCTAAATGCGCCATTCACGTATGATGCAGAAATTTCGAATATATTTTATGATATCGATTTGTGTTTAGACTTTTTATTAGATTATAACTTTAGTTTGACAATGCATTTGGATCAGTATGACTCAAGTGATTATATCGATGCATTCAAAGTATTTATCCATCACGTTGCCCTGCATGTCAGTCATAGAAAAGATTTGAAGTTCAACTTGTATGTGACGACATTGCACACTTCTTTGATTGAAATGATTGATTATTTTAAAGCATTATTTCCTAATGGTGGCTTGTACATTCACTTAGATCAAGCTACGGAAAGACGTCTACCATTGTTGAAACGACTTGAGCCACACATCGACCATTTTGTATTTGATGCCAATTCAAATGATGCTGTTGATTTTAATAAAATGAATGATGATGAATTTAAAACCGCAAGTCAAATGATTATTAATAAAACGAATTACCTTATCGACTTAGTACATCGTCATAACCTAAAGCGGCCACTCATTTTACTCAATTGGAATACATTGACGGGTGATACATTTATTACAAACGGCGAATATTTTAGAGGTGGTATCATCATTGAGCAATTATTAAAGTTAAGCTCAAAGGTAGAAGGTATAGGATATTGGTTGAATTATGATTTGCACGTCAGTCATTGTAGAAATGAACGGGATTATATGAATTCTATTGAACTGTTTCATCAATATAATGGAAAACGTCCGGTCTATTTCACGGCATTGCTATTTAATAAATTAACAAGCAATATTTTGTATTCTGATGATACTTGTGTTGTCACGGGAACTGATTCAAATTTTCAAATATTGTTATATGATGCAAAGCATTTTAATCCGTACTTAGCGTTGGACAATCAAATGAATATGCGTGCGACGGAAATGATTCATTTGAACATTAATGCCCTGGAAGAAGGTATGTATAAGATTAAACATTTTACCTTAGATAAAGAAAATGGTGCATTATTTAATCTTTGGCGAAAACATCATACGATACATGGTATGGACAAGGACTCTATAGATTACGTTAATCGAATGAGTTTTCCAAAATTAGAAGTGTACGATATAGATGTGACGGACACGCTGGCATTAAATATTAAAATGATTACAAATGGGATTCACTTAATTGAAGTAAAACGTTACCCAAGTTCATAAAATGATCACAAATCACAAATTATGTTCTACATAATTTGTGATTTTTCACATTCAAAGTTAAAAGTGCAAAAAATTAATGGTTAACATCTCTGTTGTTGGCAATATAAATAATGATAAATCATTTATGATGTAACTAAGGAGATGAAGGATATGAATCAACAATTAATTGAAGCTTTAAAATCAAAAGAAGACAAAATGATTGAGATCAGACGCTATTTACATCAGCATCCAGAATTATCTTTTCATGAGGATGAAACGGCGAAATACATCACTGAATTTTACAAAGGTAAAGATGTGGAAGTAGAAACGAATGTCGGACCACGTGGGATTAAAGTAACGATTGATTCAGGGAAACCTGGTAAAACATTAGCAATCCGTGCAGACTTTGATGCATTACCAATTACTGAAGATACAGGATTAACTTTTGCATCACAAAATAAAGGTGTTATGCATGCTTGTGGTCACGATGCACATACAGCTTACATGCTTGTATTAGCAGAGACGCTTGCTGAAATGAAAGATATTTTTACAGGAAAAGTCGTTGTGATACATCAACCAGCTGAAGAAGTACCACCAGGTGGTGCTAAAGCAATGATTGAGAATGGTGTATTAGACGGTGTTGATCATGTATTAGGTGTGCACGTCATGAGCACGATGGAAACAGGTAATGTGTATTACAGACCGGGTTATGTTCAAACAGGACGCGCATTTTTCAAATTGAAAGTTCAAGGTAAAGGTGGCCATGGTTCATCACCACATATGGCAAATGATGCCATTGTTGCAGGTAGCTACTTCGTCACAGCGTTACAAACAGTTGTATCTAGACGACTAAGTCCATTTGAAACCGGTGTTGTCACAATCGGTTCATTTGACGGTAAAGGTCAATTCAATGTCATTAAAGATGTTGTTGAAATTGAAGGTGATGTACGTGGATTAACAGATGCTACAAAAGCAACAATTGAAAAAGAAATTAAACGTTTATCAAAAGGATTAGAAGCATTGTATGGTGTAACTTGCACATTAGAATATCACGATGATTATCCTGCATTATATAATGACCCAGAGTTTACTGAGTACGTGGCTAAGACGTTAAAAGAATCAGACCTTGAATTTGGTGTCGAAATGTGTGAACCACAACCACCTTCAGAAGACTTTGCATACTATGCTAAGGAACGACCAAGTGCCTTTATTTATACAGGTGCAGCGGTGGAAAATGGTGAAATTTACCCACATCATCATCCTAAGTTTAACATTTCAGAAAAATCATTACTTATTTCGGCAGAAGCTGTAGGGACAGTTGTTTTAGATTACCTTAAAGGGGATAACTAACATGAATGAAACTGCGCTAATAACAAAGTTTTTTAGTCAACATTGCCGGGGCGGGACCTCAACACAGAGAATTTCGAAAAGAAATTTTACAGGCAATGCAAGTTGGCGGGGCCCCAACATAGAAGCTGGCGAAAAGTCAGCTTACAATAATGTGCAAGTTGGCGGGGCCCCAACATAGAAGCTGACGAAAAGTCAGTTTACAATAATGTGCAAGTTGGGGTGGGACGACGAAATAAATTTTGCGAAAATATCATTTCCGTCCCACTCCTGTGGTGTTTATCGTGCTAATTATGAATTTTTTTAAATATACTAGGTGAATCAAAAGTACGTTTTAAAGTTTAAAAAAGAAGTTGTATAATTGCTAGAATGATTAAGGTACTGACAATCCATTTTTGTATAACATCAGGAATTTTGTTACCTACTTTCAAGCCAAGTGGTGCGAAAATTGCACCACTTATAATTAAAAAAATAGCACTTTCTATAGGAATGTAGCCTTGGAATAATTTAATAGTAAAAGTTCCTATTGAAGACATAAAAGCTATCACAATACTATTCACGACAACTGTGTCCATTGGTAATTTAAACAACACAAGTAACACAGGTATAATTATGAATGCACCACCAGCCCCAACAATGCCAGAAAGTATCCCAATGACAATACCTACAATAACTATTAGAGTTGAGTTGAATTTGTCATGCTCTGAAGTTGGTTTAATATTAATAGACATGAATACTAAAGATAATAACGCTATAAATATATATACAAAGTTTATAAATGCACTATTGAAGAAGTTAGCTAAAATCGCACCCAAGATACTTCCGAAAATCATACCACTACCCATATTTAGAACAAGTTTTTTAGAAAATCCATCTTTTTTATAAGCTTTTAATGAACCACTCATCGTACTGAAAAATACTTGACTTGATGTTAACCCTGAAGCCAAGTATGGGGTATATTCATGAGTGCCAAACAGTGAAGGGAGTAATAATATAGCTGGATATATTATTATTGCGCCCCCTATACCAACTAAGCCAGAAATAAATCCTCCTACCATACCTATTGTCAACATTACAAAAATAGTTGTTACATCTATCATTTGCTTTTCACTAGAAGATTTACGGCTTCATTTATTAAAGTTTGGGAATCTTCATTATTTGCTTCAGCCTGTTTAACACATTCAACCAAATTTTCACTAATGATAATCCCCATTAAGCGTTGAATAGAGCTTTTAGAAGCACTTAGTTGACCAATCACATCTTTACAATTTTTTTCCTCCTCCATCATTTTTATAACGCCATTTAATTGTCCTTGTACTCTTTTAATTCGATTAACCATTTGTTTGTTATAAGCCATATGTCCAGCCTCCGTTTTATTTATTTTAATTTTATATTAAAGAATGAACCTACCTTTGTCAAATACGTGTGGGGGTATTTGACAAAGGAGTTTAATCGTTATAATATACCCCTATAGGTATTTTGGGAGGTATTTATGACACATTATAAAACAAAGCATATTAGTGAATTTTCTAAAGAACAACTTGAAAAATTAGCTGCTAATGAACAGTTAATTGATGTAAGGCATTTAGAAGAATATGAATTAGGTCATATTAACAATGCAATTTTACATCCAGTAGAGAATATAACTACATTTAATCACCAAAAAAATAAAACATATTATGTATATTGCAAGAGTGGTAATAGAAGCGTTCAAGCAAGTGAATATTTGACGCAACATGGATATGAAGTTGTTAATTTAGATGGAGGTTATACAGCTTTTCGAGAACTTAATATAGATTCGACTCAATCATTAGACACTGGTGTAAAAGATAATCGAAAGATATTTAACTATAGTCAGCTACAATGTCCAGGTCCAATCGTGAATATCAGTAAAGAAATTAAACGCATTAATGTGGGTGAACAAATAGAAGTAACTGTCACTGATTTTGGGTTTCTTAGTGATATCAAAAGCTGGGCAAAGCAAACAGGACACACGCTTGTAAAATTAGATGAATACAATGATTATATTCAAGCTATTATTCAAAAAGAAAACCCTAAAGATAAACAAGTTAATCGCTCGATGAATGGTACAACTATCGTTTTGTTTAGTGGTGAACTTGATAAAGCGATGGCTGCGTTAATTATTGCGAACGGAGCCAGAGCGGCTGGTAAAGATGTAACCATTTTCTTTACATTTTGGGGTTTAAACGCTTTGAAAAATGCAAAAACTGCCAAAGTTAAAAAGAAAGGTATAGCTAAATTGTTTAATCTTATATTACCTAGTACACCAACACGCATGCCAATATCGAAAATGAACATGTTTGGATTAGGTAGCTTAATGATGAAGCGTGTTATGAAGCAAAAAAATGTTGATTCATTATCTTCACTTATTGAACAAGCTGTTGATCAAAATATTAAATTAATAGCCTGTACCATGAGTATGGATGTTATGGGAATTACAAAAGAAGATTTAATTGATTCAGTTGAATACGGTGGTGTCGGCACCTATATAGGAGATACTGAACAATCCAATCATAATTTATTCATTTAGAAAATATTAATATTTAAAGGAGGATTTCCATGTTTTTCAAACAATTTTATGATAATCATTTATCTCAGGCATCTTATTTAATTGGGTGTCAACGAACAGGTGAAGCTATAATTATTGATCCTGTGAGAGATTTAACTAAATATATAAAGATAGCAGATGCAGAAGGACTTACTATTACACATGCTGCAGAAACGCATATTCATGCAGATTATGCATCAGGTATTAGAGATGTAGCTAAAAAATTAAACGCTAATATTTATGTATCTGGAGAAGGAGAAGTAACGTTAGGTTATAAAAATATGCCTGAATCAACATATTTTGTTAGACATAATGATGATATAAGTATTGGCAATATTAAATTGAAAGTGTTGCATACACCTGGACATACTCCGGAAAGTGTTAGTTACTTGCTTACAGATGAAGGCGGAGGTTCAAATGTACCAATGGGCCTTTTTAGTGGTGATTTTATATTTGTAGGTGATATAGGTAGACCTGATCTATTAGAAAAAGCAGTTCAAATTCATGGATCAACAGAAGTAGGTGCAAAAGAAATGTTCCAATCTATAAAAAGCATTGAGAAATTGCCAGACTTTATTCAAATTTGGCCTGGACATGGTGCAGGAAGTCCTTGTGGTAAATCTTTGGGTGCTGTTCCAACTTCTACATTAGGCTATGAAAGGGAAAATAATTGGGCCTTTAATGAAACAGATGAATTAGCATTTGTAAAAAAACTAACTTCTAATCAACCTGCACCGCCACATCATTTTGCACAAATGAAAAAGATCAATCAATTTGGTATGGAATTATATCAACCTTATCAAGTGTATCCAACTGCGAATACACAAAAACTCACTTTTGACCTTCGCAGTAAAGAAGCCTACCATGGTGGACATATAAGAGGAACAATTAATGTTCCTTATAATAAAAGTTTCATCAATCAAATAGGTTGGTATTTAGATTATAATGAAGAAATTAATTTAATAGGGGACAAAACTACAGTTGAACAAGCGACTCATACACTGCAATTAATCGGATTTGATAGTGTCTCTGGATATTTATTACCGAAATCAGAAGTTCAAACACAATCAATTCACAGTAAGGATATCACTGGTCATGAGTTGTATGTTTTAGATGTGCGTAATGATAGCGAATGGAATAATGGTCATTTAGATCAAGCTGTGCACATACCGCATGGTAAATTATTAGAAACCAATATACCTTTTAAAGAGGAGAATCCGATTTATGTTCATTGTCAATCTGGTGTAAGAAGTTCAATAGCGATAGGTATATTAGAAAGTAAAGGTTATTCAAATATTATTAATGTTAGTGAAGGACACAATGGTTTTCCATCAAGTCTAAAATAAAGGGAAGTGTTAAGGATGACTCAACACTATAAAATTGTAATTGTAGGCGGAGGTACTGCTGGTATCACAGTGGCAGCACAACTTTTAAGGAAAAATAATAAATTAAAAGGCGATATAGCAATCATTGATCCAGCTGATTATCATTATTATCAACCTCTATGGACATTAGTAGGTGCGGGTGTATCGAAGCTTGACTCTACACGAAAAAAAATGAAAGATGTCATTCCACGATACGCATCGTGGCTCCAACAACCTGTACAACAGTTCTTTCCGGAGAGTAATCATATACAATTAGCTAATAAAGAAAAGCTTAAGTATGATTATTTAGTTATTTGTCCAGGATTACAAATTAACTGGTCTGATGTTAAAGGGTTAAAAGAAAATATAGGTAAAAACGGTGTTTGCTCTAATTACTCCCCGAAATACGTGAATGAAACATGGAAACAAATTGCTAACTTCAAAGGTGGAAATGCTATTTTTACTAATCCGGACACACCGATTAAATGTGGTGGCGCACCAATGAAAATAATGTACTTAGCTGAAGATTATTTTAGAAAGAATCATGTCCGTACTAAGACGAATGTTATATTTGAAACAGCAAAACCGGCTATATTTGATGTTGATAAATATAGAAAACCATTGGAACAAATTATTGAAGAAAGAAATATTAAAGTTGATTATCAACATCATCTAATTGAAATTGATGGTGAAAATAAACAAGCAACCTTTGAAAATCTACAATCAGGCGAAACAAAAACATTAGATTATACGATGTTACATGTGACGCCTCCAATGGGGCCTTTAAATGTGATTAAAAACAGTTCGTTGTCAGATAGTTTGGGATGGGTAGATGTTAATCATACTACAATGCAACACCAAAAATATGACAATATATTTTCATTAGGAGATGCTTGTAATGCACCTACTTCCAAAACGGGAGCTGCTATTAGAAAGCAAGCACCAGTTGTAGTTAACAATTTATTACAAGCCATGAATGATGACATGTTAACCCATCATTACGATGGTTATACATCGTGTCCTATTGTGACAAGCTATAACACAATGATGTTAGCTGAATTTGATTATAATAAAAAACCAAGAGAATCAATGCCCTTTAATCAAGCTAAAGAACGTAGAAGTATGTATCTATTTAAAAAGGAAATCCTTCCGAGAATGTATTGGTATGGTATGTTGAAAGGGCTTATGTGAAAATAATACAATATCGAATTATGTGTTAATTACGTTAGACTAAGCGATAAGTCTTAGAATGATAGTGTTTAAGATATGTTTAAATTAAACGTTAACTTTAGTTCTAAATCTAATTAAAAGAACTAATTATGGATATGAAGATTAAGGAAATATGTTTCAATGAGAGCTATAATAATTGTATTTTAAATTCATAGGGGTCAGGCTCCGAGAACAGTGTCCGTCATGCTAACCGCATACTAACGAAATACTGTTATATCAGTGCTATACCTATTTGAATATAACAGCATTTGTTTAATGGAAAAGGCCAATCCAATATCTTTGGATTGGCCTTTTATATGCATCTGAATCTCTAACTTTATAAAAATATAACTATAAATAAGACAGTAAAAATTAAATTTCAGTTGTTGCAATTTCTTCATCTGTTGGAACATCATTGTTAAGACCAACAAGTGCTTCAGAAACATTTCGTGAATGATAACCGATACGTTCAAGTACACCAATCATATCGATATATAATAATCCACCTTTTGTTGTACATTCACCACGATTAAGGCGTTTAATATGACCTTTACGTAATTTATGTTCAATATTAAATGATTCTTTACTACGTTCTACAATTTCATCTTTTTTCGTTTTGTCATAAACATCTAACATATCGATGGCTTTATCAAATGATTCAGCAACATGGTTGAATAATTTATCCATACCGCGTTGTGCATCCTCTGTAATTCGAATATCTTCATCATGTTGTCGCTTTAATTGCGCGACATACTCTTCTGTTAGCTCTGCTACTTTTAAAATAGAGCGGTTGACATCGAACATAACTGCTAAACGCTCAACGTCTGCCTTCGTAATGGCTTTTGTAGAAATTCTAACTAAATAATTACGAATACTATCATTGATTGTTTCAACTGCTTGATGCTTTTGTTCAAGCTTCTTAATCAATTTTTTATCGTCTTTTGTAATTTCGCGAATGTCTTCAAACATTGATAGGACAATCTGACCAACATTTTGTAATTCTTTTTGAGTCTCTTGTAATGCAACGCCAGGTGCGTGATAAACAAGATCTTTGTTTAAGTGCTGAGGTTTATAATCATCAGCAATATCTTTACCTGGGACAAGCTTTGTAACTATCCATGCTAACCCTGCTACAAATGGTAATTGAATCAAAGTATTTGTTATGTTGAAGATACCATGTGATACTGCAATCGTCATCGCTGGTTTTAAGTGCCATACATCTTGTAACAAACTAATCAAATGAATCACAACTGGCAAGAAAATGGTAAAGATAATTACTCCGATTAAGTTAAAGATGACGTGTACAAGTGCCGCACGTTTTGCAGCGATTGATCCGGCTAAACTAGCTAAGATAGCTGTAATCGTTGTACCAATGTTATCGCCTAGTAAAACAGGAATTGCTGCGTTTAAGCTAATTAAATCTTGTTGATAAAATTCTTGTAAAATACCAATCGTCGCACTTGAACTTTGAACTAGTGCTGTTAGCCCTGCGCCGACAATGACAGCAAGTATTGGATTTGATGACATATCAAGCATTAATTGCTTAAATCCATCTAATGATGCTAATGGTTTAACGGCATCGCCCATAAATTCTAGACCGAAGAATAGGGAACCGAAACCGAATAGTATGCGGCCAATGTTATTGATTTTAGAGCGTTTAAAGAAAAAGATTAAAAATGCACCTAATGCTAAAATTGGCATTGCATATTCGCCTAAATCTATACCGATAATAAATGCAGTTACCGTTGTTCCGATATTGGCGCCCATTATTACTCCAATGGCTTGTTTCAATGTCATAAATCCAGCTGTTACCAGTCCAATTGTAATAACTGTCGTACCTGAACTACTTTGTATTAAAATAGTAACAACTATACCAGCAATAACACCTAATACTGGATTTGATGTAAATTTGTTTAAAATATCTCGTAGCCTGTCTCCTGCTGATGCTTGAAGTCCGTCTCCCATGATTTTTAAGCCGTATAGGAAAATACCTAAACCACCTAAAAAGGAGAAAATGACTTCTGTAACCGACATTTCCATTATTTCACCTCAAATAAGCTTTATATTTAGATTATCGCTTATAATTGTAAATTTAATGTTAAGATTAGGTAAAATTATTTAACAATATATGTTATTTGTATATGACTTGTAAAATATCGCCACTTATTATGTAAATTTTCAGTGTGAAATGGCAGGTTTGTAATCACTTGTTTAATAAAATGATGCAATAAATCATGCAATCATGTTTTATCAATAAAAAATCATGCGAGTGAGACAACGAAATAAATTTTTTTAAATATCATTTCTGTCCCACTGCATGATTCGAAATCATCATATAGACTTTTTTAATGTGCCTCGTTATAACAATTTGTGTTCTTTTAATAATGTCTCAATATACGTACCTTTTACCTTTTTAAGGAATCCTGCTAATGCGAGTTTTTGCATTTTCGAATCTTTAGTAATCTCGCGCAAATCTTGATGGTCATTCAGTTCGTATACGGCATCCATTAAGACGCGAAGATCAAATGTACTATTGATGACCTCTGGAACACCACGATCTATATTTAGTAATTGATAAACAGCTTCCATGGCAGTACGAACCGAATATTCTGTTGTAAATACAGTATCTCGCTCTGTTTCTGCAAAGTTACCAATAAATGCTAGATTTTGTGATTGATGCGGGACGACTAAAGGTCTGTCGCCGATAGCACGCGTCATGAAATAAGAGGTAATATATGGCATATAAACAGGAATCGTATTAGATGCATGTTTTGCTAAGTCTTCAATTTTGTCAGTTGGTACACCTAAGTGATACAGCCATTCTTGGCATATTTCATTACCACTACATTCTGTAATTGGCTTTTTAATAAAATCACCATTTACATCTGAATATAAGGCATAAATCCAAGTTGATATTTCGTCTTTAGGTTGGTCTTTAAACTGTTGCTGACGATTGATTGTAAAACTGATTTGCCATGTAGAATCATTGATTGTAATAATGCCACCAGTAACCGTTTTGCCTGCAAGTGGATCACGCTTACAAATGCTTTCTATTGTATCGATAATATCTTTATTGTTTGTTGTCGATGTTGCTGAAACAAACCAACTTTTTTGAGGAATATTTTGGCAAAACTTATCAGGATTACCAAATTCAGGACTTTGTCGTGCTAAATTTTTCCATAGTGTCCAACTACCACCTAATTCGTCAGTTGGTGGTGCTGGTGTATTATTATCACCATACGTAGTACTTTCGGTAATACTACCGTTTGTCACGAAGACAAGATCATTTACAGTAAGTTTAATTGATTCTGCTTTACCATTACGGTGAACTAATATTTCTCGGGCAATTTTTTGACTTGTCGTAACATCTACTTTAATATCTTCTACTTTTACATCGTATTCAAATTGAACCCCATGCGATTTTAAATATTCAACCATAGGTAATACTAAAGATTCATATTGATTATATTTAGTGAATTTTAAAGCTGAAAAGTCTGCGAGACCACCAATATGATGAACGAATCGCATTAGATAGCGACGCATTTCCATTGCAGAATGCCACGGTTCAAATGCAAACATCGTTTTCCAGTAAATCCAAAAGTTTGAATTAAAGAAGTCGTCGGAAAATACATCCGTGATTTTGACATCATCTAAA
The DNA here is from genome assembly GCF_002902405.1 of Staphylococcus schweitzeri. GTDB lineage: Bacteria > Bacillota > Bacilli > Staphylococcales > Staphylococcaceae > Staphylococcus > Staphylococcus schweitzeri. Next base: position 45,770 of record NZ_PPQS01000003.1, read on the forward strand.
TCTTCTTCATTCGTTAAGCATAAATCTAAAATTTCTTTAATTGCTTTTTTGGTCAAAGTGAAGTCTCCATCGGTAACTAAACGTTGACCCTGTTTTTCAATAACGCGACAGCGAGAATAGTTAGGGTCCTCTTTGTTTAGCCAATAGAACTCATCTAATACAGACGCGTTATCGATTTCTAATGAAGGGATAGATCTGAATAAGTCCCACAAACACTCAAAGTGGTTCTCCATTTCACGACCACCGCGGACAACATAGCCTTTTAAAGGAATATTTTCTCCATCAAGACTACCACCTGCTTTAGGTAACTCTTCTAAAATATGAATCTTCGAACCTTCCATTTGACCATCCCTAATTAAGAAACAAGCTGCCGCAAGTGAAGCTAACCCAGACCCGATTAAGTAAGCAGATTTGTTTTCTACATTTTCAGGTTTTTTAGGGCGCGCAAATGCTTCATAATTTCCATAACTGTAATACATATTCACCAAGTCCTTTCGTATTAGAATACACTCAGACTATACCCCTTTGTGAATTGCAAATATTAGTATTTATATTGGTAAATATGACGAAATTAGATCATTTTTATATTTTTGATTTTTAAAATTTTGTCACTCGAATGTTTTTGGTTTTTGAGGTGCGGGACTTGGAATAATTCGAATCATTATTTGGCATGCTACATAGCTAAATATAATCTATGCACATTTAAAAAGCGGATACTCATGACGCAACTAAAGTATCATTTACTAAACCTACATATTGTTTAATCGTTTGGGGTAATGTAATTAAAAAGCAAAACAGGCAGAAAGCTATACATAAAATGTAAAGAAAGAGGCGATAGAATGTCTAAAATTAAGTTTTTCACAGTATTAAGTTTACTTATTTACTTAGCTATGATGTGTTATACAGTAGTGAATTATTCAAAATTACCAACCAAAGTACCTATTCACTATAATTTAGCAGGAGACGCAGATAACTTTGCTGATAAATGGGTACTACTATTAATTAATGGCGCGTTTATAATGATATGGTTTATATTTTTCGTCGCAGGTAGATACTATGAACGATTTGCCAAATGGTCACATTATAATCACACATCACGTGAAATTCGAGCGATTAAATTATTTTTAAGTACGTTAAATTTAGAGATTATGAGCTATATTTCTATCTTCACAGTATTAGAAATTTGGCAAATACAACATCATCATCAATTAAATTTATTATGGTTTAATATGGTATTTATCATTATCATTGGTTTGACACTTGTCATATTTTGTTTACTTCCTACAATTCATAAAATGAGAGATTCTCAATAAAAATTTAAACTGTCATAATGCAGTTTTGAAGCGGATTCCTGAGATTATTATAAATAATATCTAGTATTTATAATTAAAATGATATATTATTTATTATAGTTAAATATTGTGTATATTTTGTGAACTTTTTGTAAAAATTCGATTGCCTGTCACATATAGGAGTGTTACATTTTAAATATGTGATCATCGCAAAATATAAGTTGAAATAGGTTGTAGATTAACTAGGATGATAAATATTTTATATAAAGAGAGGGAGTCATTATGACACTACTTACTGTAAATCCATTCGATAATGTTGGATTATCAGCTTTAGTTGCAGCAGTACCTATTATTTTATTTTTATTATGCTTAACCGTTTTTAAAATGAAAGGCATTTATGCAGCATTGACAACTTTGGTTGTTACATTGATTGTAGCTTTATTTGTATTTGAATTACCAGCACGTGTATCAGCAGGTGCAATTACAGAAGGCGTTGTTGCCGGTATTTTCCCAATAGGATATATCGTTTTAATGGCAGTTTGGTTGTATAAAGTTTCTATTAAAACAGGGCAGTTTTCTATTATTCAAGATAGTATTGCAAGTATTTCAGAGGACCAACGTATCCAACTATTATTAATTGGATTTTGTTTCAACGCATTTTTAGAAGGTGCAGCTGGATTCGGTGTGCCGATCGCAATTTGTGCAGTGCTATTAATTCAACTTGGCTTTGAACCATTAAAAGCTGCGATGTTATGTTTAATTGCTAATGGTGCGGCGGGTGCTTTTGGTGCGATTGGTTTACCAGTTAGTATTATTGATACATTCAACTTAAGTGGAGGCGTTACAACATTAGATGTTGCGAGATACTCAGCATTAACACTTCCAATTTTAAACTTTATTATTCCTTTTGTTTTAGTATTCGTTGTAGACGGCATGAAAGGTATTAAAGAAATTTTACCTGTCATCTTAACAGTGAGTGGTACATATACTGGATTACAATTATTATTAACAATATTCCATGGTCCAGAACTAGCAGACATTATTCCATCACTAGCAACAATGGTAGTGTTAGCATTTGTTTGTCGTAAATTTAAACCAAAAAATATTTTCAGATTGGAAGCGTCTGAACATAAAATTCAAAAACGAACGCCTAAAGAAATTGTCTTTGCTTGGAGTCCGTTCGTCATTTTAACTGCTTTTGTATTAGTATGGAGTGCACCATTCTTCAAAAAATTATTCCAACCTGGAGGTGCACTTGAAAGTTTAGTAATAAAATTGCCAATTCCAAATACTGTGAGTGATTTATCGCCAAAAGGTATTGCGTTGCGTCTCGATTTAATTGGCGCAACTGGGACAGCGATTTTACTAACGGTGATTATTACAATTTTAATTACGAAGTTAAAATGGAAAAGTGCAGGTGCTTTATTGGTCGAAGCATTTAAAGAATTGTGGTTACCAATCCTTACAATTTCGGCTATCTTAGCAATTGCTAAAGTGATGACATATGGTGGTTTAACTGTAGCAATTGGACAAGGTATTGCGAAAGCAGGGGCGATTTTCCCATTATTCTCACCAGTATTAGGGTGGATTGGTGTGTTTATGACTGGTTCAGTTGTAAATAACAATACTTTATTCGCACCTATTCAAGCAACAGTGGCACAACAAATTTCAACAAGTGGTTCATTACTTGTGGCAGCCAACACTGCAGGTGGTGTAGCAGCGAAACTTATTTCACCACAATCAATTGCCATTGCGACTGCAGCTGTTAAAAAAGTTGGTGAAGAGTCCGCATTATTAAAAATGACGTTAAAATACAGTATTATATTTGTTGCCTTTATCTGTGTTTGGACATTTATACTAACGTTAATATTCTAAATATATGTTGTAGTTTTTGACTGAATTTAAATAATAAATGAAGAATCGAGCTAGTGCGAGATACTATATGTATTTCACTAGTTCGGTTTTTTACGTTTGGAAACACTTGTTATGTCTATAGATATCTCTATTTGTTTCTTCGATGGCAGTCAGAAATATGAGGTCAATAAAAAATGCACTAAGCAACAAAAGATGTTGCTAGTGCATTGATATAGTTATCATCTGTAGAAATAAGAATGTTTTAATCAACGTATATAAATTAAAATTGGTTTGGATAAAATGATATCTATAGTTGTTTATTTTTTATAGTTCGCGACGACGGCCAGCCAATAATGCTGCACCTAACGCTAATGATAATCCACCAAATACAGTTGTACCGATGAATGGATTTTCTTCACCAGTTTCTGGTAATGCTTTAGCTTTGTTGGCATCTGCATGGTTTGCTGGTTGCTTCTTATCAACAACAAGTTCTTGACCAGGTTTGATAATGTTTTTGTCAGCTAATTTGTTGTCTGCAGCAATTTTGTCAGCAGTAGTGCCATTTGCTTTTGCAATGTCATTTACTGTGTCACCAGGTTTAACGACATGTACCCCGTTATCATCTTCTTTACCAGGTTTGTTGTTGTCTTCTTTACCAGGCTTGTTGTTGTCTTCTTTACCAGGCTTGTTGTTGTCTTCTTTGCCAGGCTTGTTGCCGTCTTCTTTGCCAGGCTTGTTGCCGTCTTCTTTACCAGGCTTGTTGCCGTCTTCTTTACCAGGTTTGTTGTTATCTTCTTTACCAGGCTTGTTGTTGTCTTCTTTGCCAGGCTTGTTGCCGTCTTCTTTACCAGGCTTGTTGTCTTCATCTTTTGGTGCTTGAGCATCGTTTAACTTTTTAGCTTCTGCTAAAATTTCTTTGCTCACTGAAGGATCGTCTTTAAGGCTTTGAATGAAGCCGTTACGTTGTTCTTCATTTAAGTTAGGTAAATGTAAAATTTCATAGAAAGCATTTTGTTGTTCTTTGTTGAATTTGTTGTCAGCTTTTGGTGCTTGAGCATCATTTAGCTTTTTAGCTTCTGCTAAAAGGTTAGCGCTTTGGCTTGGGTCATCTTTTAAGCTTTGGATGAAACCATTGCGTTGTTCTTCGTTTAAGTTAGGTAAATGTAAGATTTCATAGAAAGCATTTTGTTGTTCTTTGTTGAATTTGTTATCAGCTTTCGGTGCTTGAGATTCATTTAACTTTTTAGCTTCTGCTAAAAGGTTAGCACTTTGACTTGGGTCATCTTTTAAGCTTTGGATGAAACCATTGCGTTGTTCTTCGTTTAAGTTAGGCATGTTCAAGATTTCATAGAAAGCATTTTGTTGATCTTTGTTGAAATTGTTGTCAGCTTTCGGTGCTTGAGATTCGTTTAATTTTTTAGCTTCACCTAAAACGTTAGTACTTTGGCTTGGGTCGTCTTTAAGACTTTGAATGAAGCCGTTACGTTGCGCTTCGTTTAAGTTAGGCATGTTCAAGATTTCATAGAAGGCGCTTTGTTGATCTTTGTTGAAGTTATTTTGTTGCGCTTCAGCTTTTGGAGCTTGAGAGTCATTAAGTTTTTTAGCTTCACCTAAAACGTTAGCACTTTGGCTTGGATCATCTTTAAGGCTTTGGATAAAACCATTGCGTTGATCAGCATTTAAGTTAGGCATATTTAAGACTTGATAAAAAGCATTTTGTTGAGCTTCATCGTGTTGCGCAGCATTTGCAGCAGGTGTTACGCCACCAGATATAAGTAATGTACCTAAAGTTACAGATGCAATACCTACACCTAGTTTACGAATTGAATAAATATTTTTCTTTTTCAAATTAATACCCCCTGTATGTATTTATAAGGCCATCATAATATAACGATTTATGTATTGCAATACTAAAATATATATTTATAATTAAATTTTAATGTAAGTTTTACAACTTATAAAATAAATACTTTGTGCAAATATTTATTCAGGAAGTAAAAGGCTTAAAACCGCAAAATCACGCTATTTCGATTAATAAAAACAGATAAAATATAGAGATATTTTTTATAATGAAAGCGGTTTAATACATATGAGTTAAAAATATTTTTAAGAATAAAGTGGGGCTTTGAATGTGCTGAAGTTTAATTTCGGAAATGGTTTTAAGAGATATAGAAAATAGAAAGTTGTTCATAATGTGCTGAGGTTTTATTAAAAAATAGAAAACACAAGTGCACTTTAGAATACAGCACACTTGCGTAATAGAGGTATTATTCAAAAACAAGATGTAAATGATCTTTATCTGCTAATAATTGATTCACTTGAGCTAATAATTGTTCAGCATGGTCTTGCTGCGCGTCATCCATATGAATTAAAATTTTTCTTTCATCTTCAGTTGAGCGTTCTTTTATTAGATAACCTTGCTTTTTTAAATTATTGAGAGCTCTAACAGTTTGAGGATATTTATGGTGGATTGTTTCAATTAAATCTTTAAGAAGAACGATGTTTTTATTTTGAGAAGTGATAATAGCTAGAATTGTGAATTCTACAAAACTTAATGTTAGATGTTTTTTGATAATATTCTTGAAATACATTGTATACATCATCAAGTTTAGAAATTCTTTACTATCTTTTGGTATCATCTGTGATTCACTTTGATCTGCAAGGTTAAATTGTTTAATGATTTGATCAAACAATTTAACACGTTCTGCAATTTTCTCTCGTTGTTCTTCAGATATTGAAATGTAAGTATTACGCTCATCAATTTTACTTCGAACTTTACTAATATATGAATGTTTCACAAGTACTTTTATATGCTGCACTAAATCAGATTGTTTATAACATAAATCTGAGACAATTTTTTTAAATGGTAGTGTCTTTTCTTGTTGATGAAATAAATAAGTCAGTAATATAAATTCTTTTATAGTCATATCGACTTCAGGCTTTACCTTTTTCTTAAAACGAAACATGTATGCTTCAATGATTATAAAATCTCTAATTTTGTCTTGTTTATTATATTTCATTGTTTTTCTCCTTGTATATGCACTTTATTTTAATATAACACAATATAATAAGAAAAATAATCCATAATTTACAATTAAAAATAATATGATATTTTTATTAAAATTTGTGTTTTTGAATAAATGACATTATCAAACACTATATTTAAATAAGAAATAGCTATCGATATTTGAAAAATAGAAGAATATTGATTGTTATTATAGAATATGTAATGGTGTTATTTGTATATAAAGTATTAATATGTAATCAAGAAAGTCGATACTTGTTAACAATAACAACAACTATACGTATAAAAAAACCTCGCAACTATATATCAGCTTTTATAAGCTAACAATGTTGTGAGGTCATTTTGTTTTGATAGATAACTTTATAACTTTTTCACAGTTAATAATAAGTAAATGAAGAATGGTGCACCGAATGCAGCGATAAATATACCGGCTGGCACTTCTTTAGGTAAGAATAAGGTGCGTCCAATTAAGTCGGCAATAACAATTGAAATAGCACCAATCATTGCTGACATCAGTAACTTTTTAGCGTAACTTCCTCTAACGATTGTTTTGGCAATGTGTGGAGCAATTAAGCCTACAAAACCAATATTACCTACTAAACTTATTGCGATAGACACAAGTATTGTAGAGCTAATTAATTGAATTAGTTTCATGCGTTGCACATTTAAACCTAATCCAATTGCTACAGGATCATCAAGTATAGATATTTTCATTTTAGGAATGACAAGAAATAGTAATGGAATAATAGCTATAATAACAATACCTAAAATAAAAGTATCTTTAAATGTTGCACCATAAAGACTACCAACTAGCCATGTATAAGCTTTAGCAGCAGATAATTGCTTCGTTGTAATAAGTAATCCTTGGACAAGCGCAATAAACAACGTTTGCATCGAAATACCGATGATTATGAGTGTTGTCGGACGTATTTGACCTTTCGTTTGAAACGCTAATAGTATCACCATTGCGACTACGCCACCTAATACTGCAAATAGTGGAAGTAAATGTATCGTTAAATGGCTAAAAAATGCAATAAATACAACAGCACTTAAGCTAGCACCACCTGTTATTCCGATAATATCAGGTGAAGCAATTGGATTTTTCAATACATTTTGTAACATTAAACCACTCATCCCTAGTGCGGCACCAGCTAATATCGCAAGTGTAATGCGAGGTAAGCGTAATACTTCTAAAGTGAATTGATCTATACTGTCATTTGGATTTATAAAGTACATCAATACGCGTTGTAATGGTATAAAGCTTGAACCAACCATCATACTTACTACAGATATGAGAGCTAAAAAGATTAACGCGAAGATGAGATGGTAGTTGTCCTTTTTATTAATCTTTTCGGTCATAAGCGTTGACGTCCTTTCTTCATAATATAGATTAAGACAATAGCGCCAATGACAGCGGTAACGACACCGATAGGCAACTCTAGTGGCTTAATTATTATACGAGCAACAATGTCTGAAATGATCATTAGGATTGCACCAGCTAATGCAGTAAAAGGAATTAAATACTTATAGTTTGGTGGCAATAAGCGTTTGCTAATATTCGGTACGATAAGACCAACAAAGACGATTGACCCAGCCACAGCTACCGAAATACCGGCTAACATACTAATGAGCATAATAATCATCCATTTGATTACTTTTATGTTTTGACCGAGTCCGGTTGCAATGTCGTCACTTGTCATCAAGATATTGATGTGTGCGGCCATGCTAAATGCAATTAAAATAAGTATCATTATAAGTGGAATAATCCATTGAATATCCCATATATTGCGCAATGAAACAGAGCCACTTAGCCAGAAAAGTAGTCCTTGTAAGTCAGTTTCGTTCATAATGAGTATACCTTGAGTAAAGGCTGTAAATAGCATCGCAATTGCTGCACCTGCTAAGATGACACGATGAGGTGAGAATAGTGTTTGTCTAAACATACCAAGTGCGACAACTAATACAGTAACAACAATGGCGCCTAAAAATGCAATAACTACAATCATTTTAAATGACTGAACTTGAATAAATGTAATACTAAAAATGACAAAAAATACAGCACCTGCATTGACTCCAAAAAGACCTGGAGATGCTATTGGATTTCGTGTGAGTGCTTGCATCAACAAACCTGATACGGCAAGTGCAGCACCAGTCAATAAGGCGATGATGGTTCTCGATGCACGTGCACCAGTGACAACATTATGTAAATCGCTTTCACTATCAAAGTTGAATAACGCCTGTATCACCGTAATAGGTGACACAAGCGTATTCCCAATCATTAAACTTAAGATAGCTACTATTGCAAGACATAAACCAGCAATAACGATTTGATATTTCGGTTTAAGTAGCATCGTAAAACTCCTTAATTATTTTGATTGTTTTTCAATATTTAACTTTTCGTATAAATCGTCAATAAGTTTTAATGATGATTTATATCCACCAGCTAAGTTCCAAGTAATTTCGTCTAAATCATCAGATACTTGGTTATTTTTAACTGCATCTAAATTTTTCCATTCCTTACTTGAAGTCCATTCGCTTTCAGTCTTTTTAACTAATGCAGCATCTTTCGCGTTTGGATCAGATTTTACAACAAAAATATGATCAGCGTTCATCAATGGAATACTTTCTTTAGATGTTAATTGAATAATATCTTTACCATTATCAACTTGTTTTTGTAAATCTTTATTACGCTTAAAACCTAAATCATTTAAGATTTCACCAGCATATCCACCAGCATAGATTCTTGTATGATCAGCACGGAAGTTAACAACTGAAGCTTTCAATGGCCATGCATCTTTATATTTTGCTTTTGCATCTTTTTGGAATGCAGCTACTTTATCATCATAATTTTTTAGTAAATCATCAGCTTCTTTTTCTTTCCCTAAAGCTTTCCCCATTAATTTTGTCGTATCTTTAAACTTGAATACTGTGTCAGTAGAAACAGTTGGTGCAATTTTAGATAATTGATCGTAAACTTTTTCGTTTCTAACTTTTGACGCGACAATTAAATCAGGTTTTAATTTAGAAATTTCTTCTAAGTTCGGTGCAGGTTCTTGACCTACAATCTTAGTATCTTTTAAATCATTTTTTATGTAATCAAATTTTGGTTTTTGTGTCCATGATTCCACAGCACCTACAGGTTTAACACCTAAAGATACAGCAACATCAGTGGCACCTTGATATAAAGTGACAACACGTTTTGGTTTCCCTTTAATTTCAGTTGTCCCCATTGCATGTTTGATAGAAGTCGTTTCCTTATCTTTGCTATCAGATGATTGCTTATTTGAATTCCCACTACATCCTGCTAAAACAAGTAGGAAAGCAAGTGTAACAACAAGCATTTTAATTACTTTATTCATTGATTAATTAGCCTCCTTCGTGATGTATGACAATGAGAATCATTATCACAAATAAGTATGAATTAAATCATTTCTTAAGTCAATAAAATATTTATGATTTACATGCAACTTATAATTATTTGACATATAAATGCATAAAAAATATAATCCTAATTACTTGATAGTGATAATCATTATCATTTAGGTGACACACAATATTATAGAATTTTAAATTTGAGGAGGAAGCGCTTTTGATTGAACGAAGTCAAGCATGTCACGATTCATTATTAGATTCTGTAGGGCAGACACCCATGGTTCAACTTCATCAACTATTTCCAAAACACCAAGTGTTTGCAAAGTTAGAGTATATGAATCCAGGAGGCAGTATGAAAGATCGACCAGCCAAGTACATTATTGAACATGGTATTGAATCTGGTCGTATAACTGAGAATACGCATTTAATTGAAAGTACCTCTGGAAATTTAGGTATTGCTTTAGCGATGATAGCTAAAATTAAAGGATTAAAACTCACTTGTGTTGTTGATCCTAAAATATCGCCAACAAATTTGAAAATTATTAAAAGTTACGGAGCCAATGTAGAAATGGTTGAAGAACCTGATGAGCATGGTGGTTATTTAATGACTCGTATTGCTAAGGTTCAAGAACTATTAACTTCTATTAAAGATGCATATTGGATTAATCAATATGCAAATGAGTTGAATTGGCAAGCTCATTATCATGGTGCTGGAACTGAAATAGTAGAAACAATTAACCAGCCTATAGACTATTTTGTCGCGCCAGTAAGCACGACAGGTAGCATTATGGGTATGAGTAGAAAAATTAAAGAAGTACATCCAAATGCACAGATTGTTGCTGTGGATGCTAAAGGGTCAGTCATTTTTGGTGACAAACCTATTAACCGAGAGTTACCTGGTATTGGTGCAAGTCGCGTACCAGAAATTTTGAATAGATCAGAGATTAATCAAGTCATTCATGTAGATGATTATCAATCTGCACTAGGTTGCCGTAAATTAATTGCTTATGAAGGCATATTTGCCGGCGGTTCAACAGGTTCAATTATTGCAGCAATTGAGCAGTTGATCACGTCAATTGAAGAAGGTGCAACAATTGTCACGATTTTACCAGATCGAGGCGATCGTTACTTAGATTTAGTGTATTCAGATACATGGTTAGAAAAAATGAAATCAAGACAAGGAGTTAAATCAGAATGAATAGAGAGATGTTGTATTTAAATAGATCAGATATTGAACAAGCGGGAGGTAATCATTCACAAGTTTATGTGAACGCGTTGACAGAAGCATTAACTGCGCACGCACATAATGATTTTGTACAACCGCTTAAACCATATTTAAGACAGGATCCTGAAAATGGACATATAGCAGATAGAATTATTGCAATGCCAAGTCATATCGGTGGTGAACACGCAATTTCAGGTATTAAGTGGATAGGTAGTAAGCACGATAATCCATCGAAACGAAATATGGAGCGTGCAAGTGGTGTCATTATTTTGAATGATCCAGAAACGAATTATCCAATTGCAGTTATGGAAGCGAGTTTAATTAGTAGTATGCGTACTGCAGCAGTTTCGGTGATTGCAGCTAAACATTTAGCTAAAAATGGATTTAAAGATCTAACAATTATTGGTTGTGGATTAATCGGAGACAAGCAATTACAAAGTATGTTAGAACAATTTAATCATATTGAACGCGTCTTTGTATATGATCAATTTCCTGAAGCATGTGCACGCTTTGTTGATAGATGGCAACAACAGCGCCCAGAAATTAAATTTATTGCAGCTGAAACAGCTAAAGAAGCTGTGTCAAATGGTGAAGTTGTCATTACATGCACGGTTACAGATCAACCATATATTGAATATGATTGGATACAAAAAGGTGCATTTATTAGCAACATTTCTATTATGGATGTGCATAAAGAAGTATTTATTAAAGCTGACAAAGTCGTGGTGGATGACTGGTCACAATGTAATCGTGAAAAGAAAACAATTAATCAACTCGTATTAGAAGGGAAATTTAGCAAAGAAGCACTACATGCTGAACTTGGACAGCTTGTTACAGGTGAAATTCCTGGTCGTGAAAATGACGATGAAATCATATTACTTAATCCAATGGGCATGGCCATTGAAGATATTGCTAGTGCTTATTTTATTTATCAACAAGCACAGCAACAAAATATTGGTACAACACTAAGCCTATATTAAGAATGCGAGGTGTCTAAATATTGCATACTCATAAAGCAATGAATACAGCACAAACGATAATATTAAGAGATTTAGTTGATGCACTATTATTTGAAGATATAGCTGGCATTGTATCGAATAGTGAGATTACTAAGGAACATGGACAAAGGATATTGATTTATAAAAATGGGAATCAACAAATAAAGATACCTGTCTATTTTAGCGCGTTAAATATGTTTCGTTATGAAAGTTCAAAACCTATCACGATAGATGGAAGGGCGTCTAAACAACCACTAACTGCAGCTGAATTCTGGCAAACAATCGCTAATATGAATAGTGATTTAAGCCAGGAATGGGAAGTATCTCGCGTTGAAGAGGGACTGACTACTGCAGCCACACAACTTGCTAAACAATTATCAGAGTTAGATTTAGCGTCACATCCTTTTGTGATGTCAGAACAGTTTGCAAGTTTAAAAGATCGTCCATTTCATCCACTAGCTAAAGAAAAAAGAGGCTTATCAGAAGCAGACTATCAAGCTTATCAAGCTGAATTAAATCGATCATTTCCTTTAATGGTTGCAGCTGTTAAAAAGACACATATGATTCACGGCGATACTGCAAATATTGATGAATTAGAAAATTTGACAGCACCTATAAAAGAACAAGCGACAGACATGTTAAATGATCAAGGGTTATCAATAGATGACTATGTACTATTTCCGGTACATCCTTGGCAATATCAGCATATTCTGCCGAACGTCTTTGCGAAAGAGATTGCTGAGAAATTGGTTGTATTGCTGCCACTAAGATTTGGTGATTATCTTTCATCTTCAAGTATGCGTTCATTAATTGACGTCGCATCTCCTTATAATCATGTCAAAGTACCATTTGCGATGCAGTCATTAGGTGCATTAAGGTTAACGCCTACGCGCTATATGAAAAATGGCGAACAAGCAGAACGATTATTACGTCAACTTATTGAAAAGGATGAAGTACTGGCTAAATATGTGACAGTTTGTGATGAAACAGCTTGGTGGTCATATATGGGTCAAGATAATGATATTTTCAAAGATCAATTAGGACATTTAACTGTTCAGCTAAGAAAATATCCGGAATCCTTAGCTAACAATAATGCACAACAACTTGTGTCAATGGCAGCACTCGCGGCAAATGATCGCACCTTATATCAAATGATTTGTGGAAAAGATAATCTTTCTAAAAATGACATCATGACGTTATTTGAAGATATCGCACAAGTCTTTTTAAAGGTAACACTATCATTTATGCAATACGGTGCATTACCAGAGTTACATGGCCAAAATATATTGTTGTCATTTGAAGACGGACGCGTACAAAAATGCGTGTTACGGGATCATGATACAGTCAGAATTTATAAACCATGGCTGACATCACATCAACTTTGTTTGCCACAATATGTTGTAAGAGAAGATACGCCTAACACTTTGATAAACGAAGACTTAGAAACATTCTTTGCTTATTTCCAAACGTTAGCGGTATCGGTAAATCTATATGCCATTATTGATATGATGCAAGATTTATTCGATGTGAGTGAGCATGAACTTATGTCATTGTTAAAACAAATTTTAAAAAATGAAGTTGCAAATATTTCCTGGGTTACAGCTGATCAATTAGCGGTAAGACATATTTTATTTGAAAAACAGACATGGCCGTTTAAGCAAATCTTATTGCCATTGTTATATCAACGAGGTAGCGGTGGAGGTAGTATGCCTTCTGGTTTAACTACTGTACCAAATCCAATGGTGACATATGATTGAACAGTCTATCTGGCGTAGTAATTTTCGCATTTTATGGCTTAGTCAGTTTATCGCGATTGCTGGTCTTACAGTGCTTGTGCCATTATTGCCTATTTATATGGCATCACTACAAAACCTTTCAATCGTCGAAATACAGTTATGGAGTGGCATTGCCATTGCTGCCCCTGCTGTTACGACGATGATAGCTTCACCGATTTGGGGAAAGCTAGGGGACAAAATTAGCCGAAAATGGATGGTATTGCGAGCGTTACTTGGTTTAGCAATATGTTTATTTTTAATGGCATTGTGTACTACACCATTACAGTTTGTACTTGTGAGGTTATTGCAGGGACTATTTGGTGGCGTTGTTGATGCATCAAGTGCGTTTGCGAGTGCAGAGGCACCAGCTGAAGATCGTGGCAAGGTATTAGGAAGACTGCAAAGTTCAGTAAGCGCAGGGTCTCTTGTGGGGCCGTTAATCGGCGGTGTTACAGCTTCGGTATTAGGTTTTGGTGCACTACTAATGAGTATTGCTGTTATTACTTTTATTGTCTGTGTTTTCGGTGCATTAAAATTGATTGAAACGACACATATGCCAAAATCACAAATACTAAATATTAATAAGGGTATTCGCCGTTCATTTCAATGTCTATTATGCACACAACAAACATGTCGATTTATTATCGTTGGCGTTTTAGCAAACTTTGCTATGTATGGCATGCTAACTGCATTATCACCACTTGCTTCATCAGTGAATCATACAGCGATAGATGACCGTAGTGTGATTGGATTTTTACAGTCCGCATTTTGGACGGCTTCGATATTAAGCGCACCTTTATGGGGTCGCTTTAATGATAAATCATATGTTAAATCAGTATATATATTTGCCACGATTGCATGTGGTTGTAGTGCGATACTGCAAGGTATAGCGACAAATATAGAGTTTTTAATGGCTGCAAGAATACTTCAAGGATTAACATATAGTGCATTGATTCAAAGTGTCATGTTTGTTGTTGTAAATGCTTGTCATCAGCAGCTTAAAGGCACATTTGTTGGAACGACGAACAGTATGTTAGTTGTTGGTCAAATTATTGGCAGTCTCAGTGGCGCTGCCATTACTAGTTATACTACACCAGCTACTACGTTTATCGTTATGGGCGTAGTATTTGCAGTAAGTAGTTTGTTTTTAATTTGTTCAACCATCACTAATCAAATCAACGATCACACATTAATGAAATTATGGGAGTTGAAACAAAAAAGTGCAAAATAAGGAACTAATACAATATGCAGCGTATGCAGCTATCGAGCGTATTTTAAATGAATATTTTAGAGAAGAAAACTTATATCAAGAGCCATCAAAAGCGAAGCAATGGTCTATACAATTGTCAGATCTCGAAACTTTAACGGGTGAATTTCGCTATTGGTCTGCGATGGGGCATCATATGTATCATCCAGAGGTATGGCTTATTGATGGAAAAAGTAAAAAAATAACAACTTATAAAGAAGCAATTGCACGTATTTTACAACATATGGCTCAAAGTGCAGATAATCAAACGGCAGTGCAACAACATATGGCGCAAATTATGTCTGACATCGATAATAGCATTCATCGCACGGCGCGTTATTTGCAAAGTAGCACAATAGACTACGCAGAGGACCGTTATATCGTTTCAGAACAATCTTTATACTTAGGTCATCCATTTCATCCAACTCCTAAGAGTGCAAGTGGTTTTTCAGAAGCGGATTTAGAGAAATATGCACCCGAATGTCATACATCATTCCAATTGCATTATTTAGCGGTGCATCAAGATGTTCTGCTCACGCGCTATGTTGAAAATATGGAAAGTCAAGTTTCGACAGTATTACACCAATTAGCTGGTATCGATATGTCAGAACTACCTAAAGACTTTATATTATTACCGATACATCCTTATCAAATTGGTGTGTTGAGACAACATCCGCAGTTTATGCAATATAGTGAACAAGGCTTAATAAAAGACCTTGGCGTTTCCGGTGATTCAGTGTACCCGACGTCTTCGGTTAGAACTGTATTTTCAAAAGCATTAAACATTTATTTGAAATTACCGATACACGTTAAAATTACTAACTTTATACGTACAAATGACCTTGAGCAGATTGAACGTACGATTGATGCAGCGCAAGTTATTGCATCGATTAAAGATGAGGTTGAAACACCCCATTTTAAATTGATGTTTGAAGAAGGATACCGTGCGTTATTACCTAATCCACTAGGACAATCAGTTGAACCTGAAATGGATTTATTAACAAATAGTGCCATGATTGTTCGTGAAGGGATACCAAATTACCATGCCGATAAGGATATTCATGTATTGGCCTCATTATTTGAAACAATGCCTGATTCAGCGACGTCTAAGTTATCACAAGTAATTGATGAAAGCGGTTTAACATCGGAAGCATGGCTAGAATATTATTTAGACCGCACATTATTGCCGATATTAACTTTATATAGTAGCACAGGTATTAGTCTGGAAGCACATGTACAAAATACATTGATTGAATTAAAAGACGGTATTCCTGAAGTGTGCTATGTCAGAGATCTAGAAGGGATTTGTCTTTCAACTACTATTGCTACAGAAAAACAACTTATCCCCAATGTAGTATCTATATCAAGTCCTGTTGTATATGCGCATGACGAAGCATGGCATCGACTTAAATATTACGTTGTAGTAAATCATTTAGGTCATTTAGTATCTACAATTGGTAAGGCAACACAGAATGAAGATGAATTGTGGCAATTGGTAGCGCGTCGCCTTATAGATTGGAAGGAAGAATACGCTGATAATGCAGTGTTTGTTGAATGTGTTGAAGATTTATGTCAATCACAGACAATTGCTGCTAAAGCGAATTTAATGAGTAAATTGAATGATTGTGGTGGAAACCCGATTTATACACATATACCAAATCCAATTTGTCATAACAAGGAGGTATCGTATTGTGAATAATGCAATTCTTAATCGTGTAAAGACTAGAGTCATGCATCAACTGGTATCATCACTTATTTATGAGAATATCGTTGTTTATAAGACGTCATACCAAGACGGTGTTAGTCATTTTACAATAGAAGGACAAGATTCAGAGTATTACTTTACTGCTGAAAAGGCACATAGTTTTGATCGTATTCGTATCACTTCACCAATCGGACGTGTCAAAGGAGATGAGACAGTTACAACGACAGACTATGCACAATTATTGAGAGAGGCTGTATTTACATTTCCTAAAAATGATGAAAAGCTAGAACAATTTATCGTCGAGTTAATACAGACAGAACTAAAAGATACACAAAGTATGCAGTATCGAGAAACAAACCCACCAGCAACACCTGAGACATTTAACGACTATGAATTTTATGCGATGGAAGGTCATCGATATCATCCAAGTTACAAATCACGTTTAGGATTTACGTTGTGTGATAATTTGAAATTTGGTCCTGACTTTGTACCAAACGTTAAACTGCAATGGTTAGCTATCGACAAAGATAAAGTAGAAACGACGGTATCAAGAAATGTTGCAGTTAACGAAATGTTACGTCAACAAGTTGGCGATAAGACTTATGAACATTTTGTACAGCAAATTGAAGCGTCTGGCAAACATGTAAATGATGTTGAGATGATACCTGTACACCCATGGCAGTTTGAACATGTCATTCAAGTTGATTTGGCCGAAGAAAGGCTTAATGGCACAGTGCTATGGTTGGGGGAAAGTGATGAGCTATATCACCCACAACAATCGATTCGTACGATGTCGCCAATAGACACGACGAAATATTATCTTAAGGTACCAATCAGTATAACGAATACATCTACGAAACGAGTATTGGCGCCTCACACAATTGAAAATGCAGCACAAATTACAGATTGGTTAAAGCAGATACAGCAACAAGATACGTATTTAAAAGATGAATTAAAGACAGCTTTTCTAGGGGAAGTCTTAGGACAGTCTTATTTAAATACACAACTTTCGCCTTATAAACAAACTAAAGTTTATGGTGCGTTAGGTGTTATATGGCGTGAAAATATATATCATATGTTAAACGATGAAGAGGATGCGATACCGTTTAATGCACTTTATGCGAGTGATAAGGATGGTATACCATTCATTGAAAATTGGATTGAACATTATGGTTCTGAAGCTTGGACAAAGCAATTTTTATCTGTAGCGATTCGTCCAATGATTCATATGCTTTATTATCATGGTGTTGCCTTTGAATCGCATGCACAAAATATGATGCTCATTCATGAAAATGGTTGGCCTACACGTATTGCTTTAAAAGATTTTCATGATGGTGTTCGTTTTAAGCGTGAGCATTTGAGTGAAGCGGCTTCAGACCTGACATTAAAGCCAATGCCAGAAGCACATAAAAAAGTGAATAGTAATTCATTTATTGAAACAGATGACGAACGTTTAGTACGCGACTTTTTGCATGATGCATTTTTCTTTATTAATATCGCCGAAATCATCTTATTTATTGAAAAGCAATATGGTATCGATGAGCAGCTGCAATGGCAATGGGTTAAAGGCATTATCGAGGCGTATCAAGAAGCATTTCCAGAGTTGAATAACTATCAATATTTCGATTTGTTTGAACCTACAATTCAAGTTGAAAAGTTAACGACGCGTCGTTTATTAAATGACTCCGAGTTAAGAATTCATCATGTTACTAATCCATTAGGTGTAGGAGGTATCACTGATGCAACAACTATCTCTGAAACATAGATTGAACAATGGTGATTCAGTTTATGGCATTTTTAATTCCATACCGGATCCACTAATGATTGAGGTTATTGCAGCAAGCGGTTATGACTTTGTTGTGATTGATACAGAACACGTGGCGATTAATGATGAGACATTAGCGCATTTAATTCGTGCAGCTGAAGCAGCGCATATCATACCAATTGTACGTGTCACTGCAGTGATAGATAGAGATATCATTAAAGTGTTAGATATGGGTGCGAGAGGTATTATCGTCCCACATGTTAAAGATCGTGAGACAGTTGAACATATTGTGAAATTAAGTCGTTATTACCCGCAAGGACTAAGAAGTTTGAATGGTGGTCGCATGGCAAGATTTGGACGTACACCATTACTTGATGCAATGGAGATGGCTAATGAGCATATTATGGTGGTTGCCATGATAGAAGATGTTGAAGGGGTTATGGCCATTGACGATATAGCACAAGTCGAAGGTTTAGACATGATAGTCGAAGGTGCCGCAGATTTATCCCAGTCACTTGGTATACCATGGCAAACACGTGATAATCAAGTAACATCACATGTTCAACATATGTTTGAAGTTGTGAATGCACATGGTAAACATTTTTGTGCATTACCACGTGAAGATGAAGATATTGCAAAATGGCATGCACAAGGTGTACAAACATTTATTTTAGGTGATGATCGTGGAAAAATTTATCGTCATTTAAGCGCCTCTCTAACGACGTCTAAACAGAAAGGGGATAAAGGCTAATGCGTATAGTTCAACCTGTTATTGAACAATTAAAAGCACAAGCTCATCCAGTTTGTCATTATATCTATGATTTAGTCGGACTGGAACATCATTTGCAACATATTACATCGTCATTGCCTAGTAATTGTCAGATGTACTATGCAATGAAAGCAAATAGTGAACGAACAATCCTAGATACAATTAGTCAGTATGTTGAAGGATTCGAAGTTGCATCTCAAGGTGAAATAGCAAAAGGTCTTGCTTTTAAACCAGCAAATCATATTATATTTGGTGGCCCTGGTAAGACTGACGAGGAACTAAGATATGCAGTAAGCGAAGGTATTCAACGTATTCATGTGGAAAGTATGCATGAATTACAACGGTTAAATGCTATCTTAGAAGATGAAGATAAGACACAACACATTTTATTGCGTGTTAATTTAGCAGGACCATTTCCCAATGCAACGTTGCATATGGCAGGACGCCCAACACAATTTGGTATTTCTGAAGACGAAGTTGATGATGTCATTGAAGCTGCGCTAGCAATGCCAAAGATACATCTAGATGGATTTCATTTTCATTCTATTTCTAACAATTTAGATTCAAATTTACATGTCGATGTAGTGAAACTTTATTTTAAAAAAGCAAAATCATGGTCTGAAAAACATCGATTTCCACTCAAACATATCAATCTTGGTGGTGGTATAGGGGTTAACTATGCAGATTTAACTAGCCAATTTGAATGGGATAATTTTGTAGAACATTTTAAAACACTTATCGTTGAGCAAGAAATGGAAGATGTGACATTGAACTTTGAATGTGGGCGCTTTATTGTGGCGCATATTGGTTACTACGTGACAGAAGTGCTAGATATTAAGAAAGTACATGGTGCTTGGTATGCCATTTTAAGAGGTGGTACGCAACAATTTAGACTGCCGGTATCTTGGCAGCATAACCATCCTTTTGACATTTATCGCTATAAAGATAATCCATATTCATTTGAAAAAGTTTCAATTTCGAGACAAGACACAACGTTAGTCGGTCAATTATGTACACCAAAAGATGTCTTTGCTAGAGAAGTACAGATAGATGCAATCAGTACAGGCGACGTTATTGTTTTCAAATATGCAGGTGCATACGGATGGTCTATTTCGCATCACGATTTCTTAAGCCATCCACATCCTGAATTTATTTATTTAACGCAAACAAAGGAGGATGAATAACTATTGAATCATATTCATGAACATTTAAAATTGGTACCAGTAGATAAGATTGATCTTCACGAAACATTCGAACCTTTAAGATTGGAAAAGACGAAAAGCAGTATTGAAGCAGATGATTTTATACGTCATCCTATTTTAGTGACAGCGATGCAACATGGTAGATATATGGTTATAGATGGTGTGCATCGATATACAAGTTTGAAAGCGTTAGGATGTAAGAAGATTCCAGTGCAAGAAATCCATGAAACACAATATTCAATTAGTACATGGCAACATAAAGTTCCATTTGGTGTATGGTGGGAAACGTTACAACAAGAACATCGCTTACCATGGACTACTGAGACAAGACAAGAAGCGCCATTTATTACGATGTGTCATGGTGATACAGAACAATATTTGTATACGAAAGATTTAGGCGAAGCACATTTTCAAGTATGGGAAAAGGTTGTCGCCAGTTATAGCGGATGTTGTTCTGTAGAGAGAATTGCACAAGGTACATGTCCTGGTCTGACTAAGCAAGATGTACTCATGAAGTATCAGCCATTAAGTTATAAGGAAATTGAAGCGGTTGTTCATAAAGGGGAAACTGTGCCAGCAGGTGTGACACGCTTTAATATTTCAGGACGTTGCCTTAATCTTCAAGTACCACTGGCATTACTTAAACTAGATGATGACGTAGAACAATTGCGAAATTGGAAGCAGTTTTTAGCAGATAAGTTTGCCAGCATGAGGTGCTATACTGAAAAAGTATATCTTGTGGAGCAATAGGTTCACTGTAATGTTTAGGGAAGTATGATGGTTTAGCGTATTGATAGCGAAAATATAATAAAACAATATAGTGTGGAGAACTTTTGATATTTTATAAATATTGAAGTTCTCCATTTTTTTATTTTGCATATAAAAATTAAATAAAATAAGGTATATTAGGATAAAGTATAAATTTTAAATAAACGGGGTTTAATCATGAACATGAATTTAATTATAGGAAAAATCGCCATTTGGATAGGCATCGTAGTTCAAATATGTTATAACGTCTATATTGTTAGAGGGATAACCCTCGTCTTTTATATATATAGTAAAGGACCTAGCCCTGAAATAGCTGTTTCAATAGAATTAATAATAATTCTTATCATAAGTTTACCACCCATTCTAACTGCCATTAATTTAAGTAATAAAAGGGAAGTAAAAGGTGCGCTTTTTATTGTTTATGCGATTGTTGCATTGTGTATGACTAATTACTTTTCATCAATGTTATGGATAGTTAGCGGTATTTTTCTTATTTGGACTGAATATTCAAAAGATGAATCGACAGACGAAGGTGAAAATAAAACCGTTAATATTGAAAGTACAGAGAATCGAATTGAATCAAAAGATAACATAACTAAAAAATAA
>NZ_PPQS01000025.1 GCF_002902405.1 Staphylococcus schweitzeri
CGATGAGCCGCATTGAGACCGTAAGGTCTCTTTTTTTATGCCAAATAAAAAGTAGATATGAAGAAAAATGGCTTGGCGAAGTGAAAACGTTTGAATCTGACGAAACGAGAAAAGAGCGCAACGAGTTTAGTAGAGCTAAATGAGTAAGCGAGAGCCGAAGAAGAGGAAAGAAGCAAGCGATTGTCACAAGTCAAGTAAGGTTCTTAGCGTGGATGGTAGCAGACTTACGTTCCGCTAGAGTAGAACGTTGCCAGGTAATATGAGACTATATGGATTTTTTAAAACTAAATATAATAGAAATATACTTGTAAGAATGAATGGTTGAAAGGAGAACGGATTTGAAATTATTTATTGGTACGATGATAACTTTTTTATTTGTATGTTTATTGATCGTGTGTGGATTTTTTGCTTATAAAATATATTTTCCTGCAGATGCTGAAAATAAGTCAGAAGTTCCGAATTATAAGCAAGAAAATCAACATGAAAAAGAAAACACACATAATATTAATAATAATGGTAGTGAAGCTAATAGGAATTTTAATAATAAGAAGAACCGTATAGAAAACATGGAAGATAAACAAAAAGTATATGCTTTGATGAGTATACCACGACATAATTTACCAGAAAGTGAGAAGGCTATATATGACAAAGTAATTTCAACTGCTATTCAAAATATAAATAATGGAGTGGGGAATGAAGAAGACTTTAGGCTCAAAGAAATATACGATGGTATACAAAGCGTGCAACCTCATTAATATAAAGAATGATAAAAAGCAGTCATAAGATGATTTCAATTAGAAATCAATTTATGACTGCTTTTCTTACTATATTATTAAATTAACAATGAATATAACATTTTATTTTCATTGATATAAATATTGGAAGGATCGAAATGATTAACTCTTTGTTTAAGTTGTAATAAATCATCATGATCTTTTAGCTGAATTCCTATAATGACAGTACCTGTATTTTGAGAAGATTTTTTTAAGTATTCAAATTTTGTAATATCGTCTTGTGGACCTAAAACGTCATTTACAAATTCTCTCAATGCACCAGGGCGTTGAGGGAAGTTTAAAATAAAATAATGCTTCATTTCTTCAAATAACAATGAACGTTCTTCAATTTCCTTCATACGATTAATATCATTATTACCACCACTAATGACACAAACAACTGTTTTACCTTTAATGTAATCTTTATAGTTTTCAAGAGCACTCACACTTAATGCGCCAGCAGGTTCTGCTACAATTGCTTGTTTTGAATACATATCTAAAATCGTAGAACAAACAGCACCTTCATCTACTTGAACGTAATCATCTACATTTTCCTTTGCAATTTCAAATGTAATATCGCCAACTCTAGCTACAGAAGCACCGTCCACAAATTTATCGATATTAGGCAATGTGACAACCTGTTTATTTACGACAACAGATTCATACATACTACTTGCACCAGAAGGTTCAACACCTATAATTTTCGTAGCAGGTGAATGGGTTTTAAAGTAAGTACTAATACCTGAAATTAATCCGCCACCACCAATCGCGGCAAATAGATAATCAAAAGTGATATTATCTGACTTTGCTTGTTCTAACATTTCTTTAGCAAGCGTACCTTGTCCAGAAATTGTATATACATTATTAAAAGGGTCTATAAAGTTCATATCATGTTTACTAGTATATGTTAATGCTTCAGCTAAACAATGATCAAAGGTATCGCCTGTTAAAACGACTTCAACATTACTGTTTCCAAAGAACTTTACTTGATTTACTTTTTGTAATGGTGTAGTGACTGGCATAAAGATAACCGCTTTTAAATCAAGTTTTTTAGCGGTATAGGCAACACCTTGTGCATGATTACCTGCACTCGCACATGTAATTCCTTTACTTTTGGCTTCTTCTGACAGAACAGAAATTGCATTGTAAGCACCCCTTAATTTAAAAGAACGTACCCACTGTAAATCTTCTCTTTTTAAATAAACTTTACAATCATACATTTGAGATAAGTAATGGTCTAATTGTAAAGGTGTTTCTTTGACGATATCTTTAAGCCTTAAAAATGCTTCATCAATATCTTTCGTGGAAACTGTAGTTTTGACTGTCATAATATTCAACTCCCTTAAAGTGATTTTTCATATTTTTCTATTAATGATTCATATTGTAGGGTTATTGCAATGTCATCTAAACCATTAACTAATTTATTTTTCCATGTTTCATCGATATCGAAATGGAAACTTTTGTCTGGCGATGACACAGTTTGATTTGGTAAATCGATTTCAATTTCCTCATATTGTGCAAGATGTTCACGTGCACTTTTTTCTAAAACGATAGGCAACATCGCGTTCTTAGTGCAATTCATATAAAATATGTCACTGAAACTTCCAGCAATAATAATATGAAAACCATAGTCCTTAAGGGCCCAAGCAGCATGTTCACGACTTGAACCGCATCCAAAATTATCTCCTGTAATTAAAATGGATGCATCTTTATATTGTGGTTTGTTAGGATTGAAATCAGGATTATCTGAACCATCCGGTAAATAACGCCATTCATCAAAAGCGAATGGACCGAAACCACTTTTGGAAATTCGTTTTAAGTGAACTTTAGGAATAATTTGATCCGTATCAATATTGTCATTGAATAGGGGAACAATTTTCCCTTTATATGTTGTAATAGGTTTGATTGCTGACATTTTAGACAACCACCTTTCTTACATCCACAAACTTACCGTGAATGGCTGCTGCCGCTGCCATAGCAGGGGATACAAGATGTGTTCTGGCACCTTTACCTTGTCGTCCTTCAAAGTTTCTATTGCTTGTAGAAGCACAATGTACACCATCAGGCACTTGGTCTGGATTCATACCTAAACACATTGAACATCCTGGTTCCCGCCATTCAAATCCTGCATTTTTAAATATAGTATCTAGACCTAGTTTTTCAGCTTCTTTTTTAACAGTACGAGATCCTGGAACGACAATAGCTGTAATATTTGGATGAACTTTATTACCTTTTACAATATGACTAGCTTCAACCAAATCTGATAGTCTAGCATTTGTACAAGAGCCAAGGAAGACATAACCTAATTCGATATCTTCAGCTTTTTGACCAGGTTGTAATCCCATATAATCATACGCACGTTGGTCGTTGATATCATTAATTTCAGGAAATGGCTCGCTGAAATTAACACCCATTTCAGGATTTGTACCCCAAGTTACTTGTGGTTCTAATGTGGTAACATCAAGTTCAATAACACGATCAAATACTGCATCGTCATCGGAATAAAGTTCTCGCCAACTATCGACTGATTTAGTAAAATTCTCGGCAAAGGGGCGACCTTTAACATATTCAAATGTTGTCTCATCAGGTTGAATAATGCCGTATTTTGCGCCACCTTCAATTGCCATATTACATATGGTCATTCTGCCATCCATTGAAAGATTTTTAATAGTCTCTCCAGTGAACTCCAATGCATAACCAGTGCCAAAATCAACACCATATGTTTTGATTAAATGCAGAATAATATCTTTAGCATAGACACCTGTAGGTAAGGTTCCATTTATATCAATTTTTAAATTTTTTGGCTTTGTTTGCCAAAGTGTTTGTGTTGCAAAGACATGTTCAACTTCACTTGTCCCAATTCCGAAAGCTATTGCCCCAAAGGCACCATGTGTTGCTGTATGAGAATCACCACAAACAATCGTTTTACCTGGTTGTGTTAATCCTGTTTCAGGACCAACCATGTGCACGATTCCTTGTTCATCAGACCCCATATCAAAGATATGTACACCAAAATCTGTAGCATTTCTTTGTAGTGTCGTGATTTGCTTGTTTGCAATTTCATCTTTAATATTAAAAATATCAATGGTAGGAACATTGTGATCAAGTGTTGCGAATGTTAAATCTGGGCGTCTTAATTTTCTATTTTGAAGTCTAAGTCCTTCAAATGCTTGAGGAGAAGTAACTTCATGTATAAGGTGTAAATCAATGTATAATAGTTGTGGATCGCCCAATTTACCGTATAACACATGTCTATCCCACACCTTGTCAAATAATGTTTGACCCATTTACATCTCCCCCTTAATGATTCAATTTTGTTGATAACTTGGTAAAAATTTCAGAAGTATGAAGTTGCCCACCTAAATCTGCTGTCGTCTGCCCATTTTCAATCATGTTATAAATATGTTGTTCTAATTCATCTGCAGCATCAGCTTGATTTAAACTTTCACGTAAACACATTGCTAAAGATAGAATCATTCCAAATGGGTTAGCAATATCTTGACCTGCAATATCAGGAGCAGACCCATGAATAGGCTCATATAATCTTGGGCCATCATTACTAAAACTAGCAGAAGGTGATAGACCAAGTGAACCGGGAATGACAGATGCTTCATCACTTAAAATATCGCCAAATAAGTTTTCACAAACAATAACGTCAAATTGTTTAGGGTTTGTGATTAAGTGCATACTACAAGCATCAACAAGTAAGTGATTTACCGATACTTCCGGATATAATACACTCACTTCATTTACGATTTTTCGCCATAATTTACTTGAAGATAATACGTTTTCTTTATCAACAGATGTTAATTTTCCACGTCTTGAAGCAGCTAATTTAAATGCTACATGAACAATACGTTCTATTTCTTCTCTTGTATATGTGAGTGAATCAAGTGCATCTTGATCATTAAAATATCTTGGTTGTCCAAAATAAATACCACTTGTTAATTCACGCACAATGACTAGGTCAGTACCTTCAACACGTTCTTCTTTTAAAGGTGAAAAGGAACTAGCGCCTTTTACTACTGTAGTAGGGCGAATATTAGCAAATAAATTTAAGGATTTACGTAATTTTAGTAAACCTTGTTCTGGTCGATTATTAGGATCTGTCCATTTTGGTCCGCCAATAGCACCTAGTAAGATAGCATCTGCCTTTTTACAAGCGTTTAATGTAACTTCAGTAAGTGGTTCACCAAAAGTATCAATAGAGGCACCACCGAAATCATGGCGCTCTAATTGATAGTTAAAGTTATATTTAGTACTAATAATTTCGAGTAACGCTAAAGTACCATTTAAAATTTCTGGTCCGATACCGTCACCAGGTAGTGCAACAATTTTATAAGTCATTATTAGCTACCTACCTTTTCAACATTTTCAGAAGCAAATTTGGCATGTGCTTCAATATAAGCTTTACAAGAGGCTTGTAAAATATCGTGATCAATACCGAAACCATTGACTGATTTACCTTCAATCAATAGATTCACGTGCACTTCTGCTTGGGCATCAGTACCTTCAGTAACAGAATTAATACGATAATCAATTAATTCTGTTTCTTTTTTGAAAATACGGTCAACAGCATTGTATATGGCAACGATAGATCCAGTTCCGATACTTGAGTCTTGATACGTATGTCCTTCTTTATCTTTAATTACCACAACTGCACTTTGAAGCCCGCTAGATACATATTGCAATTGCAACGTTTCTAATTTATATAGCGCTTGATGTTCGTGTTCAGAACCTTGAATAATTGCATGGATATCTCTATCAGATACCGATTTCTTTTTATCTGCAACAGCTTTAAATTGTTTAAATAACTCTACTTGTGCATCTTTATCGATGTCGTAACCTAGTGCTTTTAATTTTTCAGAGAAAGCATGTTTACCTGACAACTTACCTAATGGCAATTCAGTAGTACTTACGCCAACCAATTGTGGCGTCATAATTTCATAAGTTTCACGATGTTTTAATACACCATCTTGATGAATACCTGATTCATGACTAAATGCATTTTGACCAACAACAGCTTTATTTCTAGGAACTCGAATTCCTGAATACCTTGAAATTAAATCCGATGTCTTTTTAGTTTCTGAAAGATTTAGAGCAGTTTGAACACCATAGTGATCATTTCTGACGTATAGTGCAAGTGCTACTTCTTCTAAAGCTGCATTACCTGCACGTTCTCCAATACCATTTACTGTACCTTCAATACGTCTTGCACCGCCTTCGATTGCTGCTAAACTATTAGCAACAGCCATACCTAAATCATCATGACAATGTGCACTATAGATAATTTCATTTGTTGATGTAACTGATTCTGTTAAGGTTTTGAAAATATGTGCATATTCATCGTGGTAACTGTAGCCGACAGTATCAGGAATATTAATAATAGTAGCGCCTGCATCGACAGCAGTTTGAACACATTCTACTAAGAACGGTAATTCAGTACGTGTTGCATCTTCTGGTGAAAATTGAACTACTTCAAATAACTGTTTCGCATAAGTGACATGTTCTTTTATTGATGCTAAAACTTCTTCTTGAGACATTTTAAGCTTATGTTCAAGGTGAATAGGTGAAGTAGCTATAAATACATGTACAACTGGTTTCGCAGCATCTTTTGTTGCTTCATATACAGCATCAATGTCAGATTTTTTACATCTAGCTAAACCACACACAGCTGTTGTTGTTAGTGTCTGTGCTATAGCTTGAACAGATTTAAAGCTACCAGTACTTGAAGCGGGGAATCCGGCTTCAATAACATCGACACCCCATTTTTCTAATTGCAATGCAATGCGTAAACGTTCATCAAAAGTAAAATTTACTCCAGGTGTTTGTTCACCATCTCTTAGTGTCGTATCAAAAATTTGAATATGACTACTCATATTTAACAACTCCTCATTGTAGGTCTATCTTATTTTTCGATGCTTTTAGATTTAATAAATGGCATCATTTCACGTAGTTCACGCCCAACTTTTTCAATTTGATGACCATGTTGTTCTTCACGTAATTTGTAGAACTCTTTAAATCCATTTTTATTGTCTTCGATAAAACGATTGCTAAAGTTACCATTTTGAATATCAGTTAACACAGCTTTCATATTTTCTTTAACATCTGGTGTGATGACACGAGGACCAGATACATAGTCACCGAATTCAGCAGTATTTGAAATTGAATAACGTACATTTTCCATACCGCCTTCATACATTAAATCAACGATTAATTTCATTTCATGTAATACTTCAAAGTAAGCCAATTCTGGTTGATAACCCGCTTCTACCAATGTTTCGAATCCACTTTGAATTAATTTAGACACTCCGCCGCAAAGTACTGCTTGCTCACCGAATAAATCTGTTTCAGTTTCTTCTTTGAATGTTGTTTCGATTACACCAGCACGAGTTGCACCAATACCTTTGGCATAACTTAAAGCAATATTACGTGCTTGGCCCGAAGCATCTTGTTGAACGCCAAATAATGATGGTACAGCCGACCCTTCTACAAATGTACGTCTAACTAAATGACCAGGTCCTTTAGGTGCTACTAAAAATACATCAACATCAACTGGGGGTTGGATAACGCCAAAATGAATGTTGAAACCATGTGCAAATGCTAAGGCGTTATGTTTTTCCAAGTTTGGTTCAATTTCATTTTTATAAACATCGCCTTGAATTTCATCAGGTAATAACACCATAATTACATCAGCTTGTTTAACTGCTTCTGCAACAGGGAACACATCGAAACCATCTTCTTTAGCTTTATCAAAAGAACGTCCAGGGCGAATACCGATGACAACATCATACCCGTTGTCTTTTAAGTTTTGTGCATGTGCGTGGCCTTGTGAACCATAACCAACTACTGCAATTTTTTTACCTTGTAAAGCATCTGTTTTTACATCTTGATCATAATAAACTGTTGTCATAATAAATTCCTCCAAATAAATAAAAAGTTTTGTTTTTCGAAAATTCTGAAATATAAAGTGATAATGTTGGCAGATGTTAATTAGTAATTTAAGTTATATCTCTAACTAATTAGCGCATCATTGCTATTTAGATTTAAAAATTAAGCTTCATTATCTACCAAGTCATAACATTCAACGGTTAAAACATTGATTTGTTGTTTTAACTTTTTCAATAAAATATGAAGTGATATATCATCTTGGATATCCACTTGAATTTCCATATTAGAAATACCTGGTTGTTCAGAATGGGTGACATGTAACGTATCGATATTATATTGTAAGCGAACAAATGCACTTGTAATACGATTTAGAGTACTCACTTGATCTGCAACTTGTAATTTAATAATTCTTGTCATTATAAGCCCTCCATCTCATGATTTGATTTACCACTTGGAACCATTGGATTAACAGCTTCAGTAGGGGAGATTCGCACCTCAATTAAAGCCGGTCCTTGATAATTAAATGCGGCATCTAATTGCTCTTCAAGTTTGTTTGGTTTATCAATTAAGAAGCCCTTGACACCATATGCTTCAGCCATTTTCATAAAATCAGGTTGCCCATTAAATACAGAATGAGAGAAGCGCTTGTTAAAGAACTTATCTTGCCATTGTTTAACCATTCCTAATGTACCGTTATTAATTAATACAATTTTGACATCTAAACCATATTCTGGTAGTAGTGCCATCTCTTGGTTTGTCATTTGGAATCCGCCATCGCCCACAAAACATACGACTGTTTTATCTGGATTTGCTAATTTTGCACCAATTGATGATGGGATACCAAAGCCCATTGTTCCTAATCCACCGCTAGTTACCCATTGACCATGATCTTTAAAAGGATAAAATTGAGCTGCCCACATTTGATGTTGTCCTACATCAGTTGTAACTATGGCATCACCATTTGTCAGCTTACCGATATATTCAATTGTTTGTTGCGGTTTGCAAAATACTTGATCATCTTCACCAAGTTTAAATGGATGTTTCTGCTTATTATTTTGACAATGTTTAACCCAAGCGCTATGTTCAGTGGTTTGAACATTATAGTCATTTAAACACTCTAAAAATCTTTTACAGTCTGCAATAATACCTAAATCAACTTGGATAACTTTATTAATTTCTGATGGATCAATATCAACATGAACAATTTTGGCATTTGGTGCGAATTCATCAGGTTTGCTTGCTAATCTGTCATCGAAACGGCTTCCTAAGTTAATAAGTAAGTCACACTCTGTTAATGCCATGTTACTTGCATATGAACCATGCATTCCTCCCATACCTAAAAATAGTGGATCTTCATAAGGTACAGCACCTAAACCGAGTAAAGTTGTGACAGTCGGAATTTGATGATTGTTAACGAACTTTGTTAACAAATGATTAGATTTTGATTGATTAATTCCAGCTCCTGCTAAAATAACAGGTTTTTTTGCTTCTTTTATAAGTGAGATGAAAGTGTCTATGTCTTTATTTTCAGGTTCAGTAACAACGTCATAACCCGGAATATTAATGTCGTCACATAAATCAACATTTGTAGCTAATACACCCATATCTTTTGGGAAGTCGATAACAACAGGGCCTTTACGTCCTGAATTAGCAACGTGAAATGCTTCATGAACAATTCTAGGAATATCGTCAACATGTTTAACTTGATAGTTTTGTTTTGTAATAGGTGAAGTCATCGATAATATATCTGCTTCTTGGAACGCATCTTTACCAATACCTGGTGTAGCAACTTGGCCTGTAAATACAACAAGGGGTAAAGAGTCGCAATGTGCATCTGTAATACCAGTCATAACATTCGTAGCACCGGGACCACTAGTTACAACGACGACACCAGTTTTGCCAGATACACGCGCATATCCTTCTGCAGCATGAACAGCACCTTGTTCATGTCTAGCTAAAATATGTTTGATTTTTCCATCATAAAATGTGTCGTATAACGGTAATACTGCACCACCCGGATAACCAAATAAATAATCTACGTTTTCTTTAAGCAATGCTTCTACTAATAATTCTGATCCTGAGCGCATTTCTTTTAACGTTTTTTCATTCAGTTTTTCAGGTTCAACTGATTCTGCCATTTTTAAAGTGTCAATATTTTGGTTTACTTCGTGTTGAGTTTTAGACATTTCAATCATCTCCATAGTTAAATTAAATTCTCAGGCACTTGCATGACGCCACCTGTATTTGCACTAGTCACGAGTGCAGTATAGCGAGCTAAATAACCTGTTTTTACTTTTGCTTTAAATGGTTCTAAAGATGCTCTTCGCTGTTCTAAGACATCATTAGATTGATTTACATTCAATGTTCGATTTGTTAAATCAATAGTAATCTCATCACCGTCTTTAATTAGACCAATCGGCCCTCCAGCTGCAGCTTCAGGGGAAATATGTCCAACTGCAATACCTCTAGTTGCACCTGAAAATCGACCATCAGTAATTAGAGCAACATCTTTACCTAAGCCACGACCAACGATTGACGAAGTAGGTGCTAACATTTCAGGCATACCTGGACCACCTTTAGGGCCTTCATATCTTATAACAACGACATGTCCAGCACGTACAGTACGATTATCAATTGCTTCTACCGCTTCATCATGTGAATTGAAGCAAATCGCTTTACCTGTAAATGTTTTAATTGAAGGATCAACACCACCAACTTTAATGACTGCGCCTTTTGGTGCAATATTTCCGAATAATATAGATAGACCACCTTGAGCATCATAAGGTGAATCAAGTGAGTGAATGACATCAAAGTTTTTAATTTCTTTACCTTCGTTGTTTTCACGTAATGTTTTACCAGTGACAGTGATTCTATCTGGGTGTAATGTGCCATCTTTTTTCATCAGTTCATTAATAATTGCCGGGACACCACCAGCTTCATGTACATCATGCATCGAGTATGATGAACTAGGGGCTATCTTTGATAAGTATGGCGTGCGTTTAGCAATCGCGTTGATTCGATCTAAGTCGTAATCAATACCAGCTTCGTTTGCAATTGCTAATGTGTGCAATACTGTATTAGTTGAACCACCCATAGCCATATCAAGAGCAAATGCATCATCAATAGCTTCACGCGTTACAATATCACGAGGTTTCAAATCATTTTTAATATTGTCAACTAATTTAAAAGCTGCTTCCCGTATCATTTCACGTCGTTGATCACTTACTGCTAGTGCCGTACCATTATAAGGTAAGGCTAGTCCTAATACTTCCATCAAACAATTCATTGAATTGGCTGTAAACATTCCAGCACAAGAACCACAAGTAGGGCAGGCGTTTTGTTCCATATCTAGAAATTCTTCTTTAGAAATTGAACCTTCTTTAAATGCACCAACCGCTTCAAACATCGATGAAAGTGTGAGTGCTTTACCATGTGCTGATAAACCAGCTTTCATTGGACCACCAGAGCAAAAGATTGCTGGTACATTGGTTCTCATTGCAGCTAAAATCATACCAGGTGTAATCTTGTCACAGTTAGGAATATAAAAAACTCCATCAAACCAATGTGCATTAATTACAGTTTCAGCAGCATCAGCAATAATTTCACGTGATGGTAATGAGTACCTCATGCCAATATGTCCCATGGCTATACCATCATCAACACCAATCGTATTAAACTCAAATGGGATGGCACCGGCTTCTCTAATAGCTTCTTTAGCTATGTCTGCAAGTTCTCTTAAATGAACATGTCCTGGAACAATATCAATATAAGAGTTACAAATAGCTACAAATGGTTTATTCATATCAGTTGGACTTTTAAGTGCGCCCGTAGCATGTAAAAGACTTCTTGCTGGTGCTTGGTGATCTCCTTTTTTGATCATGTCGCTTCGCATAGTAAATTCCCCCGTAATTTTGATGATTTAACAAATTTAAACAAGTTAGTTGTGATAAAAGTTAAAATTCAACAGTTAAAACGTAAAAAAACGTCCCAATATTATTGGGACGTTTACAAGTCCCATTCAAACAGAAATAGGACTTAAAGCGTTTAGTATGTGTATACTAACGTTCGAGTCCTAAAGAGTATAATAAAATAATAATATTTGAAGTTGTCGGTTGATGTTCAGTATATTGATAAGGCATTTTATTATACTCCTTCCGTGAATGGTTTATATCATTCTAATAGTTAGAATTATCTAAAAATTTGATAAATTTAATTTACTATATCTATGTCGTTATGTCAATAATTATTTTAAATTTTCTTACAATTAACTTCGGAGATATAATCTGTTTCAAAGATAAGAAATTTAAGTTGAAATTTGTTACAATATAAAGGTTAATTATAAAGTTTAATTTGAATGATAAAGTGAGGTCGGGACAAAAGCGTTTAGGATTTGAGCAGAACCGAACGATGAGCAAAATTGTTTTCCAAATTTTGTCGAACCGTGAGAGTTTCTGCCGAAAATCCTTCTTTTGGGACGCCGTTAATCGGTTTCCCAGAGCGCAAAAACTTTATGTCTCAACCTCATATTATAGGAGAATCAACATTGATAAAGATAAACAGTTTAGATGAAATGAATCAATTTGCTATGTTTTTAGTTGAACAATTGAAGTGTGGCGATTTGATTTTACTTAATGGAGATTTAGGTGCAGGCAAAACAACGTTAACGCAATTTATAGGTAAAGCATTAGGTGTCAAACGTACGATTAATTCACCAACATTTAATATTATTAAATCTTACAAAGGTACAAATTTAAAATTACACCATATGGATTGTTATCGCTTAGAAGATTCTGAAGAAGATTTAGGGTTTGATGAATTTTTTGAAGATAGGGCGATTACAGTTATTGAATGGAGTCAATTTATTAAAGACTTACTTCCTGCAAATCATTTAACGATAAATATTACAACTCTATCTGAAACAAGCAGAGAAATAGAACTTATAGCATTAGGTGAACATTATGAAATTATTAAGGAGGAAATCGAACATGAATTCGCTGCTCATTGATACATCCAATCAACCATTATCAGTGGCAATTATGGAAGATGATAAAGTTAGAGCTGAAATAACGACTGATTCAAAACAAAATCATTCAGTACAATTAATGCCAGCAATTAGCGAATTATTTAAGCAGTGTCAAATAACAAAACATCAATTAGATGCAATTATTGTTGCTGAAGGTCCAGGGTCATATACAGGATTACGAATAGGTGTAACAGTAGCAAAAACATTGGCTTATGCCTTAAATATAAAGTTATATGGTGTTTCCTCTTTAAAAGCGTTAGCAGCAACAATTAATAATACAGATAAATTGTTAGTTCCAATTTTTGATGCAAGACGAAAAGCTGTATATACAGGTGTTTATCAATGGCAACATAATGAATTGAAAACTATATTAGAAGATCAATATTTGACAATTGAAGATTTACTAACATTTTTACAAGATTTAAATCAACCTTATATATTTATAGGTAAAGATACAGTACAATTGCAAGATGATTTACAAGGAGATACTGTAGCACAATTACCAAATGCATCAGTAATGTATCACTTAATAGATGAGCCTTCTGATATTCATACATTCACACCTAAATACCATAAATTAGCTGAGGCGGAACGAAATTGGATCAACAGTCAAAAGAGCAATTAAATATTAGAGCAATGACAAATGAAGATGTGCCAAAAGTTTTTGATATAGAGCGTCATAGTTTTAATGATAGCTCATGGACTATTGATGCATTTTATCATGAAATTGAACAAAATAACTTTGCGAAGTATTTTGTTTTAGAATTTGAACAACAAATTATAGGTTATTTAGGTTTATGGATAGTGATTGATCAAGCACAAATTACAACAGTCGCTATAGATAATCAATATCGAGGCTATGGTTTAGGTCAAATGTTATTAAAATATGGTAAAAATTATGCGAGTCATACATGTGATGTAATGAGTCTAGAAGTAAGAGTAAATAATAAAGTAGCACAACACGTATATGAAAATTTAGGTTTTCAATATGGTGGGAAACGTAAAAATTATTATGGTGAAGGTGAAGATGCAATGGTAATGTGGGTGAATTTAAATGACTAATAATACTTTAATCCTTGCTGTGGAAACGAGTTGCGATGAAACAAGTGTTAGCGTTATAAAAAATGGTAGAGATGTGTTATCGAATACGGTTTTAAGTCAGATTGAAAGTCATAAACGATTTGGCGGTGTTGTTCCCGAAGTAGCAAGTAGACATCATGTTGAAGGTATTACAACAACAATTGATGAGGCTCTTGAAGAAGCAAAAGTATCTATGGAAGATATAGATGCAGTAGCGGTAACAGAAGGCCCAGGATTAATTGGAGCGTTGCTAATTGGAGTAAACGCAGCTAAAGCATTAGCGTTTGCATATGATAAACCATTAATACCGGTTCATCATATTGCAGGACATATTTATGCTAATCATATTGAAACACCATTGACATTTCCACTTATTGCACTCATTGTTTCAGGTGGTCATACAGAGTTAGTTTATATGAAAGATCATTTGACATTTGATGTGATAGGTGAGACTCGTGATGACGCGGTAGGTGAAGCTTATGATAAAGTGGCGCGAACAATTGGGTTAAGTTATCCAGGTGGTCCGCAAGTTGATCGTTTAGCTGCAACTGGTGAGGATACGTATTCTTTTCCTCGAGTATGGTTAGATAAAGATAGTTATGATTTTAGTTTTAGTGGCTTAAAAAGTGCTGTAATTAATCAGTTGCATAATCAACGACAAAAAAATATTCCAATTATTGCAGAAAATGTAGCAACTAGTTTTCAAAATAGCGTCGTAGATGTATTAACTTATAAAGCAATTCAAGCTTGTAAAGACTATGGAGTGCAACGATTAATAGTTGCTGGAGGTGTTGCAAGTAACAAAGGATTACGTCAATCATTAACAAATCAATGTAAAGATAATGATATTGAATTAACAATACCGAGTCCTAAATTATGTACAGACAATGCGGCCATGATAGGTGTTGCCGGTTACTATTTATATCAACATGGTAAATTTTCAGATTTAGCACTAAATGGGCATAGTAACATCGATTTAGAAGATTATTCTATTGAATAAATAAACGTCAGTTATTAACATGTTAACGGTGAACCAGTTTTAAATGGTGCATCATCATTGTCATGTGATAACTGACGTTTTTATGTTTAATTTTATATGCTAAATTTTCGGCACATTATCTTTTGCACGTTGATATATTTGTTCAGGAAAAGAAGTGATTCTTAGTAGCTCAATGGCATTGCGTGTATTGGCTTTTCCAGGTTTAATCTTATAGTCAAAATGAATTTTATTATTTTCTATAACTTCATTAAAATGATAATTCGAATATTGATGTTTTAATAATTCAGCTAACTCTATGTCATGTGTGGCAGCTATGATCTTAAAGTTAGGTTTTTGATTTAAAAATGATAAAACTGATTCAGAAGCAGCAATTCGTTCAGTTGTATTGGTGCCTTTGAAAATTTCATCAATAAAGCAATATATATTTTGATTTCCAGAAATATTGACGATTCGCTTAATTGACTTTAATTCTGCCATAAAGTAACTATCACCAGATAATACACTATCGGCATTTGCCATAGATGTGAACACGTTACCCGGTTGATATACAAACTTGCTTGCCGTAACTGTATGAGTTGTTTTTGCAAGTATAATATTTATCGCAATAGCTTTCATAAATGTAGATTTTCCAGATGCATTAGACCCGGTTAATAATATATTTTGTGATAATGAAAAATCATTTGCAATAGCATTTGAAATGAGTGGATGCGTTAATTCAGTGAATTCAATACTATTTTTAGTTTCATCAATTTGCGGTTCTGTATAAACATCTAAAGTTCTTCGATACATAGCTAACGAATAATGGTTATCTAACTCTGCGATATAATCAAAACAGTTTTTCAGCTCTTTCATATGTGTTGTATAGCTTTTTTGAATTGTATGGAATAAAAGATAATCAAGCATGAAAATGAGTTTAAATAGTTTAATCACCATGGCACCAATATCTTCTTCGTTTACTTCAGCTAAAACATTTGTAAGGTGGCGAGCCGTTTTAAAATGTTTAAAATTGACCTCTGGTTGTGGCGCATGTTTAATTTTTGAAATAGCATAGCCATGTTTTAAAACATTTGATGCATAAAAAATTGATTTTAAGTCATCCTCATATGTACGCTTTAAAATAGCAGATAAAATGATATTAAATAAACAGCTTAATAGAACTAACAAAACACCAACTTGTGCATTAATAAAAATAATTGCGAATGTAATGATAGGTAAAAACGGACAAAGCATTATGAGTGTTTGACGTTTTACGGGTGAAATTTGATCTGGAAAAGTTGGATAAACTGATTTACCTAACAAAGCTAAATGAAAAGTTACATGCTGTCTAAATTCTGTGTTGCCATTAAATAAATTGAGTAATGATTTATTAGTAATTGATAGCATACCACGTAAACAACTGTAAAGTTTCATTTCGCCAATAGCTGTTAAATTATAGTTCATCTGGTGAAATATCGCAGACATATTTAAATCTGACCAGGTTTTATCATCAATTAATGTGTGAGGTTTGTAGTTGTCCTTATAAAGTTGATATTCATAGTCGTAATGTGAATTTGGTCTTATAAAAGTTTCTATCGGAGAAATAGTTTGCCATAATGTTTCCATAGATTTAAACAATTTTTGACGAGTCAAATATCGTCCAATAATTCCTACAATTGAAGCGATTAATATTACTGCAACGACAAATATTAAAAACGTTTGATTTGTGCTCATATATAACTCCTTATATTATTTGAATTATTATAAATAACCAGTTTAATAATATTATTATTTCATAGTTGAGATTAATAAACAAAGATATTTTAAAAAACCAATGTCAATAGGGAACATGCGTACTTATCAACAAAGCGTGCATAACTTGTGGACAACTGATGTGGATAATGGATTTTTTTGTGGATATTAAGTGGGAAAAGGAAAAAATAATTGTGTGATAGTGTCAATTTACTTGTGGATAACTAGGGTAACTTTGTGGATAGCTATTATATCAACATTCTTAATGTGAATAAAAAAACTTGAAATTTGTTTTAAAATAACTCTAACTAATGACTTTTCACAGTTAGAGTTATGGATATTTTTATAATTTTTGTTGTAATTCTTCCCAATTTGTCATGGCTTGTTCTAATTTTTGTTCGCTTTCTTGTTTTTGAATGGCTAATTCGTTTGCTTTTTTAGGGTTACTGTAAATATCTGGTTGAGTTAATTGTTCATCGATCAAAGCTATAGCTGCTTCTAAAGATTCTATTTCGTTCTCACAATCATTAATTTGTCTTTCTAGTTTTCGCTGTTCACGCCTTTGTTCTTTTTGATTATGATACGAGGAATACTCAGACGACTTTTCAGGTGATTCGTTATTAACAGACATTTCATCTTGTTGTGCTTTTATTGCAGCAGCTTCTTCCACTTTTTCAATATAATATTGATAATCTCCAAGATACATTTTCCCACCATCTTGGGTTAAATCAAATACTTTATTGGCTAATTGATTTATAAAATAACGATCGTGAGAAACAAATAATATTGTTCCTTCAAAATGTTGAAGTGCTTGTTCTAACATTTCTTTTGAATCGATATCAAGATGATTGGTAGGCTCATCTAAAATAAGTACATTGTCACGTTGTAACATTAGAAGTGCTAACTGTAATCTTGCTTTTTCGCCACCTGATAAATCATTGATAATTTTTTTGACATCATCTTGTACGAATAAGAAACGTCCAAGTACGGCACGTACATCTTTTTCATTCATTAAAGGATATTGATCCCATACGTAATCTAAAATGGTTTTATTAGATTTAAATTCAGCTTGCTTTTGGTCATAATAACCAATTTGCAAATTTGCTCCAAAGGTAATATTGCCACCAAGTGCTTGTTGTTGATTAGCGATAGTTTTAATCAATGTTGATTTTCCAATACCATTAGGCCCGATAATAGCAATATGGTCACCTTTTGAAACTTCAATGTTAATAGGTTGGGTAATAGGTGTTTGGTAACCAATTTCTAAATGTTTAATGTACATGACATCATTGCCTGTATTACGGTCAAAGCTGAACTGTATATTAGCACTTTTAGCATCTAACATTGGTTTATCAATGCGTTCCATTTTTTCTAAAATTTTACGTCTACTTTTTGCCATGCCACTTGTAGAAGCACGTGTAATATTCTTCTCAACAAATGTCTCTAAACGTTTAATTTCTTCTTGTTGATTTTCATATTCTTGCATCCGCTTTTCATAATATAAATCGCGTTGCTTAATAAACTGATCATAGTTACCAATATAGCGTTTGACGTCACCGAGGGCTACATCATAAATTTGAGTTACAATTTTGTCTAAAAAGTAACGATCGTGACTGATAATTACGATTGCACCTTTAAAGTAGCGTAAATAATCCTCAAGCCACTTAGTTGTTTCTAAGTCTAAATGGTTAGTAGGCTCGTCTAAAAGTAATAAATCAGGTTCATTTAATAACATTTGAGCTAATGAAAGGCGTGTTTTTTGGCCACCACTAAAGTCGTTAATGGGCTTGTTAAAATCAGCTTCAGTGAAATTTAAGCCATGTAATACAGTTTTAATTTTACTCTCATATTGATAGCCATCTAACTGTTCATATTGATTTGATAAAGATTCATATCGTGACATATGAGCTTTATATGAATCACTAACATAATCATTTGCGTGTTTAGCTAACCAATCGGTTTCTTCTTTAATTAATTTTTCCATGCTTTTAATATGTTCAAATGGTTTGGACATTTCTTCAAAAACCGTTGCATTAGAGTTTAGTGTCATTTGTTGAGTTAAATAGCCAAGCTTTAGATTTTTGATTTTGGACAAATTTCCTGAATCGTAGTTTTCTACGCCAGCTATAATTTTCATTAATGTTGATTTACCGGCACCATTTCTTCCTACTATCCCAATTCTTTCACCTGTTTTTACTTCAAAATCAACATCAGTAAATATATCTTCACCATCGAACGATTTTGATATATGATTAAGTTGTAAAAGTATCATTCGATCTTCACCTTTCGTATTTCGTCAATTAGTTTTAGTTTACGATTTCAATCGTAATCATTACATTAATAACTATTTTACAGCATAAAACGCCGTCATGAAACTAAGATATTTATTTTTAAAATTCAATAATGTATAATATTTAGGTATTCATTGTAATCAATTATTTGTTTTTTAATAATCTAACAACTACGCTCTAACTCGTTTGAATACATAGATATTATTCATTCAAACACGAAGGAGGAAATAGCGAATGAGTGACCAAGTTAAAATTCCTCGAGCAACTTTAAAACGTTTACCGTTATATTATAGATTTGTGAGTTCATTAAAATCTAAAGGTATAGATCGTGTGAATTCAAAAGCGATTAGCGATGCGTTACAAATTGACTCGGCAACAATTCGTCGTGATTTTTCATATTTTGGCGAATTAGGTAAAAAAGGGTACGGATATAATATTGATAGTTTATTAGATTTCTTTAAATCTGAACTTAGCGAAAGTGATATGATAAAAATCGCAATTGTCGGAGTCGGGAACCTAGGAAAAGCATTACTCACATATAACTTTTCAATTCATGATGATATGACTATTACTGAAGCATTTGATATCAAAGAAGATATTATTGGCCAAAAAATTGGAAATGTAATTGTAAAAGATAATGATGAATTAATAGCGACATTAAAGAAAGAAGAAATAGATGTTGTAATCTTAACAACACCAGAGAGAGTGGCCCAAAAAGTAGCAGATGAACTCGTTCAAGCTGGTGTAAAAGGTATATTAAACTTTACGCCTGGCAGAATAAATACGCCTTCAGATGTACAAGTACATCAAATTGACTTAGGTATAGAATTACAGTCATTACTATTCTTTATGAAAAATTACAGTGAATAAATGTGATGTAGCTTTAAAGATTAACCTTGTTATATCTTAAATTATTTTTGAAGTCTGGGACGATGTCTCAGGCTTTTTCTAATTGAAATTGAAATATAAGTGGTAAATTGTTATATTGTTAAGTTTAAATACAAGTTAGTAATCATATGTTTATATTAAACAATCAATACAAGAACTATTGGTTACAGTTAGATAACATTATATTGTATAGCAAAAATGTTGTGTATAAGGTTGAAAATGAAGAAGTCATCGCCTATAATACATACTAAACTTATCGGAAATGAGGGGTTAGGACGATGTGGATGATTTTTAGTGGCTTAACAGTTGGGGGACTTTTAGGCTTTGTCATGCAAAGAACAAGATTTTGTTTAACAGGTGGCTTTCGAGATATGTATGTGCAAAAGAATAATAAGATGTTCTATGCATTATTAATCGCTATTACAATTCAAAGTATCGGACTATTAATTTTGACGGCAACTAGCGTTTTACAAATTCCTACACACAGTTTTCCAATTTTAGGAACAATTATTGGCTCATTTATATTTGGAATTGGAATTGTACTTGCAGGTGGATGTGCAACTGGTACTTGGTATCGTGCCGGCGAAGGTTTGATAGGAAGTTGGATTGCCTTAATTTTATATGCTATTACTGCTGCAATAACTAAGACAGGAATTTTAAAACCAGTAATGCATCAACTTAATCAATCAACGAATGTGAACAGTGATATATCTCAAACGACTGGTATACCTTTTTGGGTGTTAGTAGTATTATTATCTATCATTACTATTGTACTTGTAGTTAAGACACTAAATAATAATAAATCAAAAGTAGCAATTCCTAAATTGAAGCAACAATATACAGGTATCAGACATTATCTGTTCGAAAAGAGATATCATCCATTTATAGCTGCAATTGCAATAGGGCTTATTGCTTTATTAGCATGGCCTATGAGTACATCGACTGGTAGGAATGCAGGGCTTGGAATTACAACACCATCAGCAAATTTAGTACACTTTTTAATTACTGGCGAAACAAAATTTGTTGACTGGGGTGTTCTATTAGTTTTAGGGATATTTATAGGTTCTTATATTGCAGCTAGAGGATCAAAAGAATTTAAATGGCGTTTACCTGATAAGATTACGATTCGCAACAGCGCTCTAGGTGGTATATGTATGGGATTCGGCGCTTCAGTAGCAGGCGGATGTTCAATAGGTAATGGTCTTGTCGAAACGGCTATGATGACTTGGCAAGGTTGGATTGCGTTAGCAGCGATGATTGCTGGCGTTTGGACAATCAGTCATTTTATGTTTGTTCGTCCAATGAAGAAGGTGCAACAACAAGTTGATAAGGTGCAACAACATACACATGTAGTATAAATTTGAGGAATTTCAAGAACATTAAAATAGAAAAATTACATTTAATAATTTAATTAAAAAGAGGAGTAATAATTATGATACATGAATTAGGTACAGTTGGTATGGTGTGTCCATTTCCATTGATTGAAGCGCAAAAGAAAATGGCAACATTATCATCTGGAGAAGAATTGAAAATTGATTTTGACTGCACACAAGCGACTGAAGCTATCCCGAATTGGGCAGCAGAAAATGGATATCCGGTAACTAATTTCGAACAAGTTGACAATGCTTCTTGGACGATTACAGTTCAAAAAGTATAACGATATCTATTGTTTGCTAAAAATTTACATTAAGAAGGCTATTTTCTCTGTAATAAATGTGAGAAAGTGGCCTTTTTATTATGGAAATACTAGGGGAAACGCAAGTCTGAATTGAAAGTTGTGTCATATTTTATTTCAATATATGTAATATAATATTACGCATTTTTGCATTTTGAAAATTATCAGATTATTATGAAAAAAAGGAGTGGTAAGTATGAATCTTAACGACACAATATTTATGTTTTTATGTACATTATTAGTTTGGCTAATGACGCCAGGATTAAGTTTATTTTATGGCGGATTAGTTCAATCTAAAAATGCACTCAATACTGTTATGCAAAGTATGGCAGCAATTGTACTAGTAACATTTGTTTGGATAACAGTTGGTTTTACTATTAGTTTTGGAGATGGCAGCTTATGGTTTGGAAATTGGCAATTTACATTTCTTAATCATGTAGGTTTTGCTACACAAGAAGATATAAGTCCACATATACCACTGGCATTATTTATGTTATTTCAAATGATGTTTTGTACGATTGCAATCTCGATT
The DNA here is from genome assembly GCF_002902405.1 of Staphylococcus schweitzeri. GTDB lineage: Bacteria > Bacillota > Bacilli > Staphylococcales > Staphylococcaceae > Staphylococcus > Staphylococcus schweitzeri. Next base: position 21,882 of record NZ_PPQS01000025.1, read on the forward strand.
TTATCAGGTTCAATCGCTGAAAAAATGAAATTTATACCATATTTATTATTTATAGTTATTTGGACAGCACTTGTTTATAGTCCGGTAGCACACTGGGTATGGGGAGGCGGTTGGATTAATAAACTTGGCGTATTAGATTTCGCTGGTGGTACAGTCGTACATATTACATCAGGTGTTTCAGGTTTGGTACTAGCAATTATGATTGGAAAAGGTAACAAACAATCTGAATCTACGCCACATAATTTAATTATTACCTTAATTGGTGGTATTTTTGTGTGGATTGGATGGTATGGATTTAATGTAGGTAGTGCATTTACATTTGATCAAATTGCAATGCTAGCATTTACAAATACAGTTATTGCTGCAAGTGCAGGAGCTATAGGTTGGTTAATTTTAGAATATATTTTCAAAAAGACTACAAGTTTACTTGGCCTATTACTAGGTGCACTGGCTGGTCTTGTTGTAATTACACCTGCAGCTGGATATGTAACATATCTTAGTGCAACAATTATGGCATTAATTGGTGGAATTTGTTGTTATATCGTAATTAATTATATAAAAGTGAAACTAAAATATCATGATGCGTTAGATGCATTTGGTATTCATGGTGTAGGTGGTATTATTGGTGCTGTATTAACTGCATTTTTCCAAAGTAAAAAAGCAAATCCGGATATTGATAATGGATTTATTTATACAGGTGATGTTCATATTATGTTAGTGCAAATACTTTGTGTTACAGCTGTAGTAATTTTTAGCGTAATGATGACGTTTATTATTGCGAAAGTAATTAAATTGATTACGCCATTGTCTGTGACAGAGCAAGAAACAAATATAGGATTAGACAAAATTGTGCATGGTGAGCATGCTTATTTTGAAGGCGAGCTAAATAGATTTAATAAACATATTCGATATTAAATTAACAATACATAAAAAATAAAATGTCCTGACATCTGTTTGTAAAAACGATGTTGGGACATTTTTTATTTTGTTAAATATTTTTTAGAAAGAAGATGAAATATTATTTGAAGCGGTTACATGTATGATAAAATAAAGCTAAGCGTCATAAATAATGATAGGTGAATAATTATGAAAAATATATCCGATATTGCCAAATTAGCAGGTGTTTCAAAAAGTACAGTATCTAGATTTTTAAATAATGGATCTGTCAGTAAAAAAACAAGTGAAAAATTAACAAAAATTATTGCTGAGCATGACTATCAACCGAATCAATTTGCTCAAAGTTTAAGAGCTCGACAAACACATCTTATTGGCGCAATAATACCAAGAATGAATTCATATGCTGTAGATGAGACAATTAAAGGATTAGCAAAGCAATGTGAAAAATATGAATCTCAGTTAATCTTAAATTATACTGGACTAAACATTGAAGCCGAAATCCAAGCACTTGAAACGTTAGCACGTAGTAAAGTGGATGGCATTGTTTTAATGGCTACAGATATTACTAAAAAACATATTGAAGTTATAAATAAAATGAATGTTCCAACGGTTATTGTTGGACAACAGCATGAACAACTTCATAGTATTGTGCATGATGACTACAAAGCAGGCCAAATCATTGGTGAATGGATTGGGCAACAAGATTATCGACAAGTTGAAGTGTTTAGTGTAAGTGAAAAAGATATTGCAGTCGGTATACATAGAAAACGTGGTTTACTTGACCAACTAGCTAAATATCAAATTATACCTAATGTACATGAATCAAATTTCGCGTATAAGGATGCACAAGAAGATGTTGCTCAAGTATTAAAGAATGTTAATCAAGTAGATGCCATTGTTGGTGCGACGGATACGATTGCATTAGCAGCTTATAAATATTATTCTGGAAAAAAAGATAATATGAAACCAAAACAAATTTATGGTTTTGGTGGTGATCCTATGACTCAGTTAGTATCCCCGACGATTAAAACAATTCATTATAACTACTATGAAGCGGGCCAATGTGCAATGGAAGAAATTCAACAAATGCTAAAAAAGCAAGATATGCCATATAGCGTCACCATAGATGTTAGCATTTAGACGCTGTATTTTTTAAAATAAGGGTGGAACCGATACCACAATGGAACGAAAATATTATAGCGCAATAATTAAAGAACATAGGTAAAATTTGCTATAATAGATTATAAATTGTTACCAGCATAAATGTTAAAGGAGGACTGTACAAGTATTATGACCGAATGGACTAGAGAAGAACGTTATCAGCGTATTGAAGACGTTGATATGGAGTATTTTAAAAATTTAAAACAACAAGTTAATCAATCTAAATTTCGTCAACAATTTCATATCCAACCTGAGACTGGATTATTGAACGATCCGAATGGGCTTATTTTTTATAATGGAAAATATTATGTGTCCCATCAGTGGTTTCCTTTAGGTGCAGTTCATGGGTTGAAATATTGGTTTAATTATACAAGCGATGATTTAGTAACCTTTAAAGCAGAAGGGCCTATATTAAATCCAGATTCAAAATATGATAGTCATGGTGTCTATAGTGGTAGTGCTTTCGAATATAATGGACATTTATATTATATGTATACTGGGAATCATCGAGATAACCATTGGCAGAGACATTCGAGTCAAATGATGGCACGTATGAAAGATGATGGAACAGTAGAAAAATTTCCAAAGCCTGTAATTAATCAGCAACCTGAAGGATATACAAGTCATTTTAGAGATCCGAAAGTATTTAAAAAAGATGATAAGTATTTTGCAGTCATTGGTGCACAAAATACTGAACATCAAGGGCGATTATTATTGTATAGCACTGAAGATATCGTTAATTGGCATTATTTAGGTGAAATTAAAACTGAATTAGATGATTTTGGATATATGTGGGAGTGTCCAGATTACTTTAATATCGATGGTCAAGATGTCATACTTATTTGTCCTCAAGGTGTCGATTCGCAAGCTGATCAATTTAAAAATATTTATCAAAGTGGTTATATGCTAGGTCAATTAGATATTGAAAAATTAGCTTTTGAGCATGAAGATTTTGTTGAACTTGATAATGGTTTTGACTTTTATGCACCTCAAACATTTTTAGATGAAAAGGGACAACGTGTGTTAATCGGATGGATGGGATTGCCAGAAATCGAATATCCTACAGATTATGAAGGTTGGGCGCATTGTTTAACTATTCCTCGAGTATTAACTGTGGAAAATGGACGACTCATGCAACGTCCGTATCCAGCGTTAGAAAAGTTACGTCATAATAAAGAGACGGCATTAGGATACGCAAATAAATTTACACGAAAGCTACATCCATATGAAGGTAAGCAATATGAACTGATTATTGATATTTTAGATAATGATGCAACGGAAGTATATTTCGAACTTCGTACATCAAAAACATCTACAACTTTAATCTCGTATAATAAACGTAAAAATAAAATTACATTGGACCGAAGTGATAGTGGCCTATTACCAGCAAATGTAGAAGGTATGACACGTAGCACGACATTAGATACACCATTGAAAAAATTACAAATATATGTTGATACATCTAGTATCGAAATTTTCTGTAATGATGGAGAGCGTGTATTAACATCACGAATTTTTCCAACTGACGATGCGGTTGGTATTAAAACATCAACAGAATCAGGCCAAGTTTATTTACAATTTACTAAATATGATTTGAAGGATGATCAAGAATGAGACGTTTATTTGCAATTGGAGAAGCGTTAATTGATTTTATTCCAAATGTGACAAATACCAATTTGAAAGATGTTGAAACATTTACGAGGCAAATTGGAGGAGCACCATGTAATGTAGCATGTGCTGTTCAAAAGTTAGGGCAGCAAGCGTATATGATTACACAATTAGGTAACGATGCTTTTGGAGATAGTATTGTTGAAACAATTTCTAATTTAGGCGTGGATGTGAAGCATGTCTATCGTACGAACGAAGCTAATACGGCTTTAGCTTTTGTTAGTCTAACTGAAACAGGTGAACGAGATTTTTCGTTTTATCGAAAACCATCTGCGGATATGTTATTTGATCCTAGTTATGTGGACAATATTGAAGTGTGTGAAAATGATATAGTACATTTTTGTTCTGTGGATTTAGTTGAAAGTCCGATGAAAAATGCTCACCACAAATTAATTACTAAAGTGTTAGATGCAAACGGTACGGTTGTTTTTGATCCTAATGTAAGGCTACCTTTATGGGATAACTCAGAAGATTTGAGGCATGCGATTCATTCGTTTTTACCATTGGCACATATAGTAAAAGTTTCTGATGAAGAATTAGAATTTATAACAGGTATTCATGATGAAAACGAAGCTATTCAATCTTTATTTTTAGGCAACGTCAAGGTGGTTATTTATACAAAAGGTTCAGATGGTGCTGCCGTCTATTTGAAAAATGGTAATACACTTAATCACGCTGGTTATAAAGTAAATGCTGTAGATACAACAGGAGCTGGTGATGCCTTTATTGGTGCGGTGATTAGTCGAATTTTAGAGTCTCCAACTTTAGATTTAATCCATCTTTTTGAAAATGAAGGTGAAGCTATTTTAGCATTTAGCAACCGTGTTGCTGCAATGGTGACAACAAAATATGGTGCTATTAACAGCTTACCAAGCATACAAGAAGTTGAAGATTCATTATAATTTTAATATTTTAAGCAGTGTTAGAAACTAGGGGAATAGATAGTTTCACACTGTTTTTTTATGCTTAATTTTAAAAATAAGGAATATAATATTGAATTAAAGTAGAAGTTGATATCGAATTTAGAATGTTTTGTTAAAACGCAAGGTAAAGCATTGTGCAGATATTAAGAAATTGATAAATTATGTGTAATAAGAAAGTGTTTATAATTTGAAGTGGTGAAATGAATGGTAAAAATGATGAGTGAAAATAGATATAAAAAAGCCAGCTATACAAAGCGTTGAAAAGTTACACTGTTAATATTAAACAGGGTACACAAAAGGATTACGCCGTTAACTGACTTAGTTATCATATTATATTTTTTTAACGTTTCTTACCGATGCATAACAATGTTCTTTATTTTTAAAATAGACAATTCGTTCTTTCGAATCAATGGATTCGATATTATGACGATTGACAACAAAACTATTATGACATCTGAAAAAACGATCATCTAATTGACTCAATTCTTTTAAATTACCATAAAATTCAATTTGACGATTATCTAAATGGGCGATGAGTCTATGCGATTTGGTTGATGATTCGAAAAACATAATATCATCGTATTGAACATACACTGAATTACTGCCACGTTTTAACTCAATCGTTTCAACGCTATTATCTTTTGATAATAATTGTAAGCGTGTATGTGCAGTTTCTAGACAATCTATAATTCGAGTTCTCAATTCAGCAGGATCATCTTTAAAAATAAAATCCATTGCTGCAACTTTGTAGACAAATGTTAAATAAGTAAGTTCACTATGACTAGTAACAAATATAATATTACCAACAGGGTCATGCTTACGTATTTCACTACCTAACTTAATACCATTAATGTCTGTTGAAAGTTGAATATCTAAAAAGTAACAACCTATGTCATTCATATTTTTAGATTGCTCAAGCACCTCATAAGGATCATCAGTTGCGAGGGCAATTTCCATAGGCTTTTCTTCTATCATTATATAATTTTTAATAATGGTAACCATGTTTTCTCTTTGTTTTGGATCGTCTTCGCAAATGAAAATTTTCATTCTTTCACATCCTTATGGCTAGTTGTTAATAATTTCAACTTTTTGAATAAAGAAACCATTTTCGATAATCGTATCTAACAAGACATTATCCGCATTATCAGCAATTTCTTTTAAAGTTGATAGACCTAAACCACGACCTTCACCTTTAGTAGAAAAACTTTCTTGGAACAATTCATGAATGCGTGGTATATCATCAGCACATTTATTCATAACAATAAACGTTACCGAATTTTCGCTTTCAAAAAATGCGACTCTAATAATAGGGTCATCAATTTCAGTTGATGCCTCAATAGCATTATCAAGAATTATGCCAATACTGCGACTTAAATCGATCATATTCAAATTAATGCGCGTTACTTCATCAGGAATTTCAATACTAATAGGAATATTCATTTCTTGTGCACGTAAAATTTTGGCAGTGATTAAGCCTTTAATTTCACGTACTTTAAGATTCTCAATACCATTTAACTTAATAGCGTTCATTTGTAAATTATCTTTCATCGGTACAATATTTTTATTGAAATAGTCACGCAAACCAGGCATGTCATCTTCGCGAATATATTCAGAAAGCGTTGTTAGTATATTGACATAATCATGACGGAACTTGCGCATTTCATTATTAATTGCTTCAATCTTTAATGTGTATTCGTAATAGGTCTCAATTTCTTCTTGGTTTCGTTTGTATTTCATCTCTTTAAGGAGAAATTGTGAAATAACAAATGTTAATATACTTAAAAATATAGTGATTCCAATAAAAATAAAAGAATACTGCCTTATTACTTTAGCTTCATCCGAGTTTATTTGTGAATAAAAGAAAAACAATGAAAAAGTAAGCAGTAGAATGGTTGAAATAACTATTAAAAAACCTTTGTTTAGTATTAGATATGATGAGCTAATTTTTTTGAGAACTCTATTTATTATATAAGAAAATAGCAAGCTGATTGTAACATAAACTACGAAGAAGATGGGAAATATTACTAATATACTGTCAACGATTTTGACAATATATGTGAATATAACTATATACATGTAATTTGCACAGTATAAAATAATCTGCGAGGTCATTATCAGCAAAATAGAATACCATTTGATTTTGCTGAAATATAATATAATTATGAATATAGTTAGTATTATTAAGGTTACGCTATCGATAAAATTAAATAGAATTAACGATAATGCCGTAATACCTGTGATATACAAATAGTCAGATTTACTGTATTTGATACCACTAATAATTGATGGTACTGTAAACATTAGTATTATTTGAGTTAATACGAATAAAACAAAATTATAACTATTTAATGATTCCACTTACTATCACACTTTCTGTTTATATTATTCGTGTAATTGAGTTAATTCTTTAGGTATTTCAACTTCGTCCATTATGAAATAACATGTACTATAAGAAGCAACGTTACCAATGTTTTTTAAAATGCCAGTTATAAAATCAAAAAAGATGTTTAATAATGTATTCATTTTAAGTCCTCCTAACAAAGAAAATAGGTAATAATGTAATAGCTTCTATTATGATGCCTAATTGAATGAATTGAGCAAATGGTTCTTTTATGATAAGTGTGATAATGAAAAAGATTAGACTAACAATAATTGCATAATTTCTTTTCCGCTTAATAAGTCGCACAGGAATAGGCTTCTTTTTAGTTGCTGCAGGAGCATATCTAATTATCAAACCTATTGCTATAACTGTCATAATAGTCATAATTAATGAATTGATTTGAAAATTTGCTAGTACTAAAGGTAAAAGTACAAATAATATAATGCTCTCTACATAACACCAAAAAGAAGAAGGCGCATGTGCACCATGTGCATGACGTCTTATTAAATAAAATGTTAAATTCGTAATTAATGTAAATAGAAAAATGTTTAAAATATAAGCAAGAGTATACATAACAATCAATTTACCTATATTTACAGCTAAGACCTGCATCCCTAATCTTACTTGCAAAAATTGAATATGATCTAAGTTATTTCTCTTTTGAAGATACGTGGCAAACTGGTCAATTTTATTATCAAAATAATTCAATTTTACACCACTCTCCTCACTCGTATTATACGATTTAGTACAATCTTTTATCATTATATTGCCTAACTGTCGAAAATAAATACTTAACTGTTAAATGTAATTTGTATTTAATATTTTAACATAAAAAAATTTACAGTTAAGAATAAAAAATGACTAGTTAAGAAAAAATGAAAAACAAATGCTTTTTGCATGTTTTAATATAAATAGATCACAGAGATGTGATGGAAAATAGTTGATGAGTTGTTTAATTTTAAGAATTTTTATCTTAATTAAGGAAGGAGTGATTTCAATGGCACAAGATATCATTTCAACAATCGGTGACTTAGTAAAATGGATTATCGACACTGTGAACAAATTCACTAAAAAATAAGACGAATAATTAATTACTTTCATTGTAAATTTGTTATCTTCGTATAGTACTAAAAGTATGAGTTATTAAGCCATCCCAACTTAATAACCATGTAAATTTAGCAAGTGAGTAACATTTGCTAATAGAGTTAGTTTCCTTGGACTCAGTGCTATGTATTTTTCTTAATTATCATTACAGATAATTATTTCTAGCATGTAAGCTATCGTAAACAACATCGATTTATCATTATTTGATAAATATAATTTTTTTCATAATTAATAACATCCCCAAAAATAGATTGAAAAAATAACTGTAAAACATTCCCTTAATAATAAGTATATGGTCGTGAGCCCCTCCCAAGCTCGCGGCCTTTTTATTTTGACAAAATAGAAGCATGTCATCAATTCAACAATTATTAGCTCTATGTCAAATTAGGCTGATAAGTTCAATTTGACATAGAGCCATAATACAATTATGAAACTATTCGCTATAGAAGGTCAAAAAATGGCTGTGGAACAGAAATGGTAAAGAACCATTAATGATTTAATATTTAGTGGTTCTTACACATTATCCACAGCTCATGTATACTTAAAAATAGGGATACATGAGTAAAACGCATGCATAAGAAATACTAATTTCTAAAGAAAAAGTATTTCTTTATCGTAGTCTAGAGAATTTATTTTTGAAATTCTCTATGTTGGGTCCTGCCGACAAGGTTGACTAGAATTGAAAGAAACTTGCAAAAAGTGTGTTTTCATTCAGTCAATTACTGCGAATATAAAACTGTAGAGCTTAAGAATTTTTTCTGCTCAGCCTAAGTATTTTTAGAATTTAATTTTAAATCAATGCATCTCACTTGTATAAATTTAATTTAATACTTTCAAACACTGGAATGTTTTCTCGTTGTTGATCTACTTCGTTTAAATTTAAATCTACAGTTAAAACATCTGAATCAGTTGTTAATTCCGCAATTATATCTCCGTTTGGATTAATAACCATTGAATGACCAGCATACTCGGTATTGCCATCAAATCCTGTGCTATTAGTTCCAACGACAAACATATTATTTTCGATGGCACGTGCCTTTAATAAGGATTGCCAATGTTTAAGTCTAGAAAATGGCCATTGAGCAACATAAAATGCAATTTTTGCACCACAACGAGCTGGATATCTTAATAATTCTGGAAAGCGCAAGTCATAACATATAAGCTGAGTCACTAAAGTACCATTAGATAAATGGAATAATTCTGCAGCGTTTTCACCAGCTGTTAAAAATTCATGTTCTCTTAACATAGGTACCAAATGAATTTTGTCATATTCATTAATTAGCTGGCCATTGCGATTTACACTAAAAGCGGTATTATATATTTTATTATTTTTAATATTAGAAACAGAACCTGCTATGATATCAACACCATATTTTTCAGCTAATTGTTTAATAAACGAAAAACTTCTATCTAAATTTTTATCTGCTTTGTCATTTAAGTGTTCTAAATCATAACCATTGTTCCACATTTCAGGTAAGACAACGACCTCTATGTCATTATTTACATGTTCCTCAAACCATTGAGTTATTTGTATCTCATTTTTATGACTATCTCCTAAAATGATTGGTGCTTGATAAATTTGAACTTTCATAACGTCACATCCTTGATAAATCCTACTTATAACTTACTAAAAGATTCATTGAAACGCAAAAAAAGCTGACAAAAAATTAATTTGTCAGCAGATATACATATTATTTCTTAATTATGAAACGATCTTCGATAGAATGAAATGATTTCTCGCCGGCATCTTCGCGAACATCACCGAATGGCATTTGTGCATAGAGCTTCCAGTTTTTAGGAATATCAAATTCATTTGCTGCCATTTCATCAACTAGTGGATTATAGTGTTGTAAAGAAGCGCCAATACCTTTAGTTGCTAACGCAGTCCAAATAGCGTATTGGTGCATTGCATTGGTTTGTGTAGACCAAATAGCAAAGTTATCATAGTAATTTGGCATTTGCTCTTGTAAGCCACTCACAACATCTTGATCTTCATAAAATAAAATAGTGCCATATGAATGTTTAAAATTATTTATTTTTTGTTCAGTAGGGTTGAAATCTCGATCTTCACCCATAACTTCTTTTAAAATAGCTTTTGTGTTATCCCAAAATTTATTATTGTTGTCATTTAAAAGTAATACGATTCTTGTTGATTGAGAATTAAATGATGAAGGAACATGCTTAACTGCATGTGCAATAATTGCTTCTAATTCGTCATCACTAATTGAAATAGATTCTTTTAAATTATATATTGAACGTCTTTCTTCCATTGCATCATTAAAAGTCATTGCTGTTTTATCTTTTTTAAATAAACCCATGATAATTGCTCCTTTTGTGTAAAGAATATTTAACAAAATAAGTATAAAATTTATACCTAAACTTGTAAAGTAATATTTACGAAAGTTTCAAGAATATTAATATTCATTTTCAAATTTCAAATATAAATGCATTTTCAACGCATATTTATTATACTTAGATTAATACTTACATGAAAAAGGGAGGTGTCTCGTGAAATGACATGTCATTGGGTTAAGAAAATGTTACTTTCAACAAGTATATTTGTTTTAAGTAGCTCAGGAGTCGGTATTGTGACGCATACAGTTGAAGCGAAAACTAACTTAAATGAAGAAACGTCTACTGCGAATTTGAGTAATGATTCAACATCAACATCTGCATCCAATGAACTAAATGAAAGTAATAATGGGACTGGGGCACCTCATCAACCAAGTCCTTCTGATAATGGAGGAACAGGCTCGAATAATCGAGATGCCAATTCTGATTCAAACCAAGTGAATCCAGATAACTCGAAACCAAACTCGGATTCGAAACCAGACCCAGATAACTCGAAACCAAACCCGGACCCAAAACCAGACCCAGATAAACCGAAGCCAAATCCGGACCCAAAACCAGACCCGGATAAACCGAAACCAAACCCAGATCAAAAACCAGACCCGGATAAACCGAAACCAAACCCAGATCAAAAACCAGACCCAGATAAACCAAAGCCAAAGCCAGATCCGAAACCAGACCCGGACCCTAACAAGCCAAATCCTAATCCCAATCAACCTGGAGATTCTAATCATTCTGATGGCTCGAAAAATGGAGGAACATGGAATCCGAATGCTTCAAATGGATCAAATCAAGGTCAATGGCAACCAAATGGAAATCAAGGAGACTCACAAAATCCTAATAATAATGATTTTGTATCACAACGATTTTTAGCATTGGCGAATGGGGCTTATAAATATAATCCGTATATTTTAAATCAAATTAATAAGTTGGGTAAAGATTATGGGGAAGTAACTGATGAAGACATTTATAATATTATTCGTAAACAAAACTTTAGTGGAAATGCATATTTAAATGGATTACAACAGCAATCTAATTACTTTAGATTTCAATATTTCAATCCGTTGAAATCAGAAAGATACTATCGTAATTTGGATGAACAAGTATTGGCTTTAATTACTGGTGAAATTGGGTCAATGCCAGATTTGAAGAAACCAGAAGAGAAGACAGACACGAAACATCGTGCATTTAAGCCACATGAAAAAGATGATTTTACAGTTGTAAAAAAACAAGAAGAAAGTAAGAAAAGTGCTACTACAGTGTATAGTAAAAGTTGGATAGCAATTGTATGTTCTATGATTGTGGTATTTTCAATCATGCTATTCTTATTCGTAAAGCGAAATAAAAAGCAAAACAAAAACGAATCACAACGACTTTAATCCGTCAGTGATTCGTTTTGTTAAGTTATGGCATAAAAATATGATAAATAAAACTTGCGTGTTCTGCTGTCTTTTTCATTGTATCTGGAATTAGTAATTGGGATATGACTACAAATCCGTTTTGTAACATATGGATAATAATTGGAACGGCAAGCCGTTTTGTCCATACATATGCTAATGAAAAAATGACACCCATACCAAAGTAAACTGGAATAAATTTGAAATCATTATGTGCTAATGCAAATATTAATGAACTTACAGTTGTAGCAATAATAAATGCTACGATACGATTACCTTTAATTGCATTAAATAATTCTCCAAAGATTACTTTTCTGAATACATATTCTTCTAATAAAGGGCCAATAATAGATACAAAGAAGATAAATATAGGTATTTTTCGAGCAATAATAATTAGTTTTTCTGTATTAGGGCTTACTTGTTGTCCGCCGTAAATTTGCGTTAATACAATGCTCACAATCATTTGATAAACCATGACAAGTGCAAATCCAAGTAATGCCCATGGAATAATATATTTGTTCGGCTCCTTTATTTCTGATTCTAATTTTGTAGGATCTTTGATTTTAAAATTAATTAAAATAATCGTAGTAGCCGCAATTAAAAATAGAACGAGTTGAATATAGACGCCAGCTTTTTGTTGTTCCAAGCCACTATATTGTGCAAATTGTGGTGTGTTTACAATGACTGCCGGTAAAAATTGCGACAATAAATATATAATAACAGTTAGCAATGATGCCCATAGTCTTGTCATAATTTTCCTCCAATTATTTGTTTATAATTTATTTTATCGTAAATAACTTGAAGTTACAAAACTTAATTAAAAGGTTATGACTTGAAATTTTGACCAAATTTGATTATTATAAATGTATGTTAGCACTCTTTAATGTTAAGTGCTAAACTTTAGGTTTTTTAAGGAGGAACAATCATGCTAAAACCAATTGGAAATCGTGTGATTATTGAGAAAAAAGAACAAGAACAAACAACTAAAAGTGGTATTGTTTTAACTGATAGTGCTAAAGAAAAATCAAACGAAGGCGTTATCGTTGCAGTAGGAACTGGACGTCTATTAAATGATGGTACAAGAGTGACTCCTGAAGTGAAAGAAGGGGACCGTGTCGTGTTCCAACAATATGCTGGTACAGAAGTTAAACGAGATAATGAAACATATCTGGTATTAAATGAAGAAGATATTTTAGCAGTTATTGAATAATACAGAACTTAATTCATAAATAAATTAAAAAAGAACGAAAATGAAACACAATTAAACAAATGGAGGTTTATCATTTATGGTTAAACAATTGAAATTCTCTGAAGATGCGCGTCAAGCAATGTTACGTGGTGTTGACCAACTTGCAAATGCTGTTAAAGTAACAATTGGTCCTAAAGGGCGTAATGTTGTATTAGATAAAGAATTTACAGCACCTTTAATTACGAACGATGGTGTGACGATTGCTAAAGAAATCGAATTAGAAGATCCATATGAAAATATGGGTGCGAAATTAGTTCAAGAAGTAGCAAATAAAACAAACGAAATTGCAGGTGACGGTACTACAACTGCGACAGTATTAGCTCAAGCAATGATTCAAGAAGGATTGAAAAATGTCACAAGCGGTGCTAATCCAGTAGGTTTACGTCAGGGTATTGATAAAGCAGTGAAAGTTGCTGTAGAAGCATTACATGAAAATTCTCAAAAAGTTGAAAATAAAAATGAAATAGCGCAAGTAGGTGCAATTTCTGCAGCAGATGAAGAAATTGGACGTTATATCTCAGAAGCAATGGAAAAAGTAGGTAATGATGGTGTCATTACAATTGAAGAGTCAAATGGCTTGAATACTGAACTTGAAGTTGTTGAAGGTATGCAGTTTGACCGAGGTTATCAATCACCGTATATGGTTACTGATTCAGATAAAATGGTTGCTGAATTAGAACGCCCGTACATTTTAGTGACAGATAAAAAAATCTCATCATTCCAAGATATCTTACCTTTATTAGAACAAGTAGTTCAATCAAATCGTCCTATCTTAATTGTTGCAGATGAAGTTGAAGGAGATGCGTTAACAAATATCGTGTTAAACCGCATGCGTGGTACATTTACAGCTGTTGCTGTTAAAGCACCAGGATTTGGTGATCGCCGTAAAGCAATGTTAGAAGATTTGGCTATTTTAACTGGTGCACAGGTAATTACTGATGACTTAGGATTAGACCTTAAAGATGCAACGATTGATATGTTAGGTACTGCAAGTAAAGTAGAAGTTACTAAAGACAATACAACTGTTGTAGATGGTGATGGCGATGAAAACAGCATTGACGCACGTGTAAGCCAATTGAAATCTCAAATTGAAGAAACTGAGTCTGACTTTGATCGTGAAAAATTACAAGAGCGCTTAGCTAAATTAGCAGGTGGTGTTGCAGTTATTAAAGTAGGGGCAGCAAGTGAAACAGAACTTAAAGAACGTAAATTACGCATTGAAGATGCATTAAACTCAACACGTGCAGCGGTTGAAGAAGGTATTGTTGCAGGTGGCGGTACAGCATTAGTTAATGTATACCAAAAAGTAAGTGAAATTGAAGCAGAAGGTGATATTGAAACTGGTGTGAACATTGTACTTAAAGCATTAACAGCGCCTGTACGTCAAATTGCTGAAAATGCAGGATTAGAGGGATCTGTTATTGTAGAACGTTTGAAAAATGCAGAGCCGGGAGTTGGATTTAACGCCGCTACAAATGAATGGGTAAATATGTTAGAAGCAGGTATCGTTGACCCAACGAAAGTAACACGCTCAGCATTACAACATGCAGCTAGTGTTGCAGCAATGTTCTTAACTACTGAAGCGGTTGTAGCATCAATCCCAGAAAAAAATAATGACCAACCTAACATGGGTGGCATGCCAGGAATGATGTAAAACTGTTTATAGTTTTGACTAACTAGAAAATCACATTATGCACGAGTATGATTCATTCTAAGTACAAATTAGAATGCACGTAAATATATTTTAATTACGAGACGTCTTCCATTTAGTGACTAAACTTAAGGGAGTCGTCTTTATTGTGTGCTGAATTGTCATTGAGATTCATAATGGTATTTAAATCATAGTGGTGCGGGAGTTATTGTATTGCCCTTAATATGAGAGTACATCAACTTCTATAAGTAATGCATATTGCGAGTGCAGGAATGAATGAGTACTTGATTAAAATCCTTATGGGTGGTTGACATAATTAAAAGAAACCACATTTAAAATTTCTTAATCACAAGCGGTTAACTAGGTGTAGTTTAGTTTTGAGCAGATCTTTTTAAAGGTGTACTTGTGGGTTTTATTTTATTAAAGATATAAGAAGTATAATCGTCCTAAAATTAATGAAGACGAACAAAAAACTACCTGTTTAGGTAGTTTTTTAAATGTAATAGATTAAAACACTAGTTCATTTCTTGTTAAAGATGGATAGTTATTTTATAGATAAATTTGTCTTTTAGTGTAGCGGTAATTTTTAGGACTTTTTGGTGGTATAAATGTTCTTAATAAAGTTAATAGTCCTACTTTACCGCAAAGCATAACGAATATAATAATTATTTTAGTAATACCATGATATTCTGTGGTAAGGTTCATACTTAACCCGACTGTTCCAAATGCAGAAACCACTTCGAATAATAACTTGATTAATGATATGTTCGGATTAATTATCGATAATATAAAAGTAATGATACTGATAAATAGAAATGAGATATTAATGGTAACAATAGATAGTTTTATATGTTTGTCAGATATTTCTTTATTGAATACTGAAACATTATTTTCTTTACGTATATAATTTAGAACAAATATAAACGCCACTGCAAAAGTAGTTATTTTTATCCCTCCAGCTGCACTAAGAGGGGCACCACCAATAAACATAAGTAGCATTAACATCAAGGCGGTAGATTTGTTAATGTTTGCTATATCAATACTGTTAAAACCGGCTGTTCGTGTTGTTACTGATTGGAAAAAAGAAGTTCCGATTTTTTCAATTAATCCCATATGTTGCATAGTATTAAACTGTTCTAATAAAAAGAATGAAATAGCTCCTATAATTATTAGGATACTAGTTGTAGTTAAGACTAATTTAGAGTGCAAAGATAAACGACTCAGTTTTTTACAATTAATAAAGTCTATTACGACAAAATGTCCAATACCTCCCAATATTATGAGTATTGAGATTGTGATAATCACAATTGGATCATTTGAAAAATCTATTAAGTTATTCTTAAAAAGAGCAAATCCAGCATTATTAAAAGCTGACACTGATGTGAATAAACTTAAAAATAAACCTTTACCAATACCAAATTTTGGTATAAAAGATAAACACAAACAAAACATACCAATTAATTCAGTGACTAAACTATAAATAGCCAAGTGTTTAATTAGCTTGATAACACCACCAGGTTCGTCAATATTCCATGTAACCATAATCAAGAATCTATTTTTCATTGATATTTTTCTATTTAAAAATACTAGTGTTAATAAGGTTACGGTTACGATACCTAGGCCACCTATTTGAATTAATAACAGTATTACTATTTCACCAAGTATATTAAACTGTGACCCTATATCGACTGGAGACAAGCCAGTCACTGTGAATGCACTTGAAGCTATAAAAAGAGCATCCAAAAAAGATATTGGCTTTTTACCAGTGAAAGGTAAATATAATAAAAGTGCACCTATGATAGTTGTAGAGAAGAATAGCATTAAATAAAAATATAAAGGTTTGTGGACTTTGTTCATTTTAATTGCATACTCCTTTATATTATAAATTAATAATTAGATAATATCATAAATGAAAAGAGAAATGTTACAGATGTGTATTAATAATAAGCATTGACTAATTCTTTTAATATTTTATAATTGAGAATGAATATCAATTATAAATAAAAGGATGATATTATGAAAAGATTAATTGGAATTTTATTATGCAGTTTATTTATTTTGACTGCGTGTTCAGCATCTGTCGATAAAACAAGTAACTCGACAAAGACTATAGACTATAAAATTGAAAATGGTAAAACACTGAAAGTACCAGAGAAACCTAAAAGAGTTGCTGTTTTAACCGGATTTTATGTCGGTGATTTTATAAAGTTAGGAATCAAACCAATTGCTGTTTCAGATATAACTAAAGATTCTTCAATTTTAAAACCTTATTTAAAAGGGGTTGATTATATTGGAGAAAATGATGTTGAAAAAGTTGCTAAAGCAAAACCAGATTTAATAGTTGTAGATGCTATGGATAAAAATATTAAAAAATATCAAAAAATAGCGCCAACAGTCCCATATACATACAATAAATACAATCATAAAGAAATATTAAAAGAAATAGGCAAGTTGACTAATAATGAGGATAAAGCCAAAAAATGGATTGAAGAGTGGGAAGATAAAACTAGAAAAGATAAAAAAGAAATTCAAAGTAAAGTTGGTCAAGCAACAGCATCTGTGTTTGAACCAGATGAAAAGCAAATATACATATATAACTCTACATGGGGTCGTGGTTTGGATATTGTTCATGATGCATTCGGTATGCCAATGACAAAGCAATATAAAGCTAAATTACAAGAAGATAAAAAAGGTTATGCTTCCATTTCAAAAGAAAATATTAGTAAATATGCTGGTGATTATATATTTTTAAGTAAACCTTCGTACGGAAAATTTGATTTTGAAAAAACACATACATGGCAGAATATTGAAGCTGTAAAAAAAGGACATGTAATTTCATATAAAGCAGAAGATTATTGGTTCACAGATCCTATTACATTAGAACATTTGAGAAGTAAATTAAAAAAAGAAATTTTAAATAAATCTCACCAGAAATAAGTTATAAAAATTTCTTATGTATTAATAATAATATTTTTAAGGAGTGATTAAATGAAACAACTGGATGGAATTCCAGAATCAATGATAATTCCTTTGATAGCTCGAGCAAAAGAGTACGAAAACGAAAAACCAATAATTAAAGACGCACTATCTAAAAAAATATTTGATGGTTTAGATGATATGTACAAAAATGTTACATGTGATGACATGTCTCAAATTGGAATTAGTATACGTTCTGTGTTAATAGATTGTGTTACTAAGAGGCTTATCAAGGATAATAAAGATTTGATCGTGGTCAATATAGGTTGTGGCTTAGATACAAGGTTTCAAAGATTTAATAAAGAAAAAATATCGTGGATAGATATAGATGTACCTGAATCAATAGAAATACGAAAAACATTTTTTAAAGAAACAGATAGTTATAAGATGATATCTAAATCAATGCTGGATTACAGTTGGATTGAAGATGTTAAAAATTATAATTTTTTAAATAGTAAGTCAAATATATTGTTTATCTTTGAAGGTGTATTGATGTATTTTGATGAGAGTGTAATGACTAAATTATTACATATTATTATTAAAAAGTTTGGAGATCATAATTTAACCTTTGCGATTGAATTTTGCTCAAAAACAATTGCGAATAATACAAAAAGACATAAATCTGTATCAAAATTATTCTCACAACCTGTTTTTAAATATGGATACAACGATTTAAAAGAATTGCATAAAGTTTTGCCAAGTAAAATAAAAGTTATAAATGAATATAATTACTTTGACTACTATAAGAAAAGATGGGGGTTCTTTGGGTATTGTAGATATATACCTTATTTGAAAAAAAGGTTAAACAATAAAATAGTAATTATGGAATATAAAGTTCCAAACTAAAACATAAGTATAAATATGATTTATTTTACGAGACGGTTTTTACTAGTTTTATATAACTATTAGAAGCTGTCTTTTTTTATGATCATTAGTCGAGTTATGTGCGACAAATCATCACCATAATTTTTGTTTTCATCGTTTAGGTAATGAAAATGTGCTATTTCATAGTGTAATCTTTACATTCAAACAATATTTATTGCTATTTGAATTTCCCAGCTCGAAACTTAAAATTCGCGAAAAACTGCCAGCAAATGAAAAGTATGGCTGGCAGCAAATCCCTTATTTTTCTTTTAAGTATTTAATTGCTACTTCTTTACAAATATCAATATATTTCAGATACATATCTTTTTCAATATATTCATCGATTTGATGTGCCATTAAAGGGTTACCTGGTCCAAAAATGGCCAAGTCCACATTATTTTTGTTATCACCTAAAAAACTAGAGGCATCGGTAGCACCCACTAGCGCTGAAACAAAGATATCATCTTTTTCTACATAACTAGAAGCCACATCTTTAATTGCTGCAATTAGTTTACTATTTTTATCACTAGTGACAGGTCGATGATTGCTTGGAATTTCGAGTTTAAGCTTATTGCTGTCCACATCATAAATGATATTTTGGAAGAATTTTTCAATATAGTCATTATCGTATTCAGGAACCGGTCTAACATTAAACTCAAGGGAAGCTTCATCTGGAACAGAATTAAATTGCTTGCCTCCGTTTATAATTGAGCACACTGCAGTAAGGCCAGAAGCATAATTTGCATCC
This sequence comes from Staphylococcus schweitzeri, assembly GCF_002902405.1. Lineage (GTDB taxonomy): Bacteria > Bacillota > Bacilli > Staphylococcales > Staphylococcaceae > Staphylococcus > Staphylococcus schweitzeri. The sequence continues at coordinate 41,249 of NZ_PPQS01000025.1, forward strand.
TCTTCAGAAAAGCCTTTTCCAATCATAGATTTAAACATTGGAGAAACATCAAGCTCATGATTAGAATCGTTATTTTTTAGCTCCGAATACTTGACCTTAAATTGATTATAAAATTCAAGCAGTGTATCAATTGCATTGTCACCAATAAAAGGAACTGAACTATGGACAGTTTTACCAGTTGCAGTGACTTTACATGACATAGATCCTTTATGTGCATAATAAATTCCAGGTCCAGTAGGTTCAGCAATAATTAAGCCATCTACATCGTCTAAATAGCCTTTATCCGCTAATAATTTGGCACCTTCTTGCTCTTTCTCTTCGCCTGCAGTAGCTAGTAATCGAATGGTTCCTTGAGGCAATTCATTTTGTTCTTTTAATTCGATTAAAGATATGACCAAAGCCATCAGACCTCCTTTCATATCTGTTGTACCTCGACCATATAATTTGCCATCTTTTTCTGTTAGTTGAAAAGGGGGATATGTCCAACTATCTTGATTTCCTGCATCAACAACATCCATATGACCACTCAATGCTAGTACAGGTGAGCCATTACCGATTTCTGCAACGATATTGGCACGGTGTTCATTAACTTTCAAAATTTCAGATTTAATATTGTACTTGTCGAATAAATCTTTTAAATAATTACAAACGTCTATTTCATTATTATTTTCAGTTTGTAGATCAACAATATCTGCTAGTAACTGAACTTTTTCCTTTTCTCTAAAAGTTGTCATTAAGCTCACACCTTTACAAAGTAGTATATATATTTATATAAACATAATTTTTGTTCTTAAACATTATTTTAAATGCAGAAAGTAGTCTGTTATATGGTTTTGTTCTATGAAAATAACTGTAAAGTATCAATGTTCTTATTTACACTGGTATCGGGAATGTTTATTTTTTTATAATGAATTGTATTAATTAGATGTATAGAAAATATTTAGATAATAAATGTATATAAATTTTAAATAGTCGATTATTAATTACTAAAGCAAAAGATTTTCTAAATTAATCACTTAGTACACACATTATTTTTAAAGAGGATAAAGTATTTAATAATATTAACAAAATCATTTAATAAATAGTTAAATATATATTCTCTGTTTTTGTGATACCATTCACATGTCGATACATATCAACAATTATTAATCATACGAAAGAAGGTTATAACAATGAAAAATAAAAAACGTATTTTAATAGCGTCCTCCTTATCATGTGCACTTTTATTGTTATCAGCAGCAAATACAGAAGCGAATTCAACAAATAAAGATTCGAAAGAACAACCTAAGAAAGAACAGGTTGATAACGCTCAACAAAAAGATAAAAAAGCAACCCCTGATGATGTTGGTAAAAATGGTAAAGTCACAAAACGTACTGTGTCAGAATATGATGAGAAAACGAACATATTACAAAATTTACAATTCGATTTTATCGATGACCCGACATATGACAAACATGTTTTACTAGTTAAAAAACAAGGATCAATTCATTCAAATTTAAAGTTTGAATCGCATAAAGAAGAAAAAAATTCATCATGGTTAAAATATCCAAGTGAGTATCATGTAGATTTTCAAGTAAAAAGAAATCCTAAAACCGAAATATTAGATCAATTACCGAAAAATAAGATTTCAACTGCGAAAGTAGATAACACATTTTCATATAGTGTAGGTGGTAAATTCGATTCAACTAAAGGAATTGGACGAACATCATCAAATAGTTATTCTAAATCAATCAGTTATAACCAACAAAATTACGATACGATTGCAAGCGGTAAAAATAATAATAGACATGTACATTGGTCAGTAGTTGCTAATGATTTGAAATATGGCGGAGAGATTAAAAATAGAAATGATGAATTCTTATTCTATAGAAATACTAGAACATCTACGCTAGAAAACCCTGAATTAAGTTTTGCATCAAAATACAGATATCCAGCACTTGTAAGAAGCGGATTCAACCCTGAATTCTTAACTTATATTTCTAATGAAAAATCAAATGAAAAAACGCAATTCGAAGTAACATACACACGCAATCAAGATATCCTAAAAAATAGACCAGGCATTCATTATGAGAAGCCTATTTTGGAACAAAATAAAGATGGTCAAAGGTTTATAGTGACTTATGAAGTAGATTGGAAAAATAAAACAGTTAAAGTCGTTGATAAATACTCTGATCAAAATAAACCATATAAAGAAGGATAATATTGAAGGGACGGATTACAAATGATTAAACAACTATGTAAAAATATCACAATCTGTAGTTTAGCGATATCAACAGCTTTAACTGTATTCCCAGCATCATCTCATGCAAAAATCCAAAGCGAAATTAAACAAGTTTCTGAGAAAAACCTTGATGGCGATACTAAAATGTATACGCGTACAGCTACAACTAGTGACACTGAGAAAAAAATCTCTCAAAGTTTACAACTTAATTTTTTAACTGAGCCAAATTATGATAAAGAAACAGTATTTATTAAAGCAAAAGGAACAATTGGAAGTGGGTTGAAAATTTTAGAGCCCAATGGTTACTGGAGTAGTACATTGAGATGGCCAGGTTCTTATTCAGTTTCAATTCAAAATGTTGATGATAATAAAAATACTGAAGTGACGGATTTTGCCCCTAAAAATCAAGATGAATCACGAGATGTTAAATATACGTATGGTTATAAAACAGGTGGAGATTTTTCAATTAATCGTGGTGGCTTAACTGGAAATATTACAAAAGAGAGTAATTATTCAGAGACGATTAGTTATCAACAACCATCTTATCGTACACTCTTAGATGAATCTACTACAAATAAAGGTGTAGGTTGGAAAGTAGAAGCGCACTTGATAAATAACATGGGCCATGACCATACGAGACAATTAACAAATGATAGTGATAATAGAACTAAAAATGAAATATTTTCTTTGACACGAACTGGGAAATTATGGGCAAAAGATAACTTTACACGTAAGAATAAAATGCCTGTAACTGTGTCAGAAGGGTTTAACCCAGAGTTTTTAGCTGTTATGTCACATGATAAAAAAGATAAGAGCAAATCAAAATTTGTTGTTCATTATAAAAGGTCGATGGATGATTATAAAATGAATTGGAACCGACATGGTTTTTGGGGTTATTGGTCTGGTGAAAATCATGTAGATCAAAAAGAAGAAAAATTGTCAGCATTATACGAAGTAGATTGGAACACGCATGATGTGAAATTTATAAAAGTACTTAATGATAATGAAAAGAAATAAGTATTAAAAAGTTGCCTGCTACATAGAATGTAGTAGGTAACTTTTATTTAATTTTGAATAGATAAATTTATTATGATGATCAGTGTATGAATTATGTTTGAGTGTTGAGTAAAAACTAGTATTAAAATTGTTAAGATGACTTTATCAAAATGCTAGTTAATTCAAATTTTAACAATAAAACTCGCTTCGAATATTTAGAACGAAGCGAGTTGTTAGTTAGTTGAGCACTATTTACTATAGGCTTTGATTGGGTAATGATCTGAAAAATCATTGTAAACGTAGTAGTATGGGAACGCATATATATCCCATGGCTTAGTTTTTTCAGTAACAACTTCATTGACTAATTGTTTTGGTTGTTTATGATCTTTATCTGTAAATATATAGTCTAAATGTTCAGGTTTGCTTTTAGGATAGTTATATTTCGCGATAGAATTTGATTGTGGGTCCCATGTGCTATTATGACCTGCATATAGAACATCATTGACATTCAAGTTTTTAAGCATATCTTTGAATTCTGGCGTACCTTTATTAACATTTAAATCGCCCCCTATATATACAGGTTCATCTTTAGGGATATTTTTATTTTTAACAAAGTCACTAATTTCTTTCATTTGTTCAGCTCTAATTTTTCGATCATGTCCAGCACCACAACGTGAATCTTCAGATTGTGTATGTGTACCGATAACGTGAACGTTCTTACCATTTTTCTCTATTTTTGTATAAACAAAACCTTTGTTACTATCATTATCATATCCACAACCACTTTTGAAAACATGTTGGATTTTTTCTTTAATAGGATATTTACTTACAATCGCTACGCCACCATCTTCGGCAACAGTTGATGAGTAGCTACCTTCAGTTTTGTCCCAACCCGATTTAGAACGACCGAGTACAGGTGTTTGATAAGGATATTCTTTTTTTACATTACTTAATAATTTGTTTGATGCGCCATTATCAAATGCTTCATTGAATATTACGACATCATTATTTTTAATATAAGAAGATTGTCCGATTAAATCAGCGCGTTTATATTGCCCCCAGTTCGGATATAATACGGTCGATAACATATAAACGTTATGACTAACTAACTTCAAATCAGTATCATCTTTCTTGGTTTCTGCTTTGGCACTATTGTCAGTAAGTGCACCAACTAATAATAAATTTGCTAATGCAAGTGTTGCAACTTTTTTTAGTGAATTGGATTTTGTTTTTTTAACCATCATTATCACTCCTTTTATATAGCTTACAATAAAATAGTCGCGAAATTGATTAACTAAATTTAAAATAATTATTAAATCGATTTTATATTTTAAGTTAATGTTTTTTTCATGTATAAAATCTGTAAATATAAATAATGAATATAAAGGTAGTAATAAGTATGAAAACAAATGCCTCTGAGATTTTCCTCACCTAAAATCAAACATTATATTAGCCTTAGCAAATTTAGTAGTTAATATAGTTTAATTAAGGTTTTAATTGTATTAAAGAGTTATTGTTAAAGATAATTTATTATTAATATTCAGTTAATTCAAAAAAATAAAGAGTTCTGTATATAATAAAGTCACAATCACGAATTACATAAAAAGGAGAGATAATTTATGAAATTTAAGTCATTAATTACAACGACAGTAGCAATCGGTATTTTAGCATCATCAGGAGTCAATCTAAATCAAGGTCATGCTAATACAGCATATAAAGTTCCCACTTCTTCTCATCATTCTAATATAAATAATAATTACAACATTTTTTATAATATTGATGTTGATGGAACATCTTTATATAAATTATCAAGCTTTTCATTTTCTAAAAAAGAACCAAAAATAGGATATTCAAAATTAACGAAAAGAGTTAAAGAGGCATTAAAACATGACAGAGGTATAAACGAAAATAAATTAAGAAACGTACATAAAGCAACGTACACAGTTCACTTTAAAAATGGTACAAAGAGAGTTATTGACTTGAAATCAAATACCTTTTCAGCAGATTTAATTAATATTTATGATATTAAGAATATCGATATAAACGTGAAAACTAAAAATGTTATTAAAGAAAAAGTTAGCTATGTTCCTTATACAATAAGTGTGGACGGTATAATAAATTATGCTTTAACAGACTTTAAATTTTCGAATAAGTCAAAGCTTAGCTATGACGATTTAACTCAAAGAATAAAAGAAACATTAAAACATGACAGAGGTATAAATGAAAATAAATTAAGAAATGCGTATAAAGCGACTTATACAGTATATTTTAAAAACGGCTCAAAAAAAGTAGTGAATTTAAATTCAAATCTTTATATTGGGGAATTAATTAATTCTAAAAACATTAAGAAAATTGATATTAATGTTAAAACTGGACCTAAAGCTAAAACAGAGAGTTATGTACCATATACAATTGCAGTAAATGGCACATCAACACCAATTTTATCGGAATTGAGATTCACAGGAAATCATCGTGTAAGCTATCTTGATGTCACTAAAAAAGTGAAATCAGTATTGAAGCACGATAGAGGTATTGCTGATCGTGAATTAAAATACGCAAAGAAAGCAACTTATACAGTACATTTTAAAAATGGAAAGAAGCAAGAGATTAACTTAAACTCTAATATTAATCAATTGGACCTGCTTTATGTTAAAGACATTAAAAAGATAGAAATTACTGTTAAAACAGGATCAAAAACAAAAGCAGAGAGTTATGTACCGTACACAATTGCAGTAAATGGCACTTCAGCACCAATTTTATCAAAATTAAAAATTTCAAATAAACAACTTATTAGTTATCAAGATTTAAACAAAATAGTTAAATCAGTATTAAAACATGACAGAGGAATCAATGATATTGAATTAAAATTTGCGAAAAAAGCTAAGTATACGGTACATTTCAAAAATGGAAAGAAACAAGTAGTTGACCTTAAATCAAATATCTTTACACGAAATTTATTTAGTACCAAAGATATTAAAAAGATTGATATTAATGTGAAAAAACATGTTGAATCAAATAAAGATCATAATAAAGTGACTAAAGTGAAATTTCCTGTAACAATAGATGGTCATAAATCAGCAATTAAATCGCCATTTGTATTCTCGAATGGTAATAACATTACACTTAATGATTTAAGTATTAAACTAAAATCAGCATTAGCAAATGAAGAGTTTATAAAAAGTTTTGATTTGAATATATCGGAACACGCTAAATATAAAGTATATTTTAAAGATGGTTCATCAGAATATGTTGATTTAAAATCTAATGCTCAACATTCAAAAGTATTTAAAGCAACTGACATTAAAAGAGTAAACATTGAACTTAAATTCTAATCTTTAATTATATAATAAGGCATCTCACAATCGTGGGGTGCCTTTTGCATTTATAGAAATGTGATATTTGAAAGTTTAAAATGGAATGATTTTGCTGAAAGTTGTATTAACTTGCTTCAAATAAATTAAATTCTGCTAGGAGTAATGAATAGTTGCGGTGTTTGACAAGTTGTTGAGTAAAATATATCTGATGATGCTTTGATAGAAGGATTAATTTTAAAAATAAAAAACCAATAATCCGATTAATATTCATCAGAGTATTGGTTGAAACCGTTTATCTTAAGTCATCAATCGCCTTTGCAATTGAATCAAAAACATGTGGGATGTCTTCTTTTTCTACACAGCTAAACGCAATACGAATATCTGTTGCATTTAGTGCAATAACACCAATTGAATATTTTTCAATTAAATGCTTACGCAGTTCTTCTGGGTCAACATCATGAACTTTGATTGCCATAAAGTATCCTGAGTTAAAGTCATATGCCTGCCAATGAGAATGGTATTGCTCATCATAAACAATCTCTTTAGTGACCTCATAGCGTTCTTTTAATGTTTGAATATTTTGTTCTATTTCTTGATCGAATTGTTTATTATTTTTCAGCACATGCTTAACAGCGCTTTGTGTTGGAAGTGGTCCACTAGAAATGTTGCTTCTTATAAGGCCTTTTACTTTGGCTTCTAAAACCTCTTTAGTAGTTTGATCAGACGTACCGAATGTCATAAATCCAACACGGAAACCCCATGCGAAAAATTCTTTCGTTGCGCCATCTAAACGAACAGGTAATATTGCATTTGAATTTAAGTTTGTTAAGGCAGTAAACAAGGACTGAGTATATACATCTTCGTAGAATAAGCCATAGTATGCGTCATCTACAACAGCTATAACTTTTGTACCTTTATCAGATAATGTTTTAATTGCATTGACGATTGTAGTCACTTCTTCATGTGTCGGTGTGTAACCAGTCGGATTATTAGGATAATTTAAAATCATAATGACCTTATCTTTATTGTATGTTTGCAAAGTTTCTACAAGTGAATCAGTGGTATAATGACCGTCTTTATCAAAGATAGGATATGTTTGAAGGTTTGCACCATTTCTAGTATTGAAAACAAGTTTGTAATTACCCCAATTATGCTCTGGTAATAAGATAGTGTCATCTTGATTTACAAATAAATCGCCAACTAGAGATAAACCATGTGTTAATGCATTCGTAACAATTGGTCGTGACATATTGTCGATTGAGAGCTCAGGATTGTCACGCAACATTTTTTGTTGCCATAAATCACGTAATTCTTCAATGCCTTGTGGTGGAGCATAAGGGAATATTTCATCTGGCGTTAAATCATTAAACATTGCATCTAAAGATGATGCGAACATTTTTCCGTCTTTATTTGTTGCCATACCTATAGTTGCGTTATATGTTGTGCTCTTTGCTTCAGCAGATTGAGATAAAATGCCTTTTGGATAAAACATATTTTGACCTAAGTCAGATAACATTGCGAAAGCAGTTGCATTTGACTGTTGAAGTTGTTCATTTAAGCTTTGGGCTAAAGGATTCATTATTGCTTAACCTCTCTTTAAAAAAATTGTATGCCTATATATTATCTTCAATTATACCAAAGATAAAGTATTGTTGGTGAATTAACGAATAATATGTAAAATCACTACCTAAAATACGAACATATGTTCTTATTTTGTGTTAGAATATGTATAGGTCATCCTTCAGTATGATACTTTAGTCGAATGGAGGTGTAGTGTAATGATGTGGTGGCAAGAAGGGATGATGACACTTATTACTGGTGGCTTACTGATTATTTTTCGACTTTGGTTAGAACTGAAATGGAAAAATAAAAAATGATCCTACACATATAAAAACCCCAAGTCTGCTGGTACCAGACTTGGGGTTGTGTAGTATAATTCTGTGGATACACTTAAATAATATCATTGAACACAATATATCGCAATCAAAAATCATTTTGAATGTATGGTTTTGTTGCTCTATTTTAGTTTAAAGTGATCAGCCCTTGAAATGATGAAAGTCAACAACTTATTAAAAGTACTTATATTTGTTATAATGTTGATGTTGAGGTGAAACAAGTTGAAACATCTAACGAAAATATTTTTAATACTTGCAATTATTTTATTTATTGTTGGTTATTATTTACAAGCAACTAATCATGAAAGCCAAGGTATTAAACTATTATTAGCAGCGATTATGTTTATGATTTGTGCTTTTATAAGTAGAAGTAATGATCGACGTAAAAATAATAAATAGAATTGACTGTTTAAAACGATTGTTTATGTTGACACTACGATTGTCACATAGAGATTAAAGGCATTCGTTTTAGCAGTCTTTTTTGTTGCAACGAAAGTTTTAGCCTTGTTGTCCTTTGATTAAATATTCATAAGCATGTTATTAAGTAGACATTGAAGCGGTTAATAGAAAAAGAATGTATATTTACAAAACTGTGCATATTGTGTATATTGTATATATACAGATGCTGATAGGGGGACGTTGATGAAAATAATTTTAAAAAACAATAGTGATTTTCCGATTTATGAGCAGATCAAGCAACAAGTAAAACAAAATATTTTAAAGGGTCATGTTGCTCCTGGAGAGCATTTGCCATCAATGAGAGAACTTGCCAAAGATCTCCAAGTAAGTTTGATTACTACCAAACGTGCCTATGAAGATTTAGAGAAAGATGGTTTTGTTACCACAATAAGAGGTAAAGGCACTTTTGTTAAGGAGCAAGATAGTTCGATTTTAAAAGAGAAACAATTTTTTACCATTGAAAATTTGGTTAAAGAATTGGTTAATGAAGCGCAAGCCATCGAAATGTCGCTTGAGGAACTTCAAGATATTTTAACATTCATTTACGAGGAGGAATCGTCATGAATGCGATAGAATTAAGTAATGTTTCTTATTCACATGATCATTTTAATTTAAAAAATATCTCTTTCAATGTTCCTCAAGGATTTATTACTGTTTTTATTGGTAGAAATGGCGCCGGTAAAACCACAATAATAAGGTTGATTATGGACTTGTATCAGCCACAAACTGGTACTATTAGAGTATTAGAAGATGATATGGCCCTCAATCCGATAGAGTTAAAGAATAGAATTGGATTTGTTTACGCTGAAAATTACTTTAATGAGAGATGGACTGCGAAGCAACTCGAAAAAATGATTGCCCCATTTTATAGTAAATGGGATCAGCAAGTGTTTGAGTTTTATCTTGAAAAGTTCGATTTACCAATCAATAAAGCAATAAGAACATTTTCAACTGGCATGAAAATGAAACTATCATTAGCTGTTGCATTTTCACATCATGCCGATTTGTATATTTTTGATGAGCCTACTTCAGGTCTTGATCCCTTAGCTAGAAATGAGTTATTGGAGATAATTCAGCAGGAATTAATTGATGAAAATAAAACAATTTTTATGTCGACACACATTATTTCAGATTTAGAAAAAATAGCTGATTATATCATTCACTTAAGTGATGGTGAAATTATCTTAAATGGTTCAAAAGAAAAACTATTGCAAAGGTATCAAATTGTGAGTGGTGCAATTGAAGACTTGGATGTTGAATTAGCATCTCTACTTATTTTTGAAGAGCATAAGCGTACTGGATTTATAGGGTTAACAGAACATGCACAAGTATTTAAAGAAATTTTAGGCCACAAAGTGAATATCACTACACCTTCTATTGAAAACTTAATGGTTTATCTTGAAAAAAGGAAACCTAAATATCATGAAAACATCAAATTGATGGAAGAAGGTTTTTAAATGAAGTCATTGTTAATTAGGAATTTTAAATTACGACGATATACACTTATCATCTATGCTCTATTATTAGCCTTATATCCTATTTATGTAATGGTTGACTCAACAAAGTTCTTTTATCTATTTCAGTCTTTTATAAGTCCAGCAATATTGATTATTTGGATTTTAGATGCTGGTCACTTATTTAGACTGAATCGTAGATTAGGTGGTAATGATGCATACTATTTTTATATGAGTTTACCAGTGTCAAAAAAACAATTGCTTAATGCTAACTATATTACATGCATTGTTTTAACATTAATTGGTACGCTTGTCATTAGTTTATACGCTTATGAAGCAGATGTAATTGAACCAAATTCAATCTATTTCTCTACTGCATATGCATTTGTCATATCCAATTTCTTATCTATACCAATTGCATTTAGTCAATTTACAGAATTACGTAGAGCGAAAGTACCATATGGTATATACGTGTTTACTATTATCATTTTAGTTCCATTTTTATTTTCAATTATAATAGTGTTGGTGAATTATTTTGTTTTAAGACAATCAGCATTCCCAGATTTATATTCATATATTTTAAATATCGGTTTTCTAATTATAAGCATTGTTATACTTAGTGTTAATTATTTTAAACAGCTCAATAAAATAAATGCTAGAAAGTTTAAAGGAGGCAGTCGATGAAATTAGAACATATTACAAAGAAATACGGCTCTAATGTCGTTTTAAATGACATAGATTTTGACTTTGGCGATAGTAGAATTGTCGGATTAATAGGAAAAAACGGTGTTGGTAAAACAACAGTTATGAAAGTAATGAATGGTAATATTATTAAGTTTGATGGAAAAATGGATATTAATCATGCAGATAATATCGGTTTTTTAATTGAGCATCCTAAATTATATGATAATAAATCAGGATTGTATAACTTGAAATTATTTGCACAAGTATTAGGTAAGGGTTTTGATAAAGCATACACAGATAAAATTATAGATGCATTTGGTATGCGACCTTATATTAAAAAGAAAGTTAAGAAATATTCAATGGGGATGAAGCAAAAGTTAGCGATTGCAGTATCCTTAATGAATAAACCGAAGTTTTTAATTTTGGATGAGCCTACAAATGGTATGGATCCAGATGGCTCAATCGATGTGCTAAATACAATTAAGTCTTTAGTGAACGAACTTGATATGAGAATTCTAATATCAAGTCATAAGTTAGAAGACATTGAATTAATTTGTGATAGAGCAATATTTTTAAGAGATGGACATTTTGTTCAAGATGTAAACATGGAGGAAGGTGTTGCATCTGACACAACGATAGTTACTGTTGATCATAAAGACTTTGATAGAACTGAAAAATATCTTGCAGAGCATTTCCAATTACAAAATGTCGACAAAGCAGACGGACATTTAATGATCAATGCACAAAAAAATTATCAAGTTATACTCAAAGCATTATCTGAATTAGATATTTATCCGAAATATATTGAAACACGTAAAAGTTCATTGCGTGATACGTACTTCAATATAAACCAAAGAGGTGATAAATAATGAGAATTTTAAATTTAGTAAAGTATGATATTTATAGTATTTTAAAAAGTCCATTAACATATATTTCGATATTAGTGGTATCAGGTTTAATTGCATTACTAAGTGTGCTTATGGCAAATGATGTAAATAACCCGAAACATATTATTTCATATGAATCTGTATTTGCTGCAGCAAGATGGCTATTGTTAATTATAGGATTAATGTTTGTTATTAAGACTATTACACGTGATTTTTCACAAGGTACAATTCAACTTTATATGAGTAAAGTTAAAACACGTGTTGGTTACATTATTTCAAAAACAATTTCAATCATTTTAATTTCAATTCTCTTTGCGATAACTCATTATGCGATTTTGATTACTGTACAAGCTTTTAGTAATGGTAAAAATCTGCCGTTCTCTAAGTATCTTGATAACTTATGGTTCTTTATAATTTTTTTACTATTCTATGGTTTGTTACTATTTTTATGCACACTTGCATCACAAAAAACAGCATTGATATTTTCTTTAGGTGTATTTTTAGTATTGATTGTGCCGTTTATTAAACCATTTATAAGTTTAATTCCTAGGTTTGGCGAAAAAATACTAGATGCTTTTAAGTATGTTCCATTTGATTATTTAACTAATGAAATGGTTAATTCTACTTTTGATTTTACCAATTGGCAATGGGTCATTTCATTAGGTTCTATAGTTATATTTTTCATATTGACTATCATATATGCAGCTAAAAAAGACATTTAATTTAAACATTTTGAGGTTGGGAATTTAATAACTTCCCAACCTCAAAATTTGTCTTTATATATTTTTTATTTGTTTTCTAATTTGTTTAGGATGGAGTTATAAACTGCTTTCCAAAATGATGAATCTGTTTTGTAACGATTTGAAATGACCAAATGTGCTTCCTTTTCTAAATCTGCATAGTCAGGATGATCTTTGCTCGGTAATTTATCCGCACGAACATCAGTTACAAATTTTTGGACTTCATTTGCTCTTGGTCCCCAAACTGTTTCTTGTTCGAATTGATCATTTAAGAAAACAAAAATAGGGATTGCACGTGATTTTCCGTTTGTTAAATATTGATCGATTAATTTCGTATCATCATCTCTATGGAATACACGTACTTCTAGATTTAATGCTTCACTGATGTGTTTTAAAATAGGAAGATTCATCATTGCATCTCCACACCAGTCTTCAGTAATTACTAATACTTTAGAATAATTCATCTCTTTTATTTTTTTGATGCGTGAATCATTTTCTGGTAATTCAAAAGATTGATAAATGTTAAGAACATTATCCTTGTTCGTTTTCATTCCTTCAATGTATTCATTTAAGGGCTGGCTATTTTTGAAATAAGTTTCTAAATTTGTCATTGTAAAAACCTCCTTTAGCATTTATAACATTATACCAAGTTATGCCAATAAAAGGTAATGAAATAAATTAATTGCAAATTCTATGTTAATTTTTGTTAAGGATGAAACAAAAAGCACCTTGTGCTATATTTAAATAAGTATTAAGAAAGGGTGACATCAGTGCGTATTCAAAATCGATGGGTTGTATTTACATTGTTTTTAATTTGTTCTATTGGTGTACTAATTGGTTTATATCAATATCGCCATACAAAAACTGTAGATTTATCTGCTGTTGAAATAAATGATATTAAATTAAACGAAAAGTTTAATAGTAAAGGTTATGAAGTGAATAAAAAGATCAAATTTGATCGTTTTAAATTTTATAACAGTAAAGCACACCCTGATTTCACTGTTAAAGTTAGAGAAAAGGATAATGTAGTAAAAGGAATTATATTAGTGAAAGATGAAAAGGTATCTACAAACTTTGATGGATCGATAGACTCCCCAATCAATGATGCAATTGATAACCTTGGATTCGGATATAAAAAATCAAATGTTGGTAATGATTTTGAATCAGTAAAATATATTGATAGAGATCATCATTTGAAATTAAACTTACTATATCAAGATCAAGAAATTAAGCGTATTGAATTTTTTAGTAAATAATTTATAGGCTTAGGGTAGTATAGAATGATAATGAATAATTTAATCAGGATGAGTGACCTATATGAACAAGATTACTTATTTAAATGAATTAGAGACGGCACTTGATGCGTTACCTAGACATTTACGAGATCAAAAAATGTATGAGTATGAGCGGTACTTTTATGAACAAGAGCTTAATGGTGTTGATGAAGAAGAAATATTAAGGAAATTAAAAGATCCTCAAGATGTTGCGACTGAGACGAAGGCAAGAAGTGTTATAGATTACGCTGAGTCAAAGCCAACATTCGAAAATATTTCAAGAGCAGTTGCAGCATCATTAAGTTTGGGTATTTTATCTATTTTTGTAATTCTTATTCCGGTGTCAATTGTTGGTTTATTTGTATTAGCTTTATTTTTAATTTCATTGTTGTTACTATTTTGTCCTATTATTTTATTAGCCTCAGCGATATCTAGAGGTATTGTTGATTCAATTAGTAATGTGTTTTTTGCAATATCATATTCAGGATTAGGATTAGTTTGTATCATTGTTATATTTAAAGTTTTGGAATACATCTACCGTTTAATCTTAAAATACTTACTTTGGTACATTAAAACCGTTAAAGGAAGCGTTAGAAAATGAAGAAACTCTTTTTTATTGGTCTTATTGTGTTTGTGACCTTTTTCACTGCAGCAACCATTATCTGGTTTACGTATGATAAGAATAAATACGGTACCAAACAATACGATAAAACATTTAAGGATAACGCTTTTAATCGCGTAGCTATTAATTTAGATAGTACTGAACTTCGTATTAAACATGGAAAGCAATTTAGGGTTAAATATGAGGGTGACAATGATGTATTAATTAATGTAGAAGATAAGACATTGAAAATTAGTGATAAAAGGTCAAAGACAAGAGGTTACGCTATTGACATGAATCCATTTCATGAAAATAAGAAAACATTAACTCTTGAAATACCGGATAAAATGATTAAACGTTTGAACGTTATGTCTGGAGCTGGCGGTGTTAATATTAAAGGCGTTAATTTAGACAATACTAATATACAAAGTATTAATGGCAAAGTATCTATCACTGATACAAATATTGACTCGCTCGATTCAAAAACTAATAATAGTCCTACATATATAAGTGATAGCAATATTAATAATAGTAATATTACAGTGAGTATTGGGACACTAAAGGTTGAAAATAGTCATATTAGCAATTCTATATTTTTAAATGATAATGGTGATATTGATTTTGAAAAGATGCCATCAACAGTTGACGCAAAAGCTTCGACAAAAGAAGGAGATATTCACTTTAAGTATGGTAATCAACCTCAAGATACAATATTAAAGTTAAATCCTGGGACTGGAAAAAGTGTCGTGAAGAACAAAGGATTTAAGAATGGCAAAGTAGGCAAGAGCGATAATGCGTTAGAGTTTTATACGATTGATGGAAATATTAGAATTGATTAGAAGTCTGAATATGCACCGATATTAGAAAAAACTGATTTTCTAATATCGGTGTCTTTTTATTTGTTAGCAAACGTTAAGTCAGTATCAATATTACCAGTGAAATGTGTGATATTAAGTTCTTGACCAGCTAGCCATGATTTGAAATCTATAATTTCTGGTGTTGCATTTTCACCTAGAGTAAAGTAGGCGGATAATGTTTCGGGGTGATACATTGATGTATGGATGGTGCCAGACCAGCTTTTGAATAGTTTACTATAAATTTCATACTGCGGATCATTGAATAACTTAAATGCCGTATCCATATCTAAGTTTTCATAAGTTTGTGAAATGGTACGTGCTAATCTCTCTTTGGATTCTTTTGTATAGTTACGATTTTCATGTGTTAATATTTCAAAATGATTTGTACATGTATTATCGTAACGGATATCAATTGATCGCGGAGTTACTTCAACAATGGCATGATTTAATGATTGGTCCATTAGTATATAACTAAATGAGCTTCTGTGTGGAATGTCTTTCAATAATTGGATTGCCTCTGTTACACTTCGGCAATTTTCGAGAATTA
This sequence comes from Staphylococcus schweitzeri, assembly GCF_002902405.1. Taxonomy (GTDB): domain Bacteria; phylum Bacillota; class Bacilli; order Staphylococcales; family Staphylococcaceae; genus Staphylococcus; species Staphylococcus schweitzeri. The sequence continues at coordinate 57,179 of NZ_PPQS01000025.1, forward strand.
GGCGGCCAATCATATAACAAACAAAACCATTTGCTGGTTTCTTGCGGTGCATAAAGTTGTAGCCCATAGCTAATCCTGCCTCATTCATACCATCCATTCTTCCTGTCACTCTTGATACAGGACCAATTTGAGCTAATCCTCTATCGGTAGGTTGATATAACAAATAGCGACCATCGTATGTAGCGGGATGGTAGTCGTAGTTTCTAACCATGAAGTCCTTACCTTGAAAGACAGTACATCCGCTTTCTTTTAAATCGGTAAAACGGTAGTGGCCAAAGTTTAATATAATTTGTCGTGTCGGTATTTTGAGTATACTTTGTAGTCCCATTAATTCTTCCCATATTTGCGGAGCATAAGTTTGAAAAATTTGATATGTTTCATTTACATCTATGTCAAAACGAGGCACACGTTTTTTCCATTCTTTTTCGCGATTTTTTAGCAGAGGTGTTTGAAGAAGCCAATTGGCAGTTTCAACACCTAATTCGAAATGAGAACCTCTAAAAGTCATAATATCTGATGTTACTTGTTGCATGTCATCATTCCTCTTTCTTTTTTATTGTAATATATTGTAAATAAATAGTAATCGTATGTATATTGAATGTCATGCTAAATAAAGTTATATTTTACTAAATGAAATATAACATTGTTTGAGGTGATTTCTCAGTGTATAAAACTTATCAATCAGTTAAAACATATTTTTATAGATGGTGGGGATATTAAGTTAAAAAGCTTAAAAACATCTTATCATAAATATTAATCTTAAGTTAGCACTCACGAAAAGGTCATTGTTAACATTAGCATTTAAGGTCAAGTCGCGATGATTTAGAGAATCCTCGACATTTTTTGAAATAATCATTAACTTGCTCACTATATTATTTGATGAGTATCTCTCAGAAAAGCGGGTATATATTTAATGATTATTCTATATATGATAGTATAATGAACTGTAGACAGGTATTTAATTTAACAGAGGTGAAATTGAGATGTGGAATTTTATTAAATGTGTATTTAAATTCGTATTTAGCTTAGTTGCTATTACAACGCTAGTTGCTGGTGTTGGTGTGGTAGCTTTTGCATATATCTTCAAGAAAGATTTTGAAGATATTGAAAGAAAGACTAAAGAAATTATTTCTGATATTGAAAGTAAAAATAATTAATAATACCGAGGCGAGAACAATATTGATTGTTCTTGCCTTTTTTTTGAGAAAAATTAAGATAACTAGACAATATCTAAAATATCAAATACAGAAAGTTTTTGGCGTTGTTGTGATTTATAAATATGACCTTCAATTTCATAATTTATAGCATCAATACGATAAATGATTAAACGAAGAGAATCAATAAAGCCGTTATTATAAAATTTAATTTCTACCGGTTGCGCATATTGTAATGCTTCATGTAATCGGATATTTAACTCAGTCAATTGATCATCTGATAATATGGGACGAGTGATTTTGTTCTGATCGATAATATACCGTTGAATTGTTTCGAATTGCTCAGGTAATGTTGCAAAAGGTGCCCATTTTATCATGCCTCTTCCCATAGGTATATTGCTATCTAATAATTCACATGGAATATTACGATAATCAGTTTCCTCTTCATAATTTGTCATCATTTACTCACCTCAATCTAATAATTACATTATACGAACATACGTTCTATTTTGCAACAAGAAATTGGTAATGATAATAAAATTTACTTTGAATTTAGCGAATGATGTTTTATAAAAAGGGATATTTGATGGCGAATTTGTTGCGTCAATAAAAAGATTTTTAATAATATTTATAAATATGACTTTAAGTTAACGATACAAATCTTAAACTATTATCCTCAGTATTGGATATAATTCGCTGGTGTTTTTATGAGTGTGTACATGATAAATAATTGTTAATTCGCACTAAAATTTAATAAAATAGATATAAGACTAACATGGAGGGGTTAAAGCTATGACACAAGGATATATTGGTTCATATACTAAAAAAAACGGCAAAGGAATTTATCATTTTGATTTAAATGAAGACCAGTCAAGTATGGATTTATTAGAAACAGGATTTGAATTAGAAGCATCTACATATTTAGTACGTAATAACCATTTTTTATATGGAATCACTAAAGAAGGTGAGCAATGTGGTGTTGCCAGCTTGAAAATTGATGGAAATGGCAAATTAAGTTTGTTAAACAAGTGTTTACCTTCAACAGCTGGGACAGGTTGTTATGTATCACTTTCAGAAGATAAGCAATACTTATTTGAAGCTGTATACGGTGCTGGAATTATACGCATGTATGAATTAGACACATATACAGGTGAAATCGTACGCTTGGTTCAAGAACTCACACACGATTTTCAAACAGGTTCACATGACAGACAAGACCGACCACACGCACATTATATTAATCAAACGCCAGATGGTAAGTATGTTGCTGTAACGGATTTAGGTGCAGATAGAATCGTTACTTATACATTTGATAAAAATGGCTTTGAATTTTACAGCCAATCTCAATTTAAAGACAGTGATGGTACAAGACATATTGAGTTTCATAATAATGGAAAATATGCATACGTTGTGCATGAATTATCAAATACTGTAAGTGTGACTAAGTATAATGATGGCAAATTTGAAGAAGTTGAACGTCATTTAACAATTCCTGAAAATTTTGATGGAGATACTAAACTGGCAGCAGTAAGATTATCCCAGGATCAACGATTCTTGTATGTATCAAATAGAGGGCATGATAGTATTGCAATTTTTAAAGTACTTGAAAATGGTCAACACTTAGAATTAGTCACAATTACTGAAAGTGGAGGAGAATTCCCAAGAGACTTTAATATTACATCATCAGATAAGTTTCTAGTTTGTGCACATGAACAAGGAGATTCAGTCGTTACTGTGTTTGAAAGAAGTAAAGAGACGGGTGAAATTACACGATGTGATAGTAGTCAAAAAGCTCCTGAAGGTGTATGTGTTATATTTTAACTATTAATAGATAATAAGAAAGAAACCATGTTTCCGAACTAATTGAATGTATCTTGCAAAATAATATTTTCAAGACATCATAGCAGGGAAGCATGGTTTGTTTTAATTTTATTATCTAATTTTTAAAGAAAGCTTTAATGTATTTGAATTTACCTTTATATGGTGGTAAATGTAGCCCTGATTCTAATCGAGTAGATTTGAAAATGTAACTTTTTTCATGAGTAAAGGTATCGAATGAATATTTACCATGATAACGCCCCATACCTGATGTACCTACACCACCAAATGGTAAATTAGGATTTGCTAATTGCATCAATGTGTCATTAATAGCACCACCACCAAACGATAATTCATTTAATACACGTTGTGTTGCATTTTCATCTTCGCTAAATAAATAAAGACTTAAAGGTTTAGGTCTTTGTTGAATAAAATTAATAGCTTCATCAAATGATTGATACGTTAAAATCGGTAAGATTGGGCCGAATATTTCTTCTTGCATAATTGCTGCATCACTAGTTACATTATCTAACAATGTCGGCTCAATGTAACGTGCTTCTTCATCACTATGACCACCAAATACAATATTCATTTGCGCATCATTAAGTAAAGTTGTAAGACGATGATGATGCTTCAGATTTACAATGCGTCCATAATCTGGACTTTGTTGAATATTTTGACCATAAAATTCACGCAATGTTTTGGATAGGGCTGTTATTAAATCATCTTTCACAGATTCGTGGACTAAAATATAATCTGGTGCGACACATGTTTGTCCTGCATTTGTGAATTTACCAAAACAAATCCGCTCACTTGCAACTTTAATATTTGCTGTTTCATCTACAATGACAGGGGATTTTCCGCCCATTTCTAATGTTACTGGTACTAAATTTTGGCTTGCAGCTTGATAAACCACTTTACCTACATTTTCACTTCCTGTAAAGAAGATGTAGTCAAATGGTAAATGAATTAAAGTTTGTGTTTCTTCAATCCCACCTTCAATAACTTCAATGTAATTTGCATCAAATGTATCATTGATTAAACGCTTTATAACATTGGCAACATTTGGTGTTAATTCAGACGGTTTAATGATAGCTGTATTTCCAGCAGCAATTGCTCCTATAAGTGGTTCGAATATTAATTGGAAAGGGTAGTTGAAAGGCGCAATAATTAGTACTGTTCCATAAGGTTCTTTTTTGATATAACTTTTGGTTGGAAATAAATATAAGGGTGTGTCTACGTTTTTAGTTTTAGTCCAATTTTTAAGTTCTTTCCGTGCATTTTTGATACTTTTTAAAGTAATACCGATTTCTGTGGCATATGCTTCAACTTTGTTTTTACCCAAATCTTGAAATAATGCTTCTAAAATATCATGTTCATATGATTTGATGGCTTTACTTAATTTTTTTAACTGTTGTTTACGAAAATTAACATCTTTTGTCTGTTGTGTATTGAAAAAGGCTTTATTATTATAAAATGATTGCTCGATACTATTCATATTGATAAGAACCTCCTTATTATTAATTTTTTTGAAAAGATGACAGATAGCTTTTTTAGCGTATTTTAAAAATTTAATCGTCATCTTAATAATATATTGTTAATGTTAAAAAAGTGTGATGAGTCAATTGTAAATATATTTATAACTTTAATCATAACGAAAAAGGTATAGAGAAAACAAAAATTTATACTTGGCGTTGTAAATATAGTTTTAAAAGGTAAAAGAATGTCGGAATAAAGTTACAGAAATTACTATATATTATATTCATCAAGGTCAAGTAGTAGTGCTAAAGTTAACATCACGGGATAGCTATATCGTGACCTTAAAATGGTAAATGTATGTACATATCTCTCGTTTTGCAGTGAGTATATTATTTTTCGACGTACAAAAAACAGTTCATTAAAAGTAAAATTACATCTACTTTAATGAACTGTTGTTAAATTATATAATGTCAAAAATTGAGCAGTTACGTATGAAATTTATTTTGTCAATGCTTCAGTGATTTGAGGTACTATTTGTTTTTTACGAGAAACAACACCAGATAAAAATGCCATATCATCTTCTAATTGAACATTGAATGCCTCACCGACTTTATCTTTTTCAGCACCTACAACTAAGATTTTAGAATCACTATTAATAATATCAGTTACAACAAGTACGAATAAGTCGTATTTTTCTTGAGCACTAACAGCAAGCATTTCTCGTTCTAAATCTTCTTTGCGATTTAACACTTCATCAAGGTCAACTGCATTGACTTGTGCAATACGTGTCACGTAATCACCCATAGTGAATGATTTAGCATCCATATTTAATAAGAATTCAACTGATTTGTCAGTTGTTGAAGCGCCTGCTTTTAACATATCTAAGCCGTATTTTTGAATATCAACTTTAGCGATATCTTTTAATTCTTCAGCTGCTTTAACATCTTGTTGTGTACATGTTGGTGATTTGAAAAGTAAGCTATCTGAGATAATTGCTGATAACATTAAACCAGCAATTTCAGGTTTAATTTCAAAGCCACGTTCTCTGAACATTTTGTAAAGGATTGTAGCTGTACAACCAACAGGTTCAGCACGATAACATAAAGGACCAGCAGTTTCGAAATTCGCAATTCTATGATGATCGATTACATGCTTAATTGTAGCAGCGGCAATTGTATCAGAGCTTTGTTGAAATTCGTTGTGGTCAACTAAGATAACATCTTGTCCTTCAAGATTATCAGTTAGTAATTCCGGAGCAGGTACATTAAATGTATCTAACGCGAATTGTGTTTCTGCGCTTACATCACCTAAGCGGTATGCTTTAGCACCTGAATTGCCTCTAAGTTGTTCAAATTCTGCCATAATAATCGCAGATGAAATTGCATCAGTGTCTGGATTTTTATGTCCGAAAATATATGTTTTAGCCATTGTCAAATATCTCCCTTGTATATTGTATTCTTTAAAATTATTTTAGCATGATTTAAACGTGTTGTTCTACCTCTGCACCTAATGAGTTTTTGAAATGTGCAAGTGCCCACTCATGCCCTTTTTGATTAAATGAAGCTACACCCTCAGCAGGCACTGAAATTTTATAGCCTAAATTGTATGCAGAAATTGCCGTGTGTAATACGCAAATATCAGTACATACGCCAACGATTTCTACTTGATTAATACTTCTTTCTCTCAATAAACTATCAAGTGGGGTACCAAAGAACGAATCGTAGCGGGTTTTGTCAATGAAATGTACATTAGATTGCGCTTTGATTGTTTCATATAATTTACCAACTTTACCGTATAATTCTCTGCCACGAGTTTCTACTATATTGTGTGGTGGGAATAATTTACTTTCAGGATGATGAATGTCATGTAAATAATGTAAATCCATTAAAAAGAATATATGGTCTTGATAATAATTAAAATCATTGATACGAGAAACAATAAAATCTTCTATATTTTGTCCGGGTTTACCACAAGTAAGTAAGCCATCGTCTGCGATAAAATCATATGAATAGTCAACAACTAATAGTGCGCGATGTGTCATTCAACATCTCTCCTATATAATAATAAAATAAACTCCCATCTATTCATAAATGCTAGAGTAATTTTTAACCCAAATGGTTAATATATAAATATAGATTAAGTATATAGATTAATCAACTTTTTTGGAAGAGTAAATAACGTAATCACTCAATATTATGGGATATTTTTGAACTATATTTTAAAAAATGAATTTATAAATACTAGATTTGGCAGGTAAGTAACTAAGATTGCAATGCGGCGATTTATGAATATATGTATGCTGTGGATTTTAAAAAAGTAACTTAAAGTAATGTTGGTACGTGAATCTAAACAAATATATAAGGTTATAAATTAAATAATGGGATATTATAAGAAGTAATTAGAAAATAAACAAAGGATGACAATTTATGCATATTAATGCGAAAGATTTTGGATTAACTGGTCATAATACAAAGAAAGATACACGAGCAATACAACGCGCACTAAACTATGGTTATCGGAAGCAGACAACGGTGCATATACCAAAAGGTACATATGATATTTGTAAACCATTAACGATATATGGTAATACAACATTAGTTCTGGATAATGAAACGATATTAAGACGTTGTAATTCTGGAACGTTATTAAAGAATGGACACCGTTATGGATTTTATAGAGGTTATAATGGTAACAGCCATATTCATATTAAAGGTGGAACGTTTGATATGAATGGTGTGGATTATCCTTACAATAACACGGCCATGTGTATGGGACATGCGGAAGACATTCAATTAATTGGCGTGACAATTAAAAATGTAGTTAGTGGTCATGCTCTTGATGCGTGTGGTATTAATGGACTTTATATCAAAGATTGTTCGTTTGAAGGATTCGTCGATTATAGTGGAGAACGTTTTTACTCTGAAGCGATACAGCTAGATATTCAAGTACCTGGCGCTTTTCCGAAATTCGGAACCACAGATGGCACGATTACTAAAAATGTCATAATTGATCATTGTTATTTTGGACCTTCTGAATTGCCTGAAATGAGAAGCTGGAATCGAGCTATTGGCTCACATGCGAGTAGACATAATTGTTATTACGATAATGTTCACATTATTAATAATACATTTGAAGATATACAAGGCTATGCATTGACACCTTTGAAATACAAAGATACGTACATTATTAATAATAGATTTATTGATTGCCAAGGTGGAATAAGATATCTAGGAGTAAGAGATGGTAAAAATGCAGCGGATGTATTAACTGGACAAGATTTAGGATCACAGGCTGGTATAAATCTGAATATCATTGAAAATGAATTTTTAGGACCAATGGAAAAAGATGCTATACATGTGCGCAATTACAATAACGTAAAACATAAAGATGTTCTAATAGTAGGTAATAAATTTAATAATCTATTGCAGGAGATACATTTAGAAGATATTGATAGAGTATTTTTAAGTTCAATTGAAGCGGATATTAAAGTGACGACAATTAATGTCAATGATATAAAAAAATAGAAAGTGGATATAAATAGGATTGAGAGTAAGAAATAATTTCTTGAAAGCGCATTCATAAAACGGTATAAATATGCTATAATAAACCCAATTATCTGAAAAAAGGGGCATTTTGACGGTAATGATAATACAAGTTATACAACTTTCTGTATGTTTTTAAAGTTAGTTAGCTATGCTTGGCAGAATCAAATGAGGGGGATTTTTATGGCTATTTTTAACCAATATCAATTAACGACTTCAAAAAGATATTTAACTTTCTTTTCAACATCAAAGAAAAAGAAACCATTTAGTATGGGACAACTTATTGGGCTAATATTAGGGCCATTACTATTTCTTTTAACTTTAGTGTTTTTTCATCCACAAGACTTACCTTGGAAAGGCGTTTATGTATTAGCAATTACTTTATGGATTGCAACATGGTGGATTACAGAAGCGATACCAATCGCAGCGACAAGTTTATTGCCAATTGTGTTGTTGCCATTAGGACATATACTTACACCAGAACAGGTATCATCTGAATATGGTAATGATATTATCTTTTTATTTTTAGGTGGATTTATATTAGCGATTGCTATGGAAAGATGGAACTTACATACGAGAGTAGCTTTAACAATAATTAATTTAATTGGTGCGAGCACTTCGAAAATATTACTTGGATTTATGGTTGCAACGGGATTCTTATCGATGTTTGTATCGAATACTGCGGCAGTAATGATCATGATTCCAATTGGTTTAGCAATAATTAAAGAGGCACATGATTTGCAAGATGTTAATACGAATCAAGAAAGTATTAAAAAATTTGAAACATCATTAGTTTTAGCAATTGGCTACGCTGGTACTATTGGTGGATTAGGCACGCTTATCGGAACGCCCCCATTAATTATTTTAAAAGGACAATATATGCAACATTTCGGACATGAAATTAGTTTTGCGAAATGGATGATTGTAGGGATTCCGACAGTCATTATTTTATTAGGCATTACTTGGCTTTACTTAAGGTATGTTGCATTTAGACATGACTTAAAATACTTACCTGGTGGTCAGGACTTAATTAAACTAAAGTTAGATGAGCTTGGAAAGATGAAGTATGAAGAAAAAGTGGTACAAACCATTTTTGTCCTCGCCAGTTTATTATGGATTACAAGGGAATTTCTATTGAAAAAATGGGAAGTAACTTCAGCTGTAGCAGATGGTACAATAGCTATTTTTATTTCAATACTATTATTTATTATTCCAGCTAAAAATACTGAAAAACATCGACGTATCATTGACTGGGAAGTAGCAAAAGAGCTCCCTTGGGGCGTATTAATTTTATTTGGTGGAGGTTTAGCTTTAGCAAAAGGGATTTCGCAAAGTGGTTTGGCAAAATGGTTAGGTGAACAGTTGAAATCATTAAATGGTGTTAGCCCAATTCTTATCGTAATAGTCATTACTATTTTTGTTTTATTTTTAACTGAAGTAACATCGAATACGGCTACGGCAACGATGATTTTACCAATTTTAGCAACATTATCTGTAGCTGTGGGTGTTCATCCATTGTTATTAATGGCGCCAGCAGCGATGGCGGCTAATTGTGCATACATGTTACCAGTTGGAACGCCGCCTAATGCAATCGTCTTTGGCTCTGGAAAAATTTCTATTAAACAAATGGCATCAGTAGGATTTTGGGTAAACTTAATTAGTGCGATTATCATTATATTAGTTGTATATTATGTCATGCCGATAGTTTTAGGTATTGATATAAATCAACCATTGCCTTTGAAATAGCAAATGAAGTTTAGAATAAAAATAAAAAGCAACATTAACATATGCAAGAACTAGTTGTAAATATATATAAACAATGCAAACAAAAGAAAGTCAACCAAGGATGGATTCCAATTTTAATCCTTGGTTGACTTATTATTTTAATTAAATTATAGAACCTAGAAAATAAAGTTTAATTAAAGGCGCCAATCATTTCTACTTTGAAATCTAAGGTTTCTAAAATAGCAATGACTTTCTTTATATCTGTTGTAATTGCAGAATCAGCCTGAACGAAAAAACGATACATACCTAATTGTGTTTTTAAAGGACGAGACTCGATCCAAGATAAATTAATATTAAACAAGGCAAATGTATTAAGTACACTTGCTAACAACCCAGGTTTATCATGCATTGGTGTAATTAGAAACATCAGTGATGTCGCATTTTGATCAAATCGCTGCTGATTTTTAATAACTAAAAAACGTGTCACGTTATGTGGGTAGTCTTCAATATGTGTATCAATAGGTGTAAAACCATAAGATTCACCACTACCCAAAGGTGCAATTGCTGCAACGCCATTTTCAATTTTGGTCAAACTTTGAATTGTACTGTCGACATAATCGTATTCAAATTGATGTTGATGTATGTAATTTGTTGTTTGACTGATTGCTGGTGCAATAGAATACACTTTTTTAATATCAGAAATGGAATCTGTATCAATACCATATAATGCAAAGTTAATATCTAAACGTATTTCACCGTGTGCAAAGACATCTTGTTGTGCAAGTGCATCTGCCACAATGTTGATTGTTCCTTCTATAGAATTTTCAATAGGGACAACACCAATCGATGTATTATCATCTGCAACTGCTTTGATGACTTCAAATAAATTTGACTTTGGTTGAAAAGTTATTTCATTTTCAGAAAAATACTGACGACAAGCCAAATATGAAAATGTACCTTTAGGTCCTAAATAATATAATTGCATATGCTACACCTCTACTAACTTAATGATGGAAAGGGCACTGGTTAGCATTTGATTCTTTCTTTTTATAGAAAAAGTTTGGATCTTTTACTGTATTGTCATATCCATGGTGATAATTTGACGTCAATGTTGGAGATAATGGCGGTGCTAGCCAAGACCATTTTCCAGTAACTTGACGACCTTGTTGTGCTTCATTACGTTCGAATAGTTCGAATTGCTTTGCAGCAGTCAAATGATCGACAATTGATACGCCTTCTTTTTTAAAGGAATGATACACAGCATAGTTCAGTTCAACAAGTGCTCGATCTTTATTAAATGAATTATTTTTAAGTGTATCAAATTCGAACGCATCTGCAACTTTTTCTAGTAAATTGTAACGGTAATCATCAATAAAGTTACGTACGCCAATTTCAGTTACCATATACCAACCGTTAAAGGGTGCGGTTGGATATACAATGCCGCCGATTTTTAAATCCATATTGGAAATGATAGGGACTGCATACCATTTTAAGTTCAATTTTTTTAATTTTGGATAGCAATCATGTTCAATGGGTACTTCTTTAATTAATGAAGTAGGATATTCGTAAAATTTAACTGATTCATTAGGTAATTGGTAAATTAACGGTAACACGTCAAAATTAGTACCTTTTCCTTGCCAACCTAAATGATTTGCTAAGCGTGTGACTTCTTTTTCAACAGGATCACCACAATTGTCATAGCCTGCATATCGAATAAGTTGATTGTTGAAGATTTTGGGCCCATTTTTTGGTGCATATATAGTAATATAAGGCTTTAATTTACCATTGTTTGTGGCTTGAGTAATATGATTAATAATTGATGATAAAAATGATTCTTCATCCTGTACATCTCTCGCATCAACTACATTGAGTGAATCCCAAAATAAGCGTCCAATACAACGATTTGAATTACGCCAAGCCATCTTAGCACCATAAATAAGTTCTTCTTCTGTATGTGTATATGTCCCAGTTTCTTTTATTTCTAGTTCTATGTCATGTAAACGTTTATTGATAATTTGCGTTTCATAATGACACTCTTTATACATGTTTTCTATGAAAGCTTGAGCCTCTTTAAATAACATTAACAACACCTCACTTTATATTATAATCTACATTTTTAAAATACTCTTATAAATTATGTATCTGTCATTAAATTGTTGCATGATTAAGATTGAAAGTCTGTAAAATAAGGGACTCTATTACATATTAAAAATTGAATTATGATAAAATGTAAGAAAATATTTAGGTCGATTGGAGAGATACGAGTGTACCAATTAAAAGACGACAGTTTAATGCTACATAATGATTTATATCAAATAAATATGGCTGAAAGTTATTGGAATGATAATATACATGAAAAAATGGCTGTATTTGATTTATATTTTAGAAAAATGCCATTTAACAGTGGATATGCAGTTTTTAATGGTTTAAAACGTGTGATTGATTTTATAGAGCATTTTGGTTTTTCAGAATCAGATTTAGAATATTTAAAATCTATCGGATATAAAGATGATTTCTTGTCATACTTAAAAGATTTAAAATTTACAGGAAGTATTCGTTCAATGCAAGAAGGAGAACTATGTTTTGGAAATGAGCCATTACTTCGTGTGGAGGCACCGTTAATTCAAGCACAGTTAATTGAAACTATTTTGTTAAACATTGTAAATTTCCATACTTTAATTACAACAAAAGCAAGTCGAATTCGTCAAATTGCATCAAATGATAATTTAATGGAATTTGGTACACGTCGTGCCCAAGAGATTGATGCTGCATTATGGGGGGCTAGGGCTGCATACATTGGTGGATTTGATTCTACTAGTAATGTCAGAGCAGGGAAACTATTTGGTATACCGGTTTCAGGAACACATGCACATGCATTTGTACAAACTTATGGAGATGAATATACTGCTTTTAAAAAATATGCTGAAAGACATAAAAATTGCGTATTCTTAGTAGATACATTCCATACTTTAAAATCAGGAGTGCCGACTGCAATTAAAGTGGCTAAAGAATTAGGCGATAAAATTAACTTTGTAGGTATTCGACTTGACTCAGGAGATATTGCATATTTATCTAAAGAAGCAAGACGTATGCTTGATGAAGCAGGATTTACTAATACTAAAATTATTGCATCAAATGATTTAGATGAAGAGACAATTACAAGTTTAAAAGCACAAGGAGCTAAAGTAGATTCATGGGGTGTTGGCACTAAATTGATTACAGGGTATGACCAACCAGCATTAGGTGCAGTATATAAACTTGTTTCGATAGAAAATGAAGATGGGACATATAGCGATCGCATTAAATTATCAAACAATGCAGAAAAAGTTACGACTCCCGGTAAGAAAAAAGTATATCGCATCATTAATAAGAAAACCGGTAAAGCAGAAGGGGACTATATTACTCTAGAAAATGAAAACCCATATGATGAAAAGCCGTTAAAACTATTTCATCCTGTTCATACCTATAAAATGAAATTTATAAAATCTTTCGAAGCGATTGATTTACATCATAATATTTATGAAAATGGAAAATTAGTATATCAAATGCCGACGGAAGATGAATCACGAGATTATCTAACTCAAGGTTTACAATCGATTTGGGATGAAAATAAACGATTCTTAAACCCACAAGAGTATCCAGTCGATTTAAGCAAGGCATGTTGGGATAATAAACATAAACGTATTTTCGAAGTAGCAGAACATGTTAAGGAGATGGAAGAAGATAATGACTAAATTACAAGATGTTATTGTAGAAGAAATGAAAGTCAAAAAAAGTATTAATAGTGCTGAAGAAATTGCAGAATTAAAACAATTTGTAAAAAGCTATGTACAATCACATTCATTTATTAAATCACTCGTATTAGGTATTTCAGGTGGGCAAGATTCAACATTAGTAGGAAAGTTAGTACAAATGGCAGTAAATGAATTACGTGGAGAAGGTAATGAATGTACATTTATAGCAGTTAAGTTACCTTATGGTATTCAAAAAGACGCACACGAAGTTGAACAAGCATTGAAGTTTATTAATCCGGACGAGATTGTCACAGTAAATATTAAACCTGCAGTTGATCAAAGTGTTCAATCATTAAAAGAAGCAGGCATTGTACTTACAGATTTTCAAAAGGGAAATGAAAAAGCCCGTGAACGTATGAAAGTACAATTTTCAATTGCATCAAATCGTCAAGGTATTGTAGTAGGAACCGACCATTCAGCCGAAAATATTACAGGTTTTTACACGAAATATGGTGATGGAGCTGCAGATATTGCGCCAATATTTGGTTTGAATAAACGACAAGGACGTCAATTATTGGAATACTTGGGGGCGCCAAGACAATTATACGAAAAAACACCAACGGCAGATTTAGAAGACGACAAACCGCAGCTTCCTGATGAAGAAGCATTAGGAGTGACTTATGAAGCAATTGATGATTACTTAGAAGGAAAACCAGTTGCATCAGAAGATCAAAAAGTGATTGAAAATCACTATGTTAGAAACGCACATAAACGTGAATTGGCATATACAAGATACACATGGCCAAAAGTATAAAAGCAAGACTTTTATTAGGCAGAGGTAATTGTATATTTAGCTAAATGACTGAATCAACGATAAATGAGACAAAAATGAAAATCTTAAATAAATATTTTAAAATTCAAATCTGTGAAATGTGCATATAAAGCTAACTGAAATAATTTTAAGTATAAATCTAAAATAAGCTTAATTCACTATTTATTTCTTAGAGATTTCGTACTATATTATATTAATATGCATTCATTATGATTAGATTGAAACGGATCGAAAATTAAAGTGTAATTGAAAGAGAGTGTGGCGTCTTATGTCATTCGTAACAGAAAACCCATGGTTAATGGTATTGACTATATTTATCATTAACGTTTGTTATGTAACGTTTTTAACGATGCGAACAATTTTAACGTTGAAAGGATATCGTTATATTGCAGCGTCAGTAAGCTTTTTAGAAGTATTGATTTATATCGTTGGTCTAGGATTAGTAATGTCTAATTTAGATCACATCCAAAATATTATTGCATATGCATTTGGCTTTTCAATTGGTATCATTGTTGGTATGAAAATTGAAGAAAAACTTGCACTTGGTTATACAGTAGTAAATGTAACTTCGGCAGAATACGAGCTTGATTTACCAAATGAATTGCGAAATTTAGGGTATGGCGTTACACACTATGCTGCATTTGGACGAGATGGTAGTCGAATGGTAATGCAAATACTGACACCAAGAAAATATGAACGTAAATTAATGGATACAATCAAAAATTTAGATCCAAAAGCATTTATCATTGCGTATGAGCCAAGAAATATACATGGTGGTTTCTGGACAAAAGGCATTCGTCGTAGAAAACTTAAAAATTATCAACCGGAAGAACTTGAAAGTGTTGTAGAACATGAAATTCAAAGTAGCTGATAATGAAACTATTACTGATTGTTTAACTCGAATGAAGAAGCAAGGATATATGCCTGTAAAACGTCTTGAAAAACCTGTATTTCAAGAACAAAAAGATGGAACAATTGAAGTTTCACATCAAGAAATCATTTTTGTCGGAAAGAAAATTCAATAACATAATCCAATTTAAATAATGATTATTTGAATTGGAAAGGCTATTCAAAGTTTGAGTGATTATAATTTGAATAGCCTTAGTATTTATACATGCAAGATGCTCAATCCATATTGTATGAGAAACCCCCAGCAAGCTATATAAAGCATATGCTGGGGGTTCTTAATATTTTAAAATCATTGTTAAATTATATATATCATCGCTTTTTCTAAAACAATCTCATCGCATGAAATTTTTTCTTCCTAGAGACCTTTAATAAGATTAATAGTTTACTTAATCATATCTAGATAGTCTTATGACCTATGTTTAATGAAAGTCATTCTAGGAGAAGTTCCCAAAGCTTCTGTGTTCATTATTGTTAGTAGTATTTTATTATCATTTGGTATAAATATTTCAATAACAATTGAGCTATTATTTTTATTATATAATGTGAGTTGTTTGTGTTCTGCATTTATATATTTGCAAATGTAATCAGAATCGTCTGAGGTACTGAGAATAAATTTTAAAGGGCTATCATTTAAATCTTGAGGATGCCATTCTCCCTCAATAATATTAAGATAATACTTAGCCTCTGAATTACATTTGAATTTATCAATACTAAATAATTCAAATTGTTCCATAATATTATTTACCTTTCTAAAATACAAATTTTAATAACCATAAATAGATGAATACCATTGATAATGGTCGCCATTGGATACTGGAATAACATTGTTTTTAGCATCTTGAGTCATAAAACCATTATCCCATGGATTCCATATAATGATAACCTCTTGTCCATTGTCTAATTTAGCGTTCCCAACAACTGCCATGGCATGCCCTGCGTGCATACCGTTTCTTGATTCTACTCTACTACCTAAAACAGCAATTCCTTTATTATTTTTAGTAAGATTGTCAACTTCATTATATGTAGTCATTCTATTAAGAAATTGTGGATTTCTTCCCTGAGTTTGTCCAAAATAAATCATCTCTCTTGGTGTTAAACCAGTAAATTGGAATTGTTGTCCTTGTATGTTTGGGTGTAAAAATCTCATAACAGCTTCTGCATGATATTTGTTAGTATTATAAGTTGCATTTAGTAATGCAGACATCGTATAGCCTGCACACCAACCATTGTTACCTTGAGTTTCTCTTATATTGAAATTCTCAAGTTTATTTACATATTGCTCGTTGTAAGTATAATTATTACTTTTAAATTGACTAGTTGGCATAGTGACAGAAGCTTTTTGCTTTAGTTGCGTTACATTATTGCCAGTAGGTATACTCTCGGTCTTTTTTACCTTTTTATCTTCTAGACGTGGTGTTTTTAGTACGAGTTTAGCTTTATGATTTTGAGTTACCACATAGTAACCTTTTGAGTTTGTCAAAATAGTAATTTGTTGATCTTTATATTGATTTAAGACTTTAGATAAAAATGGAGAAACATTGATTGTGTATTTAGAAGATGAACTAGAATACTTAGTGACTTTTGGTGAAATTGTAACTATATAATCGATATTACCTTCAGTGTTCAAAACTGGAAAATAATAATTACCATCACTCTTCTTGTTGAATTTATAAATTTTAAAAGGTTCACCAAGTGTATACGAGGCTTTCTCTTTATTATAGATTTTATCAAGTGAAGTAACATAAGAAAGATAGTCTTTTTGCGCTAAATTACGTACGTCAGTAGGAACTCTCTTATCCTCGACATTAACTTGCACATGCTTCTTATCTTTTGCTTTGATATTTGAATTGCTCTCAGCGTTTGCAATAGGGGTAACACTTAAAGAAAGTATTAAACTTAAAGCTATTAATTTTGGAAAGTTTCTTTTCATATAAAAACTCCTTTATTTTATTATAAAATAATTATATTAAATTTAGTTAAGAGTTTCAATATAATTTTTTAATCTATGTTTAAAAAATATTTAATTTTTACACATTATCAGTTTATGTAATAATTTAGTAGCTTATTTACTAAATTGTTAGCATCTCATTCAATAATTAATATGATCGAAAGTTTCATGAAAATATATTAGTCGATTTTGAAAGAAGCGTAGTTAATTTATGTCTTTCTATAAGAATTTACTATTAAGAAAATCTCTGCGTATTTTTCTATAATCAGTTTCGTATTTATACGATTCTGGAGTTCAATATTAATGGCTTATATTTAAAATGTTACACCTATGCAATAGAACATATATTCTTTTTGTGAGTAGAAAATTTGTTATATTAGAAGTGAATAATTTTAAAACATATTATGAAATCTAAGAAGAAATATTATGAAACTAGGTAAAGTAGATTGTTGAAAATTCCATACAATAGGAGAAGTAAAGTGAATAATATCTGGTATTACTAAAGCTATTGATTGTCCTAATTGTAATAAAAAGTTGGATAGTGTAGGTGAGGGGAGAAAAACTAAAATGCAATAATATATTCTTAATGGATCATTATAAATGCCAATTAGATTAAAGTGTTGCGAACATTTACAATTAGAAATCAGTATTAATCTGCAATAGATAATTGTATTAATGTAAAAAATAAAATAAAATGAGAATATACGGAAATTTTTTATACATTTATAACCAATTCTGTTAAACTGTGAAGAGTAGAGTTAAAAACGAACATTATAAAACTTATAACGATTAATGTTCTGTTTATTATAAAAAATCTGAGTATACATACGATAGGAGTTAAAAAAATGATTGAACGTTATTCTAGAGAAGAAATGTCTAATATTTGGACTGATCAAAATCGCTATGAAGCATGGTTAGAAGTAGAAATTTTAGCATGTGAAGCATGGAGTGAATTAGGTCATATTCCTAAAGAAGATGTACAAAAAATTCGCCAAAATGCAAAAGTAAATGTCGAACGTGCTCAAGAAATTGAGCAAGAAACGCGCCATGATGTTGTAGCTTTTACTAGACAAGTCTCTGAAACACTAGGTGAAGAACGTAAGTGGGTACATTATGGTTTAACTTCTACTGATGTTGTAGATACAGCTTTGAGTTTTGTTATTAAACAAGCGAATGACATTATTGAAAAAGATTTAGAAAGATTTATCGAAGTTCTAGCTGAAAAAGCGAAAAATTATAAATATACATTAATGATGGGACGTACACATGGTGTTCATGCAGAACCAACAACATTTGGTGTTAAAATGGCACTATGGTATACGGAAATGCAACGTAACTTAAAGCGTTTTAAACAAGTTAGAGAAGAAATCGAAGTTGGTAAAATGAGTGGTGCAGTAGGTACATTTGCTAACATTCCACCTGAAATTGAAAGTTACGTTTGTAAGCATTTAGGAATCGGAACAGCGCCTGTTTCAACACAGACATTACAACGCGACCGACATGCTTATTATATTGCGACATTGGCATTAATCGCGACGTCTTTAGAAAAATTTGCGGTTGAAATTCGTAATTTACAAAAGACTGAAACAAGAGAAGTGGAAGAAGCTTTTGCAAAAGGACAAAAAGGATCATCTGCAATGCCGCATAAACGAAATCCAATAGGTTCTGAAAATATAACTGGTATTTCAAGAGTAATTCGAGGATACATTACAACTGCATATGAAAATGTGCCACTATGGCATGAAAGAGATATATCTCATTCTTCAGCTGAGCGAATTATGTTACCAGATGTTACAATAGCATTAGATTATGCATTGAATCGTTTCACTAACATTGTGGATCGCCTGACAGTATTTGAAGATAACATGCGTAATAATATTGATAAAACTTTTGGATTAATTTTCTCACAACGAGTTTTACTTGCATTAATTAATAAAGGCATGGTTCGCGAAGAAGCTTATGATAAAGTACAACCAAAAGCTATGACATCATGGGAAACAAAAACACCTTTCCGTGAATTAATTGAACAAGATGAAACAATTACAAATGTTTTATCAAAAGAAGAATTAGATGAATGTTTTAATCCTAAACATCACTTGAATCAAGTTGATACTATTTTTGTACGTGCAGGATTATCAGAATAATTGACGAAGTGACGCTATAGACCCGAACATAAGTATAAATTGCTACACTTTAGTAGATTAATGCGTTAAAATGACATAAAGAATAAAATTATAGGGGTTGTTTCGATATGCAAATTGAAAAATTACGTGGTAAAGCGTTAGATGAATTATTTGATGCAATACTAACGTTGGAGAATAGAGAAGAGTGTTACCAATTTTTCGATGATTTGTGTACTGTAAATGAAATTCAATCACTGTCTCAAAGATTACAGGTTGCGAAAATGATTAAGCAAGGTTATACCTATGCAACAATCGAACAAGAATCTGGGGCGTCAACGGCAACGATTTCTAGAGTGAAGCGTTCATTGCAATGGGGTAATGATGCTTACACAATGATTTTGGATCGTATGAATATTGAAACAAATGAATAATAAATAAACAGCAAACAATGATTATCTATCCTTTAAATCAAGATAGATAATCATTGTTTTTTCACGAAAATTTTTATATAGAAAAAGACGATAAAATTCATGTTAAGTCTTTAGAACTAGACACTTAAAAATGCTATAATCATATGTATGTTAAAAAAGGAGTTTCGGAAAATGTATGACATTAAAAAATGGCGCCATATTTTTAAATTAGACCCAGCAAAACACATTTCGGATGATGATTTAGATGCAATTTGTATGTCTCAAACTGATGCAATCATGATTGGTGGAACTGATGACGTTACAGAAGATAATGTTATTCATTTAATGAGTAGAGTTAGACGGTACCCATTACCTTTAGCGCTCGAAATTTCAAACCTTGAAAGTGTTATGCCTGGATTTGATTTTTATTTCATACCAACAGTTTTAAATAGTACAGATGTGTCATTCCACAACGGTATATTACTACAAGCACTTAAAACATTTGGGCATAGTATTGATTTTGAAGAAGTAATATTTGAAGGATATGTTGTTTGTAATCCTGAAAGTAAAGTAGCAAAGCATACAAAAGCGAATACAAATTTATCGAAAGAGGATATTGAAGCATATGCTCAAATGGCAAATTACATGTATCGTTTACCAGTAATGTATTTAGAATATAGTGGTGAATATGGAGATAGTTCTATAGTAAAAGCTGCCTCAGAACATTTAACAGAAACGCAGCTATTTTATGGAGGCGGTATTTCATCAGAACAACAAGCAGTAGAGATGGCAGCTATTGCAGATACAATTATTGTCGGTGATATTATTTATAAAGATATAAAAAAAGCATTAAAAACAGTGAAAATAAAGGAGTCTAGTAAATGAATGCGTTATTAAATCATATGAATACAGAACAAAGTGAAGCTGTAAAAACAACAGAAGGACCATTGTTAATTATGGCAGGTGCTGGTTCAGGAAAGACACGTGTTTTAACACATCGAATTGCTTATTTATTAGACGAAAAAGATGTCTCACCTTACAACGTTTTAGCAATTACTTTTACTAATAAAGCTGCAAGAGAGATGAAAGAACGTGTTCAAAAATTAGTTGGCGATCAAGCAGAAGTGATTTGGATGTCTACATTTCACTCTATGTGTGTTCGTATTTTACGTCGTGATGCGGATCGTATTGGTATTGAGCGTAATTTTACGATAATTGATCCTACTGACCAAAAGTCTGTTATTAAAGATGTTTTGAAAAATGAAAATATTGATAGTAAAAAGTTCGAGCCACGTATGTTTATTGGAGCAATCAGTAATTTGAAAAATGAACTTAAAACACCGGAAGATGCTCAAAAAGAAGCAACTGATTACCATTCACAAATGGTTGCTACAGTTTATAGTGGGTATCAGCGACAATTATCGCGTAATGAAGCATTAGATTTTGATGATTTAATCATGACAACTATTAATTTATTCGAACGTGTACCAGATGTATTAGAATATTACCAAAATAAATTCCAGTATATACATGTAGATGAATACCAAGATACGAATAAAGCACAATACACATTAGTTAAGTTATTAGCTAGTAAATTTAAAAATTTATGTGTTGTAGGTGATTCGGATCAATCAATCTATGGCTGGCGTGGTGCTGATATTCAAAATATTTTATCCTTTGAAGAAGATTATCCAGAAGCGAAAACAATCTTTTTAGAGCAAAATTACCGTTCAACAAAGACAATTTTAAATGCGGCAAATGAAGTAATTAAAAATAATTCTGAGCGTAAGCCAAAAGGGCTATGGACTGCGAATACAAATGGTGAGAAAATTCATTATTATGAAGCAATGACTGAACGTGATGAAACGGAATATGTTGTACGTGAAATTATGAAACATCAGCGTAATGGCAAGAAATATCAAGATATGGCAATCTTATATAGAACGAATGCTCAATCACGTGTGCTTGAAGAAACATTTATGAAATCGAATATTCCATACACTATGGTTGGTGGTCAAAAGTTCTATGATCGTAAAGAAATCAAAGATTTACTTAGTTACTTGCGTATGATAGCCAACAGTAACGATGACATAAGTTTGCAACGTATTATAAACGTCCCAAAACGTGGTGTCGGGCCTTCATCGGTTGAAAAGATTCAAAATTATGCACTTCAAAATAATATCAGTATGTTCGATGCACTTGGTGAAGCTGATTTTATTGGATTATCTAAGAAGGTGACACAAGAGTGTCTTAATTTTTACGAATTAATTCAGAATTTGATAAAAGAACAAGATTTTTTAGAAATTCATGAAATCGTTGATGAAGTTTTAAAAAAATCAGGATATCGAGACATGCTTGAACGTGAAAATACACTAGAATCTCGAAGTAGATTAGAAAACATCGATGAATTTATGTCAGTTCCACAAGACTATGAAGAAAATACACCATTAGAAGAACAATCACTTATTAACTTTTTAACAGATTTATCATTAGTTGCAGATATTGATGAAGCGGACACTGAAAATGGTGTTACTTTAATGACTATGCACTCTGCAAAAGGTCTTGAATTTCCAATAGTCTTTATAATGGGTATGGAAGAATCATTATTCCCACACATAAGAGCTATTAAAAGTGACGATGATCATGAAATGCAAGAAGAGCGACGTATTTGTTATGTGGCAATAACTAGAGCAGAAGAAATATTATATATCACACATGCGACATCTAGAATGTTATTTGGTCGTCCACAGTCAAATATGCCATCAAGGTTTTTAAAAGAGATTCCAGAATCATTATTAGAAAATCATTCAACTTCAAAACGACAAACGATTCAACCAAAATCTACACCATTTGCGAAACGGGGGTTTAGTCAACGAACAACATCAACGAAAAAACAAGTGACGTCATCTGATTGGAACGTAGGTGACAAAGTGATGCATAAAGCATGGGGAGAAGGTATGGTAAGTAACGTAAATGAAAAAAATGGTTCTATTGAACTGGATATTATTTTTAAATCACAAGGACCAAAACGTTTACTAGCACAATTTGCCCCAATTGAAAAAAAGGAGGATTAAGGGATGGCTGATTTAACGTCTCGTGTTAACGAGCTACATGATTTATTAAATCAATACAGTTACGAGTATTATGTACAGGATAGTCCATCTGTGCCAGATAGTGAATATGACAAATTATTACATGAACTTATCCAAATTGAAGAGGAACATCCTGAATATAAAACTGTAGATTCACCAACAGTTAGAGTTGGTGGCGAAGCCCAAGCCTCTTTTAATAAAGTTAATCATGATACACCTATGCTTAGTTTAGGAAATGCCTTCAATGAAGAAGATTTAAGAAAATTTGATCAACGCATACGTGAACAAATTGGTAGTGTTGAATATATGTGTGAATTGAAAATCGATGGCTTAGCAGTATCATTAAAATATGTTGATGGATACTTTGTTCAAGGTTTAACACGTGGTGATGGAACAACAGGTGAAGATATTACCGAAAATTTAAAAACAATTCATGCGATACCTTTGAAAATGAAAGAACCATTGAATGTAGAAGTTCGTGGTGAAGCATATATGCCGAGACGATCATTTTTACATTTAAATGAGGAAAAAGAGAAAAATGGGGAGCAATTGTTTGCAAATCCTAGAAATGCTGCAGCTGGTTCATTAAGACAGCTAGATTCTAAACTTACTGCAAAACGAAAACTAAGTGTATTTATTTATAGTGTGAATGACTTCACTGATTTTAATGCCCGTTCACAAAGTGATGCTTTAGATGAATTAGATAAGTTAGGTTTTAAAACAAATAAAAATCGTGAACGTGTAAGAGATATTGATGGTGTTTTAGAATATATTGAAAAATGGACGAGTCAAAGAGAATCATTACCCTATGATATCGATGGTATCGTAATCAAAGTAAATGATTTAGACCAACAAGACGAAATGGGATTCACACAAAAATCACCAAGATGGGCTATTGCCTATAAATTTCCGGCAGAAGAAGTTGTTACTAAATTATTAGATATTGAATTAAGTATTGGACGAACAGGTGTGGTGACACCAACTGCTATATTAGAACCTGTAAAAGTTGCTGGAACAACTGTTTCAAGAGCATCACTACACAACGAAGATTTAATTCATGAAAGAGATATTCGTATTGGTGATAGTGTAGTCGTTAAAAAAGCAGGAGACATTATACCTGAAGTTGTGAGAAGTATACCAGATCGTCGACCTGATGATGCTGTAACTTATCATATGCCAACACATTGTCCGAGTTGTGGTCATGAATTAGTTCGCATTGAAGGTGAAGTTGCACTTCGCTGTATTAATCCAAAATGCCAAGCTCAACTTGTTGAAGGCTTAATTCATTTTGTATCAAGACAGGCCATGAATATTGATGGCTTAGGTACTAAAATCATTCAACAATTATATCAACATGAGTTAATTAAAGATGTGGCTGACATTTTTTACTTAACTGAAGAAGACTTACTTCCATTAGAAAGAATGGGACAGAAAAAAGTTGATAATTTATTGGCAGCAATTCAACATGCTAAATCGAATTCACTTGAACATTTATTATTTGGTTTAGGTATCAGACATTTAGGAGTTAAAGCAAGTCAAGTTTTGGCAGAAAAATATGAAACGATGGAACGTTTATTGACAGTAACTCAGGAAGAATTAATTGAAATTCATGATATTGGTGATAAATTGGCACAATCCGTAGTCACATATTTAGAAAATGAAGATATTCGTGCTTTAATTCAAAAATTAAAAGATAAACATGTTAATATGATTTATAAAGGTATCAAAACATCAGATATTGAAGGACATCCTGAATTTAGTGGTAAAACAATGGTATTGACTGGTAAGTTACATCAAATGACGCGTAATGAAGCATCTAAATGGCTTGCATCACAAGGTGCTAAAGTAACGAGCAGTGTAACTAAAAATACAGATGTTGTCATTGCAGGTGAAGATGCGGGATCAAAATTAACTAAAGCACAAAGTTTAGGTATTGAAATTTGGACAGAACAACAATTTGTAGATAAGCAAAATGAATTAAATAGTTAGAGGGGTATGTCGATGAAGCGTACATTAGTATTATTGATTACAGCAATCTTTATACTCGCTGCTTGTGGAAATAATAAAGATGACCAAGCTGGAAAAGATAACAAAAAGCATAACAGTAGTTCAAGTCAAGTAAAAGAAATTGCCACTGATAAAAATGTGCAAGGTGATAACTATCGTACATTATTACCGTTTAAAGAAAGTCAGGCAAGAGGACTTTTACAAGATAATATGGCGAATAGTTATAATGGTGGCGACTTTGAAGATGGTTTGCTGAACTTAAGTAAAGAAGTTTTTCCAACAGATAAATATTTATATCAAGATGGTCAATTTTTAGATAAGAAAACAATTAATGCTTATTTAGACCCTAAGTATACAAAACAAGAAATTGATAAAATGTCTGAAAAGGATAAAAAAGATAAGAAAGCAAATGAAAACTTAGGTCTCAATCCGTCACATGAAGGTGAAACGAATCCTGAAAAGATTGCGGAAAAATCACCTGCATATTTATCCAACATTTTAGAACAAGATTTTTATGGTGGTGGAGATACAAAAGGTAAGAATATTAAAGGTATGACAATTGGTTTAGCTATGAATAGTGTTTATTACTACAAAAAAGAAAAAGATGGACCGACTTTTAGTAAAAAACTAGATGATAGCGAAGTTAAAAAGCAAGGTAAACAAATGGCTAGTGAAATATTATCAAGATTACGTGAAAATGACGATTTAAAAGATATACCAATTCATTTTGCAATTTATAAGCAATCAAGTGAAGATTCAATTACACCAGGTGAGTTTATCACACAAGCGACTGCAGAAAAGAGTCAAACAAAGCTTAATGAATGGCATAATATCAATGAAAAATCAGCTTTATTACCTTCTTCAACAGCAGCAGATTATGATGAAAATTTAAATAATAATTTCAAGCAATTTAATGATAATTTGCAATCATATTTTTCTAATTTCACACAAGCAGTAGGGAAAGTTAAATTTGTTGATAAAAAACCACAACGTTTAGTGGTAGATTTGCCAATCGATTATTATGGACAAGCTGAATCAATTGGTATTACTCAGTACGTTACTGAACAAGCGAATAAATATTTCGATAAAATTGATAACTATGAAATTCGTATTAAAGATGGTAACCAACCACGCGCTTTAATTAGTAAAACAAAAGATGATAAAGAACCACAAGTTCATATTTATAGTAATTAATTACTAATACATTTAAATAAAGCAAAAAGGTACTATTGCTAATCTAATTTGATTAACAGTAGTACCTTTTTAATATGTTAAAACTAATGATTTATTTTTCTCGAACAATATCTCTAACTTTATTTAAATCTGTTTCTACAAATGCACCTGGTTTTTTAGTAAGTTTACTTACAACATACGTAACGATAACACTTACAATAAATCCTGGAATGATTTCGTATAAACCAAAGATTTCATTAATCTGTGCTAATGGTTTAATCCATGCAATCCAAATAATAACAACAAGGGCACCTGATACCATGCCGCTTACAGCACCTGCACGTGTTAAACCTTTCCAATAAAGTGAGAATAACACAAGTGGACTGAATGATGCGCCGAATCCTGCCCAAGCATTACCAACTAGGTTTAAAATTGTATCATTTGGATTCCATGCGATAGAAATTGCAACAATAGCTACTACTAATACTGATAATCGTCCAACCATAACGAATTCTTTTTGATGCGTTTTTGCTTTTTCTTCACCACGAATTAATTTGTAAAAATCTTCTGTTAATGAGCTTGAAGTTACAAGTAATTGTGATGAAATTGTACTCATAATTGCCGCTAAAATTGCAGCTAGTAAGAAACCACCAACAAGAGGATGGAAGAGTACTTGGCTCATTACTATAAATAATGTTTCTGGATCTTCTAATTTAATATGATAAGCAGGTACAAATGCGATACCAGTTAATCCAACAGCAACTGCACCTAATAAACCAACTGCCATCCAGCTAATTCCTAAACGTCTAGCTTTTGGTAACATTTTATGTGATTTGATAGACATAAATCTTACTATAATATGAGGTTGACCGAAATAACCTAATCCCCATGAAAATAGTGAAATAATACCTATGAATGATAAGCCTTTAAATAAATTTAAATTAGTAGGTTTCATAGCAGCTACATCATGAAACGTACCCCAACCATTTAAGTTCATCATAGCAACAATAGGGACCATAACCATCGCGATTAACATAATGACACCTTGGAAGAAATCTGTAATTGATACAGCTAGATAGCCACCAAAGAACGTATAGAAAATAACAATGAAAGCAACTAAAATTAAACCGAAATGGTAGTTTAAACCGAAGGCACTTTCAAATAATTTACCACCTGATACGAATCCGGAATGTGTATATAAAGTAAAGAATACAACAATGATTAATCCTGAAATAATTTTAAGAATATTATTTTTATCGTTTAAGCGGTTTTTAAAGAAGTCAGGTAACGTAATGGCATCTCCAGCTAATTCAGTATAAACACGAAGCCTAGGTGCAACAACAAAATAATTAATGTAAGCACCTAATGTCAAACCGATTGTAATCCACATTGCTGAAAGTCCAGTACTATACACAGAACCTGGAAGACCCATAATCATCCAACCACTCATATCCGATGCTCCAGCTGATAAAGCAGTGATGTATGGACCAATGCTACGTCCACCTAACATATACTCGCTTAGGTTGCCAGTTGCTTGTTTATAGCCATAAAAACCAATAACAATAAGTATTAAGAAATACACGGCAATCATTATATAGGTTTGCCAATTGGCGTCAACTTGTTGACTTAATGCTGTCCCCATTGTAAGCATGATAAACACTCCCTTTATTTAATTTATAATTTAGTTACATGAAAACATTATACATAAAGATAAAAGTTTAGAAAAGTAGGAAAATTAAATTTATTCAGTTGTAAATACTTTTATAGCAATAAAGAAAACGCTTACGTAATTTTGGTTATGTGCAAATTTTTATAATTAAAATTGCATAATCATAATATTATATTAAGGTACACAAAATATAAAATGACTTTGAACACTTTAAATAGTGAACGTCTTATGAGTGAGTAAACCTATACAGATTGTATAAATTTATAGTTGCATCTCATAAATACTTAGATTTTTAAATGGAAATTTGATACAATTTAGTGATGAATGAATAAAAGGAGGCTTTTATTAATGACAAAAGTTACACGTGAAGAAGTTGAGCATATTGCAAATCTTGCACGACTTCAAATTTCTCCTGAAGAAACGGAAGAAATGGCCAACACATTAGAAAGCATTTTAGATTTTGCAAAACAAAATGATAGCGCAGATACAGAAGGCGTAGAACCTACATATCACGTTTTAGATTTACAAAACGTTTTACGAGAAGATAAAGCAATCAAAGGTATTCCACAAGAGTTAGCTTTGAAAAATGCCAAAGAAACAGAAGATGGACAATTTAAAGTGCCTACAATCATGAATGAGGAGGACGCGTAAGATGAGTATTCGTTACGAATCGGTTGAGAATTTATTAACTTTAATTAAAAATAAAAAAATTAAACCATCTGATGTTGTTAAAGATATATATGATGCAATTGAAGAGACAGATCCCACAATCAAGTCGTTTTTAGCACTTGATAAAGAAAATGCAATAAAAAAAGCACAAGAGTTAGATGAATTACAAGCTAAGGACCAAATGGATGGCAAATTATTTGGTATTCCTATGGGGATAAAAGATAACATTATCACTAATGGTTTAGAAACAACTTGTGCAAGTAAAATGTTAGAAGGCTTTGTACCAATTTATGAATCAACTGTAATGGAAAAACTTCATGGTGAAAATGCTGTTTTAATCGGTAAATTAAACATGGATGAGTTTGCAATGGGTGGTTCAACTGAAACTTCATATTTCAAAAAGACAGTTAACCCATTTGATCATAAAGCTGTACCTGGTGGTTCGTCAGGTGGATCTGCAGCAGCAGTTGCAGCAGGCTTAGTACCATTCAGTTTAGGCTCAGATACTGGTGGTTCAATCAGACAACCAGCAGCATATTGCGGTATTGTAGGTATGAAACCAACTTATGGTCGCGTATCTCGATTTGGATTAGTTGCTTTTGCATCGTCATTAGATCAAATTGGGCCATTAACTCGTAATGTAAAAGATAATGCATTAGTATTAGAAGCAATTTCAGGCTTAGATGCAAATGATTCTACAAGTGCACCTGTTGAAGATGTAGATTTTACATCTGATATCGGTAAAGATATTAAAGGATTAAAAGTTGCATTACCTAAAGAATATTTAGGTGAAGGTGTAGCAGTGGATGTCAAAGAAGCAGTTAATAAAGCTGTAGAAACATTAAAATCTTTAGGCGCTATTGTTGAAGAAGTGTCATTACCAAATACAAAATTTGGTATCCCATCTTACTATGTTATCGCGTCATCTGAGGCTTCATCAAACCTATCACGTTTTGATGGTATTCGTTATGGATATCACTCTAAAGATGCACATTCTTTAGAAGAATTATATAAAATGTCAAGATCTGAAGGTTTTGGTAAAGAAGTTAAACGTCGTATTTTCTTAGGTACATTTGCGTTAAGTTCAGGATATTACGATGCATACTATAAAAAATCTCAAAAAGTTAGAACATTGATTAAAAATGACTTTGATAAAGTATTCGAAAATTATGATGTAGTAGTTGGTCCAACAACACCTACAACTGCATTTAACTTAGGCGAAGAAATTGATGATCCATTGACAATGTATGCCAATGATTTATTAACAACACCAGTAAACTTAGCTGGCTTACCTGGTATTTCTGTTCCTTGTGGACAATCAAATGGCCGACCAATCGGTTTACAATTCATTGGTAAACCATTCGATGAAAAAACGTTATATCGTGTCGCTTATCAATATGAAACACAATACAATTTACATGACGTTTATGAAAAATTATAAGGAGTGGAAATCATGCATTTTGAAACAGTTATAGGACTTGAAGTTCACGTAGAGTTAAAAACGGACTCAAAAATGTTTTCTCCATCACCAGCGCATTTTGGAGCAGAACCTAACTCAAATACAAATGTTATCGACTTAGCATATCCAGGTGTCTTACCAGTTGTTAATAAGCGTGCAGTAGACTGGGCAATGCGTGCTGCAATGGCACTAAATATGGAAATTGCGACAGAATCTAAATTTGATCGTAAGAACTATTTCTATCCTGATAATCCAAAGGCATATCAAATTTCTCAATTTGATCAACCAATTGGTGAAAATGGATATATTGATATTGAAGTTGACGGTGAAACAAAACGAATCGGTATTACACGTCTTCACATGGAAGAAGATGCTGGTAAGTCAACACATAAAGGTGAGTATTCATTAGTTGACTTGAACCGTCAAGGTACACCGTTAATTGAAATCGTATCTGAACCAGATATTCGTTCACCTAAAGAAGCATATGCTTATTTAGAGAAATTACGTTCAATTATTCAATACACTGGTGTATCAGACGTTAAAATGGAAGAAGGGTCTTTACGTTGTGACGCTAACATCTCTCTACGTCCGTATGGTCAAGAGAAATTTGGTACTAAAGCCGAACTGAAAAACTTAAACTCATTTAACTATGTACGTAAAGGTCTAGAATACGAAGAAAAACGCCAAGAAGAAGAATTGTTAAATGGTGGAGAAATTGGACAAGAAACACGTCGCTTTGATGAATCTACAGGTAAAACAATTTTAATGCGTGTTAAAGAAGGTTCTGATGATTACCGTTACTTCCCAGAGCCAGACATTGTACCTTTATATATTGATGATGCTTGGAAAGAACGTGTTCGTCAGACAATTCCTGAATTGCCAGATGAACGTAAAGCTAAATATGTAAATGAATTAGGATTACCTGCATATGATGCACACGTATTAACATTAACTAAAGAAATGTCAGATTTCTTTGAATCAACAATTAAACACGGTGCAGATGTTAAATTAACATCTAACTGGTTAATGGGTGGCGTAAACGAATATTTAAATAAAAATCAAGTAGAATTATTAGACACTAAATTAACACCAGAAAATTTAGCTGGCATGATTAAACTTATCGAAGACGGAACAATGAGTAGTAAAATTGCTAAGAAAGTCTTCCCTGAGTTAGCAGCTAAAGGTGGAAATGCTAAACAAATTATGGAAGACAATGGCTTAGTTCAAATTTCTGACGAAGCAACACTTCTAAAATTTGTAAACGAAGCATTGGATAATAATGAACAATCAGTTGAAGATTATAAAAATGGTAAAGGCAAAGCTATGGGCTTCTTAGTTGGTCAAATCATGAAAGCTTCAAAAGGTCAAGCTAATCCTCAGTTAGTAAATCAACTATTAAAACAAGAATTAGATAAAAGATAAATATAAATAACAACCCTTGATTGTAGATAATGGTGCAATCAAGGGTTTCTTCATAGCTATCAAAAATTATATAGTTTATTCGATTATTCATAGTTCATGTAATTAGTAAAAATATTAATTTTATTAATGTGTTAGCTTTAATTATATAAAGGCAAACTGTATAATATAAAGGTATAAAACATTTTGTATAAAGACAACTTCATATTTACAACTTCATTTTTAAGAGAGAATATCAAAAATGGCAATCAAAATATAGTCGATATCATATTGCTTGGAGAATGTTCATAGTAGCTCAAGTACATAAAGATATGTCGTGAATGAAGCATAAAAGTCTATAAAGGTAAAATATAAAAGAGCGTGCTGAAATTACACTAAGTATACAAGTATTTGGTGTATACCTAAAAGATCGTTTAATATAAAATATATGAATTTTAAGTAGAGGGATAAGATATGAGGAAACGTGCAAGAATCATTTATAACCCGACATCAGGTAAAGAACAATTTAAAAGAGATTTACCTGATGCCTTAATAAAATTAGAAAAAGCCGGATATGAAACGAGTGCATATGCAACTGAGAAAATTGGGGATGCCACACTTGAAGCGGAAAGAGCTATGCATGAAAATTATGATATAATCATCGCTGCCGGTGGAGACGGTACATTAAATGAGGTAGTTAATGGAATTGCAGAGAAACCGAATCGTCCTAAATTAGGTGTTATTCCTATGGGAACAGTAAATGATTTTGGACGTGCTTTACATATACCTAACGAAATTATGGGTGCATTAGACGTCATCATTGAAGGTTATTCTACTAAAGTAGATATAGGTAAAATGAATAATCGTTACTTTATCAATTTAGCTGCTGGTGGACAATTGACTCAAGTATCATACGAAACCCCAAGTAAGTTGAAATCAATCGTTGGTCCTTTTGCCTATTACATTAAAGGTTTCGAAATGTTACCTCAAATGAAAGCTGTTGATTTAAGAATTGAATATGATGGTAATGTTTTCCAAGGAGAAGCTTTATTATTCTTTTTAGGTTTGACAAATTCAATGGCAGGTTTTGAAAAATTAGTACCAGATGCGAAATTGGATGATGGATATTTTACTTTAATTATTGTTGAAAAATCAAATCTTGCAGAACTAGGGCATATTATGACTTTAGCTTCACGAGGTGAACATACAAAACATCCAAAAGTTATATACGAAAAAGCCAAAGCAATTAATATTTCTTCATTTACAGATTTACAGTTAAATGTAGATGGTGAGTATGGTGGGAAATTACCAGCTAATTTCTTGAATTTAGAACGTCATATTGATGTTTTTGCACCAAATGATATTGTTAATGAAGAATTGATAAATAATGATCATGTTGATGACAATTTAATCGAAGAATAAACAGAAGTAGTGAAATATATAATGGCAGGTTAGGAAGCGCATAATTTTGTTCCTAACCTGTTCATTTTGGAGGTAAAATTTTGCAAGCGATAGCTAAAAATGACATTAAAACAGGGACTGTAGTTGATTTAACACATGAAGGACATGGTGTCGTAAAAATAGATAGGTTTCCTATTTTTATCCCTCAAGCGCTAATCAATGAACAAATCGAGTATAAAGTAATAAAAGTTAAAAAGAATTTTGCGATTGGTAAATTGCTGGCTGTTAATACAGAAAGTGAGCACCGAGTGGAACCGCCATGTATATATTATGAACGTTGTGGTGGGTGCCAACTTCAACACTTATCATACGGAGCACAACTTGAAATGAAAAAGGAACAAGTGATTAATTTGTTTCAGCGAAAAGCACATTTTGATAATTCTACGATTAACGATACAGTTGGCATGACAGATCCTTGGAGATATCGAAACAAGTCCCAGATTCCAGTTGGTAAGAATGAACAGAATGAAGTTATTATGGGCTTTTATCGTCAAAGAAGCCATGACATTATTGACATGGAAAGTTGTTTAATACAAGATTCACAACATCAAGAAGTGATGAATGAAGTTAAATCTATTTTAAAAGATTTAAATGTAAGTATTTATCAAGAACAATTGAAAAAAGGTTTAATGAGACATTTGGTTGTAAGAACAGGATATCATACAGACGAAATGATGATTATTTTTGTAACTAATGGTAAAAAGTGGCCACAAAAAAATGCTGTTGTTGAGAAGATATTAGATGCATTTCCTAATGTGACAAGCATTAAACAAAACATTAATGATAGCCACTCTAATGTTATTATGGGACGTCAGTCTATAACGCTATATGGTAAAGATACAATTATTGATCAATTAACAGATAGTACATTTAAAATAAGTGATCAGTCATTCTACCAAATTAATTCTGAACAAACAGAGAAATTATATAATAAAGCAATTGAGTATGCGCAATTGACAGGTAATGAAATTGTATTAGATACCTATTGTGGTATTGGAACAATAGGGCTATATATGGCACCACATGCAAAACATGTATACGGTGTTGAAGTTGTTCCCTCTGCAATTGAAGACGCACAACAAAATGCGACTATAAACCAATGCAATAATACAACTTTTGTCTGTGGGAAAGCTGAAGAAGTTATTTTACAATGGAAAGCACAAGGGATTAAACCAGATGTTGTAATGGTTGATCCTCCAAGAAAGGGCTGTGACGAAACGTTTATTCAGACTTTGCTTACATTAGAACCTAAGCGTATTGTCTATATTTCATGTAATCCCGCAACACAGCAACGTGATGCATTATTATTAGCTGAAAAATATCAACTTGAAGAGGTAACACCGGTAGATATGTTTCCACAAACAACACATGTTGAGACAGTGGCATTATTCAATTTGAAATAACGCACATGATTTGAGATAAAATTTCGCCTTAATAAGTGAAGAAAGAAGTCGTATATTAAAATTTTATTACAGCCAATTTAATTTCTTGATATGAACTTTTTAAATTAAATGTGACATTGTATACTATATTTAAAGAAGAATAAGAATGTCATGATCGGGAGGGTTGGCAATGCATAAAATTGATTTAACGACAAATAATTTTCAAATGCGAAGGTTTATTATCTTGCAACTTGTTATTGCGTTATTCGTGATTTTATTTACGTATAAGTGGGCGTTAGGTGTCACAGCGGTTGTCGATCAAAATATCATCATCAATCTTGTATATGGGTTTGCTGGATTCATTATTTTATTGATTTTACATGAACTTATCCATAGAGCATTATTTCTTTTATTTAAAAAAGATAGCAAACCTATGTTTAATATAAAAAAAGATAGAATGTTATTTCAAACTGCAGACGCATGTTTTAACAAATGGCAATTTTCAATTATTATGCTGTCACCACTAATCCTATTAAGTACTGGCTTGCTTATTTTAATTAAGGTATTTGGTTATTCATCACTTATTTTTATGTTTAGTATGCATACTGCTTATTGCTTTATAGATATTCTGCTTGTTGCATTAACATTATCTAGTAATTTTAAATATGTGCAACAAGATAAAGATAGCATTTACTTATATCATCAAAAGCCGATTCAATAATAAATTTAAATAAGATGATATCAACAAAATGAATATGCTGAATTACTTTGGATTACCTATGTTTTCTTACTCAATCGTCATCATCGTAATGCTTAAATAGCAATTGATTTTATATCAACTTGTAGTCATCTCAATATAGTTATCGCTAAGTGCAAGATTTATGTAAAAAAATCATACACAGCGTATAATTATGTTGAGATATTTTTGTGCTTTATAAAAGTATAAATTAATAGGGAGGTGAGCACTTGACTGAGAGACGAATTATTCATATAGATATGGATTATTTTTTTGCACAAGTTGAAATGAGAGATAACCCCAAATTGAAAGGCAAACCAGTCATTGTTGGTGGTAAAGCAAGTAGTAGGGGTGTTGTCTCAACAGCATCATACGAAGCACGAAAATACGGCGTCCATTCAGCAATGCCGATGTCACAAGCACATAAACTATGTCCAAATGGATATTTTGTCACAAGTAATTTTGGTGCTTACCGAGAAACATCCGCACAGATTATGTCTATTTTCCGAAGTTATACAGATAAGGTAGAACCGATGTCTTTGGATGAAGCGTATTTAGATATTACAGAATTAGTGAGACCAGACCTTCCTGCTTCGAAAATTGCTCAGTATATTAGAAAAGATATATTAGTGCAGACTCATTTAACAGCGTCTGCAGGGGTATCTTATAACAAATTTTTAGCTAAATTAGCGAGTGGTATGAATAAACCTGATGGTATGACTGTGATTGATTATCAAAATGTCCATGATATTTTGATGGCATTAGATATCGGAGATTTTCCAGGTGTAGGTAAAGCTTCCAAAAAAGTAATGCATGATAATGGTATTTTTAATGGTAGAGATTTATATAATAAAACGGAATTTGAATTAATTCATTTGTTTGGAAAGAGAGGTCGTGGTTTATATAACAAGGCACGCGGCATTGACCAAAGTGAAGTGAAATCATCAAGAGTAAGAAAATCAGTAGGGACTGAACGCACATTTGCTACAGACGTGAATGATGATGAAGAGATTTTAAGAAAAGTGTGGGAGTTGTCAGGTAAAACGGCTGAACGTCTTAATAAATTACAGAAGTCAGCTAAAACGATAACGGTTAAAATTAAAACATATCAATTTGAAACGTTATCTAAGCAAATGAGTTTGAGAGATTCAGTAAGTTCTGAAGAAGATATCTATAACATTGCATATTTACTTTATAACGATTTAAAAGATCCAGATGTACCAATTCGACTTATTGGTGTCACTGTAGGTAATTTAGAACGATCAACTTATAAAAATATGACCATATATGACTTCATATAAACAAACGCCCAATAAAATGTCACTTTTAAAGTGACATTTTATTGGGCGTTTAATGTTGGGTTAGCCTTTATCTTTTAAATTTTTACCATAAATATTAGTTACATGTGTTAAATTTTCATAATTTTTCAATAGTCTAAAAGTAATCATTGCACATGCTTTGGCATCATTTAATGCATCGTGATGACCATGAAAATCTAATTGGTAAAATTCCATCATATGTTTCAAACCGTATCGATAAGAATCGACTGTTCTTTTAGCGAGTTGATAGCTACAAAAGTAAGTTAAATTTGGTGTCGGCAAACCAATATTTTGTATACTTTGATGTAAAACGTTCATATCAAATGCCGCGTTATGTGCGACAACAGGTAAATCTGCAATGAATTGCATCATATATGGGAATACAAAGTCGAATGTAGGTGCACTTTCAACATCTTCAGGTTGAATGCCATGGACTTTGATATTTTGTTGTGAAAAATAATCTTGTGGGTTCACAAGTGTATGAAACGTTTCTGTAATTTGACTATCAATGACTTTTACCATACCGACAGAACAAATACTAGTACGTTTCCCATTTGCTGTTTCAAAATCAAGTGCGACAAATGCATTGTTCATTTTGTATATTACAGCTCCTTAAAGATAAGTTTCATGTTTATAACTTTACATTAAAATTCAGATATATCATAATGATTTTGCTTTAAAAATATGTATTTTTTAGAAAGAGATGGTTTGTTCGTGCTTAAAATTGAAAGCGGATTGATTCAAGGTTATTATCGAAATAATATGTATCATTTTTTAGGAATACCATATGCTGAACCACCTGTAAGTAATTTAAGATGGAAGGCACCGAGAGCTCCACAAAAATGGAAGGGCATTTATCTAGCAAATGAATTTGGTCCTGTGTGTCCACAAAGAGGTGGTGCTAGCTTCAATTTACGTACTGAAAAGCAAAGTGAAGATTGCTTATACTTAAATGTGTGGTCTACAACTATTGATGCAACTGCTGAACAACCCGTTATGGTATGGATGCATGGCGGTGGTAATCTTGGAGGTGCAGGGTCTGAAGATGCCTTTGATGGAGAGAAATTAGCACAAAATGGAGTGACAGTTGTTACATTTAATTATAGGTTAGGTGCATTCGGCTATATTGCTGACCCAAATATCGGTTGTAATTTTGCTGTTTTAGACCAAATCGCAGCATTAAGATGGGTTGCTAACAATATACGAAAATTTGGTGGTAATCCTGACAATGTAACAATATTTGGAGAATCAGCTGGAGCGCAGGCAGTAAGGTATTTATTATCAGCGAAAAATGCAAAAGGCTTATTTCATAAAGTAATCATTCAAAGTGCCGGCTTTGAAAAGTATGTGTTCTCAGAAGAACCTACATATGAAAAAGTAGCTAAACAAACAAGTAAAATGTTTGAAGAGTTAGGCAGTCATAACCTAGAAGAACTTCAAAGTGTATCTACTGAACGTTTATTAGATATTTCGACTAAGTATTCTGGTGTACGACCACCTAGAGGACAAGTTCATACACCTGCAAATTTAGTATGGAATCAGGTCCCAGATGGAGAGATTATTTCGAAATCACATTTCCCTGCATTATCGAAAGATATACCGATATTAATTGGATGTGTTGAAAACGAAGCTAGATATTTTATAAAACCAAATAAAACATATCCTGAAGAAGTATTATTGAAAATGGTAGATACTTTGGCTAATAGCAAGAAAGAACTCATTTTGTCATATTTTAAACAGCATAATTATTCAAATTATGAAGCATTAGATAAAGTTTTTACCACTGTTATTTGGTTTGAACCTTGTTTAGCAACAATAAAACGTTTTGAGAAGTTGTGTGAACATATATATTATTATCACTTTGCAAGAGTTTCACCTAAGTATAAAATGAACAACGAGTTAGCTAAACATACCTCTGAGATAAAATATATATTTGGAAATTTAACACCTGAAGAAGATTATGACGAAATCGACAAAGAGGTTTCTTATAAAATGCAATATGCATGGTCAACTTTTGCGAAATATGGTGTGCCGAAAAATATAGATCATTCTAATTGGTGTCATTACGACAAAAATAATCCATACTACACATTGATTAACAATCGCATTCAAACTAAACCATTAAAGATAAATCAGTTAACAGGGTATATACAAGAAATAAGAAACTAAATTACCCGAGAAGATTTAATATTGAAGGCTCTTAATAATAATATAGTAAAGAAATAAAAAAATTCATATGTTTAAGTCGGATGGATATAAAAGGTTTAATCGTTTTTATCTGTGCGACTTTTTTGTTTTGACAAATAAAAAAACGCAGATCAATGATTTAGAAAATAAATCTAAAGATCTCCGCAATACAAAATAATATAGACATTGGGTGTTTAATAGAAACCCAAATGTCTATCATGTCGTATGATATCTACCTGTTTGTTAATATAGTTTGTTAATTATTCTTCGTCAAAAGTACGAGCGCCTAATTCTTTTTCATAAAGATATAATGCGTTGCTATCATCACCAATACGAGTTAAGTAATTGATGTGTGTTTCAAACATTGCTTCTTCTTCTACTTGCTCATCTAAGAACCAATTTAAGAATGAAATAGTTGCATAGTCTTTATCTTGACGTGCAATTTCTGATAAGTTGTAAAAGCGTTTAGTTACCTCTTGTTCTTGAGATAAGCTATCTTTGAAAGCTTCTAATATGCTTGAGAAATCAATTTTTGGTGCAGGAATTGCTCTGAATTCCGCATGAGCACCTCTGTCATTAATATAGTTATAAATTTTATGACCATGGAATCGTTCTTCTTTAGCTTGTTGAATGAAAAAGTTTGCGAAACCTTCATATGATTCTTTATCACAATATGCTGCCATTGCCATATATGCATGTGCTGCAAAGTACTCATGATTCATTTGATCGTTTAATGCTTCTAATAGATTTTTACTTAACATTGTAATACACCTCTTATTTGTAAATTAAAATTACTATGAATTGCATTTAGTATAACAGACTCATTCTCAATTGTAAATAATAATAATTATAATTTAAACCCTAAAATTAATAGTCTAATTGAGAAAATATATCATTTAGTAATATATAATTGAGAATAAATATCATTTCTAGTAACCTAAATGAGAATCATTATAAATTAGAGATGATAGATCGATTTATGATTGAGAAACTTTTTTGAAGTTACCTTATCATGTTATAATGATGCGAGTGGAAATTAGAGGAGGAAACACATGAGACAGTGGACGGCAATCCATCTAGCGAAGTTGGCGCGTAAAGCAAGTAGAGCGGTAGGTAAAAAGGGTACTGATTTACCAGGACAAATCGCTAGAAGAGTGGATATAAATATATTAAGAAAATTAGCTGAACAAGTTGATGATATTGTATTTATTAGCGGAACAAACGGTAAAACAACAACTTCAAACTTAATTGGACATACTTTAAAAGCAAATAATATTGAAATCATACACAATAATGAAGGCGCTAATATGGCAGCTGGTATTACGTCAGCATTTATCATACAGTCAACGCCGAAGACTAAAATCGCGGTAATCGAAATTGATGAAGGATCGATTCCACGTGTTTTAAAAGAAGTAACACCTTCTATGATGGTGTTTACAAATTTCTTTAGAGATCAAATGGATCGATTCGGTGAAATTGATATTATGGTTAATAACATTGCAACGACAATTAGTAATAAAGGCATCAAATTATTGCTAAATGCTGATGATCCATTTGTGAGTCGTTTAAAAATCGCAAGTGATACGATTGTGTACTATGGTATGAAAGCACATGCCCATGAATTTGAACAAAGTACGATGAATGAAAGTCGCTATTGTCCAAACTGTGGTCGCTTATTGCAATATGATTATATCCATTATAATCAAATCGGACATTATCACTGTCAGTGTGGTTTCAAACGAGAACAAGTTAAATATGAGATTTCAAATTTTGAAGTTGCACCGTTTTTACACTTAAATATTAATAATGAAAAATATAATATGAAAATTGCTGGTGACTTTAATGCGTATAATGCATTAGCTGCATATACTGTATTAAGAGAGTTAGGGCTTAATGAAGGAGCAATTAAGAATGGGTTTGAAACTTATACATCAGATAACGGTCGCATGCAGTATTTTAAAAAAGACAATAAAGAAGCGATGATAAACTTAGCTAAAAACCCTGCAGGTATGAATGCAAGTTTATCAGTTGGTGAGCAATTAGAAGGTGAAAAAGTGTATGTTATTTCCCTAAATGATAATGCTGCTGATGGACGTGATACTTCATGGATATATGATGCAGATTTCGAAAAATTATCTAAGCAACAAATTGAAGCTATCATCGTGACAGGTACTCGAGCAGAAGAACTTCAATTGCGATTGAAGTTAGCAGAGGTTGAAGTACCTATTATTGTTGAACGTGATATTTACAAAGCAACAGCAAAGACAATGGATTATCAAGGGTTTACAGTTGCTATTCCTAACTACACGTCATTAGCGCCTATGCTTGAACAATTAAATCGTTCATTTGAAGGAGGTCAATCATAATATGCATGAATTGACTATTTATCATTTTATGTCAGATAAATTGAATTTATATAGTGATATTGGAAATATTATTGCTTTAAGACAACGCGCCAAAAAACGTAATATTAAAGTTAATGTCGTTGAAATTAATGAAACAGAAGGTATTACATTTGATGATTGTGATATTTTCTTCATTGGTGGTGGAAGTGATAGAGAACAAGCGCTTGCTACAAAAGAATTAAGTAAAATTAAGGCCCCACTTAAAGAAGCGATTGAAGATGGTATGCCAGGACTAACAGTTTGTGGTGGCTACCAATTTTTAGGAACAAAATATATTACACCTGACGGAACAGAATTAGAAGGGTTAGGTATTTTAGATTTCTATACTGAGTCAAAGACAAGCCGCCTTACAGGTGACATTGTCATTGAAAGTGATACATTTGGTACTATTGTTGGTTTCGAAAACCACGGTGGTAGAACATATCATAACTTCGGTACACTTGGTCATGTTACATTCGGTTACGGTAATAATGACGAAGATAAAAAAGAAGGCATTCATTATAAAAATTTATTAGGAACATATTTACATGGACCAATCTTACCTAAAAACTATGAAATTACTGACTATTTATTAGAAAAAGCGTGTGAACGTAAGGGTATTCCGTTTGAGCCTAAAGAAATAGATAATGAAGCGGAAAAACAAGCGAAACAAGTATTAATAGACAGAGCAAATAAATAGAAGAAATCTCGTTAACTCTGAGCATCGTATCAATGGATTTAAAATTGATAAACGATGAAGAATAGCAATTAATCATATTCGTATAGACACACATCATTTTGGAAGCAAATAGCCAAATTGATGTGTGTGTTTTTCTTCTAGTGAATAATTATTATACAATGAGTATCTATCCCATAATTATCAATAGTAATGGTGATTAAACAACTAAAAAATAAATAATAAAAGGAACTTGACGATGAACCCTACTAAAGTAATTTTAACAGATGCATCTTTTTTACATAGCAAAGCATCAATAACATTTATTTTAAAAGATGTAGTTATCGAAGAGGAAAGTGAAATTTTTTATTTCGACACTAATGCAACTTTCGAAAATCAAGAAATTAAATTTGAATTAGCACTTTTTGATAGTGATATGGACAATTTGAAACATTTAGAATACGACAATCCAGTTACTGAAATATGTTTTATAGAACCTGACTTACATTTTACGATTATTGATTTTAATCAAGAACTGCTTTGTATTTATATTGATTTTGATTCTGGTTTAAGGCATTCAAACATGGCAACAGATTCTGGTATTTCATTAAGGATAAATGTTACCAAAACAGACTTTACTAAATTTATTAATGAATTAGCCTCGTTACATTAAATGTATCGAACTTGTACATGGTTATTATCAAAAAAGAAACATACTAAGATTAGGTATAAGTATAGATACGGATTTTTTGAAAGTCACATACAATATACGCTAAAAATACTTATAAAGGCAGAGTATCTTTAATGGTGCCAATAAGCATAAGGCAGTTAAATTAAGCATATCTGCTGTCTAGCAGTCGATAAATCATTAAAACTTCATACAGTATATGACTTTTAATTTGATTTTCACCACTAATTTCAAGTGCTTTTATTGTCGAACGTAAAGTTTCTACAGAATCATCTTCTCTTTTAAATGAACCATCATAAAAAATATCTTTGATGCTACTACTAATTTTTAGCAATGCCATTTTTTCGTCACCTGAAAAGTTAACACGGGTATTTTTAGGCAAGTAAATGATATTTGAAAGATGCGTAATAAACAAACGATTCGTATATGCACGTTTGGTTAATTGATTGAGCAATTTCCAATCGCATTCTTTTTTCTTATGATAACTTAATTCATCACGTTGATAACTTATTAACGTTTCAACTTGATTGTTTAAATTGAAAATATTTTTATATGATTTTTCGCTTTTATCAGATTGCAGCCTTGATAAGATAAGTTCTTGGCAGCGATTGTAAAATAATTTATACATCAAAGCATCTGTCTTACTTAATTTTTCTTCGACCTGACCATAATACTTAGGTGGAAACACCATGAAGTTGATTAAACCTGAGGTAACGAGACCAATAATCGCTGTCAATGTTCGAGACAAAAAGTTGAATATATAGGCATCGTGAATACCTGGAATCATAGCCAATGATGTTAGTACAGCGACATTCGTACCAACTTGTAATTTGAGTTTTGTACAAAATAAAATCGTAAATGTAGCACTTAATGCATATGTAAAGGGGGATTGATCACCAAAAAGAAATGTGAATAACACTGCAAATCCAGAGCCGATTACAGTTGCAGGTAGGCGACGATACCCTTTGATCAGTGATGCCTTGGCGGTTGGTTCAATTGTAACAACAGCAGTTAAAATAGCATAGATAGGTGTTAGATCTAAAGCCATACAAAAAACAGCTGTTAAAAAAATGGCGATACCAGTTTTAATAGTTCTGGCACCAATTAAATGTTTGTACCATTGTTCATTCATTTTTTAACCTCTAATCATCGTAAAATCTAAACGAGCGCATTATAATATAGAGTACCGTACATTGGAAAAGATAATGGATATAAAATATTTGAAATAATCAAGCTTAATTCATTATATTGAATTTCAGATACATTAATGAAAGTCTTAGACTCTACAATGTTACATTAGCAGTAGTTGACTGAATGAGAACATGCGCTTGTAATAAGATTTTTCAATTTTAGTCAACCATGCATGGGGCGGGCCCCAATATAGAGAATTTCAAAAAGAAATTCTACAGACAACGATAAAGAAATACTTTTTCTTTAGAAATTAGTATTTCTTATGCATGAGTTTTACTCATATATTCTTATTTTTAAGTACACATTAGCTGTGGTTATTGATAAAGAACCACTACATAATAAATCATTAGTAGTTCTTTATCACTTCTGTCTCACTATTTTTCCAAAATACAATAAGTAACATCTTTAGTATATCAAAGAATTTTTGCTATAATAAGTTATAATAATATAAAAAAGGAACGGGATAAAATGATTGTAAAAACAGAAGAAGAATTACAAGCTTTAAAAGAAATTGGATACATATGCGCTAAAGTGCGCAACACAATGCAAGCTGCTACAAAGCCAGGCATTACAACAAAAGAGCTTGATAATATTGCAAAAGAATTATTTGAAGAATATGGTGCAATTTCAGCTCCAATTCATGATGAAAACTTTCCAGGTCAAACTTGTATAAGTGTCAATGAAGAAGTAGCACATGGTATCCCTAGTAAACGTATTATTCGTGAAGGTGACTTAGTCAATATCGATGTGTCAGCATTGAAAAACGGTTATTACGCAGATACAGGGATTTCATTTGTAGTTGGTGAATCAGATAATCCGATGAAGCAAAAAGTATGTGATGTAGCGACAATGGCATTTGAAAATGCAATTTCAAAGGTAAAACCAGGTACAAAATTGAGCAACATTGGCAAAGCAGTACATAATACGGCTAGACAAAATGATTTAAAAGTTATTAAAAATTTAACTGGTCATGGAGTTGGTTTATCTTTACATGAAGCACCAGCACATGTACTTAATTATTTTGATCCAAAAGATAAAACTTTGTTAACTGAAGGTATGGTATTAGCCATCGAACCGTTTATTTCATCAAATGCGTCGTTTGTAACAGAAGGTAAAAATGAATGGGCATTTGAAACGAGTGATAAGAGTTTTGTTGCCCAAATAGAACACACTGTTATTGTGACAAAAGATGGTCCAATTTTAACAACTAAGATTGAAGAATCATAGAAAAATCAAATACTAAGACTAAAGTATGAACATCATTTAGTTCCGGAGCCTATTCATATTGGTTTCGGAACTGTTTTATAATAATGGAGAACACAATTAATGCGTCATTAATAAAAGATATTTTGCAATAAACTAGTTTAATTAGCATAAATATTAGCAGCACCGAAGAAGAAACATAGCGCATTAGATATTTAAATACTTATTATAAAAGGTGATAATGATGAACTATGTTGACCGTTATATAGAACAATTTTTAAGAGAAGTCGTTAGAAATAATATTAAGCATTA
The DNA here is from genome assembly GCF_002902405.1 of Staphylococcus schweitzeri. Taxonomy (GTDB): domain Bacteria; phylum Bacillota; class Bacilli; order Staphylococcales; family Staphylococcaceae; genus Staphylococcus; species Staphylococcus schweitzeri. The sequence continues at coordinate 101,859 of NZ_PPQS01000025.1, forward strand.
TCTTTTAATGCTTGACGAGAAAATAAAAAATTTAGATGATTATATGCATTATTTAAAAGCTAAAAAAGAACAGCTCAGCAAGATGATTGACAGTCTAATGCTAACATTAGAAAATAAATATGTTGATATCACAGAAACATTTCACATTCAATGTGCTAGAGAAATTAATAATCAAGAAATTGAAAATATTAAAGCTGAGTTAAATAAAGTCGAAGCATATTATGCACAAATTGAAATGCAGATTCAACAAGCTTCAACTGAAAAATTAACAACTGAAAAAACATCGTATCTAATCAATTATATGAACGCTGTGGCATAGAAAGGCGGCGAAACATGACACACAAATATATATCAACACAAATGTTGATCATTTTTACTGCATTAATGATTATTGCCAATTTTTATTACATATTTTTTGAAAAAATTGGGTTTTTACTGGTTCTACTATTGGGATGTGTATTAGTGTATGTAGGCTATCTTTATTTTCATAAAATAAGAGGACTTTTGGCATTTTGGATAGGGGCATTATTAATTGCTTTCACGCTACTATCTAATAAATATACGATTATTATCTTGTTCGTATTTTTATTATTGCTCATAGTTCGTTATTTGATACACAAATTCAAACCTAAAAAAGTGATTGCAACTGATGAGGTCGTAACCTCACCTTCGTTTATTAAACAAAAATGGTTTGGGGAACAACGTACGCCGGTATATGTTTATAAATGGGAAGATGTGCAAATACAACATGGTATTGGTGATTTGCATATTGATTTAACGAAAGCAGCAAATATTAAAGAAAATAATACTATTGTTGTTAGACATATTTTGGGTAAAGTACAAGTTATCTTACCAATTAATTATAATATTAATTTACATGTCGCGGCTTTTTATGGCAGTACTTATGTAAATGAAAAGTCATATAAAGTTGAAAACGATAATATTCATATCGAAGAAATGGTTAAACCAGATAATTATACCGTTAATATCTACGTATCAACGTTTATTGGAGACGTAGAGGTGATTTATCGATGAACCATTATATTAGAACAATTGGTTCGATGCTAATCTTAGTGTACAGCATGTTGGCAGCATTTCTTTTTATAGATAAAGTTTTCGTCAATATCATTTATTTTCAAGGCATGTTTTATACACAAATATTTGGGATTCCAGTCTTTTTATTTTTAAATCTCATTATAATTTTGCTGTGCATCATCGTTGGATCAGTGCTCGCATACAAAATCAATCAACAAAATGATTGGATTAAGACGCAAATTGAGCGTTCGATGGAAGGTGAGACAGTAGGTATTAATGATCAAAATATAGAAATTTATAGTGAGACATTAGATTTATATCATACGTTAGTACCTTTAAATCAAGAATTGCATAAGTTGCGACTTAAAACTCAAAACTTAACCAATGAAAATTATAATATTAATGATGTGAAAGTTAAAAAGATTATTGAAGATGAACGTCAACGACTAGCACGAGAACTTCACGATTCTGTTAGTCAGCAACTTTTTGCGGCAAGTATGATGCTATCTGCTATCAAAGAAACGAAGTTAGAACCACCATTAGATCAACAAATACCTATTTTAGAGAAAATGGTTCAAGATTCGCAATTAGAAATGCGAGCGCTGTTGTTACATTTAAGACCACTCGGTTTGAAAGATAAGTCATTAGGTGAAGGTATTAAAGATTTAGTTATTGATTTACAAAAGAAAGTACCAATGAAAGTTGTGCATGAAATACAAGATTTTAAAGTGCCAAAAGGTATTGAGGATCATTTGTTTAGAATTACGCAAGAAGCAATATCTAATACTTTGAGACATTCAAATGGCACGAAAGTAACTGTAGAATTATTTAATAAAGATGATTATTTATTGTTAAGGATTCAAGATAATGGTAAAGGTTTTAATGTAGATGAAAAATTAGAACAAAGCTATGGACTTAAAAATATGCGTGAAAGAGCTTTGGAAATTGGTGCAACGTTCCATATTGTATCACTACCAGATTCAGGTACACGTATTGAGGTGAAAGCACCTCTAAATAAGGAGGATTCGTATGACGATTAAAGTATTGTTTGTGGATGATCATGAAATGGTACGTATAGGAATTTCAAGTTATCTATCAACGCAAAGTGATATTGAAGTAGTAGGAGAAGGTGCTTCAGGTAAAGAAGCAATTGCTAAAGCCCATGAGTTAAAACCGGATTTGATTTTAATGGATTTACTTATGGATGATATGGATGGTGTAGAAGCGACTACTCAAATTAAAAAAGATTTACCACAAATTAAAGTATTAATGTTAACAAGTTTTATTGAAGATAAAGAGGTGTATCGCGCCCTAGATGCAGGTGTTGATAGCTATATTTTAAAAACAACGAGTGCAAAAGATATTGCTGATGCAGTTCGTAAAACATCTAAAGGTGAATCTGTATTTGAACCAGAAGTATTAGTAAAAATGCGTAACCGTATGAAAAAGCGTGCCGAGTTATATGAAATGTTAACAGAACGTGAAATGGAAATATTATTATTAATTGCCAAAGGTTATTCTAATCAAGAAATTGCTAGTGCATCACACATTACAATTAAAACGGTTAAGACACATGTAAGTAACATTTTAAGTAAGTTAGAAGTACAAGATAGAACACAAGCCGTTATTTATGCATTCCAACATAATTTAATTCAATAGCTCGTATTAAATTAAGATATGTGATTATTGCTAATTGCTTCGACGGTACATAAAATTAAAAACAGAGGTTTTCGTTATTTATCGCGAAAACCTCTGTTTTTCTTTAGTTGCTTAATCTTTTTTTAATTTATCTACAATTTTATCTTTTAAATTTTTATTATCTTCTGGATAGCTATCTTCAGGATGTTTATCAACATGATATGTTTTTTGATTTGGAGTGTTAGTCTTTTCATCATATTCATATCTTGTATTTTCATTATAGTGGTTTTTATTATTATCATCATGCTCCAAAGCAGCTTCTTCAGGTGTCTTACTTTTAATAACATTACGCTGATGAATTATCGCATTGATTTCAGCCCCTACGATAATAATAAAGCTAGTAATATATAACCATACTAATAAAATGATGATACCAGCAATACTACCATACGTTTTAGAATAGTTACCAAAATTTGAAATATACCAACCAAAACCAAATGAACCAACTAACCAAATAATGGATGTAAATACTGCACCTGGTAATACTGATTTAAGTTTCGTTTTAACGTTAGGTGCAACCGAGTACAACACGATAAATACGATGAATATAATAATGATTGGTAACACAACTCTGATAAGATTAAAAATCCATTTCACTTGTTCATCAAATCCAAGTGGACCGAATAGGAAATGACTAATCAGAGAACCAAGCGTTGGTAATGCTAGAGCAACTACAAACACAACGCCCATAACTACAGTGAAGACAACACTTAGTAGTTTTAATATAATTCCATTACGGCTATCTTCTACATCGTAAGCAACATTGAAGGAATTCATAATTGCAGTCATTCCATTTGAAGCTGACCAAATTGCTAAAATCAAACCGATAGATAATAAGCCACCACTGGAGTTTTGAGTTATGTCACCAATTACACTCTTAATTAGAGTAGATGTTTCAGCGGGTGCATTACTTAACATATTAGTAATTTGACTCTGCTTAATATTGAAAAATGGTAATAATGTTAATAGGAAAAGCAACATGGGGAACATAGCAAGTACGAAATGGTAAGTCATTTGCGCTGCTAGTCCTGATGCATCATCTTTTCCTATGCGATAGATGAGATATGATAAGAAATTAGAGTCTTTCTTATATTTTGCAGGTTTATTTAATCTTGATAAGAAGAAAACCTGATTATCTTTTTTAGGTTTCTTAGATTGGAATTGTTGAGGTTCAATATATGTACGATCAACATCAATTTTGGGATTACTTTTATTTTTCTTTTTTGACTCCTCTTGAGCTTCCTTAACAGAATTAAGGTATTTTGAAGAAGAGTGATCCTTTTTCGACATGTGCACTCCTTAACCTTTCTCTATGTATTGTTGTAAAAGTAGCTATTAGTATTTATCCAAATATAAAAAAAATAAACAATAATTTGGTTCGAAAATGATAATAATATAAAAATTAATTGCTCTAAATTTTTCAGAACCTTTTTGACTGTAAAATAAAACAAAGGCAATACCCATGCAATGTAATAAAGCCAATCAATATATCACTTTATTAAGTGAAGCATTTGAAAGGGATATAATACATTGTATAATATTACCTTTAATTAATTATTAAACTGACATTAACGTTGATTCTTTCTATTAACAAATGTTTCTTTTGCATCTTTCAAAGAGCGTTCTAATTCAGGGTTATTACGACGAATTTCTTCCACAACATCTTTCCAGTATAAAACTTCGTCTTTAATTTTGCTGACTTTAGAAGGCTTGCGAGTGCGGTTACCATTTTTAGCGTCTTTAACTGATTGAACTAAAGCTTGGCGTGTAGATTTATCAGCTAAAGTAATCGCACCACCAATAACGGCACCAATTAAAATACCAGGAACAAATTTATTTTCCATTAAAAACTACCCCTCTTTCAAATTTGCATCTTTTACGATGTAATCTATTAAATTATCACAAGATGATAATACCATGTCGTATACACCTTCAAAATTATTGGTGTAGTATGGATCTGGCACATCACTCTCTTCCATATTACTAAATTCTAACAGTTTGAACAATTGTCCCTTAAGATTAGGATTAATAGATTTAATGTTATCAACATTGCTTTGATCCATTGCAATAATGTAATCAAAATCATCGGTTGGTTCAAATAATTCACTAATCATGCCATCAAATGGAATATTGTGTTTGTTAAGAATCTTTTTTGTACCTTCATGAGGTGGTTCACCTAAGTTCCAATGTCCAGTACCTCTAGAGTATACTTTAATTTCATTAATATTTCTGTCTTTAAGTCTTTGTCGCATGATTGCTTCTGCCATTGGAGAACGACATATGTTGCCAAGACAGACAAATGCTACATCCACCATTTTAATTCCTCCAAACTATGTAGTTATATCCCCATTTTAAAGCGACTTTAAACAATAAGGAAGCAGATTATATAAATTTCTATTAAAGTTTATTAAATTGTGATACTTTGATAACATAACTATAATTAGAGGTGAGCAATAAGGCTATGACAAATGAAGAGAAAGTATTAGCTATTAGAGAGAAGTTAAATATTGTTAATCAAGGACTGTTAGATCCTGAAAAATATAAAAACGCAAATGAAGAAGATTTAAAAGATATATATGATTTTGTTCAATCAAGAGAAAGATTGTCGCCGAGTGAAGTGACAGCTATCGCTGATGCTTTAGGGCAATTGCGACATGACTAGGAGTGAGTAAATTGAAAGATTACAAACAAAAGTTACAACAATATGCTGAACTATTAGTAAAGGTAGGTATGAATGTTCAACCGAAACAACCTGTTTTCATAAGAGCTTCAGTTGAAACATTAGAATTAACACATTTAATTGTCGAAGAAGCATATAAATGTGGTGCGTCAGATGTACGTGTTGTATATAGCGATCCAACCTTAAAGCGCTTGAAATTTGAAAATGAATCTGTGGAATACTTTGCTAATCAAGAGATAAAATCATATGATGTTGAAGAAAGAATGGATTACGTTAAACGTGGTGCTGCGAATTTAGCATTAATTAGTGAAGACCCTGATTTAATGAATGGTATTGACAGTAGAAAATTGCAAGCATTCCAACAGCAAAATTCACGTGCATTTAAAGGATATATGGAGCGCGTTCAAAAAAATCAATTCCCATGGGTAGTTGCTGCATTCCCATCAAGAGCTTGGGCTAAGCGTGTTTATCCTAAGTTAGCTGTTGAAGAAGCATATGCTAAGTTCATAGATGAAGTATTTGAAATTGTACGCATCGATGGCAATGATCCAGTTGAAAATTGGCGCCAACATATTGCGAATTTAAGTATATATTCTAAAAAATTACAACAAAAAAATTATCAAGCGCTACGTTATGTATCTGCAGGTACAGATTTAACAGTAGGTCTTGTTAAAAATCATATTTGGGAAGATGCAACAAGTTATGTAAATGGCAATGAACAAGCATTTATTGCTAATATTCCTACAGAAGAAGTATTTACAGCACCAGATAGAAATAGAGTAGATGGCTACGTTACAAATAAATTGCCACTAAGTTATAACGGTACCATTATAGATGGTTTTAAATTGAACTTTAAGGATGGAGTAATTACTGACTTCTCAGCTGAACAAGGTGAGGCGGTACTTAAAGATTTAATTAATACTGACGAAGGTTCAAGAAGATTAGGCGAGGTAGCATTAGTACCTGATGATTCACCAATTTCAAACCGCAATACAATTTTCTATAATACATTGTTTGATGAAAATGCATCTTGTCACTTAGCGATTGGTTCAGCGTATGCCTTTAATGTTAAAGGTGGTACAGAAATGTCAGTAGCAGAAAAGATAGCATGTGGATTGAATGATTCAAATGTACATGTTGACTTCATGATTGGCAGCAGTGATTTAACTATTTATGGTATTTTGGAAAATGGTACGGAAGAACTTGTTTTTGAAAATGGAAATTGGGCGTCAACTTTCTAAATAAATGTTAATTCAAAGTTTAGTAATGATAAAATAAGCAACCATTTAAATGTGTAATACGTAATCACAGTAAAGATTGGGAGATAAAATGATGACAAATCAGGACAGACCGATGAAATCTATGTCTGAATCAAAATGTTATAAAAATAGACAAGTTTTTCCTCAAGATACAAACCATCATCATACAATGTTTGGTGGAACTTTAATGGCTAATATTGATGAAATTGCTGCGATTACGGCTATGAAACATGCAGGTGCTCAAGTTGTAACTGCATCAACAGATTCTGTAGATTTCTTAAAACCGATTAAAACAGGAGATATATTACAGTATGTAGCAATGGTTTCATATGCTGGAACAAGTTCAATGGAAGTTGTTGTTCAAATCAGAATAGATGATGTATTTAACAACAAACATGACTTAGCAGCATTAAGTTTCTTAACTTTCGTTGCGTTGGATGACGATGGCAAACCACAACATGTGCCTGGTGTTTATCCAGAAGATGATGTTGAAAAATGGTTTTACGATACAGCACCACAACGTGTTGAAAGAAGAAAAGCACGTCGCATTGAAAGTAAACAAACGATTGAATATTTAGCTAAAGTACAACATATTAAAGATTAATAAATAAAGACAGATTGTGAAGGATAATAATGCCTACCCTAAAAGTTGGACTAAAAAATCTAACTTTTTAGGATACAGTACATAGAATCCTACAATCTGTCTTTTTAATTTTGGTCAACAATCAATTTTGAAAGAGGACCGGACCATTTAAAGCAGTATTTGTATCGAAAGGATAAAGTCATATCAATGTAGATTAATTCTGAATATAAATTTTAATAGTATTTAAAATTGTATAATCTGAGGTTGTTTATGCATATGGTGCTCATTTTCTTTAAAATCCATATTTGGATAGTACATGTTTTTAACGAGAACGTTCGGACCTAAGCAACTAAATTCGGCACAATGACAATTCAATGATTTAGCAAGGTCTGTTGATAACCATTTATCAAATACATCTGTTAATTTGTCTTTTTGAATGTTTGAAATTGTTCCTGTTTCATCGCCAAAGTCAGTAACGATAACGTTACCGGTAAATACATTTACATTTAAACGACTGCGACCATCTGGATCGTTTCGAGTAGTTACATTTTTAGCGTTTCTTAAACGCGTTAAAAGCATTTGATCATTATCGTCTTTTAAACAAGGGAAAACAGGTAAAGTACCAAATAACATCCAAATATCTTTATTTCTAAAGTCCAATATATCGTGAATTGTCTTTTTCATTTCTGCTAGAGTTAACACATTTAATTGACTTGCAAAGTCAGCCGGATACATAGGATGAATTTCATGTCTGCTACATTTCATATCATGTACGACTTCTTGATGTATTTTTTGTAAATGTGGTAGCGTACTTTGATTAAGCATTGTTTCAGCAGAAACAAACATACCTTGCTCTGATAATGTACGAGCGTTATCAATCATTTGCTCATATAATTTCAATTTTGCTTTTAAAGGGGGTTGTTTTTCCATAGCACCAAAACCGACATTTGCAAATTCGTCTGTTGTACCCCAGTTGTGAGAAATGTGCATAACATCAATATACTCAGCGATGTCCAGATAACGATCCTGCGGGAGTGTTAAGTTTGAGTTCATTTGAGTATATATGCCACGATCATAAGCGTATTTTAATAATGGTTTAACAACATTTCTAATAGATTTTTTAGAAAACATTGGTTCGCCACCTGTAATTGACATTGTTCTTAAATGCGGAATTTCATCTAGTCTTCGATAAATTAAATCCATACTTAATGGTTCTGGATCAACTGTTTGAAGTGTATAGCCAACTGCGCAGTGACTACAACGCATATTACATAGGTTTGTAGTTGTAAATTCGATGTTGCTCAAAGTCAATTCGCCGTGATCATTAACATCGTTGTATGCTTCCCATGGGTCATTTAGAATGCTTACAGGTTGCTTTAATTTGATGCTATTCATCATCTTAAACTTCCTTCTTTCTATTTGATTGATACCATTGTGATATCTCTTCGTATTATTATTCGTAACAAATTATCTCGTACTTTTGCCTAATTGAAAAGGTATTTTTTAAAAGTCAAAATAATTAGAATGCCATAAATGTCGTTAATATTATACCCCTTTTATGTGATTTCTGTTAGGATAATAATGAAAAAGAAAATCAAAATTAAAGGAGTTAACTTTTTTATGAATGAACAACAAACAATCGAACAAATTAAAGCACGTTTAAATAAATTTATTGAGGATATTGATCATGTGAATCCTGATGAAGTACGTGTAGAAGACATAGATGAATGGATTGGGTTGTTAGATCAGTTAGAAGAAAAGGTTAAATTAGTTTCTAAATAATTACTATTTCTGAGATAGCAAGGAATCATATCGAGATTTGCGAATAATATTTTAAGTCGTAATATGTTTAATCAATGATTAAGTTGTCTATAGTATTGATATCAATGTTATAGAGAAAGGTGATTTTCAATGACTAAAAAAGTAGCAATTATTCTAGCAAATGAATTTGAAGATATAGAATATTCAAGTCCTAAAGAGGCATTAAAAAACGCAGGCTTCGAAACCATAGTGATTGGAGATACAGCGCATAGCGAAGTCGTTGGTAAACACGGCGAAAAAGTAAATGTTGATGTGAGTATTGCAGATGCGAAACCAGAAGATTATGATGCATTATTAATTCCTGGTGGATTTTCACCGGATCATTTACGTGGAGATGTTGAAGGGCGTTATGGAACATTCGCTAAATATTTCACTAAAAATGATGTACCAACATTTGCTATCTGTCATGGACCACAAATTTTAATAGATACAGATGATTTAAAAGGTCGTACATTAACAGCAGTATTAAATATACGTAAAGATTTATCTAATGCTGGTGCACAAGTAGTTGATGAATCTGTTGTAGTTGACAATAATATTGTAACTAGCCGTGTACCAGATGATTTAGATGATTTTAATAGAGAAATCGTCAAGCAGTTACAAAATTAACTATTAATGAGTTTGACATAAATTAATGAAATGCTCCCTTCAATGTCTACTTTGAAGGGAGCATTTCATAATGTCCTAGGCTTTACAATAAGGCTGAGACATAAATCAATGTTCTATGCTCTAAATAGTTATATTGGCAGTAGTTGACTGACCGAAAATGCGCTTGTAACAAACTTTTTTCAATTCTAGTCAGGGGCCCCAACAAAGAGAATTTCAAGAAGAAATTCTACAGGCAATGCGAGTTGGGGTAACGATAAATCATTAGTAGTTCTTTATCATTTCTGTCACACCTCAAGAATTATTACCGGAATTTTTATAGCTAATGATAGAGTTATATATATAATAATAAGTTCATTAATATCTAAGGGTCATTTCTATATTTTAAATAGGGGTGACCTTTTTATTTTTGAATATCAATATGGTTTTTATGCATCATCAATGTTTGATTTTAAAAATTTTATAATGAATGATTAGAAAGGTGTAGTTGTTATAAATTTAGTAAGTATGATGATGTATGTAAGTATAAGCCCTTGGACTGATTTTTCTAAAAAGTGTAGCCTATTAGTGATAGTACTGGTAAACTCAAGGTATACCAAGTGAGTTTTAAAAGAAGGAGCAAACGCATGAAAAGAAGCGATAGGTACCCAAGCTCAAATGAACATATTGAGCAAAAGAATCATGAACCTCACTATAATACGTATTATCAACCAGTTGGTAAACCACCAAAAAAGAAAAAGAGTAAAAGAATACTATTAAAAATACTATTAATAATCATAGTTATTATCGCATTGTTTATTGGTATCATGTATTTTTTATCTACACGCGATAATGTAGATGATTTAAGAAAAATTGAAAATAAAAGTAGTTTTGTATCAGCCGATGATATGCCAGATTATGTAAAAGGTGCTTTTATTTCAATGGAAGATGAACGTTTCTATAAACACCATGGATTTGATTTAAAAGGGACAACAAGAGCGTTATTTTCAACAATTAGTGATAGAGACGTACAGGGTGGAAGTACAATCACACAACAAGTAGTTAAAAATTATTTTTATGATAACGATCGTTCATTTACTAGAAAAGTAAAAGAATTATTTGTGGCTCATCGAGTTGAGAAACAATATGATAAGAACGAAATTTTAAGCTTTTATTTAAATAATATTTACTTTGGGGATAATCAGTATACGATTGAGGGAGCAGCAAACCATTACTTTGGAACAACCGTCAATAAAAATAGTACATCAATGTCTCATATAACAGTTCTACAAAGTGCTATTTTAGCAAGTAAAGTAAATGCACCAAGCGTATACAACATAAATAATATGTCAGAGAACTTTACGCAACGTGTAAGTACAAATTTAGAAAAAATGAAGCAACAAAATTATATAACTGAAACACAATATCAACAGGCAATGTCTCAATTGAATCATTAAAGTAAAATAATAATAAGTCTGATTTTAAATGTATTCTATAGATAGAATTAATCGGACAATTTGAATGATTATAATAGCTTACGAATCCTTTTGATTTATGAATCACACTTACATTTTTCATGTTTGTGTGGTTTTTTTATTGTCATAAAATGGTAAATTAAGTTTGAAACTTCTATTTTAAAATGTTCAATAATATTGAGTCGATGTTTATAAGAGTTTTATTTTGAGTAATATTTTAATTGTAAATTAACTATCAATAAATAATTAAAGTTAAACATTTGCTATAGGAAGTTGCTTGTTGAATAATATAATAGTATATAACTGAAATTAAGAATGTAGTGAGGTGAAAAAATGCCTAAGGTTACTAAAATAGAAGTTCAAAAGAAAAATAAAGAACGTTTTAATCTTTTTTTAGACGAACAATTTGAAATGGGTATAGATATCGATACATTAGTCAAATTTAATTTAAAAAAAGGTCAACAACTTGAAGCTGCTGACATGGCAGAGATTCAAAAGTATGATCATTATCGCATAGGTTTAAATAAAGCAATCCAATATTTATCATATAAAAAAAGAACGGAAAAAGAAGTTGTTCAATATCTGCAAAAAGAAGAGATTTCAGAGCAAGCCATTTCTGAAGTTATTGAATACTGTTATCGTGAAAAATTAATAGATCATCATGATTATGCTGAAAGTTTAAAAAATACAATGATTCGAACGACAGATAAAGGACCTAAAATTTATCAACAAAAACTATACCAACTTGGTATTGAACCAAATATCATTGAAATATATACAGAACTTTATAGAGAACAACAGGAACTTGATGATATTATTCAAATTGCTGAAAAAATATCTAAAACTAAAAAAGGACCACAAACTAAGGTAAAAGAAAAAGTAATGCAATCTTTAATTCAAAAAGGGTTTGATATGGAAACCATTCATGCTGTATTGAATGAAATGGATTTCACACAAGATGAAACGGTTTTAGACGATCTATTACAACGAGATTTAGAAAAAATTTATAATAAAAATCGAAAGAAGTACACGCAACAGAAATTAATTTCAAAAACTATCGAAGGCCTTATGAGAAAAGGATATAATTATGATAAAATTAAAGCTAAATTAGAAGAAAGTGGTATTGCCGATGGAACAGAAGAAATTGAGTGAGATGTCTGAACCAGAACTAAGACACGAAATACAACTTTACAAAGAAAAAATGAGAAAAGCTGAGATGAATGGTATTTTAAATGAATACGATGTATATCAAAGTAAAGTCATTGTTGCCGAAAGTTACTTAGTAGATCGAGAAAAGATTGAAATAGGTAGAATTTATAAATTGACAGATGGTAGTAACCAATACTTTAAAGTTGAAAGATTAAAAGGTATTTTTGCATGGGGATTTAGATTTAATAGTAATGAACCTGAGGAAGGCTTACCTATAGCGTTATTACAATTATAGAAGGATGAAAATAGATGGGAAGTTCAATTGTTTTAAAGTTGCTTAAAGTAACTCACTACTATAGGAATAAACAAAATAAAAAATGGTATTTACCTTTTGGATATGATGCTGAAGATATTGATTTAAACAATATCAGTTTGCATATTTATCAAGGAGAAGCATTAGGTATTATTGGAGAAGAGGAATCTTCTAAAGCACTTGTTGGTCAATTGTTAGCAGGTGCAATTAAACCCGACAAAGGTAAAGTAGTATGTACTGAAGATTTGTTTTACGGTTTTATAGAAGACCAATCGTTAATTCATCAAACTGTAGAAACATATACGGCACAGCTAGTACAACTTTTTCCATACGAAATTAACGATCATAAAGCAGAACAAATTATTCAATATGCACATTTAGGCGAATATAAAACGATGCCTGTCAATCAAATTTCGAAAGCAGCATATGCACAACTACTTCTAAGTATTGCACGATCATCAAAATCAAATATTATTATTTTAAACCATGTCATCGACTATTTACCGCCACAATTTATAGAGCGAGCGATTGAGCTGACAAATGATTATATCGAAAATAATTTAACAATCGTAACAATCGGTGATGATGTTGATAAAATCGCTCAAGTGAGTAACTATATTGCTTGGTTTTCACATGGTCAATTAAGAATGGAAGGTTCATTGAAACAAGTGATTCCATTGTTTAAAGAACATGAACGTGATCGATTAAGTTTAGAATCGGAAGAAGAAATACAAAACTTTGATTTAGATTGGAAAAAGAATCGTACAAGAATCCCAGAAATGACATATAATTTTAAGCGTATTGAACGTTATAATCATGCTAAACCCCCTAAATTTCTTGTGCGTTTTTGGACGATGGCATCTGGAATTATTTGCGGAATTGTATTGATGGTGTTATTGATTTTCAACAATATGGGGATTATTTCGATTACAGATTTTACAAATCGAGCAACGATGCAAAATGAAAATAAGGATCCGTATATCGAAAAATTAGCTTATGGTATTGCATTTAATGGCAGTGTTGATATGCAAGGAGATAAGCAAATCACGATACCGAAATATAGTGTTGTGACGATTACTGGAGAAAATAGTAAAAATTATCGTGTGAATGCAGATGATAAAACGTACTATGTTAATAAAGATAAACTAGAATACTTTAATCCAGCAGGGTTGTATCAAACTCATAGTTTTAAAAAGTTAGCGCCATATATGAAGTCGAATTATAGTAATTACTATGCTTATTTTAACAGCCAATTACATAAAAAACATAATTCTGTTATTAAAACTTTAGTACCTGATGATGATAATCGTTTTGTCGCATCCGTTACACAACAACCAATACAATTACTTTTTAATGACAATAATCAGTTATATGGTTTCGTTTATCCAATCGTTGATAAAAAAGAATTAAAAGATAAGTTTAATATTAATAAAAACATTTGGATTACTAAAGTTGGTAATGGTTATTGTATTGCTAATTTAAAAGAAGACAAATGGATTTATATTGAATTGTAGGTGTAAAGATGCTAGATAATATTATTTTATATTTTAAAAACTTGCCACACACTAAGAGATTCATAATAGAACGATTAAAGCAAAGTTGGAAAAGTTTTCTAATCGCATTAGCTGTATGTTTATTGCTAGTTGTTGCAAGTGAAACGATATTTCATTTTAGTCATTTGACTGATATAAAAGAAGTACGATGGTTATATAGAGTGATTGCGCTAATTGTATTTGGCATATTAATGTATACTATTTATAGTGCCTATCATCATTACATGAATGATTTTTTAGTTGCTAAACTATTTAATATATCTGCAGCAACGCCTGTAGTCATTATGTCTATCATTTGTTTTGTACTCTTGAGCATTATGACAATGATAGGTGCATTAGTAAAACCAGTAAACTTTGAAACATCATTTATAGCATTGTTTTATTTTATTGTGATGGCTACATTATTTGTAGGACTTATATCCGTAACATTTGGTTTAATTCGACTCTTAACTGATAAAATAAACTTAATCTTTTATGGGTATTGTGTATTATGTTTATTCATTTTACCAATTATATTTATTCCAAATCCAACTCATGTATTCTTGAACCATATATTAATGCTTAACCCATTATATTACGTTGTAAATGGCATAACACAATCTATCATTTTTGGTATATCCAGTATGGAAAATATACCATATCATTTATATTTTATTTTGGTGCTATTTTTGGTAGCTGTAGTGAATTTTGTATTAACAAGATATGCAACGCATGCAATTTATATGAAAAAGACTAAAGCGATAAAACAAATTGAAAAGCAACATGATGCAGAAGATATTAATCTTCATATAGACAAAGATGAATCATCAAACTAACTAAAATTTGTATGTTTCCAATACGCTTATATATCAATAATCAGACGCTTCGAATAACAAAATATTGAATGTCCTAATCGAAATATAAATTTCAGAGTTTGATTTTTAATTGGGTTAGATTTTTATTTTGAGTGTTTGTGTTGAGCTACATTTATATTGAAGGATATTAAAAATAACCGATGAGATTATAATCATTAAATGATTTATAACTCACCGGTTATTTTTTGTGCAAAGTTGCTAAAGGCTATCAAATTTTGTAATTATTTAGCATACAATTTACGTTGTAATTTATCTTCAGTAAAAACCCAACCGATATATGAATGGTCAATGATATTATCTTTATTTAAATGAGCAATTGCGACAAATGAATAATGATCATTCTTTAAATAACGTAAATCAATCAACCGAATTTCTGTTGAACCATCGCCAAGTTCAGTAGTTTGCCAACGATAAATGGATGAAAAGTTTAAAAATGTTCGTATATCTTTATTTCCTTTCACTTTCCATAGAATAGAATCAGTAGATAATTTTTGACGTTCAACTTTATCACTAAATACAATATTTCTACCGTATGCTTTTCCGACATAATCATGTGCATCTGTTTGTATTGCAACCCGCCATTCCATAAACTTTAACGTTGGTGCGACAAATACTTTAACAGGATGGTGTTCTTTTTGAATTGTTTTCAAAGCTTGTTGCTTTATCATTGCTCTCATTTTAAATCGAATGATGTAATAAATTATAAGTAATACAATAATTGGAAAGAAAACTGCAAAAGGGTGTAAGCCTAAAATCCATAATATAATACCAATGCATAACACAGTGAAAATAATTGGATCAAAAGTGTTAATTACACTTAGTTGTATCCATTTGTTAGTAATAGGTCTTAATGCCTGTGTACCATAAGAATTAAATATATCTACAAAAACATGTAAAAATACTGCGAGCTGAGCCCACATCCACACATGAAATGGATTTGTACCATTGAAGAATGTGAATACTAAAAACGTAATTAAAATTGGCCATAATATTGTGAAAGGGATAGAATGTGTGATACCTCGATGATGTGAAATATATGTTGCATTGTCTTTTAATTTAAGAACGGTATCCCCGTCAGGAATTAATGAACCAACGATAAGTGTAGTAGCTGTTGCACCGAATGTTGAAGCCATCGCTGGATCTTGAGTAGCAAGTGCCGTAAGCCCAACACCAATTGCGATATGTGTTGCAGTATCCATATCTGTTCACTCATTTCATTTTATTATATATACTATTATAATCCAATTTTGCAAATAACTAAATTAACTTACTTACTTAGCTTGTTTTAATGTACAATAGAAACATTATGAGTTACGTAAATTAATTTAGTTGAGGAAAGGATTTTATAAATGTATCAGGAATCTAGTTTTAAGGAAAATTTGATACACTGGTTTGATGAAAATCAAAGA
This sequence comes from Staphylococcus schweitzeri, assembly GCF_002902405.1. Lineage (GTDB taxonomy): Bacteria > Bacillota > Bacilli > Staphylococcales > Staphylococcaceae > Staphylococcus > Staphylococcus schweitzeri. The sequence continues at coordinate 118,273 of NZ_PPQS01000025.1, forward strand.
GAAATGCCATGGCGTCAAACAACAAATCCTTATTATATTTGGTTAAGTGAAGTTATGTTGCAGCAGACACAGGTTAAGACAGTTATTGATTACTATCATCGTTTTGTTGAACGATTTCCTACTGTAGAAGTATTAAGCCAAGCGTCAGAAGATGAGGTATTAAAGTACTGGGAGGGGCTTGGATATTATAGTAGAGCGCGTAATTTTCATACAGCAATTAAAGAAGTACATGAAAAATTTGAAGGATTAGTTCCTGAAAATCCAGAACAGTTTAAAGAATTGAAGGGGGTCGGACCATATACTCAAGCGGCTGTTATGAGTATAGCGTTTAATGTACCACTTGCAACTGTTGATGGTAATGTTTTTCGAGTTTGGTCTAGGTTGAATGATGATTATCGCGATATTAAATTGCAGTCGACAAGAAAAGCTTATGAACAAGAGTTACTACCATTTGTAATGACTGAAGCAGGTACATTTAATCAAGCAATGATGGAATTAGGAGCTTTAATTTGCACGCCGAAAAATCCTTTATGTTTGTTATGTCCAGTGCGAGATAATTGTGAAGCCTTTGATAAAGGTACATTTGAAAAGTTGCCAGTTAAATCGAAAAATAATAGTAAAAAGGTGATTGAACAATCTGTATTTTTAATTAGAAATAAGCAAGGTAAATATGTGTTGCAAAAGCGTAGCGAAAAGTTATTGCATGGTATGTGGCAATTTCCGATGTATGAAAGTAATGATGCAATTCGAGAAATTTCTGATAAATTAAATATGTCAATTCAAACAGTTGAAACACCGATTTTTGAGTTAAAGCATCAATTCACACATTTAACATGGAAAATAAAAGTATACGCTATACCAGGAACTGTTAGTGTTGAAACTTTACCAGATGATATGATTTGGTTTGATTTATCTGAACGTGATCAATATACATTCCCTGTTCCTATGTCGAAAATTTACGAATTTATTAATGGATAATGTTTGGTAGTTGAAGAGCATTTAAATAGTTATATATAGCAATTTTATAAATAAACGTGAAATGTATGAGGTAAAACATGAACATATAAGTAAGTATTTTAAAAAGTAATGTCTGAAATTAATGTATTTAAATTTAAACTTTGAAAATAACTTGGTAACTGTATAATTATTTACGTGTTGGGGTAATGATAAAATAGTAAAATACTATTTTGTAAAAATATGTATTTATATAATACTGTTTCAGAAATATGCTATAATTTATAATGGTTAAATTAACAGAAGGTGGTGTGGAGTATGGTCAGAGAATCCATACCTAAAGAAGGGGAAAACATTAAAATTCAGAGCTATAAACATGATGGTAAAATACATCGTGTATGGTCTGAAACAACAATTTTGAAAGGTACAGATCATGTTGTAATCGGTGGGAATGATCATACATTAGTAACTGAAAGTGATGGAAGAACGTGGATTACGCGTGAACCAGCAATAGTTTACTTCCACTCAGAATATTGGTTTAATGTTATCTGCATGTTTAGAGAAGATGGAATTTATTACTATTGCAATTTGTCATCACCATTTGTGTGTGATGAAGAGGCATTAAAATATATAGACTATGATTTAGATATTAAAGTATATCCAAACGGGAAATATCATTTATTAGATGAAGATGAATATGAGCAACATATGAATCAAATGAATTATCCACATGACATTGATATTATTTTAAGACGCAACGTGGACATTCTTCAACAGTGGATAGAACAAAAGAAAGGCCCGTTCGCACCAGATTTTATCAAAGTTTGGAAAGAACGCTACAAAAAAATTAGACAATATTAAGCAAATAAAGTGTAAATACCGATTAAATCATTTATATTGACTTAGTGATATAAAGAAGTATGATAACTTTTGCTGTCGTGTGGGGACACAGTATCCGTAGATTAAATTGAATAAAACATAACATACGAATAAGACAACGTATTTAATCACATGTATATGACAGAGGTTGAGATATCTTAATTTTAAAAATGTAAATTGTAAGAAGAATTTACATCTACAAATTATGTATCCAACCTCTATTCATTTTTATGCTAATGAATATAATAGGGGGAATATGTATGATTAAGCGATATTTGCAATTTGTTAAGCCATACAAATATCGTATTATTGCAACGATTATTGTTGGGATAATTAAGTTTGGTATACCAATGCTTATACCATTATTAATTAAATATGCAATAGATGGCGTGATTAATAACCAAGCACTAACGACTGATGAAAAAGTTCATCATTTAACTATTGCCATTGGTATCGCATTATTTATTTTTGTAATAGTGAGACCACCAATTGAATTTATACGTCAATATTTGGCGCAATGGACAAGTAATAAAATATTGTATGATATACGTAAAAAGTTATATAACCATTTACAAGCTTTAAGTGCGAGATTTTATGCTAACAATCAAGTAGGTCAAGTAATATCTAGAGTGATTAATGATGTTGAACAAACAAAAGATTTCATTTTAACCGGGTTAATGAATATTTGGTTAGACTGCATTACAATTATTATTGCACTATCCATAATGTTCTTTTTAGATATGAAATTGACCTTAGCAGCACTGTTTATCTTCCCGTTTTATATTTTAACAGTGTATGTTTTCTTTGGAAGATTAAGAAAATTGACGCGTGAAAGATCTCAAGCATTAGCTGAGGTTCAAGGGTTCTTGCATGAACGTGTACAAGGTATTTCAGTCGTAAAAAGTTTTGCGATTGAAGACAATGAAGCAAAAAACTTTGATAAAAAGAATACCAACTTCTTAACACGTGCATTGAAACATACAAGATGGAATGCCTATTCCTTTGCTGCAATTAATACAGTTACAGATATTGGACCAATTATTGTCATTGGTGTTGGTGCATATTTAGCTATTTCTGGATCAATTACAGTAGGTACACTTGCAGCATTTGTTGGATACTTGGAGTTATTGTTCGGGCCTTTACGTCGTTTAGTCGCATCATTTACAACTTTAACGCAAAGTTTTGCTTCAATGGACCGTGTATTCCAATTAATTGACGAAGATTATGACATTAAAAATGGTATTGGGGCTCAACCAATTGAAATTAAACAAGGTCGTATTGATATTGATCATGTTAGTTTTCAATATAATGATAACGAATCTCCAATTTTAAAAAATATTAATTTAAGTATTGAAAAAGGAGAAACAGTTGCTTTTGTAGGTATGAGTGGCGGTGGTAAATCAACTTTGATTAACTTAATACCGAGATTTTACGATGTAACTTCCGGGCAAATTTTAATAGATGGTCACAACATTAAAGATTTTTTAACGGGAAGTTTAAGAAATCAAATAGGATTGGTGCAACAAGATAATATTTTATTCTCTGATACAGTTATGGAAAATATTTTACTTGGTCGTCCAACAGCAACAGTTGAAGAAGTAGTTGAAGCGGCGAAAATGGCAAACGCCCATGACTTTATCATGAATTTGCCACAGGGATATGACACTGAAGTAGGTGAACGAGGTGTTAAATTATCAGGTGGTCAAAAACAAAGATTATCGATTGCTAGAATATTTTTAAATAATCCACCAATTCTTATTTTGGATGAAGCAACAAGTGCACTTGATTTAGAAAGTGAATCCATTATTCAAGAAGCGTTAGATGTGTTGAGTAAAGATCGAACAACACTTATTGTAGCGCATCGCTTGTCTACTATTACACATGCTGACAAAATTGTAGTTATTGAAAATGGACATATTGTTGAAACAGGTACGCATCGTGAATTGATTGCAAAACAAGGTGCTTACGAACATTTATATAGCATTCAAAACTTATAAAGTATTAGTTGTTTGACTTCAGTACAATTTTGTAAGGAAGATTTGTAACAGGATGGTGGGGACAGAACCTAGAAAAAGCAGTAAGAGATTTTCTTAATCGAAAATAATCTTACTGCTTTTTTAAAATTTAATTTCGAGATTCAATATTACTTTATCTCATTGTGGTATTAATTGATAAAATTGTTTTAATGTTATAAATCAAAGTCTTCTTCAACAATTTCAATGTCTGCATCAGATCTATGATATGTGAAAAAGCTAATTCTTATGCGGTCTAAATGCTCTAAATGGTGTCGATACTCTTCGATGGCTGCAACAATTTGCATAACATTGGCAAACGAATATTCCGTTTGATATGGATGATTTATTAACTCATGCTGAAATGTAGACAATAAATCTTTTTTCTGTGGATTATCTAACTCATAATCAACATGTGTCACATTATAACGTGCTTTTTTAGAAAGGCTAGCTAAAATTTGCTCGTGAAAAGCAGTTAATGAATCTAAATCTAATTTGATTTGTAATAGGAAATTGTTATTAAGCAAATATAAGTCGTTTTGATAACGCGACAATTTGTTTAATACTTCATAAGCTTGTCTAGTCGTCTGAACTACTTCTCTGAAAAGTATTTTCTTTCTATTCTGTTGGTGAATATGTTTTTTTGTAATAGGACGTTCTTCGCTATAGTAATCATAAATTTTCTCTAACTTTTCGACACGTTGTTTTAAATTATGACTGTCTTGTTTAATATTATTAAACTCCGTCGTATCATTTAATACTAATTTAAACCACATAAAAATATCTGAGGATATATTTAATGAATTATAGTAAATTTTTGTTTCAAATTTAGGTGGTAGAAACACAAAGTTAACTAGAGATGAACTTATGACACCAATCATTACAAGTACAAACCTGTAAAAGGCGGTAATATAGAAAGAACCGGTATGTTGTCCCATAATGATTAATGCTGTTACACTCGCCAAAGTAGCAACATGTGCTAAATTAAATTTAAATAAAATAGCAATAAGTACTATGACAGTAACACCCATAATGATAAAATTATCACTAAAAATTGTTACCATTGTAACAGAAAGTATGGCACCTATAATGTTACCCAATGCTTGATCAGAAACTGTTTTAAATGAACGATAAATACTTGGTTGCATTGCAACAACAGCACTGACACCAGCTAAGGCTTTCAGACCAACATCATCCGGTAGTAAAGAAGCGATAGACATAGCTAAAATAATGGCTATACCAGTTTTAAAAATCCGAGCTCCTAGTCTCAAAAATAATGACGCTCCTTTTAAATTTATTGAATATCTAATATTCGTATTCATTACTGTTATACACTTACTAGTTACAAAATTCAAGCTTATTTATAGTTGTTAAAATAAATCATACATAATTCTAATAGGGGTGTAAAACTCTAGTTAGAGATTAAATGAGACTATAGTTGTAAAATAAAAACTCACATAGTGACGTATCAAGTTAAATCATTAATAGTTAACGATATAAAATGTATCTACTATGTGAGCATTTGTTATATTTTAATCGGATTAAAATATACTTCTTGAAAAATTATTTCATTTGACTAAAAGCATAATCTGCAGCTTTTAAAGTTTGTTTAATATCTTCTTCTGTATGTTCAGTTGTTAAGAACCAAGCTTCAAATTTAGAAGGTGCCAAATTGATACCTTGATTTAACATTAATTTGAAAAATTTACCGAACGCCTCGCCATCAGAACGTTCAACTTGATCGTAATGAGTGACCTTTTCATCTGTAAAGTACAATGTTAAAGAACCATAAATTCGATTAATTGTAGCTGTGACATTATGCTTTTCAATTAATTTAAGTAAACCTTCTTCTAGCTGTTGACCTAAACTATCTAATTTTTCATAAACACCGTCTTGTTCTAGTACTTCTAGTAATGCAATACCTGCTTTCATTGATAACGGGTTACCAGCCATTGTACCAGCTTGATATGCAGGTCCTAGAGGTGCTACTTGTTCCATGATATCTTGACGTCCGCCATAGCCTCCAATTGGTAAACCGCCGCCAACAATTTTACCAAATGCAGTTAAATCAGGGATAACACCTAATAAATCTTGAGCCGCACCATAATGGAAACGGAATGCAGTAATAACTTCATCATAAATCACTAGTGTTCCGTTGTTATGTGAGATTTCATTAACTTCTTCTAAAAATCCAGGTTGAGGCATTACCATTCCAAAATTACCAACAATTGGTTCTACTAATACTGCGGCAATTTCATCGCCCCAAAATTCAATTGCTTCTTTGTATGCGTTAATATCATTGAAAGGAACAGTAATGACTTCTCGTGCGACGCTTTCTGGAACACCAGCTGAATCTGGAGAACCGAGCTGAGATGGACCACTACCTGCTGCAACTAATACTAAATCAGAATGGCCATGGTAAGAACCAGCAAATTTTATAATTTTATTTCTTTTAGTATATGCACGTGCAACTCGAATTGTTGTCATGACAGCTTCTGTTCCAGAATTTACAAAGCGAATTTTCTCAAGAGATGGAATTGCTTGACGTAATTTTTTGCTGAAATCAATTTCTAGTTCAGTAGGTGTACCAAATAATACACCCTTAGCAGCTTGTTCTTGAATCGCTTGAGTAATATGAGGATGCGCATGCCCCGTAATAATTGGACCATATGCTTGAAGATAATCAATAAATTTATTGCCATCGACATCGTATAAATACGCACCATGTCCTTCTTTCATAACAACAGGTGCACCGCCACCTACCGCTTTATAAGAACGTGAAGGGGAATTGACACCGCCTAGAATATATTCGTTTGAAAGTTGTTGTAAACGTTCACTTTCACTAAAATTCATTTATATCAACCTCTTTTAATTTAATATTTTCACCTAATATCGTATCATAAAATTATTATAACGAAGAAAAAGGTGATTATATGTTGCAAAAAGGAGAACAATTTCCAATATTTAAATTAGAAAATCAAGACGGAACCGTCATTACAAATGATACATTAAAAGGTAAAAAGGCGATTTTATATTTTTATCCTAGAGATAATACACCTACTTGTACTACAGAAGCTTGTGACTTTAGAGACAATTTAGAAATGTTCAATGATTTAGACGTTGCAGTATATGGTATAAGTGGTGATTCAAAGAAAAAGCATCAAAATTTTATTGAAAAGCATGGTTTGAATTTCGACTTATTAGTGGATGATGAATTTAAATTAGCTAAAGAAACTGGTGTGTATAAATTAAAAAAATCATTTGGTAAAGAAAGTATGGGGATTATAAGAACGACTTTTGTGTTAGATGAAGAAGGCAAAGTCTTAGATGTTATCGAGAAAGTTAAAGTTAAAACACAAATAGAAGAACTTAAAAACATTTTGGGGTGACATTTATGAAAGTTGTTGGGTTAAATCGTATGCGTGAGGTTGAAACTGAATTACAACAACGCTTTTCAGATATTGATTTTAAATTTTATAAAAAAGCATCGGAGATTCCTGAGAGTGATTTGACAGATTTAGATATATTAGTTGGTTATGATGGCAATATCAATGAGTCATTTTTACGATGTTGTCCCAATTTAAAATGGATCGCATGGTTTGCAACTGGTGTAAATACATTACCGTTGGATTATATTTCGAACCAAGGCATACTTTTAACTAATGGTAAAGGTGTTCAAGCTAAACAATTATCTGAATACATTTTAGCTTTCATTTTAGATGATTATAAAAAGATGAAACTATCATATGATAACCAACGACAACATATATATGATTCGAAAATAACTGGTAAACGCCTATCAGGACAAACAGTTTTATTTTTAGGTACAGGTGCAATTGCTACTAGAACTGCGAAGTTAGTAAAAGCATTTAATATGTATTTGGTTGGTCTGAGTAAATCGGGTCAAGACAAAGAAGAGTTTGATGAGATATATACTATTGAATCACTTGAAAGCACATTACCAAATGCTGACATTGTTATAAATGCTTTACCAGAAACTCAAGAAACGATTCATTTACTAAAGAAAAAACATTTTGAATTAATGAAAGATGACACACTTTTTATAAATATAGGACGAGGTAGCATAGTCAAAGAAACGCTATTAATAGAAGTGTTAAAAAATAGAGATATTCGACATGCATATTTAGATGTGTTTGAAAAAGAACCTTTAAAACCTAATCATGAACTATATGAATTGGAAAATGTAACCATCACAGCACATATAACTGGTAATGATTATGAAGCAAAGTATGACTTATTAGATATATTTAAAAACAATTTAGTTAATTTTCTCAATAAGGGAAATCTAATTGAGAATGAAGTTAATGCTAAAAAAGGCTATTAAATGAAATCTGTATGTAAATATTGACACGCGCGCAATACTGCAGTTATATTTATAGTAAGTAATAATAATTATTATATAAGAAAGATGGTGATTTAGATGAGTGTTGAAATAGAATCAATTGAACATGAACTAGAAGAATCAATTGCTTCATTGCGACAAGCAGGTGTAAGAATTACACCTCAAAGACAAGCGATATTACGTTATTTAATTTCTTCACATACTCATCCAACAGCTGATGAAATTTATCAAGCACTTTCACCTGATTTTCCAAATATAAGTGTTGCGACGATATATAATAACTTAAGAGTATTTAAAGATATTGGAATTGTAAAAGAATTAACATATGGAGATTCATCAAGTCGATTCGATTTTAATACACATAATCATTATCATATTATATGTGAACAATGTGGTAAGATTGTCGATTTCCAATATCCTCAGTTAAATGAAATTGAAAGATTAGCTCAGCATATGACTGACTTTGACGTAACACACCATCGAATGGAAATTTATGGAGTTTGTAAAGAATGCCAAGATAAATAATTTAACTTTGGTAGTATGACAAATTAAACAGACGTTAGCCTACTTTTATATAGTAAGCGTAATATATGAGAAGTTAAGCAACATGAAAGTTGTTTAACTTCTTTTTATGTTTACTATGAAAACATAATTTAAATAGAAGGAAAGAATATTCGAATTGGGGAAGTGGTGTTAACTATTAATAAGTATCCGTTATAAATAAAACTAAAAAATGTTCAAGCGAAAGTATACTAAATAACTATTCATAAAATGAGAGAAGTTTGTTGGTAAAACTGAAGCAAAAAAGCATAAAATAGCATAAGAAATTACACTTTTAATACATATAGTACTTACGAATAGAAAATAATCCCTTCAACAGTAATTTTTAAATAAAAATAAGTGTTGTTTTATGTTGACTCTATTAGAATAACTTGATATTATATAAAAGTCGTCAAACGGCACTAATATTTAAAAAACAAATGTTTTAAGTTAATGATTTAAAATATTAATAAAGTGTAAATTTGACTATTGAAATTCCGACAAATACATAATAAAATAATATTTGTTGAATTAATTGAGTTAGGAAATTTATTTTTTAGAAATAAAATATTTAAAAATAATTCTTGACTTACAATAACTTACGAGTTATAATTAAATCTTGTAAGTGATAAACGAACATTGAAAACTGAATGACAATATGTCAACGTTAATTCCAAAAACGTAACTA
>NZ_PPQS01000026.1:0-53686 GCF_002902405.1 Staphylococcus schweitzeri
ATTTGGCCTGAAAAAGAATATGCAATAAATAGGGTTAAAAAAATAGAAGATTATATTAAAGAACAAGAAGAAACTGAACTATAGGGGAGATAATATGACTTTCGAAGAAAAACAAAGTCAAATGTATAACGAGATTGCGAATGAGATTAGTGGGATGATACCAGTAGAATGGGAGCAAGTATTTACAATAGCTTATGTAACTGATCAAGCTGGAGAAGTCATTTTTAATTATACTAAACCAGGTAGTGATGAATTAAATTATTATTCAGACATACCTAAAGATTGCAATGTCTCAAAAGATATTTTTAAGAATTCATGGTTTAAAGTTTATCGAATGTTTGATGAGTTAAGAAATGCATTTAAAGAAGAAGGACTTGAACCATGGACATCATGTGAATTTGATTTTACAAGAGACGGTAAATTGAATGTATCTTTTGATTATATAGATTGGATAAATACAGAGTTTGATCAATTGGGCCGTGAAAATTATTATATGTACAAAAAGTTTGGGGTTATACCAGAAATGGAATATGAAATGGAAGAAATTCGAGAAGTAGAGAAGTATGTTAAAGAACAAGAGTAGCAAACATGTTATAGAAGGCTGTGCAAAATCACCCTCGTTTTACATTTGACTCAAAGAAGAAGGTAAACGATAAGATTACTTGCAACTTAAAAAGTCTATTAGCTTCTCGGTATACATACATCATATATAAATGAGTTTAACTAATTAATAAATCGCGATATAAATTTAAAATTGCCATTAATTGAAAGAGTTATTGTAGTGTAATTTATAAAGTTGATGCACGTTGACTTATTTTTTAAAACTTATATCAAAAAAATATGAGAAAAGTATATACTATTAAAATGTTTTTTACTATAATTATAAATAGTTAAATATTTGGTTGTGAAATAAATGTGTGGAAGGCAATTTTTAGAGATACATAGCAATGTATAGGCATCAAATAGTTATTGCATAATTTATTATGATGACATAATTTTCAGTAGTTATTTATTCCTTTAATTAGAATTTAATACTGAAATAGGTGTTTATATTAAGAAGACTTTAATATCATAATAAATCAAAATCTTGCGTCAAACATTTAAACGAATTTTAAGTTTATAACAATTGGTTAAACATTGTTCAAACATCACAATGATAAAGCATATTATCAGCTTTGTAGTGTGTGGAAAATGACAGCCATCTAAGGAGAAAAATGATGAAAAGAATATTGATAGTATTTTTAATGTTAGCAATTGTATTGGCAGGTTGTTCTAATAAAGGTGAAAAGTATCAAAAAGATATTGATAAAGTATACAAAGAACAGAAGCAAATGAATAAAGATGCCTCAAAAATACAAAACACTATTAAAACAGACATTAAACAAGAAGACAGTAATACACATGTTTATAAAGATGGTAAAGTCATTGTTATTGGTATTCAATTGTTTAAAGATCAAAAGAAAATGTATTATTTCGCTTATGACATTAAAGATGGTAAGGCAAAGATCAATAAAGAAATAGACCCAATTAAGTATATGAAAGACCATAAAGCAGATTTTGAAGATGAAAATGTAGAAGTGAAAAAAGATTAGCGCACGCTCTTTTTTAAGATTATAATTAGCTTCAAAATAACAATTGGTTAAACATTGTTCAAACATCACAATAAACACGATATAAATTTAAACATTTATATATAAGAACACAAACGTAAGTTTGTAAATAATAATAAAGGAGTAAGACAATGGAAAAATCGGTCAAAATAATGACAATAATAGGTATTTCAGTTCTAGGTTTAGCAACAGTATTTAATTTTCTGTTTATGGTTTTAGCAGCATCAGGTGTAATGACTACAGATATGTCAACAACAGTTGATGGTGAGGTTAATAGTTTGGATCCAGAAACAGCAGCAGCAGTTTATACTGTGCTTTTCTTATTCCTATTTATATTTGGAATCATTTCACTTATTTTAGGTACAATCGGTATGATTAAAGCATCTAAAAATAAAAAAATGAGTGGCATCTTATTAATTAGTGGAGCAGTAGTAAGTGGTAACATAATTACATTTGTTTTATGGTTAATCAGTGGAATTAAACTACTTACTAATAACAAGCCTAAAGATGAAATAAGTCAGCTATCATAATAATTCTGTAGTGAAATTTCAAACGTCCATCAATAATTATATTTCTGTTAGTTTTTTAGTAAATTAATCAATTAAATAAAATGCTCCCGTAGAAGTAGATGTTCAGTCAATAACTACTTTAATGGGAGCATTTTGTATTTGATAATGCTCATAGCATCGGACAAAAACCATTGACGAACTTAAAAAATACGTTAGCTAATGCACTTCTTAATATCAAGGCATCGACTAACGCATTGTTTAAATATAGTTAATTATTTTTATTAAATTGATGATGGTCATTCAAGTAAGCATAGAATAAACCTATAATGAGACCGCCTCCGATATAGTTACCGATAAAAGCGGCAGCAATGTTCGAAATAGCAGGTATGAAGTGCAATGTATCAACTTGATAAATTAATCCCCCCATAAATAAACAACTGTTGTAAACTACGTGTTCATAACCCATAAAGGCGAAAATGGTAACACCGAACATCATGACAAACATTTTGGCGAGTACATCGTCAATTTGCATTGCAATAACTAATGAAATGTTGATAAAGAAATTGGCGAATATCGCTTTCATTAATATACTTACAAACCCAGTAGACAAAGTTTTATGCTCTATTACTACTGATAATTGATTTAACATATCTGGCGTCATTACATTTGAAAAACGCATGAAACTAAATAAAATAGCAGCACCTAAAATATTTCCTGCAAAGCATAATAAAAATATTTTCAATACTCTAGTTGGTTTAATTACTTTATAATACAGCCCTACAGTAAAGTACATGAAGTTACTGGTTAGTAGTTCGGAGTTTGTAAATAAAATGAGTACTAACGCAAAGCTGAATGTAATGGCACTGGCCATATTCACTATACCTGGTGGTAAATCTGGTTCGTGTGTGGCTTTAACTGATAGCACGAAGACCGTAATAATACCGATAATAAATCCTGCCATCATAGCACGTAATAAATAACGTTTTAAATAAACGCTTTGTAATATATCTTTCGTTCTTATCGTTTCGACTACGTTATTTACCCAGTCGTCCCCATAAAAAATCTTATCCCATTTAATATGTTTCTCCTTCACAATGACATCCTCACTTTTCATTTGTTAATCAGAGTATACTATGAATCGCCTTATTTGTGAATAATTTCACAAAATCAATTTTTAAAACTAATATTTTTGAATAACAGCTAGGATTTTTTAACAAATCATTTATTTTAAAAAATTAATCTTCAGGTAGTATCAATGAATAAATACAGATTTTCATACAAAAAAGCCTAGTAATGATGTGTCGATCATTACTAGGAGATTATGCGTCTATTAAGTTGTCGCTTGTTTCGGACGGCGTATAACTACATCGATGATGAAACCTATGATAGCAAAAAGAATGAATGGTACGAGCCAAGCTAAATCGATATCTGCTAAAGGTAACATCATAAACCATTTCAAAATAACACCGTGTAATAAGTCGAAACTATTTAGTATTTGTAAAATTGAAATAATCAATGTAATAACAGTTGCAAGTCGGTATGCCCAACTAAATCGGAATTTGCTAAACATGTTAGCAAATGATATGAGTACTAGCGCAATGGATACCGGATATATTAATGTCAATAATGGTACGGCAATTTTTAAAATCATTTCTAAACCAAGTGTTGTAAATAAGAAGCCTATGATAGAGAAAATAAGTGCGAATATTTTATAAGAAAACTTAGGTACGTGTTTCTTAGTAAATGTTGCACAAGCATTGACGAGTCCTATACATGTTGTTAAACATGCAAGAATAACCGTCATTCCAAATACGAGGTTACCGAACGAACCAAATACTCGTAATGAATTGTACGTCAATATATCAGTACCATCTTTAAAGCTTCCTGGAGCTGTTGACGCACCTACATATGCCAACGAAAAGTAAATCATGCCAAGTAATATAGCTGCAATAAATCCTGAAAAGCAGACATATTTTAATATTTTCATGCGATCTGTGAGACCTTTAAATTTATAACCATTTACAATGACTACGGAAAAGGCTAACGCAGCAACAAGATCCATTGTAAAATAGCCTTCCAAACTTCCTGAAATGAAAGGATGTGTTATATATTTATCCTTAGGTGCACTTAGTGCAGATTCAGGGTTGAAAATGACTGCAATACTTAATAGTGCGACCATTAATAGTAATAACGGTGTTAATAATTTTCCTAAATTATCGACGATTTTTGATGGATTTAAACTAATCCAATAAACGATGGCAAAAAAGATTGCTGCGAATATAATTAAAGTCCATTGGTTGTGTACGGGTAAAATGTGTCTTGTACCAATTTCATATGCGACATTTGCGGCACGTGGAATACCGTAAAATGCTCCAATAGACATGTAAATGACGACAGCGAATATAAACCCGAACCATGGATGTATACGATTGCCTACACTTTCAACACCTTCATCATAAAATGCGACAACGATAACAGTAATAAAGGGTAGTAATATGCCTGTAAGGGCAAATCCTAGCATACCAATCCACATATTTTGCCCTGCTGTATGACCGAGCATGGGTGGGAATATTAAATTTCCGGCTCCAAAAAATAGTGAAAATAGCATGAGGCCTGAAATGATAACTTGTTTTTTCAATGTAATTTCCTTCCTAAAACTAGATATTCATAATTATTTAAAAAATCTGAAAAATAAAAACGTTCTTACTTTATCTTTAAATGACAATACTATGATTCTATTATTTTATAAAAAATATTGCAATAATAAAGCATTAAGAAAAAGCATAATAACAGTGTAAAGTGTCTGTTTTTTAATTAAATTATGCTGTGTTCAACCCTCTAAATATATGTTTGCATTCCTCAGAAATGAAAGTGTAAAATGAAAACAAGGCATTTAAGGGGGGGAAAGTATTATGAATGTAAGATTTCCAATTGGACAATTAAAGGTACCAGAAACAATTACATCAGCACATATAGAAAGATGGACGAATGAAATTAATGAGTATAGTTCACAACTTTCTAGTATTGTGAATTATTTGGATGAAGAAGAACTGAATAGAACTTATCGTGAAGGAGCATGGACTGTTAGGCAATTAGTACATCATATAGTTGATTCTCAGCTCAATTTATACTTACGATTAAAGTTAGCTTTAACTGATAAAGAGCCATATGTTTCAGAATTTAATCAAGAACAATGGGCGATACAATCAGATTATGATTTGCCTGTTCAAGTGTCAGTTGATTTACTTCGAAATTTAAATATGCGTGTTGTTTCTCTTATCAAAGAAATCTCGACTACACAATTCTCACGTGCATTTGAATTGCAAAATACAGGTCGTGTCACTGTTGGTGAAACAATAGCTAAGTTATCTTGGCATGAAAGACATCACCTTGCACACATCCAAATTGCATTGAATCAGTTTAATGAAGAATGCTAAACGATGGCTTATGCAAAATAATGAACTTACGGGTATGTAAATATGATTGTTAGTGTGAGAGGGACGTGGTATAGAAATAATAAAGAATCACTAATGATTTATTATGTAGTGGTTCTCACAGCTTAACAACAGTTAATGTGTACTTAAAAATAGGAGGGAGTGGGACAGAAATGATATTTTCGCAAAATTTATTTCGTCGTCCCACCCCAACTTGCATTGTTTGTAGAATTTCTTTTCGAAATTCTCTGTGTTGGGGACCCGCCAACTTGCATTGTCTGTTGAAATTGGGAATCCAATTTCTCTGTGTTGAGGCCCACACCCCAACTCGCATTGCCTGTAGAATTTCATTTCGAAATTCTCTTTGTTGGGGCCCACACCCCAACTCGCACATTATTGTAAGCTGACTTTTCGTCAGCTTCTGTGTTGGGGCCCCTGACTAGAATTGGACAAAACTTGTTACAAGCACATTTTCAATCAGTCAATTACTGTTAATATATCATTATAGTCTGTGACGTTGATTTGTGTCCCAGGCTCTACTCGATTATATGAAATGTTCACATATTTGTTAGCTTTTAAAGAAATAATATTAAATATCTTTGCATAGTATAGCAATATCAAATAAATGCATTTATAATTTTAACTGTATTTTAATATTAATTATGAGGTGATAGGATGAATAAAATTTCAAAGTATATTGCAATAGCATCGCTATCAGTAGCGGTTACAGTTTCAGCACCACAAACAACAAATTCTACGGCTATTGCTAAAAGTTCTGCTGAAGTTCAACAAACGCAACAAGCTTCTATACCGGCATCACAAAAGGTGAATCTTGGTAATCAGAATATTATGGCAGTATCTTGGTATCAAAATTCAGCTGAAGCAAAAGCACTATATTTACAAGGGTATAACAGTGCAAAGACTCAGTTAGATAAAGAGATTAAAAAGAATAAAGGTAAACATAAGTTAGCTATTGCTTTGGATTTAGATGAAACAGTTTTAGATAATTCTCCATATCAAGGCTATGCATCAATACATAATAAAGCTTTCCCAGAAGGTTGGCATGAATGGGTACAAGCTGCTAAAGCTAAACCTGTCTATGGCGCAAAAGAATTCTTGAAATATGCTGACAAAAAAGGTGTCGATATCTACTATATTTCTGATAGAGATAAAGAAAAAGATTTAAAGGCAACACAAAAGAACTTAAAACAACAAGGTATCCCTCAAGCTAAGAAGAGTCATATTTTACTAAAAGGTAAAGATGATAAGAGTAAAGAATCACGCAGACAAATGGTTCAAAAGAATCATAAACTTGTCATGCTATTTGGAGATAATTTATTAGATTTTACAGATCCAAAAGAAGCCACAGCTGAATCTCGTGAAGCATTAATTGAAAAACATAAAGACGATTTTGGTAAGAAATACATTATTTTCCCTAACCCAATGTATGGTAGTTGGGAAGCTACAATTTATAACAATAACTATAAAGCAAGTGACAAAGCGAAAGATAAATTACGTAAAAATTCTATTAAACAATTCGATCCTAAAACAGGAGAAGTTAAATAAGTTACGAATTGGACGTCTACATGTACTTAAAGGTATATGTAGGCGTTTTTAAATTTAAATGTACCGTACAAAAACAATAGGCAATTAATTGCATTTTCCATAAATTTGCTTTTAATATAAAAAGTTCGGGTATAATGGAAGGTAAGTATATATAACATTAAATAGGGCAACATGATGTACGTGCATCTAAGAATATAAACAATGTTTAAATCATGGTAGTAGGGAGAGGAATGCATGTTTTTAGCTTGGAATGAAATACGGCGTAACAAATTGAAGTTTGGACTGATTATTGGAGTGTTGGCAATGATTAGTTACTTACTATTTTTATTGTCTGGATTAGCGAATGGCCTTATCAATATGAATAAAGAAGGCATTGATAAGTGGCATGCGGATGCCATTGTTCTAAATAAAGATGCTAACCAAACTGTGCAACAATCTATTTTTAATAAGAAAGATATTGAAAATAAATACAAGAAACAAGCTACGTTGAAGCAAACAGGGGAAATTGTGTCTAATGGCCATCAAAAAGACAATGTTTTAGTGTTCGGTGTTGAAAAGTCATCATTTTTAGTTCCGAGTTTAATAGAAGGGCATAAAGCGACTAAAGATAATGAAGTGTTAGCTGATGAAACACTTAAAAATAAAGGATTTAATATAGGTGACACATTAACACTATCTCAATCAGATGAAAAATTGCATATCGTAGGTTTTACAGAGAGCGCAAAATATAATGCGTCACCAGTCATTTTCACGAATGACGCTACCATTGCCAAAATCAATCCTAGATTGACTGGAGATAAAATCAATGCAGTTGTTGTACGTGATACAAATTGGAAAGACAAAAAATTAAACCAAAAGCTTGAAGCAGTAAGTATTAATGACTTTATTGAAAATTTACCAGGTTATAAACCGCAGAACTTAACATTAAACTTTATGATTTCATTCTTGTTTGTCATTTCAGCTACAGTAATAGGTATATTCTTATATGTCATGACATTACAAAAAACGAGTTTATTTGGCATATTAAAGGCTCAAGGATTTACGAATGGTTATTTAGCGAACGTAGTTATTTCGCAGACGCTCATATTAGCATTATTCGGTACGACAATTGGCTTACTATTAACAGGCGTTACAGGTGCATTTTTACCTGATGCAGTACCCGTCAAATTCGATGTACTAACATTGCTTATATTTGCAGTTGTGTTAATGATTGTCTCTGTATTAGGAAGTTTATTCTCCATTTTAACAATTAAAAAAATAGATCCGTTAAAGGCGATTGGGTAGGAGGTGTAGCAAATGTTGAAATTTGAAAATGTAACAAAGTCATTTAAAGATGGTAATCGTACGATTGAAGCGGTTAAAGATACAAATTTTGAGATAAATAAAGGAGATATTATAGCACTTGTTGGACCTTCTGGCTCTGGTAAAAGTACATTTCTAACTATGGCAGGTGCTTTACAAACGCCGACATCTGGGCACATATTAATCAATAACCAAGATATTACGACAATGAAGCAAAAAGCATTGTCAAAAGTAAGAATGTCTGAGATAGGTTTTATTTTACAAGCTACAAATCTTGTGCCATTTTTAACGGTAAAGCAACAATTTACCTTATTGAAAAAGAAAAATAAGAATGTTATGTCTAATGAAGACTATCAGCAACTTATGTCACAATTAGGGCTAACGTCATTGCTTAATAAATTGCCATCAGAGATTTCAGGTGGTCAGAAACAACGTGTTGCAATTGCGAAAGCATTGTATACAAATCCATCTATTATTTTAGCGGATGAACCTACCGCAGCGTTAGATACTGAAAATGCGATTGAAGTCATTAAAATTTTACGTGACCAAGCAAAACAAAGAGAAAAAGCATGTATTATCGTTACACATGATGAACGACTTAAAGCATATTGTGACCGTTCGTATCATATGAAAGACGGCGTTCTTAATCTCGAGGAAGAAATAGCAGAATAGTTTTTATACCGGCATACTATGTGTCGGTATTTTTATGTTTATGTATTATTTGAATAAACTTTCACATTCAATTGATAATAATTATTATCGAAAATTAGAAATATTCCGTGAAATATAATATTTTTTGTAGTAAAATGGCCTCTAAGTATTCAATATTTAAATATGGGGATTGAATATAAAATTATCGAAATGGGGGGCAATGGTTATGGATTTATTAATAGGTACATTATTTTTATTTTTGGTCTTAGTGATTTTTACATTATTTACATATAAAGCACCTAATGGTATGCGCGCCATGGGAGCATTAGCAAATGCAGCAATCGCAACATTTTTAGTGGAAGCATTTAATAAATATGTTGGTGGTGAAGTGTTTGGAATTAAGTTTTTAGAAGAGTTAGGGGATGCTGCGGGAGGTCTTGGTGGTGTCGCTGCCGCTGGATTAACAGCATTGGCTATCGGTGTATCACCAGTATATGCATTAGTTATAGCAGCCGCGTGCGGTGGTATGGATTTATTACCAGGTTTCTTTGCGGGTTATATGATTGGATATGTGATGAAATATACAGAGAAATATGTGCCGGATGGTGTAGACTTAATTGGATCGATTGTCATCTTAGCGCCATTAGCTCGTCTTATTGCAGCATTATTAACGCCAGTAGTGAATAGTACATTGATTCGAATTGGTGATATTATCCAAAGTAGTACGAATACGAATCCAATTATCATGGGTATCATTTTAGGTGGTATTATTACGGTTGTCGGCACGGCGCCATTGAGTTCAATGGCATTGACAGCATTATTAGGTTTAACTGGTGTGCCTATGGCTATTGGTGCCATGGCAGCATTTAGTTCAGCATTTATGAATGGGACGTTATTCCATCGCTTAAAATTAGGTGATCGAAAGTCTACAATTGCAGTAAGTATTGAACCTTTATCACAAGCAGATATTGTATCAGCGAATCCAATTCCAATCTATATTACAAATTTCTTTGGTGGTGCGATTGCTGGTTTGATTATTGCTATGTCAGGTTTAATTAACGATGCGACAGGTACAGCTACACCGATTGCAGGATTTTTAGTTATGTTTGGATTTAATCATCCTACGACAATTGTGATTTATGGTGTAGTAATGGCGGTTGTAGGTGCGCTTGCAGGTTATCTTGGTTCAATCGTATTTAAAAAATATCCAATTGTTACTAAGCAAGACATGATTAATCGAGGTGCAGTAGACGCATAACATCATCATATTGAATAGTAAAAACAAATAAAACATAGTAACGTGATTCAGTCGATGTAACAGTCGATAATGGGTCACGTTTTTTTATAGAAAATTTAAGACATAAAAATGTCATAATTTAAAGTCGACAAATATCACTCTGTATAAACATTTATCATTTTCTTAAGTGCCTTTTACGTTATGGAATGAACTTACTTTTTACGAAATTATGCGCATTTTATAAACAAATATCATTGGCATACCGCTAAATGTAAGCGTTTACAAAATAAATAACTGCATGCTACGATATTTTTGTAAATTCACTGATTCAAGTATTTTAAGTCAATATGAGGAGGGATGTTATGAGCGATTCTGAGAAAGAGATTTTAAAAAGGATTAAAGATAATCCATTTATTTCACAACGTGAACTTGCTGAGGCAATTGGTCTATCTAGACCCAGCGTAGCAAACATTATTTCAGGATTAATACAAAAGGAATATGTTATGGGAAAAGCATATGTCTTAAATGAAGATTATCCTATTGTTTGTATTGGTGCAGCGAATGTAGATCGTAAGTTTTATGTGCATAAAGATTTGGTTGCAGAAACATCAAATCCTGTAACGTCAACACGCTCAATTGGTGGCGTAGCAAGAAATATTGCTGAGAACTTAGGTAGGCTTGGCGAAACGGTCGCTTTTTTATCTACTAGTGGACAAGATAGTGAATGGGAAATGATTAAACGATTGTCCACACCATTTATGAATTTGGATCATGTTCAACAATTTGAAAATGCGAGTACAGGTTCATATACAGCTTTAATTAGTAAAGAAGGCGACATGACATATGGCTTAGCAGATATGGAAGTGTTTGACTACATAACACCTGAATTTTTAATTAAACGTTCACACTTATTGAAAAAGGCAAAGTGTATTATTGTCGATTTGAATTTAGGCAAAGAGGCATTAAATTTCTTATGTGCCTATACCACGAAACATCAAATCAAATTAGTTATTACCACGGTTTCTTCCCCAAAAATGAAAAATATGCCTGATTCACTATATGCTATTGATTGGATTATCACGAATAAAGATGAAACAGAAACATACTTAAATTTAAAAATAGAATCTACTGATGATTTAAAAATAGCTGCTAAACGCTGGAATGATTTAGGTGTTGAAAATATTATTGTGACAAATGGCGTGAAAGAACTCATTTATCGAAGTGGTGAGGAAGAAATCATCAAGTCAGTTATGCCATCAAATAGTGTGAAAGATGTTACAGGTGCAGGTGATTCATTCTGTGCTGCAGTAGTGTATAGCTGGTTAAATGGGATGACTACTGAAGATATATTAATTGCTGGCATGGTTAACGCAAAGAAAACGATAGAAACGAAATATACAGTTAGGCAAAACCTAGATCAACAGCAACTTTATCACGATATGGAGGATTATAAAAATGGCAAATTTACAAAAGTATATTGAGTATTCTCGAGAAGTTCAGCAAGCACGGGAGAACAATCAACCGATTGTAGCATTAGAATCAACAATTATTTCGCATGGTATGCCGTACCCACAAAATGTTGAAATGGCAACAACAGTAGAGCAAATTATCAGGAATAATGGTGCCATTCCAGCAACCATAGCAATTATAGATGGCAAAATTAAAATTGGTTTAGAAAGTGAAGACTTAGAAATACTTGCAACTAGTAAAGACGTTGCTAAAGTGTCTAGACGGGATTTAGCAGAAGTTGTTGCGATGAAACGCATTGGTGCTACTACTGTAGCGACG
Organism: Staphylococcus schweitzeri; assembly: GCF_002902405.1. Classification (GTDB taxonomy): domain Bacteria; phylum Bacillota; class Bacilli; order Staphylococcales; family Staphylococcaceae; genus Staphylococcus; species Staphylococcus schweitzeri. Next base: position 12,098 of record NZ_PPQS01000026.1, read on the forward strand.
ACGATGATATGTGCTGCAATGGCTGGTATTCAATTTTTTGTTACTGGAGGTATTGGGGGAGTACATAAAGGTGCAGAACATACGATGGACATTTCAGCAGACTTAGAAGAATTGTCTAAAACAAATGTCACTGTTATCTGTGCAGGTGCCAAATCAATTTTAGACTTACCTAAGACGATGGAGTATTTAGAAACAAAAGGCGTTCCAGTTATTGGATATCAAACGAATGAATTGCCAGCATTCTTCACTCGCGAAAGCGGTGTTAAGTTAACAAGTTCGGTTGAAACGCCGGAACGACTTGCTGACATTCATTTAACCAAACAGCAGTTAAATCTTGAAGGTGGCATTGTTGTTGCTAATCCAATTCCATATGAGCATGCCTTATCAAAAGCATATATTGAGGCAATCATAAATGAAGCTGTTGTTGAATCGGAAAATCAAGGTATTAAAGGTAAGGATTCCACACCGTTCTTGTTAGGGAAAATTGTAGAAAAAACGAATGGTAAAAGTTTAGCAGCAAATATAAAACTCGTTGAAAATAATGCGGCGTTGGGGGCTAAAATTGCTGTCGCTGTTAATAAATTATTGTAGGTGATGATACATGTCTATTTTATTCGCTATCACAGGGATAGCATTTGCACTATTTGTTGCGTTTTTATTCAGTTTTGATCGTAAAAACATAGACTTCAAAAAGACGTTAATAATGATATTTATTCAAGTGTTGATTGTGTTATTTATGATGAACACAACGATTGGTTTAACAATCTTAACTGCATTAGGTTCATTTTTTGAAGGGTTAATAAATGTTAGTAAAGCAGGTATAAACTTTGTTTTTGGAGATATACAAAATAAAAATGGCTTTACGTTCTTTTTAAATGTGTTGCTGCCATTAGTTTTCATTTCTGTATTAATAGGCATTTTTAATTATATTAAGGTATTACCATTTATTATCAAATATGTAGGTATTGCTATTAATAAAATAACTAGGATGGGGCGCTTAGAAAGTTATTTTGCTATTTCGACAGCGATGTTTGGACAGCCAGAAGTGTATTTAACTATAAAAGACATTATTCCAAAGTTGTCTAAAGCAAAATTATATACAATTGCGACATCTGGTATGAGTGCTGTTAGCATGGCAATGTTGGGTTCATATATGCAAATGATTGAACCTAAGTTCGTAGTTACAGCAGTAATGTTAAATATTTTCAGTGCGCTTATCATCGCCAGTGTAATCAATCCCTATAAATCTGATGATACTGATGTTGAAATTGATAACTTAACAAAATCCACAGAAACTAAAACATTGAATGGAAACACAGGAAAACCTAAGAAAGTTGCCTTTTTCCAAATGATTGGTGATAGTGCGATGGATGGGTTTAAAATCGCTGTTGTAGTAGCCGTAATGTTGTTAGCATTTATTTCATTAATGGAAGCGATTAATATCATGTTTGGTAGTGTTGGTTTGAACTTTAAACAACTTATTGGCTATGTGTTTGCACCAATCGCATTCTTAATGGGGATTCCATGGAGCGAAGCTGTTCCAGCTGGATCTTTAATGGCGACTAAATTAATTACAAATGAGTTTGTAGCAATGCTTGATTTTAAAAATGTCCTTGGTGATGTATCAGCTCGAACACAAGGTATCATTTCAGTTTACTTAGTAAGTTTCGCTAATTTTGGTACGGTTGGTATCATCGTAGGTTCAATTAAAGGCATTAGTAATAAACAAGGAGAAAAAGTTGCATCCTTTGCAATGAGGTTGCTACTTGGTTCAACTCTAGCTTCAATCATTTCAGGATCAATCATTGGCTTAGTATTGTAATTTAATCGAAGTAGTGAAATATAGAAACGTGATTCAGATGACATAACAGTCGGAACTGAATCACGTATTGCATAACAAAATCAAACCCCCATCACCAAGGTGGCACAATAGTGCATGATACCTTACTGATGGGGGTTTCCAACTAACATTACTTTTTCGTAGCCGTTTTTGAAATGTATGTTGATGGTTTATCTTTTTCAAATATTGTTAATCCCGTAATATCTTTTTTATGTTTTGAAGGGGCGATAAAGCTAAGTACATAAGCAAAGACAAAGGCAACAGTAAATGAAATGGTTGATACATAGAAAGGTGAGTTACCTTTACCGACGCCATTATACACGTACGCAAAGATGATACCTAAAATTAATCCACAAATGACACCGAATGTATTTGTGCGTTTTGTAAAAATACCGACAGCGAATACACCTGCTAATGGAACGCCGAATAACCCAGTAACAAACAAGAATAAGTCCCATAAGTCATTTGAATTTGACGCAATTAAGTATAAGGACATACCAAAACCAAATATACCTGCAATAATGATGACCAAACGAGCAAAGTTAACTTCATGTCGCTCGCTACCTTTACCAAAGAAGCGTTGTTTAATATCGATTGAAATACAAGCAGATATAGAATTTAAGCTAGATGAAATGGTAGACTGTGCAGCAGCGAAAATAGCTGCAATGAGTAATCCTGCTACAAATGGTGGCATCTCAGTTAAAATGAAATATGGCACTACAGATGATGTATTGAAGCCTTTTGGTAAAACAGCTTCATGTGCATAAAATGAGTACAACATTGTACCCATACCATAAAACAACGGTGCTGAGATTAATGCAAGGATACCATTTGTCCATAATGATTTATTGGTTTCTTTTAAGCTATCAGAAGCTTGGTATCTTTGTACGACATCTTGACTCGCAGTATATTGATACAAGTTATTAAAAATATTTCCAAGGAAAATAATGGGTATGGCAGCTGCTGCAGTATTTAGTTTCCAATTGTCAGCACTAATTAATTTTTTGTGTTCAATTGCATCTGCAAGAACAGTACCGAATCCACCTTTAATGTGCATAATACCTAAAATGATAATTACTAAAGCGCCACCTAATAATATGACACCTTGAATGAAATCACTCCATACAACACCTTCGAATCCACCTAAAAATGTATATAAAATACAAAGTAAACCAACAAGTGATGCAACAATGTAAGGATTCATATCTGATACAGATGTGATTGCTAATGTTGGTAAGTAGATAACGATTGCAACACGTCCTAAATGGTAAACGACAAATAACAATGAGCCAATAACACGTATGCTAGGACTGAATCTAGCTTCTAAATATTCATATGCAGATGTTACCTTTAACTTTTTAAAGAATGGAACATAGAAATAAATTAGTAATGGAATAATTGCTACGATAGCGATGTTACCTGCAATATATGACCAATCTGTTAAAAATGCTTTCTCTGGTGTAGACATAAACGTAATTGCACTTAAAGTAGTTGCATAAATTGAAAAACCAACTACCCAAGATGGCAAGCGACCACTTGCGGTAAAGAAACTATTCGTACTTTGACTAGCGCGTTTAGTAAAATAAACGCCAATGAATAACATAGCTAGTAGATAAATGATAACGGCAACCCAGTTTAGTGTGCCAAATCCAACTTCTTTCATGGGCAACATCCCCTTTACAATGTATTGATTCTTTGATGTCTATAAATCGTATTTTGCAATGAGTTGATCTAATGTTTGTCGATGTGTTTCGTTAAAAGGTTTGAAAGGACGTTTCGGTAATCCTGCATCAATGCCACGGTGACGTAATATTTCTTTCAATGTTGGATAAATCCCCATTGATAAAACTGTTTCGATAATGTCATTTGAATCATGTTGTAGTTGATAAGCTTCTTGAATTTGACCTTGTCGTGCTAAGTCGAAGATTTGTCTAGCACGGCGACCATTAACGTTATATGTAGAACCAATTGCGCCATCTACACCAGAAATCGTAGCTTGAACTAACATTTCATCAAAGCCAGATAAGATTAATTTGTCTGGGAATGCTTTTCTAATACGTTCGAGTAGGAAGAAGTTCGGTGCTGTATATTTAACACCAACAATTTTTTCGTGATTAAATAGCTCACTGAATTGTTCAATAGAAATATTCACACCTGTTAAATCTGGTATCGCATAAATAATCATATTGTTCTGTGTTGCTTCGATAATATCGAAATAGTAATCTCTAATTTCTTCAAAAGTAAATGGATAGTAGAATGGTGTTACGGCAGAAAGTGCATCGTAACCGAGTTCTGTGGCGTATTTTCCAAGTTCAATGGCTTCATTTAAATCTAACGAACCTACTTGAGCAATCAATTTGACCTTGTCTCCAACTGCCTCTTTGGCAATCTTGAAAACTTGTTTCTTCTGCTCTGTATTTAATAAAAAGTTTTCGCCTGAGCTTCCATTTACATAAAGTCCATCTAATTTTTCAGTTTCAATGGCATTTTGAGCAATTTGTTTTAATCCTTGTTTATTTACTTGACCATTTTCATCAAAAGGAACGAGTAACGCTGCATATAAACCTTTTAAATCTTTGTTCATTATGAAGTCCCTCCAAAAATCATGTGATAATATAGTTTACAGCTATAATTGTAAACGCTATCATAAAATGTAACAATATCTTTTTGAAAATTGTAGTCATATTTATGTATAATTGATGAAAATGTTTTTCAAAATCGATAGAAATGGAGTGAGTAAGGTGTATTATATAGCAATCGATATTGGAGGCACTCAAATTAAATCGGCAGTTATTGACAAGCAAATGAATATGTTTGACTATCAACAAATGCCAACGCCGAACAATAAAAGTGAGCTTATTACTGACAAAGTATATGAGATTGTAACGCGATATATGGAGAAATATCATTTAATCCAACCGGTCATAGGTATTTCGTCAGCAGGTGTTGTCGATGAACAAAAAGGGGAAATTGTGTATGCCGGACCAACCATTCCAAATTATAAAGGGACAAATTTTAAACAATTATTAAAATCACTGTCACCATATGTCAAAGTAAGAAATGATGTCAATGCAGCATTATTAGGAGAATTAAAATTGCATCAATATCAAGCAGAACGTATTTTTTGTATGACACTTGGAACGGGCATTGGTGGTGCGTACAAAAATAATCAAGGACATATAGATAATGGTGAACTTCATAAAGCAAATGAAATAGGGTATTTATTGTATCGTCTAACAGAAGGCACAACATTTGAACAACGTGCTGCAACGAGTGCATTGAAAAAGCGCATGATAGAAGGAGGGTTTACGAGAAGTAAGCATGTACCTGTTTTATTTGAAGCTGCTGACGAAGGTGATGATGTTGCTAAGCGTATTTTGAATGAATGGGCAGATGATGTAGCTGAAGGTATTGCTCAAATACAAATCATGTATGATCCTGGCCTTATTTTAATTGGTGGAGGTATATCTGAACAAGGAGATAATCTCATTAAATATATCGAGCCGAAAGTTGCACACTATCTACCAATAGATTATAAATATGCACCGATTCAAACGACTAAGAGTAAAAATGACGCAGCATTATATGGCTGTTTGCAATGAGGGTTTAAGGCAGGAGTCATTCGAAAATAGAATTTGAAACTGTGACGAGAGATGAGAGCTGTTATTAGTTCCACAGATAATGCTATATCTAGGACCAATATAAACTATATCAACCAACAGCGTACAACGGATATATTAAACTGAAGAGGATGGGACGTAGAGATCTTAGAAAATGTAAAAGGTATTTAGTATTGAAATTAAAAAAGCACCTAGCAACTCGTTGGGACAATCACGATGATTGTCTACAGTTGCAGGTGGGCAGACACGTATTATTACTTATTTGTTGTCTAGGATAATAGATTTAGTATGTTGATAAGTATGACTCAGATTCTTATTTTCTAATAAATGGTAACTCACGATATCGATTAAAAAGAGCGTTGCAATTTGCGTGTTGATAAATTGATGATCGGTATTGCGAGACTGATCAGTTGTTAAAAGTACTAAATCAGCACAGTCCGTCAGTTTACTACCTTCGAAATTGGTAATGGCTACAACATAAGCACCGTGAGCTTTGGCGACTTCCGCTGCTGAAATTAATTCCGAAGTATTACCGCTATTTGACATAGCGATAAACATATCTGACTTCGATAATAGAGAGGCTGATATTTTCATTAAGTGTGAGTCAGTAGTCACATTACCTTTGAGTCCCATACGAATCATACGATAATAAAATTCTGTTGCTGATAATCCTGAGCTTCCTAATCCAGCAAATAGAATTTGGCGACTTGATTGGAGCTTATTGATAAAGGTTTGAATTATATCATTATCAATAAACTCACCTGTTTGTTGAATAATTTGTTGATGATATTTATGAATCTTTTGTATGATTGGACTATTTTCAATTGCGGTATCTGTCAGTTCTTTTTGTATATTAAATTTTAAATCTTGAAAATTTTCGTAGTCCAATTTATGGCTGAAACGTGTCATTGTAGCTGGTGACGTACCTATAGCGTGTGCTAAAGAATTGATGGTTGAAAAAGCATCACTATATCCCTGTTGTCGGATATAATTAACGATTCGTTTGTCTGTTTTAGTAAATAAATGTTGATAACGTTGAACACGATTCTCAAATTTCATTGTGTCACCCCTTCATCTTAATGATTACTATTATATATGAAAAATATTTTCAAGATAGTAAAAAGCATTGATAAAAATTATCTTAATGATATATTGTAAATGACTTTACGTGAAAAAACGACTTATGGAGTGAGGAATAATGTTACCACATGGATTAATAGTATCTTGTCAGGCACTACCAGATGAACCATTGCATTCATCTTTTATTATGTCGAAAATGGCATTAGCTGCGTATGAAGGTGGAGCTGTTGGTATTCGCGCAAATACTAAGGAAGACATTTTAGCAATTAAAGAAACGGTAGATTTACCAGTTATTGGTATCGTGAAACGTGATTATGACGGATCAGATGTTTTCATTACAGCAACGTCAAAAGAAGTAGACGAATTGATAGAAAGCCAATGTGAAGTCATTGCATTGGATGCAACGCTACAGCAACGTCCGAAAGAAACGTTAGACGAATTAGTGACATATATTAGAACACACGCACCTAACGTTGAAATCATGGCTGATATCGCGACCGTTGAAGAAGCTAAAAATGCGGCACGACTTGGCTTTGATTATATTGGCACGACGTTACATGGTTATACGAGTTATACGAAAGGAGAATTACTTTATCAAAATGACTTCCAATTTCTAAAAGATGTACTTCAAAGTGTTGATGCAAAAGTCATTGCGGAAGGTAATGTGATTACACCGGATATGTATAAACGCGTGATGGACTTAGGCGTTCATTGTTCAGTCGTTGGTGGTGCGATTACACGACCAAAAGAAATTACGAAACGTTTTGTTCAAGTGATGGAAGATTAAATGATAGCTATAAAAAACGAGATGACCATCATCATTTAAAAGTACCTAATCATCTTAGGTGGCCCAATAAATGGGATGGATTCATCTCGTTTATTAAATTGCGACAATGTTTTTATTTTATTTTAAATTATCCAAAAATGATTAAAGCGATTGGAATTGTGATTAATAGCGACAATGCCACGCGTAGAAACCAAATAATGATAAGTTTCCAGACAGGTATTTTAATTTCAGTTGCTAATATACACGGCACTAATGCCGAGAAAAAGATAATTGCTGATACGCTTACAACACCGACAACAAATTTAGTACTCATTGCAGCTTTAGTTACTAACAAAGATGGTAAAAACATTTCTACAATAGAAATCGCTGACGCTTTTGCAAGTGCTGCCTGATCAGCAATTGGGAAAATATAAATAAATGGATAGAATATATAGCCAAGCCAATCAATGAAAGGTGTATAGTTAGCTACAATCAGTCCTAAAAAACCAATCGATAATATAGAAGGTAAAATACCAACAGTCATTTCTAGACCATCTTTCAAATTATCCCAGACATTCTTCAATAGAGATGGTGTTAATGCATTTTGTTTCATCGCCTCTGCATATGCAGTTTTCAGTCTGCTTCCTTCAATAGCAACTTCTTGTTCTCCTTCTTGTCCATTATAATATTCTGTTGATTCATTGGTGATTGGTGGTAGCCATGCAGTAATTGCAGTCACGACAAATGTGATGACTAAAGTTATCCAAAAGTATAAATTCCAATGCGACATTAATCCTAAAGTTTTAGCAACAATAATCATAAAAGTTGCTGATACTGTTGAGAAACCAGTTGCGATAATGGTTGCTTCTCTTTTGTTATACATACCTTGCTTATATACGCGATTAGTAATCAATAAGCCTAAGGAATAACTGCCAACAAATGAAGCAACTGCATCAATTGCTGACTTACCAGGTGTTTTAAATATAGGTCGCATAATAGGCTCCATATAAACACCGACAAACTCAAGTAAGCCATAGCCTACCAATAAAGAAAGTGCAATTGCACCAACTGGAATTAAGATACTTAATGGCATCATTAATTTTTCAAACAAAAATGGACCATAGTCAGCCTTGAACAGAATTGACGGACCAATCTTAAATACATACATTATACCGATAACTGCACCTGCGACTTTAAATAATGTAATGATTAAATTGGTGATTGAAGTCATAAACGTACGTCTAACTATTGGTAACGCTGTCCCAATTAAAATCATAATCAGTGCAACATAGGGCATGAGCGGACCTAACAATGAACGAATGGCAAGATGTACATGATCCACTAATATTGTATTGTTTTTACTGATAGTAAAAGGTACAAAAAAGCAAAGTATACCAATCAAGCTATAGACATAAAAACGCCACGCACTTGGTTGTTGTGCATTTAAACGTTGATTATTCATTAAAACACTCCCTTTGTTTAAGTGAATATAAAAGATATGTGATGCAGTTGCCCCATATATAAATCAATATTTTAATTTAGAAAAATCTGAAAACTTATTTTAATTGTATAGTTTGACGCATTTACCGACCAATACAAATTAACTAATTATATATAACTTAAAACTATATTGAATTATAAAAAGCGAAGGATATTTAATTGTTGAATAGGCTTTAACAGTACAAAAAAGAAAGAATTATAAATTTTATAAAAAGATGACTTGGAAGAATATAGTGAAATTACAAGAACATATTATTAACTTTTTATTAATTTTGTAATATGAATTAAAAACAAATATATGTCATGTTATATTGAAGATGCAGTTGTTTTTCATTCTCAATAGGGGGTCTAAAAAATACTTTTGAGGTGATTATATGATAAGAGAACAAGAGAGAAGAAAGTATAGTATCAGAAAGTATTCTATTGGTGTGGTGTCAGTACTAGCAGCAACAGTGTTTGTTGTATCAACACATGATGCAAAAGCCTCTGAAAAAACACCGACGTCTGATGCAGTGGCACAAAAAGAAACACTAAATCAACCGGGAGAACATAGGGATATTCAAAGATTACAGAAAGATGAACTGTTATCAAAGCAATTAAACAATGCGCTTCAATCATCCAAGCAACACCCAACAAAAGACGATAAAACGAATGAATCACAAAATAATAACAAAGCAACACAAAATTCTGAACAACAAAATGTCGAACAGTTATCTAAAGCTAATTCGAATAAAAATACTGGGAATCAAGATACTATTAAACAAAATGATATGCGTGTAGAACAGAATAATTCAAAATCAAATGCAGATGTGAAAGAAGTTGATAAATCACAACCATCTGTTCCTACACAAAACGTATTACCAAATCATAATAAAGCAACACCAACTTCAATTACACCCCCGTCTAATGATAAAACTGCACCTAAATCAACAAAAGCACAAGATGCAACCACGGACAAACATCCAAATCAACAAGATACACATCAACCAGCGCATCAAATCGTAGATGCAAAGCAAGATGATAATGTTCGCCAAAGTGAACAGAAACCGCAAGTTGACGATTTAAGTAAACATATCGATAAACAAAATCCCCCTGAGAAACCGACAGATAAAAATACGGATAATCAACAACTAATCAAAGATGCGCTCCAAGCACCTAAAGCACGTTCGACAAATCATGTTGCAGTAGCAGATGCTAAGAAGATACATCCAATTAAAGCAAATCAAGTTCAACCACTCAACAAATATCCAGTTGTTTTTGTACATGGATTTTTAGGATTGGTAGGCGATAATGCGCCTGCTTTATATCCAAATTATTGGGGTGGGAATAAGTTTAAGGTTATCGAAGAATTAAGAAAGCAAGGTTATAACGTACATCAAGCAAGTGTAGGAGCTTTTAGTAGTAACCATGATCGTGCTGTAGAACTTTATTATTATATTAAAGGGGGACGCGTTGATTATGGCGCAGCTCATGCCGCGAAATATGGACACGAACGCTATGGCAAAACATATAAAGGCATTATGCCGGACTGGGAACCGGGTAAAAAGGTACATCTTGTAGGACATAGTATGGGTGGGCAAACGATTCGTTTAATGGAACAATTTTTGAGGAATGGTAACCAAGAAGAAATTGACTATCAGAAAGCACATGGTGGAGAAATATCACCATTATTTGTTGGAGGCAAAAATAATATGGTTGCATCAATTACAACACTAGGTACGCCACATAATGGTTCGCAAGCGGCAGATAAATTCGGAAATACAGAAACTGTTAGAAAAATTATGTATGCATTAAATCGAATTGCGGGTAATAAATATTCAAATATAGATTTAGGACTGACGCAATGGGGGTTCAAACAGCAACCAAATGAAAGTTATATTGACTATATAAAACGAGTAGGTAACAGTAAAATTTGGACATCAACTGATAATGCTGCGTATGATTTAACGTTAGATGGATCTGCCAAATTGAATAACATGACAAGTATGAACCCGAATATAGCCTACACGACTTATACTGGTGTATCATCACATACTGGACCTTTAGGCTATGAAAATCCTGATTTAGGTACATTTTTCTTAATGGATACAACTAGTAGAATCATTGGACATGATGCAAGAGAAGAATGGCGCAAAAATGATGGTGTAGTACCAGTAATTTCATCATTACATCCATCCAATCAGCCATTTGTTAATGTCACGAATGATGAACCTGCAACACGAAGAGGTATTTGGCAAGTTAAACCTATTTTACAAGGTTGGGACCATGTCGACTTTATTGGAATAGATTTCCTAGACTTCAAACGTAAAGGTGCAGAGCTCTCCAACTTCTATACTGGTATTATTAATGACTTGTTGCGTGTTGAAGCAACTGAAGGTAAAGATACACAATTGAAAGCCGGTTAAATATCAAACTATATATACAAAGGAAAGAGTGATTTTAGTATTTTGAAAATATAGCATGACTAATTTAACAGTATAGTATTAATTATGAAAAGGTTTAAGCAGAATAAAGCGCCTGTCTCATTAGTGAAAGCTAAAGGGACGGGCGTTTTAAATGGAGATAAATTGTATTGATAATAGTGTTTGTCGGATTGCCGTTTGTTATGATGACATAGTGGATTTTTGATAAGTGAATAAATCTTAGTTTGTTGTTATAGCATTTAAGAAATCCACAACTTTACGATAAATAGTGATTGCTTCGTCATTAGGTCTACGATCAAAATCATGTTCGTTTTTATTCACGCGTTCAAATGTTGAATGTGGAACATGATTCATGATATGTTCGCTTTCCTCAACGGGAACATCATAATCGCCATTACAATGCGCAACGAAAACAGGTGGAAGTGTTTTAAGTTCATTTGGTGAGATGTTGTATTTTGAATCGGTATAATCAGAAATATTAATCATATTTATCCATTTACCTGTGCCACGTGCATAAACGTAGATTAAAAAACGTTGTGCGATTTGATCTTGAACAACCGGTGTTGGTGAAGTGAGTTGTGCAATCATTGTTTCGTTTACGCTTTGAGCTATTTTTGTGTAATAACTATTAGTTGTTTTAAAAGGTTCAGTGTTGATGCGACTATAACCATAAAAATCAATAACACCATCAATATCTCTGTCTCGTGCAATTAATAGACTTAAATATGCACCTGATGATCTGCCAAAGGTAAAAATAGGGCAATTAGAATATTGTGATTGAATCGCATCGAATGATGCGTAGACATCCTCAATAATGCAATCGAGACTTACTTCTGGTAATAAACGATAACTTAGTTGAATTAAATCGTAATGTTCCGTAAGGATATCGATATACTGTGGGGATAAATCGTTAGCTTTACCGAACATTAATCCACCACCGTGGATGTAGACAATAGCGCCTTTTGTTGGTTGATTTTTTGCTTTTATAATTGTGTAAGGTAATGCAAATGCATCTTTAGTAATTACTTTATTTTTAATTTCAGTCACGATGTAATAGACTCCTTATTTTTGAAATTGATGTCATTATAACACTGTCTTAAATTTCCATGAAAAATAGTCTTAAGACGATGAGTCATTATAATTTTGTTCCAATTGACGTAAAGCGTCACGGGTATGCTTCTTTAGACCTTCCCCATAATCCATCATTTTAACAATATCTTTAAAAGCAGCACGCGGAATAGCTAAACTTTCTAAATCTTCCATAGAAAATCCAAGATTGATATCATATGGTCGCTGTTCAGCAAGTTTATGCACAAAGTCAGGTTCTGTGACAAAAGGCGAAGACATGCCGACCATATCTGCATGTTGTAAAGCATCTAAAGCAGACTCTGGAGAATTAATCCCGCCACTTGCAATTAAAGGGATGCGACCAGCTAAATGTTCATAGACAATTTGGTTAACTGGCCGACCGAAATGTTCGCCTGGTGTACGCGACGTATTTTGATAAATATGTCGACCCCAGCTAGCGATTGCTAAATATTGGATGTTTGAAACGTCCATGACCCAATCGATTAATTGATTGAACTCGTCAATGGTATATCCTAAATCACTACCTCTGGTTTCTTCTGGCGTTGCTCGAAATCCTAAAATAAAATTGTCAGGTGCTTCTTTATCAATCACTTCTTGTACCGCACGCATAACTTCTAAACATAATCTTGCACGATTTCTTAATGAGTCGGTACCGTAATGGTCTGTACGTTTATTCGAAAAAGTTGAGAAAAATGTTTGAATCAGCAAACGTTGTGCAATTGAAATTTCTACACCATCGAATCCAGCTTTAATTGCGCGTAATGTAGCATCACTATATTGCTGAATAATTTCATTAATTTTACTTTGTGACATAGCTATGACTTCATGTTGAATTGGTGAATGCAAGGTCATCGGACTTGGTCCATATACCTTTCCATAATTTAAAATTGCCTGATTTGAAAAACGACCAGCATGCGCTAGTTGAATAATAGCGAGGTTACCATGTTGTTTCATTGTAGTTGCCAAATCAGTTAATCCAGGGGTACAAGCATTGTGATCGATATTAAAGCCGTATTCAAACAATTGACCATAAGGTTCAATATAGGCAGCGCCTGTGACTTGCATGCCAGCTGAATTTGAACGACGTGCAGCATAAGCCAAGTCTGCTTTTGTAATATAGCCTTCTTTTGTTGATGCGTTTACGGTCATTGGTGATAATACAAAGCGATTCGCAATTTTGATGCCATTAGGTAAGTGGATTGATTGTAAAAGTGGTTTGTATCGGTACATGCTATTATTCCTTTTCTATTCAATATTGATTTCAAAGTACCATGGAAAGCTTGAATAATCAATGATGAACAGTCTTGATAGAATAGAATTGGCACAGGGAAAGCATTTTTAAAATTAAAATTGAATTAATGTATGACATTTGTAGTTCTGAAAATGTGAATCTGAAAATGAAAAATTAAGGCGAAAAGATATAAAAGTTAATTGAAAAACGTTATCATATACGTGGGTATATGAAGAAGGAATAGTATTAAGAACGTTAAAATGTTATGACGGTTTAAGATGATAGGAGAAGTTTGGAGATGACGGTTTGGTTAAATTAAGCGTATTAGACTATGCCTTAATAGATGAAGGTAAGGATGCACAAAAAGCGTTGCAAGATTCAGTGACATTAGCAAAATTGGCAGATCGACTTGGTTTTAAAAGAATTTGGTTTACGGAACATCATAACGTGCCAGCTTTTGCATGTAGCAGTCCGGAACTTTTGATGATGCATATATTGGCGCAGACAAATCAAATACGAGTTGGCTCTGGTGGTGTGATGTTGCCGCACTATCAACCTTATAAAATTGCTGAGCATTTTAGAATGATGGCAGCGTTATATCCAAATCGTATTGATTTAGGTATTGGCAATAATCCGGGTACTACTATGGTAAAGCAAGCATTAGATGGAATAAATCCTACATATGATAGTTACGATGAATCGATTTCGTTATTACGTGATTATCTTACGACAAAGGATAAACCAAGTGCGTATACGTTAGGTGTCCAACCACACATTGATCATTTTCCGGAAATGTGGTTATTAAGTAGTAGCCCAACATCTGCCCAAATAGCAGCCGAACTAGGTATAGGGCTTTCTGTTGGAACATTTTTGTTACCAAATATAAATGCGATACATGCAGCGAAAGATAATATTGATATTTACAAAAAGCATTTCTGCGCATCAACGATTAAAATGGACGCAAAAGTGATGGCATCTGTATTTGTCATTGTAGCTGATAATGAAGCGGAAGTAGCAGCGTTGCAGCATGCTTTGGATGTTTGGTTATTAGGTAAATTGCAATTTGCAGAATTTGAACATTTTCCATCGGTAGATACAGCGCAAAAGTATAAGCTTAATAATCGAGATAAAGAGATGATTCAAGCACATCAAGCACGCATGATTGCAGGGACACAAGAACAAGTTAAAACACAGTTAGATGATTTTATTGCTACGTTTGAGGTTGATGAGGTGTTAGTAGCACCGCTTATTCCTGGCATAGAACAGCGTTGTAAAACATTAGAATTACTCGCAGAAATCTATTTGTAACATTTTTAATAGAAGAGAAAGGATGAGGATAAGATGAGAAAGTTAGCCAATTATTTATGGGTAGAAAAGGTAGGAGATTTGTATGTGTTTAGTATGACACCTGAACTGCAAGATGACATTGGGACAGTAGGTTATGTTGAATTCGTGAGTTCAGATGAAGTTAAAGTGGATGACGAAATTGTGAGTATCGAAGCATCGAAAACGGTCATTGATGTGCAAACGCCATTGTCAGGAACAATTGTTGAACGTAATACAAGAGCGGAAGAAGAACCAACTATTTTAAATTCTGAAAAACCAGAGGAAAATTGGTTGTTTAAATTGGATGATGTCGATAAAGAAGCGTTCCAAGCATTACCGGAGGCTTAAATGGAAACGTTAAAATCAAATAAAGCAAGACTTGAATATTTAATCAAAGATATGTGGCGAGAACGAAATGACGATGATGAATTAGAGATGCCATCATCATTTGAAGATTTGTGGGAATTATATCGAGGCTTAGCAAATGTAAGACCTGCTTTACCTGTAAGTGATGAATATTTAGCTGTTCAAGATGCTCTGTTAAGTGATTTGAATCGTCAACATGTTATTAGTGTGAATGATTTGAAGCCGATAAAAGGTGACAATATCTTTGTTTGGCAAGGTGATATCACGACGTTAAAAATTGATGCTATTGTCAATGCTGCAAATAGTCGTTTTCTAGGATGTATGCAAGCCAATCATGACTGCATTGATAATATGATTCACACAAAAGCTGGTGTTCAAGTTCGATTAGATTGTGCAAATATCATTCGCCAGCAGGGACGTAATGAAGGTGTAGGTAAAGCCAAAATGACATGTGGATATAATTTGCCAGCAAAGTATATTATTCATACAGTTGGTCCACAAATACGACATTTACCTGTTTCGAAAATGAATCAGGAACTATTAGCAAAATGTTATCTTAGCTGTCTTAAGCTTGCTGATCAACATAGTTTAAATCATGTCGCTTTTTGCTGTATATCTACAGGTGTATTTGCTTTTCCTCAAGATGAAGCAGCAGAAATTGCTATTCGAACAGTAGCAAGATATCTCAAAGAGACAAATTCAACATTGAAAGTCGTGTTTAATGTATTTACAGATAAGGATTTACAACTGTATAAGGAGGCATTTAACCGTGACGCAGAGTAATAAATGGAATGCAATGTCTCTTTTAATGGATGAAAAGACAAAGCAGGCTGAAGTATTGCGTACTGCGATTGACGAAGCAGATGCGATAGTGATTGGAATTGGTGCAGGAATGTCTGCATCTGACGGATTTACATATGTAGGAGAGCGTTTTACGGAAAACTTCCCAGATTTTATTGAAAAATATCGATTCTTTGATATGTTGCAAGCGAGTTTACATCCTTATGGCAGTTGGCAAGAGTATTGGGCATTTGAGAGTCGCTTTATTAAATTAAACTATTTAGATCAACCTGTAGGTCAGTCTTATCTCGCATTAAAATCCTTAATGGAAGGTAAACAGTACCACATTATAACTACGAATGCAGATAATGCATTCGATGTTGCTGATTATGATATGACTCATGTATTTCATATACAGGGGGAGTATATACTGCAACAGTGTAGTCAGCATTGTCATGCTCAAACGTATCGCAATGATGAATTAATACGTGAAATGGTTGTTGTGCAACAAGATATGCTTATACCTTGGGAAATGATTCCGAGATGTCCAAAATGTGATGCGCCCATGGAAGTGAATAAACGTAAAGCAGAAGTTGGTATGGTTGAAGATGCTGATTTTCATGCGCAACTACAACGTTATAATACTTTTTTAGAGCAACATCAAGATGATAAAGTGTTGTATTTAGAAATAGGGATAGGTTATACTACACCACAATTTGTGAAGCATCCTTTTCAGCGTATGACACGTAAAAATGAAAATGCACTTTATATGACGATGAATAAAAAAGCATATCGAATTCCGAATTCAATTCAAGAACGTACCATACATTTAACTGATGACATTTCTAGCTTGATTACAACAGCACTCCGGAACAGCAGCACAACGAAAAAATAACAACATTGGAGAGACAGAAGATGTACTTAATAGAACCGATTAGAAATGGTGAATATATTACTGATGGTGCGATTGTACTCGCCATGCAAGTTTATGTTAACCAGAATATCTTTTTAGGCGAAGATATTTTATTCCCTTATTATTGTGAACCAAAAGTGGAAATTGGTCGTTTTCAAAATACGGCAATCGAAGTGAATCAAGATTATATAGATGAACACCATATTCAAGTAGTTCGTAGAGATACTGGAGGTGGTGCTGTATATGTTGATAAAGGTGCCGTTAATATGTGTTGTATTTTGGAACAAGACACAACGATTTATGGTGATTTCCAACGATTTTATCAACCAGCAATAAAGGCATTACATACATTAGGGGCAACAGATGTGATACAGAGTGGCAGAAATGATTTAACATTGAACGGCAAAAAAGTGTCAGGAGCCGCAATGACATTAATGAACAATCGTATTTATGGTGGTTATTCGTTATTGCTTGATGTTAACTATGAAGCAATGGATAAAGTGTTAAAGCCTAATCGCAAAAAGATTGCATCGAAAGGTATTAAATCTGTACGAGCACGCGTTGGTCATCTTCGAGAAGCGCTTGATGAAACGTATCGTGATATAACAATTGAAGAATTCAAAAATTTAATGGTAATACAAGTTTTGGGAATCAATGACATTAATGAGGCGAAACGATATGAATTAACGGATGCAGATTGGGAAGCAATTGATGAATTAGCTGATAAAAAGTATAAAAATTGGGATTGGAATTATGGTAAGTCGCCTAAATATGATTACAATCGAAGTGAAAGATTATCATCAGGTACTGTAGATATTACCATTTCTGTTGAACAAAATCGTATTGCAGATTGTAGAATTTTTGGTGATTTCTTTGGACAAGGTGATATGAAAGATGTGGAACAAGCGTTACAAGGAACAAAAATGACAAGAGAAGATTTAACGCATCAGTTAAAGCAGTTAGACATCGTGTATTATTTTGGAAATGTTACAGCTGAAGCATTGGTAGATATGATTTTAAGTTAATATTGTTTAGGTATTAATGTCACACCCTCGTTGAATATCATTTAATATAATACAAAAACACCGTCCATAAGTAAGTGGTCTACCTTATGATAGAAGGAAAGTACACTCAACTTGTGACGGTGTTTTTGTTTATATATTATTGTTGTGCTTTTTGACGGCCTTTTAATAAAATAGCTATCACACCAACGATAATAATAAATAGAATTGCACCGAATAATCCCATATATTTTACTGCGTTACCGAATACAATGCCGACAGCTAAGAAGTCTGTATCGGAGAATGTTGTTGCGGCACCACCTAGATCACCTAAAAATGGTAAGAATAATAATGGTAAGAACGTAATCAGGATACCATTAAGTGCAGCACCTGCGACAGCCCCTTTAATACCACCTCTTGCATTACCGAACACAGCAGCCGTTGCACCTAAGAAGAAGTGTGCAACTACGCCAGGTAAAATAACGACGCCACCAAATAAGAATAAGATAAACATACCGATGACACCTGTAATAAAGCTGACAAAGAACCCAATTAACACAGCGTTTTGTGCATAAGGGAACACAATAGGGCAGTCTAATGCAGGCTTAGAATTTGGCACAAGTTTTTCAGAGATTCCTTTAAATGCCGGAACGATTTCAGCTAAGATTAAGCGCACACCTGTTAAAATGATAAATACACCAGCAGCAAATGTGACACCTTGAATTAATGAAAAGACAATAAAGTTTTGCCCGTTACTAATCGATTGATGTACATAACTGACGCCTGCAAATAAACATGCAATGAAATAAAGTAATGCCATTGTAATAGAAATACTAATTGTACTTTCTCTTAAAAAGCTTAAGCCTTTTGGAAATTTAATATCTTCTGTTGATTTAGACTTTCCTTTGAATAATTGACCTATTGCACCTGCAGCAAAGTAACTGACAGAACCAAAATGTCCCAATGCTACTTGATCATTGCCAGTGATTTTTCGCATCGTAGGTTGGAGTAATGCAGGTAAGACTGCCATGATTAATCCTAATACGATTGCACCGATAACAATCGTTAGCCATCCTTTAATGTGACTGACTGTTAAAATGATTGCTAAAAATGCTGCCATGTAAAATGTATGATGACCTGTTAAAAAGATATATTTTAAATTAGTGAAGCGGGCAATTAAAATATTAACGATCATGCCACAGACCATGATTAGTGCGGCTGTTGTTCCAAAATCTTTTAAAGCTAGTGAGACGATAGCTTCGTTGTTAGGTACAATGCCTTGAACGCCGAATGCATGTTGAAATATTTTGCCGAATGGCTCAAGAGATCGAACGACTACATCAGCACCTGCACTTAAAATTAAGAAGCCTAATATCGTTTTAATTGTACCTGAAGTAATCGTTGCTGCAGGTTTTTTCTGAACGATTAAACCAATAAAGGCGATCAGTGCGACAAGAATGGCTGGCTGACTTAAAATATCGACTATAAAATTAAGGATTGCTTGCATAGGTCGTACCTCCTTTAAATCATATTAAGTTGTTGTAATTTTTCTTCGAGCTTTTGTTGTAATTCTGCTTTGTCTAAAATGTTATCAAGAACTAAGACATCCCCTAGACGTTCGGCATTTTCAGCTAAATCTCTACCACAAATAAACAAGTCAGCCATTTCTGGGCTTGCTGTCATAATGTCACTATGTTCAACTTCTATGTCAGATGGCGCATTAAGTTGTCTAAGTGCTTCTTGTGCGTTCATTTCTACCATAAAACTACTTCCTAAACCGTGGCCACATACTACTAAAATTTTCATATTAATCATGCTCCTTTAAAATGTTTTTAATGTCTTGTGCGTTTGTTGCAGTTAATAATTGTTGGACTGTTTGATTATCTCCCAGTACGGTTGCTAAATTTTGTAATACTGATAAGTGTGAATGATTGTCGATGGCACTCAATACAAAAATGAGTGATGCGTAGTGATCTTCATCACAGAATGCCACATGTTGATTCAACTTTAATAGACTTAAACCAACTTGATGTACGTCATTGTTCGGTCTTGCATGTGCAATAGCAATTTCAGGTGCGATAACGATATAAGGTCCTAGTTCATTAACGCTTTGAATCATTGCTTCAACATAGCCTTGTTCAATGACTTGTTCTTGTAGTAATGGCTGAGAAGCTACAGTTATAGCTTCAGTCCAATCATGTACTTTCTCTTTTACAATGATGCGTGTTGTGGACAAAATGTCTAATGCCACGATGTTAAACCTCCTTTGTCTTAGTTACAAAGATGTGTTGTTTAATTTTAAAAATATTCCCATCTAAGAAATCTTGTCGAGATAATTCGTTACTTAATAGTTCACTTAACTGTCCCAATGCCTTTAAATGTGCATTGGGGTGGTCCGTTGCTAATGTAATGACAAGGTGAACGGGATCGTTAGCTTTACTACCAAAAATAATCCCTTCAGTGAAATAAGTTAGTGCGAAACCTACACCATTCTGTACATAATCAGTACCAGCGTGGATAAGTGCAATATGTGGACTAATGACCATATATGACCCGAATTGTTCTAATTGTTTTAAAATTGCAGATGTATAATTTGAATCGACAATGCCATCATTGATTAAAGGTTGCACAGCCACTGTAATTGCGGATTCAATTGATGATGGTTGTTTATTTATAATGATGCGATGTTCAGGCAATAAATCTGCAAGTGACTTGCCATCAGTTGCCAGTTTCATGACTTGTTGTTCTCTTGCGTCATTAATGATTTGATTCAATTTTTGACGAGATTGCTGATTGATAAATGGATCGACATGAATAACTGGTACAGCTGAAATATCACAGGGTACTGTTGAAATGACATAATCAATGTTATCTTGCAATAACCTATTTTCTTCCAATTGATAAATAGAGTAGGCATCCCAAATGTGAAACTCTGGATACAGGTGATTTAGTTTTGATTTTAAAAGTTGCGACGTGCCTATACCAGAACCACATAGTAAGACAACCTTAATCATTGATTGTTTATGTGTTGCAACACGCTCTATACTTGATGCGAAGTGAATTGTAATGTATGTTAATTCATCTTCGTTGAAGCGAATAGCAGCATCTTGTTCAATTGGGCTAATATGCTTGCTAACGGCTTCAATGATTTGAGGATAGCGACGCATAACTTCTTGCCTCAAAGGATTAGGTTGTAGCATATCGTATTTAATGCGATGTATGGCTGGTTTGATATGTGTGATCAGGCTGGTATGTAACTTGTTGTCTTTTGACATATCAATGCCCAATTCTTGGCTAACACAAGTGATCAATTCATGTATATTTTGCGACAAATCATGTTGATCAAAGGCATTTGAAGATGCTGTATGCTCGGTCATTTTAGAACCTAGTAAATGTAACGTGATAAAGATAATTTCAGACTCTGGAAATGTGACATTACAACTGTGTTCTAAGTTTTTTATCATTTTTGAAGCAATAGCATACTGATTAGTATGTCGCCATTTATCAATTTCATTTATAGGTATATCGAACGAAAAATTTTCATTTAGGCGCTGAATGGCAATGAGTATATGATAGATTAAGCCATCAATAGCCGACTGAACTAAATGATAATTCTCACTATTTAATGTCGTAATAATGGCACGGCGAACCAATGCGATTGATTGTGAATTAAAGATATCTGCCTCTATAAAAGGTGCTGCTTGTTTCATATATTGATGTATAAAGTGTGCATACGCTTTACGATAATGATTTTCTTCGCCAATAACATTGAATCCTTTATTGTGGACATAATTTAACTTTAAATGGTATTGGTCTAGTTGAGCTTGAATCATCTTAATATCATCTGCAATTGTCCGACGCGAAACATTAACATCTTGCGCAAGTTGCTTTGTTGAAACGGGATTAGTTGTTTCGAATAACTTTAAAGCGATATGCGTGAGCCGCTCATCTTTTGAAAAATGAATTTGACTCGTAAGATTGACCTCTAATTCATTTAAAAGTGTCATGTGTTCAGTTGTTACTTTAATACCTTCTGCTTTATTACGACTGACTTTGTAATGATAAGTTTCGGCATATAGTTCAATATCAGCTAGGTCGTATTGAATTGTACGAGGTGATACATTGAGTTGCTCAGCAAGATGATTGATTGGAATAAATGTTTGTTCTTGAACTAAAAGATGCAAAATTTCAATTTGTCTATGACTTAACAACGTATTGTCCTCCTAGTTTTAATTGTAAGCGATTACTTTAGAATGTAGATATGCAATCTCTTTCATATTTTAATCCGAAAAATTGCATATCAAAATGTTATAATGCAAGGTTTCATAGAAATATTCAAAATAATTTCGGAATTATTGTTGACTTCATGAAGTAGTCGCAGTATATTTAGTTAGACATCTAACGAAACGGTGGTGCAATAAATGGAATTCACTTATTCGTATTTATTCAGAATGATTAGTCATGAAATGAAACAAAAGGCGGATCAGAAATTAGAGCAATTTGATATAACAAATGAACAAGGTCACACGTTAGGTTATCTTTATGCACATCAACAAGATGGACTAACACAAAATGATATTGCTAAAGCATTGCAACGAACAGGTCCAACTGTGAGTAATTTATTGAAGAATCTTGAAAGAAAAAAACTGATTTATCGCTATGTAGATGCACAAGATACACGAAGAAAAAATATAGGACTGACTACCTCTGGCATTAAGCTTGTAGAAGCATTCACTTCGATATTTGATGAGATGGAACAAACGCTTGTATCACAGCTATCTGAAGAAGAAAATAAACAAATGAAAGAAATCTTAACGAAAATGTTATCTAGTTTACAATAAATGGTAAGCGTGACTGGTAGAAATCAGTCACTTTATCTTTAATGCTATAGTTAGATATCTAATTATTAGTGAGCTAATTATTGAAAAAGACAAGGAGTATTGAACAATGAAAGACGAACAATTATATTATTTTGAGAAATCACCAGTATTTAAAGCGATGATGCATTTCTCATTGCCAATGATGATAGGAACTTTATTAAGTGTTGTTTATGGTATTTTAAATATTTACTTTATAGGATTTTTAGGAGACAGTCATATGATCTCCGCTATTTCACTGACCTTACCAGTGTTTGCCATCTTAATGGGATTAGGTAATTTATTTGGTGTTGGTGCAGGAACTTATATTTCACGTTTATTAGGTGCAAAAGACTATAGTAAGAGTAAATTTGTTAGTAGCTTTTCAATTTATGGTGGTATTGCACTAGGAATTATCGTTATTTTAGTTACATTACCTTTCAGTGATCAAATCGCAACGATTCTAGGTGCGAGAGGTGAAACGTTGGCCTTAACAAGTAATTATTTGAAAGTAATGTTTTTAAGTGCGCCATTTGTAATTTTATTCTTCATATTAGAGCAATTTGCGCGTGCGATTGGCGCACCAATGATTTCTATGATTGGTATGTTAGCTAGTGTAGGATTAAATATTATTTTAGATCCAATATTAATCTTTGGTTTTGATTTAAACGTTGTTGGTGCAGCTTTGGGTACTACAATCAGTAATGTTGCTGCTGCTCTGTTCTTTATTGTTTATTTTATGAAAAATAGTGACGTCGTGTCAGTTAATATGAAACTTGCGAAACCTAATAAAGAAATGCTTTCTGAAATCTTTAAAATAGGTATCCCTGCATTTTTAATGAGTATCTTAATGGGATTCACAGGATTAGTTTTAAATTTATTTTTAGCACATTATGGAAACTATGCAATCGCCAGTTATGGTATCTCATTTAGACTTGTACAATTTCCGGAATTGATTATCATGGGATTATGTGAAGGCGTTGTACCGTTAATTGCATATAACTTTATGGCAAATAAAGGGCGTATGAAAGATGTTGTCAAAGCAGTTATCATGTCTATTGGCGTTATTTTTGTCATTTGTATGATTGCTGTATTTACAATTGGACATCATATGGTAGGATTATTTACTACGGATCAAGCCATTGTTGAATTGGCTACATTTATTCTAAAAGTAACAATGACATCATTATTATTGAATGGTATAGGTTTCTTATTTACTGGTATGCTTCAAGCAACTGGACAAGGTCGTGGAGCTACAATTATGGCTATTTTACAAGGCGTGGTTATCATCCCAGTACTATTTATTATGAATAGTTTATTCGGATTAGCAGGCGTCATTTGGTCATTTTTAATTGCTGAGTCACTTTGTGCCTTAGCAGCAATGTTAATTGTCTATTTATTACGTGACCGTTTAACTGTTGATAAATCTGAATTAATAGAAGGTTAATTATTTCGTACACTTCTGGCAGGGTATATTTTGTCCGAAGTGTATTTTATTTTTCGAATCAAAATCAAAAGTATGATACGATTATGAAAAAAGTGAGTCCAATATATGTATAAATCTATAACGCAGTTGAAATGTATTTTTAGTAAGAAAACAGAAGGCATAGATATAGTTGATGAACAATATAATCAAGATTACGAAGCGCTAACTTTTAGTTTAAATGGAAAGACATATAAAAGCAGGTTAGCAAAAAAGACACCAACTAAAGCAGGTTATTTTGTAACATGTTGGACAAAAGACGAGAACAATCGCAATCAACCATATTCAATAGATACATTTACAGATTACTTAATAATCATAGTTATTGATGAAGAACTAAATGGGTACTTCTTATTTCCTAGAAAATTATTGAAAGAAAAAGGTATTTTATCATCTTCTGAACAGAAAGGTAAAATGGCCTTTAGAGTTTATCCTAGATGGTGTGAACATTTAAATAAAACGGCAGAACAAACAAAAAAGTGGCAATGTAAATATTTTTTTGAATACTAATAAAAAGTCATATGGCATCACTAATATAAGATGAATATCTCATCTTTCGATAGTGTGAACCATATGACTTTTATTTTTATGTGCTTTAATGATGAACGGTTTCTTGTCCTACTTTATTCCAAGTTAGAATAAAGCTTAGCATTGCAAATACACTGATTGCTGTTAATAAGATAAAACCGACATCCCAGCCGAATTTGTCAACCACTGCACCTAAGACAATGTTGGCCATTACAGCACCAAACAGATAACCAAATAATCCTGTTAATCCAGCTGCTGTGCCAGCTGCTTTTTTAGGTACATAGTCTAATGCTTGCAAACCAATTAACATAACTGGCCCATATATTAAGAAACCAATGGCAATTAATGAGACATTGTCTAACCAAGCATTACCTGGAGGATTTAACCAATAAATTAATACAAATACTGTGACACCTAACATAAAGAAGAAACCTGCAGGTCCACGACGACCTTTGAATAATTTATCAGAAATGTAACCACATAATAATGTACCAGGAATTCCAGCCCATTCGTATAAGAAGTATGCCCAACCTGATGCTTTTAAGTCGAAATGTTTTTGTTCACTTAAATAGACTGGCGCCCAGTCAAGTACACCATAACGTACGAAATAAACAAAGATATTTGCAAAGGCAATTGCCCATACCCATTTATTATTCAGTACATATTTAAATAAAATTTCTTTTGTAGTTAATTCTGTTTCTAATGTTTTCTTATCGCTTGTAGCAAAGTCATTTTTATAAATTTCGATTGGAGGTAAACCTTGAGATTGAGGTGTGTCTCTAATCAATACGTATGAAATTGCGGCGATAATAAGTGCTAAGAGTGCAGGGTAAATGAATACACCTTCGAAACCTTTTAAATAACCAAAGTTGATAAATGCTGTTGTTGTAATACCCCAAGCAGCAATAGGTGCCATAATACCGCCACCAACATTATGTGCAACGTTCCAAAGGGCAGTCTTACTTCCACGTTCGCTCACACTAAACCAGTGAACGAGTACACGTCCCGAAGGAGGCCAGCCCATACCTTGAAACCAGCCATTTAAGAATAGTAGAACAAATATAATACCGATACTAGATGTAAAGAACGGGACAAACCCCATTAATAAATTGACAATAGCTGTTAGAGCTAATCCAAGAACTAAGAAAATACGTGCATTACTCCGATCACTCACAGTACCCATAAAGAACTTACTAAATCCATATGCGATGGAAACTGCAGATAATGCAAATCCAAGTTCTGCTTTTGAAAAGCCTTGCTCTTGTAATGCTGGCATAGCTAGTGAAAAGTTTTTACGTAACAGATAGTATCCTGCATAACCGATGAAAATCCCAAGAAATACTTGGAGACGTAATCGTTTATAGGTATCATCTATCTGATTTTCTGGCAAAGGTTTAATATGCTTTGCAGGTTTAAGAAAATTCATAAAATCCTCCTTAATATGTATTTATATGCATTTTATGAGATAAATTAATATTAGACATGTATGAAAGCGTTGTCAATAACCTTTTTAAAATAGTGGAGAATAAGTAGAATATTGATTTAAATAAATTTTAAAATACAATTTGTTGTTTAGCTTAAAGTTATAATTATACAATTATTTTGAATGAGTACATAAATAAATTCTGAGATGATACCAGTGAAAAGTAAGTTTGAAGATGTATTAATGAGGTGAATGGCAAAAAACTATCTTTTTTATGGATTGTGGTATAAAATTTATACTAATAGGAGGGATAGTATGACTATAGTAGGACATCATCACATATCCATGTATACAAAAGATGCAAAACGAAATAAGAATTTTTACACAAATGTACTTGGATTACGATTAGTTGAAAAATCGGTAAATCAAGACAATACTTCAATGTACCATTTGTTTTATGGGGATGAAGTAGGTACAGCTGGAACAATTTTAAGCTTTTTTGAAATTCCTAATGCGGGTCATAAGCAGCCAGGAACTGAAACGATTTATCGATTTTCATTATTAGTACCAAATCAAGCGGCACTTCATTATTTTGAAAAACGCCTTAATAATAATGGTATTAAGTCTGAACGTTTGTACTATCTTGGACAAGAAGGTGTTGTCTTTAAAGATGAAGACGACTTAGAAATCATACTGCTTGTTAATGATAGTTTTGAAGTACCACATCAATGGCAACATAACGCTTATAGTGAGATACCTCAAGCATATCAAATTTTAGGAATAGGACCAGTAGAATTAAGAGTTAGAAATACAGCGCGTACGGTAGAATTTTTGGAAAATGTCTTAGGTTATCGCAAAAGAGACAATGAATCATTCGATGTTCTGACATTAGCACCACAAGGTTTATATTCAGATTTTGTAGTTATTGAGCAACAGGGACAACGTGAAAGACCTGGACGAGGTTATATCCATCATATTGCAGTTAATACTCCACAAATGAGTGACTTAGATGCAATTTACAAGAAATTACAACAACAAGCACAAAGTAACTCAGGTATTATTGATCGCTATTTCTTTAAATCTTTATACTATCGCCATAATTCAATTATGTATGAATTTGCGACTGAAGAACCTGGATTCACTATAGATACACCTGTTGAACAATTAGGAAGTCAATTGAACTTACCTGACTTTTTAGAAGCAGAACGTGAACAAATTGAAAGTAAGTTACACGAAATATAAAGGAGAATGTCTAATGGCAAAATTAGAAATGAATAAAAATACGCCTCTTGAGTTTGGTTTGTATTCTTTAGGTGATCATTTATTGAATCCATTTAAAGGTGAAAAAGTAAGTTATGAACAACGTATTAATGAAATTATTGAAGCAAGTAAATTAGCAGATGATGCGGGTATTGATGTTTTTGCAGTTGGTGAAAGTCATCAGGAGCATTTTACAACACAGGCACATACGGTTGTGTTAGGTGCAATTGCCCAAGCGACAAAGAATATTAAAGTTTCAAGTTCTTCAACGATTATTAGTGCAACAGATCCAGTAAGAGTATTTGAAGACTTCGCGACATTAGATTTGATTTCTCATGGTAGAGCCGAAATTGTAGCTGGCAGAGCATCCAGAACAGGTATTTTTGACTTGTTTGGCTATGATTTAAAAGACTATGATGAATTGTTTGAAGAAAAATTAGGTTTACTTTTAGAGTTAAATAAAACTGAGCGTATTACTTGGTCTGGAAAATATCGTCCAGAACTTAGAAATATGAAAATATTCCCAAGACCAATCGATAATACATTGCCAATATGGCGTGCTGTTGGTGGTCCACCTGCAAGTGCTATCAAAGCGGGAAAACAAGGTGTACCAATGATGATTACAACTCTTGGAGGTCCGGCAATGAACTTTAAAGGTTCTATAGATGCGTATCGTCAAGCAGCAACTGAAGTAGGTTTCGATGCTTCTCCTGAGTCCTTACCAGTAAGTACAGCGAGTTTATTTTACACAGCTGAAACAACACAAGATGCTATGAGGGAATTTTATCCACACTTGAATACAGGGATGTCATTTATTCGTGGCGTTGGGTATCCAAAACAGCAATTTGCTAATTCGTCAGATTATCGAGAAGCTCTAATGGTTGGAAGTCCACAACAAATTATTGAAAAAATATTGTATCAACACGAATTGTATGGTCATCAACGCTTTATGGCACAGCTTGATTTTGGTGGTGTACCATTTGAAAATGTTATGAAGAATATTGAGTTAATTGGCAACGAAATTATACCTGCGATTAAAAAATATTTATCAAAATAGGAGGGGAGTCATCATGAATATTGTATTATTGTCAGGTTCGACAGTAGGTTCTAAAACGAGAATTGCTATGGATGATTTAAAAAATGAATTAGAAGCTAACAATGAGGGACATCAAATAGAGTTGATGGATTTACGAGATCTTGAATTAGAATTTAGCGTTGGAAAGAATTATCTAGATACTACAGGAGATGTATATAAATTAACGACGTCGTTAATGCAGGCTGATGTGATTTTTATTGGTTTTCCAATTTTTCAAGCTTCCATCCCTGGTGCTTTGAAAAATGTGTTTGATCTACTTCCAGTCAATGCATTTCGTGACAAAGTAATAGGACTTGTAGCGACAGCTGGTTCAAGCAAACATTTTTTGATTCCTGAGATGCATTTAAAGCCAATACTGAGTTACATGAAAGCATACACGATGCAAACGTATGTATTTATTGAAGAGAAAGACTTTTCAAATCAACAAATCATCAATGATGATGTCGTATTTCGTTTAAAAGAGTTAGCACAATCCACAATGCGAACTGCTAAAGTACAACAACAAGTGCTTGAAGAAGAAAACAACCAATACGACTTTTAAAGTATAAAAATAAGACGCTCGTCACACTAAATTTGTAAGTGTTTGAGCGTCTTTTCATATTAACTATATAGCCAATGAACGACGATAAAGGCAAGTGATGACAAGCATATTGAGGTAATAATGATTGTCATAAGCGGTTTAAGTGCGCGATTTTTAAGATCTTTAAATGCAACATTTAACCCTAACGCAACCATGGCCATTAATAAGCAAATTGTTGATACAGTATTTAAAATATTTAGCAATGCTGACGGAATAGTTACATATGTATTCACTAAGGCCATAATGACAAATCCAATTAAAAAGTATGGAATGCTTATTCGACCCTTGCTAGATGATTCTAATGAACGGAAACGCATAATTAAAATAAGTACGATGGTTAATGGAATCAGTAAGAATACTCTACCAAGTTTACCAAGAAGTGCAATTTTAAGTGCATCACTACCACCAAAACCACCAGCTAAGACAACATGCGCAATTTCATGAAGACTAACGCCAGACCAAGCGCCATAGACATTTGTTGTCATTGAGAAGATAGCGTAAATTGCTGTATATATAAGTGAAAATATCGTACCAATCAATGCGATGATACCGATACTAATAGCTGTATCCTTTTCACGTGATTTGAATATTGGAGCGACTGCGGCAATAGCGGCAGCACCACATACACCTGTACCTACACCTAGTAATAATGCGATGTTTTTGTCACCATGCAACAGTTTGTTGACAAAGAGCATCATTATAATACTAAAAATAACGACACCTACATCGATGGCCAATAGTTTGCTACCTTGACCGATAATGTCGAATATATTGAGTTTAAGTCCATATAGGATGATTGCAAATCTTAATAAATATTTGGATGAAAAAGTAATACCTGAGCTATATTTTTCAGGATATCCTCTGAAATGCCGATATAGAATAGCGATTAATATCGCGATAGTTAGTGCACCAACTTTATCTAATATTGGCAATTTAGCTGCTAAAAAACTAAATAATGCGACTATAAAAGTCAATGATAGTCCAATCATAAAGTACTTGTTTTTCAATGATGCCATGAGCTATGCCTCCTTTAATAGCATTTTAGCACTGTTTTGTCGTGTTTTTAAATATAAATTTCTAATGATTAATAAAGTGGTATTTAATTTAAGTTGTGTGATAGGATCTTATGCATCAATCAAAGTTCCACTTCCTTTATCATCTCTGTCCCACGCTTTTAGTCGCCGAAAAGTAAATTTAATATACAAAGTGTAATATTGGTATGTTATTATAGTAATAATTTACAGAATTATATGAAAAATGAATGGAGATGTGATGGTATGTTTGGAATGAAAGTGAATGAACAAATAACATTAAAAATTTTAGAAGCCCATGACACAGAAGCACTTTTCAATTTAGTCAATCGTTCAAGAGATTCACTTAGAGAATGGTTACCTTGGGTAGATGCAACTAAGCAGCCATCAGATACGCGTTCGTTTATTAAAAGAGGACTTTTGCAATTTGCGGATGGTAATGGGTTTCAGTGTGGTATTTGGTATGAAGGAACACTTGCGGGTGTAATCGGTTTACATGAAATTAATCATATGCACAGAAAAACGTCATTAGGCTATTATTTAGATAAACAATTTGAGGGTCAAGGGATTATGACACAAGCTGTTGAGGCATTGATAAAGTATTGCTTCGAAGAGGTTGGCTTAAATCGAATTGAAATAAGTGCCGCAGTTAATAATGAAAAAAGCCAAGCCATCCCCGAACGGTTGGGTTTTACTAAAGAAGGTATGTTACGTGACAACGAATTATTAAATGGTTTTTATTCATCGAGTTACGTCTATAGTTTATTAAAATCAGAATACAATCAAAGATGATAAGTGAATCTGATAAAGGAGTGTTGACTTATATTTATAAGCATTGCTTTTTTATTTATTTTTAAATAAAAAAGGTTGTTGACAGTATTATTTTATGGCAATATAATGATTTTGATAATTATTATCATCTAGATAATGTTCATGGAAGTACCCTTAAAATAATTATTTTAAGAACAGCGTGTTATTTTGCAGTGTAGGGAATGTAGGATAGTGCGGATGAGGACATGTCTATGGGGATAATAGAATTTCTATAATGAGGTGTCAAAATGAAAAAGTTAACAACGCTATTATTAGCGTCAACATTATTAATTGCTGCATGTGGGAACGACGATAGTAAAAAGGATGCTTCAAAGACATCGAAAAAAGATGACGGTATTAAAGCAGAATTAAAACAAGCAACAAAAGCATATGATAAATATACTGATGAGCAGTTAAATGAATTTTTAAAAGGAACAGAGAAATTTGTTAAAGCGATTGAAAATAATGATATGGCTCAAGCAAAAGAAATATATCCTAAAGTGCGTATGTATTATGAACGTTCAGAGCCAGTCGCAGAGGCATTTGGAGATTTAGATCCTAAAATTGATGCTCGTCTTGCGGATATGAAGGAAGAGAAAAAGGAAAAAGAATGGCAAGGTTATCATAAAATTGAAAAAGCCTTATATGAAGATAAGAAAATTGATGATATGACTAAAAAAGATGCACAACAATTATTGAAAAATGCAAAAGAATTACATGCGAAAGTAGACACGTTAGATATTACGCCGAAATTAATGTTGCAGGGTTCAGTTGATTTGTTAAATGAAGTTGCTACATCTAAAATTACAGGAGAAGAGGAAGTATACTCACACACAGATTTATATGACTTTAAAGCAAATGTTGAAGGTGCACAAAAAATTTATGACTTATTCAAACCAATTCTAGAGAAAAAGGATAAAAAATTAAGTGACGATATTCAAACAAACTTCGATAAAGTGAATAAATTATTAGACAAATATAAAGATAAGAATGGTGGATATGAGTCATTTGAAAAAGTATCTAAAAATGACCGCAAAGCATTTGCTGATGCTGTAAATGCTTTAGGAGAGCCATTAAGTAAAATGGCTGTGATTACAGAATGACAAATTACGAACAAGTTAATGACAACACGCAATTTTCAAGACGTACATTTTTAAAAATGTTGGGAATTGGTGGCGCGGGTGTCGCAA
The DNA here is from genome assembly GCF_002902405.1 of Staphylococcus schweitzeri. GTDB lineage: Bacteria > Bacillota > Bacilli > Staphylococcales > Staphylococcaceae > Staphylococcus > Staphylococcus schweitzeri. The sequence goes on from NZ_PPQS01000026.1 coordinate 44,290, forward strand.
TTGGTGCAAGTGGTGTCGGCAGTGTTTGGTCCTTTAAATCTATGTTTGATACACCTGAAGATCCAGAAAAAGATGCATATGAATTTTATGGCAAAATACAACCTGGCATTACAACACCTTTACAAAAAACATGTAATTTCGTTTCTCTAGATTTGAAATCAAAGGATAGAAATGAGATTAAAGCAATGTTTAAAAAATGGACAGTTATGGCTGATCGAATGATGGATGGTGATACTGTTGACAAGGCAAGTAAAAATCCATTAATGCCACCAGTAGATACAGGTGAATCTATTGGACTTGGTGCGAGTAAATTAACGATTACGTTTGGTATCAGTAAAAATATGATGAAGAAAATTGGTTTATCTAATAAGATTCCAGAAGCATTTAAAGATTTACCACATTTCCCAAACGATCAATTAGTGGATGACTATCGTGATGGGGATATTATGATTCAAGCTTGTTCAAATGACTCACAAGTATCGTTTCATGCTGTTCATAATTTAGTACGTCCATTTAGAGATATCGTTAAGGTACGTTGGGCACAGTCAGGATTCATATCGGCCAAAGGTAAAGAAACACCTAGAAATTTAATGGCTTTTAAAGATGGCACAGTTAATCCTAGAAAAAATAGTCAATTCAAAGACTATGTTTTTATTGATGATGGATGGGCTAAAAATGGCACATATTGTGTTGTACGACGTATCCAAATACATATTGAAACATGGGATCGTACTGCAGTTGAGGAACAAGAAGCAACATTTGGACGTAAACGTCATAGTGGAGCGCCGTTAACAGGAGGTAAAGAGTTTGATGCAATTGATTTAGATGCAAAGGATAGTCACGGCGAGTATATTATAGACCAAGATGCACATACAAGATTAGCTAAAGAAGCAAAGACGTCCATTTTGCGTAGATCATTTAATTATGTAGATGGAACAGATGAGCGTACGGGTAATTTTGAAACAGGATTACTTTTTATTTCTTTTCAGAAAGCGACAAAACAGTTTATAGATATTCAAAATAATTTAGGTAGTAACGATAAATTAAATGAATATATTACACATATAGGTTCTGCTTCATTTTTAGTATTGCCAGGTGTTAGTAAGGGAGGATACCTAGGTGAAACATTATTTGACTAAAGTATTAGTAATGCTAATTACTACGGTATTGCTTGGTAGTTTTGTTGTTTTTAAAAGTTATGCGGCAGAACAACAGCGTATTAGTGATGTATATAGTATGATAACGGACGCGAAATCTGCACTTTCGGATAAGAGTATGACAAAAGAAAATAAAGAGAAATCGATTAAGCAAGTGGTAAGTGCTGTCGATAAATTAGCGCTAGATGACAATAGTGAAGGAAATACTGTCAAATCAGACATAAGAAAACTTGAAGATGCTAAAACGAATGATGATCAAATAGACATATTGTCTCAATTAACGAAGTCATTAATTGCTTATGAAGAGAAGCTGGCTAGTAAGGATGCGGGTTCCAAAATTAAATTGTTACAACAGCAAGTCGATGCAAAAGATGCAGCGATGACAAAAGCCATTAAAGATAAGAATAAAGCAGAACTAGAATCATTAAACAATAGTTTGAATCAGATATGGACAAGTAATGAAACGGTGATTCACAATTATGACGCAAATCAATATGGACAAATAGAAGTAGCATTGCTACAACTTAGAATTGCAATTCATAAGTCTCCATTAGATACGGCAAAAGTGTCACATGCTTGGACAACTTTTAAATCAAATATTGATCATATCGATAAGAAAAGCGACACGTCTGAAAACAATCAATACCATGTATCACAATTAAATGATGAATTAGATAAAGCGATTAAAGCTATCGACAGCAATCAATTGTCGGATGCTGATACAGCACTGACTCGATTTATAGAAATTTGGCCCTATGTTGAAGGTCAAATTCAAACGAAAAACGGTGCACTGTACACTAAAATTGAAGATAAAATACCTTATTATCAAAGTGTACTAGACGAACATAACAAAGCGCATGTAAAAGATGGTTTGGTAGATTTAAATAATCAAATTAAAGAGACAGTTGGTCACAGTTATAGCTTCGTCGATGTCATGATAATTTTTTTACGTGAAGGATTAGAGGTACTGTTAATTGTAATGACACTTACTACCATGACGCGCAATATGAAAGATACGAAAGGTACAGCAAGTGTTATTGGTGGTGCAATTGCCGGGCTTGTATTGAGTATCATCCTAGCAATTACGTTCGTAGAAACACTAGGGAATAGCGGTATTATTCGTGAAAGTATGGAAGCGGGATTAGGCATCGTTGCAGTAATATTAATGTTTGTCGTTGGTGTTTGGATGCACAAACGTTCGAATGCGAAACGTTGGAATGACATGATTAAAAATATGTATGCTAATGCGATTAGCAATGGTAATTTAGTATTATTAGCGACGATTGGTTTAATATCTGTCTTGCGTGAAGGTGTCGAGGTTATTATTTTCTACATGGGGATGATAGGTGAACTAGCTACAAAAGATTTTATTATAGGTATTGTTTTAGCCATTGTTATTTTAATTATCTTTGCGCTATTATTTAGATTTATTGTTAAATTGATACCTATTTTCTATATATTTAGAGTATTGTCGATCTTTATTTTTATTATGGGATTCAAAATGCTTGGCGTAAGTATACAAAAGTTACAATTATTGGGTGCTATGCCGAGACATGTTATTGAAGGATTCCCAACAATGAATTGGTTAGGATTCTATCCTAGTTATGAACCATTGGTAGCACAAGTTGCCTATATTATTATAGTAGCTTTCTTAATCTTTAAATTTAAAAAATAAAAAACAGGCCGAGTGCCTGTTTTTTTGTTGTGATATTAGTGTACTGCGGTTATTGCGGTATTATGCTGTTGCGGTTTTGCTTAGTCTATTCGAGTTGGCTATTACAGTATTAGTTCGTAATAGATTACTCTATCGTCGATTCAATTCGATTGGTTAATTTAACGATAAACATACTGAACTCGAAGAGCAATATGAGTGGTAATGTGAGTAATATATTTAATGTTATGTCTGGTGGTGCAATAATACTCGCCAGCACAAAGCAAGCAAAATAAATATACTTACGATAATGTTTCAATGAATTTGTATCTAAAAGGCCAAATTTCGCAAGACCCATAAATAATATTGGTAATTGAAATAGAATGCCAAATGTGAATAACCAACGTATGAGTTCAATTAAATATGCTTTAAAGCCAATGACAGGCGAAATGTTCAAAGTTAATGATAATTTTAACGCGAATTGAATAATCATTGGAAAGCCAACATAAAATGCAAAAGCGACGCCAGCACAGAATAATAACACGCTAAAAAAGCTATATTTATAAATAAATTGACGTTCATTATTATGTAATCCAGGTGCAATGAATGCCCACAATTGATAAAACATGACTGGTGAAACGACACAAAACGCGATGAAAAATATAATCATCACGTATATTTGGATCATTTCTGTGAATGAAAATGCATGTAAGGCCACATGTGCACGGGTAATATACGATATAAATGATGTCATCCACCAAAAAGATGAAATATATACGACGATGACCGTAATGACGAACGACAATAAAATTTTTACTAACCGATGGCGTAGTTCGCTAAAGTGAACCATTAATGTATCATCAGTATTATTGCTCGCGTTGTTGCTTCGATTCCTTACTGGGTGTATCGTGAGACTCTTTATCTAAATCTTCTGTTGCTGATTTAAACTCTTTTAAAGTAGATCCAATGGCACGACCAAATTGCGGTAATTTTTTCGGACCAAAAATAATTAAAGCGATAATGCTAATGACGACAAGACTTGTTGGGCCAGTAATGCCTAAAATGAAAGTGTTAGTTATCATGATAATCAACCTCACTCATAAGTAGTATATAGTATTTACTTTATACCGAACGATAATGATTATCAACAATATTTTATAAAAAATTAAAATATTGCCGTAAATACACTTTATTGAGGGATTAACTCTGAAATAATAGCTTGTTCTTTCAAGTCGATATAAGTGCAAGTACCAGCTTGAATATCGATATGCCATTTATAGATGCCAGCTTCAGCCATTTCATCACAAAATGTTTCGAAGTCTGTTTGTCCTTGTTGATGTCTTGTTAAGACGTCTTGAACGATAGACTTATCAGATTTTTGGGCAACAGGAGTGGTACTTTTAACAGATGAAGTTACAATATTATCCTCCGATTGATGTACGTATGTTGCTGTGCCGTCTTGAATATTGACGATATTATAGGTCATGCCCATATCTTTAAATGCTTTAAATAATTTTGGAAAATCCACACCAGTAAATTGTTGATGTGCACGTTGAATTGCAGCTAATGTAAATATCATAATAAACTCCTTTGAATGGTTTTATTTAGTAAAAATGCGTATGTCAAACAAAAATTAGAATGTTGTTAATTATGAAGCAAGATGTAACGAAAGTAAAAAATTATGACTTGTAGATGATGAGAAATTCGAATCAGTATTTAATTCACTGGTAGACACTGATATTTTTTGTGCCTTTTTGACAAGTATAGTTGTCAAAAAGACAAATATCATTTACAGTATAATTAAGGAGTTGATGCGATGTGCGTAATCGATTGAAAGAATTACGAGCACGAGATGGCTTAAACCAAACGCAGCTTGCTAAACAAGCGGGTGTATCAAGACAAACCATTTCGTTAATTGAGCGAAACAATTTTATGCCATCGGTATTAACGGCAATAAAAATTGCTCATATTTTCAATGAAACGGTGGAAACTGTTTTTATTATTGAGGAGGATGAGTCATGAAAATACTTAGATATATCGGATATCTTTTGTTGGGTGGACTTGTAGGTGGTATCATAGGCGGAATTTTAGGTAACTTTGATGGATTTGGTATTGAGAATTTGACGTTCGCGACTTATAACAATGTCGTTGTAATATCAATTATTGTGACTATTATCATCATATTGGTAGAAGCCATTGTTTTGATGAATCAAAGACGTGCATTGAAGTATAAGCGACTTGTAGATGAAGAGGTAGATATCGATGCAACAGATCAATATGAATTGCTTGCGAATCGTTATGTTTTAAATGGAAGTATATTAAGCATTATACAGACAGTAATTGCCTTTTTAATGTTGCTTATTTTTGTGGTAGGACAAGCTGAAGCAAATGGAATACTATTCTTTTTAATACCATTTTTTGCTAGTGCTATTTTCAATACACAATTTACGCTATTTAATAGGAGATTTGACGAAAGAATGCCAAAACTTGCTGATAAGAATTACACTGAAAAACGTTTGGAAATGTTAGATGAAGGTGAACGTCACATAGAATTAATTGCACTGTTTAAAACTTATGCAATTAACTTATCATTATTAATATTAGCAATTGTTTTTATTGGTTTTTATTCAATTACTACAGGAATTAATCAAAGTTTTAGTTTGCTACTTATCATCGCTATTTTCATATATAACGCCTTTAGTTATTTATTGAAGAGAAGACGTTTTTATTAAAATTAAACAAAGAGGAGTATAGATATGCCAACATTGTTAAATGTAGATCATGTGAACAAACAATACAAAGATTCGGATTTTAAATTACAAGATGCATCATTAACGATTTCCACTAATGAGACAGTTGGATTAATTGGGAAAAATGGCTCAGGTAAATCGACATTAATTAATATTCTAGTAGGCAATCGACATAAAGATAACGGTAGTATCACATTTTTTGGTGAAGAACATGCTATGGATGATGTCGAATATAAAGAACACATAGGTGTAGTGTTTGATGATTTGAGAGTACCTAATAAATTGACTATTAAAGATATTGATAAAGTATTTCAATCTATTTATATGACTTGGAATAGTCAAAAATTCTTTGATTTAATCAAATATTTCGAGTTGCCACTACAAACTAAAATTAAAACTTTTTCAAGAGGGATGCGAATGAAGATAGCTTTGACGATTGCGCTTTCTCATGATGTGAAGCTATTGATCTTAGATGAAGCAACTGCGGGTATGGATGTTTCTGGACGAGAAGAAGTAATGGAACTATTAGAAGATTTTGTCGCGCAAGGTGGAGGCATCTTAATATCATCGCATATTTCTGAAGATATAGAACAATTAGCGGATAAATTAGTGTTTATGAAAGATGGACGAATGATTTTAACTGAACAGAAAGATATACTTTTAGCACAATATGGAATTGTTACGACAGAAGATAAAGATGTTGAAATTCCTAAGCATTTAATCATTGCTTCTAGATTATCGAAGGGAAAATATCAAATTTTAGTTAAAGATTGTGCAGAAATTGAAAATGTAGAACCATTAAAACATATTGATGACGCTACGAAAATCATAATGCGAGGTGAAGTATAATGAAAGGTATGTTACTAAGTAGTTTTTATGCAACGAGAAAGCAAACATATATTTATTTTATAGTCGCTATCATAGCTGCAGGATACTTTGCAGTATTTAATCCATTGATGAGTTCGGCGATGGCTGGGGTTATGTTAATCACACCTATTACTGATAATATTAAACATGAAAAAGACTCAAGATGGATGTATTATATATCTACTTTACCGGTTAAACGTAGTGATTATATTAAGTCATACTTTGTCTTTTATTTAATCTTATTCGGTGCAAGTTTAATGATTGGATTAGTTGTGACTACGATTGTGACCCAAAGTGTGATGATTGGTATTATGTCAGGTTTAATGAGTTTTGGTATCATAGGGGCATACTCTATCATTTTCCCATTGACATTTAAATTTGGCGCTGAAAACTCAAATGTCATTATGATATTTGCATCTATACTACTACTTATTTCTTTTGTGGTCTTTTTCTTTATATATGGTATGGTTAGTGGTGCATCTGCATTAGAATTTGAAAAAATTAGCACTGAAGGATGGCTAGTTGTCATAGTATATGCGGTCATTGGTATCGTTATAACAAGTGTTTCTTATATATTGTCTATTAAAATTTTTAACAAACAAGAACTATAATCATCATTCTTAGTGTGATGATTGGCGGTGAAATAATAGTTAGAGCAGGTGATAAATCAATACGATTATCATTTGCTCTTTTTGTTGTTGTGGAATGATATGCGGGATGATAGGTTGAGGTGACATATCTATATCATTTGTTTTTAGAAGATTAGGTTGTGTGGGAATGGCATCCTTTTATAGTGAGGATTAACGTGTATATATTATTGAGTATGTTGCTGAAATTTATTTACGTGTATCTTTTGTTGATAGTAAGTGTAGATGATTTCCTTGGAAATATTAAAAAAACTCGATCACGTATCCAACTGATATTTATCTCAAAAGCATACTGTGAAGCGCGATGCTTTTGGTTTCAGTTCAAATACATTGACCGAGGTGAAGGTTATTTATTCATGTTTATTTCGTAGACGTTGATTTTTAAAATAAATCAGCATGATGCAGAAGGTTGCAACTGATACCGAAATAATCATTACTTGGTCGTGTCCTTTAAAGATAAGGCTGACGATATATGATATTACGAGTATAGCTAATGAATATGAAATATACTTTGCATTTGTCAATTCGTTATGGAAATAAGGCGAGATTAACCATAATCCAATATAGAAAACTAAAACACTGGCATACATCATATTAATTTCAAATAAGTCATTCAGTTTATTGTTATTACTAAAAACAATTGCAGCATTAATAACGCCTAAAGCGATATTAATTAATAAATGCGTATATGATAAGCGAAAACCAATAGATGATAATTTATGATTAATATAATTTTCAGTAATAATCCAATATACACCGAAAAGACTAATTAAAATCATAAATTGGAAGATATAAATGTAACTAAAATGATTAATACTGAATGATGAAGAAGCTAAACCAACAAGTACTTCACCAAAGATAATAATTGTTAGTAAAGAAAAACGTTCTACTAAATGCATCATATTAACAGGCGACAAAACTAGATATTTTTGGAATGGAATAAGACCTGTCGCAGCAATAAATACGCCTAAAAATCCAGGAATATAGTGTATGTTTTGAGGTAGTACTAATGATAAAAACGATAAAAATGAAATGATAAAGGCTACGATAGCAAAAGCTTGACATGTACGTTTATCACCATAATTTAAACCCGTACGTATATGTAATAAATATTGTAATCCGATACTTAAATACATAATTGCTACGCATAAGAAGAATGGGAAGAATGTTTTTTCAAAGTCTGGATATAAACTATTTGATAAAAAGACCATGATAAACATATTAAACATCATAAACGAGACGTCTTTGAATGTGACTTGACCAAAGCGATTGGTAAAAAATGTTTGATGAGACCACATTAACCATAAGAATAAACTCATGATGATATATTTGAAAAATAATTCAGCTGAAATGGAACCATTTTGTGTTGTTAGAATTACATGTGCAATTTTTTGAATCGCATAAACAAAAATTAAGTCAAAGAACAACTCATGGAATCCTGCACGCTTTTCAGCTAAATGTTTTGGTGTTAACGCATTAACCATAAAATTTTAACTCCTTTAAGGTGTGTAATTAATTTTCTAAGTATACTATGTATCTTTTCTACTGAATAGAGGAATTTTAATAATAATTGGTGACGTAGTAGTTGAAAAAAGGTGTCGGAAAGTAATTGCGGAGTTGGCAGTAATTAGTGATTCAATAATTGATAGGTATTTAATCAGAGCAATTGCTCTAAACCATAATGAAAATTTGTGGTAAATCAATTCATAATTTTGTACTATAGATGAGGATGATAGAGCATATTTAAGAGTGTGAAATGTTAAAGTGAAACCGTTTACGTTTCCGATTGCCCAAACAAATTACATCATTGTATAATATGATTTGTTAAATGCATAACAAGAATGAAAATGTAACATACGTAGCAATTGGTTTCGTAAATTGGATGTTAGTGGCGTATTGGTTCATTAGACGCATTAGTAATAAAATTGTATATATCATAAGGAGATGAATATGACATGACGAGAGTCGTATTAGCAGCAGCATACAGGACACCTATTGGCGTTTTTGGAGGTGCATTCAAAGATGTACCCGCCTATGATTTAGGTGCGACTTTAATAGAACATATTATTACAGAGACGGGTTTGAATCCAAGTGAGATTGACGAAGTGATTATAGGAAACGTACTTCAAGCAGGACAAGGACAAAATCCAGCACGAATTGCTGCTATGAAAGGTGGCTTACCAGAGACAGTAACTGCATTTACAGTGAATAAAGTATGTGGTTCTGGGTTAAAGTCGATTCAATTAGCATATCAATCTATTGTGACTGGTGAAAATGACATCGTGCTAGCTGGCGGTATGGAGAATATGTCTCAATCACCAATGC
>NZ_PPQS01000026.1:53714-120468 GCF_002902405.1 Staphylococcus schweitzeri
AATCAATGGTTGATAGCATGGTATATGATGGTTTAACAGATGTATTTAATCAATATCATATGGGTATTACTGCTGAAAATTTAGTAGAGCAATATGGTATTTCAAGAGAAGAACAAGATACATTTGCTGTAAACTCACAACAAAAAGCAGTACGTGCACAGCAAAATGGTGAATTTGATAGTGAAATAGTTCCAGTATCGATTCCTCAACGTAAAGGTGAACCAATCGTTGTCACTAAGGATGAAGGTGTACGTGAAAATGTATCAGTTGAAAAATTAAGTCGCTTAAGACCAGCTTTCAAAAAAGACGGTACAGTTACAGCAGGTAATGCCTCAGGAATCAATGATGGTGCTGCGATGATGTTAGTCATGTCAGAAGACAAAGCTAAAGAATTAAATATCGAACCATTGGCAGTGCTTGATGGCTTTGGAAGTCATGGTGTAGATCCTTCTATTATGGGCATTGCACCAGTTGGCGCTGTTGAAAAGGCTTTGAAACGTAGTAAAAAAGAATTAAGCGATATTGATGTATTTGAATTAAATGAAGCATTTGCAGCACAATCATTAGCTGTAGATCGCGAATTAAAATTACCTCCTGAAAAGGTGAATGTTAAAGGTGGCGCTATTGCATTAGGACACCCTATTGGTGCATCTGGTGCTAGAGTTTTAGTGACATTATTGCATCAACTGAATGATGAAGTTGAAACTGGTTTAACATCATTGTGTATTGGTGGCGGTCAAGCTATCGCTGCAGTTGTATCAAAATATAAATAATAAGAAAACAGGTTATCACAACAGTATTGATTACATGTTGGCATAACCTGTTTTTATTTGTTTATGGATTTATTGGGTAATATTAGTCATTTGATGGTTTAATTGCAAATGCTCTAACAGGGAACCCAGGTGCATCTTTTGGTTTAGGGCTGATAGCGTAAATGATGGCGCCACGAGTTGGTAATTGATCTAAATTAGTTAATAACTCGACTTGGTATTTATCCTGACCAAGAATATAACGTTCGCCAACTAAATCACCATTTTTTACAACGTCCACAGATGCATCGGTATCGAATGTTTCATGACCAATAGCTTCAACACGGCGTTCTTCAATTAAGTACTTCAAAGCATCTAATCCCCAACCCGGTGCATGTTGTTGTCCGTTTGCATCTTTGTTTTCAAACGTTTCAATATTAGGCCAACGTTTTGACCAATCGGTACGAAGTGCAACAAAAGTGCCAGGTTCAATAGTACCATGCTCTTTTTCCCATGCTTCTATATGCGCACGTGTTACGATGAAATCATTGTTATTCACTACTTCTGTTGAAAAGTCTAATACAATTAACGGCAATACCAATTCTTTTAAATCAATGTCTTCTAAATAACGTTTATTCTCGACAAAGTGAATTGGTGCATCAATGTGAGTACCATATTGCGTTACAATATTCCAACGTTGCACATAGAAACCATGATCTTTAACCGTGAATAAAGTTGAAACTTCGCCTTTTTCAAACTCACTAAAACGTGGTATTTCTGGATCAAATGTATGCGTTAAATCAACCCAAGTTGCTTGTTTTAAAGTATTTAATTGTTGCCATAAAGGATATTGTGTCATAAAATCACCCGTTTTTAGTTTATTATATGATAAATGCTGCGATTATTCTTGGCGTTTAGCTCTAACGGCATTAACAAGTACAGTCAATGCATCTTTGACTTCTTCTTCTTTTCTTGTTTTCAAACCACAGTCAGGGTTTACCCAGAATAATGAGCGGTCGATTTGTTGTAGTGAACGATTGATTGCTGTAGTAATTTCTTCTTTTGTTGGAATACGTGGACTATGAATATCATATACACCTAGACCAATACCTAAATCATAATTAATATCTTCAAAGTCTTTAATTAAATCACCATGGCTACGAGATGTTTCAATTGAAATAACATCAGCATCTAAATCATGAATAGCATGAATGATTTGACCGAATTGAGAATAACACATATGTGTATGGATTTGAGTTTCATCACGAACTGAAGACGTTGCAAGTTTAAATGATAATACAGCATCCTTAAGATATTGTTCGTGATATTCAGAGCGTAATGGTAAACCTTCACGTAATGCAGGTTCGTCAACTTGGATAACTTTGATTCCTGCAGCTTCAAGTGCTAATACTTCTTCGTTGATTGCTAAAGCAATTTGATCTTGAACAACTTTACGTGGTAAATCAACACGTTCAAATGACCAGTTTAGAATTGTTACAGGTCCAGTTAACATACCTTTAACTGGTTTATCTGTTAAGCTTTGTGCATAAACTGTTTCATCAACAGTTAAAGGCGCTGTCCATTTTACATCACCATAAATGATTGGTGGTTTTACGGCACGTGAACCATATGATTGCACCCAACCGAATTTAGTCACTAAGAAGCCTTGTAATTTTTCTCCAAAGAACTCAACCATGTCATTACGTTCAAATTCGCCATGAACTAATACATCTAAACCTATATCTTCTTGAATTTTAATCCATCGAGCAATTTCATTTTTTAAGAATGTTTCATATGCTTCGTCTGTAATGCGTTTGTTTTTCCAATCTGCACGGTATTTTCGAACTTCTCGGCTTTGTGGGAATGATCCAATCGTTGTTGTTGGTAAATCCGGTAAGTTCAAACGTTTTTGTTGTTGTTCAATACGTTGCGCGAATGGTGATTGTCTTGAAGTACGCACGCTTTCGAAATCATAATCTAAGTTTTTGAATGATTGATTTTGGAAACGCGCATAACGTGCTTTTAATTTATCATATTTAACACTATCGTTTTGATTAAATAGGCGACGCAATGCATCTAATTCGTCTAATTTTTCAGTTGCAAAGCTTAAGCCTTCGCCAACACTTGTATCTAATGTTTCATCATCTAAAGATACTGGAACATGTAATAATGAAGATGATGGTTGAATGACAAGCTCATTAGTGTGTGCTAACAATTTATCGATTAAGACTTTTTTAACTTCAATGTCACTTGCCCATACATTACGACCATCAATAATTCCAGCGTATAATGTTTTTGATTTATCAAAATCTCCTGCTTCAATTTGTTTAAGGTTATAGCCATTATCATGGACAAAATCTAAACCTAAACCACCAACAGGTAAAGAACTTAAGAATTTAAGATGTGCACGTTCGAAGTATGTTTGTATGACTAATTTTTTAGCAATACCAGCTTTTTCAAAATAGTCATAAGCTTCACGTGTAATATTTTCATAGCTTTCACTGTCATCTGTAACTAAGATTGGCTCATCAACTTGAATGTACTCAGCACCTGCATCAATTAATGATTCAAACACTTCTTTATAAAGTGGTAATAACGTTTTAACTTTTTCTTCAAAAGTTTGGTGACCGCCTTTTGATACTTTAACAAAAGTAATCGGACCAACAATGACAGGGTGAGCGTTAACGTTTAAAGATTGGGCATATTTAAAGCGATCTAATAATACGTTGCGACTCACTTTAGGCTCAACATTGTTCCATTCAGGTACGATGTAATGATAGTTAGTGTTAAACCATTTTATAAGTGCACTTGCAACATGGTCTTTATTACCGCGAGCAATATCAAATAATAAATCATCATCGATAGTTCTACCTTGGAAACGTTCTGGGATGATGTTGAATAATAATGACGTATCTAGAATATGGTCATACAAAGAGAAATCACCAACTGGGATGCTATCTAAATGATAGTACTTTTGTAATAATAAATTTTCTTTATGTAGATCAGTTAATGTTTGATCTAATTCTTCTTTAGAAATCTTCTTCGCCCAATAACTTTCGATGGCTTTTTTCCATTCTCTTTTTCTACCTAATCTTGGGAATCCTAAGTTTGATGTTTTAATTGTTGTCATAATATTGCCTCCTTGTGAGCAGTAATAGATTTTGAGTATGCTGCAAGTTCTAATGAATCTTCGACATTTTGAAACGGTGTGATAATGTATAAACCATTAAAATATTCATGAACAGTATCGATTAAATCCTTTGAAAGCTTAAGACTTAGTTCTCGTGTTTTGGCTTTATCATCTTTAACTGCTTCAAATTGTTGTAAAATTTCATCTGACATCTTGATGCCTGGCACTTCATTATGCAAAAAGAGTGCGTTTTTGTAACTTGCGATAGGCATAATGCCTATGAAAAATGGTTTGTTCAAGTGCTTAGTGGCATGGTAAATTTCAATGATTTTCTCTTTGCTGTACACGGGTTGCGTTATAAAATAAGACATTCCGCTTTCTATCTTTTTCTCTAGTCGTTTTACGGCGCCATCTAATTTTCGAACATTAGGATTAAAGGCGCCAGCGATGTTGAAGTGTGTACGTTTCTTCAGCGCATCACCGTCAGTATTAATACCTTGATTAAATCTTAGAGCGAGTTCAGTTAATCCTTTAGAATTAACATCATAAACATTTGTTGCACCTGGTAAGTGACCAACTTTTGAAGGATCACCAGTTATGGCCAATATTTCGTTAACGCCAATAAGTGATAATCCAAGTAGATGGGACTGCAAGCCGATTAAGTTTCGATCTCGACATGTAATATGTACGAGCGGTTCGATATTGTAATATTGCTTAATTAAGCTAGCAGCAGCGATGTTACTAATTCGGACAGTCGCTAATGAATTGTCGGCTAGTGTTACGGCATCTACATTAGCTTTATCAAGTTTAGCGATATTTTCAAAAAATCTATCCGTGTCTAAATGTTTTGGTGTATCCAATTCGATAATAACGGTTGGACGTTCTTGAACCTTAGATGTTAATGATTGTCTAACTTTATTTTGAGATGGATTGAAAAGTGCTTTCGTTGGTATCGGAATCACTTTTTTGTCATTAACAGGTTTAAGTGTCTGAATAGATTCTTTAATAAATTTGATGTGCTCAGGCGTTGTACCACAGCAACCACCAATTAAACGAACACCTTCGCGAATTAGATTTTGAGCAACTTGACCGAAATATTGTGCATTGTCACTATACTTAAATTCACTATTTTCAATGTCTAATAAGCTGGCATTTGGATAACAAGATAAGTATGCGTGCTCTGGTAATTCAATATGTGAGAAAGACTCTTGCATATGGTGTGGGCCATGATGACAATTGAGTCCCACGATGTTTGCACCACATTGAACGAGTTGTTTTAATCCTTCATTGATTGCCTGACCATTAACTAAGTAATTTGTGTTTGAAGCTGTTAATTGAGCAATGATTGGAATGTCGTATTTCTTTCTCGTTCGTGAAATGACATTTGTTAGCTCTTCTAGGTCGTAATATGTTTCGAAAAGTAGCGCGTCAACGCCTTCTTCAATTAAGGTGTCTATTTGAATTTCAGTATGATAAAGAATAGTTTGTAAGCTGATATCCTCTTGTTTGATACCTCTAAACCCACCAACTGTGCCTAATATATACGTATCTTTATTTGCTGCTTTTTTTGCGATGCGAACGGCGGCTTGATGTATTGCTTTAACTTTATCTTCGAGACCGAATCGTTTTAACTTTTCAAAATTTGCACCATAAGTATTGGTTTGAATGACATCAGCACCAGCTTCGATATATGAACGATGAATACGTTCAACTTTATCTGGATGGCTAAGGTTATATGCTTCTGGACAGGTGTCTAAACCTTCAGAGTATAAAATGGTTCCAATAGCGCCATCAGCTACTAAAACATTATCTTTCAATTGTGTGAGGAATTGACTCATTGAATGCCTCCTTTAATGCGTATTTGATGTCTGCAATGAGTTCATCAGGATCTTCGAGACCAACACTTAATCGGAATAGACCGAAAGTGATACCACGTTCTTGTCTCACTTCTTCAGGTAGTGCAGCATGTGACATCGTTGCTGGATGTGAAAGTATCGTTTCAACACCGCCCAGACTCACTGAAACGAGTGGTAATGTCAGTGCATCGACAAATTGTTGTGCTTTAGACTCATCAGCTAAACGAAAGCCAATAACGGCACCGCCATTTTTAGCTTGTTCTAAATGATCAGCAGTAAGTCCCGGATAATAAACTTCTGAAATTTCATCTTGCTTTATTAAAAATGACACGATTTTTTGAGCGTTTTCGACAGATTGTTTAAATCTGATTGGAAATGTTTTTAAATGTTTAGCAAGTGTCCAGCTATCTTGAGCAGATAACATATTGCCTGTACCATTTTGTATTAAATAAAGAGCTTCACTAATTGCCTCATTATTAGTAATGACAGCACCAGCAATTAAATCGCTATGTCCACTTAAAAATTTTGTAGCACTATGAATGACAATATCAGCGCCAAGTAATAAAGGTGATTGACCTAACGGTGTCATAAATGTGTTGTCCACAGCTACCAGTAGTTCATGCTTTTCGGCTATTTTAGAAACAGCTTTGATATCAGTAATTTTAAAACAGGGATTCGATGGTGTTTCGATATAAATTAATTTTGTGTTTGATTGAATGGCACCCACGATTTGTTCGAGCTTGGTAGTATCTACGGTTGTAAATTCAATATTAAAACGATTCAAAATTTGCTCAGTGAGGCGAAAAGTACCGCCATATACATCATCAGGTAAGATGACATGATCACCAGATTTGAAAGTCAAAAGTACTGATGAAATAGCAGCAATACCTGATGCAAAAGCAAAAGCGAATTTTCCCTGTTCTAATCGTGCTAACTTCTCTTCTAAAAGTTCACGGTTAGGATTGCCACTTCGTGCATAATCATATTTAACATCGCCACCAAGACTTGTTTGATGGAATGTTGAAGAATCATAGAGTGGTGGGTTAGCTGAATGATATTCCACACCTCTACGCCAATCGAATATCACTTCTGTCTCTTTTGAAAGTGTCATACAATCTCTCCAATCTGAGCTTTATCTAATGCTTGGATGATATCGCGTTCGATGTCTTCATAATTTTCAACGCCTAGTGATAAGCGGATTAAATACTCATCAATGCCACGTTTATCTTTTTCAGCATCTGGCATATCAACATGTGTTTGTGTGTAGGGGAAGGTTACTAATGTTTCAGTGCCTCCTAAACTTTCTGCAAAAATACAAATATCTAAATTTTCTAATAATTTAGCGACGCTATAGGCCTTGTTAAGTCTTAAACTAAGCATGCCAGTTTGCCCGCTGTATAGTACTTCGTCAATTGCTTGAAGTGACTGACATTTTTTAGCAAGTTTTTTTGCGTTTGATTGTGCCCGCTCAATGCGTAAATGCAAAGTTTTAAGTCCACGTAACAACAAATAACTATCTATTGGTGAAAGTGTTGCGCCAGTCATGTTGTGAAAATCAAACAACTGTTGCGCGAGTGATTCATCTTTGACGGTTACGACACCTGCTAGTACATCGTTATGTCCACCAATATATTTCGTAGCTGAATGTAAGACTATATCAGCACCTTCTGCTAATGGTGTTGAAAGATAAGGTGTTAAAAAAGTATTGTCGATAATTGACAATAAGCCTTTAGCTTTACAAAGTTGATAGTACGGCTTTACATCAATAGCAATCATTTGTGGGTTAGATATTGGTTCAATGAATAATGCAACTGTTTTATCAGTGATTTCTTTTTCAACTTGCTCATAATCTGTAAAATCAACGTACTTAAATTTGATATCGTATTGTTGCTCGTAAAATTCAAACAATCTAAATGTGCCACCATATAAATCGAATGAAACTAAAATTTCATCATGAGGTTTAAATAGATTACATATTAATTGAATGGCTGACATTCCACTTGATGTAGCGAATGATGCAATACCATGCTCAAGCTTGGCAAAACAGGTTTCAAATGTTGAGCGTGTAGGATTTTTAGTACGTGTATAATCAAATCCTGTCGATTGTCCTAGTTTTGGATGTTTGTAGGCAGTAGATAAATGGATTGGATTCGCTATAGCACCGGTTGAATCATCAGTTAATGTGATTTGGGCTAGCTGTGTATCCTTCATATTAAGACCCTCCTGTAAGATAAAATAAAAAAGCTTCCGTCCTTCGTACCCGAATGAATCGGATAAAAAGGACGAAAGCTAATGTTTCGCGGTACCACCTTTATTTATTATTCCATCGCTGAAATAACCTTATTCAGTACGCATTAAAAGTAAATATGCTTACTGAACAATTATCACAATTAAAGTCGTTAAGTTAGGATATAGTAATATGATATCCCATACTTATTAACAAAAAATCGTGCGTAAAGAATCCAGTACGCCATTTAACATCAATGTTAATACTGTATCGCTATAACGGGCGAACCCGTAGACACCTCATATTGGCATCAACACTCCAAGGCCATTTTCAAACACGCTTTCAAAATCTTCTCTCAGCTACTAAAGACTCTCTGTATAAGCAGGGTGTGTTTTACTTTCCTCTTTATTGTGTTTAAGTTTCATTAAACTGTTATAAGATATTAATTAGCTTACAGAGGAAAAAAAGATTTGTCAACAATTATTCAGAAAATTTTGATTTAAAAGTTAATTTGTTTGTGAAATTGTAATTCATATCTTGGAGTTGAAAAATGAATTATTTTTTAAATAAAGTGTGATTAATGGTTGTCTGACTCATTTAGAATACATAAAATATATTTAACTGTTGTTATCAAATAAAAAGTGATGTGAGTGAATTGTCAAAAAGTGAAGATCAACGTATTACTAAAACAAAAGATGAACAAATTCAACAAATAGATATCTCGGATATCAAACCGAATCCTTATCAGCCTAGAAAAACTTTCGATGAAAACCATTTAAATGATTTGGCAGATTCGATTAAGCAATATGGAATTTTGCAACCAATTGTGTTAAGAAAAACAGTTCAAGGTTATTACATTGTAGTTGGTGAGAGAAGGTTTAGAGCTTCGAAAATTGCTGGTCTCAAATATGTATCAGCGATTATCAAAGATTTAACAGATGAAGATATGATGGAACTGGCGGTCATCGAAAATTTACAACGTGAGGATTTAAATGCGATTGAAGAAGCTGAAAGTTATCAACGTTTGATGACAGATTTGAAAATTACACAACAAGAAGTAGCGAAGCGATTGAGTAAGTCGCGCCCGTATATAGCGAATATGTTGAGATTATTACACTTGCCGAAAAAGATTGCTGACATGGTAAAAGACGGGCGACTGACAAGTGCACATGGACGTACGTTGTTGGCTATTAAAGATGAACAACAAATGCTTAGGTTAGCGAAACGGGTTGTTAAAGAAAAGTGGAGTGTTAGATATTTAGAAAACCATGTTAATGAATTAAAAAATGTTTCGTCAAAGTCTCAAAAAGACAAAGTAGATATAACTAAGCCTAAATTTATAAAGCAACAAGAACGACAATTGCGAGAACAGTATGGCGCAAAAGTAGATATATCGATAAAAAAATCAATCGGCAAAATCTCATTTGAGTTTGATTCACAAGATGACTTTGTGAGGCTAATCGAACAATTAAATCGTAAGTATGGAAAATAGTTACACAATTTTATATAATAACTCTTTGCGAATCTGTCGATATATCAATACGTACGTACATCTTTTTGAAGATGATGCGACTTCAGTAGGTTGGAAGAATGCAATAATATTAATAAAATTATTTAATACTATATAGAAGGGAGTAACGCTTATCATGAATCAAGTCATGAATATTATTTCATCTCTATTTGAGCCATTAACGAAAATAGAAACATATGAAAATATTGCAACTAAAATCGCTATGATTGTTATTTATATTATCGTAGCACTTATAGTGATTAAAATACTGAATAAAATGATTGAACAGGGATTTAAGATTCAAAATAAAAGTAAGAAGAGTAACAAAAAGCGCTCTAAAACTTTAATATCACTTGTTCAAAATGTAGTGAAGTATATCGTTTGGTTTATAGTTATTACTACGATTTTAAGTAAATTTGGCATTAGCGTTGAAGGTGTTATTGCAAGTGCTGGTGTCGTAGGTTTAGCAGTAGGTTTTGGAGCTCAAACCATTGTTAAAGACGTTATTACTGGATTTTTTATTATATTTGAAAGCCAATTTGATGTAGGTGATTATGTTAAAATAAACAACGGTGGTACAACTGTGGCAGAAGGAACGGTTAAATCAATAGGACTTCGTTCAACACGCATTAATACAATATCTGGAGAACTTACAATCTTGCCAAATAGTAGTATGGGTGAAATAACGAATTATTCAATTACGAATGGAACAGCAATTGTTAAAATTCCAGTATCTGTAGATGAAAATATTGATAATGTCGAGAAGAAATTAAATAAATTATTTACATCTCTGCGTAGTAAATATTATTTATTTGTAAGTGATCCTGTTGTGATTGGTATTGATGCCTTTGAAGATACTAGAGTAATATTAAGGGTTTCAGCAGAAACAATACCAGGTGAAGGTTTCTCTGGTGCACGTATTATTCGTAAAGAAGTACAAAAAATGTTTTTACAAGAAGGTATTAAGACACCACAACCAATAATGACACCTTTTAATCATAGTGAAAACGGTGTTTAGTAGTTTATAATACATGGAGGTCATATTTAATGGCGTCAAAATATGGAATAAATGATATAGTAGAAATGAAAAAACAACATGCGTGTGGAACCAATCGTTTTAAAATTATTAGAATGGGTGCTGACATTAGAATTAAGTGTGAAAATTGTCAACGAAGCATCATGATTCCACGTCAAACGTTTGATAAAAAACTAAGGAAAATCATCGTATCTCAAGATGATACACAAAGATAGGAGAATGATTCATGGCTTTAACAGCAGGTATCGTTGGCTTACCCAACGTTGGTAAATCAACATTATTTAATGCAATTACAAAGGCGGGTGCCTTGGCAGCAAACTATCCATTCGCAACTATAGACCCAAACGTAGGTATTGTAGAAGTGCCAGATGCAAGACTACTTAAATTAGAAGAAATGGTTCAACCTAAAAAAACATTACCCACTACATTTGAATTTACAGATATTGCCGGGATTGTTAAAGGTGCCTCTAAAGGTGAAGGTTTAGGTAATAAATTCTTATCACATATTAGAGAAGTAGATGCAATTTGTCAGGTTGTTCGTGCTTTTGACGATGATAATGTAACACATGTAGCTGGTCGAGTTGATCCGATTGATGATATCGAAGTTATTAATATGGAATTAGTACTTGCGGACTTAGAATCGGTTGAGAAACGCTTGCCTAGAATTGAAAAATTGGCACGTCAAAAAGATAAGACTGCTGAAATGGAAGTGCGCATTTTAACAACTATTAAAGAAGCTTTAGAAAATGGTAAACCCGCTCGTAGTATTGACTTTAATGAAGAAGATCAAAAATGGGTGAATCAAGCACAATTACTGACTTCTAAAAAAATGCTTTATATCGCTAATGTTGGTGAAGATGAGATTGGTGATGACGATAATGACAAAGTAAAAGCAATTCGTGAATATGCAGCACAAGAAGATTCAGAAGTAATCGTAATTAGTGCAAAAATTGAAGAAGAAATTGCTACATTAGATGATGAAGATAAAGAAATGTTCTTAGAAGATTTAGGTATCGAAGAACCAGGATTAGATCGATTAATTAGAACAACTTATGAATTATTAGGATTATCAACATATTTTACTGCTGGTGTGCAAGAAGTACGTGCTTGGACATTTAAACAAGGTATGACTGCACCTCAATGTGCTGGTATCATTCATACTGATTTTGAACGTGGATTTATCCGTGCCGAAGTAACAAGTTATGATGACTATGTACAATATGGTGGCGAAAGTGGCGCTAAAGAAGCGGGCAGACAACGATTAGAAGGTAAAGAATATATTATGCAAGATGGCGATATCGTTCATTTCAGATTTAATGTATAAATGATATAGTGAAGTTAGTTAAATATTGGATAGACAAAAGAGGCGGAATTAATCATTCGCCTCTTTTAATTTTATTTATGATTTATTAAAAGAATGGAATAATTTTACTCGCGTTAATAATATCTTGAGTGCTGAAAAATTGTTTACCTTCGCCGGTATAAGCGGGCTCTAAAACAAGATTTGCTTTTGCACAATAAAGCCATTCAGGATGAATGCCACTACTAAGTATCTCTTGGAATTCTTGAAAGTCTTTAGACCAATCAATATTTAAATTCATTCCTTACCACCTCACAACCATTATAGAACATGTGTTCGATTTTGTGAAGTGTATTTTTTAAAATAGCATAGAAAATTTCAAATGTATTAATGTCAAAAATGATATGAAGAGTAGTTTGAATTATTATTGTAAAAAGTAATGGCACATGATATAATTCTTTATTGTGAGTAATGAAAATTATTCCTTGCTTATCTGTTTTAAGATTGATAAGCCGTATAGACCACAAGGAGGTGCAAATATAAAATGAGAACATATGAAGTTATGTACATCGTACGCCCAAACATTGAGGAAGATGCTAAAAAAGCGTTAGTTGAACGTTTCAACGGTATCTTAGCTACTGAAGGTGCAGAAGTTTTAGAAGCAAAAGACTGGGGTAAACGTCGCCTAGCTTATGAAATCAATGATTTCAAAGATGGCTTCTACAACATCGTACGTGTTAAATCTGATAACAACAAAGCTACTGACGAATTCCAACGTCTAGCTAAAATCAGTGACGATATCATTCGTTACATGGTTATTCGTGAAGACGAAGACAAGTAATAATTAGAGGGGGCGTTTAAATGCTAAATAGAGTTGTATTAGTAGGTCGTTTAACGAAAGATCCGGAATACAGAACCACTCCCTCAGGTGTGAGTGTAGCGACATTCACTCTTGCAGTAAATCGTACGTTCACGAATGCTCAAGGGGAGCGCGAAGCAGATTTTATTAACTGTGTTGTTTTTAGAAGACAAGCAGATAATGTAAATAACTATTTGTCTAAAGGTAGTTTAGCTGGTGTAGATGGTCGCTTACAATCCCGTAATTATGAAAATCAAGAAGGTCGTCGTGTGTTTGTTACTGAAGTTGTGTGTGATAGCGTTCAATTCCTTGAACCTAAAAATGCACAACAAAATGGTGGCCAACGTCAACAAAATGAATTCCAAGATTACGGTCAAGGATTCGGTGGTCAACAATCAGGACAAAACAATTCGTACAATAATTCATCAAACACGAAACAATCTGATAATCCATTTGCAAATGCAAACGGACCGATTGATATAAGTGATGATGACTTACCATTCTAATAAAAATTAACGAAATTAAAGCGAAAAAATTATCAAAGGAGGCACACAATCATGGCAGGTGGACCAAGAAGAGGCGGACGTCGTCGTAAAAAAGTATGCTATTTCACAGCAAATGGTATTACACATATCGACTACAAAGACACTGAATTATTAAAACGTTTTATCTCAGAACGCGGTAAAATTTTACCACGTCGTGTAACTGGTACTTCAGCTAAATATCAACGTATGTTGACTACAGCTATCAAACGTTCTCGTCATATGGCATTATTACCATATGTTAAAGAAGAACAATAATATTTAATTTATTATAAAACCCCGTAAGCATAGGCTTATGGGGGATTTTTTATGCTTTGGGATATAGAAAAAGGGCAAAAAGGATGATGTGAATGTTTTGTGTTCTGGATTTGCACAAAGATATGTTTATATTGCAAAAATAATATGAATTTAGATTCATAAAAAAAGAACTACGCATTTTAAATAAAATGCATAGCTCTTCTTTTTCTTGCATACGAATTAAAATAACTCGCGAGACCTATAAGTCTCTTTCCTCACTAGATAGTTTATACTTTTGGTCTGTTGAAGTCAATAATTTTATCTAAAGCTATAAAAAATCTTTTGATAGCTAATGCATTATTATAATAGCTTTCGTTTCTTTTATATCGCTTTTGAAGTTGGTCCAAATCGTGATATCTTGCTTGGATAATTGCATTACTACAAACTTGATTATGTAATTCTAGCGTAGCGAAAGTATCTATGAAATTTTTTATTCCGAACATGTTTCTAGATATGCCTATATTATTCCCTTTTTCAAATAAATATTGAGGAGATCTACTGTCATAATTTAGATTTGCTATGATGGGTTGGTTATGAGCTGATTTGTTTCTTATATTTTTAACTAAAGGCATTAAAATATTAGCAACTCTCAATTCTTCGTCATTGTACTTCTTGTAATAGAAGTTGAGAAACGAAACGAATTGACCTAGTTGCATGAATTCAATGCAAACCCATGCGGGTGGATTTTGATAGTATTTATTCAACTTTACGGGTAGTTGCCCTCTTTTATTCATATGCTTGAATATTTCGTTTTTATTTTTGATTTTGGTTTCCATAACTTCTTCTGGTGTTCTTGAATTTGTGTCAAAATTTGAATTGTTATATGATTTATCAATACATAAGAACTCATCTATTATTTTATAACCATCTTCTTGGTTATTTTCTGTTATTAGTTTTAAGACTAGACACTTTAAACTATGTTCAATATCTAAAGTTAAATGCAACATTGTGTATCTTAATTTCATATCTATAGTTGCTAAATCTGATAAATAAGCAAATTCTATGAAATAGCCGCCATTCTTTTTTTCGAAATTTTTTCGGAAATAAGCTAGTTTGAAGAAGTAATTATTTTTTCTAAGAATTTCATTTGCTTTTTCGGTGTCAATAATATTAAAAAATATATTCATCTGTTTTAATTTCGCTATTTGCTCATCAAAATTGAGCATAGGCTTAATTTCTGCTAGTGTATCATCTTTTTCCAATATTAACTCCCCAATCATTCAAATTTATTCATCATATCTTTCGCCATCTGATTAGTAACATGTGTGTATATCTCTAGATTTTTTTATAATCTGAATGACCTACATGCTCTTGCATTGCTTTTAAGTTAATTCCTAATTGAGCAAGTGTAGATATATGCGAATGATGTAATGTTTGCGTTGTTATAGGTTTCTTAATAGGACTAATATCAGCGCCCCCCCTTTAATAATGTGGCTAATTTTGTTCGAGTCGATAGGGCTACCAGCCGTATTTGTGAATATGTACTCTCTATCAATAAACTTATCATTCCAAGCATAAGTGTTCTTAGTAAGTCGATGCTTTGGGTAGTGAGCCCTATGGCCTTATAGCTATTACTTCTTTCAGTTGTCACTTTTACTCCAGATGCTTCCATTTTTAATCAGTTATCCAATTAATTGTACCATCGATATCTAGCGTTTTATCTTCATAGTTTATATGTTCTTTCTTTATTGCAAATAGCTCACCGATACGCATGCTATTAGCAATTTGAAACTGTACCATAGCTTTTACCATTTTATAATTACGTTTTCTCGTTGGATATTTTTATACTTAATTACATAGTCGAAACAATCCAGTAACTCCTTATCTTCATTATCTTCTAAAGTGTTATTACGTTTAGCTAGTAACGCATCACTATAGGGATATCTATTTTATCTATTACACATATAACTTTGAATTGCTTACTATTTTAAATTAACAAATTCTATTCTCTTAGATTTAGTCCAATTATGTGTAGACGATTTATAGTTATTAAATTCAGAGTGGTAGCAAATTAAAGTTAATCAAGAGTTAAGATGAATTTAATTCATGAACACGTCTATTATTTTTATAATTGTAGCAAATAAAGCTTTACATCAAGGAGGTAATTAAATATGTTCAAAAAATATGACTCAAAAAATTCAATCGTATTAAAATCTATTCTATCGCTAGGTATCATCTATGGGGGAACATTTGGAATATATCCAAAAGCAGACGCGTCAACACAAAATTCCTCAAGTGTACAAGATAAACAATTCCAAAAAGTTGAAGAAGTACCAAATAATTCGGAAAAAGCTTTGGTTAAAAAACTTTACGATAGATACAGCAAAAATACAATAAACGGAAAATCTAATAAATCTAGGAATTGGGTTTATTCAGAGAGACCTTTAAATGAAAATCAAGTTCGCATACATTTAGAAGGGACTTACACAGTTGCTGGCAGAGTGTATACACCTAAGAGGAATATTACTCTTAATAAAGAAGTTGTCACTTTAAAAGAATTGGATCATATCATAAGATTTGCTCATATTTCTTATGGCTTATATATGGGAGAACATTTGCCTAAAGGTAACATCGTCATAAATACAAAAGATGGCGGTAAATATACATTAGAATCGCATAAAGAGTTACAAAAAGATAGAGAAAATGTAAAGATTAATACAGCTGATGTGAAAAATGTTACTTTCGCTCTTGTGAAAAGTATTAATGACATTGAGCCAATTTAAAATTAAGTTGAATTTAGTATATAAAGTGTTTTATCGATAAAACTTTGGAAGTTAGGTAACTAAAGATGCCTAGCTTTCTTTGTTATGACCCCTAAAGCGAGGATATAGAAAATTACTTATTGATGTTTATGTCGAAACCTACAAAAATAATTCGTCTTTATTTTTATATTAAAGAGCCATATATGCGCTATTAATCAATACATTTACCTTAAAATCTATTCCGGAGTTATAATTATAGTACTTTTAATAAAGAAGGGAAAGAAACACAATTAATGTATACTGCTACATTTGATATTAAACCGAATAGATGCTTGAAAATTATACATAAAGGTCATCATGTAGAAGTCTTTGAAGAAGTTTAAAAGGGGCAAGTATCTAAAAAAGCATTAGACAAATTGAGTCAACAATAGTGTGCTTATATAGTATATAGCAAGGCTCTTTTTAAAAATGAGTACGAACGAAAGTAACGCATGACGATTAATTTAAAAATATTTGTAATAATTATGAATAGAATTAAAGGCAAGGGGTAATACATTCTATATAGCATTTAAGCTTTTGTTAAAAGTTTCAAAAAAATAGGAAGAGAGAGTGATATTATGAAATTAAAATCATTAGCAGTGTTATCTATGTCAGCGGTGGTACTTACGGCATGTGGTAATGATACTCCAAAAGATGAAACAAAGTCGACAGAGTCAAACACTAATCAAGACACTAATACAACAAAAGATGTAATTGCATTAAAAGATGTTAAGACAAGCCCAGAGGAAGCTGTGAAAAAAGCAGAAGAAATATATAAAGGTCAAAAGTTGAAAGGAATTTCATTTGAAAATTCCAATGGTGAATGGGCTTATAAAGTGACACAACAAAAATCAGGTGAAGAATCAGAAGTACTTATTGCTGATAAAAACCAAAAAGTAATTAATAAAAAGACTGAAAAAGAAGATACAGTAAATGAAAATGATAACTTTAAATATAGTGATGCCGTAGATTACAAAAAAGCTATTAAAGAAGGACAAAAAGAATTTGATGGTGATATTAAAGAATGGTCACTTGAAAAAGATGATGGAAAACTTGTTTACAACATCGATTTGAAAAAAGGTAATAAAAAGCAAGAAGTTACTGTTGATGCTAAAAACGGTAAAGTATTAAAGAGTGAACAAGAACATTAAAATGTTTCATTACAAGCACGACCGCAAAAAGTCTTAATTCATAATAATTAATAAAATACCCTCACAATACAATGCATATATCCTGTTTAATATAAAAGGAAATATAGCATACATATTGTGAGGGTTTGTTAATGTTAATATTTATTTATCCATGCGAATATCGACTTCTTCTAAATGTTTTTGATATTCTTTAACTTTACTTTCTAAAAACATTTCA
Organism: Staphylococcus schweitzeri; assembly: GCF_002902405.1. GTDB lineage: Bacteria > Bacillota > Bacilli > Staphylococcales > Staphylococcaceae > Staphylococcus > Staphylococcus schweitzeri. The sequence continues at coordinate 71,330 of NZ_PPQS01000026.1, forward strand.
TATGGTGCATCAAAAAAGTCAGATAAGTGCATGGCATCTTTAAATTTAGGTTCATGGTGATGATTTTCCCATTCCCAAATTTGATGTGCTTCGTATTTAGTACCATATTTCTCATTTAATTGTTGTGCTAATTCATCAATTTCTAAATTATGTTTAGTTCGTAAGTTATATAAAATATGCATATTCATCGTTATTTAACCTCATTTCTAAGAATTAGTATCAAAGATGCTAATAATATGTGTATATTCTAGTCCTATAAGTTGAAATAATCAAGTTATGAATTTGGTAGAAATATTTAACTTTTTAATGTAGCTAAATGCAAAAGAGGATAGCGATAGCTACATTGAATAAAATTAATATTCAATTATAACTTTGAAAAATATTTGGAGAAAAATAATTTGGATTTGTTTTAGAAAGGTGAATAAAGGGTACTACTTAGAATAACGCAAATATATAGAAAAAGGAGACTGAGAATTATGTTTGGATTTATTGGAATGTTAATTGTCGGTGGCTTAATTGGATGGGCTGCTGGTGGTATTATGGGTAAAGATATCCCAGGTGGTATTTTAGGAAATATTCTTGCTGGTATTATTGGATCATGGGTAGGTGGAAAATTATTCGGACATTGGGGTCCTGAACTAGGAAGCATTTACATCTTACCAGCGTTAATTGGTTCAATTATCTTTATCGCAATTGTAACGTTAATTTTAAGAGCTATGCGTAAATAATAAAATATTCAAGTAAGTTGAATTGATATAAAGATGGCATTCAGTTGTCATCTTTTTTATTTGCGTGAAAACGTTTGATATGTATTATAATATTTGAAAATGTAGGAGAGATAGGATTAAAAAGTAATAAATTGATATGAGGGAATTTTGGAAATAAAAAAGGATGACGTTGGGTTGCGCCATCCAGGAGTATTATGTTCATGAATATAAAAGACTGTGTAGTCATTTAAGAACTACACCCATATAGTAACACATCATTTGATTAAAGACAATACTATTTTCATTATTATTTATTTTAAAAGCAAATTAATTTAATATTATTAGAAAAATATTGAGAAACATCATTTCCATTTGATTATTAGCAATGTTATGGTAAATATGGAATTTAGAAGAAGAGGAGTAATAACATGACGATTTATTTAGTTAGACATGGAGAATCGAAGTCGAATTATGATAATAAACATTCACGATCATATTTTTGTGGTCAATTAGATGTGCCGTTAACGAATACTGGCAAAGAAAGTGCAGACGATTTATGCCAGTATTTTAAAGGGAAAAATATAGCGCATGTATATGTGTCAGACTTATTAAGAACACAACAAACATTTGAACATATTTTTCCATATGACATTCCATCTACGACAACACCTTTATTAAGAGAACGTTCATTAGGAGTGTTCGAGGGTGAATATAAAGATGATGTTAGTGTTAATCCGAAATATGAAAAATATTTTAATGATCCTAAGTTTAAAGATTTTCGTCATAGTTTTTCTCAAAAAGCGCCTGAAGGAGAAAGTTACGAAGATGTATATCAACGTGTTTCACATTTCATGAATCATGTTGTTAGTGAAGATACTAAACAAGATGATATCGTCATTGTTGCACATCAAGTTGTCATTCGTTGTTTAATGGTTTATTTTAATAACGTTTCACGGGAAGAAGCTGTGGATTTAAAAGTTGAAAATTGCAAACCATATATCATTGAATAGAAGTATAGAGGTTCTGAAAAGCTGTGTTTTATAGCGACCTTCAGAACCTTTTTTGTATTTGGAATTTAATGGGAATCATTCTTATTAACAGACTTACTACCAACAGCTAATGTGATAATTGCGCTTACGAACAAAATAATTGATGTAACAAATGACGCTACTGTAAAAGGTGTAAATTGGGTGAGTGATAATATCAATGACAAAAAGAACCAAGAGATAGCCCCTAGAAATTGTAAAATAGCAGAAGAAATTCTAAAACTCATATGATCGAATATGGCTAAAACAAGTGCGGGTAATGCGACTAATATCATCATAATGACGTTGAGAGTAAATAAATATGGTTGTTCGAAAGTTATTGTGTTTGGTCCTGTTGGATGCATGGCTGCTAAAAACAAGCAAACAATCGTTGATAAAATTGATAAAATAATAAAAGTAATTCGAACTTTCATAATGACCATCCTTTGTTTATAAAGTCAATATAAGTATGAAATATGTTAGATATATAGTCAAATGCGTCAACTAATGGGTGATTTTGGCATTGTTAGAGAATTTAAGACCGATAAAAATAAAAGGCACCAAACAGTAATAGGCTGTTTGATGCGCAGAGGGTGGCTTTGGTTAAAATGCTTTGTCATAAAATTTTCCTAAAGATGAAGAACTTTTATCAATGGTAGCTAATGTTTGGTGGAGTGTTATATGCAAGGACGATAACATTCCGTTATTTATCGATGACATCGCTATTGATACCTTTAGATTTTAAGAAATCTTTAATTTTATCTTGTTGCTTTTTATTAACGTCTCCAGCATATTTTGTTGGTACGTCGACCACATTGATTTTATTTTGTGGTTGATAATTAAGCTTTTCGATATCTTCATCGACATTTGCGATAGTGCTATTTAATGCCTTGAAATAATTCATAATTAAACCGACAGGCTTTTTATATTCTTTAGGGATATTATTTTCAGTTACAAATTTCTTGAAATGTAAGTCGTTTTTAACAGCTAAATTAGATAAGTGACTAAGTGTTTCTGCTTGTTTTTCAGTTACTTTAGTTTGACTGTCAATTTGTTTGTCGAGTTTGTGTTGCATAATATATTTGTTATCAAGTATATCGCTATTTACAGACAAATACTTTTCTATAGCTTGCTTCATCTCTGCATCGCTAATATCACTATTTTTCTTATCTGAGCTAAAGATATCTTTTGTTTCTAATTTTTTGGCGCTTTTAGGTGCATGGATGCCAGTACTAGAATGATGATCTTCGTTATCAGATTGATCGGACGCGCAACCTGTAAGTATTAATGTCGATGTTAAAAATGTACTTAGTAGTAATCTCTTTTTCATAATGTAATATAACTCCTTAGTTTATCTTTAATTGAAAAAATATGTATTCATGTTTAATAGAGTAACATTGAATTAGTTTGGAATGTCACGATGACCTTGCAATGACCATAGACGTAAATGATTACGTGCATGAGTTGCTTTTTCTATCAATAATGCGTCGTTTTGAACGTTGTTAAGGATAGCATTATCTATAAATAACTGCATAATTGGTTGTATCAATTTAGACGTAGGTATCGTACGTAAAAGCATAATGATTTCATTCACATACTTTTCCTTCTCAATATCATTTGCCATATTGATTTGTTTGCGTAGATAACTAGTAAACTCTTTAATTGCTTGATCAGATTTCAAATAGTGATGTCTATCATAATAGATTAATTCTTCAACAGAAGCTGGTACATAGTAGTCTTCATCAGAAATATCAATGCCTGACGCCTCAGTCTCGTCAACATCAAATAACACAGGGTGAAAGACAAAGTCATCTTCGATATAATATAGCTCAGTACCAGCTAAAGTATCTAAACTAAATTGCAAATCTTCCATACTAAAAGTAGCGTCATAAAATCTTTGTGTGAGATATAGTAGATGATTAGTTGATAAAATACCATACAAGTTTACAGCGCCAAGTATAATACGAAGAGGCAAAATATCTTTTTTATCTATTAGTCCTTTTTTAATCTTAGAAATCAATTGAGTGATTGTATCATTTCTTGAGCTATCTGTTGTACCAAAATCTTCAAAGTCATCATCTTCATCATATAGTATATCGAAGTGAGGTTCTTCATCCATCATTGATAATTCTATCGCATTTTCAAAATCTGCTAAACTATGCTTAATCGTTTGCTCATCAACAAATTCATTGATAGCTTTCTTTATATCGCCATCACCGATTTGATTCACGTAGTTTTCAATATGTTTACGCACTTCATTTGGTAAAATGAGACAATCATACTCGAAGTCATAATAATAATAGAAATGAGTAATTAAAAATGTGTCAGGATTCATCAAATGAATGTTTTCAAATGTAATTAGTTCATTGTTTAATCGATAGTTATCATCACCTTCAAGTATGCTAGCAAGAATACTAAACTCAAATAGGGAAGCATTAGAAAACACTTGTCCAATGATATGATTATTATTGAAAAATGCTGTCATAATCAATTCAACAAGATTGTGCTTATTTTTATTTGAGAATCCTTTGATACCATACTGTCTGCAAATTGATTTTAGCTCGTCATTAGTTTTTAATAGTAAAGCCTGTTCTAATGTGACGTCGTTTAAACGCGTGTGTTGTCTTACACGAAATACTTCATCATTTAAATGCATATGGTCTATTGTATCTAATGCTTCGAATTCACCATACGCACTATCCAGTACTTCTGAATTGATATATCTTAAAAATAAATTATTCACAAAGAACGCATCTTCGTTAATTTGAATAACAAAACCTAGGTGATTTGTTAGCTTTAAAATATTAACCTCATGGCTATTTATAATTGTGATAGGGTTACCCTTAGATATTATTTTTTCTACAAATCTTTGTTCTGCTTGATCCATATCATGATAAATCTTATGTAAATTTTCAGGACGTAAAGCATGCATCGTAATTTCAAATCCTTCTTTGTCGTTCGGTAAATTAAAATATTCGCATGCATTTTGTAATTTTCCAGGGGATATAAAATGAACATCAAGCATTGCTACACACCTCGTTGTATATTTTAAGTTTATCATAACATGATTTTATACCAGGATAAAAAAATAACAGCATCTTAACAAATGTAAGATACTGTCAGTGAAGCGATTTAAACTTTAGTTTCTGATAATATAGTCAAAGGCATTTAATGCTGCATTTGCACCAGCGCCCATTGAAATTATAATTTGTTTGTTCTTCTGATCTGTGACATCGCCAGCAGCGAATATACCAGGTACGTTGGTATTATTGTTACGATCAATAACGATTTCACCACGTTCGTTTAATTCAACAGCATCTTTTAACCATGATGTGTTTGGAAGTAAACCAATTTGAACAAAGATACCATCTAAGTTAAGTAGATGTTCTTCGCCGGTGCTCATGTCTTCGTAACGTATACCTGTAACATGGTCTTCTCCGACAACTTCAGTAGTTTTGGCATTTGTTTTGATATCAACATTTGATAAAGAACGTAAACGATCTTGTAACACGTTGTCTGCTTTTAATTCGCTAGCGAATTCGAATAATGTAACATGATTAACGATACCAGCAAGGTCAATTGCTGCTTCAACCCCAGAGTTACCGCCACCGATAACTGCTACGTCTTTATTTTCAAATAGAGGTCCGTCACAGTGAGGGCAGAATGCAACACCTTTATTAATCAATTGCTCTTCACCTGGAATATTTAGCTTACGCCAACCTGCACCAGTAGCAATAATGACTGTTTTACTTTCTAAGATAGCACCGTTTTCTAGCGTAACTTTAATAGATTCGTCAGTTTTTTCGATGTCTGTAGCGCGAATGCCTGTCATTGCATCAATGTCGTATTGATCAATGTGAGCTGCTAAGTTAGAAGAAAATTCTGAACCAGTTGTCTCTTTAACAGTAATGAAGTTCTCAATACCAGCAGTATCATTTACTTGACCACCGATTCGATCAGCAACGATACCAGTACGTAAACCTTTACGTGCTGTATAAATGGCTGCACTACCGCTAGCAGGGCCACCACCAACGATTAAGACATCATAAGGTTCTTTATTTTCAAACTCAGATGCATCTGCAGTACTGCCTAATTTAGAAAGAATGTCTTGAATTGTCATGCGACCATTGCCGAATTCTTCACCATTTAAAAAGACAGCAGGAACTGCCATGATGTTTTCAGATTCTTCACGGAATACTGCACCATCAATCATAGAATGCGTGATGTTAGGATTTATCACACTCATTAAATTAAGTGCTTGAACAACATCAGGACATTTTTGACATGTTAAACTGATGAATGTTTCGAAATGATATGAACCTTCTAAGTTTTTAATTTGGTCAATAATTGATTGTTTTTCTTTAGGTGCACGTCCACTAACCTGCAAAATTGCTAAAACAAGAGAGTTAAATTCATGACCTAATGGAATACCTGCAAATGTTATACCTGTCTCTTCACCAGGGCGATTGACTGAAAAACTTGGTGTGCGTTTTAAAGATTTTTCAGAAAGTGACAGTCTAGGTGACATGTCAGTGATTTCTGTTAATAAATCTTTAAGTTCTTTGGATTTATCATCTGAACCAAGGCTGGCAACGAATTCAACGTTGCCCTCCATTAGTTCTAATAGTTGTTTAAGTTGTTGTTTTAAATCAGCATTAAGCATGGTTGTAATGCCTCCTTAGATTTTACCTACTAAATCTAAACCAGGTTGCAATGTTTTAGCGCCTTCTTCCCATTTAGCTGGGCATACTTCGCCAGGGTTTTTACGAACGTATTGAGCTGCTTTGATTTTGTGAGCTAATGTACTAGCATCACGGCCAATACCGTCAGCGTTAATTTCAGATGCTTGTACAACACCATCTGGATCGATAATGAATGTACCACGTTGAGCTAAACCAGTAGCTTCATCTAATACATCGAAATTACGAGTGATTGTTTGTGATGGGTCACCAATCATAGTGTAAGTAATTTTGCTGATTGCATCTGAGTGGTCATGCCATGCTTTGTGTACGAAATGTGTATCAGTTGAAACTGAGAATACATTTACGCCTAATTTTTGTAATTCTTCATATTGATTTTGTAAGTCTTCTAATTCAGTTGGACAAACGAATGAGAAGTCAGCAGGATAGAAACATACTACGCTCCATGAACCTTTTAAATCTTCTTCTGTAACTTCTTTAAATTGATCTTTTTTTGGATCAAAAGCTTGCGCTGTAAATGGTAAGATTTCTTTGTTAATTAATGACATAAATATCTTCCTCCTAAGAATTTAAGTATGAATTAGAACTATTATTTGATTTCGCTTAATTATAATAATTCTAATCTCTTAGTTAGCATTATTACATTTTGATTCGGAATAGTCAACTGGATAACTTTGTAAAGTGAATGATTACTTTTAAAATACTCTAATATATTATAAAGTGCTTTGAGTATGGATTTTATAGTCTGTCTTTTGAAAGTTTGTATCTACATTTAATATCATGATTTTAATGTAAAAAATGTGTTGAAGTAATTTAGATATTCTCAACTAAGTCAACCTTATTGATAATGAGGTGAGAATAGTTGTTCGTGATGAATGAAGAAATGAATGTCAAACTTTGTATTTAAATATTGCAAAATACTTTTGAGGATTCGGTTATTAACTTATAAGCAAATAATTGCTATAAAAAAGTTTAGAAGTGTACAATTGCAATATGTAGAATTTTAATTAATTGTAAAATGTCGAGGAGTGGGTAACGTGTCAGAACATGTATATAACCTTGTGAAAAAGCATCATTCTGTAAGAAAATTTAAGAATACACCTTTAAACGAAGATGTTGTTAAAAAATTAGTAGAAGCTGGTCAAAGTGCTTCGACGTCAAGTTTCATACAAGCATATTCAATTATTGGTATCGACGATGAGAAAGTTAAAGAAAATTTACGAGAGGTTTCTGGACAACCTTATGTTGAAGAAAATGGCTATTTATTTGTCTTTGTAATTGATTATTACCGTCATCATTTAGTTGATCAGCATGTTGAAACAGATATGGAAAATGCATATGGCTCAACGGAAGGTCTGCTAGTAGGTGCGATAGATGCAGCATTAGTTGCTGAAAATATTGCAGTAACTGCAGAAGATATGGGGTATGGCATAGTCTTTTTAGGATCATTGAGAAATGATGTTGCACGAGTTCGTGAGATTTTAGATTTGCCGGAATATGTCTTCCCAATATTTGGCATGGCAGTAGGGGAACCTGCAGATGATGAAAATGGCGCAGCCAAACCACGCTTACCATTTGACCATGTCTTCCATCATAATAAGTATAATGCTGATAAGGAAACACAGTATGCACAAATGGCAGATTACGATCAGACAATCAGCGAGTATTATGATCAACGTACAAACGGAACTCGCAAGGAAACTTGGTCACAACAAATTGAAATGTTCTTAGGAAACAAAGCAAGGTTAGATATGTTAGAACAATTGAAAAAAGCTGGCTTAATCCAGCGATAGCAAGATACAAAAATGACCCGCCCCCACAAGCTTAAAATGATAAGTATAGCTTGTGGGGGCGGGTACTGTTTGCAATGAATTAATGTGAAGTTAATGCAGCATTATCATTTGATTCAAATGTATCTTTATCCCAATGTTTAGTTAACTTAGCGGTACCAGTACCAGCTAACATTGAATCATTCACGTTCAATGCTGTTCTACCCATATCAATTAATGGTTCGACAGAGATGAGGACGCCGGCTAAAGCGACTGGCAAGTTTAACGTAGACAACACCAATATGGATGCAAATGTAGCCCCGCCACCGACGCCAGCAACGCCGAATGAACTGATAATCACGACAGCGATTAATGTGACAATAAATTGTAAATCAATCTCTACATTAGCAATAGGTGCGACCATAATAGCTAGCATGGCAGGGTAAATACCAGCACAACCATTTTGCCCGATAGATAGACCGAATGTTGCTGCAAAATTGGCAATTCCCTCTGGTACACCTAAACGTTTTGTTTGTGTTTGAACATTCAGTGGTAAGGCTCCCGCACTTGAACGAGATGTGAATGCAAAGATTAATACTTCTAAAGTCTTTTTAACATAACGGATAGGACTAATTCCTAATGCACTTAAGATGATTAAGTGGATAATATACATAGTGATCAATGCAGCGTACGATGCGATTAAGAATTTCCCTAACGTCCAAATAGCTCCAAAGTCACTCGTAGCTAATGTGTTAGCCATAATTGCTAATACTCCGTATGGCGTTAAACGTAAGACAAATGTCACGATTGCCATTACTAATGAATAGATAGCATCAATAGCACGTCTAAGCAATTTGCCGTGTTCAGGCTGTTTGCGAGCTACACGTAAATAAGCAAATCCCACAAATGATGCAAAGATAACTACCGCGATCGTTGAAGTTGCACGTTGGCCGGTAAAATCTAAGAATGGATTTTTAGGCAATAATTCTAAAATTTGTTGTGGTAACGTATGCGCTGTTAAATCTTTAGCTTGTTTAGCAATTTCGCTACCTCGTGCTTGTTCAGCATTACCAAGATTAATGGTTGATGCATCTAAACCAAATAGTAAAGCATATACGACACCGACAATAGCAGCAATTGTTACGGTACCGATTAGAAACATAAAAATTAAACTACCAATTTTGGCGAATTTTTCACCGATTTGAATTTTAGTAAATGCAGCTACGATAGAGATAAAAATTAATGGCATCACTATCATTTGCAACAATGCAACATAACCTTGTCCGACGATGTTGAACCAGTCACTTGTAGTTGTAATGATATTCGAATGTGTTCCATATATAAGATGTATTAATACACCGAATACAATACCAATGCCCAAAGCAGTAAATACACGTTTCGCAAAAGATACATGTTTGCGAGCCATCATATGCAATATTACGATGAAAATAAGTAACACAATGACATTAATCAACGTTAGAAAAGCATTCATGAACGTCACTCCTTATATTTTGAATATAATTCCGACTAGTATGATAAGAATAATATTGATTTTAAAATATTTCAAGAGGAAATTGAAAATAAATATAAAAGTGATGAAATTTGACATTGGCATACGAGAATTAAAAAACAATCGTTATGAATTTATTATAGATGGAAAAGTGAATAGGGTGATGAACTAGTAAATTAAAGTCGATATTAGTAAAAGAGAAGGTGCAGGAATAACATAGAACAAGGAAATGCTTATTGCAAAGGCAATGACAGAAATTTCTTCTACGAAAAAAGAGATGAGTTATTAGGAAAAGAAATATATATCGTGAATTGACATGGGGAGGTAGTGACTAAATAAAAGTTGTTGAGCGCATAATTATCGGATCATAAGATGACAAATTATCAGCCTTGTAAAGATGCGCCGAATAAATAATCTGTGAAAATACTGTTGAATCAAAAGAAGTTTGTAGTGAAGGTGAGTGTGAGCCTACGTGATTGCATAGTAACTATGGTAGCCAAGCATCTAAATTTAATAGGCTTAAAAGATTGAATGTATTTAAATATTCAATTAAGCCATCCCACTTAAAAGTAACATACTACAAAAATTTATTCAAAATTAAATTTTAATCATAATGAATAATTAAAAAAACCTGAAACAAACTAACTTGTTCCAGGCTATATGAATTGAATATTAAATTTATGGTTAAATCTCAGCTTTACGTATTGAATATTGAATTTGTGATCAAATCACAATATTATAAATTGAACAAACGTGCGAAGAATCCTTTTTTCTCTTCTTGCGGTTTAGATTCTGTAGTTTCAGATTCTGAACCATTATCTTTTTCTGATTTCGTTTCTACTGAATCATTTGAAGTTACTTGCTCAGAAGCATCAGCATGTGCCTCTGCTACTTGTTGTTCAGCATCATGTTGTGCTGCAACTGTAGCTCCATTGTTTGAAGTTTCAGTTGCATCGTCATTTTTAGATTGCTCAACGTTTGCTTTTTCAATCGCTTCGGTTGCAGAAATTTGCTCCTCTTTATCTACTTTGGTAGTCGCATCATTATCCGTATTTTCAGCTTTAGAAACCGTTTCATCATTTGTTGTTGAATCCTTTGAACCTTTACTTTCAGCCTTTTCATCAGCTATCGCATTGCTTTCAGTTTGAGTTGCTGATTCAGCTAATACTTTAGCTTGAGATGCTTGTGCTTCTTGGATTGCTTCTTGTGATGTTTGAATTGCTTTTAGCGATTCGCTATTAGAATCAATTTTAGTAGTAAGTTGATTTTGAAGTTCTTTTAATTCTTGTTGTTGTTGATGTACTTGATTCATCATTTGACCAAGTAAATGACGCTCTTCTCGCATTTTTTGGATTTCTAAACGTAAATCTTCTACTAGTTGTGCGACATTTTGATTAGTAGGTAAATGTTTGTCATCGTTTTTTACAATGACTTGCAGGAAGTCCTTTTCTTTTTCTAATTCTTCAAATGCCAAATCATAACTATTTGTTTGTTTTACTTTGTCAGCGATGTCTTTGAAAAGCTCGATGTCTTCTTCTTTGAAGTCTGTTGCTTCACGACCGCGGTATTCAGTCTTGCTCAATTGGTATCCACGTTCTTCTAAATGTTGGACTATTTTACGTACCTGTTTCTCACTTAGTTCAACGCGTTGTGCGAATTCTTTTGTTAACATACTTTAAAGTCCTTTCTGCATATACTTTATGTATACTGACGTTTGTCTACGGGCAGTGAAACGTCAGTCTTGCTTCATACATAGTGTAAACGTTATTGTCAGTGATTTCAAGTTTGTTTAAAATGGCTTGCGTAAATCCATTTCTTCTAAAAGTGCATAAATAATATTGCGTGAGATACCATTAGCAAAAACATATTTTAATATATAGTTTGATTTCACACTTGTACCATAAATATCTTTCGTTAATTTAATATTTTTCTTTAAAAACAAATCAACTTTTTTAGCATGACCATCATTACTTGGATGAATGTAATCAATTTCAGTTTGTCTTTCAAACTGGTGCTCATACAAAAATTGTCTGCGATGTTCAATGATGAGACCATTTTCTTTTGTTAAGTCTGCTGGTTCTTTTGGCACTTCCATCATTAAAAAGTTGATGTCTCTTGAGTGAACAATATTTGATAATACATTTAGTTCATGTTCGATTTGATGAAGTGTTTGTGTCATTAACTCGTCGTGGTTGGGTAGGTCTATTGCAAATAAATAAATTAAAAATGCTGCATTGGTTGTGGCTTCATAATGCGCGGTTGCTAAACTAACGACGGCGCCATTTTCTAAGCCTACGATAAAGACATAATCGTTTTCAGTTTTATTGTTTTCTAATGAGTGTTTGATAATACGTTTATCTTCAGTTAGCGACAGGTTCAACTTAGTATCATAAAGTTGAAGTGCTTCGTTATAATGTGGATCTTTGACAGATTGAATGGTTTTAAATTCCATAAGAACACCTCCCCAATTTATTTAATATTATAGCATAATCGACTGTTGTAACAGACGATTCATTTACTTTTAAAATGATAAAAAAACTGTACTATCAAACGTTTGACAGTACAGTAGGCTTTTATGAATGAGTGTTTGATTAATTAAGCTTTAGGACCCTTTGACGCTTCTGCAAAATGTGTAATATCAATTTCTTCATATGCTGAATTATGTTCTTGAACTTCTTTATGTGATGAGTTATCACGCACAGCTACAACTAACATTTTGTCATCTAAAATAAGTTGTTTATATTTTTCTAATTCCTCAGGTATTAAATTGTAACGTGATAAAACAGCATGCTCACCGTCTTCTCCAGTTAACAGTTTAGTCATTCTATCACTAAATGTCCCACTTGTTGAAATAAGGGAGATTTCAGAGTCATGTAAGTCATTTAGGTGTAATTTACTTTTACTAATAATTGTTAGCTCTGATTCTAAATAATCTTCAGACTTTTTTTGATTGATTATGTTGTATAGTTCACCAGTGTCATTTACTACAGTAATATCTGCCATAGTTGTCGCCCCTTTTAAAAATTTATTTATTTAATCTTTTACCCTTCTTATTATAAAGTAAAACCCTTTCATTATTAAGTTATTAGTCTTTGTTGAAGTCAAAGTTAAGTGCGTCTTTATAAAACTGTTAAAAGTTTACACTAGCAGTTATTGAAAAAATATCGAAAATTTGCTATCATCGTTAAATAATTTACATAAACTCATATAATCTAAAGAATATGGCTTTAGAAGTTTCTACCATGTTGCCTTGAACGACATGACTATGAGTAACAACACAATATTAAGGAGTAGCTTCAGCCATTAAATTGCAACCAATTATGTTTATTAACATTTGACATTAAAGGGCACAGTTTATTTGATGAAACTTCTTTTACATTGATTGCATGATGATTTTTCTATGATGCATGTTCGTTCACTCATAAACCCTGGAACTATTAGTTAGTTTGGGGATTTTTTTGTATCTTACAACAATTTTTCATTAAAATGTTTCACACAATACGAGGAGGTTTTTAGGAGTGGAGTTACTAGGACAAAAAGTAAAGGAAGATGGCGTTGTTATTGATGAAAAGATTTTAAAAGTTGATGGATTTTTAAATCATCAAATCGATGCGAAGTTAATGAATGAAGTAGGATTAACTTTTTATGAGCAATTTAAAGATAAAGGTATTACTAAAATTTTAACTATTGAAGCATCAGGTATTGCTCCAGCAATCATGGCAGCACTTCACTTTGACGTGCCTTGCCTATTTGCTAAAAAAGCAAAGCCTAGCACATTAACTGATGGATATTATGAAACATCTATTCATTCATTTACCAAAAATAAGACGAGCACTGTTATTGTGTCAAAAGAGTTTTTATCAGAAGAAGATACTGTACTTATTATTGATGATTTTTTGGCAAATGGTGATGCTTCGCTAGGTCTGTACGATATTGCACAACAAGCTAATGCTAAAACAGCTGGTATTGGTATAGTTGTAGAAAAAAGCTTCCAAAATGGTCATCAACGATTAGAAGAGGCAGGATTAACAGTATCGTCTCTTTGTAAAGTGGCTTCATTAGAAGGAAATAAAGTGACATTGGTAGGGGAAGAATAATGAAAAACCTAATCCTAAGTGTTCAACATCTTTTAGCAATGTATGCAGGTGCCATTTTAGTTCCAATTATTGTTGGTACTAGCTTGAAATTCACACCTGAACAAATCGCTTATTTAGTTACTGTGGACATATTTATGTGCGGTGTCGCAACATTTTTACAAGCAAATAAAGTTACTGGGACAGGATTGCCTATTGTGTTAGGTTGTACATTTACTGCTGTAGCACCAATGATTTTAATTGGGCAATCGAAAGGTATAGATGTTTTATATGGCTCATTATTCTTGTCTGGTATATTAGTTATCATTATCGCACCTTTCTTTTCACATCTCGTTAAATTCTTTCCACCTGTTGTGACAGGGAGCGTGGTTACAATCATTGGTATTAATTTAATGCCTGTAGCCATGAATTATTTGGCTGGTGGTCAGGGGTCTAAGGACTATGGAGATGTTAAGAACATTTTATTAGGTTTCATGACATTAATCGTCATTCTAATTTTACAACGATTCACAACTGGATTTATTAAAAGTATTGCAATATTAATTGGACTCGTTTTAGGAACGATAGGCGCTGGTTTACTTGGGATGGTCGATATTAATCAAGTCAATCATGCCGGTTGGTTAGGCATCCCGGTGCCATTTAGATTCTCAGGATTTAGTTTCGATGTGACTTCGACATTAGTATTCTTTATAGTAGCTATTGTTAGTTTAATTGAGTCAACAGGTGTCTATCATGCGCTGAGTGAAATAACTGGTAAAAAGTTAGAAAGAAAAGATTTTCGTAAAGGTTATACTGCGGAAGGTCTGGCAATTGTATTAGGTTCAATCTTCAATTCATTCCCTTATACTGCCTATTCGCAAAATGTAGGCCTTGTTTCTTTATCCGGTGCTAAGAAAAACAATGTTATATATGGCATGGTCGTACTATTACTTATTTGTGGTTGTATACCTAAATTAGGAGCATTAGCAAATATTATCCCACTACCTGTGTTGGGTGGCGCCATGATAGCTATGTTTGGCATGGTAATGGCATATGGTGTTAGTATATTGGGACATATTGATTTTAAAAATCAAAACAATTTATTAATCATTGCTGTATCAGTTGGATTAGGTACTGGTATTAGCGCAGTTCCTCAAGCATTCAAAGGATTAGGTGAGCAATTTGCCTGGTTAACTCAAAACGGTATTGTTTTAGGCGCAATCGCTGCAATTATTCTTAATTTCTTTTTTAATGGAATAAAGTATAAACAAACGGAAGAAAATGTGAAATAATATAACTAATTAATTTGAAAATGGAGGCTGTTTTTAATGTGGGAAAGTAAATTTGCAAAAGAATCATTAACGTTTGATGATGTGTTATTAATTCCAGCACAATCTGATATTTTACCAAAAGACGTTGATTTAAGTGTACAATTATCAGACAAAGTTAAATTAAATATTCCAGTTATTTCTGCTGGAATGGATACAGTAACTGAATCTAAAATGGCGATTGCTATGGCTCGTCAAGGTGGTTTAGGTGTTATTCATAAAAACATGGGCGTTGAAGAACAAGCGGACGAAGTTCAAAAAGTAAAACGCTCAGAAAATGGTGTCATTTCAAACCCATTTTTCTTAACACCAGAAGAAAGTGTTTATGAAGCGGAAGCATTAATGGGTAAATACCGTATTTCAGGTGTACCGATTGTTGATAATAAAGAAGACCGTAAATTAGTAGGTATTTTAACAAACCGTGATTTACGTTTTATTGAAGATTTCTCAATTAAAATTGTTGATGTAATGACGCAAGAAAATTTAATTACAGCTCCAGTTAATACTACACTTGAAGAAGCAGAAAAAATTCTCCAAAAACATAAGATTGAAAAGTTACCATTAGTTAAAGAAGGTCGTTTAGAAGGTCTTATTACTATTAAAGATATTGAAAAAGTTATCGAATTCCCTAATGCAGCAAAAGATGAACACGGGCGTCTACTTGTAGCCGCGGCAATTGGTATTTCAAAAGATACTGATATTCGTGCTCAAAAATTAGTCGAAGCAGGCGTGGATGTCTTAGTTATCGATACAGCACACGGTCACTCTAAAGGTGTTATCGATCAAGTGAAACACATTAAGAAGACCTACCCAGAAATCACATTAGTAGCTGGTAACGTAGCAACTGCAGAAGCAACAAAAGATTTATTTGAAGCGGGTGCAGACATTGTTAAAGTTGGTATTGGGCCAGGTTCAATTTGTACAACGCGTGTTGTAGCAGGTGTTGGTGTACCACAAATTACAGCAATTTATGATTGTGCAACTGAAGCACGTAAACATGGTAAAGCTATTATTGCTGATGGTGGTATTAAGTTCTCAGGAGATATCATTAAAGCATTAGCTGCTGGTGGACATGCAGTTATGCTAGGTAGCTTATTAGCAGGTACTGAAGAAAGCCCAGGCGCTACAGAAATTTTTCAAGGTAGACAGTATAAAGTATACCGTGGTATGGGTTCTTTAGGTGCGATGGAAAAAGGCTCAAACGATCGTTACTTCCAAGAAGACAAAGCGCCTAAGAAATTTGTTCCTGAAGGTATCGAAGGACGTACGGCATATAAAGGTGCGTTACAAGATACAATTTACCAATTAATGGGCGGTGTGCGTGCTGGTATGGGTTATACTGGTTCACACGATTTAAGAGAATTACGTGAAGAAGCACAATTCACACGTATGGGTCCTGCTGGTTTAGCAGAAAGCCACCCACATAATATTCAAATTACGAAAGAATCACCGAACTACTCATTCTAATTAAGATAAAGGAGAACGACAAATATGGAAATGGCAAAAGAACAAGAGTTAATCCTTGTCTTAGACTTTGGTAGCCAATACAACCAATTAATTACACGCCGAATTCGTGAAATGGGCGTTTATAGTGAATTACACGATCATGAAATTTCAATTGAAGAAATTAAGAAAATGAATCCAAAAGGTATCATCTTATCAGGTGGTCCAAATTCAGTTTATGAAGAAGGTTCATTTACAATTGATCCGGAAATATATAATTTAGGAATCCCAGTACTTGGTATTTGTTACGGCATGCAATTAACTACTAAATTATTAGGTGGTAAAGTTGAACGTGCCAATGAACGTGAATACGGTAAAGCAATCATTAATGCGAAGTCAGATGAGTTATTCGCTGGCTTGCCAGCAGAACAAACGGTTTGGATGAGTCATTCTGATAAAGTTATTGAAATTCCAGAAGGCTTCGAAGTTATCGCTGATAGCCCAAGTACAGACTATGCAGCAATCGAAGATAAGAAGCGTCGCATCTATGGTGTGCAATTCCATCCAGAAGTACGTCATACAGAATATGGTAATGACTTATTAAACAATTTCGTACGTCGCGTTTGTGATTGTAAAGGTCAATGGACAATGGAAAACTTTATCGAAATCGAAATTGAAAAGATTCGTCAACGCGTAGGAGACCGTCGTGTATTATGTGCAATGAGTGGCGGCGTAGATTCATCTGTTGTAGCTGTACTATTGCATAAAGCAATTGGTGATCAACTAACATGTATCTTTGTAGACCATGGCTTACTTCGTAAAGGTGAAGGCGACATGGTTATGGAGCAATTCGGTGAAGGTTTCAACATGAATATTATTCGTGTTAATGCGAAAGATCGCTTTATGAATAAATTAAAAGGTGTTTCAGATCCTGAACAAAAACGTAAAATCATTGGTAATGAATTTGTATACGTATTTGATGATGAAGCATCAAAACTTAAAGGTGTAGACTTCCTTGCGCAAGGAACACTTTATACAGACGTTATCGAATCAGGTACTAAGACAGCACAAACAATCAAATCACATCACAATGTTGGTGGATTACCAGAAGACATGGAATTCGAATTAATCGAACCAATCAATACATTGTTTAAAGATGAAGTACGTAAATTAGGTATTGAGTTAGGTATTCCAGAACATTTAGTGTGGAGACAACCATTCCCAGGACCTGGTCTTGGCATTCGTGTACTTGGAGAAATTACTGAAGATAAACTAGAAATCGTTAGAGAATCAGACGCGATTTTACGCCAAGTGATTAGAGAAGAAGGTCTTGAAAGAGAAATTTGGCAATACTTCACAGTGTTACCAAACATTCAATCAGTAGGTGTTATGGGAGACTACCGTACGTATGATCACACAGTAGGTATCCGTGCGGTAACATCTATCGACGGCATGACAAGTGACTTTGCACGCATCGATTGGGAAGTCTTACAAAAGATTTCAAGTCGTATCGTAAACGAAGTAGACCACGTTAACCGCGTAGTTTATGACATTACATCAAAACCACCAAGCACAATTGAGTGGGAATAATTATATATAGCAAATGATAGGCTGGAGTTACCGTTATTACGCGGTTTCCAGCCTTTTTGGTGTGCTTACGAATGCGGCAGTCGGTGATGAAACAGATACGAAAGAAGTTGTAGTAAAGCGTGGAGAATATAGAGAGAACCCACAAAGTGGCAAAGTACAGTTAGTCTATAATGAACATGTTGAACTGATAGAGGTACCAATGAAACCTAGTGATTGTTTAAAAGATCGTGATATGTTAGGGAAATACCATAAGCTATTTACAGATAAGCATGATATTAACGGGAATGTGCCTATATTCAATAACATTGGTGAATGGGACGGAGACGATAAGGAACTAGATAAAACTGTAAAAGATGTATCTAACGCTAATCCTAACCATCCTGTGATTGTGGATGATATTCCGTCAGAGGAATGATTTAATAAAAAGTTCATAGATAATAGAAATAGATGTTAAAAGAAGCTGCCTGTTAAGACAGCTTCTTTAATAATTATTTACCAAAAACATTAATGCTGCAACGATAATTATTAGCAGCAACAATGTTCCAAAAAAGGGAACGGCTCCTAAACAAAAAGTAAGATAAATAAAACATATTGAAATAATTGTTTGAATTATAGATGTTATAGATGAACTATGCCAAGCAATAAATATTGTTACGCAAAAAAGTACAATTGTTATTAATATAAGTGCTAAGACCTCAAAAGTAGCACCCAAATATCCTTTTACAAAAAGATTACTGATATGAACCGTATCACCAAATTTCTTAACAAATGCATCGGAAGAGCTAGATAATTTAAAATATGAAAAAATTGAAAATGCAAGAGTAATAAAGTTCCATTTAGCTTTACTTAAATCTTCTAGAATATTGTCCATCTAATCACCTCGCGTATAAAATATTTTATAAAAGTTCACTATTAAGTTTAATTGTTTTGCCTAAGCGTTAGAATATTATTCTTAACTGTTAAAAACTTTTATGCTAGTCAACCTTAAAACCAACCGTCATATGTTTTACAGCTTTTTTTACAATCATCGTAAGACTCTGTGAGATCCATTAATTTAGACTGTTCTGTGGCCAAATTAAAAGCAATAGCATCACTAGTTTTACCTTCAAATGCACCTTCTAACCTACTACTTTGATCTTTTAAAATTGATTCGATTTCATCTAAGCTTGAGACGCTATTTTCTATATCTTCTTTTTCGTCACTAATCATACTTTGAATTTCATTTTTTAATTCATGCTTTAAAGCAAATAAACGTGCTTTCTCCATTGCGATTTTGGCATCTTTTTCAGCTTCTTTTTTGATAGCATCTGTAGCATCATGTATACTTTCTCCAATTTCATTTGAAGCATCACGTATATCTTTGAATAAGTCCATTTTATCCCCCCTCAAACCAACGATATATTTCGCTGATTTCTTTGTCACGGTCTTCAAATTTTTTAGTTGCATCAATAATTTTTTCGCTAAATTGGGACAATCTTTGTTTGGTATATTTTAATTCTCCAATTGTATCTTCAAATAACGCTTCATCAAAAAAGTCATAATGGCCACTTTTTGATAATTCTTCAACGTAGTTTTCTATATCTGATGGGGAAATAAATTCATGAGAACCACTTAATAATTTATTAACATATTTCGATTCGATTTCTTTTGCTTGTTTTTTAGTATTTTCCATATATTTTTCTAATGCTTTTATCGCTTTATCGATGTTGTGTAACTTATCTCTCATCTCTCTAGCCATTTGATCAGCTTTTTTACTGTCAACTTTAATTTTTACACTTCCGCCACTGAATTCAAAAGTGTCAATTCCATGACCGGAAATAGGATTGAAAAAGAGTTTCGAAAACTCAGAGTCATCAGCTAATATTTCTGTTCCTAAAATTGAAGATCCCAATGTAGCAATACCAATTTTATCATTTGGGTGTGCATAATCAGTTATAGTTTGATTATACTTACTTAAATCTAAGTTTTCTTTAACATTATCAGGTAATATATTGTAACCATTAGGTGCTGAAAAAGTTTTTGTTTTATCAAAATTAAATAGTACCGTCATCACCTGTGCAATTGTGCCTCCAAGACTATGGCCAGCACCATAAACATGTTTATAATTCCCTTTATTCAAAACTGACTGAGTCCAAAGATAAGCTTCGTTAAATTGATCAGCTTCTTTTGCATTATTTTTATCAACCATTTCTAGCCATTTATTATTACCAACTGTACTTGGGTTAATTTCTTTTAAGCTAGTGTCTCTGTATATAGCTGCATTTAAAATTTTATTTGGATTAGTTTCAATTTTAATGTCATTGGTACCTAAATATATATCAGTACTAATATCAGCAGGTTCATATTTATCTGTCCCAGCATAAACAAAATACACAGTTTCATTGTCTACATTTCCTTTACTGTCTTTTGGAGACACCGCCATTGCTTGGAAGCCATTAACTTTATCGACGCGTGAAGCTTGAATTTTAAAATTGTGTAGGGCGCCATTAGCATCTTCAATTTTTGTTTCTTTATCAGAGGATTTTGTATTATAAACATTACCAGCTAGTTCGTGATATGTGTTATCTTTAGTATGAAGATTGTCCATTATTTCACCTCAAAGGATTGGTTATATTGAATAGAAAAATGATTATTATATTTATTAGTATAATATTAATATCGGGAGGGGTCTATTTAAAAATGAAACATGATCAAAAACAAAAATATTATGATGAACAAAAAGAAAGAATAATAATTTATATGAAGTATAATGTTAAAGGTTATAAAGAAATAAATTTTGAGGAGCAAAAAGAAAATCCTTTAGATGGATTTGTTATTACAGGTTATATAAATAATGACAAGACTAATACCTTTTCAGCGCATATGTGGTCTAAAGACGATTATCAATTTGAATATCTATCAACTTATAGTGGCTATATAGCTAAAAATATGCCAGAAAACCCTAAATCAGTGTCTGAAATAAAAAAAGAACAAAAGAAGCATAAAAAATAGTATTTTACAGCGTTATAGATAAATATCAGTTGAAAGTAAAAAGTGAGCCTATATTAGAGGGTTATAAGTAAAAAGAGGGAGAAAATAAGTCTTGTGAAATACTAATACCAGTTTTATAGTTCTGACAAACGCCCTGTGTTGAAGTGAGGGACGAGTTTGTGTAATATTGTTATGTAACACTAAGTATATAATATTTATAGGATGAGTTATATGAGCATAATTACAAGATTGTTTAATAACAGTGATTTTGAAAAATTAGATTAACTATATAAGTTATATGATGATTTAGGCTATCCCACAAATAAGAACGAATTAAAAAAGAGAATAAAGCAAATCACAAATCATGGTGATTACTTCGTACTGCTTTTGATAAAGGAAAATAAGATAATTGGTCTAAGCGGTATGTGTAAAATGATGTTTTACGAAAAAAATGGAGAGTATATGAGAATACTTGCATTTGTAATAAATTCTGATTTTAGGAAACGAGGTTATGGTAAGAAATTATTAGCAGATTCCGAAGAGCTAGCTAGAAAATTAAATTGTAAAATAATAACGCTTAACAGTGGCAATAGAAATGAAAGATTAGCTGCACATAAATTATATAAAAATAGTGGTTATGCTAGCACTACAATAGGTTTTTCTAAATCTTTATAAATTTATGCATATAAAATAATTTAATACTTATTTTATAGCTTGCTTTATTTAAGAATTAGAAAAATACAGATGACTTTTTAATTTTATTATTGGTTATTATGTATTGTTAATACATATGACCTCACACGTTGCAGGCAGTGAATACGTAATTGAATACGTTAATTATGAAGTAATGTTAATTGATGTGAAGTATTTAGGTATAAAAACGCTGTAATATCAATTGTTATAAAATAATATAAACTAACGAAAAATACTTATTTCATTGAGTGGGAATAATTATATATAGCAAATGATAGGCTGGAGTTACCGTAATTACGCGGTTTCCAGCCTTTTTTGGTATTCTTAATATGGGCAACAGCATGTTATGAAATGATGGGAGTCATATCTGTAGAAATTGGCGTACCAATTTCTTTATGTTGGGGCCCCGCAGTCAACTACTAGAGCCTACGATTTTGATTTTTATGTCCTGGGATCGGTTTCCTATTCTTATTAAAAAGTATTTAAAAATCTATACTATTTATATTGAAATTTTTATTTATGGTTATGCCATAACTACTTTGTATTTCCGGTACTAAACTTTGCAATATTGGGTAATAGTTATTAGCGAAACCAATAATAATGGAATTAATCACATTGATACTAAGTTCTTTATCTTCAGGTAATGCATTTTCTATTATTTTGATTAAGTCTATATATTTTATTTCATCAGAATTTTTATGTGCTAAATACTTCATAAAATCAGTTTGCACTTTTTCGAAAACGCTATATCTTAAGTCCATTTGTACAAATATTAAGCTGACAGTTTTAGTTTCGAATTGACTTTGACCCAAAACTGAAGCAAGTTCTTCTATTGATTGATATAGCAATCTGATATCGCTGTTATCTTCAAGCATATGAAACACTCCTTTATCTTTTTAGAATAACCATGCAATGGCTTCTTTGACTACAGTTGAGACTATTCCAGCATCACCTTTACTTAGACCGGCATTTATTGCGCCTCGTTTAACCGCATCACCGACAGCGTTAGCTGGTACTTCTGACCATTTTAGCAATGGTTTCAATTCTTTTACAATACCTGAATACCCTTTATCAAAAATATTTGCAGCTTTTTTGCCACCAACTTGTTGTATGACATTTTTTGCTTTGCCCTTGTTATCAATAATTAGCTTTATAGCAGTTTTAACTACTTTTGTTCCGCCAAATCGTTGTTGTGCTTCTGGATTCATTGGTAGGTTTGGATTGCGATTAATTTTCACGCCATTTATATTTTCGTATCTTTGGTGAACTGTTTTTGTATTGTTTGATTGTATTTCATTTGCGTTAGTTAAAGGTGAAACAGACGTTAATAAAACGGCAGTCAAGACTAGTGAACCAATAGTTTTTGTGATTTTCATTATACATTTATCTCCTTTAATAGTGAATTTGCAAAATCAAATGTTTGAAATATAAGTATATAATCATTAAAAAACAAAGTGAGTGAAAAGTCTTAATTCGTATAATTTAATTAATTGTTTGCCCCAAAATAGAAAATGCCACTTAACACAATTATTAAAAGTAATGTACCTCTGAAAGAAGTCCAAGCTAATACAAGTGAACATATTAAAAGTACTAATGAAGTGACTGTTTGTTAGAACCCAAAAAGTAATGATTCCATTATATAAGCAAAATAAATAGTTAGTGAAAAAATTGCTACAGCAAGTAACATTAGCCCTATGATTTTCAAAATTCCAGTTGTGTAGCCAGTAACTAATAAATTTTTCACATGAACTTGATTACCATATTGTCATCTCGTTCATAAAATAGTTTAGAAGAGATTGCTATTAAATTTAATTGTTTTGCATAAGTGTCAGAATATTATTCTTAACTGTTAAGAGTCGTTAATTTATTTAAATCCATTAAGATTGTTAGAGATTATTATGCGCTGAGAAACGCCACTGTTACAGTGGAAGATGAATTTGTATAACTAGATATGTTAATCGTAAATGTGGCGTCGTGAAACACGACTTCAAACATCGAGGACCAATCTATCTTTGAGATTGGTTAAAGATTGAAACATATGTAAGAAAATGACATAGTTTATGGAAAGCTCGATAAGTACTTAAAAAATCAATCTAGTTTGAAATCATGCATATCGTTTAATAAAATTTTTCGGAGAAATAAAAACCTTCTAAAAACGAAAAGGTTTATTTGATTTATTTACTTGTATATTGTAAAAGATTACAATGAGTCTATAGATTATGTAGAGAACTCTAGTATGCCTTTTGAGTATATGTGGGGGTCTTTCTTTATATAAAAGGAGTTCCGAGTGGCAACACTAAAAGATGCTAAGACGGGTAAAAAGGAAATTTTGCCATCAACTGCAAAAGATAAAAATGGTAAAAATGTTACGTTAATTTATTTTGAAAAAGACGGTAAATTAGGTTTTTATGTGCAGAAAACACAAAAAGAACGCGGAGTAGGAAAATGCGTTTCTGGTATAGCGGGTGGCGCAGTGACAGGAGGCACTACTTTAGGTCTTGCAGGTGCAGGAGTAGGAACAGTTACTATTCCGGTAATTGGGACAGTTAGTGGAGGCGTAGTTGGAGCTGTTGGTGGTGCTGTCGGCGGTGGACTAACCGGTGGAGCCACATTCTGCTAATAGTGTAGGAGTGATACCATGAAAAAATTTTTAATATATGGGTATGTTCGTTCTTATTTTTAGTAATAATATCATGGGTGATAATTAGTATAAAATTTGGTAATATCAGCACGACGCAAATATTAATTTCAAATCTGTTTATATTTATCGCTTATATACTATATTTAGTTAAGTTCATTCGTTTCAAAAAAAGATGAAAATACGTTTTTTGACCAGAACCTAATTGTGATAGCATATGAAAAGTGAGTAGTGTCCTTTTTTAATCTAATTTACTTATGAAGCGAAAATAACGTGCAAGTAAAAAAACGACCTAAATCCCTTTAAAAACAAGGATTAGGTCGTATTTATTTGATAATGAATTTGTCTAGCGAATATAACGTGCAAGTAACGTGCAAATAAAAAATCATGCGTAATATGGTATATATTTTATATGTCTAGGTAAAGTTTATGAACCTACAGATTTGAAATATTCTTCAGCAACTCCGTCTTTTATAATTCTTGAAATAACCGAGGTTTTTATTTTTACGTTGTTTTGAATTGTCTAAAATAGTCATACATAATCTGTTTAAACCCTTACTTAAGCTTGTAAAATGCGGAAATAAGTTTTCCTTTTTTAGTTATTTTTTCTTGGTATATTTTAAATCCACAATTATTGCAATAAAATTCTTTCAAATTCTTATTATCATACCAATCAACACAAATATGTCTTAGTGCAGTACGATCATAAATTTCAGAAGCAATAGATAAGGCATAGTCCATTACAATTTCTCCTGGTATATGCTTTTTGTGTTTATCGCTCCTACCTAATTTAGTTATTAATAATGCTTGAAATTCTCCATTCTTTTTAGCATCAGACGAGATTTTTCTTTTCGTTTTTCCACTAACGTCTTTTTCAAGCTTTATATTTACAATTTTTAAGCAGAAGTATCCCATTATTTCAAGGTCTGATTTATCTATAATTAAATACGTACGAATGGAATTTAGATCGTTCATTTTTATTGCTTTATGTTTTAGGAAATGTGCTATTGAAGGGTTTAAAGATGTTTGGAATTTCTTGGTTTCTTGACTTATATAGTTATGAAAGAGGGCGTTGTCCTTTATAGCATTTCTGAGATTAGAAATGCTATAAATAAAGTGATTAAGATTTTTTGTTTTCATGTAATTTAAGAAATGGATTTGTTTTTTGTGGGTTATTTTTAATTCTGTTCTTAAATGGTTTGAATTTTGCGGTTGCAAATATGATAGCAGCTTCTTTTGACAAAGTAATAGAACCTTTTTCTTCTGGTACCATGATATTCACTCCTTGTACAATTGGATTTAAATCTTATAAAATAATTTTACTATATAAAATAGGTTGTGTAAATAGTTTCTTATTGTTACCAAATAATATGTTTGGAAGCGTTATGTAATGCCAATCAACACCGAAGTTCTCATGTCCTCTTTCCTTTTACGACTACATATATTGTTAATAATATTGAAATAATAAACTTATAGTGATAATATTTATTTAACTGACCCATGAGAGTAGGAACCCCACCATACGGGAATTTCGAAATCATGGGTTTTTTTGTCTTAAAGGATTGATGCAATAGATAAAGTAGCCATTCTAATATATGGAGAATTTATCAGCTGAAAATTAAAACAGATATGGGTTTTCTTCATTAAATCATTTTTTCTATAAGGAAACAGAGGCAACGCTACTGTCACCTCTGCTTGAAATAATTAGGATGAAATACTCTGAGTTTATAAACGTCCACACCCAAACCCTCCAAACCCCAGACTACACCTACATCTCACTCCCTCGAACACTTACCAAAGCATTGATATGAGTGCCAATACTGGCAATGTACCTTGTTTGAAAAAGATGCTGATATTGCTTGAAAGGCCACCATAAATAGCAACGCCAATGATATACACTAAAATAGCTGTGCATATTTCTTTTGAATTAATACTGAAAAACAAACCGTATATTAGCAAAACTCCTATTAAACCGTTATATACACCTTGGTTCTTCAAAAGCAATTTAATATTTTTGTCTTTCAATTTATCGACGCTTATATTAAATGTCTCGCTGGTCTTTTTGGAAGTTGTAGCAATCGTTTCAAGGTACATAATATAGAAAAACTCTAATGATACAAATATGACTAAAATTGTCGAGATGATATTCACTGTAACGCTCCTTTATTATTAAATATTTTCTTGTAAAAATGATTGCAGTGTCTGTGGTTGATCATTGACTAATTTTTGGAAATCATTGGATTCTTGCTCTAATAATCCTCTTGCTCCTGCGTCGTACATTGATGCCAATAATGCACCAAAGCCTTTAGGTTCATCGTACATTTCTGCAAATGCCTCTAATGAAACGGGTTCATATTTAATTTCTGTGCCTGATGCCTCAGATAAAATTGCAGCAAGTTCTTTCATATCATAACTGTAGCCTGATAATAAATAGCGTTTGCCCCAAGTATCTGGATTTTTAATAATAGCAATGACACCTCTAGCAATATCATTTCTTGTAATATAACTAATACGGCCATCACCAGCTGGATAAATCAGTTTGTGCATATTCATTAATTCTGGTAAATATGGTTTAAGTGGATCCATGTACATCGCCATTCTTACACACGTATAGTCAATGCCACTTGTTGCCAATAGACGTGCTGCATAACCGAAATAAGGACTCATATGGAATGGATTATTATGCTGATCTGCGTAATAACCTATGAAAATGATATGAGAAACGCCACTTTGTTTTGCGGCATATACTAAGTTTTCCACTTCAGGAATACGTTTGAATGATGGATGGATAATACTTGGAATAAATACAACGGTATCCATTCCTTTAAATGCTTCTACCATGCTATCTTGATTAAAATAATCTAATTGTCGTACAGAAACCTTTCCATGCCAATCTTCTGGTACTTTCTCAACATTTCTAATACCAATATGAAAATGATCTATCTTATTTGCAATGGCTTGATTTGTAATATGTGTGCCTAAATGACCTGTAGCACCTGTTAATATAATATTCATTGACTTCATCTCCTCATCTTTATATTCATAACATAATACTTATTTAGTGATTATCAAAACATTTGGTTTTATAAAAAATTGTAATCTGTATTTATTGTCGCTGTGTTTAGTAAATACGCATATATTATTAGCATTGAAAATACCACAATGACTAAGTTTAGTTGATGAGTATCAC
This sequence comes from Staphylococcus schweitzeri, assembly GCF_002902405.1. Lineage (GTDB taxonomy): Bacteria > Bacillota > Bacilli > Staphylococcales > Staphylococcaceae > Staphylococcus > Staphylococcus schweitzeri. The sequence goes on from NZ_PPQS01000026.1 coordinate 98,966, forward strand.
TAAGATCTTTGAAAATTCCAACAAGGTACTGCGACAATATGGTGTCATTTTTGTGTCTGAAAGTTTTACAGTTTTGATAAATAAAATGGTATAAAGTGAGAATTGTATAAAAATAAGTATTGGTGGATAAGAATTGATTAATAACTGTTAGCATTTTCTTAATTACCTTAACAATGATTCAAGTTTAGTTAAATGAAGTTTAATTTGAATGGCGATAATACATCAATATAATGTAGGTAGATTGTTCATATTACGTAATTGAAAAATCAAATTTAAATAGATTGGGGCTTAAAATTATGAAATTTAAAGCGATAGCTAAAGCAAGTTTAGCATTAGGAATGTTAGCAACAGGTGTAATTACATCGAATGTACAATCAGTACAAGCGAAAACAGAAGTTAAACAACAAAGTGAATCAGAGTTGAAACACTATTATAATAAACCAATTTTAGAGCGTAAAAATGTGACTGGATTTAAATATACTGATGAGGGTAAACACTATTTAGAAGTCACAGTAGGGCAACAGCATTCTCGAATTACTTTACTTGAATCTGATAAAGATAAATTTAAAGACGGAGAAAACTCAAATATAGATGTGTTTATCCTTAGAGAAGGTGACAGTAGACAAGCAACAAATTACTCAATTGGTGGCGTTACAAAATCAAATAGTGTGCAGTATATTGATTATATCAATACGCCAATTTTAGAAATCAAGAAAGGTAATGAAGATGTACTTAAAGATTTTTACTACATTTCAAAAGAAGACATCTCGCTAAAAGAACTTGATTTTAGATTAAGAGAACGTTCAATCAAACAACATGGCCTATATTCGAACGGTCACAAACACGGTCAAATTACAATTACAATGAAAGATGGCAAATCACATACAATCGATTTAAGTCAGAAACTTGAAAAAGAACGTATGGGTGAGTCAATCGACGGTAGACAAATACAAAAAATTCTAGTTGAAATTAAATAATACTTTCTAACAACAAAAGCTATGTTGAGTAGTACTTGTTATGGAAATATATAGAAGTTAAGCGACGTACTGTTGCTTAGCTTCTTTTTCAATCGTCAAAGTTACCTAATCATCCACAGACGAAGCAACTATTATCTTTTACTTAACAAACTTAATCGAGTTTTATGAATAGTTAAAAATAGGTTAATGTCAATATCTGAATACAGCGCCTATAATATGATTGTATGGTTCGATTTACGTAATAAAACAATCTAATATAATAGATTGGAGCATACAACTATGAAAATGAAATCAATTGCAAAAGTAAGTTTATTATTAGGAATTTTAGCAACAGGTGTAAACACTACAACGGAAAAACCAGTATATGCCGAAAAGAAACCTATTGTAATAAGTGAAAATAGCAAAAAATTAAAAGCTTATTATACTCAACCTAGTATTGAATATAAAAATGTGACAGGTTATATCAGTTTCATTCAACCAAGTATTAAATTTATGAATATCATAGATGGTAATACTGTTAATAATCTTGCTTTAGTTGGCAAAGATAAGCAACATTATCATGCGGGTGTACATCGTAATCTTAATATCTTTTACGTTAATGAGGATAAGAGATTTGAAGGTGCAAAGTACTCTATTGGGGGTATCACAAGTGCAAACGATAAAGCTGTCGACCTAATAGCAGAAGCAAGAGTTATTAAAGCAGATCATATTGGTGAATATGATTATGACTTTTTCCCATTTAAAATAGATAAAGAAGCAATGTCATTGAAAGAGATTGATTTTAAATTAAGAAAATACCTTATTGATAATTATGGTCTTTACGGTGAAATGAGTACAGGGAAAATTACCGTCAAAAAGAAATACTATGGAAAGTATACATTTGAATTGGATAAAAAGTTACAAGAAGACCGTATGTCCGATGTTATCAATGTTACAGATATTGATAGAATTGAAATCAAAGTTAGAAAAGCATAACACACATACTTGACGACGAAATAATTTGAAATTGAAATAGAGAGGTTAAGTGACGATCAAACGTTGCTTAACTTCTTTTTAGTGCTTAAAAATCATTTCAAAGGCACATAGAAACGCCACATAAATCTTAAAATTACTAATTATTTTTTGCTTAAATTACTTAATAATACTTCAAAAATTGTTAAACGGGGTTTAATGTGAATATCGTAAAACGCCATCTATAATGAAGTTGTATGATTCTAATTGCGTAATAAAACAATCGAATATAATAGATTGGAGCATACAACTATGAAAATGACAACAATTGCGAAAGCAAGTTTAGCACTAGGTCTTTTAACAATAGGCGTAATCACTACGACAACGCAATCAGCTAACGTAGAAAAAGAACGTACGGCTAATCTCGAAAAGACGCTAAATGCTAATGAGAGAAATACATCAACAGCTAATGCAGAAAAAAAGCAACAATCCAAACGAGAAGCGTTGCAATCGCTAAACATAACAACAGAGCCAGTACTTAAACAAGAAAGATCACAATCGCCAGCCTTAGCCACAATGCCACAAACTAAAGTGACAACATCTCCATCAACAAACACGCCACAACCACCAACCAAGACAGACACATCGCAATCATCAACTGCAGGACAAGCACAAACAGAAATAAATCCTAAATATAAGGATTTAAGAGCTTATTATACGAAACCGAGTTTAGAATTCGAAAATCAGTTTGGATTTATGCTGAAACCATGGACGACGGTTAGATTTATGAATGTTATTCCAAATTATTTTATATATAAAATAGCTTTAGTTGGAAAGGATGATAAAAAATATAAAGAAGGACCATACAATAATATCGATGTATTTATCGTTTTAGAAGACAATAAATATGAATTGAAGAAATATTCTGTCGGTGGTATCACAAAGACTAATAGTAAAAAAGTTGATCATAAGGCACAGTTAAGCATCACTAAAGAAGATAGTAAAGGTACGATTTCACATGATATTTCAGAATACAAAATTACTAAAGAAGAACTTTCCTTGAAAGAGCTTGATTTTAAATTGAGAAAACAACTCATTGAAAGACATAACCTATACGGTAACATTGGTTCAGGAACAATTATTATTAAAATGAAAAATGGTGGAAAGTATACGTTTGAATTACACAAAAAGTTACAAGAGCATCGTATGGCAGATGTCATAGATGCTACAAACATTGATAAAATTGAAGTGTATATAAAATAAGTGGGATAGATTCTGCATAGAAGCTATTAATGCTGAAACAAGGAGTTAAGTGACAACGGCCTACATGTTGCTTAGCTTCTTTTATTATGCATAAGGATGTAAGAAGACGAATATTCACTTGTTTGTAAAAGTGACGTTTCTATGCCTTAAGTGTGACGAAAGACCAAATGTGCCATGTATCAAATCACAACAAAATCATTTTTATTTAACGAACATTATTGATTCCTTAATTTACTTAACGATGATTCAAATATAGTTAAATAAGGTTTAATGTAAATAGAACAATACGCCAACTATAATAAGGCTGTATGATTCAATAAACGTAATCGAACAAATCTAATAATTACGATTGGAGCATACAACTATGAAAATAACAGCAATTGTGAAAGCCAGTTTAGCATTAAGTATTTTAGCGACTGGGGTTATAACATCAACTACTCAAACTGTAAATGCGAGTGAACATGAATCAAAATATGAAAATGTGACAAAAGATATCTTCGACTTGAGAGATTACTATAGTGGTGCAAGTAACCAACTTAAAAATGTTGTCGGTTATCATTATAGTAAAGGTGGGAGACACTACCTTGTCATTGATAAAAATAGAAAGTTCACAAGAGTACAGATATTTGGAAAAGATATACAAAGATTTAAAGCACGTAAAAATCCAGGATTAGATATTTTTGTTGTTAAAGAAGCGGAAAACCGCAACGGCACAGTGTATTCATACGGTGGTGTCACTAAGAAAAATCAAGGCGCTTATTATGATTACTTAAACGCACCAAGGTTTCAGATTAAGAAAAGCGAAGGTGATGGTATTACTACGTATGGTAGATTACACTACATTTATAAAGAAGAGATTTCCCTTAAAGAACTCGACTTTCAATTAAGACAGTATTTAATTCAAAATTTTGATCTTTATAAAAAGTTTCCTAAAGATAGCAAGATAAAAGTGATAATGAAAGACGGTGGTTATTATACATTCGAACTTAATAAAAAATTACAAACAAATCGCATGAGTGACGTCATTGACGGTAGAAACATTGAAAAAATAGAAGCCAATATTAGATAATTCAATGAAATATAGATAATAGTAAAATATGGATAATATAGAGAAGTTAAGCAGTATAAGTTGCTTAGCTTCTTTTTTGTATTGCTATTATGGAAAATGAAGCGGGGTGATTAATCGAAAAATGCAATGAAGCAACAGTAAATATTGTATAAACGGTTGATACTTATAGATGCGAGATGTCGCTTTAGTGACATGAAACAATGTGGAAAACATAATTAAATTGAGGGAAAGTGTGAATAGTTAAAAAAATTAGCATAGTGTTATAAAAAATGATTAACACTGTTAGGATTCCATTAATTAGCTTAACATTGGTTCAGGAATAGTTAAAATGAGGTTAATTCATAGCTTAGTATCCCGCTTATATAATGATAGTAGATTGTTCGTATTACGTAATTGAAATAATCATATAAAATATATTAAGTGAAAATTTCTAAATAGATTTGGAGAATAGTACTATGAAACTAAAAACGTTAGCTAAAGCAACATTAGTATTGGGATTGTTAGCTACTGGTGTAATAACAACAGAAAGTCAAACAGTAAAAGCGGCAGAATCAACTCAAGGTCAACACAATTATAAATCGTTAAAATACTACTATAGCAAGCCAAGTATAGAGTTAAAAAATCTTGATGGTTTGTATAGACAGAAAGTGACAGATAAAGGAGTATATGTTTGGAAGGATCGAAAAGATTATTTTGTTGGCTTGCTTGGTAAAGATATTGAAAAATACCCTCAAGGTGAGCATGATAAGCAAGATGCATTTTTAGTCATCGAGGAGGAAACTGTTAATGGAAGACAATATTCAATTGGTGGTTTAAGTAAGACAAATAGTAAAGAATTTAGTAAAGAAGTCGATGTTAAAGTAACAAGAAAAAATGATGAATCATCTGAAAAGTCTAAAGATAGTAAATTTAAAATTACTAAAGAAGAAATCTCGTTAAAAGAGTTGGACTTTAAATTAAGAAAAAAATTGATGGAAGAAGAAAAATTATATGGTGCTGTTAACAATAGAAAAGGTAAAATTGTAGTTAAAATGGAAGATGATAAGTTTTATACTTTCGAACTTACAAAAAAATTACAACCGCATCGCATGGGTGACACGATAGATGGTACTAAAATCAAAGAAATTAATGTTGAGCTAGAATATAAATAATCTTTGGACAAGCAGACTAGTAATTATAGGGAAGTTAAGCGATAACATATTGCTTAGCTTCTTTTTTTGTGTTGTTATGATGAAAAAAGGAGCGGGTTCATAATCGGATTTTTGGAAAAACGGTTGATACCTATAGATGCATGATGTCGCTTTAGTGACATGAAACAATGTGGAAAACATAATTAAATTGAGGGAAAGTGTGAATAGTTAAAAAATTAGCATAGTGTTATAAAAAATGATTAACACTGTTAGGATTCTATTAACTAAATTAACGTTGGTTCAAAAATAGTTAAAAATGGGTTAATTCATGGAGCAGTATACCACTTATATAATGATAGTAGATTGTTCGTATTACGTAATTGAATTAATCATATCAAATATATTAAGCCAAAATTTATAAATAGATTGGGAGAATAATACTATGAAATTAAAGACATTAGCTAAAGCAACCTTGGCATTAGGTTTATTAACTACTGGTGTCATTACATCAGAAGGTCAAGCAGTTCAAGCAAAAGAAAAGCAAGAGAGAGTACAACATTTATATGATATTAAAGACTTACATCGATACTATTCATCAGAAAGTGTTGAATTCAGGAATGTTAGTGGTAAGATTGAAAACTATAATGGTTCTAACGTTGTACGCTTTAGCCAGCAAAATCAAAATCACCAATTATTCTTATTAGGAAAAGATAAAGAGAAATATAAAGAAGGCCTTGAAGGTCAAGATGTCTTTGTAGTACAAGAATTAATTGATCCAAACGGTAGATTATATACTGTTGGTGGTGTAACGAAGAAAAATAACAAAACTTCTGAAACTAACACACCTTTATTTGTTAATAAAGTTTATGGAGGCAATTTAGACGCAGCAATTGACTCATTTTTAATTAATAAAGAAGAAGTCTCATTAAAAGAACTTGATTTCAAAATTAGAAAGCAATTAGTTGAAAAATACGGTTTATATAAAGGTACTTCTAAATACGGTAAGATCACTATCAATATGAAAGACGAGAAAAAGGTAGAGATTGATTTAAGTGATAAATTGCAATTCGAGCGCATGGGCGATGTGTTGAATAGTAAAGATATTAAAAATATAGCAGTGACTATGAAGAAAATTTAAAGTAAGTACTCAATGACTCTAAAGTAATAAATTTTGAAGCAGCTTAACGATGAAATGTTAAATAGATACGTACATCCTACAAAAAGGGACGTATCTAAATCAACAGTGTCGTTAGGCTGTTTTTATGTTTTATAACGCAGGGTATGAGCATACTAAAAATTCACATTGCTCCTGAAAGTGATGTCCATTGAATATTAATTAGTTCTTCATTAACCATGATTTAAGTTTAATTAAACGAGTGTTAATGTCAGTTTGTCTCAATGACCTTTAAAATAAATATGTATTATTCAAATTACGTAATAAAAGCAATCCAATATATTGAGATTGGAGCATATGAATATGAAATTTACAGTGATAGCTAAAGCGACATTAGTATTAGGAATATTAACAACAAGTGCAATGATAACAGAAAATCAATCGGTTAATGCAAAAGGAAAGTATGAAAAAATGAACCGTTTATATGATACAAACAAGTTACATCAGTATTATTCGGGACCAAGTTATGAGTTAACAAATGTTAGTGGTCAAAGTCAAGGTTATTATGACTCTAACGTTTTGCTTTTTAACCAACAAAATCAAAAGTTCCAAGTGTTTTTATTGGGAAAAGATGAAAATAAATACAAAGAAAAAACACATGGTTTAGATGTCTTTGCGGTACCAGAATTAGTAGATTTAGATGGAAGAATATTTAGTGTTAGTGGTGTAACAAAGAAAAACGTAAAATCAATATTTGAGTCTCTAAGAACGCCGAACTTACTTGTTAAAAAAATAGACGATAAAGGCGGTTTTTCGATTGATGAATTTTTCTTTATTCAAAAGGAAGAAGTATCATTGAAGGAATTTGATTTCAAAATAAGAAAACTATTGATTAAAAAATACAAACTGTATGAAGGGGCAGCTGATAAAGGTAGAATTGTTATTAATATGAAAGATGAAAATAAGTATGAAATTGATTTAAGTGATAAATTAGATTTCGAGCGTATGGCAGATGTCATTAATAGTGAACAAATTAAGAACATCGAAGTGAATTTGAAATAATCAATGATATATAGAATAAAAGCTTAAGAAGCGGCTTAACAACAAAATGTGAATTGACATCCGTGTCCTTATATAAGGAACTGTGTTAAATACATTACTGTTGTTAAGTTGTTTTTGTAATGCAAAGAGCAGAACAGAGTAACATCATCAGTTGTAGTAAACGATAATCCAGTAAAACAACTAAATGAAATAATGAAAGTCATATAACCTGAACATTTAAAAAATATTTGTTTTTCATTAAGAATAATTCAAGTATATTTAAATCGAGGTTAATTATCGTATGAAACGATGCACGTTATAATAAAGGCATATGATGCAAATTACGTAATAATAACAATCCAATACATTAAGATTGGAGCAAAACAATATGAAATTAACAGCGATAGCTAAAGCTACATTAGCTTTAGGAATTTTAACAACAGGAACTTTAACAACAGAAGTTCATTCAGGTCATGCAAAACAAAATCAAAAGTCAGTAAATAAACATGACAAGGAGGCACTACACCGATACTACACTGGAAGAACTATGGAAATGAAAAATATTAGTGCTTTGAAACATGGTAAAAACAACTTACGTTTTAAGTTTAGAGGTATTAAGATTCAAGTATTATTGCCTGGAAATGATAAAAGTAAATTTCAACAGCGTAGTTATGAGGGGTTAGATGTTTTCTTTGTTCAAGAAAAAAGAGATAAGCACGATATATTTTATACTGTTGGTGGTGTAATACAGAATAATAAAACATCTGGAGTTGTCAGTGCACCAAGATTAAATGTTACAAAAGAAAATGGTGAAGATGCTTTTGTGAAAGGTTATCCTTATTATATTAAAAAAGAAAAAATATCACTGAAAGAGTTAGATTTTAAGTTGAGAAAGCATTTAATTGAAAAATACGGTCTGTATAAAACGATCTCAAAAGATGGTTGGGTCAAAATTAGCATGAAAGATGGTAGCTTTTATAACCTTGATTTAAGATATAAATTAGATTTCAAATATATGGGAGAAGTCATGGATAGTAAACAAATTAAAGATATTGAAATTAACTTGAAGTAAATAATTACGAATAAGAAAAAGCAATTGAAGCGGCTTAACGACAAAACGTGGATTGGTACGCATACCATACGAAAAAGGGGTATCAATCGACAGCATCGTTAGGCTGTTTTTATTTGTGTTTTATGAATACTACGCCAGTTTTTATAAATCCAAAAATTCCACCAACAGCATCAAAATTCTCCACATCGTAACATATCCAAATGTTATAATAAATCTATTACACAAAGAGATAAATTACTTATTCAAAGGCGGAGGAATCACATGTCTATTACTGAAAAACAACGTCAGCAACAAGCTGAATTACATAAAAAATTATGGTCGATTGCGAATGATTTAAGAGGGAACATGGATGCGAGTGAATTCCGTAATTACATTTTAGGCTTGATTTTCTATCGCTTCTTATCTGAAAAAGCGGAACAAGAATACGCAGATGCCTTGGCAGGTGAAGACATCACGTATCAAGAAGCATGGGCAGATGAAGAATATCGTGAAGACTTAAAAGCAGAATTAATTGATCAAGTCGGTTACTTCATTGAGCCACAAGATTTATTCAGTGCGATGATTCGTGAAATTGAAACACAAGATTTCGATATTGAACATCTGGCGACGGCAATTCGTAAAGTTGAAACATCAACACTAGGTGAAGAAAGTGAAAATGACTTTATCGGATTGTTCAGCGATATGGATTTAAGTTCAACGCGTTTAGGTAACAATGTCAAAGAACGTACTGCATTAATCTCTAAAGTCATGGTTAACCTTGACGACTTACCATTCGTTCACAGTGATATGGAAATTGATATGTTAGGTGATGCATACGAATTCCTGATCGGGCGCTTTGCGGCGACAGCGGGTAAAAAAGCAGGCGAGTTCTATACACCACAACAAGTATCTAAGATACTGGCGAAGATTGTCACAGACGGTAAAGATAAATTACGTCACGTGTATGACCCAACATGTGGTTCAGGTTCATTACTGTTACGTGTTGGTAAAGAAACAAAAGTGTATCGTTATTTCGGACAAGAACGCAACAACACCACATACAACTTAGCACGCATGAACATGTTGTTACATGATGTGCGCTATGAGAACTTCGATATCCGTAATGATGATACGTTGGAAAATCCAGCTTTCTTAGGTACTACATTTGATGCGGTTATAGCGAACCCACCATACAGTGCGAAATGGTCAGCAGATTCAAAATTTGAAAATGACGAGCGATTTAGTGGTTACGGTAAACTTGCGCCAAAGTCTAAAGCAGACTTTGCCTTTATTCAGCATATGGTACATTACCTAGATGATGAAGGTACAATGGCAGTTGTACTCCCACATGGCGTATTATTTCGAGGTGCGGCAGAAGGTGTCATTCGTCGTTATTTAATCGAAGAAAAGAACTATTTAGAAGCCGTGATTGGTTTGCCAGCCAATATTTTCTATGGGACAAGTATTCCAACATGTATCTTAGTATTTAAAAAATGTCGCCAACAAGACGACAACGTACTATTTATCGATGCATCCAATGATTTTGAAAAAGGAAAAAATCAAAACCATTTAAGCGATGCCCAAGTCGAACGCATTATAGACACATATAAGCGTAAAGAAACGATTGATAAATATAGCTACAGTGCGACATTACAAGAGATTTCCGATAACGATTATAACCTAAACATACCGAGATACGTTGATACATTCGAAGAAGAAGAACCAATTGATTTAGATCAAGTCCAACAAGATTTGAAAAATATCGATAAAGAAATCGCAGAAGTTGAACAAGAAATCAATGCATACCTGAAAGAACTTGGGGTGTTGAAAGATGAGTAATACACAAAAGAAAGTGCCAGAGTTGAGATTCCCAGGGTTTGAAGGCGAATGGGAAGAGAAGAAGCTAGGAGAAGTTACTACCAAAATAGGCAGTGGAAAGACTCCCAAAGGTGGAAGTGAAAACTATACAAACAAAGGCATACCATTTTTAAGGAGTCAAAATATTAGAAATGGTAAATTAAATCTTAATGACTTAGTTTATATTAGTAAAGATATAGATGATGAGATGAAAAATAGTAGAACGTACTATGGTGATGTTCTTTTAAATATTACAGGAGCATCAATAGGTAGAACAGCCATTAATTCAATAGTTGAAACGCATGCTAATTTAAATCAACATGTATGTATTATTAGATTGAAAAAAGAGTATTATTATAATTTTTTTGAACAGTATCTATTATCAAGAAAAGGTAAAAGGAAAATTTTCCTTGCACAAAGTGGAGGTAGTCGAGAAGGACTAAACTTCAAAGAAATTGCTAATTTAAAAATATTCACCTCAACTATATTTGAAGAGCAGCAAAAAGTAGGCAAATTCTTCAGCAAACTCGACCGGCAAATTGAATTAGAAGAACAAAAACTTGAATTACTTCAGCAACAGAAAAAAGGCTATATGCAGAAAATCTTCTCACAAGAATTGCGATTTAAAGATGAAAATGGCAATGAATATCCAGAGTGGAAAGTTACTAGTATACAAGATGTCACAAAATATACCAGCTCAAAGAAGTCTTCTAATCAGTATGCTGACAAGATTGATTCTAAGGGTTATCCAGTTTATGACGCAGTTCGAGAGATTGGTAAAGATTCAAATTATGATATAGAGGAATCATATATTTCTATTTTGAAGGATGGAGCCGGAGTTGGTCGTTTGAATTTAAGACCAGAGAAATCATCCGTAATTGGAACTATGGGTTATTTACAGGCAAATAATATAGACCTTGAATTCCTTTATTATCGAATGAAAATAGTTGATTTTAAAAAGTATATAATTGGTAGTACTATACCGCATTTGTACTTCAAGGATTATTCAAAAGAAACTATATATATACCTTCAAGTATTCAAGAACAAGCAAAAATTGGTAAGTTTATTTCAAATTTGGATAAGATGATTGAAAATAAAACTCGTAAATTAAATTGTCTAAAACAGTTGAAACAAGGATTACTTCAAGGGATGTTTATTTAAACAACTTTAAATTTAGCTTTATTGGTAAAGATATTCACCTAATCAAAAACGAACATTAAATTTAGACACTGTGATAGCGCAGTGTCTTTTTTGTGTCGAAATTGTGTACAGAATAAGTGGTTAAATAAAGTTTAAGCTGAGATAAAGTGTTATTCGTAAATAAAAGAGAGTAGATTGATAGGAATTAAATGATATTAGTTAACTATTTCTTAAATTACTTAATAATGATTAATTTTTAGTTAAAGTAAGTTTAATGTTAAGTACGACTATTGCTCATTATAATAAACGAGGATTGTTCGTATTGCGTAATAGAATAAATCAAACAAACTAAAAATTGGGAGCATAGAATTATGAAATTAAAAAATATTGCTAAAGTAAGTTTAGCACTTGGGATTTTAACAACAGGAATTATTACAACTACTGCTCAGCCAGTAAAAGCAAGTGAAAGTAGATTATCAGTTATTTCAAAAGATACACAAGAATTAAAGAGTTATTATAGTGGAACTGGATTTAATTTTCAAAATGTAAGTGGTTATAGAGATAAGGATAAGATGAATATTATTTATGGACCACAACTGAATGTGATTTCCTTACTTGGCACAGACAAAGAAAGATTTGAAGACGGAAAAGATTATAATAATCTAGATGTCTTTGTAGTAAGAGAGGGATCTGGTAAACAGGCAGATAATATTTCAATTGGTGGAATTACAAAAACAAATGAAAACAAATATAAAGATACTGTTAAACATGTAAATATGTTTATTTATAGAAATACAAGCCATAATACTACTACTGTAAAATCTACATTCCATAACATATATAAAGAAGAAATATCGTTGAAGGAATTAGATTTCAAATTAAGAAAACAGTTAATTGATAATCATGATCTTTATAAAACAGAGCCTAAAGACAGCAAAATTACAGTTACTATGAATAATGGTGACTATTACACATTTGAATTAAATAAAAAGTTACAAGAACACCGTATGGGTGATGTAATTGATGGTAGAAATATAGAGAAAATTGAAGTGAATTTATAATAATATTCGAGGGAGTATATCATGAGGGAAAATTTTAAGTTACGTAAAATGAAAGTCGGTTTAGTATCTGTTGCAATTACTATGTTATATATCATGACAAACGGTCAAGCAGAGGCATCTGAAGGTAGCCAAACTGTTGAGAACCCAAAGGAAAATGCAACTAAAGAAATCAAATCTAAATCACAACCAGTTCAAAATAATAAAGAAGTAAGTTCGGATCAAATAAAAAAGAACTTTGTTAATATAGACCCTATTAAACCTGGAGCTCAAAAGGTAACAGGGACTACTTTACCGAGCCATATTATTCTAATGAATATAGATGGGAAAAGTGCTGATTCAGTAGATGGAGGAAGCAGTGATTTAGTATTTGCTGATGAAAATGGAAGATTCGAGTATCCACTACACAATAGAAAAATTGTTCATAATCAAGAAATTGCAGTTTCATCATCAAGTCCTGACTTAGGAGAAGAAGAAGAGGATGAAGAAGTAGAAGAAGCTACAACAGAAAAAGTTGGTGTTGAGGAAGAAAGCACAGATGCTAAAGCTACATATACAACACCACGATATGAAAAAGCTTATGAAATACCGAAAGAACAACTAAAAGAAAAAGATGGACATCACCAAGTTTTCATCGAACCTATTACTGAAGGATCAGGTATTATTAAAGGCCATACTTCTGTAAAAGGTAAAGTTGCTCTATCTATTAATAATAAATTTATTAATTTTGAAACAAATGCTAATGGTGGTCCAAATAAAGAGGAAGCGAAATCTGGATCAGAAGGTATTTGGATGCCTATTAATGAAAAAGGATATTTTGATTTTGATTTCAAAAAAAATCCTTTTGATAACTTAGCGTTAAAGAAAAATGATGATATATCATTAACATTTGCACCTGATGATGAAGAAGATGCCTTAAAACCTTTAATCTTCAAAACTAAAGTAACAAGTTTTGAAGATATTGATAAAGCAGAAACTAAATACGATCATACAAAAGTGAAAAAAGTTAATGTTTTGAAAGATGTTGAAGAAGATTTACATGTGGATGAAATATATGGAAATGTATATCATACCGAACAAGGAAAGGGTAAAATAACCCAAGAAGGTACTAAAGTAATTAAAGGGAAGACTAAATTCGCAAATGCAGTAGTGAAGGTAGACTCTGAACTAGGAGAAGCGCAATTATTCCCTGATTTACAAGTAAATGAAAAAGGTGAATTTAGCTTTGATGTAGATTATGCTGGACTCAGATTACAAAATGGAGAAAAGCTTAACTTTACTGTAGTCGAACCTATTACAGGTAAATTATTAAGTAGTGGATTTGTAAGTAAGCATATAGATGTATATGAAACACCTGAACAGAAAGCGGATCGTGAGTTTGATGAGAAACTTGAAAATACTCCTGCTTACTACAAGTTATACGGCGATAAAATCATTGGTTTTGATACTAACGATAGTCCGTTAACTTGGTTCTATCCTTTAGGTGAAAAGAAAGTTGAACGTAAGGCACCAAAATTAGAAAAATAATTAATTAAATAAAACAGCTTAATGATGTAATGAAATTAGTGAGATAGTCACTGACTTCAACGTCATTGAGCTGTTATTTTCGTGTACTTCGTTACAAAGTATTATTGAATTTATTTTACGTGTTCATATTTTGAAACTTCAAAGCCGTCTTTCTTAGCTTTGTTGATAATGTCTTTGATTGAATGTAGTCCTTTATCGGCGAAGTATGATCTTAAGTTGTCTTTTGTAGCTTGGTCAGCATTCTTATCTAATAACACATCGATATAACTTAATTCATGTTCTAAGAAGTTTGCATCATCATGTAGTACGAGCCCATTTTGAGAATAAACTTTCGCATCTGCTTGATTACCATAGCCAACAACGCCAGTTGCTAATACACCTACCATTGCCGTAGCTACTAAACCCTTTTTTAATTTCATATCTATCACTCCTCTAAAAATTGTAACTCTATCATAACACTGAATATTGAGAAAATTACGTTTATTAAGTCGGTTTAATAATTTTTAATAAATAGTTAAACTGGCAAATATTGCTAAAAAGCAATTAAACTTTAGTACGATGCTTGTGTTTCTTCGAATTGAGAAGTAGGTTTCGAAGATATTTTAATTCAAATGAAACAATAATAAAAAAATGATGTAACATAATAATAAGTACAAATTTAATTAATAAATTAAATTGATTGTATATGTATGTTTTGGTAACGTAAAAGAGAAATATACAAAATAATTAATTATTTATATGAAAAGAGAATATAAATGAAGTATAAAACAGAGAGACGTGAAGCGATGGGATATTTAAAAAGGTTTGCATTGTACATAAGCGTTATGATTTTAATATTTGCGATAGCAGGTTGTGGCAAAGGTAATGAAACAAAAGAAGATTCCAAAGAAGAACAAATTAAAAAGAGTTTTGCGAAAACGTTAGATATGTATCCAATCAAAAATCTTGAAGATTTATATGACAAAGAAGGATATCGAGATGGCGAATTTAAAAAGGGAGATAAGGGGATGTGGACGATATACACAGATTTCGCCAAAAGTAATAAACCGGGAGAATTGAATGATGAAGGTATGGTTTTAAATCTGGATAGGAATACTAGAACCGCTAAAGGCCATTATTTTGTTACTACATTTTACCGGAATGGTAAACTACCAGATGAAAAGAATTATAAAATTGAAATGAAAAATAATAAGATTATTTTATTAGATGAAGTAAAAGATGATAAGCTCAAGCAGAAAATAGAAAACTTTAAATTTTTCGGTCAATATGCAAATCTTAAAGAATTGAAAAAATATAATAATGGTGATGTTTCAATTAATGAAAATGTTCCTAGTTATGATGTTGAATACAAAATGAGCAATAAAGATGAAATAGTTAAGGAATTAAGAAGTAGTTATAATATTTCGACTGAAAAATCACCTATTTTAAAAATGCATATTGATGGGCACCTGAAAGGCAGTTCTGTAGGTTATAGAAAGTTAGAAATTGACTTTTCAAAACGTGAAAACAGCAAATTATCAGTCATTGAATTTTTAAGTTATAAACCAGCGAAAAAATAGTATTGATAAGGAATATTAGGGTGTGAAAAAATGGGATATCTAAAAAAGCTTGCACTGTTCATAAGTGTTATTATTTTGGGCATTTTTATAATAGGTTGTGATAGTTCAAGCGATACTGCGGAAAAAGCAAAAGAAGATTCAAAAGAAGAACAAATTAAAAAGAGCTTTGCGAAAACATTAGATATGTACCCATTCAAAAATCTCGAGGATTTATATGATAAAGAAGGATATCGAGATGGCGAATTTAAAAAGGGAGATAAAGGGACGTGGACTTTACTCACAAGTTTTTCTAAAAGTAACAAGGCAGGAGTAATAGATGATGAAGGCATGGTGCTATATCTAAATAGGAATACCAAAAAGACAACAGGTTATTATTTTGTAAATAAAATTTATGATGATATTAGCAAAAATCAGAATGAGAAAAAATACCGTGTTGAACTTAAAAATAATAAGATTGTTCTTTTGGATAATGTAGAAGACGAAAAACTTAAACAAAAAATTGAAAATTTTAAATTTTTTAGTCAGTATGCCGATTTTAAAGATTTAAAAAATTATCAAGATGGAAGTATAACAACTAATGAAAATGTACCGAGCTATGAAGCAGAATACAAATTGAATAATAGTGATGAAAATGTAAAAAAACTTAGAGATATTTATCCAATTACAACGAAAAAGGCTCCAATATTAAAGTTACATATAGATGGTGATATAAAAGGAAGTTCAGTTGGATACAAAAAAATAGAATATAAATTTTCAAAAGTTAAAGATGAAGAGACAACATTAAGAGATTATTTAAATTTTGGGCCGTCTGATGAAGATAGCTAAAGTTTATTAGATGTAGAAATAATTCTAAAACAGAGAGACGTGAAATGATGGGAAATTTAAAAAGTTTTGCATTGTACATAAGTATCTTGATTTTAATAGTTATTGTAGCAGGTTGTGGCAAAAGTGATAAAACAACAGAAGATTCAAAAGAACCACAAATTAAAAAGAGCTTTGCGAAAACTTTAGATATGTATCCAATTAAGAATCTCGAGGATTTATACGACAAAGAAGGATATCGAGATGGCGAATTTAAAAAAGGCGATAAAGGGACGTGGGTTGTTAGATCTGAAATGATAATTCAACCAAAAGGTAAAAGTTTAACTTCAAGAGGCATGATATTATACATGAATAGAAATACAAGGACCGCAACGGGGTATTTTTCAATAGAAGAAATAGATTCAAGAAAAAAACTTGACGAGAGAGAAACAGAAAAAAAGTATCCTGTGAAAATGATAAACAATAAAATTATTCCAACCGTAAAGATAAAAGATGAAAAGTTGAAAAAGGAAATTGAAAACTTTAAGTTTTTTGTTCAATATGGGAGTTTTAAAGGAATAGAGAATTATGAAAATGGTGACATTTCCTACAATTCTGAAGGTCCTATTTATTCCGCGAAATATCAACTGAAAAATGATGATTATAATGTTAAAGAATTACGAAAAAGATATGATATACCAACAGAAAAGGCGCCCAAATTATTGTTGAAAGGTTCGGGGGATTTGAAAGGGTCTTCAGTTGGATATAAGGAAATTGAATTTATATTCCTAGAAAATAAAAAAGAAAATATATATTTTTCAGATGGATTAAACTTAATTCCAAGTGACTAAAAATAACACAAAGGTTGATAGTGCTCAACAAATATTAACATGATAGAGAGAAGTGAAATGATGGGAAATTTAAAATGTTTTGCATTGTACATAAGTATCTTGATTTTAATAGTCATGATTGCAGGTTGTGGCAAAGGTAATGAAACAAAAGAAGATTCCAAAGAAGAACAAATTAAAAAGAGTTTTGCGAAAACGTTAGATATGTATCCAATCAAAAATCTTGAAGATTTATATGACAAAGAAGGATATCGAGATGGCGAATTTAAAAAGGGAGATAAGGGGACGTGGACTTTACTCACAAGTTTTTCTAAAAGTAACAAGCCAGGTGAAATAGATGACGAAGGTATGGTTTTATTCCTTAATAGAAATACAAAGAAGGCAACAGGATATTATTACAAGAGCAAAGTTCATGATGAATTTAATGAAAAAGATCAACAAAAAAAATATCATGTTGAATTAAAAAATAATAAGATAGTACTTTTGGATAAAGTAGAAGATCCAAAGCTCAAAAATAAAATAGAAAATTTTAAATTCTTTAGTCAGTATGCTGATTTTAGAGATCTTAAAAATTATAAAAATGGAAATATATCAAGTGCAGATAATGTGCCAAGTTTCGATGCAGAATATCAAATGAGTAATACGGATAAAAATGTAAAAAAACTTAGAGAAGTTTATCCAATCACAACAAAAAAATCTCCAGTATTAAAATTACATCTAGATGGTGACATAAAAGGAAGTTCAGTTGGTTATAAAAATATAGAATATAATTTTTCAAAAGTAAAAGACCAAGAAACTACTGTAAGAGATTTTGTGAATTTTGGACCATCTGATGATGGTAGCTAAAGTTTATTGGGTGTAGAAATAATTCTAAAACAGAGAGACGTGAAAATATGGGATATATAAAAATGATTGGATTGTGCATAAGTCTGTTGATTTTAAGCGTTTTTGTAACATCTTGCGGTGGTGATAATAAGATCACTGGAGATTCAAAAGAAACACAAATCAAAAAGAGCTTTTCGAAAACGTTAGATATGTATCCAATTAAGAATCTCGAGGACTTATATGATAAAGAAGGATACCGTGATGGCGAATTTAAAAAGGGCGACAAAGGAATGTGGACTATATATACAGATTTTGCTAAAAGCAATAAATCAGACGAATTGGATGATGAAGGTATGGTTTTAAATCTGGATAGAAATACTCGAACGGCTAAGGGATATTATTTTGTTAAGAAATTTTATGAAAAGGATAAATTACCTGATAGAAAAAATTATAAAGTTGAAATGAAAAATAATAAAATTATCTTATTAGACAAGGTAGAAGATCCAAATCTAAAAAAGAGAATAGAAAACTTTAAATTTTTCGGACAATATGCAAATTTTAAGGATTTGGAAAATTACAACAATGGCGACGTGTCAATAAATTGGAATGTTCCAAGTTATGACGTGGAATATAAAATGAGCAATAAAGATGAAAATGTTAAACAATTAAGAAGTCGTTATAACATTCCTACTGATAAAGCTCCAATGTTAAAAATGTATATTGACGGGGACTTAAAAGGTAGTTCTGTTGGATATAAAAGGTTAGAAATAGATTTTTCAAAAGAAGATAGGGATATTTCAGTCATTGATTATTTAAGTTATAAGCCAGCGAAAAAATAGTACTGATAATTAAATATTAGGGTGTGAAGGAATGGAATATCTAAAAAGGCTTACATTGTTCATAAGTGTTATTATTTTGACCATTTTTATAATGGGGTGTGATAGTTCAAGCGATACTTCAGAAAAATCAAAAGAAGATCCAAAAGAAACACAAATCAAAAAGAGTTTTGCAAAAACGTTAGATATGTACCCTATTAAGAATCTTGAAGATTTATATGACAAAGAAGGATATCGAGATGGAGAATTTAAAAAAGGTGATAAAGGGACGTGGACAATATCAACAGATTTTGCTAAAAGTAATAAAGCGGGTGAATTGGATAGTGAAGGTATGGTATTACATTTGAATAGAAATACGCGGACGGCTAAAGGATATTATTTTGTAAGAAAAACTTATAACGAAGAGGATAAGATGCCGCAAAGGAAAGATTATCGTATTGAACTTAAAAATAATAAAATAGTCCTTTTAGATAAAGTAGAAGATGAAAAACTTAAACATAAAATAGAAAATTTTAAATTTTTGGGGCAATATGCAGATTTTAAAGACTTGAAAAATTATAAAAACGGGAAAATATTGAGCAATGAAAATGTGCCATTTTATGAAGCAGCGTACAAAATGGAAAATAGTGATAGTAATGTAAAAAAACTTAGAGATGTTTATCCTATCACAACCAGTGAATCGCCAACTTTAAAATTTCATATAGATGGGGATATAAAAGGTAGCTCTATAGGATATAAAAAAGTGGAATATATCTTTTCAAAGCAAAAAGATAACCAAATTTCTGTCAGTGATTTTTTAAATTTTAACCCATCAAAAGATAATCAGTAGAGATTCAATAAAAAATCAGACAAGAGAGAAGTGAAAAAATGAGATTTTTAAAAAGAGTCGTATTGTACATAAGCGTTCTGGTTTTGAGTGTTATTATAATAGGTTGTGATAAATCAAGCGATACTTCAGAAAAGTCAAAAGAAGATTCAAAAGAAGCACAAATTAAAAAGAGTTTTGCAAAAACGTTAGATATGTACCCTACTGAAAATCTAGAAGACTTTTATGACAAAGAGGGATATCGAGATGGAGAATTTAAAAAAGATGATAAAGGTACTTGGCTAATTAGATCTGAAATAGTTAAACAGCCAAAGGACAAAGTGATGAAAACAAGAGGTATGCAATTATATATTAATAGAAATACCAAAACAGCCAAAGGTTTCTTTGTTTTGAAAGAAATAAGTGAAAAAAACAATCATGTAAATAAAGATAAGGAGGAAAAATACGAAGTGAAAATGGTAGGGAATAAAATTATTCCTACTGAACAAATTAATGATGAAAAAATAAAAAAAGAAATTGAAAACTTCAAGTTTTTTGTTCAATATGGAAATTTTAAAAATTTCGAAAAATACAACAATGGTGAGTTTTCATATAATCCAGAAGCACCAATTTATTCTGCTAAATATCAATTGCAAAATGACGATTACAATGTAAGGCAACTACGTAAAAGATATGAGATTTCAACAAAAGAAGCACCGAAGTTACTTTTGAAAGGTGGAGGAGATTTAAAAGATTCCTCAGTTGGTCAAAACGATATTGAATTTACTTTTGTTGAAAGAAAAGGTGAGAATATTTATTTTAACGATAGTGTTGAATTCATACCAAGTAAGTAAAGTTAAATTACAATGTGTGGTTTGATCAAATATCAAAAAATGTGCAAAGAGATGTGACAAGATGAAGTTTTTTCAGAAATTATACATATTTATATTAATTTTAATCGTATTAATGGCAGGATGCGAAAGTAATAAGATCACTGGAGATTCGAAAGAAACACAGATCAAAAAGAGCTTTGCGAAAACATTAGATGTATACCCTACGAAAAATCTAGAAGATTTTTATGACAAAGAAGGCTATCGAGATGGCGAATTTAAAAAGGGTGACAAAGGGAAGTGGGTTATTAGATCTGAAATGACAACAGAACTGAAAAATGAAAATATGGTATCTAAAGGTATGGTCATACGTTTAAATAGAAATAGTAGAACATGCACTGGTGAATATTTTGTCAGGATAGTTAAAGAAGACAGTGAGGGCAAGGTATATAGTGATGAACGAAAATATCCAGTGAAAATGGAAAATAATAAAATCATTCCATTAAAACCAATCTATGATGAAAAAGTAAAAAAAGAAATTGAAGAATTTAAATTCTATGTACAATACGGGAATTTCAAAGAATTGGAAAACTATAAAGACGGAGAAGTGACATATAACCCAGAAGCACCAATATACTCTGCACAATATCAATTGAAAAACAGTGATTACAATGTAGAACAATTACGTAAGCGATATAATATCCCGACGCAAAAAGCGCCTAAATTATTATTGAAAGGCTCAGGTAATTTAAAAGGTTCATCAGTCGGATATAAAAATATTGAATTTACCTTTGTTGAAAATAAGGAAGAAAACATTTAC
>NZ_PPQS01000026.1:120495-121237 GCF_002902405.1 Staphylococcus schweitzeri
AAAGTGAGGATAAATAAATATAATTACTAATATAAAAATAACGTTAGAAAAATTACTATTTTAATAGGTTGTATGAACTATACAAATATTTATAAAAATAAAAGCAGAGAGATGTGAAATGATGAAGTATATAAAAAAAATTGCTTTGTACATGAGTGTATTACTTTTAATCATTTTTATTGTTGGATGTCGAAATATGAAAGATGAACAGAAAAAAGAAGAACAAATCAAAAAGAGCTTTGAGAAAACGTTAGATATGTATCCAATTAAGAATCTCGAGGAACTATATGACAAAGAAGGCTATCGAGATGGTGAGTTTAAAAAAGGCGATAAAGGTATGTGGACGATATATACAGATTTTGCCAAAAGTAATAAAGCAGACGAATTAAGTAATGAAGGTATGGTCTTATACTTAGATAGAAATACACGGACAGCAAAGGGACATTATTTTGTTAAGACATTTTATGAAAAGGATAAATTCCCAGATAGAAAAAATTATAAAGTTGAAATGAAAAATAATAAAATTATCTTATTAGACAAGGTAGAAGATCCAAAACTAAAAAAGAGAATAGAAAACTTTAAATTTTTCGGACAATATGCAAACCTTAAAGAATTGAAAAACTACAACAATGGTGATGTCTCAATTAATGAGAATGTTCCAAGTTATGACGCAAAATTTAAAATGAGCAATAAAGATGAAAATGTTAAGCAATTAAGAAGTCGTTATAATATTCCTACTGAT
>NZ_PPQS01000026.1:121247-164332 GCF_002902405.1 Staphylococcus schweitzeri
GCACCGGTATTAAAAATGCATATTGATGGTAATTTGAAAGGAAGTTCTGTGGGTTATAAAAAGTTGGAAATTGACTTTTCAAAAGGTGAAAAAAGCGATTTGTCAGTAATAGATTCTTTGAATTTCCAGCCGGCGAAGGTGGATGAAGATGATGAATGATGAGGATGGTGTGTAACAATGAAGTCTATAAAAAGGATTGGATTGTGCATTAGTTTGTTGATTTTAATCATCTTTGTTACATCTTGTGATGGTGATAATAAGATCACTGGAGATTCAAAAGAAACACAAATCAAAAAGAGCTTTGCGAAAACATTAGAAATGTACCCAATTAAGAATCTCGAGGATTTATACAATAAAGAAGGATACCGTGATGGCGAATTTAAAAAGGGTGATAAGGGGACGTGGGTTCTGTATTCAGCTATAGTATCACAACCAAAAGGCGAGAGTTTAAAATCACGAGGAATGATATTAAAGTTAGATAGAAATAAGAGAACTGCTAAAGGAAGTTATATTATTAGAGAATTGAAAGAAGATAAAAATCATGATGTTCAAAAAAATGAAAAGAAATATCCAGTGAAATTGGTGAATAATAGGATAGTTTTGGTAAAAGATGTTAAAGACAAAAAGTTAAAAAATGAAATAGAGTCGTTTGAATTATTTTCACAATATGGAAACTTTAATCATTTTGATCGGAATGAGATTACTAATATTTCATATAATCCTAATGCTCCCAATTATTCTGCAGAATATAAAATGAAGAAAAATGACAGAAACATTCAACAGTTGAAAAAGAGATTTAATCTAAAAACTAGCAAGACACCAAAATTATTGTTTAAGGGATCTGGAGATATAAAGGGGTCTTCTGTAGGATATAAGGAAATAGAAATCATATTTAGTAGAAGTAAAGAAGAAATCATTTATTATATTGACAGCGTTGAGTTCGTTCCAAGTAACTAAACGTCGAAAAGTTGATGCTAGTTAACAAAAACATATATTGGAAATAAAGAGAGATGTGAAATGATGGGATATTTAAAAAGCATTGGATTGTGCATAAGTCTATTGATTTTAATCATTTTTGTAACATCTTGTGGTGGTAATAAGATCACTGGAGACTCAAAAGAAGAACAAATCAAAAAGAGCTTTGCGAAAACGTTAGATATGTATCCTACTGAAAATCTAGAAAACTTTTATGATAAAGAAGGATATCGAGATGGAGAATTTAAAAAAGATGATAAAGGTACTTGGCTAATTAGATCTGAAATGAAAATCCAATTAAAAGGAGAAAATCTGGAATCGAGGGGAGCAGTTTTAGAAATTAACAGAAATACTAGAACGGCTAAAGGGCATTATATTGTTAGAGAAGTTGTTGAAGATAGCGATGGAATGACACACAATCATACAAAAAGATATCCTGTGAAAATGGAAAATAATAAAATTATTCCATTAAAACCAATTGATGATGAAATAGTTGAAAAAGAAATTGAAAAATTTAAATTCTTTGTACAATATGGGGATTTTAAAGGATTTGAAAATTATAAAGATGGGGAAGTGTCTTATAACCCAGAAGTACCAATTTACTCTGCACAATATCAATTGAAAAACAGTGATTATAATGTAGAGAAACTACGTAAGCGATATAATATCCCGACGAAAAAGGCGCCTAAATTATTATTGAAAGGCTCGTGTAATTTAAAAGGCTCATCAGTTGGATATAAAAATATTGAATTTACCTTTGTTGAAAATAAGGAAGAAAACATTTACTTCACAGATAGTATTAATTTCAATCCAAGTGAGGATAAATAAGTATAATTTCAATTATAAAAAATGACGTTAGAACATTTAATAATAAAGTTAAATTAGTTATATATATTAAATTGATTAAGTGAGTTTTGTTTGATAACATAAAAGTTGAATAATCACTATTTTAATAAGTTGTATGAAATATTCAAATGTTTATAAAATTAAAGCAGAGAGATGTGAAATGATGAAGTATATAAAAAAAATTGCTTTGTACATGAGTGTATTACTTTTAATCATTTTTATTGGGGGATGTGGAAATATGAAAGACGAACAGAAAAAAGAGGAACAGACGAATAAAACAGATTCAAAAGAAGAACAAATCAAAAAGAGTTTTGCGAAAACGTTAGATATGTATCCAATTAAGAATCTCGATGATTTATACGACAAAGAAGGATATCGAGATGGCGAATTTGAAAAAGGTGACAAAGGGATGTGGACGATATATACAGATTTCGCCAAAAGTAATAAACCGGGTGAACTAAGTAATGAAGGCATGGTCTTGCACTTAGATAGAAACACACGCACAGCTAAGGGGTACTACTTTGTCAGGACGTTTTATCGCAAGGATAAATTACCTGATAGAAAAAATTATAAAGTTGAAATGAAAAATAATAAAATTATCTTATTAGACAAGGTAGAAGATCCAAATCTAAAAAAGAGAATAGAAAACTTTAAATTTTTCGGACAATATGCAAATCTTAAAGAATTGAAAAACTACAGCAATGGTGATGTCTCAATTAATGAGAATGTTCCAAGTTATGACGTGAAATATAAAATGAGTAATAAAGATGAAAATGTTAAGCAATTAAGAAGTCGTTATAATATTCCTACTGATAAATCACCGGTATTAAAAATGCATATTGATGGTAATTTGAAAGGAAGTTCCGTTGGAGATAGGAAGTTAGAAATTGATTTTTCGAAACGTGAAAATAGCCATTTATCAGTAATAGATTCTTTGGATTACCAGCCAGCGAAGGTGGATGAAGATGAAAGATAAATACAAAATAGATCCAGGGACTATTAAAAATAATACAGAGGAAACTACAGCTATTTCTAAAATAAGCTACGAAGTTGAAAATGCGAATTTATATGGAGCTGATAGTGAAGATATAACAAGACAAATAGAATATTTGAAAATCAAAAAAAAATTCCCTTCTAATCTTGAATATGTTGATAGTTACACTGATTCTCTTACTGGAGTAACAACTTCTGCTTTTTTAAATAAAGATACAGGCAAAGTAACTCTCGGGATGACTGGGACTAATTTTCAAGGTGAAGCCTTTAAAAAGTTAAAAGAAGGTGAATTTTCAAGACAAAATTTTACTAATGCTTTGGAAACAGTTAAAGATGGATATGCAGATATTAGAATATTTTATTCTCCTGCATCTGATCAAAACTCTAGATATGCGAATACACAAGAGTTCATCAAGAAAATAAAAAACAAGTATGATATTGATTTTATTACTGGGCATTCATTAGGCGGTAGAGAAGCGGTAATATTAGGTATGAGTAATGGCATTCCTAATATTGTTGTTTATAATCCAGCGCCTATAGCAGCTAGATACTTAGATTCTAACTCGCGACTATTTAAACTATATAAAGGATATAAAGGTAACATAACTAGAGTTGTGTCTGATAAGGATTGGTTAACTAATCTTATAAAGGGAAACACGAAATATACTTATTTTGGCAATGAAATTGTGGTGCATAACGGAAAGTCACATGAAATGGATGGATTTTTAACTGAACAAGAACAAAAGATTATAAAAAAAGAACTCAAAAAACTACAAGGTTATGCAGAAGAAAATAATAAGTCGTTCGTAAAAAATTCCAATAATGCTATGTCTAAATTAGCTAGTATAGAATTACTTAGAGCCAATATGATGACTACAAATGGTGGTTGGTTATCTTCTTCACAACAGAAAGTTTTAGAAAGTTTAACAGCTTTAACAATTGCACAGTCATTCAATCAACTGATAGAGGATGAAATTAATCAAATCAAAAAAATGTATAATGAAAAGAAAAAGAAATTTGAAAAAAATTGGGAAGACGCACAAAAAGCTGGGAACGCTGTAGGTGAAGATTTGAGTGTAAGTGAAGTTCTAAATGCTTTGGATGAAGGTCAAGTGAATGAAAGTAGTATGGTAGGAGATCCTGAACAAATGATATCTCTAAATGAAAGGCAACTTTCAACGATAAAATCTTCTATATCAAATTATATTATGAGAGTTAGGCTTAGTATTAATGAAATCGTTGATAAAGATCAGGCACTTGCGTCGCAAATAGGTGGTTTACTATGATGTTCAATCGAATTAATAATAAAAATGAATTAGAAGAATCATATGATTCTGAGAAAAAACGTATAGAGAATGAACTGCAAAACTTGAATGAGCTTAGGCATAGAACTCGAAAAGAAAATGAACGTAGTTATGATGTTTTTCAATATTTGAAACACGAAATGAATTATAGTGAAGATGCACAAAGGAAAATGACGAGAAATATAGAAGCGTATGAGCAAGAAATCAATGAGATAATTAGAAAGCAAGAATGGAAATTAGAAGAATATAAAGAAAACTTAAAAAAATCTTATGAAAAGCAGTTAGATAAACTAAGTGACCAATAATTTGGAGGAGATTAAATGGGTCCAATAGAACCAGATATAAACTTAAGAGTGCCAGATATGAGGCCAAAAATAGGACCAGATACGGGAGTTGCAATTGAAACGCTTAAACTCTTAGCTAAAATGGATGCTCAAAAAGAAAATATTCGCACAGTTATTGCACCTGAACATAAGCATAAACATAAAGATATTGAAAACGGATTAAAAGGTGAAGAAAAAGTATTGATTGAACAAATGGCGCAGCATTGCAAAGCTTTTAAAGCTAATTTTAAAGGTGCAGCTCAAGGAGATTGGGTTAAAAGTGCCATGTCTGAGATAGACAGCATTAAGGATGACCTGAAAAAAATTAATAGCTAAACTACATATCATACCAATAAATAAAGCGACCGATGTTCAGTACATAATCACAACTTCAACTGACACTAGGCCGCTTCTTTTTAATTTATTTTATTCTCATGTAAAGTAATTCGAACCGAATGGACATATCACACTCTCAATTGTAAAAACACAACATAAATCACTGTCCCGCATTAAACAAAACCACATTCGTAACAGCAACAATAAAAATCCTTAAGTACCAAAAACGATGACCACTTTTTCAAAATCAACGCAAGTTAACCTCTCCCGAACTACTCGCTACTCTTCACCTTCAACCTACAAACCATAAAGTGCAGATGTTAAGTATTGAATGGCATAGCCAATAGAAATGAAAATAGCAATCGTTATAATAGCACTGCCAATGGTATATAAAGTGTGTTTCGTAGATAAACCTTCAGTCTTTGAACCAAAAACACTTAATATAATAAACGTAATGCCAATGACATATAAAGCTAAAATGACAAATAACATGTTTATACACCTCGATTCTCTCTCGTGAGATATATCTTTGTCTTCATTATAAAGTAAAGTGCTCAATAATTTAATTAAGTATACTATTTTTTTATTATCGAAGATTGCGAAAGATGAAACGCTCCTATATAATGTAAAACGGAATTATTCCTGTTTACAGACAGAGGAAACAAATAAATTGAAGTGAGGGTATATATATGGCTAAAATTCCAGTTACGGTATTAAGTGGTTATTTAGGCTCGGGGAAAACAACGTTGTTAAATCATATTTTACAAAATCGCGAAGGTCGACGTATTGCAGTCATTGTAAATGATATGAGTGAAGTCAATATCGATAAAGATCTTGTTGCAGATGGTGGGGGACTATCGCGTACAGATGAAAAATTAGTCGAACTCTCTAATGGTTGTATCTGTTGTACACTTAGAGATGATTTATTAAAAGAAGTTGAGCGTTTAGTGAAAAAGGGTGGCATCGATCAAATTGTTATTGAATCAACAGGAATTTCGGAACCAGTACCTGTTGCGCAAACTTTCTCATATATTGATGATGAACTTGGCATTGATCTTACAGCAATTTGTCGTTTAGATACAATGGTTACAGTTGTTGATGCTAACCGCTTCGTACATGACATCAACTCAGAAGATTTATTGATGGATCGTGATCAAAGCGTAGATGAAACAGATGAACGTTCGATTGCTGATTTATTAATTGATCAAGTGGAGTTTTGTGACGTATTGATTATTAATAAAATTGATTTAATTAGTGAAGAAGAACTAGCGAAGTTAGAAAAAGTGTTAAGTGCATTGCAACCGACTGCTAAAATTATTAAGACAACAAATTCTGAAGTAGATTTAAAAGAAGTCTTAAATACGCAGCGTTTTGATTTTGAAAAAGCGAGTGAGTCAGCAGGATGGATTAAAGAGCTTGAGTCTGGTGGTCATGCATCGCATACGCCTGAAACAGAAGAATATGGCATATCGTCGTTTGTATATAAACGTCGTCTACCTTTCCATGCTAAAAGGTTCAATGATTGGTTAGAAAACATGCCAAATAATATCGTTCGATCAAAAGGTATCGTATGGCTAGCACAATACAATCATGTAGCATGTTTATTATCTCAAGCAGGGTCATCTTGCAATATTCATCCAGTTACATATTGGGTGGCTAGTATGTCTGAAGCGCAACAAGTTCAAATATTAGCGGAACGTCAAGACGTCGCGGCTGAATGGGATCCAGAATATGGTGATCGTCATACTCAATTTGTCATTATTGGTACGGATTTAGATGAAGCAACAATTACGAAAGAACTTGATGCATGCTTACTCAATGCGCAAGAAATTGACGCAGATTGGCAACAATTTGAAGATCCATATCAATGGCAAATTAGACCAGCACGCTAAAGTATAATCATTTTTAAATTGTGGCTTTGTTGCTTGCTATTTATAGAAATTAATGAAAAGTTTAGTTGATTGGAAGATGTTTTTGTTTTCAATCTATGCAAAGTGTGATAGTTTTGATAAAGCAGAAATTTGCATTTTATCCAATAGAGTTGAGACATGTATTTGTCTTGGCTCTTTTTTATGTATGTGTCGATGGAAGATGACGATATAATCATGACATTCGTCAAATGAAAGTACAATCAAAGTTCAATGGGCATAAAAACGAATGATGATAACCATACCTATTATTATTGCATTCATATGCAACAAGTCGTGCCGCTCTCACCCTTCACCAATAAATCAACACAAAGCAAAGCCACCATCCCTATTGGTATAGTGGCCTGAGAATTTTAAGTATTCAATTCGCTTAAATTATTTTGCGAAAATGTCGATAATTGCTTTGATGATTTTAATGATAGTACCTACAATAGCCATCGTTTTGTCCTCCTGTATGTTGATTTAACATAGTGATGAGTTGTTGATCGTTAATGTTTGAGATTAGTTGTTACCTAAAAATTTACCTAGTAAATCTTTAAAGAATTTGAATAATTTTGCTACGAATTCCATGTGAATGGCCCCCTTCAATTAAGATGTACATATTTATGAGATTTTTATAACTTACTTACCAGTGAATTTCTCAATTAATCCTTTAATGAATTTAATGATTCCTGCAATGATACCCATGTAAAAAACCTCCTTTGTTTGTTATGAAAACTTATTTGCCAGTAAATTGTTCGATTAAGCTTTTGATAACTTTAATGATGCCAGCGATGATACCCATTAAGATTACCTCCTTTGCTTATGAGTTAACTTAATTGTACATAGTTATCTTGTGCATAATCGATTTTTTTCCTAACTTGAATTGTTACGGTCATAACTGCGATTTTTCTATTTTAAAAGGACGGGAAATACTGCCTAACTGTGCATGTGTATTTACAAAATCTTTACAATTAATGATTTAGTGGGGGATAAACTGATGAATTTGACATGAAGAAGAAATTTAATTATATTTTAAGTTATAAGTTTAAAAATGAATAATACGTTAGGTCTCGTCTAGGCAAGGCATTTTATTATGATGAATTGAACAGACAGAAGTAACATGACATATACATAGATGCATGGGAGCACGCTTAAAGAGAACAATGTAACAAGGTATATCAACATACCATGGTGCATTGTCTAGTTAAACTGAAACCTGCAATAGTAAATTTTCTGCAATTATATACAGAATCTACTATTGTAGGTTTTTATTTATACACATAAGCAATTATGCGAGAGATTAGAAATGAGGAGGTTATGCAGTGTTAAGTTTTCAATTGCTATTTTCACTGTTTGTTATTGCGCTTATCATTGCATTGGTAAGTGGCTTGTTGCTTTTAGCACCAGTTATGCCAATTAAATATATTAAATTACATTTATACATATTAGTCATTCCAGTATTATTTGCGATTATTGGTTTTTTCGGTATTCATGGTCAACATGTCTTAGGCCCTTTTAAAATAGATCGTTTATCTTGGTTATTAGCTGGTTTTGTAATGGCGCTTGGCTTTATTATTCAAAAGTTTTCAATGCGATATTTACTAGGTGACCATCATTATAGACATTACTTTCCATTGTTCACTGCGATTACGTCGTTTGCATCTTTAGCATGGATGTCTGAAGACTTAAGACTGATGGCACTATGCTGGGGAATGACATTATTATGTTTAACATTGCTGATGAATGTTAATCGTTTTTGGAAAGTACCGCGGGAGTCTGCGAAATTATCTAGCATGACATTTTTATGTGGTTGGGTTGCATTCGTTGGCGCAATTGTATCTATTTATATGGCGACTGGAGAGTGGCACGTGCCTCATCATATGTCTAATCCAATATGGTCATTGATTACAGATGTACTACTTGTATTAGCTGTGATGATACCAGCAGCACAATTTCCATTTCATCGATGGTTGATTGAATCTGTAACGGCGCCAACACCAGTATCGGCAATTATGCATGCAGGTATTGTTAATGCAGGTGGTGTTATTTTAACTCGATTTGCGCCGATATTTGATAATGGTTTCGCGTTATCATTATTACTTATCCTTTCAAGCATTTCTGTATTGTTAGGATCTGGCATTAGCTTAGTTCAAGTAGACTATAAGCGACAATTAGTTGGTTCTACGATGAGTCAAATGGGTTTTATGTTAGTTCAATGCGCGTTGGGTGTATATTCAGCAGCGATTATTCATTTAATATTGCACGGTATTTTTAAAGCAACATTATTTTTACAATCAGGTTCTATAGTGAAGCGATTCAACATTCCAAAACAGGCTTCTGCAAAAGATGCTTATGGTTGGATTGTTATGGGGCGTATGTTAGCTATTATTGTGGCATTTTTATTCTGGGTAAATAGTGACAGAAGTGCATATGAAGTGTTAAGCGCGCTAATTCTTGCTTGGTCATTACTTGTGTCCTGGAACCAAATGGTAGCCTTTAGTAAGGGGCGCATGGCTCGTCTTGTTGGTATGATTTTGATTGCAATTGTGACATTGATCTATATCATTACACATAATTATTTTTACGATGTATTACAAAATATAACAACACATGCGACACCACCACCTACCGTAAGTGTAATTATTAGTGTTGTCATATTAATCTTTGGAAGTTTATTAAGTATCTGGGTAGCGCGTCGTCGATATTCTACGGCTTTTGCAGTGTTATATGTGTGGCTAGTAAATTTAGGTGAAGCACGTTCAAAAGCGATTGAAAGTCATCCAAGTTATTTGAAGAAGTATTTATAGGAGGTAAAGTGTATGACAACACAGTTAAATATAAATGAAGTTATTGAAAATGCTAAACGTGTTATTACACCGTTATCACCGATTTCAATTTTTGCTGCACGTAATCCATGGGAAGGATTAGAAGCAGATACATTTGAAGATGTGGCCGAATGGTTACATGACGTTCGCGATGTGGATATTTTTCCTGATAAAACGTTAATTGAAAGTGCTGTAAAACGTGGTGAACTAGACGAAAGTATATTTAATCAACTAGTAACTGATATGTTACTTGAACACCACTACAATATTCCTCAACATTACATTAAACGTTATATTGATAACATTAAAACGTTAGAAGACGTTCCAGTATCATATATTAATCAATCAAATGCTGATGTTGTTGTCGATTTACTGTTGGAAAAATCATTACATGATACGTCTGAATCTTATCATCAATATAATGTTCGCCCTGTTAGTGATGCAGTAAAAGATGGACAAGGTGAACCACTTTGCGAACATGTAAATCGTCAAATGATTAAATGGACAAAACTTTATATCGACCAATTTCTATCGAGTTGGACAATGCCGAAGCGTGAGCAAAGTTTTTATCATGCATGGTTGCATTTAGCGCAACATGACCATAGTTTTACTAAAGAACAACGTCACATTATTAAACATTTACCGAGAAATCCACAAGTGGCGATAGAATCAGTGTTAAATCATTTTTTAATAGCGCAAGAAGACTACCAAGCTTATTTTGAAGGGCATCTTTTAGCGTTACCGGGTTGGGCCGGTATGTTATATTACCGTTCTCAACAGCATCACTTTGAAAAACATTTGTTGACGGATTATTTGGCAATTAGGTTAGTTGTCGAACAATTGCTAGTTGGTGATGAGTTTAAGTCAGTCACTAAAGATTGTGAAAGTAGATCGGAAAATTGGTTTAAGCAAACTGTTGCATCATGGTGTTACTACAGTGATATGCCTGGCGATGTATTTCTACAACATGACGTCAATGAAATTCAAACGTTTATTCATTTTGCAGCAACTATGAATAAAAATGTATTTAAAAATTTATGGTTGATTGCCTGGGAAATGACATACGAATCTCAGTTAAAACAAAAAATTAAAGCAGGTCACGAGAGTTTGGCGGGCGCATTAGAGGCGAATCAAATGGATGCTTCGGATAATGATTGCACAGATCAATCGAATATGGTGTCGATAAATGCTACACGAGCAGTTGACGAAAATAACAGCGATACAAATCAGGTGGACACATCAACGAAAGCACAAATTGCATTTTGTATAGATGTTCGTTCAGAACCATTTCGTAGACATATCGAAGCGGTGGGACCATTTGAAACGATTGGTATTGCAGGTTTCTTTGGCTTACCTATTCAAAAAGAAGCCGTCGATGAACAATTTAAACATGATTCATTACCTGTCATGGTACCACCGGCATATCGCATTAAAGAATTTGCGGATCGTTACGATATGAATGTTTATCGTCAACAACAACAGACAATGTCATCGATGTTTTACACATTTAAACTGATGAAAAACAATGTTATGCCTAGTCTGTTATTGCCTGAATTAAGTGGGCCATTTTTAAGCTTAAGTACAATTGTTAATACGATTATACCTAGAAAAAGTAGGGATTCATTGCAAAAAATTAAACAAAAATGGTTAAAGAAACCAGAAACCAAGTTAACCATTGATAGAGAGTTTGATCGTACGTCAGACTTACCTGTTGGATTTACTGAGCAAGAGCAAATTGACTTCGCGTTACAAGCATTGAAATTGATGGATTTAACCGAAGCATTTGCGCCGTTAGTAGTGTTAGCAGGACATGCTAGTCATTCTCACAATAATCCACATCATGCATCACTTGAATGTGGGGCTTGTGGTGGTGCATCTAGCGGATTTAATGCCAAGTTATTAGCGATGATATGTAATCGTCCGAATGTTAGACAAGGGTTAAAACAAACAGGTGTGGTTATTCCAGAGACAACGGTTTTTGTGGCAGCAGAACATCATACATCTACAGATACATTGGCATGGGTATATGTACCAGATATATTGTCGCCTGAAGCATTAGATGCATATGAATCATTGAATAGTGCAATGCCATTAATCTCTGAACACGCGAATCGTGAACGTTTAGCTAAATTGCCAACGATTGGTCGTGTGAATCATCCGGTTGAAGAATCACAGCGTTTTGCGAGTGATTGGAGTGAAGTACGTCCGGAATGGGGCTTGGCTAAAAATGCATCGTTTATAATTGGACGACGTCAATTGACGAAAGGTATTGATTTAGAAGGGCGTACATTTTTACACAATTATGACTGGCGTAAAGATGAAGACGGCACATTGTTAAATACCATCATTTCTGGTCCGGCACTTGTGGCACAATGGATTAATTTACAATATTATGCCTCGACAGTTGCACCGCATTTTTACGGAAGTGGGAATAAAGCGACACAAACAGTAACGTCAGGCGTTGGCGTAATGCAAGGTAATGCGAGTGATTTGATGTATGGCTTATCATGGCAATCTGTTATGGCTGCTGATCGCACGATGTATCATTCTCCTATTCGGTTACTTATCGTCATTCAAGCACCAGATTATGTTGTAGCTAGACTGCTTGAAAGTAATAGTCATTTTGCGAGAAAAATGTCTAACCACTGGTTGCGTTTAATGAGTGTTAATGAGGAAGGGCATTTTAAAAGTTGGATTTCACGATAGAATGTTGCGATGCTAAGTAACTAATATATCTTCATAGATGCAATGTTCTAGCTTCTTAAAAATTAATAAAAATGATAAACTTAATCTGATAGATGATGTCGTGACGACGATGCAAAGATTAAGTAATCAATTTTAATGTTATTGGAGTTAGTGATATGAAGAGAACGAAAGGTGAAATCGAAGCGGAAATCAGTAAAGCCATTACGCAATGGGAAAAAGATTTCCTTGGTAGAGGTTCCTTGTCGGTTAAATCAGACATTTTAAGAGATATGGTGATCATTAGTTTACAAGGTATCTTAACGCCAGCAGAATATCGTGTGTGTAGTACGAACGAAGGTTTATTAAATATTAAGCGAACACGTTCTGAATTAGTTGAATCAGGTGAACAAGATTTAAATGATATCATTTTTAAAATTACAGGTATTAAAGTGATGAGTTTCCATAGCGATTTAAGTACAGTTACAGGTGAACGAATTATCGTATTCAAACTTGAAGATAACTTGGAAAAGCATATTTGAGAAGGTTAGGCATACTTCCGCTGGCTTCTTAAAGCTATAGAAGCATGCTTGTTTAAAACAGCGCAACGCCATATATTTGGATGTGCTGTTTTTCTATTATATGGTGTGATTATCATGAGGATGATTGAGTAGCATTAGTCTGGTCAGCGTAAGAATTAAGGTTTAAAATAAAAATGCATTTGCGATTGGCTATGAGTTCACACAAGCATATTTGTTGTGCGACAAATACATCATAGTTTTACATAAAAAGCGTATGTATGACGTAAGCATATAATCGATAGAGTATGCCTAAAAAGTTAGGTATAATCACCATTGTCGCAATGAGTTTTTCAGCTTTAAAGCCGATAATACATAGAATAATAGGGATGAAATATAATACAAATATCCAGTAAATCAAATTTGAAAATGATGGGTGAATGGGCGTGAAGAATCGAACTAATGTAATGATTAATGCTATATAGACAAAGATAACTCTATTGATACGCCTTACCCCCTCTGTATATTGAATATAGATCGTACTAAATTGAAAATAGCAAAATATTGTTATTTCTAATTATACAATGTTTTATTTGCAATATACATAACAATATCAAGTTTATAATTTTGATATTGTCGGTAAAGTGAAAACTAGGATAAATCGCTATTAAGCAAAACAGTTATAAAATAAAAATAATGATACGAGGAGATTGTAAGATGATAGATAAAAAATTAACATCACCGAAAATGACAGTGCCTTTATTTTTAGTCGCGCTGATTGTATTTATAGGTATGTTTTACAGTGTAGTGACAAATCAAGAATGGCTTAAAAATTTAGATATGGGATCATTAGCATGGTTTACAGATTATTTCGGTGAGCCACAACGTCAATATGTTAATGGCATGTTTAATTATTATATGACGTTTAGTGCGGAAATAGGTGACGTCAAAGGCGTTGTATTGATTTCAATCGTTATCACGATCATATTGTTTATTAAACAGAGGCATTTAGCTGTGTGGTTTGTGATGTATTTGGTATCAGGCGTCATTATAAATAAATTGATCAAAGACACTGTTTTACGTCCAAGACCTTATAATCATTTAGCAGTTGATACAGGATTTTCATTTCCAAGTGGACACTCAAATGCAAGTACTTTGTTGTATTTCGCTTTGATGGTTATCATTTTATCGTTAGCAGTGAAAACTGTAACGAAAGTTTTAAGTGGAATTATTATGGGGATATTGTGGCTCAGTATACTATTTTGTCGACTTTATTTTCACGCGCATTATTTTTCAGATGTCATTGGAGGTACGTCATTAGCAATCATTTGGATAGCGTTATTTTTAATGGTATATCCATACTTTATTAATCATCGACGACAACGCGTTTAGCAAACATCTTTAGACATAGTGGAGGTATATAAAAAATGAGAATTAAAACACCGAGTCCGTCTTATTTAAAAGGAACAAACGGACACGCAATATTATTATTGCATTCATTTACAGGTACAAATCGAGATGTAAAGCATCTTGCAGCAGAATTAAACGAACAAGGATTTAGCTGTTATGCTCCCAATTATCCTGGACATGGTTTACTGTTGAAAGATTTCATGACATATAATGTAGATGATTGGTGGGAAGAAGTTGAGAAAGCTTACCAATTTTTAGTCAATGAAGGTTTTCAATCTATCAGTGTAACTGGTGTGTCTTTAGGTGGATTAATGACATTAAAATTAGCACAACATTATCCGGTGAAATGTATCGCTGTCATGTCAGCTCCGATGGAAAAGAGTGACGAAGGTTTAATTGAACATTTAGTTTATTATAGTCAACGCATGGCTAATATTTTAAATTTGGATCAGCAAGCATCAGATGCGCAATTAGCAGCAATTGACGATTATGATGCTGAAATTAAGAAATTCCAACACTTTATAGATGATATTATGACAAATTTAGGTGCTATTAAAATGCCGGCTAATATATTATTTGGTGGTAAAGATGCGCCATCTTATGAAACAAGTGCACATTTTATTTATGAACATTTAGGGTCAACTGAGAAAGAATTAAATGGTCTTGAAGATTCACATCATTTAATGACGCATGGAGAAGGTAGAGAACTACTAGAGGCAAATATCATTGGCTTCTTTAATAGATTAAAATAATTGAAGATTTTAAGATTCGACACTTGAGAGACGATGTACTTGCATCTGTCATTCAAGTGTTTTTTTGGTGTGTGATGCCGTTGCACATAGAATGCTGTAGTATCTGTAGTCGCTGTGTGGCTTGATAGTGGCGTAGTATCGGGTTTGCTGTATTTTGGCATACGTACAAGTGATGCCATGTTAATGAAGGGGTTTAGAAACAGGCGTATTGCATGTTAATTGCATACATGTTAGAGTGATACTTAAACACGTAGACGCTTTAACGCTTTAAAGGAGATATGAATGATGGAGAAACAACAATCACAATGGAAAACTTCAACTGGATTTATTTTAGCGAGTGCTGGGTCAGCGATTGGACTAGGTGCCATGTGGAAATTTCCATATATGGCAGGTATATATGGTGGTGGTGCATTTTTAGCTATGTTCTTAATTTTTACCATATTTGTAGGTTTACCTCTGCTTGTTATGGAATTTATAGTTGGAAAAATGGGACGAACATATACAACGCAAATTTATAGCAAATTGACTGGTAAGAAATGGCTGAATGTTATCGGCTGGAATGGTAACTTAGCTGTATTTGTCTTGTTTGGTTTCTATAGTGTTATTGGTGGTTGGATTGTAATCTATATCGGTCAGGTGTTATGGCAATTGATTGCATTTCGACGCATCAATCATCTCCAAGAAATAAATTTTGAAGCGATAATAACAAATCCATGGTTAACTGTTTTAGGGCAAGGGTTATTTATTATAGCTACGATGATTATTGTGATGTTAGGTGTCGAAAAAGGGTTAGAAAAAGCCTCTAAAGTGATGATGCCATTGTTATTTATCTTTTTAATCGTTATCGCAATTAAATCGTTAACATTAGATGGTGCGTTAGACGGTGTGAAATTTATTTTACAGCCAAGAATATCAGAAATTACAGGTCAAGGTATCTTATTTGCATTAGGACAATCATTTTTTACCTTATCATTAGGAACAACAGGTATGATTACATATGCAAGTTATGCTTCTAAAGAGATGACGATTAAATCATCGGCTATTTCGATTGTTGTCATGAACATTTTTGTATCTCTTTTAGCCGGCTTAGCAATATTTCCGGCGTTACATAGCTTTGGCTATGAACCACAAGAAGGGCCTGGATTATTATTCAAAGTACTGCCAATGGTCTTTAGTCAAATGCATCTAGGCACATTATTCTATTTAGGATTCTTGGTACTATTCCTATTTGCAGCTTTGACATCATCAATTTCATTATTAGAATTGAATGTTTCTAACTTCACTAAGAATGACAATTCGAAGCGTAAAAAAGTCGCAGTGATTGGCAGCATTTTAGTATTTATCATCAGTATTCCAGCAACATTATCATTTGGTATTTTAAGAGACGTAAGATTTGGAGCAGGAACGATTTTTGATAATATGGATTTCATCGTTTCGAATGTGTTAATGCCATTAGGCGCATTAGGTACTACACTGGTCGTAGGGCAATTATTAGATAAAAAATTATTGCAGCAACACTTTGGTAAGGATCGATTTAAATTATTCAGTGGCTGGTATTATTTAATTAAGTATGCGATGCCTGTTGTTATTATTTTAGTCTTTATCGTACAACTATTTAGTTAATATATAGAAGCATCTGACGCACAAGTATTTGTGTTGATCAGGTGCTTTTTTATTTGAGAATGAAAATGATTATACCTGTTTTGAATTAAAATAATCTTAGATAATTGCAAAACAGCAAAATGTAGTTTATAATTCTTATCTGAAAAGTAAGGATTAAAATTCAATATGAAAGAAGGTTTCATTCATTTGGTAGAATACGGTCAGATGAAGATACATCAATGATTACATATGATTTAATCGGCAATACGCCATTAGTACTATTAGAACATTTTAGTGATGATAAAGTTAAAATTTATGCCAAACTTGAACAATGGAATCCTGGGGGCAGTGTAAAAGATAGACTTGGAAAATATTTAGTAGAGATGGCAATTAAAGATGGACGTGTGTGTGCCGGTCAAACTATTGTTGAAGCTACTGCTGGCAATACTGGTATAGGTTTAGCAATTGCTGCGAATAAACATCAATTGAAATGTAAAATCTTTGCGCCGTATGGTTTTTCAGAAGAAAAAATCAATATAATGATAGCACTTGGTGCAGATGTCTCTAGAACTAGTCAGTCTGAAGGGATGATTGGTGCACAAAAAGCGGCGCGTGCTTATGCTAAGAAATATAACGCCATTTATATGAATCAATTTGAATCGGTACATAATCCGGATACGTACTTTCATACGTTAGGACCTGAACTGATATCAGAATTGAATCATATTGATTATTTTGTTGCTGGCATTGGTTCTGGAGGAACATTTACAGGTACAGCTCGTTACTTAAAGCAATATCACGTGCAATGTTATGCCGTTGAGCCAGAAGGGTCCGTGTTAAATGGTGGGCCAGCACATGCGCATGACACTGAAGGCATTGGCTCTGAGAAGTGGCCAACATTTTTAGATAGCACACTTGTTGATGGCATTTTCACAATTAAAGATCGAGATGCCTTTAGCAATGTGAAAGCTTTAGCTATAAATGAAGGGTTGTTAGTAGGTAGTTCTTCAGGGGCAGCGTTACAAGGTGCATTGAATTTAAAGTCGCGACTATCTCAAGGCACGATTGTTGTTGTGTTTCCAGATGGTAGTGATCGCTATATGTCTAAGCAAATATTTGAATATGAGGAGAATAATAATGAACAAAAAAACTAAATTAATTCATGGTGGACACACAACAGACGACTACACAGGTGCGGTTACAACGCCAATTTATCAAACGAGCACATATTTACAAGATGATATAGGTGATTTGCGTCAAGGATATGAATATTCACGTACGGCGAATCCAACGAGAAGTTCAGTAGAAAGTGTTATTGCTGCTTTAGAAAATGGGAAACATGGTTTTGCATTTAGTTCAGGTGTTGCTGCAATCAGCGCAGTAGTTATGTTATTAGATAAAGGGGACCACATTATTTTAAATTCTGATGTATATGGTGGTACGTATCGTGCATTGACAAAAGTATTTACGCGATTCGGCATTGAAGTTGATTTTGTAGATACGACATATGCAGATTCAATTGAACAAGCGATTCGCCCAACGACAAAGATGTTGTTTATTGAAACACCATCTAATCCATTATTGCGTGTTACAGATATTAAAAAATCTGCTGAAATTGCCAAAAAACATGGTTTGATTTCAGTCGTTGATAACACATTTATGACACCTTATTATCAGAATCCATTAGATTTAGGCATCGATATTGTCTTACATTCTGCAACGAAATATTTAGGTGGACATAGTGACGTTGTTGCAGGTTTAGTTGTGACATCAGATGATAACCTTGCTGAACGTTTAGCATTTATTTCAAATTCAACAGGCGGCATTTTAGGACCTCAAGATAGTTACTTACTAGTGAGAGGTATTAAAACATTAGGGTTACGTATGGAACAAATTAATCGTAGTGTTATTGAAATTATTAAAATGTTACAAGCACATCCAGCTGTGCAACAAGTATTTCATCCTAGTATTGAAAGTCATTTGAATCATGATGTCCATATGGCTCAAGCAGAGGGCCATACAGGTGTGATTGCATTTGAAGTGAAAGATACTGAGAGTGCGAAACAATTAATTAGAGCAACATCGTATTACACATTAGCCGAAAGTTTAGGTGCTGTGGAAAGTTTAATTTCAGTACCTGCATTAATGACGCATGCATCAATTCCGGCAGATATTCGTGCTAAAGAAGGTATTACGGACGGACTAGTAAGAATTTCTGTAGGTATTGAAGACACAGAGGATTTAGTAGAAGATTTAAAACAAGCGTTAGATACGGTATAAATTATTATTGATGATAGAGGCACTGGCATATATTTTAAGATCACCTTAAATTGTTCTTGAAAATGCTAGTGCCTTTAATTTTATGTAGAGGGTAATTTTACCTGGATTGAATTGCAGTTGTAGAAAGTTATTAGATATTTGTTGAGTTACGTCATGGTAGTAAAAATTTCAGTAAGCAAAGAGAATTATTTTTGAAAAGGAATTGTTTGAGGAGGAGTTATTTTTTAATTTTTTAGAAAATTCAGCGAATTATATTGACGGTTGCATCAAAGTTACATATAATGCTCTTATTCCTAGTGGATTAATAAGAATTTGGAGGAGGGAGCTTTGCATGATTGAGTTTCGACAGGTAAGTAAGACATTTAATAAAAAGAAGCAAAAAATACATGCTTTGAAAGATGTGTCATTTAAGGTCAATCGCAATGATATTTTTGGTGTTATTGGATATAGTGGTGCTGGAAAAAGTACGTTAGTAAGACTCGTAAATCATCTTGAAGCTGCCTCAAGGGGTCAAGTGCTTGTAGATGGACATGATATTACAGATTATAGTGAAAAAGGCATGCGAGAAATTAAAAAAGATATAGGGATGATATTTCAGCATTTTAATTTGTTGAATTCAGCTACCGTATTTAAAAACGTCGCAATGCCACTTATTTTAAGTAAGAAAAGTAAAAAAGAAATTACGCAACGTGTGACTGATATGCTTGAATTTGTAGGTTTAAGCGATAAAAAAGATCAATTTCCTGATGAGTTGTCTGGTGGACAAAAGCAAAGGGTAGCTATTGCAAGAGCGCTAGTTACTAATCCGAAAATATTACTATGTGATGAAGCGACAAGTGCACTAGATCCAGCAACGACCGCTTCGATACTGGAATTATTAAAAAATGTAAATCAAACGTTTGGCATTACGATTATGATAATTACTCATGAAATGCGTGTTATTAAAGATATTTGTAATCGTGTTGCTGTTATGGAAAAAGGGCAAGTTGTTGAAACTGGAACAGTGACGGACGTATTTAGTCATCCGAAAACGACGATTGCTCAAAATTTTGTGTCTACTGTAATTCAAACTGAGCCAAGCTCGCAATTACTACAATATTTAAATGGCAGACAGGTTGGTGACTATAGAGATTATAAACTCTTTATAGAAGAAACTCAGTTGACGCATCCTATTGTGAATGATCTGATTCAAATTAATCAAGGACAGGTTAAAATATTGTTTTCTTCTATGTCTGAAATACAAGGTAAAACTGTATGCTATTTGTGGCTAAGATTTGATACGAATCAACAGTTTAATGACACGGCAATACATCAATATTTTAAAGAGAAAAATATTCAATTTGAGGAGGTGCAATAGCGTATGTTTGGTTCGGATTTAGATAGTGCGCAGCTTTTACAAGCATTATATGAAACGCTATATATGGTGTCGGTTGCTTTATTTTTAGGTGCAGTGATAGGCATACCACTAGGTGTTTTATTGGTGATTACTAGAAAAAATGGTATATGGCCTAATATGGTGATACATCAAATTTTAAATCCATTAGTTAACATTTTAAGGTCATTACCATTTATTATTTTGTTAATTGCGATTGTGCCATTCACAAAATTAGTAGTAGGTACTTCAATTGGTACGACTGCTGCCATCGTGCCTTTAACAGTATATGTGGCACCTTACATTGCAAGACTTGTTGAAAACTCATTATTGGAAGTAGATGAAGGAATTATTGAAGCAGCAAAAGCGATGGGAGCATCACCGCTACAAATCATTAGATACTTTTTAATTCCTGAAGCATTGGGCTCATTAGTATTGGCAATTACAACTGCGATTATTGGACTTATTGGTAGTACAGCGATGGCTGGTGCTGTCGGTGGGGGCGGTATCGGCGATTTAGCTTTAGTATATGGTTATCAACGCTTTGATACAACAGTCATTTTTATTACTGTTATTGTATTAATTATTATTGTTCAAGTGATTCAAACGTTAGGAAATGTCTTAGCTAGATTTATACGTAGACATTAACGATTGATATATAAGTATAAATTTGAAGGGAATTGATAAAATGAAGAAATTAATTGGATTAGTCATTGTAGCATTATTGTTATTGGCGGCGTGTGGTAGCAATAACGATAAAAAGGTAACGATTGGTGTCGCATCAAATGATACAAAGGCTTGGGAAAAGGTTAAAGAATTAGCTAAGAAGGATAATATTGATGTAGAAATTAAGCATTTTTCTGATTACAATTTGCCGAACAAAGCTTTAAATGATGGTGATATTGATATGAACGCGTTCCAGCATTTTGCATTTTTAGATCAGTATAAGAAAGCACATAAAGGAACTAATATTTCAGCTTTAAGTACAACAGTGCTGGCACCGTTAGGTATTTATTCAGATAAAGTCAAGAATGTTAAAAGTGTGAAAGATGGTGCTAAAGTTGTTATTCCTAATGACGTATCAAATCAAGCGCGTGCGTTGAAGTTACTAGAAGCAGCAGGATTAATTAAATTGAAAAAAGATTTTGGATTGGCAGGAACAACGAAGGATATCATTTCTAATCCTAAACATTTAAAAATTACAGCAGTTGATGCACAACAAACAGC
Organism: Staphylococcus schweitzeri; assembly: GCF_002902405.1. Classification (GTDB taxonomy): domain Bacteria; phylum Bacillota; class Bacilli; order Staphylococcales; family Staphylococcaceae; genus Staphylococcus; species Staphylococcus schweitzeri. Next base: position 142,603 of record NZ_PPQS01000026.1, read on the forward strand.
ACGTGCATTATCAGATGTAGATATTGCTGTTATCAATAATGGTGTCGCAACTAAAGCTGGAAAAGATCCAAAGAAAGATCCGATATTTTTAGAAAAATCTGACTCAGATGCAGTAAAACCTTATATAAATATTGTTGCTGTTAATGACAAAGATTTAGACAATAAGACTTATGCGAAAATTGTTGAATTGTATCACTCTAAAGAGGCACAAAAAGCATTGCAAGAAGATGTAAAAGATGGAGAGAAACCTATTAATTTATCAAAAGATGAAATAAAGGCAATTGAAACGTCATTAGCGAAATAAGTTGAGTATGTCCTACAAGCAAAGTTAACACTTATGTTTGTAGGGTATTTTTGTTTGACTAATAAAATATTTCAAAGCAAGAAAGGAAGTGTAACCATTTTATAGTTAAATATTATGAAATTGTAATAATTTAGATATTGTAAAATCTAATAAGTTGTAATAATTTTAAGGAGTAATTATAAAATTTGATGACACAGTATATGATTTTTTTGTAATGATAATGTCATCAAACATCAACCTATTATACATAATTAAATCGTATAATGATGGAGTATTCATAAATTCGGATAAAAAGAATGTTAGGAAAGTTAAGCAAGAGGAGGATTTTAAAGTGCAAAAAAAAGTAATTGCAGCTATTATTGGTACAAGCGCGATTAGCGCTGTTGCGGCAACTCAAGCAAATGCGGCTACGACTCACACAGTACAACCGGGTGAATCAGTGTGGGCAATTTCAAATAAATATGGGATTTCGATTGCTAAATTAAAGTCATTAAATGGTTTAACGTCAAATCTGATTTTCCCAAATCAAGTATTAAAAGTATCGGGATCAAGTCATTCTACGAGTAATAGTAGTCGTCCATCAACAAATTCAGGTGGTGGATCATATTACACAGTACAAGCAGGAGACTCATTATCATTAATTGCATCAAAATATGGTACAACTTACCAAAATATTATGCGTCTTAATGGTTTAAATAATTTCTTTATCTATCCTGGTCAAAAATTAAAAGTAACAGGTACTGCAAGCTCAAGCAATTCTGCGAGCAATAGTAGTCGCCCATCAACGAATTCAAGTGGTGGATCATACTACACAGTACAAGCAGGAGACTCATTGTCACTAATCGCATCAAAATATGGTACAACATATCAAAAAATTATGAGCTTAAATGGCTTAAATAATTTCTTTATCTATCCGGGTCAAAAATTAAAAGTAACAGGAACTGCATCTACGTCTAATAGTGGGAATGCAACAACTACAAACAGTGGTTATAGAACGCCTATTTTCAATCATCAAAACTTATATACATGGGGTCAATGTACTTATCATGTATTTAATCGTCGTGCTGAAATTGGTAAAGGTATTAGCACTTATTGGTGGAATGCAAATAACTGGGATAACGCTGCAGCAGCGGATGGTTACACTATCGATAATAGACCAACTGTAGGTTCTATTGCACAAACTGATGTAGGTTACTATGGACATGTTATGTTTGTAGAGCGTGTAAATAACGATGGTAGTATTTTAGTTTCAGAAATGAACTATTCAGCTGCACCAGGTATTTTAACATACAGAACAGTACCAGCTTACCAAGTAAACAATTATAGATATATTCATTAAAGTCTTACGCATATTTATATATTATAAACTCCTATTACATTCGTGACGTGTGTGATAGGAGTTTTTGTATAAGAAAAAGGGGTAGTCGAATGAACTTCGTGTTCTATGTTCGACACCCCCTTTATTACTTAATATTCATGTTTTACTTTACGAAGACTTGTAAATAGTCTTGCACCATTAGTTATTAATGTAACAATTGCGATTGCTTTTTTGAATTTACGTGGTGATTTGATTGAAATGTAAAAGTCTAATAATGTTCCAACAGTACTTAACCCTAATGAAATGTAGACTAATTTTTTATTTTTAGCATGATATTTATAGCCGTTATAACCATCAACTACAAACCCTGCAATATTTATTAAACTTGATAAACGTTGCGATTTTGTACGCTTTGCCATAGTAATATTCCCCCTAGTATGTTCTGTTTCTTTGTGAAATATGAATCTACCGTATATTTGTCTGTGTGCACGTTGATCACTCATATATGATAACATAATTGTACAACGTAATTTGGATAATTGAGTAAATAAAGTTGGGGTGGCATAGATGATTAAATGTGTTTGTTTAGTTGAAGAGACAACAGATAAAATTTTACTGGTACAAGTAAGACATCGAGAAAAATATTATTTCCCAGGTGGTAAAATTGAAGAAGGGGAATCACAAGTTCATGCATTACTACGAGAAATTCAAGAAGAATTAAATTTAACATTAACAGAGAATGACATTGAGTATATCGGAACGATTGTAGGACCTGCATATCCTCAACATGATACGCTTACAGAATTAAATGGTTATCGTTCATTAACTAAAATAGATTGGAACCATATAACGATTAATAATGAAATTACAGATATTCGTTGGATTGATAAAAAGGATGACAACTTGATTGCGCCAGCTGTTAAAGTTTGGATTGAAGAGAATGGTGGTCAACATGCCAAACAATAACACAATTGTATTACGCAATTATGTCTCAAAAGATTTACCTATGATTGAAGATTTCCAATTAAGTGAAAATGATTTAAAATTTGTTAAAACACCAAAGGAAAATATTACTGCAGCATTGTCAGATAATGAAAGGTATCCAGTTGTCGTAATGAGAGATCAACAATGTGTTGCTTTTTTTACATTACATCGCGGTAAAGGTGTCGAACCATTCATCGACCACTCAGGTGCAATCTTTTTTAGATCGTTTAGTGTGGATCAACGTTTTCGTAATCAAGGGATAGGTAAGTTGGTAATGGAAAAGCTCCCGTCATTTATATCTGCGATATTCCAAGATATTAATGAAATCGTATTAACTGTGAACATTGATAACCCACATGCCATGACACTTTATCGTCGACAAGGGTATCAATATGTTGGAGATAGTGTATTTGTTGGAAAACCTGTTCATATTATGGCACGGACTATAAAATAAATTAAATTTAAAAGCATCTTTATACATCGTCGAGTATCATAGTCAACGATATATAAAGATGCTTTTTATTATAGACAATCAAACAATTAACTATAGTTAAAAGCGACCTAGTGAACAATCTATATATCCACAGGTCGCTTAAGTTATATTATCACTTCGATTTAATTTATTGTTTCATCATTTTGACGTCGACGAGATGGTCTTTTGATTAAAAATGCTGTAATCCATGCAGTAATAGGTATGCTCACTGCTACAGCAATACCACCTAGTAAAATAGATATAAACTCTTGTGCGAATATTTTCGAGTTAATAATATGGCCGAATGAATATTGAAGTTTGAAAAACCAAATAAACAAAGCGAGTTGACCACCGAAAAAGGCAAGGTAAATCGTGTTAGCTGAGGTAGCTAAAATTTCTCTACCCACTCGCATGCCCGATTGGAACAATTCATATTGTGTGAGTGTTGGATTTACCTGATGTAATTCGTAGATAGGTGAACTGATTGTAATTGCTAGATCTATCACGGCTGCAATGACAGCAAGAATAATAGTAAATACCATAAATTGAACCATATTAATACCGATATTCATTGAATACACATAAGTTTCATCTTGTTGTTCGGTTGAAAATCCTTGTAAGTGTCCAATATACACTGATAAATAAATAAGCGCGATTAATAAGATTGTTGTAACGATAGTACTGATAAATGCAGCTTGCGTTTTTACATTGTAACTATTTAGTACGAATAAATTACAAGCTGCGATTATGATGCAGAAAATAAATGTTACAACATAAATTGGTACGCCAAAGATAATGAAAATAATACTAATAAGTAAAATTGCAAAGTTTAAAAATAATGTTAAGTAAGAGACAAGTCCCTTTTTTCCTCCGAAAGTAACCATTAACAAGAGGAGCAATAACGCTAATATAAATACAGCATTCATTGTTTCGCCCTCCTTAATGTTTCAAATATTTCCATAAATAATATCGTGATAGGTATAGTTAAGACGATACCTATACCACCAGTTAATGCTCGAGCAATTTCTAAAGACCAGTTCATTGAAATAGTATACGTTACAGTATTGGCATTTTTTAAATAAATTAAAAACATAGGCAAAGCACCTGATAAATATGAAAATAATAAGATGTTCGTCATAGTTCCCATAATATCTTGTCCGATGTTACGTCCAGCAAGTGCCCAACGTTTCATTGAAATATCAGGAGTACGCTGCAAAATTTCATGCATGCCACTGGCAATCGTAATTGCAACATCCATAATTGCACCTAGTGAACCTATTAACACTGATGCTAAAAAGATGTCTTTCGGCGGTAATGATAAAAAATTCATCGTTTCATACTTAATACCATTACCATCTGTCATAAATATGATTAACTCTGTTAAACCAATGCTTAAAAATGTTCCAATAATTGTGCTTGCGACTGTAATGAGCGTACGCATATGCCAGCCTGTAACGAGCAATAAAGTGAGTATTGTTGAACAAATCATGGCAATGGTCATGAGTAAGAATAAATTAATATTGCTATGTTGAATATGAATATAGATTGCGCTTAAAATTGCAATCGAATTTAAAATTAACGATAAAATGGACTGAAGACCGACTTTGCGACCAACTATTAATACTGTCAATAAGAACAAACCACTGATGATAACTGTTAATGTATCACGCTTTTTTTCTATAATATAAGCGTCACTAGGTTTATCCGAAATATGTAATAACACTTTTTCATGTGTGCGAAATGCTTCGGAATCTGCTTGAGACTTGACGTATTGATGATTGATTGTCGTTGTTTCTCCAGCAAATTGACCATTTAATATTTTGACTTTTAATTGATTTTTATATTTAACATCACGATTGTTTTGTGCATCTTTTGTAGGTGTCGTTGAAACATGTTTGACATCTATAATTTGACCAATGGGTTTATTGTAAAAATTCTCGTTATGTAGTGTGAATAGAATCGCACCGATAAAAACGATACAAAATATACTTAAAATAATATTAAATGGCTTTGTAAATAATTTTCTGTATTTCAAAAACAAAACCCCAATTCTATGAATGAATTAATATGGTGATTATACGCCCTTAATTTTTTATTTTCAAAGATATTACTAATAAGGAAGACTTGGAAAGTACACTTATTTAATGAAAAGTTGATGTTTTAGCCATTAATTGTTGGATGAGTGTTAGTAATATGCCTATATCACTCTTCGTATAAGGTTCTTTTGTTATTGCACATATTGTTCTTTTTAGTTCGGTATGGTCTAGTTTAATATCTACCCAATCTTTAGATTTAGGTAAATGTGTATTATGTGATGAAATAATATAGCCTTCTTTTTGACGTAGTAAGTATTGCGCAAGTGGTTGGCTATTAATAGTGTAAACGTCGGATTTGATAACTTTTTGCAATTGCTTTTTTACAGTTTCAGCAAATGGTGCTAAGCAATAAAAATGGTGATGCTCAAACTGTACTAACGGTGGATGTGTCGTCATTGTAATAGGATCATCTGATGGTGCATACAAATGGTAGTGTTCTTCAAATAAAGGCAACATATGTAATTGTTTATGTTTACTAATTTCAGGTGTAAGCTCTGTAAAACCAATATCAATATTACCATTTAACACGCTATTAATAATTGTGTCATGTTGTAATAAATTAGGGATGACATGTGTATCATTTTGTAAATGGAATGTTTGGATAAGTGGCAATAACATATGAGATACATCACTTTCATCATAACCAATGTATATGCTTTTATTTTTAGTTAATCCATGGCTTTGAAATTGTTCAATCGTACTATCTAAATGTTCTATAATTTGTAATGCTTCATTAAATAATAATTTACCTTCTGACGTGAGTGTTATGTTGCGACCGTGTTTTTTAAATAATGACACGTTAAGTTCTTGTTCTAGTAAAGTAATTTGTCGGCTAATCGCAGATTGCGCAATATTTAATTCTAGTGCAGTTTCGGAGATATGTTCTCTTTTAGCAACCTCAATAAAATATCGTAATTGTTTAATTTCCATAGTGAAATTTGCACCTCCAAAAACGAGTGTTTTGTAACTATTATAGCAATATTGTTGGTAAATGTTCTATTTTTTAGATGAATATCTTCTATTTTATATATTGAACAGATAAATTTTTTAGATTATAGTAATTATCATTAATAACTAATATCAGAATATTCTAAAAAAAGGGGTGTGCATCATGCACAATGAGAAATTAATTAAAGGCTTATATGACTATCGTGAGGAACATGATGCGTGTGGTATTGGTTTTTATGCGAATATGGACAATAAAAGGTCTCACGAAATCATAGATAAATCACTTGAAATGTTGCGACGCTTAGACCATAGGGGCGGGGTCGGTGCTGATGGCATTACTGGTGATGGCGCAGGTATCATGACTGAAATACCATTTGCATTTTTTAAACAACATGTAACGGACTTTGAGATCCCAGGTGAAGGTGAATATGCCGTGGGGTTATTTTTTTCCAAAGAACGCATTTTAGGTTCTGAACATGAAACGGTTTTTAAAAAATATTTTGAAGGCGAAGGGTTATCAATTCTTGGTTATCGTAATGTACCAGTTAATAAAGATGCCATTGCTAAACATGTAGCAGATACGATGCCAGTCATTCAACAAGTATTTATTGATATTAGGGACATTGAAGATGTTGAAAAGCGTTTGTTTTTAGCGAGAAAACAATTAGAGTTTTATTCGACTCAATGCGATTTAGAATTGTATTTTACGAGTTTATCACGCAAAACAATTGTATATAAAGGTTGGTTACGATCAGACCAAATTAAAAAGCTATATACAGATTTATCGGATGACTTATATCAATCAAAGCTAGGTTTAGTTCATTCGAGATTTAGTACGAATACATTCCCGAGTTGGAAAAGGGCGCATCCTAACCGTATGTTAATGCATAATGGTGAGATTAACACGATTAAAGGTAATGTGAATTGGATGCGAGCACGCCAACATAAATTAATCGAAACATTATTTGGTGAGGACCAACATAAAGTGTTTCAAATTGTGGATGAAGACGGAAGTGACTCTGCAATTGTAGATAATGCATTAGAATTCTTGTCATTAGCGATGGAGCCAGAAAAGGCAGCGATGCTACTCATACCTGAACCATGGTTATACAATGAAGCGAACGATGCCAATGTACGTGCGTTTTATGAATTTTATAGTTATTTAATGGAACCGTGGGATGGTCCTACAATGATTTCGTTCTGTAACGGTGACAAACTTGGCGCACTGACAGATAGAAATGGATTACGTCCAGGTCGTTATACTATTACTAAAGATAACTTTATTGTCTTTTCGTCTGAAGTGGGTGTTGTGGACGTACCAGAAAGTAATGTTGCTTTTAAAGGACAATTGAATCCCGGAAAGTTATTGTTAGTTGATTTTAAAGCGAATAAAGTTATTGAAAATAATGATTTAAAAGGTGCGATTGCAGGAGAATTACCTTATAAAACATGGATTGATACACATAAAATTGACTTTGATTTTGAAAATATAGCGTATCAACCTTCCAAATGGCAAGATGATACGTTATTTAAATTGCAACGACAATTTGCCTATACGAAAGAAGATATTCATAAGTATATTCAGGAACTTGTGGAAGGTAAAAAGGATCCTATTGGCGCTATGGGGTATGATGCACCAATTGCAGTATTAAACGAGCGACCAGAATCATTGTTTAATTATTTTAAACAGTTATTTGCACAAGTAACGAATCCACCAATAGACGCATATCGTGAAAAAATTGTTACGAGTGAGTTATCTTATTTAGGTGGAGAAGGGAATTTATTAGCACCTGATGAAACTGTTTTAGATCGTATTCAGTTGAAGCGACCAGTATTAAATGAAGAACATTTAGCTTTTATTGATCAAGATCATTTTAAAATAACTTATTTATCAACATTATATGAGGGTAACTTGGAAGATGCGCTTGAAATAATAGGTCGTGATGCCGTTAATGCAGTGAAGCAAGGTGCTCAAATTCTAGTATTAGATGATAGTGGTTTAGTTAATGAAAATGGTTATGCAATGCCTATTCTATTAGCAATTAGCCACGTGCACCAATTATTAATTAAAGAGAATTTACGCATGTCTACAAGTTTAGTTGCTAAGTCTGGTGAGACAAGAGAAGTGCATCATGTTGCTTGTTTGCTAGCGTATGGTGCTAATGCGATTGTGCCATATCTAGCGCAACGTACAGTTGAACAATTGACACGCTCAGAAGGTTTAAAGGGTGAAGTTGCTCAAAATGTTAAGACATATACAGATGTATTGTCGGAAGGTGTTATTAAAGTAATGGCTAAAATGGGCATTTCCACAGTGCAAAGTTATCAAGGTGCGCAAATTTTTGAAGCGATTGGATTATCGGATGACGTTATTGACCGTTATTTTACAGGAACTCAGTCTAAGTTATCTGGTATTTCGATAAATCAAATTGACGCTGAAAATAAAGCACGTCAACAAAGTGATGATAATTATCTTGCATCAGGTAGTACGTTCCAATGGAGACAACAAGGACAGCATCATGCGTTTAATCCGCAATCTATTTTCTTGCTACAACATGCTTGTAAGGAAAATGACTATGCACAATTTAAAGCTTATTCTGAAGCGGTGAATAAAAATAGAACGGATCATATTAGGCATTTATTTGAATTTAAAGCATGTACACCAATTGATATTAATCAAGTTGAGCCAGTAAGCGAGATTGTAAAACGTTTTAACACGGGTGCAATGAGTTATGGTTCGATTTCAGCAGAGGCGCATGAAACATTAGCACAAGCAATGAATCAATTAGGTGGTAAGAGTAATAGTGGTGAAGGTGGCGAAGATGCCAAACGTTATGAAGTACAAGTTGATGGAAGCAACAAAGTAAGTGCGATTAAACAAGTTGCTTCTGGACGTTTTGGGGTAACAAGCGATTACTTACAACATGCCAAAGAAATTCAAATTAAAGTTGCGCAAGGTGCGAAACCAGGTGAGGGTGGTCAATTACCTGGTACAAAGGTATATCCGTGGATTGCGAAGACAAGAGGATCTACACCGGGTATCGGTCTAATTTCACCACCACCACATCATGATATTTATTCGATAGAAGATTTGGCACAATTGATACATGACTTGAAAAATGCGAATAAAGATGCAGATATCGCTGTAAAATTAGTTTCGAAAACGGGTGTTGGTACCATTGCATCTGGGGTGGCAAAAGCATTTGCAGATAAAATTGTCATCAGTGGTTACGATGGTGGTACAGGGGCTTCACCTAAAACAAGTATTCAACATGCCGGTGTTCCTTGGGAAATTGGCTTAGCAGAAACGCATCAAACATTAAAGCTTAATGACTTGAGAAGTCGCGTTAAGTTAGAGACGGACGGTAAGTTATTAACTGGTAAAGATGTAGCGTACGCATGTGCGCTTGGAGCGGAAGAATTTGGATTTGCAACAGCACCATTAGTTGTATTGGGCTGTATTATGATGCGTGTATGTCATAAAGATACCTGTCCAGTAGGTGTTGCAACTCAAAACAAAGATTTACGTGCTTTATATAAAGGTAAGGCACATCATGTCGTTAATTTTATGCATTTTATTGCACAAGAATTAAGAGAAATATTAGCATCTTTAGGTTTGAAACGTGTAGAAGACTTAGTTGGAAGAACTGATTTATTACAACGATCATCAGTTGTAAAAGCGAATAGTAAAGCAGCTACGTTAGCTGTTGAAAAGTTATTGTGTCCATTTGATGGGCCGAATACAAAAGAAATTCAACAGGATCATCGCTTAGAACATGGATTTGATTTATCAAATGTTTATGAAGTTACTAAATCTTACATTGCTGAAGGACGCCGATATACTGGTAGCTTCACAGTAAATAATGAACAACGTGATGTAGGTGTTATTACTGGTAGCGAAATATCAAAACGTTATGGAGAAGAAGGGCTTCCAGAAAATACAATCAATATTTATACAAATGGACATGCTGGACAAAGTTTAGCAGCCTATGCACCGAAAGGTTTGCTTGTTCATCATACAGGTGATGCTAATGACTATGTAGGTAAAGGGTTATCTGGTGGCACGGTAATTGTTAAAGCGCCTTTTGAAGAACGACAAAATGAAATTATTGCTGGTAACGTATCATTTTATGGTGCCACAGGTGGTAAAGCATTCATTAACGGTAGTGCCGGAGAACGATTCTGCATTAGAAATAGTGGTGTAGATGTTGTCGTAGAAGGTATAGGTGACCATGGATTAGAATATATGACTGGTGGACATGTTGTCATTTTAGGTAATGTTGGTAAAAACTTTGGTCAAGGTATGAGTGGTGGTATTGCATATGTTATTCCATCAGATATAGAAACGTTTATGGAAAATAACCGATTAGATACTTTATTATTTACAACAATTAAACATCATGAAGAAAAAAACTTGATTAAACAAATGTTAGAAGAGCATGTAACTCATACAAATAGTACTAGAGCGATTCAGATTTTAAAACATTTCGATCGTATTGAAGATATTGTGGTCAAAGTTATTCCAAAAGATTATCAATTGATGATGCAAAAAATTCATCTACACAAATCATTGCATGACAATGAAGATGAAGCGATGCTAGCTGCATTTTACGATGAGAGCAAAACGATTGACGCTAAACATAAACCGGCAGTTGTGTATTAAGGAAAGGGGGAGATACTATGGGTGAATTTAAAGGATTTATGAAGTATGAGAAACAGTATTTAGGTGAACTATCACTTGTAGACCGTTTAAAACATCATAAAGCTTACCAACAACGATTTACTAAAGAAGATGCCTCTATCCAAGGTGCACGATGCATGGATTGTGGAACGCCATTTTGTCAAACTGGCCAACAGTATGGTAGGGAAACAATAGGTTGTCCAATTGGAAACTACATTCCTGAATGGAACGACTTAGTGTATCATCAAGATTTTAAAACTGCTTATGAACGCTTAAGCGAAACAAATAACTTTCCTGACTTTACAGGGCGTGTATGTCCTGCACCATGTGAAAGTGCTTGTGTGATGAAGATTAATAGAGAATCGATTGCGATTAAAGGTATTGAACGCACAATTATTGATGAAGCTTTTGAAAATGGTTGGGTAGCGCCGAAAGTTCCGAGTCGCCGTAGAGATGAAAAAGTAGCAATCGTTGGAAGCGGTCCAGCAGGATTAACTGCTGCTGAAGAACTGAATTTACTAGGATATCAAGTGACTATTTATGAACGTGCTAGAGAATCAGGTGGTTTATTAATGTATGGTATACCTAATATGAAGCTTGATAAAGATGTGGTTCGACGTCGTATTAAGTTAATGGAAGAAGCGGGTATTACTTTCATTAATGGTGTTGAAGTAGGCGTTGATATTGATAAAGCAACGTTAGAATCTGAGTATGATGCCATTATATTATGTACTGGTGCACAAAAAGGTAGGGATTTACCTTTGGAAGGCCGTATGGGTGAAGGTATACATTTTGCTATGGACTATTTGACTGAACAAACACAACTTTTAAATGGTGAAATTGATGATATCACTATTACAGCGAAGGATAAAAATGTCATCATTATTGGTGCTGGTGATACAGGTGCAGACTGTGTAGCAACAGCATTAAGAGAAAACTGTAAATCGATTGTTCAATTCAATAAGTATACGAAATTACCTGAAGCCATTACATTTGAAGAAAATGCTTCATGGCCATTAGCGATGCCAGTATTTAAAATGGATTATGCGCATCAGGAATATGAAGCTAAGTTTGGTAAAGAACCACGTGCATATGGTGTTCAAACGATGCGTTACGATATAGATGACAAGGGTCACATTCGCGGTTTGTATACACAAATTTTAGAGCAAGGTGACAATGGTATGGTAATGAAAGAAGGACCTGAAAGATTTTGGCCTGCAGAGCTTGTATTGTTATCTATTGGATTTGAAGGTACAGAACCAACAGTGCCGCATGCTTTTAATATTGAAACTGATCGAAATCGAATTGTGGCAAATGATACAAATTATCAAACTAATAATGAAAAGGTATTTGCTGCTGGGGATGCTAGACGCGGTCAAAGTTTAGTTGTATGGGCGATTAAAGAAGGTAGAGGCGTAGCGAAAGCAGTAGATCAGTATTTAGCGAGTAAAGTTTGTGTTTAATCTTTGTGTGAAATTGGTGGTTACGTTGACGTTGTATAGTGCTGAATTGAAAAGAAAACGACTCAATATCTATCAACGTCAAATACCATCTTTGTAATATAGATACAAAGGTTCGTATGACTGCTGATTAATTATAAGTAGGGATTTTTTACATTCATTTTATAGGTCAACTGTAGTGGATGACAATGATTTGTGATAATCATGTAATGCTTAAAAACGATATTGACTTTTACAGAACGTTCATATATGATAAATATTGTGTTTAGGAGGAATACCCAAGTCCGGCTGAAGGGATCGGTCTTGAAAACCGACAGGGGCTTAACGGCTCGCGGGGGTTCGAATCCCTCTTCCTCCGCCATCAATATTAATATTAAATACTATATATAAAAAAGGTAAGTACTCAAAGTTTGAGTGTTTACCTTTTTTATTTTCGTTTGAATGACTCGTATTTCTGACTATAGTAATGATAAGTCATTGAGATAGGAAGGGCATTTGGCTTGTGCATTTTACATAGCTAAATGTCTTTTTAATTTTATGAAATATGATGGACACTTTGTGGGTGAGTTTACGATTTATAAAAATATCTTCTTTAAATTTAGAGCGATACACATCTATTCTTTATGGTAGTGAGGAGATGTTGAAGGGATGTTAATAACGCGATTGTAGCGAGGAAGTATTGTTACATAGTAGTTATTGTCCATTGATTTTCAGAAATTGCTACATTATATAATTGTGGCAATATTAAAACATTTAGATGAAAGCCTTTACATAACTTGTCTAGACAAGTTATACTCTTTTTAAGACATTAAGGGAGTGAAGTTCATGGCTGTAAAAAGAGAAGATGTAAAAGCCATCGTTACCGCAATTGGGGGAAAAGAAAATCTAGAAGCTGCAACACATTGTGTAACAAGATTGCGTTTAGTGCTTAAAGATGAAAGTAAAGTTGATAGAGATGCATTAAGTAATAACGTTTTGGTCAAGGGGCAGTTCAAAGCGGATCATCAATATCAAATCGTGATTGGTCCTGGAACAGTGGATGAAGTGTATAAGCAATTTATTGATGAAACTGGCGCACAAGAGGCTTCGAAAGATGACGCTAAACAAGCTGCAGCTCAAAAGGGGAATCCAGTGCAACGTTTGATAAAGTTATTGGGTGATATTTTTATACCGATTTTACCAGCGATTGTGACAGCAGGTTTATTAATGGGGATTAATAATTTGCTTACAATGAAAGGATTATTTGGTCCGAAAGAACTCATTGTGATGTATCCGCAAATAGCTGATATTTCAAATATGATAAACGTCATAGCAAACACCGCTTTTATTTTCTTACCTGCACTAATTGGTTGGAGTAGTATGCGTGTGTTTGGGGGTAGTCCTATTTTAGGGTTAGTACTGGGGTTAATATTAATGAATCCGCAGTTAGTTTCGCAGTATGATATAGCAAAAGGTCATATTCCAACATGGAATCTTTTTGGATTAGAGATTAAACAATTAAATTATCAAGGACAAGTGTTGCCGGTTTTAATTGCAGCTTATGTTTTAGCTAAGATTGAAAAAGGATTAAATAAAGTTGTTCATGATTCTATTAAAATGTTGGTGGTAGGCCCTGTTGCTCTGTTAGTTACTGGATTTTTAGCTTTTATCGTAATCGGACCTATTGCTTTGATGATTGGAACTGGTATTACAACAGGTGTTACATTTATTTTCCAACATGCTGGTTGGTTAGGTGGTGCAATTTATGGTTTGCTATATGCACCGCTTGTAATTACTGGCTTGCATCATATGTTTTTAGCAGTAGATTTTCAATTAATGGGTAGCAGTTTAGGCGGTACATACTTATGGCCAATCGTGGCAATCTCAAATATTTGTCAAGGTTCAGCAGCATTTGGTGCATGGTTTGTATATAAACGACGCAAAATGGTTAAAGAAGAAGGTTTAGCATTAACATCTAGTATTTCTGGTATGTTAGGTGTTACGGAGCCTGCCATGTTTGGTGTAAACTTACCTTTAAAATATCCATTTATCGCCGCAATATCAACATCTTGTGTATTGGGTGCAATCGTTGGTATGAATAATGTACTTGGAAAAGTTGGTGTCGGCGGTGTACCGGCGTTGTTTTCAATTCAAAAGGAATTTTGGCCTGTGTACCTTGTTGTAACCGTAATTGCAATTGTTGTACCATGTATATTAACGATTGTGATGTCTAATTTTAGTAAACAAAAAGCAAAAGAAATTGTTGAAGATTAATAAAATAAAAAAGGGGCGTTCGTTATTTAGGACGCCTTTTATCATGTTATAAGGTGGTCATCGTGTGTTGAAAGAAATAGATTGGAGAAAGTCAGTAGTATATCAAATATATCCTAAGTCATTTAATGATACGACAGGAAATGGTGTAGGTGATATCAATGGTATTATAGAAAAATTAGATTATATCAAATTGTTGGGCGTCGATTATATTTGGTTAACACCAGTGTATGAATCGCCAATGAATGATAATGGTTATGATATAAGCAATTATTTAGAAATAAATGAAGACTTCGGTACGATGGACGATTTTGAAAGGTTAATTAATGTTGCACATGAAAAAGGTTTGAAAGTGATGTTAGATATTGTAATCAATCATACATCGACGGAGCATGAATGGTTTAAAGCGGCTCGTAAATCTAAAGACAATCCATATAGAGATTTTTACTTTTTCAAAGCATCTGAGGATGGTCCTCCGACAAATTGGCATTCCAAATTTGGAGGAAATGCATGGCAATATGATCCTGTAACAGATGAATATTATTTACATTTATTTGACGTGAGTCAAGCTGATTTGAATTGGGATAATCCCGAAGTACGTCAATCGTTATATCGAATAGTTAATCATTGGATAGACTTTGGCGTTGATGGCTTTCGATTTGATGTAATTAATTTAATTTCTAAAGGTGAATTTAAGGACTCTGACAAAATAGGTAAAGAATTTTATACGGATGGTCCTAGAGTGCATGAGTTTCTGCATGAATTAAATAGTCAAACGTTTGGTAACACGGACATGATGACGGTTGGAGAAATGTCTTCTACTACAATTGAAAACTGTATTCAATATACGAAGCCCGAGCGTCAAGAATTGAATAGTGTCTTTAATTTCCATCATTTAAAAGTGGACTATATTGATGGTGAAAAATGGACGAATGCGAAACTTGATTTTCATAAGTTAAAGGAAATCCTGATGGAATGGCAAAGAGGTATTTATGAAGGTGGCGGATGGAACGCAATTTTTTGGTGTAATCACGATCAACCAAGAGTGGTTTCAAGATTCGGTGATGATACGTCGGAAGAAATGAGAGTGCAAAGCGCTAAGATGTTAGCTATTGCATTGCACATGCTTCAAGGAACGCCATATATTTATCAAGGTGAAGAAATTGGTATGATGGATCCACACTTTACTTCAATAGAGCAGTATCGTGATGTTGAATCAATCAATGCATATCATCAGTTGTTAAGTGAGGGACATACGGAAGCGGAAGTGTTAGAAATTTTAGGACAAAAGTCGCGAGACAATTCAAGAACACCAATGCAATGGAATGATAATATGAATGCTGGGTTTACAGTAGGTAAGCCTTGGATAGATATTCCTTCAAATTATAGAAATATTAATGTTGAAAAAGCACTTCAAGATAAAGCTTCGGTTTTTTACACGTATCAAAAATTAATACAATTGAGACATACGCATGATATTATTACGTATGGAGATATTGTGCCACGTTATATGGATCATGACAGTTTATTTGTTTATGAGCGTCATTACAAAGGTCAACAATGGTTGGTGATTGTAAATTTCTCATCTAACAATGTTACATTACCCGATGGATTACATTATGAAAGTGATATTGTGATTCAAACAGGTACGATAGAAAATAATGTGATAAGCGGTTTTGGAGCAATTGTGGTCGAAACGAACACGTAAAATAAATTAAGTGGATGCGTAAATATGATGAAACAAAAGAAGTTTATTAAAATTTATGAAGCATTGAAAGCTGATATATTGAATGGAAAGATTCAATACGGAGAACAAATTCCATCTGAACACGAATTGGTAAAGTTATATAGTTCTTCGCGAGAAACTGTACGTAAAGCATTAGATTTATTGGCTTTAGATGGTATGATTCAGAAGATTCACGGTAAAGGGTCACTTGTCATTTATCAAGAAATGACAGAATTTCCATTTTCAGAATTAGTTAGTTTTAGAGAAATGCAAGAAGAGATGGGTGTTTGTTATTTAACTGAAGTTGTTGTGAATGAGGTTGTTGAAGCGCATGATGTTCCGGAAGTTCAACGTGCATTGAACATAGAGTCAAGTGAGCAACTCATTCATATAGTAAGAACGCGTCGACTTAATCAACATGTAAAGATTGTTGATGAAGATTATTTTTTAAAGTCATTCGTTACTAGTATTAGTAATGAGGTTGCAAGCAACTCTATTTATGATTATTTAGAAAAAGAATTAGATCTTAATATAAGTTATTCAAGTAAGTCGATTACTTTCGAACCATTTGATGAACAGGCACATCAATTGTTTGGTGATATATCTATTCCATTTTCAGCAACGGTTAGAAGTGTTGTGTATTTAGAAAATACATCTCCATTTCAATATAATATATCGAAGCATCTAGCTAATGAATTTAAATTTAATGACTTCTCAAGACGTCGATCTAAGTAAACAATGATATAAAACATTTATACTTGCAATTAACTATTAAAATATAGTAATATATATCTTGCCGTGCTAGGTGGGGAGGTAGCGGTTCCCTGTACTCGAAATCCGCTTTATGCGAGGCTTAATTCCTTTGTTGAGGCCGTATTTTTGCGAAGTCTGCCCAAAGCACGTAGTGTTTGAAGATTTCGGTCCTATGCAATATGAACCCATGAACCATGTCAGGTCCTGACGGAAGCAGCATTAAGTGGATCATCATATGTGCCGTAGGGTAGCCGAGATTTAGCTAACGACTTTGGTTACGTTCGTGAATTACGTTCGATTCTTAGGTGCACGGTTTTTTATTTTTAAACATAAATTTAATATCTTTGATTAAAACTTGAAATCATTATACATAATAGCAAAAGCTACTTTCTTTAAACGACTCGGCGTAATCGCTCTTGAGTAAATGTTTATTGGCAGTAGCTTTTTTATATGTTAATTAAGAAGAACAGTTAGCGATAATATTACTATTATGTTGTTTGAATTATGTATTTGAGCTTTTTTATATGATTGTTTTTAATAAAGTAATGATGGTGAAATAAACTATAGTGTCTTACAATGGAAGTATTAATTTGATTAATTATTTTACATTAATTGTAAAGCGATGCGTTTGGAGGACTTATGCAAATATATTTAAGTACACTAACAGAACTTGATTATGATAAATCTTTAAATAGTATTGAAGAAAGTTTTGATATCAATCCAGAAACGAGCTGGCAGGCACGTGGGAAAGTGAAGAATTTACGGAAGTCGCCATATTATAATTTTGAATTAGAAGTAATAGCTAAAAATGAAAACAATGATGTGGTGGGACATATATTGTTAATAGAAATAGAAATTAACAGTAAGGATAAAACATATTATGCTTTGGCGATTGCGTCATTGTCAGTTAAACCAGACTTACGTAATCAAAAGTTGGGTCGAAGTTTAGTACAAGCTGTTGAAGAACGTGCGAAAGCCCAAGAATACAGTACGATTGTTGTAGATCATTGTTTGGATTACTTTGAAAAGTTAGGATATGAAGATGCTTCGGCGCAGGATATTGAAGCAGTAGAGGGTAATGCGCCGTTACTTGTGAAATTTTTATGGGATAATTTAACGGATGCACCACATGGAATCGTAAAGTTTCCAGAACATTTTTATTAAATGTTCGATTGAGAAGTAATCGTATTATCATGATATAATGAAAAGTAATTGTTTATGGAGGTGCTAACTTGAATTATCAAGCCTTATATCGTATGTATAGACCCCAAAGCTTTGATGATGTAGTCGGACAAGAACATGTAACGAAGACATTACGTAATGCGATTTCAAAAGAGAAACAATCGCATGCTTATATTTTCAGTGGTCCAAGAGGTACGGGAAAAACGAGTATTGCCAAAGTGTTTGCTAAAGCAATCAATTGTTTGAATAGTAATGATGGAGAACCTTGTAATGAATGTGCCATATGTAAAGGTATTACACAAGGAACTAATTCAGATGTTATTGAAATAGATGCAGCTAGTAACAATGGTGTTGATGAAATTAGAAATATTAGAGATAAAGTTAAATATGCACCGAGTGAATCGAAATATAAAGTTTATATCATTGATGAGGTTCATATGTTAACAACTGGTGCATTTAATGCACTTTTGAAAACATTAGAAGAACCACCAGCACATGCTATTTTTATTTTAGCAACAACTGAACCACACAAAATTCCTCCAACAATTATATCTAGAGCGCAGCGTTTTGATTTTAAAGCAATAAGTTTGGATCAAATTGTTGAGCGATTGAAATTTGTAGCGGATGCGCAAGCGCTTGAATATGAAGAAGAAGCGTTAATGTTTATTGCGAAAGCATCTGAAGGTGGTATGCGTGATGCGTTAAGTATTATGGACCAAGCTATTGCATTTGGTGATGGTACGTTAACATTGCAAGATGCACTGAATGTTACAGGTAGCGTACATGATGAAGCACTTAATCAATTGTTTGAAGATATTGTACAAGGTGATGTACAATCATCTTTTAAAAAATATCATCAATTTATAGCAGAAGGTAAAGAAGTGAATCGTTTAATTAATGACATGATTTATTTTGTCAGAGATACGATTATGAATAAGACTGCTGATAAAGATAGCGATTATCGTGCATTAATGAACTTAGATTTAGAAATGCTGTATCATATGATAGACCTTATCAATGATACGTTAGTTTCTATACGTTTTAGTGTGAATCAAAATGTTCATTTTGAAGTGTTGCTAGTGAAATTAGCTGAACTGATTAAAGGGCAATCACAAGGCGTTACGAATGTAGTTGAACCGGTACCAATTGCTGCTGCACCTAGTTCAGATGTGTTGTTGCAACGTATGGAACAGTTAGAGCAAGAACTTAAGGTGTTGAAAGCGCAAGGTGTAACTGCAGCGCCTACGCAAAAAAATTCGAAAAAACCTGTAAGAGGTATACAAAAATCTAAAAATGCATTTTCGATGCAACAAATTGCGAAAGTATTAGATAGAGCCAATAAAGCCGATATCAAATTGTTGAAAGATCATTGGCAAGAAGTGATTGATCATGCTAAAAACAATGATAAGAAATCGCTTGTTAGTTTATTGCAAAACTCTGAACCTGTTGCAGCAAGTGAAGATCATGTGCTTGTGAAGTTTGAAGAAGAAATTCATTGTGAAATTGTTAATAAAGACGATGAGAAACGTAATAATATAGAAAGTGTCGTTTGTAATATCGTCAATAAAAACGTTAAAGTGGTTGGTGTACCGTCTGATCAATGGCAAAGAGTTAGAACGGAATATCTACAAAATCGCAAACATGATAATGACGAAATGCCAAAGCAGCAAGTACAACAAACTGATATTGCTCAAAAAGCGAAAGACCTTTTTGGTGAAGAAACGGTACATGTTATTGATGAAGAGTGATACATGACAAGCGATATAATCGTATGTATAATGGAAGAAACATCATTTTATTGATAAATATTTATTGATTTTCAAGGAGGAAATGGAATATGCGCGGTGGCGGAAACATGCAACAAATGATGAAACAAATGCAAAAAATGCAAAAGAAAATGGCTCAAGAACAAGAAAAACTTAAAGAAGAGCGTATTGTAGGTACAGCTGGTGGTGGCATGGTTGCAGTTACTGTAACTGGTCATAAAGAAGTTGTTGACGTTGAAATCAAAGAAGAAGCTGTAGACCCAGATGATATTGAAATGCTACAAGATTTAGTGTTAGCTGCTACTAATGAAGCGATGAACAAAGCTGATGAGCTTACTCAAGAACGTTTAGGTAAACATACTCAAGGCTTGAACATCCCTGGAATGTGATAGTAGATGCATTATCCAGAACCTATATCAAAATTAATTGATAGCTTTATGAAATTGCCAGGCATTGGTCCTAAGACAGCCCAACGTCTGGCTTTTCATACCTTAGACATGAAAGAAGACGATGTTGTTCAATTTGCTAAAGCTTTAGTAGATGTTAAACGAGAGTTAACATATTGTAGTGTATGTGGTCATATTACTGAAAATGATCCTTGTTATATTTGTGAAGACAAACAAAGAGATCGTTCAGTTATTTGTGTGGTCGAAGATGATAAAGATGTTATTGCAATGGAAAAAATGAGAGAGTATAAAGGTTTATATCATGTATTACATGGATCTATTTCTCCAATGGATGGGATTGGGCCAGAAGACATTAATATTCCTTCATTAATTGAACGCTTGAAAAGTGATGAAGTTAATGAGCTCATTTTAGCTATGAACCCTAACTTAGAAGGGGAATCGACAGCGATGTATATTTCTAGATTAGTTAAGCCTATAGGTATAAAAGTAACAAGATTAGCACAAGGGTTGTCTGTAGGTGGTGATTTAGAATACGCAGATGAAGTAACACTATCTAAAGCGATTGCTGGTAGAACAGAAATGTAATGTCTTCTATTAAACATTTTTGAATTTAATACTATAGTAAGAAAAGTCACAGTGTAATCATTGTGGCTTTTTTTATGGTGTGGTGTACTACTTTATTTGTGGTGTGTTGGTGGCATGGTTTAGCTAGTTTTACTGAGGGATGGGTAATCTTAAAGAAGCAAATCGTTGGTTGTGATTTGTTACATCTAATAGTAATGATTCGAATTGGATTATCGAAGTAGGAATAACGTTGTGGTGTGTTGGTGTTATTAATTTGATAAATGCGGTTGATGGTTAATGACTATGCAAATGAAATTCTTTTGTAATTGAAATGATAGATGCTGGCTTAGTAGTTGTATTTCTTTGGTTTAAAGCTTATTAAGTCAGCCTGTATAGCGGTGTTTTGAGAGATTATTTAAAACTTGTAAATTTATTTTTAATTTCTGGTAAAAAAATAACGTTCTGTTTTGCGGTTTTTTTATTATCTTTTCATAAAAATAACCACCTTATTTGTTTTAGAAAACGTACTATTCACAATTGTAATTTCTTTAAGTTCGATTTTTAGAATGAGAGCGTTCAGAATGGATAGTAAAGGTGTAATTTTTACTGTTGTTAAGCAGTTTGAAAGCCTGTATAGTATTTATTTGTTGAGGCAAACAAAACAACTCGACTTAAGAAATAACTTGAATTACTAACGAAAATTAATTTTAAAAAGTTGTTGACTTAAATGTTAATAAAATGTATAATTAATTCTTGTCGGTAAGAAAAATGAACATTGAAAACTGAATGACAATATGTCAACGTTAATTCCAAAAAACG
>NZ_PPQS01000026.1:164342-164552 GCF_002902405.1 Staphylococcus schweitzeri
TTAATCAAATTTTGATTAAAAAATAAAATAGACAAGATAAAAAAAGTTATTGACTTAAATGTTAATAAAATGTATAATTAATTCTTGTCGGTAAGAAAATGAACATTGAAAACTGAATGACAATATGTCAACGTTAATTCCAAAAAACGTAACTATAAGTTACAAACATTATTTAGTATTTATGAGCTAATCAAACATCATAATTTTTAT
>NZ_PPQS01000027.1 GCF_002902405.1 Staphylococcus schweitzeri
ATTTGGCCTGAAAAAGAATATGCAATAAATAGGGTTAAAAAAATAGAAGATTATGTTAAAGAGCAAGAAGAAGCTGAACAATAGGGGAGATAACATGACTTTTGAGGAAAAATTAAGTGAAATGTATAACGAGATTGCGAATGAGATTAGTGGGATGATACCAGTAGAATGGGAGCAAGTATTTACAATAGCTTATGTAACTGATCAAGCTGGAGAAGTCATTTTTAATTATACTAAACCAGGTAGTGAAGAATTGAATTATTATTCAGATATTCCTAAAGATTGCAATGTCTTAAAAGATTTATTTAAGAATTCATGGTTTAAAGTTTATCGAATGTTTGATGAGTTAAGAGAAGTTTTTAAAAAAGAAGGTTTAGAACCGTGGACATCATGTGAATTTGATTTTACAAGAGAGGGTAAATTGAAAGTATCATTTGATTATATAGATTGGATAAATACAGAGTTTGATCAATTGGGCCGTGAAAATTATTATATGTACAAAAAATTTGGTGTTTTACCAGAAATGGAATATGAAATGGAGGAGGTTAAACAAATCGAGCAATATATTAAAGAGTAAGAAGAAGCTGAACTATAGGGGAGATAATATGACTTTCGAAGAAAAACTCAGTCAAATGTATAACGAGATTGCGAATAAGATTAGCAGCATGATACCAGTAGAGTGGGAAAAAGTATATGCAATGGCTTATGTAAATGAAAGAAGTGGAGAAGTGTTTTACAATTATACTGAGCCAAGTAGTGATGAATTATTTTACTATACGAGCGTGTTAAATAAATATAATATACCAAGATCGGAATTTATGGACTCAGTATATGAATTATATAAGCAATTTGATAATTTAAGAGAATTGTTTATAGAAGAAGGACTCGAGCCATGGACATCATGCGAATTTGACTTTACAAGAGATGGTAAATTGAATGTATCTTTTGATTATATTGATTGGATGAATTCAGAATTTGGACCAATGGGAAGAGAAGATTATTACATGTATAAAAAGTTTGGAATTTGGCCTGAAAAAGAATATGCAATAAATAGGGTTAAAAAAATAGAAGATTAT
>NZ_PPQS01000028.1 GCF_002902405.1 Staphylococcus schweitzeri
AATCAAAACCACCCGTGTGAACGGGTGGTTTGTTCTACGGCTATAAGCCTTCCTTACTGGCCAGCCCTAAAAGGGCACTGAAAAGTCAGCCAACTGCACTACTATTCCAGCAACCCTAAAGGGTTACTCTTTTTTCTTTCTTTTTCTATTTTTCTCTCCAGTAAAAGGATCTAAATATTCTTCCATTGAGATTTGGTCTGCAACGATATCCTCTTGTAATTGATTACGAATATAATTTTCAATCACTTTTTTATTTCTACCTACTGTATCCACATAAAATCCTTTACACCAAAATTTTCTATTTCCATATCTATACTTTAAGTTAGCATGTCTATCAAATATCATTAAACTACTTTTTCCTTTTAAATAGCCAACAAATGATGATACCCCAAGTTTGGGTGGTATACTAACTAACATATGGATATGATCTTTACATGCCTCTGCTTCAATTATCTCTACACCTTTTCTTTCACATAATTGACGCAATATAATCCCTATATCTTTTTTTATTTTTCCATATATCACTTGTCTTCTGTATTTAGGTGCAAAGACAATATGATACTTACAATTCCATTTTGTATGTGCTAAACTGTTTGTGTCAGATGACATTAAATAGCATCTCCTCGTGTTGATTATTTTGGTTGGCTGACCAATATTTATTCTAGCACGTAGAGATGCATTTTTTGTGACAATGGTAGAACCTTTTCTGAACCATACGCATAGCGTATGGTTTTCTTTTCATAA
>NZ_PPQS01000029.1:0-3924 GCF_002902405.1 Staphylococcus schweitzeri
GGTAGAACCTTTTCTGAACCATACGCATAGCGTATGGTTTTCTTTTCATAAAAATAAACTCCTTAATCTTTGATTAAGGAGTTATACAATGATTATTCACCAATCATTTCTGCATATTTTTCAGCAGTTAATAATGCTTCAATCTGACTTTCATCACTAATTTCTACTTTTACCATCCATGCTTTTTCGTATGGAGATTCATTTACAAATTCGGGACTATCTTCTAGTTCTTCGTTGACTTCAACTACTTTACCAGAGATTGGCGCATATAATTCTGATACAGTTTTAACTGATTCTACGCTACCAAACGTATCCCCTTCATTAATTTCATCATCAGTTTCAGGTAATTCAACAAATACAATATCACCTAACTCGCCTTGCGCATATTCTGTGATTCCGATTGTTGCGACGCTTCCTTCAACTTTAACCCATTCATGCTCTTTTGAATATTTCAATTCATTTGGTACTGCCAAGAGAATCCCCTCCTAATTGTTCTTTACAACATTAATGATGCCATAAGGCTAGATGCTATTCAACTATATTTTTAAAAATTAACAATTGCATAGCTTCCTTCATTTTACATGTAATGATTCTAAATATCGAGATTTTTAGTAAACGATTACATTAATATTACGCTAGCCAAGTCTCTTTATATTGATTTTCTTTAAATCCTAACGTAATTTTATCACCTAAAATAGCTAATGGACGTTTTACTAACATACCATCTGATGATAACAATTCTAATTTTTCATCATCAGATAACGTTTGTAATTTATTTTTTAAGTCTAGTTCACGATATTTTGCACCATGTGTATTAAATAGTTTATTAATCTCAACACCTGTTTCAGCAATAATTGTTTTAAATTCATTTATTGTAGGTGTATGTTGAACAATATCAATTGGTTCATAACTTACGCCGTATTCATCTAAAAACTTTGCTGCCTTTTTACAAGTTGTACAATTTTTATATTGATAAAATTTAATCATGCGTCTGTTACCTCCTTTATATGTTTAACATAAATATATCATTTTCCATGGCAAAAGGCTTATAATTTGAGGCTAAAATTTTTTAATAAACTAGAAGTTTAGCTATAATAAAATTATTAAACTATCAAGAGGAGTTGTAACTATGCAAGCAATTAAAAGTAACGAAGAATTCAAATCTGTAATTAACAATGATAACCCGGTAATCATTAAATTTGAAGCAGGCTGGTGTCCTGACTGTCGTGCAATGGATATGTGGATTGATCCAATTGTTGAACAATACAATGATTACGAATGGTATACCGTTAATCGCGATGAATTAGAAGATGTAGTGATTGAAAACGAAGTCATGGGTATTCCTAGTTTATTAGTATTCAAAAACGGTGCCAAAATTGCACATCTACATTCAGCTAATGCTAAATCTCCTGAACAAGTGGAATCATTTTTAGCTGAAACATTTAAATAGTATTATTATTAAATACTGACAATATTTACAACATAATAAAAAGCTGAGACAGTTTGTAATGAAGCCCTAAATAGTATGAATTCTAACTTTTAGGAGCACATCACCATGTCTCAGCTTTTTTCAATATCTCATCTTATTAATATAATGTAATTAAATTTCTGTTTTTTCGAGGCGCTTTAGGCATATGATCTTCTAAGTCTGTTAAATACAAAAATCCAGCTAAAACCTCATCTTTTTTAATTCCTAATGTTTTTCTTACTTTCGGATCATAAATATATAATGGTGATTTCCAACATGTACCAATTCCCGCTTCATAAAGTAATAACATTAAATTTTGTGTATAAGCACCAAACGCAAAATAGTTTTCATCATTTTGGCGTTGTCTTGGATCTGTTTTTAAAATAAGTAGTAACATGCCGCCAAGGTTCGTTACTGCATCGTAATGAGATTGTTGCTTATCTAATTCATTCGGAAATGCGAATTTAGATATATCTTTACTCATTTCCCCTAATCGCTCTTTTGGAACATGCACAACTCTCCAAGGTTCCCTCATTCCGTGATTTGGAGCATCAGCAGCCTTTTCGATTGATTGGTATAGCAATGCATCATCTATGTGCATATCTCTTTTAAACTTTTTCACACTTCTTCTATTAGCTATTGCTTGTTGTAATTCCATTATAAAATCGCTCCTCCACGAACAATGATAATACTTCTCAATTATAAAACAGCCTATCTTTAAAATCAAACGCCTTACATTTTATAGATATAATGATACCTGTTCTTTTAAGTCAACCACATCAACTTGACCTGGTGCCTGAGGCTCTCCTATGCATCCGTATGTCAATGCGCCACCAAAGATTCCCTGTGCTGTCCTACTTATTAACCCAATTTTAGACATAGATATACCTACTACTTTACAATTCATCGTATCCGAAAAAGTAACCATAGCCTGTAATAAATTTAAGACGTCGTTTTTATTTCGTGGCATAACTGCTAACTTTACATACTCTGGATTGAACTTTTGCATTTTAAAATAAATGAATTGTAGTTCATCTAAAGACGGTGTCTCATCAAAATTATGATGTGAAATTATCACTTCTTTATCCTGTACTTGTAACTTTTTAATGACTTGTTGGAAACGTTCAAGCTCAATATTTTTTTCCCATTCAACATCAACCATATCTATCTCTTTGACATTTGCCAGTGATGATAATAAATTCAAATATGACCCGCTTGTAATTTCACCACTTCCCCCTTGTCCTGCCGTACGATATGTAACTAAAACTTTATTTATTTTTGATAATGTTTTTAGTTTTATAACTAATTTTGACACGTTATCAGCTGAAATATTTTCAAGTTGGTCAATCCGAAGTTCAATAATGTCAATTGCATCACTGCGCTTATTTATTTGCTCTTGTAAAGTCTCATCGATTTGAATTTGCGGTGCGATAGTAGCAACCACTTCTACAGTCTTCATGGTAAACCCCTCTTTTCAGTCACTCATTATATTTTATTGTAAACAACTACTTTTCATCATTCAATGATACATTACTAAAATCAATGATGATTACCTAATAATAATATGGGTATAGCATAAACGTAATTTATTTTAGGAGGTCATAGCAATGGCAATTCATTATGAAACAAAAGCTACAAATACCGGTGGTCGTAAAGGTCATGTTCATACCGATGACCATGCATTAGATATTGATATCATTCCGCCAGCACAAGCAGATGGAAAAGCAACAAATCCTGAACAATTATTTGCTGCAGGATATGCATCTTGTTTCAATGGTGCGTTTGACCTAATTTTAAAACAACACAAAATTCGTGATGCAAAACCAGAAGTAACAATAACAGTAAGATTAGAAGATGATGCTAATTTAGAAAGTCCTAAATTAAGCGTTGCAATAGAAGCCACAGTTAAAAATGTATTGTCTCAAGATGAAGCTACAAAATACTTACAAATGGCACATGAGTTTTGTCCATATTCCAAAGCTATTCACGGAAATGTTAATGTAGATTTAAATGTAAGTATAGTTGATTAATAAATTTAGATTAGATAGATTTGAATGTAATATTTCACATAATCTTCACATTTACCAACCAAGTTTTTTGGAAGTTTTTGGTTGGTATTTTCGTTAAAATTCATTTAGTAAATAGATATTTATTCTAATAGAAAATAAAGCATTTTCGATTATCCATAATTGGTACCGGTTCCAATAACAGCATGACTTCTACTCGTTTTATATTAATTTGAAAGTGGAAATTCTACTCTTCTGCATATTCATTATAAGCATAGACTTAAGCAGAATTTTATTTAAATTAATTCTCAATTTACACGAATGAGCATTTAAATCAATGATTGCAAAATTTTAATAAACATTTTAATATGTAATTAAGAAATTTTTTAGCACAAAATCTTTCTTAATAATGATTAAGGAGGTCAGTAATGAAAATTAAAACATTAACAA
>NZ_PPQS01000029.1:3934-15651 GCF_002902405.1 Staphylococcus schweitzeri
ATGATGATTTTAATGAGTATAAACGACTCGTTTCGACAGTCAAAGAAGAATTCACTCAAGATTCACATTATAGTCAAACTATGACTGACACCTTAATACATGACATTTTAAATGAAACTTTACCAACATGTATCGTCTTTGGCTGTTATGACAATAACACACTCATTGCTACAGCTACGCTAGAACAAATTCGATATGTAGGAAAAGAACATAAATCATTAATTAAATACAACTTTGTTAACAATAACGATAAATCGATTAATAGCGAGCTCATTAATTACATCATTAGCTATGCACGACAGAACAACTACGAATCTGTACTCACATCAATAGTATCAAACAATATAGGTGCTAAAGTTTTTTATAGCGCCCTTGGATTCGACATTCTTGGTTTTGAAAAAAATGCAATTAAAATAGGCGATTCTTATTTTGATGAACATTGGCTTTTTTATGATTTGATTAATAAGTAATTCAGTTTTATATTTATATATTCCTTCATTTCTAATAAATCCAAATCATATAAACAAAATCTTTCCTTTCTAAACTGCTCTTATATTGAGCAGTTTTATTTTATTTGATATGCTTCCATTATGTATTTTCAGAATTTTCAATACTTTTAAAGGGGATTAGTCTTATGTTAGCAGCAATTCTTCATGGTTTTATCTTATCAATCGGACTTATTTTGCCATTAGGAGCACAAAATGTGTTTATATTTAACCAAGGTGCCAACCAATCGAAATATAGATATGCATTACCGGCAATTCTTACAGCTGGTCTATCAGATAGCTTATTAATTATTATTGCTGTTATTGGTATATCTATCATTATTATGTCGATGCCCATTCTTCAAGCAATTATTTATGCAATTGGTTTAATATTTTTACTGTATATGTCTTGGACAATTTGGAATGATAAACCTTCAATGAACAACCAAGTAAAAGCGATGTCACCAATGAAACAAGTTAGCTTTGCCTTATCTGTATCACTACTAAATCCTCATGCTATATTAGATACAATCGGCGTAATTGGTAGTAGCGCTGCTTTATACAATGGTAATTATAAAATTGCATTTACTATCGTATGTATAAGTGTTTCATGGCTTTGGTTCTTTTTACTCGCAATATTAGGTAAACTCGTAGGTTCTATCGACAAAACTGGTAGATTATTATTAATTATCAACAAAATTTCAAGTGTCATTATTATAATTGTGGCTCTTATGATTTTACAAAAACTGCTGCAACTTATGTTTTAAGCTTGTAGTCTCATTAAAAAGCGTTACATCAAAGACTTGAACTTGTCTAAGTGTAACGCTTTACTTATTATAAATTTGGATCAATCAACTCTTCAAAGCTAAAAGTTCCATTGTCATATTTGAATTTTAAAATATTACAATTACCTATATTATGTTTCAATGCCTCATTTTTATCTAGGCAATATCTAAGAAACACCCCTATAATTGTTCCATGACTCACTACCAATGCATTATCCTTTGTTTGAGACATCAGCTCATGCAAAGCTTTAACTATACGCTCCTCAACATGTTGCTTTGATTCACCTTTAAAAGGCACTATACGATCTCCGAATAAATCTTCAGGTTTATATAAATTATCAAATAGATAAACAGACTCTCCTTCAAATAATCCGAAATGCCATTCTTTTAATCCTTTTAAACGTTGATATGGTTGGTTAGGCGCGACATTTTCAAGTGTGTCACTTGCGCGTTCCTGTGTTGATGATGCATATAAATCGAAGTTTATCCCCTTGCTTTCAAAATAACTACGTGCTTTTTCAGCTTGCAAAATTCCCAATTCTGTTAATGGAGAATCTCCAAACCCTTGTATTAGTCCCTTAAAATTAAACAAAGTTTGCCCATGGCGCATTAAATATAGCGTTTTAGCCAACAATAACACCTCTTCAATAAAAAGTATTGATAGCTCAAAATATATTATCTTTTTATTAAAATGAGTACCGAATATATTAAACCACTATTTAAACTTTTTTAACAGTGAAAAGCATAGCATTTTAATATACATATTTTGAAAAGTGACTATAATTTTGGTTTGAAAGATTATTTTAATGGGTAAAATGCTATGGAGAATACAGAATCTTAAAGGAGTGAGTATTTATGGATAATCATAATCAATGTAATTATGTGAATCCAAAAAATGTTTCACTTGACTGGGAATGTTTTATAATTAGCAAAAGTGAAATGTTGTTAGATGGTTTACCAAATGAGCTTATCAACACTTGGTTAGATAAAGACATTATTACACCATTTTCGATAAGAAATGATGAAATAAACTTTAAAACAAAAGATATTTGGGATGCACTAATTCATCACAATTGGTATTATTCAAATTAATTTATCATATATAAGCTTATAGCTCTATTTGTAATTTCAATTAATTGATGGTCTTTATAATGAGACAAAACATATGTTCTAATAACTTGATGACTTTCTTCTAAGCGTGGGAATGCTTTATCTTCATTAACGTAATTTGCTAACATGCCGAAAGGTGTATTATCATTTTGAAAACTCATAATGAAATTGTAAAAAGTCATATAACCATCTCCCCTATATTTGATACGTGCTTTTTAAAGTATTGATATTAATCTTATCAGAAAACTAATATTTGTAAATGTGCAAAAGTCATTTTGCACATTTTTTATTGTTCAATTTTATAAAATGTAACGGAAAATACAAAATTTACTGCATTTAAATCCAATTTCAGCATGAAATGATAGGTTAATCCCTATTTTATTTAACAAGTTCGCTCAATTAACCAACTTTAATATTGCTCAAATAATATTTTAAAAATAACTTTACTTTTTATTTACCTTTTGCAAAATAGTGTTATGATATTCAATAAGAAGCTATATTTATATTAGTAGGTGTCAATCATGAAAAACATTCAATTAAATGCTATAAATTTAGTTATAACAATCATATTTATTATCTTTAACATTATGATTACATATAACAAAGGTTTAGATGATTTATGTTGGCTCCTGCCTGGCATTATCATTTGCGGTTCGATACTCATTATATCGTTTACCATTGCAATGATTACTAAATTCTGGTTAAGTGAAATATTATTTTTTATTAACATCGTGCTCGTTCTTTATTATATCTATCCAATTTTCTATGATTTCATTGATTAACGATTACGACTTATAAGGAGGGTTTCACATGACTTTACATTTTGCAATTTTATTTTGGCTAGCATTAATTTTTATCGTTGCTGGTACATTTATATTTGTCTTAATGAAAAAAACTGCTAAAGAATCTAAAAGAGAATCTTATTTAAGCTTTGCCGTTATTTTCTATATCTTTGGATTCGCAATGTTAATTTATACATTAATTTTTGGCATACTTTAAAAGAACATATGATATAAACAGCCAAGGACATTAACTATTGATGCCTTTGGCTGTTTTTGTGTTCTTAATAGACATTTTATATCAACATACATTAATATTTAATATATGTTTCAACCATTTTTATGGAGTGGGACAGAAATGATAAAGAACCACTAATAATTTACTATGCAGTGGCTCTTACACATTAGCCACAGTTAATGTGTACTTAAAAATTGGAATACATGAGTAAATTGCATGCATAAGAAATACTAATTTCTAAGAAAAAAGTATTTCTTTATCATTGACACCCCAACCTGCATTGCTTGTAGAATTTCCTTTCGAAATTCTCTATGTTGAGGCTCCACCAACTTGCACATTATTGTAAACTGAATTTCCATCAACTTCTGTGTTGGGGCACCGCACCCTAACTTACATTGTCTGTGAAAATTGGATATCCATTTTCTCTGTGTTGAGGCCTCGCTGACACGATTGGCTAGAATTGATAAAAGTTTGTTTCAAGTGTATTTTCATTCAGTCAACTACTCCAATATATCATTGTAGAGCTTAGCGCATTGATTTATGCCTAATGCTCGTTTCGATCAATAACATATATTTTTCAACAAGGAGCTTTTAAGTGAATTTTATAAAACATACAATCATTTTTCTCTTATTATTCATTGTTATATCCCCTATTGGTGCACCATCAACTATTGCAGATAATAAATATAAAGAAATAAAAGATGATCATTTTAAATTACAACCTGGTGACATAATTATCACAAAAGGTCCTGTTATGTGGGGATTTTTTGGCCATAGCAGTATTGCCATTGATGATAAGACCATTTTACAGATTGAGGGTCCAGGTGATAAACCTACAACACAATCATTTGAGTCATTTAAATATATATACGCTAGCGGTAAAAACGATTGGATGAAAGTCTATCGCTGTACCTATCCTGGAGCTGGTAAAAAAGCTGCTGATTGGGTTAAGAAAAACTATGAAAACACAAATCATCGCTATCTCGTTACATTAAATTTAAATAGTAAGAACTTCACGTATTGTACGAAAATAATTTATCAAGGTTATAAATTTGGTGTTAGTGAAAAATCTGTTAGAAGTCATGGATTATTAATAATTTCTCCGTACGCTATAAAAGATAATTTTACAGAGCAATATCGCTTAAAACTTGTAAAAACTTATTAAAGACATTGAAAATGCAATTAATTTAGTTAGTATTTTCCAACAAATTGGGTATAACATATAAACGATGTTTCAGGAGGCCTATGATTTTGAATAAACTAACTAAAGAACAAAAATATACAATAGCTAAATTTTATAAATTATATATTGAACGCTCAAATAAAGGTGATACAGAATCTAAGGCTAACTATTTTGGTGATGCTAAAAATGCACAAGAAGATTATTTTTGTGATAGGAACTATAAAGACTTTTATGCTAATTGCATAGTTTTAATTGAACAAGAATATTTACGTGGAGATATTGAAGAGGATAATATTTATAACATTTCAATATTAACTAAAACATTTGTCGAAATTGAGCAAAGTTTTGGTTGATAGCTAGTACGTTCGTTAAAATCAATATAACATTACTAATGAACAGGAGAAATTACTAAAATGAATGAGTGGCATATTAATAACCAATCAACACAACCATTTTTAATTCAACAAAATGAAGCGCTATTGTCGATAGTTAAACCTTTGCCTAACGGTAGCTTTAAAATACTATCGGAAATTAATTTATCAAATGGTCAAATAAATAATAATGATGAATCCTTAGTTATTTCAGTAGACATCAAATCGCTAGAGTTGAATATATTCGATAGATAAATATAAACACAATATTATTGTTTAATTATTTTAATGTTTCGCTTTTTAAATGGTAATAAGATTACTGAATTATTATGAGATTTTAAAAACATTAAATTTTCTCAATAATTAATCAGTCTTAATAAAAAATTAACAAAAAGTTGATTAGTTAAATTATTAATTAAGTAGTAAGATATAATCCGATATGGTATCCTATTATTGTTAAACATTTTGAGTGTTTAACATTACTTCTTGTTATCGCCATATACAGACTTTAATTCTCGTCATTATTAAAGTTCTGTATTGGCGGTTTTTTAGTTTAATAATTTAAATTTATGCTTATGTTTGTTAAGTAATAATAATTTCTAAATAAGTAGCATGTACTGCTAGTTATATGCAACTTATTTTTTACATGTAGTTCTTCCGGCTTTAGTATGTAGATAATTTATCACTTAAATGATTTGCTTTAAAACGTCAATGGAAGCAATGGTAACGTTTATCTGTTACTTGATTGCTATGATTATATTTAAAAAATGATATTTCAAAAATAGTATAAAAAAAAACAGCCCTATAATAAGGACTGTTTGAATTAGCTAAAATTACATTTTAACTACGTTAGCAGCTTGCTCGCCACGGTCGCCTTCAACGATGTCGAATTCAACTTTTTGGCCTTCTTCTAATGATTTGTAACCATCTTCAGCAATTGCTGAGAAGTGTACGAATACGTCGCTACCATCTTCTCTTTCGATGAAACCAAAACCTTTTTCTGCATTAAACCATTTAACTGTACCGTTATTCATATCGAATACCTCCGTCGTGCTTTTGCACTAAATATTTGTAACAAATTCATAAATGAAAAGGAGAATATTCTACAAAAATAACTCACAATTTTCTTCACGCTCTTTATTACTTAACTACTATTATACACTTCTAAATATAGAAGTAAAGCATTAATTTATTTTCTGTGAAAATACATATTGTAATATATAGTAATATTCTATTTTAATACTAAATTCAAAAAAATTATATTCTGATATTAAATACACTTTGATTTGGTGTAATTAATTTTTCATTTCAAATATAATAATACTTGGTGAACTTATGAGTATATATTAAAAGTGCCACTAGCAGCAGTGGCACTTTATGTTAAGTGTCAGTAACTTTATTCTGCGTTACCTTCACTCCAAATATTTAGATGTTCTTTTTTCGCTTGTGCTTCACTTTTCCTTAATAGTTGTTCGTGTGTATTATTAGGTTTATATACATATGCAACTTTTGCTAATCCTTGACGTACTAACGCTTGATTAACCATTTTGCCATCTGCATAAATATAAGCTAATCCACGTCCATATTTATCAGTTTTTTGTCCTTTGTCAAATTCAACTTCAATTTTTTTAGCATTCTCTACCATTTTTTTCGTAAATGCGCTTGCTTCTGGTCCGTATTTTTCAACGCCTTTTTTAGGATGTTTCGTTTCGGGCGTATCAATTAATAACAATCTAAATGTCATTGGTTTTCCTTTGTACATTAACTTAACAGTATCACCATCAATTGCTTTGATTAATGTCGCAGGCTCTTTATGTAATTTAGTCGTTGCTGATTTGCTGTATTCAGTTGTATTGCTATTTCCATCTTCATCAGCTAGTTGAGCAGCTCCTGCAGATTGATTAAAGTTAGAAACTACAACTAATGTTAACACTAAGCAACTAGTAGATAAAAATAAAAATCTTTTCATTGTATGCCTTTGAGAAAGTTTACTTATAGCCTTCACTATAAGTACTAATGAAACAATTGCCGTAAATATGCCAGCACTTAAAAAGTATTCTGTCATAACTAACACCTCTTTCTTTTTAGTTAATTTTCATATTAAACGTTAATTAAATATTTATCTACAAATTTACAATTAATTAATAAATATTTAATAAATTAACAAATGTAAATGTAGTTATTTATATTTGATTTGTATATTTTGATATCACGAATTAATCTTTTTTATCTTTTAAAAATTTAAAAAGCCTGCAACTATAAGCGTTGCAGACTTAGTTATCAAGACAATGTATATAATGTCTCTAAATCTATATTAAAATTGATAATCTATCAATGAAAT
This sequence comes from Staphylococcus schweitzeri, assembly GCF_002902405.1. Taxonomy (GTDB): domain Bacteria; phylum Bacillota; class Bacilli; order Staphylococcales; family Staphylococcaceae; genus Staphylococcus; species Staphylococcus schweitzeri. The sequence continues at coordinate 11,227 of NZ_PPQS01000029.1, forward strand.
TGTCGTTATTTATATGATGTCGATTAAATATGAGATATGTAACTTTTAAATTTAATTTGATTTAGCTTTTTTCAGATTTATCGATTTGATTATTTACTTTATCGATTTGGTTATTTAGATATTTTTGATGCGATTTACCTAAAGTATTAACTTTTGCCGTTGCTTTAGCAAAATCTTCATATTTATGTGTATATTTATAGTCATTAATTAAACTTTGTGCCTTTTTAACATGATCACGTCTAATTACGCGTTTGTCACGTTCAGTAAAATGTGATGAGTCAATTTCACTATAACCATATAAGCAACCTTTTTTACTACCTATTTGATTAGTATGTAAATCATATTCTATGTAGTTGTCATTAGATAGTGATTTTAATTTATTTAATTGAGTCTTTTCTACTATTGAAATTTTCTCCTCAGTTGTAATTTCAGTATGATTTTGTAAAATATTTTTATTACCCGAATCTTTTACAACAAAATTAGTTTCAACACTCTCTGTTACTAATGCGTTTGCGTGATTAGAATGCCATAATTGCGTCGCACAAATTACACCCATTATTAATACTAGTACTTTCTTTTTCATTAGTTCTTGCTCCCTTATTCCTTTTTTATAACCGACTTATTTACCCTGCTTTCTTCGCCATCGAAAATTATATACTAATATTTTCGGAAAAATAATTAACTTGTGATAAACAAACTATTAACAATTATCTCGAGTCTAACTTTTATCTTAAATAAATGGAGTTTTATTTAAGATTAGTTAAACTTTACAACTTTAAAGTGTAAACTACCTTTCATTCGTTGATAGTTGTCTATAAATCAACAAAAATACAGCCTACAACCATATTGATTGTAGACTATATTTAAAATAATAAGTATCTATCATATCTCGTAAACTTAGTACAAATTTTTATACTCGCGTGGTGCTGATGCGCTGCCCTTAAATTCAGGAACTTAGTGTGTAGGGCTATTACTTAAAGCAGCATATTGGTAATTTACATTTTTGATATTAAATGGTGGTTTAACAAATTTATAAGCATTTGATTTTGAAAATGAGTAATATTTCTTCACACCTTTCACTACTTTATAAGAGTAGAAGTATTTATAGTTATATGCTTTATTTACTCTAGAATTTTGATGTACTGATTTTGTATTACTTTGAAAACTTGGTACATGCATGCGGTGTGAACTGTGACCATATGATGGAATTACTTTAAAACTATTTATTTTTGGTGCAATACAAAAATGATGAATTTTAATACTAGCATGTCCTGGTGTTACAAATTTATGAGCATGGTAGCCAGGTACTGCAATATGATGATTTATAATTAAAGATTGAGATGGGTGTTTATATCTATGCGCTTCTATTGGTTTAACAGTAAAATGTTTATTGCTAGAAGTAGTTGCATGATTTATATATTTATGTACATGCGTTGATTTGAATGAAGTAACTTCTTTCTTGTAGTGTGTTTGTGTAGTAATGAAGTGGTATTTTATTTTGTTTTGTGTAATAAATCTTTTTACTTCTGGACCTTTAGTAACAAAAGACTTTCCAATATTATGACTGGGATTGTTGTTTCCTGTTACATTCACACGTTCATTTATTTCTTTGTACTCTGGTACAATGCTTCCTAACTTTGATTCTAGTACGGCAAATTTTCCACCTGCAATTTTACCAGCTACTGATGGATCTGCAATTTTTTTCAATTTATCTTCAGAAGCTACAAAGTTTTTGTTGTTAGTTAAACTACTGACATTTAGCTTTAGTGCATTCTTATATTTATCATAATCTGGAATTATTTTATTAATACTTGTTTCTGGAACTACAAAGTTTTTGTTTACACTTTCAGTTGAAGCTTTAGCGTGATTTGAATTCATAAATTGTGTAGCAAATAGCGTGCTCATAGTTAAAATTAATAATTTCTTTTTCATCTGTCATTTCTCCTTTATATAGACTCAATATTTTTAACCAATTTAATTTCCCTGTTAAATTCACTAACAGAATTATATACCAGAATTTTATGTATAATAATTAACTTGATGTAAACGTTGTCTTAACATTTTACTTAATTTACCACTTAAAATTAATTATTGATTTTGATAGTTAAGCATAATAATTTTCTCGTAATATAAAGTGAAAAAAGTAATAGTCCACACCTGCTTAGAATGTGGACTATGTATAAGATATTCATTTAAATTTCACATGATGTATCTTTGATATATTATTGCTAGTTTAAAATATGTTACTTTTCAGCAAATTATTTACTACTTTGCAGCTAAATATTTATTATTTGCCATTATATACTTTATTGATTTGTTTATTAAATCGTTTTTGATGTCCTTCACTTAATGTATTTACTTTTTGTTGGGCATTCAAACGGTCTTTATAACTATGTGTATCTTTATAGTTTTCTACTAATTTCTGAGCTTCCCTAACATGTTCACGCTTAATCACACGTTTTTCACGTTCAGTTAAATGTGAAGAATCAATTTGACTTATACCAACCAATGAACCCGTTTTTCTTCCAGGTAAAGCAGATGTTTCTTCAAATTCAACAAGATTATTATGAGTGTGATTTGAATTTGTTGGTGATTGATGCGTTGTTGTGAAATCATGACTTTCACCATTTAATCCAGCTAATTGTTTTGGTGCTTGGTAAGTAATTTGTTGTTGTGTTTGACGCTCTACTGTAGGCATTGGAACCTGTGTCGTTGTTTCAGTGTATGTAGGTAGTGTTGGATTCTTTGTTGGTTCAGAAACCACAAGTTTCTTGTCGTTTACGTCATCGTCTTCGTCATATTCTAACGATACAACTGGTGTATTTTTATTTTGTTGTTTAGCTAAAAATCGTTCTTTTATTTCTTTAAATTTCTTTTCATAATTAGCTTTTTGTTCTTCAGAAACTTTGCTTGATGTAGATTTGTAATTTTGAGAGTCTAAACTTCTTTTACTTCTTTTTGAGACATTTGTTTTAGCTTCTTCTGTATCTGCTTTTAACTTTAATGCCCTTACTATATTTTCTTCATTATTTTCAACTAACACTGGTATATCCGCCGGTCTGTTCTCACTGATTTCAACAAAAAATTCATCAATAATAGATTCCAAATCTTTAACTCTATCATCTGACATTCTTTTATTTTTAGGGGTTTTATCTTCTCTTTCTTTAGTCGATAAACCAACTACTATATCTAATTTATTATATAAGTTTTCTCTTGCACCCTTATTACTAAAAAATGCATAGCCTAACATTAATACCTTATTTTCCAATTCATTTAATTTAACATTCGATTCATATTCTTCATCATTACTGTACCTCTTTAATTCTGGATACTTTTCTTCTATTTTCTTAGACTCTATTTCAAATTCCTTTTTATTTTCTTGTAATGATTCATAAATTTTCAAATACCTTTCATGTGTCAGTCCTAATATGTCAACTGGTATCTGTATATTATTCTTACTATAGTATGCTATTTTTCTCTCTTCATCTATAAATTTATTAAGTGCATCAATCTCAGCTAGAAATTTTTTCTGATATTTTTCATTAATATCTTTATATTCCAACTCATCATATCCATCATAATCATGAATATCAATTGAAGTAATTAATTTATTTAAACTATCTTTATATTGATCAAGATTCCAACTATTACTTTTTTGACCTTTTACAGATAGTGCTTTGGATACATATGGATTCTTCTCCCCTGAAACCACTGCACTTGCATGATTGTTTTCCAAAATTTGTGATACACATAATGCTCCCAATGTTAAAACTAGCAATTTTTTCTTCAACTGTATTTTCTCCTTAATTTTCCCTAATTAACAACCTAACTTTTACCCTATTTTTTCGCCAAGCCAAATTATATAACATCTACCTTTTTAAAATAATTAACTGTTGATGAATTAATTATTAATTATATTCAGGCAATATATTTGGAAAATCCAAGCAAAAAAGCCACCTTTCAAGGCGACTTCTTTATTTATCATATGATTAATTTAATATAATTATTACTTATTTCTTATCTTTATTTTCTTTTTTTCTTCTGAAAAGTAGTAATGAACCTAATGATGCAAGGAATCCCCAAATTAGTGAGTTATTTGCTTCGCCTTCAGAACCTGTATCTGGTAATGGTTCTTTACTATCTTTAGCCTCATTTTTATTAGAAGCATTGCTACCTTTTTTAGGTGAATTAGGCGTTATTATATTATTGTTAGAACCTGAATCAGAAACACTGCCTGAATCGGAATCACTGCCTGAATCTGAGTCGCTTCCTGAATCGGAATCGCTTCCTGAATCTGAGTCACTTTCTGAATCGGAATCACTGCCTGAATCTGAGTCGCTTCCTGAATCTGAGTCGCTGTCTGAATCGGAATCGCTATCTGAGTCTGAGTCGCTTCCTGAATCTGAGTCACTTTCTGAATCGGAA
>NZ_PPQS01000029.1:15661-22484 GCF_002902405.1 Staphylococcus schweitzeri
ATCGCTGTCTGAATCGGAATCGCTATCTGAATCTGAGTCACTATCTGAGTCTGAATCGCTGTCTGAATCGGAATCGCTATCTGAGTCCGAGTCGCTATCTGAGTCTGAATCGCTATCGGAATCGGAATCGCTATCTGAGTCTGAATCGCTATCTGAATCTGAGTCACTATCTGAGTCTGAATCGCTGTCTGAATCAGATGTGCTATCCGAATCTGAACCACTGTCTGAATCGGAATCACTTGCTGAGTCTGAGTCGCTTGTTGAATCAGATGTGCTGTCCGAATCTGAACCACTGTCTGAATCGGAATCACTTGCTGAATCTGAACCACTATCAGATCCTGAATCGCTTGTTGAATCAGATGTGCTGTCCGAATCTGAACCACTATCTGATCCTGAATCACTTGTTGAATCAGAGTCTGAGTCTTCTGGAATTGGTTCAATTTCACCCGGTTCATCAGGCTGTTCAGGGACAACAGGTTTATCAATGCCATCACCAGAGCCTGATCCATTATTAAATGCTACTTCATTATCCCAAGACATAGAACGCCAAACAAAATTAGAATCATAACCATAAAATGTTGAACGAAGCGCTAAATCTCCAGTACTATTCGGATCCATATGACCATTTACAACTACAATATATGGTGAAGTAATTTGGTCATCGTCCGTTGGAAATTCAACTTTATATTGATTAGCATTAGGATATGAAATTTTCACTTGATTCGTTACATCTTCAAAATCATTAGGATTAACATAATAACTATGTGATAAATCACTTGCATTATCAACTTTATACACTTTAATATCTGTATTATTAGCATCTATTACAGCGTTACTATTTGATTTTGGTATCAGATTTCCTGTTAATACCGGTAATACAACATTATCTCCACTTGGATTAACATAAATTGTTTGACGATACGTATTATTCGTTTTATCAATTTGATCGATTGTACCTTTAATTGATAAATTATGAAATTGACCGTATTTTTCATAGTCAACTAATACTGTTTTATTGACGATTGTGCCACCTATACCTGTACTCAATGTCACATTGCCAGTATGCGTAACATTTTCAGGGTCTATATAAGCCGGCATAGATAATGTAGCTTTAACATCATTTTTATTATTTACATAATCTGTGAAAGTATAAACTACATTGCCATCACCATCGATTACACCATTTGCTAACACTTGATCTCCTGCCATAATTGGTGGTACTTTTGCAGTTGAAGTTACACCATTTAAATTCAACTCTTTTGGTACCGTTATTTTAAATGTATCTCCTTTAACAGCATCATTCGGCACTGAAAAACCATAATTTAATTTTACATAGCCAGCTTGGTGAGGATACACTGTATCTTTGGAATCGATAGTAGCCGTAACATTTGTTAATTGATTAGTTATATCTTTACCCGCCGGTGCATCTGCCGCTTCAGCTGCTGCAAGATTAACCGCTCTCATTCTAGGCGTACTTGTTTTAATTGATTTATTAACTACTTTTTTGTTTTTTGCATCTTTATTCTGGATAGTCGATTCATTGTTTGAAGGTGTTGTTTCAGTTGAAGTATTTTGCGTTGTTGAAACATTTTCCGCATTTGTAGAATTTTGAGGTGAATTTACTGATGATACATTATTCGTATCATTAGAAGTCGTTGTATTATTAGTTTGATTCACTGGTTCTTCTGCATTTATATTGTTTGACTGTGTATTTGCCACTGTATTAGCTTCATCAGTTGCCGGTCTTTCTTCTGTAGCTGCATTTGTAGATGCTGATTGTGTCGTTTCCTGTTGTGCTGGGTTTTGTGCTACATTCGTTTCGCCACTATTAGTGCTTGCCACTGTATTTGTTTTTGTCGCATTTGTAGCTGTATTGTCTGTTTGAGGTGCTACATTTACATTACTTGAATCTTTACTTTTGTCTTCGCTACTCGTCTTATCTGCTTGCGTTACACTATTTTCACTAGCGTCAGCTTCTTTACTACTAAGTAAGCCAAAGCCAATTAATGTTCCTAAAAGTACAGAAGCCACGCCAAGCGAATTTTTTCGAATTGCGTGTTTTTCTTTTTTCTTCATATTCATTTTATTCCCTCTTTTTATCATTTCATTTTATATTAACTATATACCCGATTAAGATACCTTTAATCTCTATTTAGGAAATTATACACCGAAATTGAATAAATGCAATTATTTTGTTTATTACTTTAATTACAATTAATTTTTTAATTCCTTTAGCTAAAAATGACTGATTCAATATTTATGAATACATTTTCTTCTTAAAAATAAAAACAACAACACATCATTGTATTGTACGTAATTTACAATGTTGCATTGTTCCTTTTTATCAATTGAACCTTACATTATTCAAACGCTGATGAATAATGTATGATACCATTCTTGTCTTCTAATTCATTTTTCTTCAGTTCTTTAATTAAAAATACTTCATCTGGAACACCTTCAAATGGTGGATATATTTTATATTTACTTGCACGTTCATATCCGAGGTTTGCGTAATATGATGGCCATCCTAGCACGCTTATAAATCCATAACCTTTCATTAAAGCTAATTCTTCTAAGGATGCAATTAATTGTGTTCCAATTCCATTATTTTGATGATTAATATCGACAACAACTGGTGCTAGTACTAAACCTATTTCTCGATTGCCTTCTGTATCAAGATACACATCACTTAATAGAGCATGTCCAACTACTTTATCATTTATAGTTGCAACCAATTCTAAATTCGAATCATATTCATCGCTTTGTCGAATTTTGTCGACTAACTCTGATTCGTTGCCATATCCATGTTCAGTATTTTCAAATGCTATTCTAATTAATTGATCTACTTGTGCGAAGTCCTGTTTGTTAATTTTTCTTATCTCCATTTATATATATCCTACTTTTTCTACTTTATTTAAAGGATTCCATCATTTGCGTTAAAATACATTACTAATTACTTTGTTTCAAAAATCATTTTGATTTTGAAAATTAAAATATAATTGAATGTTCATGTTCTCCATCATATTAATCATACTAACTATATACACTGCTAAGTCAGCTCATTCAATAAATACTACATATCATTTTCAGTAATGCTTTATTTGTTATAATTCAACAACATGTGGCTTTACATTTACATCATGATTTGCGATTGCTTCTATACAATTTGGATCATTTGCCATCATTTTAATCCAGATGAGCGACTGTTGTGCTTCTTTTTTATCAACTAAAACCCCAGGTAAAATGTTTTCTTCCCATGATTTAGCTGCATATCCTACATCTGAAGCAAGTAAAAGATATTTGTCACTGTTTTCATTTTTAATAATTGTTGAAGCAAGCCCTTAACTATGACCTGGTACCCAAACCATTGTAATCGTACCATCACCAAATAAATCAAATGATTTCTTTTTCGGACCTAAGTCACTGTCACTAAATTTAAATGTTTCAAGGTTTACACCTTTCCATTCATGAGGCAAGTAATGTAATTTATCATTTAAAATAGCCGTATGTTCTTCCTCACTCAGTATAATTTTTTTAGCATGTTTTACTAATCTTAAACCATCAGCATGATCGCAATGCATATGACTCATTACAACATATTTTAAAATCAAAGATTATTCGTATTATTACTCATTTTATTTATCAAATGTTAAATCCAACGCAATAAGTTAAATTGGTTTATTTTAATAAGTAAAAATTTCCAATAAATCAAACTTCTACATTTAAGCTTTTCGATAATTCACTATTTTTTATAAATAGTAATATATTTTTATCAACAAAAGATATATAATATTAGTAATTATAGTTGTATTAATTTATTGCAACAATACATAGAATTATTATTACACGAATTATTTAATATCATCTTAGAAACTCACAAATACCAATTTTGTTTAATTACTCAAAATGATAAGTCATTTAGAGTTTTTAAAATAAATTTTTGCGAAATAAAGGAGACATGTTAAATGAAAAAAGTAATGGGGATATTATTAGCAAGTACACTTATCTTAGGTGCTTGTGGACATCATCATGATAGTGCAAAAAAAGAGAGCACTAGTCACAAAAAGAAAGAAAATGACAATGAAGAATTAAATGAAGAACTTAAAGAATTTAAAAGCAAAAAAAATATGGATATAAAAATTAAAGGCGATACTATTGTTAGTGACAAATTTGAAGCTAAAATAAAAGAACCGTTTATCATCAATGAAAAAGATGAGAAAAAGAAATATATCGCTTTTAAAATGGAAATTACTGCTAAAAAAGACGATAAAGATTTAAATCCATCTTCTATTTCTCATGACTATATTAATATCACTCAAGATGATAAAAATACAGTAAATAAATTAAGAGATGGTTATCTTTTAAGTGATAAAAAATATAAAGATTGGACAGAACATAACCAAGATCAAATTAAAAAAGGCAAAACTGCACAAGCCATGTTTATCTATGAGTTAAGAGGTGATGGAAATATTAATTTAAATGTCCATAAATACTCAGAAGATAAAACAGTTGATTCTAAATCATTCAAATTTAGTAAACTTAAAACCGAAGATTTTTCTCATAGAGCGGAAACAAGAGAAGAAGTAGAAAAGAAAGAAAAAGAATATGAAGAAGAGTACAAAAAAGAACAAGAACGAGAGAAAGAAAAAGAAAAGAATAAAGATGACGACCACAGTGGTTTAGATGAAGTATAAATTTATGAAAAATGGTATCCAGTACTTTTATATTTATAAATTAACCCACCTACATCTATAATGACAATCAGTCAACTATAATCACGTAATGAATCACCAATTTAATTGCTGTATATAAAAGGCAGAGACATAAATCAATGTTCTATGCTCTACAAAGTTATATTGGCAGTAGTTGACAGAACGCAAATGCACTTATAACAAGCTTTTTTCAATTCTAGTCAGGGGCCCCAACACAGAGAATTTCGAAAAGAAATTCTACAAACAATGCAGGTTGGGGTGGGGCCCCAACACAGAGAATTTCGAAAAGAAATTCTACAGGCAATGTAGGTTGGGGTGGGGCCCCAACATAGAGAATTTCGAAAAGAAATTCTACAGGCAATGTAGGTTGGGGTTACAACGATAAAGAAATATTTTTTCTTAGAAATTAGTGTTTCTTATGCATGCGTTTTACTCATGTATTCTAATTTCTAAGTACGCATTAACTGTGGCTAATGTGTAAGAACCACTACATAATAAATCATTAGTGGTTCTTTATCATTTCTGTCCCATTCCTATTACATTAAACGTTTTTTATGAATCAAGTAAACGTTAACGTGCTAGATAGTTAAAAAATAAGTTGAAGAAAAAAATCGTATTCACTCTACCTCCTCATTTAGTTACATTGCCCATGGTTTACTTATTTATTATTACTTTATAGCAATGTTCTTTATGATTTAATTCGATACCAATTCAATGCATTTTCAAAAAATATCTTTTTACATTCATCTTCATTAAATTGATCTACTATTTTATTTATATCATCCTTTGAAAACCTATATGGCGCTCGTGTCGAAGGCAAATCTGTCCCAAACATTAATGCATTTGGATTACAATTATATATTTCTTTAAGCGTCTTAGAAATTTCTAAATCTCCTCTACTAAAACCAGTTGCTTTTACATGCACACCTTTATCCACTAATCTCAATAATTGCGGCATCCCTTCTTTAGATAAACCTAAATGATCAATTGATACTGCAGGCAACCTTTTGACCACATCTGAAATTTCCTGTAAATTTTTAGAATCAATATACAGTTCCGTATGCCATCCAACAGTTTCATAGACTCTTTGTGCAAAATATTCAAGTTTTGATAGCCCTTCTGAACCTCCACGTTTAACATTAAATCTTAAACCTCTTACTTTTTGTTCATTTAATTCAAGTAGCTGTTCATCTGTAACTGTATGAGGCAATTGAGTTACTCCAACAAAATGACTATCCAGCTTATTTAAAGCATCCACTAAGTACGATTGGTCATATCCTTGAAAAGATCCAGAAACAATTGCACCACCAATTATATTTAAGTCAGCAACTTCGTTCAAATAATCATTAATGTCATATGATGGTGGTAAATAACCATTATTCTCTTTGATTTCGAAATCGTAACTTATAATATGCATGTGCGAATCAAATTTTTTCATGTGTTTTATCCCCTTTGATTAAATATATAATAGTTAATGTTTCATATTAAAATCACTACATCTATTCATTTAAATCACATCTAATTTGATGACAATATTAATATCATTTGGGAGTTCAAATATTAAGTTTTTTGACTACCTCGTAAGTTGAATATTCAAGTTCACTACAAACTTTGCCCACCTAATTTTAAATGTAATATTGGATAATCACGACCTTGTGAATCAAATCGAGACGTTTTAAATATTTCGAATCCATTTTTGATGTAAAACTGAGTTGCCTTTTTATTATCTTTATTCACATCAACATATTGAATTTTATTTTGTTTAATCAGGTATCGAAGGATTTCAGTACCAAATCCTTGATTAAAATATTTTGGATCGATAAACAGCATTTCTAAATGTTGTTCATTTGTACCTGAAAAACCTATGGCTTGTTCTTCGTAAAACCATAGATACGCTTCAACATGTGAAAAATATTTAGGTATTTCACGCTTCAATTCTATTCGGTCTTTTTCTTTCAAAAAACTATGTGTTGCGATAACTGCATTTTCCCATATTTCTATTGCTTTAGGGTAGTCATTCTCTAGTAATTGAACTTTAAATAATTTCATAAGAATCCCTCCTCGTATAATAAATTTTAGTTTTCTAAATTAGTAGTTTGATTTGGATATTC
>NZ_PPQS01000030.1:0-3969 GCF_002902405.1 Staphylococcus schweitzeri
ACCTTCTCTTGTAAAGTCAAATTCGCATGATGTCCATGGTTCATGTCCTTCTTCTTTAAATAAATTTCTTAATTCCTCAAACAAATCATATAAAGCCATCCATAAATCATCAAATACTTGCACAGAAATGTTATACTCCTTAGGTATATCGGTGTAATAATTCAATTCATCGCTACCTGGTTTAGTATAATTAAAGAATACTTCACCTCCTCCATCATCTATATAAGCCATTGTATATACCTTTTCCCATTCTACTGGTATCATTCCACTAATCTCATTTGCAATTTTATTGTACATTTCACTTTGTTTTTCTTCGAAAGTCATGTTATCGCCTCTATTGTTCAGCTTCTTCTTGCTCTTTAATATATTGCTCGATTTCTTTAACCTCTTCCATTTCATATTCCATTTCTGGTATAATTCCGAATTTTCTATAGTTATAGTAGTTTTCTTGGCCTAATTGATCAAATTCTGTATTTATCCAATCAATATAATCAAAAGATACGTTTAATTTACCTTCGCTTGTAAAGTCAAATTCACATGATGTCCATGGTTCAAGACTTTCTTCTTTAAATATATTTCTTAATTTTTTAAATGATCTATAAAGTTCCATCCATAAATCATCAAAGATTTCTTCTAAAACATTATAATCTTCAACGATACTCGAATAATAATACAGCTCATCATTTCCGGGCTTGGTATAATAAAATATAACTTGCCCACCTCCATCGTCCACATATGCAATTACATATACCTTTTCCCACTCTACTGGTATCATTTCATTGATCTCATTTGCAATTTTATTGTACATTTCACTTAATTTTTCTTCGAAATTCATGTTATCGCCTCTATTGTTCAGCTTCATCTTGCTCTTTAACATATTGCTCGATTTCTTTAACTTTATTAATTTCATATTCCGTTTCTGGTAAAATTCCAAATTTTCTATACTTATAGTAATTTTGTCGACCTACTTGACCAAATTCTGAATTTATCCAATCAATATAATCAAATGAAACTTTTAATTCACCTTCTCTTGTAAAGTCAAATTCGCATGATGTCCATGGTTCATGTCCTTCTTCTTTAAATAAATTCCTTAAATTTTGAAATTGTTTATACAACTCATACACTGAATCCATAAATTCCGATTCCGATATATCATATTTATTTAATACACTAGTATAGTAGTATAATTCATTACTTCCAAGTTCTGTGTAATAGTAGAACACTTCTCCTCCTCCGTCATCTATATATGCCATTGCATATACCTTTTCCCACTCTACCGGTATCATGCTGCTAATCTTATTCGCAATTTTATTGTACATTTCACTTAATTTTTCTTCGAAAATCATGTTATCGCCCCTATGTGTTCGAAATATCTCTTGATTAAACTATTAATTTATTCTCTACACTTATTTCCGTTAAATAAAAAGCATTAAACAACACCCAAATGTCGCTTAATGCTTCTTCAAATTCGTTTTACTTATCTTAAACCTAAATATGCTAATAAATTTAAAACAAAAGCAATTATTGTTACGATAATTGCAATTTGCAATAACTTCGAACCTTTTTCAGCATCGTATTTTTTGTAATTAATACTACAAATAATACTTCCAATACCAAATAACGGTGTAACTATTGTTAATACAATAAATACCCATGTTGCAATTTTTAAGCCATTGCCTTGATTTTGGTTTTCCATCTCATTAACTCCTACTCATTATTTTATCTTTCAATTTATTTAACTATTTATAATTATAGTAAAAAAGATATTAATAGTATATACTTTTTCACCATTTCATAAATAAAATTCACGCATACCTATATGTAATATAATTATAATAATCTCGATAAAATCATATTCAAAATAAATAACCAAAAACTAAATAATATTGGCCTTATTACAACAAAAGCAAACGCTCCTTTTCTAACTCTAATAATTAAATCCCAAACAGCAAATATAATAATGATAAATAAGCTGAGTATGAAAAATGAGATACTTAAGTCACGTGTTTCTGCAGTGATTTGAGGTGTTGACTTTAATGTCATTAATACCGTTAGTACTATAGCTACTATCAAAGAAATAATCCCTTTATACTTAGCTATTTCAATGTTTATACGTAAGCTTTCAACTGAATTATATTCAGATTTATTAACTATTCCACTTGAACTATCTGTAATGTTCTTATATTTTAATAATAGTGGTCTGTTCCAAAGATTTCTAATAGCCATCCATGCATAAAACAAACTCCCCATATACAAAATCACATTGAAATTTGTTAATTGATCATAGCTATCGCCTATAAAAATATAAGTGATACCAATTACTACAAACACAATGGCATAGATGATTATAGGCAATACTACTATTTTTTCAGAATACATCACAGCAGTTAAATATATAATATAATACAGTCCGGCTACGACAATTAATAATAAGAACTCCATATTCGCACCTCAATATTCCATAACTTTTACTTTAATATCGATCCATTTAAATCCATTCACATCATTGAGTATAAAATAATATGGTGATATACGTTGAAGTTGATTTTCTTTTGCAAATCTTTCTATATCTTCTAAACCCTTCTTAATATCTTCTTCATAATTTAGTGGTCTAAGTTGATTATGTAACATTTGATCAATATAAAGGTAAGATTGAAATTCAAAAGAATCATGTAAACTACTTATATTATTAATAGATGAATAAATTGTAATATTTACTTTCTCATTTTTCATCAACTGGTTAATAGTGAGAATTAATGGTCCATTTTCATTTAAATCATAATGCTTTACTTCATTTAAAAAATGTGTTGTCACTTCATTTAAATTTTTTAAGTCTATATCTAAATATTCTTTTGATATAACATTTCTAAACATTATAGTAGAATAGCTTAATTCATTCATTCCAATTCATCCTCATCTAAATTGATTTCAGCGTGAATTTCATATACTTGACCACCAAAATAATCAACCATCACATGGTAGAATGGAGAATTTGATAGTGTTATGTTATTTTCTACTGCAAACTCTTTGATTTTCAAATAAACATTTTCAAATTCATCTTCATCAAAGCATTTATGAGAAATCGTTGGTAAAAGGGCAATTGAAGGTATAAATTTAATATTCAATTCAGGTATATCGTCAATTTCAGAATTTAATGAAATATATGTTACAAATTTCATTTCATCTAGCCCGACAACTTCTCGTGTAAATACTATTGGTCCAACTGTATAGATATGTTTGTCTATAAAAAATGATTTAATCCTGCTCATTTCATCTTTCCAATATTCTGGATTAATAGAAAATTCCATTTTAGCTAAGTTAGGCATTACTAATGCATCAAGTTCCATTTATTGTTCCTCCAATTCAAAATATAAAAGCAGTGAAAACCTCTATAGAATTTCCGATTTTCTAATCACTTTTTCAAATCAATTCACTTTTTAAAAGTGCGTTTTGTAAATCTATATTATTTAGTCATCATCTTCAGTGTTTAATTCAAAAATGTAGAATCTACTGTATTGCATAATAAATTGAAATGCCACAAATTGTGCTCCAGCGATAACCAACATACTTACAATAATTATAAACTTGGATTCTACGACATTAGGAACCAATATATATTCGATAATTTTTTCAATATATATAAATGAGCTCAACGCAGTTAATAATAAACCGAAATGTGTTTTAGTTTTACCACCCCAACGTTTTGTTACTCTAGGTAATTTTAACAACGTAAACATTCCGCCAATTACTAATAATAAATAGCTAATTATGATTGCAATCGTACCCATTAACCAATAATTGAATAAATCATAATGGTTTTGTACAGCTGCAAAATAATAAAGGTTACACAGTGCAAATACTACAGTGATAGTAGTTAACACATTTATAACAACTAAAAATCGGGCATATATTTTTTTATATTTCTGTGCGCTTTCCTTTTCGAAATCTATAAATCTAATCCATTGAAGT
>NZ_PPQS01000030.1:3979-6558 GCF_002902405.1 Staphylococcus schweitzeri
TAATGGTCCAAATTCTGAATTCATCCAATCGACATAATCAAATAAAACATTCAATTTACCATCTCTTGTAAAGTCAAATTCGCATGATGTCCATGGTTCTAAATCTTCTTCTTTAAATGCGTTTCTTAACTTCTTAAACAGTCTATATAAATCCGTCCACAAATCATAAAATACTTTTTCAGAGACACTATACTCTCTAGGGATATATGTGTAATAATTCAATTCATCGCTACCTGGTTTAGTATAATTAAAAACGACCTCTCCACCTTCATCATCTACGTAGGCAATTGCATATATCTTTTCCCATTCTATCGGTATCATGCCATCAATCTCATTTGCAATCTCATTATACATTTGACTTAACTTTTCCTCGAAAGTCATGTTATCACCCCTATATTTTCAAAATAGATATTGGTTTCATTTCCGTTAAATAAAAAGCACTAAACAACACCTCTACGTCGCTTAATGCTTCTCCAAATTAATATTACTCATTTTATACCTAAATACACTAATGGAACTAAAATAACTGCAACTATTGTTACGATAACTAGAATTCTAAATAATTTCGAGTCTTTTTCAGTATTATATTATTTGTAAATAACAACCCTAAAACTCCTGCTCATTATTTTGTCTTTCAATTTATTTAACTATTTATAATTATAGTAAAAAATATATTAATAGTATATACTTTTTCACCATTTCTTAAATAAAAATTTACCAACACCTATATGTAATACAATTATAATAATCTTGATAAAATCATATTCAGAATAAATAACCAACAACTGAAAAATATTAGATTTATTACAACAAAAGCAAACGTTCCTTTTCTAATTCTCATAATCAAATCCCATTAATATCAATCCACTCAAATCCATTCACATCATTGAGTAAAAAATGTGTTGAAGTTGATTTTTTATATAAGTATACTCCACAGAATTTATAAAATTGTTTAGTCATCATTTTCAGTGTTTAATTCAAAAATATAGAATCTACTGTATTGCATAATAAATTGAAAGGCTACAAATTGTGTACAAGCAATAATAATGATACTTACCATTATGACAAACTTGGATTCTACGACATTGGGCACCAATATATATTCGATAATTCTTTCAATATATATAAATGCGCTCAACGCAGTTAATAATAAACCAAAATGGGTTTTAGTTTTACCACCCCAACGTTTTGTTACTTTAGGTAATTTTAATAACGTGAACATTCCGCCAATTACTAATAACAAATAACTAATTATGATTGAAATCGTGCCCATCAACCAATAATTGAATAAATCATAATGGTTTTGTACAGCAACAAAATAATAAAGGTTACATGTTGCAAATACTGCGGTGATAGTAGTTAGCACATTTATAATAACTAAAAATCGGGCATATATTTTCTTATATTTCTGTGCGCTTTCCTTTTCGAAATCTATAAATCTAATCCATTGAAGTAAACTAATTATGATAATTATTAATTCTATAATTGTCGTTATCTTTAAATAATTTGGAAACCTTTCATAATCTAAACCAAAAAAGAAAGTCAGACATGAAAAAAGTATCATAAATAATGATGCTAAACTTAAGGCTTGTGCACCTGGCTTTCGAAGAATGTCTATATTTTCCTTAGTAGTCATATTTACCTAGCTCCTATACATTGATTTTGTAATAGCATATTACGTATTTAAAGCTATAAGTACTTAGATTCTTTTCGTTTAAAAGTATAAAAACCTAAAATTATCTTTATATTATTATTTGATGACAACTTTATGGTCTCGATTGCTTTTTACTTAACCGCTAAAAAAGACTAAACAAAGCTTTATTGTTTAGTCTCACATGAAGATAATCTATTCCTCTTGCTCTTTAATACACTTCTCTACTTCTTTAACTTTATTAATTTCATATTCCGTTTCTGGTGAAATTCCAAATTTTTTGTACATATAATAATTTTCTTTTGCTATTTGTCCAAATTCTAATTTAGTCCAATCAATATAATCAAAAGATACGTTTAATCTACCCTCGCTTGTAAAGTCGAATTCGCATGATGTCCATGGTTCTAGTCCTTCTTCTATAAATATTTCTCTTAGTTCCTCAAATTGATCATGCAACTCATATACTGAATCCATAAAGCTTGATTTCAATATATTATACTTCTTTATCACACTTGTATAGTAAAATAATTCCTCACTTCTTGGTTCAGTATAATGGTAAAACACTTCTCCACATTCTTCATCGATATATGCCATTGCATATACTTTTTCCCACTCTACCGGTATCATGCTACTAATCTTATTCGCAATCTCGTTATACATTTCATTTAGTTTTTCTTCGAAAGTCATGTTATCTCCCCTATTGTTCAGCTTCTTCTTGCTCTTTAATATATTGTTCGATTTCTTTAACTTTATTAATTTCATATTCCGTTTCTGGTAAAATTCCAAATTTTCTATACTTATAGTAATTTTGTCGACCTATTTGACCAAATTCTGAATTTATCCAATCTATATAATCAAATGAAACTTTTAATTTACCTTCTCTTGTAAAGTCAAATTCGCATGATGTCCATGGTTCATGTCCTTCTTC
>NZ_PPQS01000030.1:6568-44610 GCF_002902405.1 Staphylococcus schweitzeri
AGGAAACCTTTCATAATCTAAACCAAAAAAGAAAGTTAGACATGAAAAAAGTATCAAAAATAATGATATTAAACTTAAGGCTTGTGCACCTGGCTTTCGAAGAACATCTATATTTTCCTTAGTATTATTCATTTTTTAATCTCCTTTTAAAATACATTACTTAAAGTTTTACAAAAACCATTACTTCTAATAGAACTAACCGTATTATTGAGTTTATCTTTAGCAAGATCTGTTATTGACTTGCCACCAACTACTTTAAAATCAGACGAAGCACCTACTACAATTCCAGCTATTCCGCCTACAACTGCTCCAACAGGTCCTCCAATTGCTGCTCCAACTGCCGCTCCAGTTGCAGTTGAGCCACCAATTGCCCCTAAATCAACAATAGATCCAA
This sequence comes from Staphylococcus schweitzeri, assembly GCF_002902405.1. Classification (GTDB taxonomy): domain Bacteria; phylum Bacillota; class Bacilli; order Staphylococcales; family Staphylococcaceae; genus Staphylococcus; species Staphylococcus schweitzeri. The sequence goes on from NZ_PPQS01000030.1 coordinate 6,963, forward strand.
CAATTTTTTTCTGTACTGATTTTTCATTTACAACATTATTTGCTACTGCTGCTACTGCTCCTAGTGGCCCTAAAAGCTTACCAGCATATCTCATACTTTTCAAAAATTTCCCTAGTTTGTTTTTGCCTAGAAAATCCTTAACTTCATCCAAACATATATTTTTTAAATTTTTAGGATTTTTCAAAAATTCACGTAACTGTTTTTGACTCATACTTTCCCATGCGGCTTTAGCACCTCTTTTCATTGCAGATTTACCATTGTATCTTCCTGCAACTTTTTCTAGCTGCTTGAATTCAGTATCGCTATAATTTCTGGTCATTTTAAACCCAGCTTTTAATTTCTCACTGAATTTCATTTTATTATTTTTATCAAGTATAAATTTAGCAGCTTTAACTAATCTTTTTCCTTCAATATTTTCAACATTCGTTTGCATAGTTGCATTTATTAATTTTAATTTTTTATTTCCCAATTTTCCCAACTGATTTTTAGCTAATAATTCATTACCTTTAAAGATATTACCGTCACCAGCAATATATGCAACAATTAATGCATTTTTTATTTCCATCATAGATTTAACGGTCTTTCGGTATTTATTACCACCATATATTGCGCTTTCATATTTTTCCAATTCTTTTTTCAATTCACGAAATTGGTTGTTTTCTGAATGAAGTTTATACTCACTTTTTATATATCCAGCATTTCCAGATATAGTTGATCGATTACTTGGCATATTTTTAACTTTAGAAGCCATTGTAGAAACAGGTGTAATCATAGATAATAATTCGGAATCATCTAAAAAGTGTAAACTTTGAAAATCATTAAAATTATCTAATGTATCAGTAATTTGCTTATTAAATGTTTCTCCCTTTTCTTTAACATCCTTGCCACTTATTGTTTTTGCTGTTGTTAAATCATGAACCCCTCCTATAGTAGAATTCATTCTTGTCTTAATACTCTCTATTTGTTCAATAGATTTTTTGACTTCACCTTTGTATTTTTCTATTGCATCTTCATCTAAAATTGCATTATGGTCATTATCAACACTATTTTGAAAATCTTCAATTGCATCTTTTAATTTTTTTTCAAATTCCTCCTTTATTTTTTCGATTCTACTTATTGTTTCAATATGAAAACTTTGATTATAACTATTAATATTCGATGCTGTCTTCCCTTTAAATTCACTATCATCTTTCAATTTATTAATATTATTCTTTAAAGTTTTTGTGTTGGTCGATAAGCTACTGAGAGATTTCTGTAATGAAGCATTAAAATTATTCACTTCCGACATTTTTATTTTATTCCCCATTTTATACTCCTTTACTCTTTTATATTTATAATTGACTGTCTATATTTTGAATTTCAGCAGCAATGTTTGAAATATCCGTTTCAACGCCTTCTATTTTACTTTCAAGATTTTCTAAATCCTTCTTCATTTGATTTAAGGCCTTATCAAACTTTTCTTTATATTTATCTATTGACGTATTTAAATTGGTGCGATTATCATCCGATTTGTTACGTGTTTGTCCAGACCATTGATTCTTTTCAATTTCTATACCATCATAAGTCTTCTTTTCAGAGTTAAAATCTTCTATTATGGTCTGTGCAGAATTCACTGCATCTTGCAGCCTTTTCTTATCTCCTTGTAAACTTTTCAATTCACTTTCCTTGCTTTGTTTTTGTTCTATACATCGTGCCTTTCTTTTTTTGAGCTCTTCCTTATTAGCCATTTTTATCTCCCTCTACGTTATAATCCTGGTCCTATATTATTGTTTCCATCAATTTGTCCAGCTATATCAGCATCCTTATCTCTAAAATCATTTACAGCAGTTTTCATAGCTTCTGCGTCTTGAGTGATAATAGAATGATAATTGGAAATAGCTGTAGTTAAAGTACTACTAGCAGCAGCAAATCCTGTAAATGGTGAAATGTTTGTGTATTCTAAAGAATCTGATACATTATCAAAAGAAACATTTGATCCAGCATTAGAAATACTTTCAATTTTTCCTATCGTACTACTCGTTTCGACTTTTATTTCCCCCATAATTGTCCTCCCTATTTAATTAATTTTATTTTAATATGTTCATTTTTATTGAAATAATACATTTCATATGGTTTTAATAACGGCTCTCTATTTGTGATTTTGGCTTGTAAAAACTCTTGATCATATAGCCTAGTTACAATTACTGCTTGATTAATTATTTGACGTGCTAATTTTGATTCTCTATCAAATGTTCCTAAGATATCATTGTACATACTACTAATTATTGTATAGACATTTACCTTTGGTCCTTCTGATAATATATACCTTATATCCTTTTCATTAAGTCCCGTGATAGAAATAAACGCCTTAAGGTTATTGATAAATACAATCTTCACACTTTCTTTACTTCGTTCGCTATTCAACCTTTTTTTGATTTCAACAATAAAACCTTGTTTTATTAATTGCAAATCCTCTGGCGACGCATAATATGAATTAACTAGACTTGATTTATCACTCATATTTTCGTCTGCATCAACTAATATTGTAGTTACACTTTCCTTCAGTTTAGTCATACCATCTAAAACCCGATTATTAACTATTTCTAAATCATTTGGTGTTCTTGCTGTTAATATACTTGGTGATGTCAGGTCTAAGCTAACTAGTTCCACATCCTCAAAGTCTAATCCTAATGGTAATTTGTGTTCTTCATGAATGATTTTTTCCAAATCATATGCTTCTTGAATATCATCCATTAATACCTTATCTGGCATCATTGGAATATGTTTTGGATAATCTCCTACATAGAATTCTTTCATTTGTGCTACTTCATTTTTAATGCGCTCATTATATGTTTGTCCTTCTGCTAATTCAAATGGTTGCGCAATTTGGAACTGTGTGAAGTTATCATCATTTATTGCAGCTCTACCTTTAACATCTTTCACACCTTTTTTATAAGAACCAATAATATTTGTTAATTCATTGTTTTCAAAGAGGTACAGCGCAACTCTTGTTTTAATGTTAGTAAATATAGCTGATTTTATTGCACTTGATCTTGAGCCTGAAAGAACGATGTATACCCCTAATGCTAAACCTTCACGTGTCACCTTAGACATCATTTCTTCATATTCTTCCATAAATGGTGATTCTTTCACCGTGTCGTAGTTATCGATAATTAAGAAAACATTTGGAATTGAATTTCCAGTTTCTTTATTATATTGCTCTATATTAACTACTCTCTCTTGACTTAATAGTCTTTTTCGCTCAGAGATAATATCATGTATCTTCCGTATCGCCTTCGCAATCTTGTCTTCTTGATCTACTGTAAAGTAATCAGCGACATGTGGTATGTCTGTGACTGGCATCAAACCATTAGTTCCGAAATCGAACAAGTACATATGTGCTTGATCAGGACGATGGTGTCTTGCAACATCGAAAATAATGTTGTGTAAGAACGTTGTTCTACCATATCCTGGACTTCCGATTAACGCGATGTGACCAGCTTTTTTCAATTGCAATACCATCGGTCCTTGATATTGTTCTTCTGGTACGTCTTTAAGTCCTAATGTTAATTCCACTTCTTTTGCATCATCTGACCATAATTTTCTGAAATCTGTTTCTACTAAATCTTCTTGATATACATTTTCTGGCAATGGTGGTAGCCATGGACGCTTAACTTCTTCAATTTCCAATCGTGTTGTAATTGATTCGATATGATCGATAACCGCTTCTAACTCAGTTTGATTTTCTTTCGTTTCTTCATCTTCAAGTCCACTCAAGTCTTTGTTGATTGCTTGCAGTTGACCATAGTCATTAATCATGTAAATCGTCTTATCTTCAACTTCTAATTTATCGCCTTCGATGTCATATGTTGCTCCACTCCATGCAGATTGGAATAATTCATAAATTTCATTATTACCGACTTGTAAATACGCACGACCTGGTAATGTAATGTCTGCTGCATCTGGTGTTTTTAAGATTTCATTACTGTCTTGTCTATCTTGTACTTTTAATGCCAACTTAAATTTAGAGTTAGACCAAATTTGGTCATCAACAACACCCGATGGTTTTTGTGTCGCAAGTATTAAATGAATACCTAATGAACGTCCAATACGTGCCGTTGATACAAGTTCTTTCATAAAATCAGGTTGTTCTGATTTTAATTCGGCAAACTCATCGGAAATAATGAATAAATGTGGCATTGGTTCTGTCGCAATACCTTCTTTAAATAACTTATGGTATTGATTAATATGGTTAACATCATGCTCTCCGAATAAACGTTGACGTTTTCTCAATTCGGCTTTGATTGATGTTAAGGCACGCATCGCTTCATCGCCATCTAAGTTTGTAATCGTACCAACTAAATGGACTAAATCTTTAAATAAGTTCGCCATACCCCCACCTTTATAGTCAATCAATAGGAATGCAACTTCATGAGGGTGAAAATTAATAGCTAAAGATAAAATGTATGATTGGATAATCTCAGATTTCCCTGAACCAGTGGTACCAGCAACCAAACCATGTGGCCCGTGTGCTTTTTCATGTAAGTTCAATGATAAAATATCATCTTTACCTCTTACGCCTAAAGGTACTGCCATCGTTTTGTATGTTTCGTTTTGTCTCCATCGATTAACTACATCAAGCTGATCTACTTCTTTCACGTTATACATCTCTAAAAATGTAATACTATCAGGAATTGCATTTTTCAAATGTTCGACGTGTATCAAATTCGCCAAACGTCGCGCGATATATTCTTTATCGACGTTATCAATATTTTCAGGTGTAAATTTCAATTGAACTAATTCTTTTTCTTTCGTAATCAGTTCGCCTTCAGTACGAGACTTGATATCAATAATGGTATCTACATGCTCTGGCAAACTTTCAATCACATCTTCAACAAAGATTAATGAAATACCATATTCTGATAAATCTTGGTTTACATATTCTAAAATGACATGATCAATAATTAATGACATATCTGTAATGACAAACACTAATTGCGGTGTGAAAATAATTTGCTCGTTACTTCTGCTACGTTCACGCACAGCTTGGATACGTTCTTTAATCATGCTATAAATTGACGTTAAGATTTGGTCACGTGTTCGTTGATTGTAAACAAACCCTCTAATGTTTTGACCTCTCAATGTCATATGTGGCAACCAACGTGCCCATTTCAATGTTTCAACTTCATCTTCACGTGTCACAAATAGAAACTCTAAATCATGATAACTATGGAACGTTGACAATTGGATTAGCATTTTCTCCAATTCTTCTAAAATGAGATGTCGTGCACCAATATATGCAATTGGTCCATGATTTAAATCATTGATTAATGGTGCTTGTTCTACATCTGTGTAAAATTCAAACAATTCTTTAGCATCGTCGAATAGTTCATCACGACGTTGGTTAAATTCTTCTTCTTGGTAATCTAATTTGAATGACTTTTCTACATTCGCAATACCTAACTTATAATGTAAGAAATCGTGATGATGTGATGTTTTTTCATATATTCTTGGTGCTTTCGTTTCAACGATATCTTTAATTTCAGCAACCGTTGGATAATGGTAATTCAAACTAAAACGTTGTGCTTTAATCGCTTTATTAATTTCTTTAGATTTATTATCCAAATAAGCTTTGTAATCTTTCTCTCGTTTTTCAACATCTTTGTTATACTTTTTCTTTTCAGAGAAATACGTTGTAATACCGAATACTATCGTTACTGTACTCATACCAATCATCATTAAAATATAAATACCAATTGGTCTCACTAAAAAGATGACAACAGTTAAAGCAATCATTACTAATGGCGGTATAATGGAACGCCATATCACTGTATTGTTCTTCTGTATTGGCTGTGGCGGTCTTTCAATCTTAATATCGTCAGTCGGTTCACGGTGAATAATCCTTGGCGAACGATGGTACGTATTGTAATCATCTGCCTGTGCATGTGGCATCTCTTGTGTTAAGCGAATTAATGACGATGCCACTGTATTCTGACTCAATACATTTAAACCATCAGCTTGTACTTCGAGCCATATCCCTTCAACATAAATATGATCACCAATGTAAGCTTTGTTCGTTAATTGTTCTTGTAGTTCATAATTAATATACACATCTGTATTTTTATCGTGCACAATGCGTACGTATTGTGATTCTTGTATTGACTGAAAATCTTTAATAATGATGGCATTCATCAAGCTTTGAATAACCATATCATCGTACGCATTCGGTCCAATTGTCATCGTATCTTGAATTGAAGGATACGCAAATGATGCATAATCAGCTTCTGTATAAAGCTGTAATGTAATGTCATCAAGGTCACCTTTTCTAACAAGCACCTTATTAATAGAAGTATGATTCGCTTGCCAAGTGCCTTGATTATTTTGTTCTAAATGAATGACTTCGCCTAACGATTTCAACGTAATATCTGCACGCTCGTCTTCGCTAATAGTATATGTCTTACCATCTCGCAAATTGAGCATCTTCAATTGTTTGTTATATTTTATAATCAATTTATGCATTGTCTTTGCCTCAGTCCTATACTATTTTTTTCTTTCAGCTTCTTGACGTTTTTCTTTATCTTTTTGTGCTTGTTCTTTTTGTTTCTTTTCGTTCTCTTCTTGTTGCTTTAATTTCTCATCTTTCGCTTTTGCTTTCTCTTCTTCAGATTTCGCTTTTTCATCTTTAACTTGTTTTTCTTTGTCTAAAATATCTTGCAATTTATCGTTATACTTTTTCGTTTCTTCAGAACGTTTATCATTCGACAAATCTCCGTTATTTTTAATCTCATTTAATTTATTAATCAACGCTAACTTTGTAATATCGTTATCATCTAAATAAGTGGCAATATTAATCGCTTCATCAAGATGTCCTTGTCCTAATTCCATCCAATATAATAAGTAATCTTTGTTTGAATTTGGTGTCACGTTATTAAGTAAATTTTCTTTCTTATCTTTTTCTAAACCTTGTTTATTTGTTTGGATATAACTTTTGGCATAAATGTAAAGTGCCTCTTTATCTAATTTTTTACCATCTAAATCATCATACGTATTTAGTACTTGCGTATAATCATCCTTTACAAATGCTTGGTATCCTTTTTCAATGCGCTCATTATGCTTCATTACTGAAAAATATAAAAAGGCTAAGAATGCAATTAATAACACACTTAATGTTGTCATACCGATAGCAACCCATTTAAAAACGGTATGCCCTACTTTACGAACGTATGCATAATTTTCACTATAATCTTGTTCTTGTTTCTGATACTGCTCATCTAAAAATGCCGTTAATAAGTCTAAAGTTGCCGCTTCAATAACTTTAGTTTCAAATGGTGTCCCTTTATGTAGTTCTAAGTTTCCTTCAACTAAAGCATCAAATGATTGTTTCTCATTGAATGCACAGATAACCAGTGCTTTATATCTTGTTAAAAATTCAGCTTCTGACATCGGTAAAGGGTCAACAACATTTTGTAACCCTCTTGTTTTAGCAATTGGTAATCCATCTCTTGTGAAAAATAACTCATCTGGTGCCAAAACAAATGTGTAACGTGTACGATTTACTTCTTCTAAATTTTGGATATTGAGTAAATAACGTAATTTTTCATTTTTAGTAAATGATTTAATATTATCAAAAGGTGTATGATTGTCATTAATGTCATAATGTATTTGGAAACTGTCACGTAGTTCAGTTAATTCAGCATCTATAAAATATGGAGAATGTTGTTCTAATAAGTACATTAAATGAAAATGTTCTGGTTTAATTGAAGACTTAGGAATCTCTCTCATATCTAAGCGTAATTTTGTTTTAGCTGCTTCTTCAGCATCTAAAGGCGTTAACATATCTTGCATTTCATTTTTAGGGTTATGATTTTTAACCATCTTCTTTTCCTCCTATAGTAACTTCAAAATATCTCCATCAGCGATTTGATAATCAATGAGTCGGTCATTTTCAACAAGCAATTGACCTTTCGTCATCACTTTAATTTGTGTATTCACATCGAAAATCGAAATATCCAAACTGTCTAACACTAATGCTATTAAATTCTTAATCGGTAAATATGCCGGTACTGCTAGATCATATGTGCCGTAATTATAATTAGTAAAATCAAATGTTACTTTTACGTGCTGATTCATTTTTCGTTCGTCTCCCTTTATGAATTGAAAAAATGACAAATCCTAAAGTCAAAAAAGCCCCTATAGACATCAAAATGTACGGGAATATTTTTTTCTCCTGCTTGTTTTGAATATAGGGGCTTTTATCACTCTCCGAAGTCTTTTCTAAGTTAGATTTGGAAAATAACACTTTTTTAGTTTCATTCAAGCGAGTCGAGTGACTCGCTTGATTATGAAACATATCATTTTTTATTTGTTGTTGTCGTTCTTTTTTCTGCTTAGCAATCGCGTCGTTGACTTCTTTACTATCTTTATTAAATAGCGTTGTATCATATTGATTTAAATCATTATTGATTCGCTTTTCCTCTTCTTGTTGCACATCAATATTAAGTCCGCCATTATTGCTAGATGCTGTTAAAAAAGTTAAAGCTATCACGCTATTCATCAACATTAGATTAATCTCTCTTTCTTAAAGTGTTTTATAAACATGTTCAGTACAAATCCAATAATTACGATTAACGTCAATATTACTAACGCTAAACCTATTGGATGTTCTGCATTTAAATAATTGAAGAACATATTATCAATATAAGATAATGGTGAAATTTTATTAGTAACACCTTGACCAGCTGCTTTTAAATTATTCATAGCTACAAAGTATAAGCCTAATGTAGCAACCATTATGAACATACCTATTGATTTAACTTGTCGTAATAAATACGTATTAATAAGTACGAAGACCATCATTGTTAAAATCACCATTAAGATGAATTTCATTCTATAGCCAGCTAATACATGAAACTTATTCATTGCGATTAAACTGACAATTAATCCTTCTACTAAACCAGTTGCACCAATAACACCAGACGTGATTGCATTATTCCAAAGATGGTTTTTACTACTGTAATCATCTTTAATAAAATTCATTTGTCCTTTAGCACGTTCATAGCTATAGAAAATATATGCCGTAATCATTGATAGTAAATACATCAGTAATACAAATAATGTTGGTGAAATTACATCTGTATTACCATTATTTGCTAATACATTTTCTAAGTTTTTCTTTTGAACCGGATTACTCATAAATGCTTTTAATGCTTGGTTTTGTCGGTCACCATCTTTAGAATTTTGTAATACTTTTTTGAATTCTTTAGCAAACAACTCATTATCTTTATCGTTTTTAGCCATTTGACGATTCAAATCGTTAGCTCTTACGCCTAATGCACGACCTGTCGCATGTAGTTTATTCACATTATTATCTAATTGATTTAATTGTCCACTAACTGAATCTGCAATTGATTTTGATTCCTGCGTATCAGATAACAACTGCGTACTCTTTTCAGAAATTCTGCTAATTTCTTTATCTAAGTTTGAAGACATTGTGTTAAATTCATCATTTTTACCTTTATCAATTTTTGGTTCTTGTGGCTCTTCAGCAAATGTCTTTTTAACGTTTTCTAGCTGATCAACCAGTTTAGAAATATCTTCTTTATTTTTTGTTGTATTCTTTTTGTTATTTAAAATGTCATCAATCAGTTTGTCTGAATTGTCTTCCATAGTGTCGATTTGATGTAAAACAGCTACTTTGTCGTCTTTGAAGCTTTCCATGTCATTAACAACTTGGTCAACCATCATATCAATTAAACGTTTATTATCGAATGGTTTATCTTCTCTACCTTTTGTATCTGTGTACATTTTATAATGTGCATCGAATCTAGATAATGCACTCAATTGCTGACTTAATGCATCTTTCGATAAGCGACCATCAAGGTTATGATTCAAAGTTACGTCCACAACACTCGTTGATTTTTTATCATTCGGTTCATCTTGACGATTTGCTTGTCCGAATAATAATTGTAAATGCATTGTTTTATCTTTTAAGAAATCTTTTTCAGCATCTTTTTTCAATTTAGCGACACCATTAACTTCAACTTTATAATCTTTATTTGATGTATCAAGTTGTACGCTTTGATCTTTAATATCATACTTTTTACCATTTATTTTAATTTCACCTTCAAAATTAAAATTAGGATCAGTTGCAACCGTCAATTGATTAATATCATTACTTTTAATTGTTTCAGTACGTTGCACTTTGACACCATCATTAATCAAACTACTTGTGTCTTGCGCAACTTGGTTATCATAATCTGTTAAATTAATATGATCTGTTAAAGGCTTTTTCAAATTATATTCGTTCTTATAACGTTTAGCTTCTTTAACAATAGCTTCGTATTTATTAGCTTCATCCTCATTTAATCCTGCTGCTATAAAGTCTTGTTTAGACATGTTATAGATAAATGTTGTATCTGTATCGGGTTCTTTGACAATATCATCATGCAGTTGTTTCTCTAAGTTTTCAGCAAATTGAGCATTGTTCATTTTAATGCTATTCAATGCATCTTGTAAGTCTTTGTTATTCGCAAGTTCATCTTGTAATGATTCAGTTAATTGCTTACGATAATCTTCAACCATCCCTTTTGAGAATGGTGACTCTTGTGACTTGATGATATCTCTTAATTTATCTAAGTTTTCTTTAACTGTTTGTTTATATTCTTCTTTACCTGTATCTTGCATATTAGATTGTTGATCAATTTGGCTATCCATCTGTTTCAATGCATTAATATAATTATCAAGTTCTACACTATTTTTTTGCGACTTATAATCTTGTAAGACCTTATCCATCGCTGTATTCTGTTCATCGAATAGTGAACTTTGCTTTTCAATTAAGTTCGAAACATTATAATCTGTATTCACTCTGAACGTATCTGAATTCGCACTTAATAGCGATTTATTGTATGTTTGGAACCATTTTGTAATGTCTTTATTGGCAGAAATTGAATTTACAAGCGTATCTGTAAACAATTCTGGGAAGTCATTAATTGGGTTTAATAGATAATTCGAAAATTTACTATTCACTCCATGTTCACGTGTCATAATAGCGCCAACATTCTTTTGGGCATTATGTAAATTATCAATAATACTTGTTAAATAAATTTCTACTAAGTTTTTGTTAAAGTCATTAAGTACATTACTTACTACTTTTTCAGTGTTTTTAGCTACTTCTTCTTTTTGTCCAACAGCTGTTTTATACTGTAATGATATTTTCGATGGTGTTTTAGCGTCTAATTGCATTGCTAATTTTGAAAAATTTTCAGGAATAACAATCATGACTTGGTATCCACCATTTTTTAAGCCTGACTCGGCAACGTTTCTCGTTACAGTTTCAAATTTATAGTTTTTCTCATTTGCTAACCTTTTTATAAAAGCTTGACCCAACTCAACCTTTTTACCGTTGTATGTTGTTGGTTGATCTTCGTTAACAATTGCGATATGTATTGTATTATTTTTATTACTTACATTGTGAGATTCTTTTTCAGATTGATCTCCATATTTTGTTTGAACAAAAAATATCATACTAACTATGGCAATTAAAATAATTAAAGTAACAATTAATGCATAAATCCAATTTTTCTTTTTCATGCTTATTTCCTTTCAGATATTTTCTTAAAAAAATGATAGGCAAAGCCACAATATTGATTGTGACTTTGCCAATTTCAGAATGCTTATTGCAAACCGAAATTATTAGAAAGTTGTTGGTCTTGCTCTTGAACAGCATCAGCAGTGCTATTCAATTGTTGTTTGATTTCTTCTAACAATTGAGCGAATTTTTCTACTTTAGGACTTAATTGTTGGAATTGCTCTTCGAAACGGCTGAAAGCTTGACCTTCCCAGTTTGCTGCAATTTCACCTTGTGCACGTGTTAAATCAGATAAAATTTGACGGATTTGGTCTGAACCTTGCCCGTAAGATTGTGATTTTGCTCTGATTTCCTCTGGACTCATCTTAATCATTGCCATAACTAGAAACCTCCTGAATATTTTAAGTTTATCAAAACTTTTTAGGGACACTATTATTTAGAAAAGTGTTCCTTACTCAAATAATATATAAATTATTAGTATATGTATATAGTTTTTTAAGTATTTTTAGCTTTTTTTAAATAAATATATTGAATATACCCATATATTTTTAATTACCCATTCATTTTTGTAATATAAATGTGTATACTAAAATTAAATTAAATACATAAAGGATTATATGGTTATTATGAAGAAAACAATTTTACTGACTATGACAACTCTTACTTTTTTTAGTATATTGCCCCATTCGGCCATAGCTACTACGAATGACAATCAAACACTAGAAGAAGCACAAAAAGCACACCCAAATGCACAGTTCAAAGTGAATAAAGACAACGGCACTTATACATATACATACGACAAAAATAATGTGCCAAATAGTAATCAGCAATCACAGTCACGTACATCAGAGAATAATCAACACACAAATCAACGTGACCATAATACTAATCAGTACCATTCGCCATTGAGTGATCAGTACACCAACATTAATGATGCAATAGATTCACATACACCACCTCAAACGCCACCAAGCAATCCGTTGACACCTGCAATACCGAATGTCGAAGACAACGACGATGAAATAAATAATGCTTTTTCAAAAGACAAAAAAGGGCTCATTACAGGCATTGACTTAGATGAATTGTATGACGAATTACAAATTGCTGAATTTAATGACAAGGCTAAAACAGCAGATGGTAAACCATTAGCGTTAGGAAATGGTAAAATTATTGATCAGCCTTTATTCACAAGCAAAAATAACTTATATACTGCTGGACAATGCACATGGTATGTCTTTGATAAACGTGCAAAAGAGGGACATACAATTAGTACGTTTTGGGGAGATGCCAAAAACTGGGCAGGTCAAGCTTCAAGCAATGGTTTTAAAGTAGATAGACACCCTACACGAGGATCAATTTTACAAACTGTAAATGGCCCCTTTGGTCATGTAGCCTATGTTGAAAAAGTTAATATTGATGGAAGTATTTTAATTTCCGAGATGAATTGGATTGGTGAATATATCGTTTCATCAAGAACCATCTCTGCTTCAGAAGTTTCATCATATAATTACATTCATTAAATTAATCATGACATCAATAAAAAGCGACCAGTTCGCAGTTTACAATTCGTAACACTGCAAAATTGGTCGCTTTATTTTGTATACTTTTCAAATATTAAATAAATCTTCTTCGCCAAAAAGATACTGCCTAACAAGTTAATCAACACATTTCAAGAATCATTATGTAATCAAACTATTTTTTGTAGTTTATTAGATTTTCAATAACTTATTAATCATTATTATAACTAAAATTCTATTAATTTAAACAAAATTTAAAATAAACCATTTAATAAAATGTATTGTTCTGATATGATTAACTCATAAATAATTGGGAGGAAACAAAATGTCTAAAAAACTAAAAATTATAATTCCTATTATTATAGTCTTATTATTAATAGGTGGAATCGCATGGGGAGTTTATGCATTTTTTGCTAATACACCGAAAAATACATACCTGAAAAGTGAACAACAAACCGCAAAAATGTATAAAGATTATTTTAATGACCGTTTTGAAAATGAAGTGAAGTTCCAAGAAAAGATGAAGGATAATTCATTTTTATCTTCATTAGAACTTAGCGCAGATGCATCAGATGAAATTATTAAAGGCCTTGGTATTCCTAAATCTGCTGTAAATGCTTCTAAAATTAAAATGTCTTATGGACATGATCCAAAAAAAGAGAAATCAATGATTAATCTTGAACCAACAGTAGCTGATACTGAATTAGGGAAATTCCAGTTAGCTGCAGATAAAGATAAGCATTATTTCGAATCACCGTTATTTAAAGGGAAATATAGTATTGATAATTCTGATTTGCTATCAACTTATTCAAAACTTACAGGTGAAGATGAAGAAACAGCAAAAGAGAATGGTATTACAAACCAACAATTAAATTTAAATAGTATTTTCAGTAATGCTCAAGCACAACAAAGTGACTACAGCAAGATTGCCGAAAAATATTCAGAACTTATTGTCGACAAATTAGATGATGATAATTTTGAAAAAGGTAAAAAAGAAGAAATTAAGGTTAATGGCGAAAAGTACAAAGTTAGACCTGTCACATTAACACTTAGCAGAGCTGACACTAAAAAAATCACATTAGCTGTATTAGAAGAAGCTAAAAAGGATAAAGATCTTAAAAAATTAATGAAAGAACAAGGTGCTACAAAAGACTTTGAAAAAGACATCAAAAAAGCAATTGACGATGCCAAAGAAACTAAAAAAGATGAGTTTCCTAAAATTCAATCTAAAATTTATACAGAAAAACATACAATTGTAAAACGAGAAATTACAATTACAGACAAAGAAAATAATAAAACCAAAATCAAAGGTACTAATACTTTAGAAGACGATAAGTTAAAACTAGATTACGCACTAGATTTCGACCAAGATAAATACACGTATGCTGAAGCGAAATATACAATTAAAGGCGTATCTTCTAAAGAAAAAGACAATAAATACAGTGATAAATATGAATTTGGTAAAAAGACAGAATATGATGAATCAAAAATCAAATTAGATAACCAAGAAAAAGTAGATGGTACAAAACGTCAAGATAAAGGTAAAATCGCTTTTGCAATGGATAAATATAGCAATGAAAATGAAATTACATTTGAAAATAATATAGATTCTGACGTAAAAAATAACACTCAGAAATCAACGTTAGATATTGGCATCAAATATGCTGAAGAACCAATTAACTTCATTTTAAAATCTAACACAAAATTAAAAGCAGATATTGATTTTGATGATAGTGGCGCGAAAGATTTCAATAGTTTATCTTCAAAAGACCGCGAAAAACTTGAAAAAGAAATCGAAAAAAATGGCGGCAAAATGTTTGAATCAATTTTAAAAAAGGTATCTAAATAACTAAAATATAACAATAAGATTGAAAGGTTATCATGCCTTTCAATCTTATCATTGGAGGAGTGGTTAAATGAAAACAATACATTTGTTTCGCATCTACCACTCTTTTTTATTGAAAAAGTGGTATTTGATTATCTATTTACTATTTATATTAGCGGCACTCCTTATTACATTAACGACAATCCAACATGTAACAGAAGATGATAATCATTTTAATATAGGTGTCGTGGATAAAGATCAATCTAGTGAAACGAAATTGATTTTAAGTTCTATCGGTAAAGGTAGTAATTTAGGTAAAAATGTGAGCATTAAAGCTTATGATAATAAACAAGCACATACTTTGTTAAAACAACATAAACTTCAAGGCTATTTTGTGTTTGATAAAGGTATGACAAGGGCTTTTTATAAACAAGGCGAACTACCAATTTCAGTATATACATATGATCAACAATCCATGAAAAGTGTTGTATTGTCACAGTTAACAGATTCTGTGTACCAACGTCTTATGCTATCGATGGGTGGTATTTTAGCTTTTCAAGACTTAGCACCGAAAGCATCACATTCTGACAGTATTAATGTAATGACAGATTTGCTGATTACAGGATTAAACCGTTCAGGTGCATTTAACTTAGAACCGATTCATTTATACGATACGGGCAGTTATTATGCAATTACAGGATTTTTAGCAGCGATATTCATCTTTGCACTATCTTTATTTACAGTTTTGAAAATGAATCAAGATACTGTATTGAAAGAGCGATTGAAAATGTTTCATTTTTCTAAAGAACGTTTGTTAATCATTCGTGTGTTTATTACATGGTTTTATACTATGTTATGGAGCATCGTCGGCGTAGTTTGGATCATGTATAGTATTTCAAATACATTTGAATTATATAATTGGCCGACATTAGCTATCCATTTAAGCTATTATGTCACTTTTTTAATACTGTGTTTGCTGCTGATTGAACTCTTAACGACTGACTTGATGAATGGTATTTGTAAAATCATGTTAGCTATTATGGTTTTGATGCTATCTGGCATGACTGTACCTACTATTTTTCTACAGCACGTAGCAAACGGTATTTTTACTATTCAACCATTTGCTATTGTAACGAATCAATTATTAGAAATTATTTTAAACAACTATATTTTAGAACTACACCCTAGTTTCTATCTTAGCCTCATCGCACTGATAATTATTAATTTAGCTGTATTGGTTTGGAGGTATCGTCAATGAAACCTTATATACATCTTGTGGTGTTCAAGCAATGGCTACAATACATCATGTTAGTTGCAATCATATTAATTGCACTTTTACTATGCAGTTTTGGTTATCGTGTGGCGCATGAAAATTTCAAAATACCTATTACTATTCAAGATTTAGACCAAACTACTGCTTCAAAATCATTAATAAATAAAATTAAACAATCTGATTATGTAACTGTTAACAAAGTCGATGAAGATGAAAGCTATATTGAAGATGATGTTACTAAAAAGGAAGCTATTTTAAGTATGCAAATTCCTAAAGGTTTCTCTCAAAAATTAAAAGAGAACCGTTTAAAAGAAACCATAAAGTTATATGGTAGAGATGATTTTATCGGTGGTATTGCTGTAGAAATTGTCAGTAGTTCATTATATGAACAGCAAATTCCTAATATTATTTATGAACACCTTGAGGATATGAAACATCATCAATCTATAACAGCTATCAATAAGTCCTATCATAAACATACACCTGAATCTAAAATCAAATTTGTATCGCTGACTAAACAAGCACAACACTCTATTTCAATCAGTTTAATCTTTGCAGCTATTTTATTTGTTAGCGCGGTTCAAGTTGTACTTCATTATCGTTTAAACCAACAATCAGCATTGCAACGATTATCACAATATCATTTAAGTCGTTTCAAACTATATAGTACTTATGTAACGACACATACGATCTTGTTATTGTTGGTACTATTGGCAGTTAGTCTATACTTGTCCCAATCACTCAGCTTAATATTTTACTTAAAATCACTATTACTTATATTGATTTATGAGATAGGTATTGTCTTTATCTTATTCCATATTCAAACAATAAGTCATCGATTATTCATGACATTTATATATGCACTTGCTATGGGTATCGTATACTTGACCATTTTCATGTAAAGGAGCGTAACTGATGATAGAAATTAATAACCTTTCAAAGCGTTACCGTAACAAACAGATTTTCAATCATTTAACCATGTCCTTTGATAGTAATCGTTTAACAGTATTACTTGGTGATAATGGCGCTGGAAAATCAACATTACTTCGTATGATTGCTGGTATTGAAAAAGCTAACGATGGAACGATTAACTATTTCGGCGAAAAATGGAATCAAAGACAAATTCAAAATCATATCGGTTATGTGCCACAAGACATTGCATTATTTGAGCATATGACAGTTGCTGAAAATATTAAATTCTTTAAATCACTTTGTAAAAATCCCATTAACGATACAACTATCAATGAATATTTACAACAATTAAACTTTGATGATACATCTATAAAAGTATCTACATTATCTGGTGGAAATAAACGTAAAATTAATATATTAGTTGGTTTATTAGGACAACCACGAATTCTTATTTTAGATGAGCCTACGGTTGGTATTGATTTAAAATCTAGACATGATATTCACCAATTACTTAACATTATGAAATTTAAATGCTTAATTATATTAACTACCCATCATTTAGATGAGGTTGAAGCACTTGCAGATGATATCAAATTAATTGGCCAAGACCCTTTTTATCAGCATGTTTTAGATGAAAAGCAATGGACATATACTTACTATTAAAACGAAAAAACCCAAGTTGCGTATGATATCGTAACTTGGGTTTTACTTTATTATCTACTTTGTAGGTATGACGTTGGGTCTACTGCATATTGATTGCCTATTCCACCAGACATACGTTGGAAGTGTACGTGAGGTGCTGTTGAGTTACCAGTGCTACCTGAATATGCAATTTGGTCGCCAGCTTTGACTTTATCACCCGCTGAAACAGTTAAACGATTATTATGCATATACCATTGGTAGTTATTGCTGTTCGCTTCTTTAATCGTCACTTGATTACCGCCACCATAGTTACTCCAACCTGCTTGTACTACTGTACCGTCAGTAAGTGAGTATACAGGTGAATTTTCAGGCATTGCATAGTCTACCCCGTAATGCGCACCACCACCATGATATTGTCCATAAGGTTGTAATTGTTTATGACTAGTTAACCAGCTTGCATCTGAGGCATGTCCAGTTGCTGACGCTTTACTTGCAGATCCACCATTTTGATTTGTTGTTTGCTTCGATGTGCCATTAGGATAATTGACTTCTCCATTGCCATCATGACGCGTATATGATTGACCATTATTGTTCTGTGAATAATAGCTCGCATCTGGACCAACATTTGATTGATAACCATATTGATTAATATGTTGTTGGCTTTGACTCGTTGTGTAGTCATTGTTATCTTCTGCTGTTGCCGGATTCACATATGTTTGACCGCTTCCGTTAGCATCTGCATGATTTGGATAACAGTTATAAAAGTAATGTGTATGCCCTTGTGCGTCTACCAATGTATAACTATATTCTTTATTGTCAAACATTGCTTGATTCCAGTTACCATCTGGCGTGTGATGATAATTCCCATAAGAATCAATTGTATAATAAGTACCATAAGATACGTCTTGTGATTGTGTTGACATTTGTGTATGTGCTTGTTGTGTATTTGTCGTTTCTGCTGCATCTGCTTGATGTGCCATTGTAAATGTAGCGAAGCCCATCGTTGCTATTGCTGCTGCCGTTAATTTTTTCATGTATAAAACATCCTCCATTAAAGTTAATGTTAGTTTTCAAATAAACTGTAATGCACATACTAAAATAATCAAACTATCTAGTAAAGTGTTTAAGCCACATTTTCAAACTTTTTAATATTACAGAAATGTTTTACCAAACTCATTGCAACACTATTACAAAAAATATACGTATTGATAATAAATTGACATATCTCCATTTCTAAATCGCACAAAAATAAGCGTAAGAATTTAGTATCATCATACGCTTATAAATAAAGCAATATTTACTTCAAATTTGCAAATCACCAAATTGTTATATTTAATTTAATAATCTTCATTCAACTTTTTTACAACTAAATGAGTTTCTGGATTAAAAATTGTCATGTCCTTTTTACGAATTAAATCATCCGTAAGTTTAAGTTCTACAATTTCATTACTTCCATAATATTTAATGTACAACGTCCTTGTAGTTAAATTTATAACCGTTTGATACATCGTATAATGACTATCAGCATCATGTGGACGAACAATACCTACAGGAATGTTAACTGCATCTAATAAATAAAATGCATTCATTAAATCCGTCTCTTTATCATTATTCTGAGATATATGTGATTTCATAAATGCCATACGTACAAAACGTTCTGTAGAAGTAAATCCGCCTGGCAATCCAAATGTGCCTGATTCATTACCTAAAGGTTCAACTGTTACATCTTCCAGTAATTTTGATGAAGATGGATAAGGAGAAACATTAATATATTGTCTTAAATTGTTATAATGCCATGCTAAATCTGGATGATTTGTTAATACACCAATAGGATTATCTGTTACAACTACTTTACCATTTGCAAACGAAACTTCTACTGAGTGTCCTGTTTTATCAGAAACATGATAATGTAACGGGGGCACTTCACCAATATCATTTAAATAAACTGCAACAACATTAATTTGAGAAGCTTGTTGTTTAATATCTTCAATACTCGTTGTATATCCTAAAATCCATGTCACAATTTCATTTTGTGTAATATTCATCGCTCCTGTTTTATGAGCAGAAGCATATGAACTATAACCTCGGAAATACTGCGTTGAAATGGCAACGCCATGCTCATTAACACCATCTCCATAAATAAAACCTTCCATATTTGTCCCAGTACCAATAAAACCGAATTTAGTTTGACCTGTTGTTCCTGTACGTGATGTCCAATGGTAATTTCTAGGTGTCACTGCTGGTGAACCATCTAACGGATAATCATAATCCATCGTGCGTCCAAGAAGTACTTGATTATTTAAGGTTTGTATTGTGAATCCTGTGCACATTGTTCTCACTCCTCTACTATCTTTAATTATTTAAAATGTCTCAAAATAAAGCTACTTCACTAAAACATACTATAAAAAATTATGCCTGCAAGCAATTAATTGATATTCATTCTCAATAACTATGGTATGATATGTAGGAAATCATGACTAATTTATAAGCGAATATTTAAATTCATATTTCCAAGCTTAGAAGCATGACTTTCTATACTTAATTTTTACAAGGAGTGACATCTGTGAATCACACACAATCTTCAACACGCAGTCATATTATTATTGCGATTATGTTATCTGCATTAACATATTGGTTGTTTGCACAATCATTTATTAATATAGGACCACTCGTTGGTCAAACATATCATACGTCACCTGCCATTTTAAATTTATCGATTAGTTTAACTTCTTTTGCCACTGGCATTTTTATGGTAGCAGCGGGTGACATAGCTGATAAAATTGGACAATTAAAAATGACATACATTGGACTCATAGTCAGCATTATTGGTTCTATTCTGTTAATAATTTCGGACATAACCGCCCTTTTAATTTTGGGTAGAATTTTACAAGGTCTATCAGCAGCTATCTTATTACCTTCAACAGTAGGTGTTTTAAATAATCAATTTAAAGGCGATCATTTAAGACGTGCCATTAGTTACTTAATGATTAGTACAGTGGGCGGTATCGGTCTAGCAGGTGTCATTGGCGGTTTTATTGCCACAAATTTCGGTTGGCAAACTAATTTCATTATAAGTATCGTAATAGCTTTAATCGCCATACTGCTTCTTAAAGGAACATCTGAAAAAGTAAGACAACATCGTACCCATCATCCTTTTGATTATAAGGGGATGACCGTTTTTGCTGTAATGATTGGAAGCTTCACATTGCTATTAACCCAAGGTTTTGAACAAGGTTGGTTTAGTACATTTTCATATATTTGTCTTGGTATATTTGTTATCTCTACAATTATATTTATTATCATTGAACGCCGTTATACAACACCATTTATTGATTTTGCAGTATTTCACAACCGTCCGTTTATTGGTGCATTTTTAAATAATTTTGTTTTAAACAGTGGTCTGGGTGTAACGGTTGTCTTCTTTATATATGCACAAACCCATCTTGGATTATCTGCTGCTCAATCTGGTTTAGTTACTTTACCTTATGCCATTGTAGCCGTTGCGATGATTCGGTTAGGCGAAAAAGCAACATTACGTTTCGGTGGCAAGTTGATGCTCATCATTGGTCCAATGTTCCCTGTCATCGGCATCACTATTATTAGCATGACTCAATTATCGGCATCACAATATGTCATTTCAGTTGTAATTGGTTTCGTCATATGTGCTATAGGTAATGGTTTAGTAGCAACACCTGGACTTACGATTGCAATTTTTAGTATGCCAAATGAAAAAGTTGGCTTAGCTACAGGATTATATAAAATGAGTGGTACATTAGGTGGTGCTTTTGGTATAGCGTTAAGTACAACAGTATTCAGTATGTTACAACTAAACTATACACCTAGTGTAGCTGCAACTGTAACATTTTTAGTCAGCATTATATTGATGATCCTTGGCTCTTTATCTGCATACATGATCATTCCAAAAACAGTTAAATCATAAATATAATAGAAGATTCATGTTTCGAAATATCTGTATCACTTTAAAATGATACTCATCAAATTCCATAAAAATAAGCGAAGAACATTTTTCTCTGTTCTTCGCTTACACTAATTATATTCACTATCAATTTATACAAAATGGCCATTTTCAAATATAATGCGTTGTTTCTGACCTTGAATATATTTATCATAATTCTCTTTTTGAAAATCAGTTAACATTAATCGTGATGTGCCATACTTTAATACTTTGTCAGGCGTTTCAATTCTCATTTTTCTGAACAACCATCCGTCTTTCAACACAATTCGACTTACAGGTTCATATGATAATTCTACTGTTTCTTTAATTTCAAATGTCTTGAATGAAATAATCGTGCACATTAAAAATGTATCCCCAAAATAATAAACACATAAATCCTCACGTTTATGTTGTCCAACTAGCAAACGACCATATTCGAACTCTTTTTCTGGATATTTCAATTCTAAAAAACTAATAATCTCTTCTTCTTTTAATTTGAATTGCATTTAAAAACATCCTCTCTTCGATTGTGACTACTCTTTTTCAATAACTAAACACTCATCTTACATAGTTAAATATACATTATTTTATTATATATTTTAACACTTTTTTCAAAATCCAAAAGTTAGTATATACAAATAATAGCTTGATCATTTATATGCATTTCTAGTATGCCGCTTTTTCATATTTCTAAACTTTTTAATCATTTTTCCAATACTATATTCAACCTCATTAATTGAAAATAAGCGATGTATGCTTACGTATGTTATCGAATGTTTTCTCATGATATGATAAATATAATAATTGGGTATATATTTAAAAGATTAATTACAAAACAAAGAGAAGGAATCGATGATGAAAAAAATATCAATTAAAGATGTTGCCAAAGAAGCTGGTGTATCTGTTACTACTGTGTCACATATTTTAAATCATAATGATAGTAGGTTTTCAGCAACAACGATAAAAAACGTACATGCTGTTTCAGAACGTTTAGGCTATGCTCCTAATAAACATGCCAAACAATTACGTGGTAGTAAGATTCGAACTATTGGTGTCATTCTCCCGAGCTTAACAAATCCATTTTTCTCATCACTCATGCAAAGTATCCATGATTATAAACCATCAGATGTTGATTTATGTTTTTTAACGTCTACAGCGCACGAATTATATAATAATGTTAAACATTTAATTGAACGCGGTATAGACGGCTTGATCATTGCGCAATATATTGCTTCTCCTGATACACTTGATAATTATTTAAAAAAGCACCATGTTCCATATGTTGTTCTCGATCAAAATGACCATCAAGGTTATACTGATTTTGTACGCACAAATGAATATCAAGGCGGACAACTTGCAGCACAACATTTAATAAGATTAGGCCACAAAAATATGACAATTGTTGCACCATATAACATGATGGCAAATATGTCTGCACGTGTTAACGGATTTATTGATACTTTACACGCGCATCAATTATCCGAACCCAAAATCATTCATACAGAGCTATCTAAGCATGGTGGTCTAACTATCGTTGATGACATTATGATTAATCCTGCTACTGCGATATTTGCTATTAACGATGAACTCGCCATTGGTATTTTGCGTGGTTTAATCGAACATGGAATTAATATTCCGAAAGATATCTCATTGATAGGTTATGATGACATCGACTATGCTGCTTATGTCACACCACCATTGACTACAATAGCTCAACCAATTACTGAAATTGGTAAAACGTCTTTAAATTTATTACTTCAACGTTTACAACAGTTAGATAAGACAATTGAAATGATTGAACTTCCGACGACATTAAAAATTAGATCCACGACCTCTTCAACTATTTAGCACTAAATGCACATTCATAGTGTACATGCGATATATTTTTGAATCCTTTTCCCTTACCGTTGATTTAACGTTGAGGGATTTTACTTTCTATAAAGTCATTCTAAAATTTAAACGATATTCATTAAAATTCGAAATATGAATTAAACGTTATTAACATTTTATGAAAACGCATGCATTTTGCAATTAAAAGTGTTACGATGGCACTGGTAAAACGTTTTACTAAAATTAAATCGTGAGGTGTATAACATGAGCATTGTTGCTTTACTTATTGGATTGGGACCTTTAATCGGTTGGGGTTTCTTCCCGACAGTTGCATCTAAATTCGGAGGTAAACCTGTAAATCAAATTATCGGTGCCACTGTAGGTACATTAATATTCGCTATTATTTTAGCCATGGTTACTTCGAGTGGCTTTCCTACTGGAGCAAATTTACTGTTTGCCATTTTATCCGGTGCTGGTTGGGGCTTTGGACAAATTATTACATTTAAGGCATTTGAACTTGTTGGTTCCTCTCGTGCTATGCCTGTTACAACAGCATTTCAATTATTAGGTGCATCTTTATGGGGTGTTTTTGCATTAGGAAATTGGCCAGGCATTGGTCATAAAATCATTGGATTCACTGCTTTAATCGTTATCTTAATTGGTGCGCGTATGACAGTTTGGAGCGAACGTAAAGAAGCTGGTAATGCTAAAAATTTACGTCGTGCAGTTATACTTTTGTTAATTGGTGAATTTGGATACTGGTTATATTCTGCAGCACCACAAGCAACATCAATTAATGGATTAACCGCCTTTTTACCTCAAGCTATGGGTATGGTCTTAGTTGCAGTTATTTATGGACTAATGAATATGAAGGAAGAAAATCCTTTCCGTAACAAAATCACATGGTTACAAATTATTTCAGGATTTTTCTTTGCATTTGGTGCCTTAACATATTTAATTTCTGCTCAACCTGATATGAACGGTTTAGCGACTGGCTTTATTCTTTCTCAAACATCTGTTGTACTCGCAACATTAACTGGTATATATTTCTTAAAACAACATAAAACATCAAAAGAAATGGTCATTACAATTATTGGCTTAGTACTCATTTTAGTAGCCGCTTCTGTCACAGTATTTATAAAATAAGGAGTGTTAATTTCATGAAAAAATCGAGCGTTTTAAATGAACATATATCGAAATCAATTGCGACAATCGGACATTTTGACTTATTAACAATCAACGATGCTGGTATGCCAATTCCAAATGATCATCGTCGTATTGATTTAGCTGTCACAAAAAATTTACCACGCTTTATCGATGTATTAGCTACAGTATTGGAAGAAATGGAAATTCAAAAAATTTACTTAGCTGAAGAAATTAAGGAACATAACCCTGAACAATTGCAACAAATTAAACAATTGCTTTCATCTGATATAGATATTGTTTTCATTCCTCACGAAGACATGAAAGCAAATTTAACGCATCCATTAAATAAAGGCAATATTCGCACTGGTGAAATAACACCTTATTCCAATATCGCCTTAGAATCAAATGTTACATTTTAAAAATTTAAAGTTGAAAGGAGTCATACAATGACCAATAAAGTTGTTATTTTAGGCTCTACGAACGTAGATCAATTTTTAACTGTTGAAAGATATGCGCAACCAGGAGAAACTTTACATGTTGAAGAAGCTCAAAAAGCATTTGGTGGCGGTAAAGGCGCTAACCAAGCGATTGCAACTGCACGTATGCAAGCAGATACAACATTTATTACTAAAATAGGAAATGATGGTGTTGCTGATTTCATCTTAGAAGATTTTAAAGAGGCAAATATAGATACATCATACATTATCAAAACTGATGAAGCTAAAACCGGTCAAGCATTCATTACTGTTAATGCTGAAGGTCAAAATACTATCTATGTTTACGGTGGCGCAAATATGACAATAACACCCGAAGATGTCAAAACAGCAAAGGATGCAATTGTTAAAGCGGACTTTATCGTTGCACAATTAGAAGTGCCGATACCTGCAATTACTTCTGCATTTGAAATTGCAAAGGCACATGGTGTAACAACGGTGTTAAATCCCGCACCAGCAAAACCATTGCCTGAAAAACTGTTATCTTTAATTGATATCATCGTTCCGAATGAAACAGAAGCTGAATTATTATCTGGTATCAAAGTAACAGATGAAGCATCCATGCAAGCCAATGCAGATTACTTTTTATCTCTAGGTATCAAAACTGTTTTAATTACATTAGGTAAACAAGGTACATATTTTGCTACACAAGACCATAGCCAACAAATTCAGGCTTATAAAGTTAAAGCTATCGATACTACTGCTGCTGGTGATACATTTATCGGTGCTTTCATTAGTCGTTTAAATAAGTCTCAAGATAATTTAGAAGAAGCTATAGACTTCGGTAACAAAGCCAGTTCGTTTACTGTTCAAAGACATGGTTCTCAAGCGTCAATTCCTCTTTTAGAAGAAGTTAAAAATAAAGTATAAATTTATTAAGCATAGTTGTGATATAAATGCTCAGCCTGTAGCATGATACATTCTTATATCACAACTATGCTTTTTTAATCCTATATAACAAAAAAATTCTATACAACATCTAAGCCTAACAACTCATGTTGTTATAAATATAATGACAATTTTTTGTCATCTTTCTATCTTCCAATTTATCATCTATAAATATGCTATATTAATGATAATTATTATCAATTAAAAAGGAGGTTATTTTATGTCCAAAGAAGCTGGTCATACATTTTTAGCTAAATTAGGAAAAACACGACTACGCCCTGGTGGTAAAGCAGCAACAGATTGGTTAATACAGCAAGGGGAATTTTCAGAAGACACACAAGTGTTAGAAGTAGCATGTAATATGTGCACAACATCCATTTATCTAGCTCAAACATTCGGCTGTCACATTCAAGGTGTGGATATAAACAAGAAAGCATTAGAACTAGCAAAGAAAAAGATTTCCGCAGCGGGTCTTGAATCATATATTCAAGTACAACAAGCGAATGCTATTAAATTGCCCTTTGATGACAATCAATTCGATATTGTTCTAAATGAAGCAATGTTAACGATGTTACCAATTACTGCAAAGGAAAAAGCTTTACGTGAATATTACAGAGTCTTAAAGCCTGGTGGTATCTTACTAACACATGATATCGCCATCATCAATGAAATACATGCCACACATGTGGTTAAATCATTGTCTGCCGCAATTAATGTCAATGTATCACCACAAACGAAACTTGGATGGTTGGATTTATATTACCAAGCTGGTTTTAACGATGTATACTATCATAATGGTCCGATGAGTTTAATGACACCAAAAGGATTGATTTATGACGAAGGTATTTTTGGAACCTTAAAAATCATTAAAAATGCTTTAAACAAAGAAAATCGTTCGATGTTTGGTCAAATGTTTAAAGCTATGACTAAATTGCGTAAAGATTTGAATTACATTACTTTTGTCGCTAAAAAACAACATTAAATATTACGCCCTAACTACACGGTTGTATCTATGTTTGACTTTAAGCATTTTCCGGTACTAATTATCCACTTATTCCTATTGTTACCACCGATTAACAAGGTATTTTTTCTGGGTTAATCTCTACAAATTATCGAGACAATTGCGTTTTTTATGTATTAAAAAAGCAGTAAGAGACAGAAATTGTAAAGAACAACTAATGATTTATTATGTAATGGTTCTTACGCATTTACCCACAGCTTTTGTGTTGGGGCCAGCCAACTTACATTGTCTGTAGAATTTCGAAAAGAAATTCTCTATGTTTAGGGTCCACCCTCGGCAATGTTGACTAGTATTATAAAAGCTTGTTACAAGCGCATGTTTATTCAGTCGAATACTGCTAATATAACATTGTAGCTCCTGAGACATTGTGAAATGCTCCCTTCAAAGTTTTCATTTTTTAAATGTCTACTTTGAAGGGAGCATTTCATTGATTTATGTCCCAAGCTCATAAAAGATAACGAACCCAATATTCTTGCATAGTTAGTGGTATTTTTTTCATAAAGTCACGTCATTGTACCAATAGCTATGCATATATCATAAATTTATAGTTTCTCTCCATTCGTTGCTATTACTTGTTGATACCAATAAAAAGAATCTTTTTTCAATCTTTCCATTGTGCCATGCCCTTCATTATCTCGATCCACATAAATCAAACCATAACGTTTCTTCATTTCACCAGTTGTAAATGAGACAATATCTATAATTCCCCACGGTGTATAACCTATTAAATCTACACCATCTTGGTCTACTGCTTTGATTGCTGCTGCAATGTGTGCTTTTAAATATTCAATACGATAATCATCGTGAATGCGCCCATCTATTACTTCGTCGACAGCTCCAAATCCATTTTCAACAATAAAAAGTGGTAATTGATAACGTTCATACAATACATTAAGTGTATATCTTAACCCGTCTGGATCAATAGCCCATCCCCAATCACTTGTCGCAATATGTGGATTTTCAACGGAGTTGTTTAGACCGCCATTGACGATGTTATTTACAACTGTAGCATCAGCATCATGTTTAACAACTGTAGACATATAATAACTGAAACCGATGTAATCTACTGTACCATCTCGTAAAATTTTGTCGTCCCCTTCTTGCCATCCAATGTCATACCCTTTTCGTGAAAACATTTTTTTAGCATATCCAGGATAATACCCTCTCACCTGAACATCTGGGAAAAAGAATCTTAAGCGATTTGCACTTTGTGCTTCCATCATATCTTTTGGATGACACGAATATGGATAAATCGGTACATGTGAAATCATTGTGCCAATTTTAAATTTAGGATTTATTTCTTTACCAATTTTGACAGCTAAAGCACTTGCTAACAATTCATGATGTGCCACCTGATACAACACTTCTTCTGCATTATCTTCCACAGATAAAGTCACACCCGAATTCGTCCATAAAAAGATAGGATTTGACGTATCCATTTGGTTATTAATCTCATTAAATGTCATCCAATATGTCACTTTATCTTTATATCTTTCAAATACTACTCGCGCAAATCGTACAAAGTAATCCACCACTTGTCTATTTCTAAAACCACCATAATTTTTCGCTAAATGAAGTGGCATTTCAAAATGTGATAACGTCACAACAGGTTCTATTCCTTGCGCAATCAGTTCGTCAAAGAAATTGTCATAAAACGCAAGGCCTTCTTCATTAGGTGTTTCTTCGTCACCATCTGGAAAAATACGTGTCCATGCAATAGACGTACGTAAACATTTCAATCCCATTTCTTTAAATAAAGCAATATCTTCTTTATATCGGTGATAAAAATCAATACCTTCATGATTGGGATAATACTGATTCGGATCAATGAAATCAGTAATTTGACGAGGTTTGCCATGTGCACCACTAGTCATAACATCAATGACACTTAGCCCCTTATCACCTTTATCATATCCACCTTCGAATTGATTCGCAGCTAGTGCACCACCCCACATAAAGTTTTTAGGTAATTTCATTTTCATTACAATACACTCCTAATTTTTAAATATTTTAAAAATAACATCTTCAGTCGTTATAATTTCATTCATTGTTAGTTCAACTTTGCCAAAGTCTGAAGAATTACTAATCACAACAATAACGTCTGAATTATAACCTTGTTGTTCAATATAATTTTGATTAAATTTTAAAAGTATTTGACCTTTATTAACATAGTCATCTTGATTCACAAGACATTCGAACCCTTCACCGTTTAGTTTAACTGTATTGACTCCAATATGAATGACTAAGTCAACACCTTCTTCTGAATGAATTCCAATGGCATGCTTGGTTGGTACTGTCATTGAAACTGTACCAGTAAACGGAGATATGATTTTAGACATATCATGCGCCTTAATCGCTAACCCTTCGCCTACCATTTTTTCTCTGAAAATTGAATCTCTAACTTCTTTTAGCAAAATACGACGTCCTGCAATTGGGGCTTTTACTAATATAGGTGTTGTCACTTTTATAGTTGCTGTTTGCTTGGTCTCTTGAGTTTTCGCGTTATTATTTTCTGAATCTGATTGAGATTTGTCTTTCTCAATTAATAGCTGTAGCTGTTTATAAATATCTTCAACATTTTCTTTAAACATGATGATAAACTGCTCATCATTTTCCTCAATAGCTTTCACACCAGCTATCTGCTTTACTTCATTTGCAGTAGAAGGAATAGCATGATTCATTTGAATCATTATACGTTTTGTATCTCGCGAAACATTAATCACATTTTCAACGCCACCAACAGCTGTAAGAATATCTTGTGCTTGCTCGATATGTGCATTACTCATGATTATTATCCCCCTTATGAAAACGTGAAATCGTTTACTTAATTTAAGTATAATTGTACCGGTTCAATTTGTAAATACCGATACATTTATAATATTTCATGCTATAATAATCACAATTGAAAATGAAATGAGGATAAAATATTGCTAAAGTATGAACATATTGCTAAACAACTTAATGTATTTATACATCAATCTAATTTCAAACCTGGCGATAAATTACCAAGTGTAACTCAGTTAAAAGAACGTTATCAAGTTAGTAAAAGTACAATCATCAAAGCATTAGAATTATTAGAACAAGATGGAATGATATATCAAGCACAAGGTAGTGGCATTTATGTTAGAAATACTAAGGATGCAAATCGTATTAATGTTTTTAAAACGAATGGGTTTTCTAAAAGTTTAGGTGAAGACCGTATGACAAGTAAGATACTAGCTTTCGAGGAAATACATACGCCGCCTCAATCTGTAAAAGAGGAATTACAGTTAAATGAGGGCGAGACTGTTTACTATTTAAAGCGATTACGTTATGTAGATAATGACATTTTATGTATTGAGTATTCTTATTATCATAAAGCTATTATTAAATATTTAACTGCTGATATTGCTAAAGGTTCTATATTTGACTATTTAGAATCACAAATGAAGCTACGTATCGGCTTTTCAGACATTTTCTTTAACGTTGATAAACTCGATGTAGAAGAAGCTAATTTACTACAATTATCGAAGGGCGAACCTTGTTTACGTTATCATCAAACATTTTATACAATGACTGGTACACCTTTCGACTCCTCCGACATTGTATTCCATTATCGCAACGCACATTTTTATATTCCTAGTAAAAAATAATACATACATAAAAACGTCTATATTCCAGTTATAAACCGGAGCATAGACGCTTTTTTACGATAATAACAATGGCTCAAATTGCTATTATCTTGCTTAGGTTTTAATTATTAGAAGAATATTGCTACAAAGACAGGCACAACTGCTACAACAACCACACCAACAAGTACTAAAGCAATACTTGCCATTGATTCCTCTACAGGTCCTAATTCTTTTGCTGGTGCTACACCTAATGTGTGACCACTTGTTCCAAGTGCTAATCCTCGGGCAATAGGGTTAGTAATTCGGAAAAGCTTCAAGAATTTATTACCTAGGGCATAAATAATGACACCATTTAAAATAACTGCTAATGATGTTAATTCTTTTATACCACCGATACCAGCTGATACTGGTAACGCAATCGCTGTTGTTGCTGCTTGTGGTAACATTGATAAAATAACATCATTCGCAAATTGTATTAATTTCGCAAAAGTTAAAATAATTAATAACGCTACAACTGTACCAATACCAATACCTCCGATGATACGATGCCAATGCTTAACTAGTACATCACGCTTTTTATATAAAGGAATCGCAAAACAAATTGTCGCTGGTTCTAGGAAGAAGAAAATAATGTCTCCACCTATTTTGTATGTTTTATATGGAATACCTGTTAAATAGAGGAATGCCACACCAAATACCATACTGACAAATAGCGGTGCAAATAAGAAGAAACGATTTGTTTTTTCAAATAATATCGTCGCTAAGAAAAATGGTATAACGGATAACAAAATTCCGAAATAGGGTGTGTTCAATGCTAAATGGTTAGTCATGAGCTTGTGCCTCCTCTATTTTGAGCTTTTTTGTGACTTTGTCACCTTTAGATCTCGAAGTAAGTTTCATAATAATTTGTGTGACATAGCCAGTACAAATAAGTAATAGTATTGTTGAGATGATAATTAACCCGATGATTAAAAATGGTGCTTGACTAATAACACCTAAAGAGTTAACAACTGAAATACCGGCTGGTACGAAGAGTAAGCCAATGTTATTTGTTAGTGTCGTTCCTACTTTTTCAACTTCGCCTAATTTAACAGCACCAGTACATAACAAAACAAATAATAATACTAGACCGATAACTGATGCAGGCATAGGAATTGGCATAAATGATTCAATTATTTTCGATACAAAGAGTACTAATGCTATTACAATGACTTGGTGAAAAAAGTGAGCTGGTTTTGATGCGTCTTTTTGTTGTTTCACGACCATTGCCTCCTACGTTTGATTTAACTAAAGTATAGATGGCTTACATGAATTTGCGTGAATTTTAGTCTGAAATACAAAATATCATAGGTAAAATGCATAAAAAAAAGGATTACTGTTAAAGTAACCCTATCGACGCTTTAAATTCTTTCATAAACGAACGCCCAACTTGCATTTTGACACCATTTGTCAGTATTACCATATATGTGTAGTTAAACCATTGCTGCACTTCTTTAATGTGCTTTGTATTAATAATATATGATCGATGGATGCGCAAGAAATATGATGAATTCAATCTTTTTTCATAACGATTCAATGGTTCTGTTGTTTCATACTTATTATTCGTAGTATGTATGGTTGTAATGCCATTATGCGTACCAATACCGATAATATTTTGTTGCTTGAGCATATGAATTTTATCATCAATTTCAACTGGTAAACTTTGATCAAAATTCGCAGACATATCATTAATAATTGCACTCGTGGTATTGTCACCTTTCGACTTGGTCGCACGTACTTTATTGACTGCTTGTTCAATGCGCTTTTGACCAAATGGTTTTAAAATATAGTCTGTGGCATTTAATTCAAATGCTTGTACTGCGTATTGATCATGTGCAGTTGCAAAAATAATCGCAGGTGGCTCTTTCATCTTTTGAATTTTAGCACCTAATTCTATACCATTTTCGTCCATTAAATTCACGTCTAAAAATATAATGTCATATTGATTGATAAGTAATGCTTCCAATGTTTCTTTCACATTTTCCGCCTCATTGATTTCTTCAAATCCACCAATTTCATTAAGTAAATAGGTCAATTCATTACGCGCTAATGGCTCATCATCTATGATTAACGCTTTCATATTTATTCCTCCTCTTGCCTTTCATAAGGAAGTACACACCAAAAAGTGGTACCGCTTGATGTCGATTCAAATTGTAATGCTGCGGACTTTCCAAATAATCCTTTTAGGCGTAAGTTTAAGTTTTCTAAAGCACTACCAGTTCCAGATTCTGATTCTACAGATGTTTCTCCCAACAAATGCATTTTATCTTTAGAAATACCTTGGCCATTATCTTGTACTATTATGCAAACATGTGACGCATCTTCTTTAATAACTGACACATCAATGTCGTTGCCTTTTTTTCGATTCGTAAACGCATGCTTAATTGCATTTTCAACTAATATTTGAATTAAAAATGGCGGCACGAGAACGTGATGATATCGCTCCTCAACATTAATGTTAATGTTGAACCTTCCTGGATATCGTGCTTGTTCCAATGATAAGTATGAGCGAACTTGACTTAACTCTTTGTCCAAAGTAATTGTATGTTGCTTTGATCCCTGTAAGTTTGCTCGGAAAAAGTAACTCAGTTCTAATAATAATTCACGTGCCTTTTCACTATTAATTCTAACTAATGCAGAAATTGTATTAATTGAATTAAAGAAAAAGTGTGGGCTAACTTGTGCTTGCAATGATTTAATTTCTGCATCTTTCAATAATTTACTTTGTGTTTCTGCCTCGCCTAGCTCAATTTGACTACTAAAAATATTAGCTAAACCTTCAGCTAGTTGACGCTCAACAAATGTTAAATCATTAGGATTAGTAAAATACATTTTCAAAGTACCCACAATTGAACCATGCATCTCAAGTGGTATCACAATAGCTGCTCTAAGCGGGCAATTAGGATGGCTACAGCCAATTTCTTCTCTTGTATGCACTTCTTTTAAACGCCCCGATTTTAATACATCTTTAGATAAGCTAGTTAATATTTCATTGGTTGGAATGTGATGATCACTGCCTGCACCAACATGAGATAAGATTTCATTTTTACTAGTAATCGCTACTGCAGATACTTTCATTAAATCTTTGATAATCATGGCAATTTGCTGAGCTGATTCTCTATTTAAACCTTCTTTAAAATAAGGTAATGTTTGATTCATTAATTGCAACACGTCATGAGTTTGCACAGCTTTCATTTGTTCTTCTTGTTTCAATGTTGAAATAATAATAGACATGAAAATAGCTGTACCCACACTATTCACTATAATCATAGGTAAAGCGATTAGTGAAATAAGTTCAATAGCATATGCTTTGTCATGTGAAAATGTTAAGATACTTAACATCTGAATTACTTCCATAAAAATACCTATCATGGCACTTTTCGCGATACTTGGATAACGTTTACGTCTCTGTGCTTGTAAACCATAATATCCAGCGATAATACCGATAAACAATGAAGAAATTAAATAAACTTGTGCATCAGCGCCACCCATATAAACTCTAAAAATCCCTGAAATAATACCTACAAATAGACCTACAAAGGGACCACCTACTAAACCTGCGACACCAATCGTTAACACACGTGTATTGGCTAAGGATACATCATCATCTAAGCGAAAATACACGCTACCAGATAAACTATGCTGATGATCAATGACAATACCTGTTAAATTAGACATTAAAGCAAATAGACTAAAAATGATGCATAACTGCCAACGTGCTTTCCATGTACGTCGACGATTCATTAAATTTTTAAAATACGGTATATTCATCAACACATAGGCTAAAATAATAATTAAACCTACACGTTCAAGTAATAACATTGTTAGCGATAGCACGACAGCACCTCAGTGAATTTTTAATTATGTTTATTTTATCACAATAGTACATGTAAAATTCATGAATAAATTATTAAAAAAATACGCTAACATCTAATTATCTATAGCATCTAAATTTTAAATCAGTTCTTTTTCTAAGCTATCAGTTGCTCTTGATTAATAAGTTTTTTAACTGCCATTACATTATTTTCATTATAAAGAAAACTGCTGACCTTATTTTGCCAACAGTTTTAAATCGTATTTAACTTATATTTACTTAAGATACTTTTTTAAATAATACGTGATTCTCTAAATGCACGTGCTCATGTGTTAATACTTCAAGTGCTTTTAACCTTTGATAAACAAGTCGCCAAGTGCCACATGCCTCAATCGGTGGTTCATAGCTAGATGTTAATTCACTCATTTTTACTAACAATTGCCCCGTTACAATGTGGTCTGATACTAAGTCATTAATCACTGCATTAATATCATCTACTTCTTCACCTTGCTCAAATTTAATCAATTTTGGAAAATCGACGTCGTCTTCTTTTTGCATATGCTCTAACATGCCATTTTTAAACGTATCATATATTTCTTTTAACTCGACTAAATATGGATGATTAGGTCCGTGTACTTTCGATAACTTCGTCACGTAAGGTGTTAAGTTTTTAAATTCTTCTCTAAGAGGTTCATGGTACGCTGATTGAATATATTGGATAAGTGACGAAACATTTAAAAATTTAGGATTTAACGAACCTGGTGTATTCGTTTGTTCAACTTCATTGAGACGCTGTAATAACACGTCCAAATTCACGTTTTTCTTTTCTAAGGATGCTGTTTCTATACTTACTTGCCCACCACAACAAAAATCTATTCCCACACTTCTGAAAATATCAGCTGCTTTCGGATAATCAGTTACTACATCTGCAACTATGTCATTTTTATTTATCATTGATATATAACCTCCTCATTTCTAGTGTATACAATTAAATGTATATGAAAATGAAAAGTGGGGAAATGTCATAATCATGTCATAAACAGCAAAACAAAACCCTCAAATCCTGTTAGTTTACAAAGATTTGAGGGATTTTATTATTTATTTAGTGAATAAGTTACGTGTGCAGTGTTTATCTTAACAATATTTTTGAAGTCTCGCTTCTTAATGTCTTTGCTAAGCAATATTTCCACTTCATTGTCTGACGTTTGACTTAACATTCCCATAATCATGTCATCTTTTAGTACGACACTTGCTATACCTTCTTCAAATACATAACCTCTATCAATACCGGTTAAGATAATTTTATTTTTACCTTTTAACTTCATTGATATTGAATCCGCTAATGTAATAGCAGTAAAGTATAATGAAATGTTATTAAAGTCTTTTGTGAAATACGGTGTTAATCTATAAAAATCATTATTTAAATGAATCAATGCACTTGTTTCAGCAGGATAAGCATATTTATTACGTTGGTTACCTACACGAACCTCGAATACTTCTGTACCTATTTGGACTTCTAAAAAAACATCCCATATTTTTTCTTTAGGTAAATAGGCTTTAATGTCTTCTAACATGATGTTAAAACGATATTGTTTATTCGCATTAACACTTAAAGGCACATACATTGTATGTTTCTTGTTTCGTGAATGTAACTTAAGTCTGACATCATAATGTCCTTCGCCTATCATAAATTCATTTAAAGTTAGTTCTGTAACGATTTTATGGTTATCAAATTTAAAGGCTGTCATTTTAACTTTCGGTTTAGCAATATCAATACCTTCAAAGAATGGTTCACCTTCATTGAATTGAATATTTAATTTGCCATCTACTATATCAAAATGATAATACTGCCCTTGACGATAACTTTCTTCTACCGTTCTATAATTATCGATATCTTTGGCTCTCGCATAGTGTAATAATGGGCGTAATTTGCTTAACACTAATGCATCTACGCGTTCAGGCACTGCTTGTATAAAATCACCTAACGCATTAATCCATTGTGGTTGGTCTTCCAACTTAACTTTAAGTGAAAAACCATTCGTACGTGAAAAACTAAAATGACGATTTAAAAATTCTGCTAAGATTTGATCTTTATGTGATTCTTCTAAATCAGCGTTTAGAATTTCTAATGTAATCAATCGCATTACTTCATAAAAGTCTTCTGGCGAAACATATGCACTACTCATATGTTCTCCTTCACGTTTAGTAGCATAGTAATATGCTTTATCACTTAACACACTAATTCGATTCGCATTTAAATATGCTTTCATAGTAAAAAGTTGATCTTCTGCACTCTTTAATTCTTCTGGAAAATAAATGTCATTATCTTTTAGTAAAGCTGTTCTATAGATTTTGGTTGGGCTTAAAGTATAGATAATTCTTGAATTTAACAAAGTGACTTCCGGTGCTGTTTCTTTAAACATTGATTGTGGTACACCACGACCATTGACACCTTTCATTTTAATCAATAATACATCAGAGTTATGTTCATCAATAAATGCTGCTGCATCCTTCAATGTCTCTTTGTTAATGTAATCATCAGAATCCACAAATAATACAAATTCACCTTCTGCTTGTCTTAACGCCACATTTCTCGGTTTACCTGGACCTCCTGAATTTGTCTCGAGTTGACTTACTTTCATGTTCAGTTTATTACGATACTTTTCAACTATTTGTAACGTTTGATCTGTTGAACAGTCATCAACAACAATCACTTCAAAATCAGTTTTCGGAAAATCTTGTTTCGCAAGGCTATTAAGCAATTCTGTTATATATTTTTCTGAATTGTATGTCGGAACTATTACTGAAAATTTTACCATTATACCTCTCCCACTGTGACCAATATATAAACTTAGCTACCAAATAAATTTCTAACTAAACGTTCACTTGATCGGCCATCTTGATATTTAAAATGTTTATCTAAGAACGGAATAACTTTTTCTCCTTCATAATCTTCATTATCCAGGGCATCCATCAAGGCATCAAATGATTGTACAATTTTTCCTGGAACAAATGATTCATAAGGTTCATAGAAATCACGCGTTGTAATGTAATCTTCTAAATCAAATGCATAGAAAATCATTGGCTTTTTAAATACTGCATATTCATATATTAA
>NZ_PPQS01000031.1 GCF_002902405.1 Staphylococcus schweitzeri
CTCATCGCATCCATTTCTTGCCTGGCAACGTTCTACTCTAGCGGAACGTAAGTCTGCTACCATCCACGCTAAGAACCTTACTTGACTTGTGACAATCGCTTGCTTCTTTCCTCTTCTTCGGCTCTCGCTTACTCATTTAGCTCTACTAAACTCGTTGCGCTCTTTTCTCGTTTCGTCAGATTCAAACGTTTTCACTTCGCCAAGCCATTTTTCTTTGTGTTT
>NZ_PPQS01000032.1:0-39082 GCF_002902405.1 Staphylococcus schweitzeri
GTTACGTTTTTGGAATTAACGTTGACATATTGTCATTCAGTTTTCAATGTTCATCGTGTAAAAATAAATGGTGGAGACTAGCGGGATCGAACCGCTGACCTCCTGCGTGCAAAGCAGGCGCTCTCCCAGCTGAGCTAAGCCCCCATAAAATGGAATTAAGAAGTAATCGGGAAGACAGGATTCGAACCTGCGACCCCTTGGTCCCAAACCAAGTGCTCTACCAAGCTGAGCTACTTCCCGTTATTCAAATGATTAAAAATGGCGCGCCCGATAGGAGTCGAACCCATAACCTCTTGATCCGTAGTCAAACGCTCTATCCAATTGAGCTACGGGCGCTAAAATGGTGCCGAGGACCGGAATCGAACCGGTACGGTGATCTCTCACCGCAGGATTTTAAGTCCTGTGCGTCTGCCAGTTCCGCCACCCCGGCAAAATAATGGAGCAGAAGACGGGATTCGAACCCGCGACCCCAACCTTGGCAAGGTTGTATTCTACCGCTGAACTACTTCTGCATTATTTGCTGAATATAAAAATTAAATCGTAATGAGCCATAGAGGATTCGAACCTCTGACCCTCTGATTAAAAGTCAGATGCTCTACCAGCTGAGCTAATGGCTCAAAAGATGGTGCCGGCCAGAGGACTTGAACCCCCAACCTACTGATTACAAGTCAGTTGCTCTACCAATTGAGCTAGGCCGGCAATATGTAAGAATAAATGGTGGAGAATGACGGGTTCGAACCGCCGACCCTCTGCTTGTAAGGCAGATGCTCTCCCAGCTGAGCTAATTCTCCGATTTATCATTTGCCTGGCAACGTTCTACTCTAGCGGAACGTAAGTTCGACTACCATCGACGCTAAGGAGCTTAACTTCTGTGTTCGGCATGGGAACAGGTGTGACCTCCTTGCTATAGTCACCAGACAAAATAACTTACTTATTTATGATACACGCTTAATTAATAAGGTGCAATAGTTAATTTTACACTTTGTTGTGAACTTTGTCACATCAGCTTTTAGTGTATTCGTCTGTTTTTGACGACTTTTATATATTACTTCATTCAATTAATAAAGTCAACACTTTTAATCAACTTTTTCGTTCTTCATAACTTACATTTCTCGTGCTCTCTAATTCATAACACTTTTAGTATTCTATCATACACATATGTACAAAACCATATACATTCTATACAATTTTAAAGTACTTTTATAGCTGATTAAGATAAATTATACTAATATAGCAATTTTTGTCACAAGATATCTCAATGTCTATCGTTAACATTTCTCATCAGAACGACTCTATATACGTATCGTCATTTTCATCTATCAGCTAACTACCTTGTTTAACATTCAAAAATAGCACCATTATCGTTAACTATTACTATAAAAAACATTCAAACACGAACTAATTACCATAATTAAGAAAACCCTCGCATACACATGTTGTATACACGAGAGCTCTTACTAACAATCAACGTCATTTATTTTTGTCTCATATAAGGGAATAATAATACGTCTCTGATTGATGGAGAGTCAGTTAATAACATAACTAATCTGTCAATACCGATACCAAGACCACCTGTCGGAGGCATACCATATTCTAATGCTTCAATATAATCCTCGTCCATTTCATGTGCTTCATCATTACCTTGAGCTTTTTCAACAAGTTGCGCTTCAAAACGACCTTTTTGATCAATAGGATCATTTAATTCAGTAAATGCATTTGCATGCTCTCTACCTACAATGAACAATTCGAAACGATCAGTAAATCTAGGATCTTCAGGATTTTTCTTCGCTAAAGGTGAAATTTCAGTCGGATGACCATAGATAAACGTTGGCTGAATAAGTGTTTCTTCAACTTTTTGCTCAAAGAATTCATTTAAAATATGACCATATTTCATTGTATCTTTAATTTCAATACCATGTTCTTTAGCTAAAGCTTTAGCTTCTTCATCACTTTTAACTTCATAAAAATCTACACCAGTAGCTTCTTTTACAGCATCAACAATATGCAAACGAGTCCAAGCAGATTCTAAATCAATCGTTTCCCCATTGTATTGTACTTTTGCAGAACCTAATACTTCATTGGCAATATGTCTCACCATAGATTCTGTTAAATCCATAATGTCATGATAATCTGCATATGCTTCATATAATTCAATCATTGTGAATTCAGGGTTATGTCTAGTTGATACACCTTCATTACGGAATACTCTACCAATTTCATATACTTTTTCAAGTCCACCGACAATTAAACGTTTCAAATGCAACTCAATAGCAATACGCATGTATAACGTTGCATCTAATGCATTATGATGTGTTACAAATGGTCTAGCAGCTGCGCCACCAGCAATTTGGTGCATCATAGGTGTTTCTACTTCCAAGAAACCTTTATTATTTAAATAATTACGCATTTCTTGAATGATTTTACTACGATTAATAAATGTACGAGTGCTATCTTCGTTCGTAATTAAATCTAAATATCTTTGACGATATCTCTGTTCAATATCCTGTAAACCGTGGAATTTATCCGGTAATGGTCGCAATGATTTAGTTAGTAGCGTGAATTTCTTCGCTTTAACCGATAATTCGCCAGTGTTTGTTTTGAACATTACACCTTCAACACCAACGATATCGCCTAAATCAGCATTTTTCCATAAATCAAATTCGTCATCGCCAACTTGATCTTTACGAACGTAAATTTGAATTTGTCCAGCTAAATCCTGAACGTGAGCAAATCCTGCTTTACCTTTACCACGCTTAGTCATTAATCGTCCAGCTATAGCGACATGACTATCCGCTTCTTTTTCTACCAATTCTTCTTTAGAATACTGGTCCCACTCTTCTTTCAAATCACTAGATAAACCTGAACGGTCAAATTTAGAACCAAACGGATCTATACCAAGATCATATAATTCTTGTAATTTTTGACGTCGAACCAACATTTGGTCATTCATTTCTTCTGACATAACTTTCTCTCCTTTAACTTGTTGTAATCCTTAAGTATTCCAACTGGTACACTCAAACATTTTCCTTTAAAGTTTTATAAAATATCAGACATTTTTGCTCAACATACATCTCTTTCGATGTTTCTAATACTTTATCATTAACCATTACACCTTAAAGTTATGATGTTGCATGTTTTCTTATATTCATAACATCAATTTTATCACTTTTTTAATTTTACAAGAGGTTGTAAATGTAATAAAGTAATTTCTGTTTTCGTTTATGAATTACTTATTCATTTAAAATACGATTATCATTAATACAACCCTATGTAAATGTATAAAAATTATCTTCCACAAACTTCAACAAAAGCCCGAATAAATTACAGCAATTTATCAAATATTGCTTACTTTGATTTTATGAAATAACTTAATTCTAACACATACTAAATCATCATATACTAATTCGAAATCAAATGCATTTAGAGATAATCAAAATGCGGAAACATCTCCAATAATCAATCATCTATTCCTAATAAATATGAATGTTCTCAACAATACATTATTTATATCTCTTTACACTGTCATCGACAAAAACTAAATCTTTCACTTTCAATTTCGAACGTGGTTCTATGACATTTGCTGCTATATCATTTAATGGGATTAAAACAAATGCACGTTCATTCATTCTCGGATGTGGCACCGACAGTTTTGGCAAATTTATCATTTCTTCTCCATACAACAAAATATCCACATCTAAAGTTCTAGGACCCCATCGTTCCTTTCTAACACGGTGTAAACATTCTTCTGTCTTCAAACAACATTCCAACAGTTGTAATACCGTGAGTGTTGTTTGAATTTCAACACACAAATTTAAAAAGTTAGGTTGTTCAGTATACCCAATTGGTGCTGTTTCATAAATCGGAGAAATATTAGATACGTTAATACCATCATATTCATTCAAAATCTTTATAGCATCGTTTAACTGGCTTTCTCTATCACCAATATTACTACCTAATCCTAAGTATGCTTGAATCATTTATTCTCCCTCACTATTTCGATACCTACTCCATCATAATGACCCGGAATCGGTGGGTTTTCTTTAGTGATTTTCACTTTCGTTTCCATTACAAGATTATATTGTGAATTTATTCGTTTTGCAATACGTTCAGCCAGGTGCTCAAGTAAATTTACTGGTTCACCTTCCATGATTAATTTAACATCTTCAAAAACTTCACCATAATGAACTGTATCAACAACATTGTCAGTTCGTCCTGCTTCAGCCAAATCCACTTTCAATGTTACATCTACTTTAAAAATTTGTCCGATTTCATTTTCAGCTGATAAAGCACCATGATATCCATAAAAACGCATTCCTTTAAGAAAGATTTTGTCTTCCATTTTCATTCT
The DNA here is from genome assembly GCF_002902405.1 of Staphylococcus schweitzeri. Classification (GTDB taxonomy): domain Bacteria; phylum Bacillota; class Bacilli; order Staphylococcales; family Staphylococcaceae; genus Staphylococcus; species Staphylococcus schweitzeri. The sequence goes on from NZ_PPQS01000032.1 coordinate 4,349, forward strand.
CCTTTAAAAAATCTATACCTTTAGCTAGTTTCGCGTTTAGCCCAACATTATGTACGCGTACAGCTTTAACGCCTTTCATAATACCATATGCTGTCGTTGCAGCAGTCACTTCATCTCTTTCAACTGGCGTTGTATCATAATCCATCATCTCTTTTGTGAATCGTTTTCGACTTGTTGCCAATAAAATAGGATACTCCGTAGCTACAAGCTCATCAAGTCTTGCCATTACTTCCGCTTCTTCACTTCTAGTCTTAGCAAACCCAATTCCTGGATCAAGCCATATTTTTTCCTCATGAATTCCTGCAAGCTTAGCTTGATGCGCCTGGGCCAGTAAAGAAGTAAGCATTTCTTCAATAACTGGTTCATCGCGCTCACCATTACCATTATGCATTAAAACTATTTCTGCATCATATTTAGCAACAACTTGAAACATTCGGTTATCGTAGAGCCCTGCCCATTGATCATTAATCATATCTACTCCTAACTTCAAGCATGCCTCAGCCACTTCACTTCTAAATGTATCAACTGAAACTTTCACATTAAAATTAACAATAGCCTCAACGACTGGTAAAACTCTATTCAACTCTTCTTCCAAAGTAATCATTTCATGTCCTGGTCGTGTCGAAACACCACCAACATCTATGATATCAACACCTTCATCCATCATGCATTTTACCCTGTTTATTGCAGATTCAACATTGTTAAATTTGCCACCATCTGAAAATGAATCAGGTGTAACATTTAATATGCCCATAATTTCTGTTTTAGTCATCTTAATCATCCTTTAATTATGTATGTAATTTAACTGTACGGTTAAAATTATATATTCTAACTTATACTGTTTAATATGTACGTCTATTATATTAACATTCACTAAGTAGTATTTTCAGAAAAATATTTCAATAGACATGTATCTGTTTAAATTCATCAAATAAATACTCGAATTAAGCCTCCATAAAAAAGTAAAAAAGAGCAAGCAACCCTCAAAGGATGGCTCACTCATATAATTAATACTAATTAGTCCTCGAAAGAATATAAAGGTGTTGATAAGTAACGTTCACCATTACTTGGCAATACAGTTACCACCGTTTTTCCTTTACCTAACTCTTTCGCTTTTTGAATAGCGGCATAAATCGCAGCACCAGATGAAATACCTGCTAAAATACCTTCTTCTTTAGCAACACGGCGAGACATTTCCATCGCTGTGTCATTATCTACTTTAATAATACTATCATATATTTCTGTATTTAAAGTACCCGGAATAAATCCAGCACCTAAACCTTGTAATTTATGCGGACCAGGCTCACCACCACTTAAAACTGGAGATGCTTCAGGCTCAATAGCAACAATTTCAATATTAGGGTATTCTTTTTTAAGAACTTTACCAACACCAGATAACGTACCACCAGTACCTACACCAGCTAAGAACGCATCGATATTTTTACCTTCAAATTGTTGTAATAACTCAGGACCTGTAGTCAACTCATGTACTTCAGGATTTGCTGGGTTTTCAAATTGTTGCGGTTCAAAATAACCATGTTCCTCTTTTAATTCTTTAGCTTTTTTAATTGCACCTTTCATCGCTTCTGATCCAGGTGTTAAAACTAATTCTGCACCATATGCTTTTAATAAATTACGGCGCTCTTGACTCATTGTTTCAGGCATTGTAAATACTGCTTTATATCCTTTAGCAGCACATACAAACGCTAAACCGATACCTGTATTACCACTTGTTGGTTCTACAATTGTATCGCCAGGTTTGATTTTGCCTTCTCGTTCTGCTTTTTCAATCATTGCTAACGCAATTCTATCTTTAACAGAACCACCTGGATTTTGATATTCCAATTTTACATAAACGTCTGCTGCATTTTCATCTACTACATTTCTCAATTTAACTACTGGTGTACCACCAATAATTTGAGTAATATTATCTACTGGTTTTTGTGCCATTAAAACCACTCCTTTTTAGTTAGTTGTCGAAATCTTAGTTTATTTATCGGATATAAAATTATTTTATCAAATAAAATCTAGAAAGCAAACAAAAATACTAAGAATTTTACAACTATTTAGTTCTACATTTCACTAAACCGCTAAAAATAAACATTTTAGCGTATTGTTTTAAATTAAATTACGCTAAACTTTCTAGCAAATCGTTCAACTCTTGTTCAGAATATTTATATTTATTGCCACAGAAATGACATACTGCTTCTGCGCCATGATCTTCTTTAATCATATTTTGAATTTCTGCTTCGCCTAATCCTTTTATAGCATTTAAAAATTTCTCATGACTACAGTTACATTCAAATTGAACTGGCATTTTTTCTAAAATTTGTACATGTTCTTCACCTAAAATTTCATTTAATAGTCCTTCAGGTGTTAACCCTTGCTCAATTAATTTAGACACTGGTGTCATTTCACTAATGGCTTTTTCTAGCTTCGAAATAGTTTCTTCTTTTGCACCAGGCATTACTTGAATAATAAAACCACCTGCTGCTTTAATCGTATTATCAGGATTTACTAGTACACCAAGTCCTACTGATGAAGGCGTTTGTTCACTTGTAGCATAATAATAAGTAAAGTCTTCTCCTAGTTCACCTGAAACAATCGGACTCGCTCCAGAGAAGTAATCTTTCATACCAACGTCTTTTACAACCATAATAGATCCATTTGTACCAACTGCTCGTCTAACATCAAGTTTACCTTGCTCATTTAATGGAAAATGCGTTTGTGGGTGATCTACATATGCGCGCACTTCACCTTTCGCATTAGCATCAGCAATTATACGTCCAATAGGTCCTTGACCATCTACCGTGACTGTTAATTTTTGATTGCCTTTTAACATGGCTCCCATCATTGCTGTTGCTGTCATTGCTCGTCCCATTGCAGCAGATGCTGTTGGCCAAGTATAATGTCTCGTTTGTGCTTCTTGAACTGTTTCAGTTGTCAAAGCTGCATATGCCCTAATTTCCCCATCAAATGCTAACGCTTTAACAATATAATCATGTGTCATTATTTCAATCTCCTCTATTACTCTATATTTTAAAAATTATTTTACTTCATAAAATGCAACAATTGTATATATTCTACACCCATCATTCTAAATAATGAAGTAACTTGTTTGATAGTTACTTCACCGTGCAACAGTTTTATCGCTTACTATAAAACTGACAAACAACTTTTTCCCTATTTAAAATCTAAAAAGTACCTCTTCCTATCACATAATCATAGAAAGAGGTACTGAATATTATTAATTATTTATTGTCTGGGTGATTTGGATCATAAGGTTTTTCGATATTAGGCGCTTGTTGATGTGCTGGCTCATCATTTTCATGAGATTTATCAGCTTCTTTTCTATCTTCACCAATATCTTTTTCTTCTTTACGATCTTCTTTCTCTTCACGTCGACCTTCTTCTAATTGCTCTTTACGAATATCTTCATAAGATTTACCAAATTTACCATCATTAAATTCAGAATCCTCATCTTTAACAACTTTAGCTGCATCATAATCTATTTCAGGTAATTTACCTTCATAGAATAATGATTGAATTTGTTCAGCAACTAATGTTTCTTCTGTTAATAATGTTTCAGCAATTAAAATCAATTGTTCTTTGTGCTCTAATAAAATTTGTTTACAACGTTCGTATTGTTCTTTTACGATTCGTTGAACTTCTTTATCTATTTCATAAGCAATTTGACTTGAATAATTAGGTTCACCTTGCATGTCTTTACCTAAGAAAACCTGTCCATTGCTATGACCAAATTGCAATGGTCCTAGTTTTTTACTCATACCGTATTGTGTAACCATTGATCTTGCTATTTGCGTAGCACGCTCAAAGTCATTTGAAGCACCAGTTGACACTTCATTAAAGTTGATATCTTCTGATACTCGTCCACCAAGCAGACCACAAATTTTATCTAATAACTCTTGTTCAGTCATTAAGAATCGATCTTGTTTCGGTAACATCATAGCATAACCGCCAGCTTGACCACGTGGTACGATAGTAACTTTGTGGACTACTTCTGCTTCATCCAACACCATACCAATAATTGTATGGCCAGCTTCATGATGTGCAACGATATTACGTTCTTTCTTAGAAATAACACGAGATTTCTTAGCCGGTCCAGCGATAACTCTATCCGTTGCTTCCTCGATATCTCTCATGTCAATTTTCTTCTTACCTTCACGTACTGCAATTAATGATGCTTCATTTAATAAGTTTTCTAAATCAGCACCAGAGAATCCCGGTGTACGTTGTGAAATAGCTTTTAAATCTACAGTTTCATCAAGTGGCTTGTTCTTAGCATGTACATGAAGAATTGCTTCACGACCTTTTACATCTGGACGGCCAACTTGAATTTGTCTATCAAAACGACCTGGACGTAATAACGCTGGGTCTAGAATATCTGGACGGTTTGTAGCAGCTATCATAATGATACCTTCATTTTCACCAAAGCCATCCATTTCAACTAATAATTGGTTTAATGTTTGTTCGCGTTCGTCATGACCGCCACCTACACCAGCGCCACGTTGACGACCAACAGCATCAATCTCATCGATGAAAATGATACAAGGTGCATTTTTCTTAGCATTATCAAACAAGTCACGTACACGACTCGCACCGACACCGACAAACATCTCAACAAAGTCTGAACCACTAATTGAGAAGAATGGGGCACCTGCTTCACCAGCAACCGCTCTTGCTAGTAATGTTTTACCTGTACCTGGAGGGCCAACAAGTAAGACACCTTTAGGTATTCTTGAACCCATTTCTTTAAACTTCTTATTGTCTTTCAAGAAATCTACAATTTCAATTAACTCTTGCTTTTCTTCATCAGCACCCGCTACATCAGAGAAGCGAACTCGACGTTTATTATTATCATACATTTTCGCTTTGGATTTACCAAAGTTCATCATACGACCGCCACTACCGCCACCTTGTGCTTGGCTTAGGAAGAAAATAAATAATAACGCGATGACAACAACTGGAATTAATGTTGATAGTATACTTACAAAGACACTTTGTTTTTCTTCTTCTTTAATCGTTAATTTTACACCGCTTTGCTTCTTAGCAGCATCTGTAATTTTTTGTAATTCTTTTTCATTGTTATATAAAATAGTAGATGAATAATCTTCATCATTTTTCGTCTTACCACTTACCATATACACATTTTGTTGTGGTTGGATTTCTAATGTTTTAAGGTCACCCTTTTCCAACTTCTCAGTAAACTGATTATATGTAAGCTGTTTCGGCATATTTCCATTACCGTTTAAATATGAAAATAGACCAAAAATAATAACGCCTATTATTACGATAACTAGCACATTGCGAAAAGCTTTTTGCATGCGTCATTTCCTCCTACTTCCCATAATAAAACTAACAAGAATTGTAACACATTACATATTTTGTAAGCTAGTATTTGAGCTTACTGTCAATAACATTCACATCTTTTGTCAATTTTATCAATTTCTATATTTTTCCAACTTTGTAAGACATATGTCTTGTTTAAAATTAAATATATATGAAATACATTTTTCATATTTTTGAGTCTACACTATTCTTACTCAAAGGCATAGTAATAATAACTGAAATTGATTAAAAATTTAATTTGAATATACTTCAGGTTTTAACGTACCAATATATGGTAAGTTTCTATATAACTCGCGATAGTCTAAACCGTATCCAACAACAAATTCATCTGGAATTTTTTTACCGACATACTTTGCTTCAATATCAGCTTTACGACGATTCGGCTTATCTAATAATGTAACTATTTCTAATGAGTTAACTTTTCTAGATTGCAATAATTCAGTAATAGACTTAAGTGTCGTACCAGTCTCTAAAATATCTTCAATGATTAACACATCTTTATTTTCAATAGAAGAACCAAGGTCTTTAATAATTTGTACTTCACCAGTTGATTCAGTACCACCGTGATAACTTGAAACATCCATGAAGTCAATTGATAAATGTGTATCGATACGTTTAATTAAATCTGACATAAACATTGCTGAACCTTTTAAAATCCCAACACATACTAATGGCTTATCTTTGTAATCATTTGTTAATTGAGCTCCCAATTCTTTACAGATATTTTGGATATCTTCTTCAGTCAACAATACTTCCTTTAAATCATTATGCATAACTCTATTCATCTCCATTTTTACTAATTATAATCCATTGCTCTAATTGTTGTTGTTGATATAAATCTCCTACCGCAATAATGCGTTGCTGTTTATCCAATATAACTGGAATTTGATCACGAAACCATTTAGGTACTTTCTGATCTATAAACAAGCGATTAACTTTCTTATAACCATCACGCCCATTAAGTTTAAATGTATCACCACTTTTTCTTGTCCTTACTGTAAGTGGAAATAAACTTTTTGGTAAATTAGAATGTATCTCTAATAGATACTTGTCAAAAATATAATTACCTGGCTTATCAATAATTTGAACTCTAAAATATGTATCGCCATTATTTTTAGCCATTATTATTAATTTACCATATGCAATTTGAATTATCCATTTTTCTGTAAGATTAATGCTGAATTGCGCTTTCTTACTTTTAAATTGCTGAAACCAATCATTATACGTTCTGTCACTGATATTAAATAACTTAAAATGTTCAGATAAAACTCGATCAAATATAATCATTTTTAAATGATCTGGTAAATCATTAAAAGCTTGTCTCGGCATTTCTATATTAATTAACTTTTCGTCAAACTTCACAAACTCTGTAATAAATTGTGTTGCTTTACATTGTAAAATATCATATTGCTCATCATGCCAATGTTTTAATTTTAGTAAATGTAAAACTTTAAGTTGCTCATTTTCATCAATAGCTGGAATAATTCTATTTCGAATGTCATTTCTAACATATTTATTATCTTGATTAGATACATCTTCATAAAATGGTATCTTGTTCTCAATCTGGAATTGTTGAATTTCATTTTTAGAAACAGCTAATAATGGACGATAAATATAATAACCTTCCCGTTTAGAAAGTTCATCTATACCCAATCTATTACGCGTTGATTTTCCACTAAAAACACGGTACATGATTGTTTCAAGTTGATCGTCTAGGTGATGTGCTGTTAACAAGACATCCGCTTCTAAAGCCAACATCATCTCATCAAACCACTGATAACGTTTAATTCGAGCTTCATTTTGTATACTTTTATTTCTATCTAAACTATGGGATAAATCTAATTTCTTAATATGTAAATCTATGTGATGTTGTTTACAATATGCTGTTAAAAATTGACCTTCTTCTTCTGATGCTAACCTAACACCATGATTAACATGCAAACAAGTCAACCGTCTATAGCTATCTTTGTATTCATTTAGGAGTTGATACAATAAGCACATACTATCAATTCCTGTTGAAACAGCAACTACAAGATGGTCATCTCTATGCCAACCACTACTATTCAACTGCATACCCACACCTCATTCTTTACAATTTTCAAATGCTCGAACTTCTATTTATATCATAACAAATAAAAAGAGACTGCTCCTTATTTAAGAAACAGTCTTAGATGTCCTTCATACGCAATCACTGTCATGATGCGTAGATTCTAAATTTATTCCTTATCGAAACAGTCTTTATTTATTTTAATTAACGTCTAGAACCTTTGCCACCGCGTCTAGATTCTGTTTGACGTTTGATTGAAGTTAATTTGTCTTCACTATCTTTTAAGAAATTGCTTAATTTCTTTTCAAAATCTTCGGCTTTTTGTACTGGTTTATGGTGACTTGGTTTGCTCGTATGTTGTCTACGTGGACGATCTTTCGCTTTTTTAATTGAAAGACTAATTTTGCCATCATCAGCAATTGATAATACTTTTACGTCGACTTCATCACCTACAGTTAAGTGCTCTTCTACGTTTTCAACATAATTATCTGCGACTTCACTAATGTGAACTAAACCACTTTTTCCTTCAGGTAATTCTACGAATGCACCAAATTTTTTGATACCAGTGACTTTACCTTTAAGCTTATTTCCAACTTCGATTGACATATGTTAAATAAATCCTCCCGATTTGATTCGATTTTCCCTTATTATATCCTTGTTTGAGTTTTTTCACAATGTCTATACTCGTATATTTTTTGTTCATTTTCGAATTATTTTTTTGACGAATTAGAGTTTGACGAACCCTTATCATTAGGAAGTCTAAATATTACTTCCCCTTTATTGCTTAGGTAATAATCATCACGTGCAATTTTTTCAATATAATCTTTGTCATTTAAATTATTCAATTTCTCTTTTAATGCTATTTCTTCATTTTGTTGCTTTTGAAATTGTTCTTCTTTCGCTTTTCGTTCTTGTGCATCAACATCATTACGGTGTTTTTGGACAACAAGCAAGATTGATAAAATAATAATTATCGCAAGTAATACACCCGCGAAAACGGTGATTCGTCTACGAACAACACGCATTTTCATTTTTTGACGTTGTTTTTTCTTATTTTCTTGTGATGTATACTGATTTTCTATATGCTCTACTTTATTTTTCATTGCTTGTCACCTCCAATTTACACTTCATCAAGTCTTTGCTCTTCAATAATTTCATACATGCCCTTTGCATTATCTTTAGATGCATGTTCATTTAATGCTGTTACTTTTACAGTTACTAATTTTTGACCGAACCGAATTGTTAAGACATCTTCCACTTTGACATCAGATCCAGCTTTAGCAATATTGCCATTGATTGTAATGCGTCCTTGATCGCTTACTTCTTTAGCTAATGTACGTCTTTTAATTAGTCGCGAAACTTTTAAATATTTGTCTAATCTCATTTATTACGTTCCCCCTTTTCTAACCATTGTTTCAACTCAGCTTCATCTAATGATTTATCTTTAGTTTCTTCGTATAAGTTTAAAAAATGTTCAGCAAATACTTTTTCAAACTTAACTCTTGATTGCTTACCTTCAGCTTCTTTAGCCTTAGTCCATATTTCTTTTAAATCTTCAATCGATTCAGCATGTGCATTGCCAAATATATGCGGGTGCCTATGAATCATTTTAGTATTTAAGCCTGTAATGACTTCTTTTATATCCATATATCCTTCTTTTTTACCAATACTTGTATGCAACAACACTTGTAATAAAATATCTCCTAACTCTTCAATCATATGCCAATCGTCTTCATTGTCAATAGCTTCGAATAATTCAAAGGTCTCTTCAAGTAAATATCGTTTTAAAGTATCGTGTGTTTGCGCTTTATCCCATGGGCAACCTTTTTCATCATCAACTAAAGTATCAATTACCTCTGTTGCAAAATCAAAGTCATTATACAAATAAGATTGTGTTGTTATTTTTGGAATAAATATACTTGTTAAATTATTAAATGCCTTTTCATCGTGATCTAATTCATATAAAGGACAAGTCACAACGTTTTCAGCACCACTACTGTGTGCACCCGTAACGATTTGAACAGGATAATCGTCTGGATAACGTTCCATTAACGTAATTTTTAAATCAGCAGCTACCATTGCACTATACACTTGTGTAATCAATGTATGGGTTCTAACATTCAACATCACTTCTTGCAGGGATGTAGCATCTAACAAGGTAAATCCATCGTTCGGATCAATACTTACTGCTTCAAATACGTCATCTATAAAGCTTTTTCCACCTAAAATATCTACATTAATATTAGCATTCTCATCCGCAAATGCTTGTAATTTAACTGTAGTTGTCTCAGCAACTCTTGGATGCCCCGGAACCGCATAAGCAATATCTTTTTTAGAAGCAAGCGCGATCAATTTCTCTACAATACCATCATAGACATCTTCAAACTGATCATGTTTTTCATAAACGTAATCAAAACTCTCAAATGCTATTTCATCTTTCAAAGATTGAACAACTGGATGGTCAATCGTCCTTGCATAGACAATGTCCTGCGTCTTCAAAAATTTATATATACCTAATGGTAAATCATCTATACCATAATTACCTAAGCCAACAATCGTAATGGTATTTGCCATCAACGTCTTCCTTTCTTCATTTGATACAATTTTGAACCGAATGGTAAATAAGTTAACTCTTTGTACGTCAATACATTAAATTTAAAAATATAGTAAAATAATGCTGCAATACCTAAAAAAGCTGCACATAATAATTCAATAAGTCCCGTTATACGACCATGTGTGGTCACTATAAATAAAACGAGTTGGACAACTATTGACATAAATATCATGCCGATAACGACATTCATGAAAAACCGTCGCATCGCATGCAAATGATACTTTTTAGTTACAGCGATGTGAATAATTGCACCGAATATAATTAATGATACAACAGTACTTATGCTTGCACCAATAATGCCACTTAAACGAATTAAAATTATATTAAGTAAAAATTTAACAATTAATCCTGAAGTCATACCTATAAATATAGGTCTCACAGCATGTTGCGCTTGTAGCAACGCCATATCCATCATAATTAAAGACACACAAATCACTGTGAACATATAAATACTTAATGTTAACGTTAAATCATTTGTTTTAAAAAACACGCTATTCATCAAAGGTAATAAATTGATTAATCCTATACCTGCTGCTGTACTTATTAAAATTGTAATTTTCAAAGAAGCATTTGCATAACGATTCATTAATACTTGCTTTTTCATTTTAATTGCATCACTTAGCAAAGGTATTAACGCAAAACTAAACGTTGTCGTTACAATTAATCCCATTTGAATGAATGAGGCACCTCGATCATAAACACCTTTTTCAGTAATAGCAATATTAAATGGTACATGCATTGCTTTTAAAGATTGAATAATCGTTACACTATCAATCACTTGCCACAAAATAACGATAAGTTGACTTATTGCGAAAATTAAAATTGAAAGCATAAGCTGTTTCCAAGCTATATTGACATTATTATTTACCATTTTAAATTTAAAAGGTCTATGTGCAATTAAATATATCGATGAACCTAGAAATCCAATTGTTGATGCTAAAATAGCAATGGTACCAGCTTCGTAGATATTCCATCCCTTACCTATAAAAATAATAATAGTTCCGATAATGATACTTACTCGAATCACTTGTTCTATAACCTGGGAAATAGCCGGAATCGTCATATTATTTGCAGTTTGATAATACCCTCTTAAAACACCAAGCATACCTATAAATATAAAGCTTAAACTTGCAGCCTGAATCATCGAAGTCAAATGAATGTCTCCCATAATTTGGGCAAGATGCTTTGCAAACGCAAAGATAAAAACAAATATCGATATACCGATCATTTGAATATATATGACAGCTTTCGCATATGCATGATCATTATGATATTGTCCAATGTTTTGTGTAATAGCACTTGGAATAGCATTCATCGACAATATCATCCCTAATGCTACGATAGGGTATACTTGTTGATAGGCATACAAGCCTGTATCACCTAATATATTTTGATATGGAATCCGATACACAGCACTTAGAATTTTTATAACAATTAATGCAGCAGTTAATACAACAACGCCATTAAATGCCTCTTTATGCTTCATCACTTATTCTCATACTTTCTTCAATACATTTCACTAGAAACTTAAGACTATCTAGCCATTGATTTTGTTTGGTTAATGTTATCGTCATTTCACTATTTTGTACGCCAACTTTCATAGTTCTGCCAAGAGGTTGTGTAGCTTTGAACAACACTTCACCATCAATATTTTCAGTAGCTTTTACAGATAAATGAATATCAATCGTTTTCCCTTTATCTTTAATTAACGTAATGCCTGCATGCAATGCATGTACTTTTATTTCTACAATGTCAAGCAAGCGTTCAACTTCAACCGGGTAGTCATTAAAACGGTCGATTAACTCATCTTTAATATCCATAATTTGCTCATGTGTTTCTGTCTTACGTAACTTTTTATAAACTTCAATTTTAGCTTGCTCATTTGATATATATTCTGTAGGTAAATATGCATCTAAGTTTAAATCAACTTCAACTTCAGGTACCTCAGATTCTGGTTCTTTAATACCGCGTTTTTCATTTACTGCTTCTTCTAACATTTGGCTATATAAATCAAATCCAACCGTGTCAATAAAGCCATGTTGTTGTTTACCTAACAAATTCCCAGCACCACGGATGTTCAAATCACGCATTGCAATCTTGAATCCAGAGCCCAGCTCTGTAAACTCTTTAATAGCTTGCAATCGATCTTCAGCCGTCTCTGTTAAAACTTTGTTTACTGGATGTAAGAAATAAGCATAACCAATTCGACTTGAACGTCCAACACGTCCCCTTAATTGATACAATTGACTTAATCCAAAACGATCTGCGTCTTCAATGATTAAAGTATTCGCATTCGGAACATCGACACCAGTTTCTATAATCGTTGTCGTTACCAAAATGTCATACTCATTATTGATAAAACTTAGCATTGTTTCTTCTAAATCTCGTTCCGTCATCTGCCCATGAGCAACTGCTATGTTAGCATCAGGCATTAACATTTGAAGTTGTTCACGCTTTTCATAAATAGATTGCACTTTATTGTACAAGTAAAATACTTGTCCGTCACGAGACAATTCTCTCTCTAATGCTTCTTTAATAAAACTCATATTTTGTTCTAACACATATGTTTGTACTGGAAAACGATTTTCAGGTGGCGTTTCAATTACTGACAAATCACGTACACCCAACATACTCATATGAAGTGTTCTCGGTATAGGCGTTGCCGTTAAAGTTAATACATCAACATTATGCTTTAATGTCTTGATACGTTCTTTATGGCGAACACCAAAACGCTGTTCTTCGTCGACTATTAATAATCCTAAATCTTTATATTGTATATCTTTGCTCAGCAACTTATGGGTACCGACAACAATGTCAACGAATCCGGTCTTAAGCCCTTCTTTCGTTTGTTTGATTTCTTTAGGTGTTCTAAAGCGACTCATTAATTGAATTTCGACTGGAAAATCCTGCATACGCTCAATTAATGTTTCATAATGTTGTTGCGCTAAAATGGTTGTAGGCACTAAAAACGCAACTTGTTTCCCTTCCATTACAGCTTTGAATGCTGCTCGAACTGCAACTTCTGTTTTACCATAACCAACATCGCCGCATAACAAGCGATCCATTGGACGTGATTTTTGCATATCCTCTTTAATTTCATCAATAGATTTTGCTTGGTCTGGCGTAAGTTCATACGGAAAGTCCAATTCAAATGTAGTTTGCTCGGCAGTGTCCAATCCAAATTGATAACCTTCTGCCATTTCTCGTTCTTTATAAAGATCAATTAGCTCTTCGGCAATGTCTTCAACACTTTGTTGAACTTTAGCTTTCGTTTTTTTCCACTCACTGCCACCAAGTTTGTTTAATTTCGGCGTCTTATCTTCTGAAGCTACATATTTTTGAACTTGATCCATTTGATCAACTGGTACAAACAATTGATCTGTACCTTTATACTGCAATTTAATATAGTCACGATGCGTTTGTCCGACTTCTAATGTTTCAACACCTAGATACCTACCCACACCATGATGCACATGGACAATATAATCTCCTACATTTAAATCCTGGTACGACTTTATTTTTTCAGCATTTGAAATTGCTTTAGTGCGTTTTCGTTGTTTTTTCTGTTTCGATTTAAAAAGCTCTCGCTCAGTTATAACTACTAGTCCCAAATCCGGAAGTTCAAATCCTTCTGACAAACTACCTTCAATAATGACGGCCTGACCAGCCAACATTGAGCTGTGCATGTTGGTTACTGAAGGAATATGCATTTCGCTTAACATTGCTTGCATACGTTCAACTTTCGTTTCAGTTTCAACTAACACAACGATGCGATACTTCTGATTGACATAACGTTGAAATTCAGAGCGCATTATATCATATTGACCATAAAATTGTTGTACAGGTTTACATGAAAATTTAATAATATGCTTTAATTTTATCGGCATTGTTGTCGCAAATAATGAAAAATAAGTAGCTGGATAGCCTTCAATCAATGTTTCAAAATCATCATATTTTATAAAACTTTGTCCAATAAAACCTTTACCACTTTCAATAATATTACTTATAAATGCATCTGATTCTGTAGTAAGACTTTCCTCAGTTTCTTTTATGCGATTAAATTCATCAATTACAACAATTGCATCTTTTTGAAAATAATCTATAATTGTCGAAGGTTTATCGTACATAAATGCTACTAAACGTCGAAGTATTTGATGATCAAAATATGTACTTTCGAACAATTTAAAACTTTCATATGTTTCCTTCAAATCATTACGTACTGATTTATCGATTTTAGGTCTCGTGTTTTCATAAGCTGCTTTCAATTCTGCTTTAAGATGGTTAATCACTTCATCTGTGATGACATAGTCACTTGCAGTTGTGATATCAACTTCATTTATATTATCTTTTGAACGCTGTGTTTCGACATCAAAATCTCGAATCGAATCAATTTCAGTATCGAAAAGTTCGATTCTAACAGGTTGCCCAATAAGTGGAAAAATATCAATAATACCGCCGCGCAATGAAAATTCGCCGATATGAGAAACAACCGATTCTCGTTTATATCCCATATTAACCAATTTATTAAGCATTTGATCCACGTCTATATCATCGCCAACTCGCAATGTCATTTGATGGCTTTGCCACATTTCTACTGGCGTTAACCACTTTTTCAAGCCATTAAGGGGAACGATAAATAACCCTTTCTTACCTTGAGCTAACGCAGTTAATGTTCTAATACGTTCACTCATCAGTTGAGGGCTTTGTGTTGAAAATTCTTCAGTCATAATATCCTGTACCGGATACTTATATAATTCCTCTGCATCTACAAATTGTAAAAAGTCTGTTTCTAATTTATCCGCTTGGTATAAATTGTTAGTGATTAATAATAACTGTTGATTGCTTTGTGTATATTTTTCAGCAATCATCGTCACTTTTGCTGACGGGGAAAGTCCAGTTACTAATGTATTTTCTTGTCCAAATACCTGATTAAGTGCTTGAAAATGGTTATTCTCTTGAATAAACGTTGTTAATATTGTCATTACTTTACTTCACCATTGAATTCATTCATTACGTAATCAAAACGTGATGTTTCAATAAACTTTTCAATTGCTCGCGCTGAATGTTCAATAACTTTTTCCATTGTTATCATTTCATCTTGTGAAAATCGTTGCAACACATAATCAGGAACAGACATACCGTTCGTTGGTCTTCCCACACCAATACGAACACGTTTAAATTGATCTGTACCAAGCATTTTGATGATTGATTTCATACCATTATGTCCGCCGGCACTACCTTTGTGTCTTAAACGAACCTGTCCTTGTTCCAAATCTAAATCATCATACAGTACAATTAAATCTTCTGGGTCAACATTATAATAATCCATTATAGGTGCCACAGCTTCACCAGATAAATTCATCATTGTCATCGGTTCAATGAATAAAACTTTATCCTCGTTCATACGTTCAATTGTATATGCACCTTTAAATTTCTGTTTATCTAAAGTAAAATTATTTTTCTCTAAAATATAATCAACGACTTCGAAGCCGATATTATGTCTTGTAAGTTCAAAACGTTTACCTATATTACCAAGACCTACAATACACTTCATGCGTGTTTACCTCCATCGTAATTGTTTCATTTATTCATGTGGGAGTGGAACAGAAATGATAAAGAACCATTAATGATTTATTATGTAGTAGTTCTTTATTATTAGCCACAGCTAATGTGTACTTAAAAAGTAGGAATACATGAGTAAAACTCATGCATAAGAAATACTAATTTCTAAAGAAAAAATATTTCTTTATCACTGTTACCCCAACTTGCATTGCTTGTAGAAATTGGGTATCCAATTCCTCTATGTTGGGGCCCCGCACCCCATCTTGCATTACCTGTAGAAATTGTCTATCCAATTCCTCTATGTTGGGGCCCCGCACACCATCTTGCATTGCCTGTAGAAATTGTCTATCCAATTCCTCTATGTTGGGGCCCCGCACACCATCTTGCATTGCCTGTAGAAATTGTCTATCCAATTCCTCTATGTTGGGGGCCCGCACCCCGGCAAGTGTTACTAGAATTGAAAAAAGCTTGTTACCAGCATATTTTCATTCAGTCAACTATTGCCAATATAACATTGTAGCGCCTAGGACATTGATTTATATCCCAAACCCATTTAAAATTGCTCATCAAAATAATAAGCAAGCACTTAAACATTCTGTATATCTACAAAATCTTTACCGTCATTTTAATAACCTTTATATTAAGATTGCTTTACTTACTAAAATTAATTTAACTTTGATACAAATCAATAAAGTTTAATTAAACCCTATGATAACACAAAAAGCACCATGCTTATATTAAAATAAGCACAGTGCTTGTTTAACAAAGTATAAAAACTTTATAGTAATGTGTTAAAATTACTCTTCAGTTTTCTCTTCGTCTTCTTTGCTTTCGCCAACAACTTCTGGTTCTTCAGTTTGTTGTTCGCCTTCCATAGCTTCGATTTCTTCTTCAGTTGGCTCTTCAGTTGGAGCAACTACTGTTACAACTGATTCAGCTGAATCAGTTTCGATTTTGAAGTCGCCAGTTACTTTAACATCAGCAACAGTTAAGCTGTCGTTAATGTTTAATTCAGTAATGTCTACTTCAATAGCTTCTGGAATATTGTCAGGAGTAGCAGTTACTTCTAAGTTGAATAATGGTTGTTCAACTACGCCGCCTTCTTTAGCGCCTACTGCTTCACCAACTAATTGAACTGGTACTTCAACAGTACGTTCTTCACTCATATTGATTGCTAAGAAGTCAATGTGAGTGATTTGGTTTTTAAGTGGATCGAATTGGTAATCGGCAACCATAACTTTGATAGTTTTAGAACCAACACCTAATTCGATGACACCGTTACGACCTACTTCACGGATAACTTTGATGAATTCTACTTCATCAACTTTAACTGACACGTTTTTAGTACCGTAACCATATACAACTGCTGGTACTTTACCAGATTTTCTTAATTGTTTAAGATCTGAACGTGTTTGTTTACCTTGACGGATGATTGACTTTAATGAAGCCATTCTCATTTCCACCTTTCATTTTCGCTCAACAAGAGCACCTCACTTACCCATCAACATGAACGTTGCTTGCAAGTGTTTATTTATTCGTATAATCACGAACGAAACTATTATACACGTTTGATATATGTTCGTCAAACGGCTATTTAAAATTAGTCAAATAATACGCTAACTGATTCTCTTTCGTAAACACGAATGATAGCTTGTGCAATTAAACCTGCAACTGATAATTCTTTAGTGTTAGAAGGTTTACGATCTTCATCTAAATGAATTGAGTTTGTCACGATTAATTCTTTAATCGCAGAATTTTCGATGCGTTCTTTTGCAGGGCCTGATAAAACAGGGTGCGTACAACATGCATAAACTTCTTTAGCACCTTTATCTTTTAATGCTTGTGCAGCTAACGTGATTGTACCTGCAGTATCAATAATATCGTCAATAATAATTGCTGTACGTCCTTCAATTTCACCAACAATGTTCATAACTTCAGCAACATTTGGTCTAGGACGACGTTTATCTATAATTGCAATTGGAGTTTTTAAAATGTCCGCCAATTTACGAGCACGTGTAACACCACCGTGGTCAGGTGACACAACCACACACTCTTCTGGGTTAATATTTGGATCATCTTTAAAATGCTTAGCAAGAATTGGCACACCCATTAAGTGATCAATTGGGATATCAAAGAATCCTTGAATTTGAGGTGCATGCAAGTCTAATGCAATCATACGTGTTGCACCTGCTGTTTCGATTAAGTTTGCTACTAACTTAGCTGTGATTGGTTCACGGCTACGTGCTTTTCTATCTTGTCTTGCATATCCATAATATGGCACTACAATATTGATTGTTGCTGCTGAAGCACGCTTACAAGCATCAATCATAATTAATAATTCCATTAAGTGTAGGTTTACAGGATATGATGTT
Organism: Staphylococcus schweitzeri; assembly: GCF_002902405.1. GTDB lineage: Bacteria > Bacillota > Bacilli > Staphylococcales > Staphylococcaceae > Staphylococcus > Staphylococcus schweitzeri. Next base: position 22,314 of record NZ_PPQS01000032.1, read on the forward strand.
GGTTGAATAATAAATACGTCACAACCACGAATACTCTCTTCGATATTAATTTGAATTTCTCCATCACTAAAACGTTTAACTGAACATTTACCTAGTTCAATACCTACTTGGTCAGCAACTTCTTGCGCTAATGCTTCGTTTCCTTTCAATGAAAAAATCTTTAATGACGAATTCTTATATTCATTATTTAACATTTATAGTCCTCCAATTATTTACTTACGCAATTACTATTATATATAAAATGCAACCTCATTACTATTCGAATCCTTAAATCATAAAGATTACATTATTATTACATAGGATTTTCCTTTTATCCTAGTCACTATAGCTACGTAAATATTTATTTCCTATATCCTTCTTTTGTTGTTTGTCTTGCTCTTGCTACAGCTAAACTGTCATTAGGAATATCATTCGTGATTGTTGAACCTGCAGCTACTAATACCGCATCACCAACAGTTACTGGTGCTACTAAATTAACATTACAACCGATAAATGAGTCTTTACCGACAACAGTTTTAAATTTATTTATTCCGTCATAGTTAACTGTAATCGTTCCACAACCAATATTTGTACGTTCTCCTATGACGGCATCACCAATATAACTTAAATGTGAAACTTTAGAACCATCTTTAAGATCTGCCTTTTTAATTTCAACAAAATTACCAACTTTAACATCTGCACCTAAATTTGCACCCGGTCTCAACTGCGCAAATGGACCGACTTTAGTGTGTGCACCAACATAGGCATCATTTATAACTGATTGTTGAATCAATGCACCATTTTCAATCTTACTATTGTTGATTTCAGAGTATTGACCAACCACTACATCTTCACCTATTTCAGTTTGGCCATTAATTCTTACACCCGGCTCAATTACCGTATCGCTACCAATTGTAACGTCTGGACCTATAAATGTACTGTCAGGGTCGATAATTGTAACACCATTTATCATGTGTTTATAATTCGTACGTCGTTGCATCGCCTTTTCAGCTTGGCTAAGCATGACACGATCATTCACACCCATAATTTCATCAAGATCATTAGTACGATAAACTTCTACAATACCATCATTTTCTAAAATTAACGCTAAAACATCAGGAAGATAATATTCGCCCTGAGCATTATCATTTTTCACTTGTGCTAATTTTTCAAATAACACTTTGTTATCAAATGCAAAAATACCTGAACTAATTTCATTGATTTCTTTTTCAGATTGCGTTGCATCTTTCTCTTCAACAATGCATTCTAAACGTCCTGATTGATTGCGAACAATTCTTCCATAACCATATGGATTTTGAACTAAAGCAGATAATACTGTAGCTTGTGCATCATTATCCTCATGATGCGCAATTAGTGTTTCTAACGTTTCTTTTGTGATAAGTGGTGTATCGCCACACACTACAATTGTTGTACCTTCCTCGCCATCTAAATGTGATTTCGCCATTAGTACTGCATGCGCTGTACCGAGTTGTTCTTGTTGAAAACTGTATAAAGAACGTTCGCCTAAATGTCCCTTTACACTTTCGGCACCATGTCCTACGATGGTTACAACTTGATCGACACCTGATCCTTCAACGCTATCTAATACATGTTCGACCATAGGTTTACCAGCAACCTCGTGTAGCACTTTATATTTTTTAGATTTCATTCTTGTGCCTTTACCTGCTGCCAAAATTATCGCATGTCTTCGCATGAACATTAACCCCCATTAAATTTTACACTTCGTCATTATTATAATTTAATCTACAATGCTCTTTCAACATATAAAAGGCATTGTTTTCAATTCGTTCCTTTTTAAAATAAATTTCTACATCGCATATAAAAATATGCGTCACTCTTATTCGAATCAAATCGTGATCTTGTATTGAATAAAATCATAGTGTCACAGTATCGTCCTAATTCAAGTAATTTTTCCCGGACCAACATGTAATTATTACGTTGAGCATTTTCTCCTCAATATTTAAAGTAGCGATTATGCCAAACAATTTTAAATTCATTTTAAAAGAAACACGCACACTACAATTAGCAAATCAAAATATAATGCGTCACATAATGCGTCACATAAATTGATATTTACAGATAATATATTCCAACAAAGTATCATTACAAAATAAAGATTAAATCTTGGAACGAATAATAAAAAACTGTCGACAAAGCATTATACTTCATCGACAGTTTTATAAATACTCATTGCGAGTTTCTAACATCATTGGACATTAAATTTATTAAGCTTCTTCCGAATCTTCTGATGTAGCGTTTTTATCTGGTACTACTTCATCTGTTTCATCATATACTTTCATCACAGCATCTTGAATTTCTTGTCTCATATCTGAGTTAATCGGATGTGCGATGTCGCGGAATTCACCATCTGGTGTACGTTTACTTGGCATTGCGACGAACAGACCAGAGTTCCCTTCGATTACACGTAAATCATGTATTACGAAAGCTTCATCTAATGTAATGGAAACGAGCGCTTTCATTCGTCCATCTGTTTCTATTTTTCTAAGTCTTACATCTGTCACTTTCATGTAGTGAGCCCCCCTATAGTATATATATCTGTGTTATTTAGAAGCTTGATTAAACATATTAATCGAAAATTATAATTCCTTAGCTTTACTTACTAATTCAATTTCTACTTTTACATCTTTTGGTAACCGCGCAACTTCTACACAACTACGCGCTGGTTTGTGTACATCAAAATATTGACCATACACTTCATTAATTTTTTGGAAATCATTCATATCCTTAATGAAGATTGTTGCTTTTGCAACAGAATTCAAATCAGAACCTGATTCCTCCAAAACAACCTTTAAATTTTCCAAAACTTGTTTTGTTTGTTCTTGAACATCATCACTAACAATATTTCCATCTACATCCAATGGAATTTGTCCAGAAGTATAAACCATTCCATTTAAAACTGTTGCATGAGAATATGGTCCAAGTGCTTCTGGCAATTTTGTTGTGTTAATTATTTTCATAATATTAAAAACTCCTTTTTATGAAAATTTAGATAAACTGTTACCAGGTTCTACGCTAAACTCTTGATTATATTCATCAACATCAGACAATTTCACTAAGGAAGTATAATCTTCAATTAATCGTTGTTTAACTTCTTTTGATTCTACAAGTACTGATACCCCTTTTACATGGGCTTTAAACTCATTCATTAAATTCATTACACCATTTATAGAACCACCGGCTCTCATAAAATCATCAACAACTAAAACATTTGAATTTTCAGCTAATGTTCTCTTTGAAAGCACCATCGTCTCTATTTTTCTCGAAGATCCTGACACATAATTAATTGAAACCGTAGAACCTTCAGTTACCTTATTATCTTTTCTAATAACTACTACAGGTAAATTTAAAATATTAGCAACAGCATTTGCTAATGAAATACCTTTTGTTGCAATAGTAACAACTGCATCTAATTTTTCATCCATGTAAATACTGGCAATTAACTTACCAACTTTATTAAGTAGCGTTGGATTACCTACCAAATCTGATAAAAATAAATACCCACCAGGTAACAAACGTTCTTTCTCTTCTAATAGAGTAATGACTTCATTAACAACTTCTGTTGCTTCCTCTTTACTCATCATTGGTTTATATGTAACACCACCACTTGCACCAGCAGTAGTAATTACAGTACCTAACTTTTCTTTTTGGAATGTATTTTTTATAATTTGGACATCTTCACTTATAGAAGACTTCGCCTGCTTAAATTTTTTCACAAAAAAAGTTAATGGAATTAATTTATTTGGATGGTTCATCAAATATTGTGTCATAAAAACAATTCTCTCGCTTCGTTTATATCTCATCTTTTCAACCCTTCTATCCTAATAGTCTAACTAAGTACACTTCATTACAACAACCGTTTACTGCATTATAAATATTTTTTGCTTGGCTCTCTTTTCGTGCTAGCCCATACACAGTTGGTCCGCTTCCACTCATTAACGCACCGTCTGCACCACTTTTCAACATATTATTTTTTAATTTATCGATTTGTGGATGTTTCGAAACAGAAATTGGCTCTAATCGATTAGACAAACTTTGACATAGCTGTTGATAATCACCTTTTTCTAACGCCTCATAGCACATTTTCGTATGCACCTTATATCGCTTCTCTAAATTGATTAACTTAAATATATCTGGTGATGATATACCTAAGTTTGGTTTAGCTAGAACCACCCATGCTGATGGTGGTTTATTTAAAAACTCGATTTTTTCGCCTCTTCCAGTGCATAATGCAGTTTTATTATAAATACAAAACGGAATATCCGTTCCAATTTCACTGCCTAGTTGAGCTAATTCATCTAAACTTGCCTCAATATTAAAAAGTCGATTCAATCCTCTTAATGTTGCTGCTGCATCTGCTGAACCACCAGCTAATCCTGCTGAAACAGGTATTTCTTTATCAATAGTTATGGTCACACCATGCTTTAGTTGATACTGCTCAATAAATAATTGTGCTGCACGATATGCAAGATTTTTATGATTCGAAGGCACATAATTGTGTTCAATTTCAACAACTATTTTTCGATCCTTTCTTTTACGAAAAGTTAAACGATCATTTAAATCAACTGTTGTCATTATCATTTCAATCTCATGATAGCCATCATTTCTTTTAAAAAGTGTATCGAGCGTAAAATTAATTTTGGCTGGTGCCGTTTCATATATCATTTTTGCGCCCTCTTTTCGTTATCTTAATATGATGATTTTAACATAAAGAGAATTAATATTTGACATTTTAATTTGTTTTTTAGTGTTTTTTTAATAAAAAAGTAATTTTTTCCATCTAATCACTTAACATTTACTTGTATTTTTATGTGTAAATACATTATCCATTTACTGAAAAACTATAAGCGAAACACAGACATAAACGTGTCGTAAATAAAAAGAGTATTGAACATAATGCCCAACACTCAAATAATTATCATAATATTTACTTCTTATACTTAAGAAACGTTTAACATCTCTATGTGTCTTATTTAGTGTGCAATTGATTCGTGATGATTATCCTCTTCAAATGAAACTTGAACATTTTCAGTCAACACATCAGTGTATGTATACGATACTCTCTCAAAATTGTGTTTATCTTGATCTAACTCAACAATGAAAACTGACGGATATGTTTCTTTTAAAATTCCAGAACGTTTTATTGTTTTCTTACGGCCTCCATTGGCTTTCAGTACAATACGATTTCCTACATGACAATCAATAGAATTTTTGATGTCCAAAATTGATTTTGGCATATTGCTCCACCTCGCTACAAGTTACATAATACCATATTTGCAGCGTTTTCGTCAAATAAAATTTAAATTTTATCAATAGTGGTTTGCTTTGTCAATCATTTAATTTTCTAATTGAGGGAATTTTTTCTTTTCTTCGTACAATTTAGCAAAATCTTGAATAGTTAGTGTTTCGCCACGTCGTCTTGGATCAATTCCCGCTTGTTCTAACCATTGTAAAATCGTTTCTTTATGTTGTTTACCATCTTTAAAGAAATTCTGATAGTTATTGTTAATCGTCTTTCTTCTTTGAGCAAATGCTGCTTTTGCCAATTTAAAAAATGCCTTTTCATTATCGATTTTTACTAGCGGTTCCTTTCTCTGCATCAATTTTACAACTATTGAATCTACGTTTGGTGGCGGCATAAATACAGATTTAGGTACAATTAATACTTTGCTTGTTTCAGTGTAGTATTGAACAACAATCGATAAAGAGCCATATGCCTTTGATCCTACTTCAGCATTTAGGCGTTCACCTACTTCTTTTTGCATCATTACTACGTAGCCATCAATAGGTATATCTTGTTGCATCAAATTTAAAAGTATCGGCGTTGTAATATAGTAAGGTAGGTTTGCAACAACCATTATTTTTTCACAATCTTGTAAATAGTTTTCAACTGCTGCTTTAATGTTTGCTTTTAATATATCTTCGTTAATCACTGTCACGTTATCGTATGGTGATAATGTGTCCTTAAGTACAGGTATTAAGCGTTGGTCTATTTCAAATGCCAATACTTTTTTAGCATGTTTCGCCAGCTGTTCGGTTAATGACCCCATACCAGGTCCAATTTCAATAACACCAGTACGTTCATCAATATTACTTGCATCAATAATATTATTTATAATATTAACGTCTATTAAAAAGTTCTGACCTAAACTTTTCTTAAAATTAAATCCATATTTATCTAATAATGCTCGTGTTCGAGATGGCGTTGCAATATCTTTATTATCCAACTGATTCACTTCCTTATTCATCTTTTAAAGCTTGCCTTACATCTATTTCCGTATAACCAAAAGCATTTAACTTCTTCAATAATTGCTTTCCATTTGAGTGACCAATTCGTAATTTCCTACTTAAAATTTCACGACGACGTCTAGCATCTTTGCCGACAATTAGCCCTAATTCTATTAACACCGCTTTATCAATTGACTCAAATGCTTCTTCAAATGGTGAACTCACATGCATCAACGCTTCTTTTATGTCTTCTAATTCAGCGTGTTCAACACCGATTTTCCCTTTTTTATTTTTAGCTTTGTCTCTATCAATATATGCGTGTTTAACACCTTTTACATGCTCTGTAATTGTACTTCTAATTTTATCTCCTGGAAAATCCGGATCTGTCAGTACAATGACACCACGACTTTGTTGTGCATTTCTAATTACTTCCAAAGTTTGCTCATTGATTGCACTGCCATTAGTTTCAATCGTATCACATTCTACAGCTCGTTTAACACGTTCAGTATCATCTCGACCTTCTACAACAATAAACTCATTGATTTTCATTTAAAACGCCTTTCTCTACTATATAGTTTTTAAAACTAAAGACTATCTTTTTTCAATTCATTCGACTGGATTAATATTTTAATTTAAAAAAGCGAGAAAGAACCATAGCATATTTAACGAACATAATATCGTATCATTTAATGGCGATGTTCTTTTCCGCTTTCAATTTTATGAATTTAAATTAAATAACTTTTCAGCATTTTTTGTAGTTTTCATACACACTTCTTCATAAGATAAACCTTTTAATTCAGCAATTTGTTCAGCTACCAATGTCACCCTTGCTGGCTCATTTCGCTTACCTCTATATGGATGTGGTGATAAATATGGTGCATCAGTTTCTACAAGCAATCGATCTAATGGCACATGTTTCGCTACTTCTTTAGGTTGCTTTGCATTTTTAAAAGTTACAGGTCCACCTAATGAAATATAAAAATTCAGTTTATTAGTTACAATATCTGCAATTTCTGGAGAACCACTGAAACTGTGCATTATACCACCTACTTCTTCAGCATGTTCCTCCAATAAGATATCGATACAGTCTTGTGTTGCTTCACGGTTATGAATGATAATTGGTAACTTCAAACGCTTAGCTAAAGCGATTTGCTTTCTAAAAACTTCCTTTTGAACATCTACAGGAGATTTATCCCAATGATAATCTAATCCCATTTCACCAATACCAATCACTTTTGGATGTTTGGCTAACGATTCAATCCAATCTAGTCGCTCTTCTGTAAAATCAATTGCATCAACTGGATGCCAACCAATAATTGCGTATAGGAAATCATACTCATCGATTAAGTTCATCGCACGTTCAATCGTCGGTGTATTAAAACCGACTACAAACATACGATTGACACCTGCTTCTTTAGCACGTGTAATCACTTCACTTAAATCTTCATCGTATTGTTCATCATTTAAATGGACATGTGTATCGATTAACATAATTATCTCTCCTAATTTAAAAATACTGTTATTTAATCACTGCACCATTTGGAATTGCACTTGGTAAACTCACTAAAGTTAGAACGCCATCTTTTTCAGCAGATAGAATCATACCTTCAGATTTTTGCCCCATCAATTTAGCTGGTTTCAAGTTTGTAACAACAGCTACTTTTTTGCCAATAATATCGTCTGGTGTATAAAATTTCGCGATTCCTGATACGATTTGTCTTTGTTCAGAATCTAAATCCACTTGTATTTTTAATAATTTATCTGACTTCTTAACATGTTCAGCATCAATAATCGTTGCAGCCTTAATTTCAACTTTATCAAAGTCTTTAATATCAATTTGAGGTTTGCTAGGAATTTCTTCTTTTTCCTCTTCAGTAGCAGGCGGTTGCATTGATTCTTTAATATATGCGATTTCTGCTTCGCTATCTAACCTTGGGAAAATAGGTCTTGGTTGACCAGTTACCATTATCGATTCAGTTAATGCACCATATTGTTCTAAGCTACCAAATTCCATAAATTGCGGGTTATTAATGTTTAATTGTTCAAAAATTTCTTTTGGTGCATGTGTTAAAAACGGACGTAATAACACTGCTGCAAATCGAATATTTTCGACTAAATGCGCCATAACATTGCCTAACATATCTTTTTGACTCTCATCTTTAGCTAATACCCACGGTGTTGTTTCATCGATATATTTATTTGTTCTACTAATGAACTTCCATACCGTAGATAATGCCACTGAAAATTGTAAACTTTCCATACTTTCTGTGTAGCTCTTCACAGTATCTAATGCCATAGCTTCCATTTCTTCATCTAATTCATGACGTGGGCCTTGGTACGCAGGTAATTCACCATCAAAATATTTATTGATCATTGAAATCGTACGGTTTACTAAGTTACCTAAGTCATTAGCTAGGTCGAAGTTTGTGCGCTCCACAAAAGCTTCTGGTGTAAATACGCCATCTGAACCAAATGGTAGTTCACGCATTAAGTAGTAACGCGTAGCATCCAGACCATAACGATCAATTAAAATGTTAGGGTCTACAACATTTCCTTTAGATTTACTCATTTTGCCATCTTTCATCAAAATCCATCCATGCGCAAAGACTTTTTTAGGTAATGGTAAGTCTAATGCCATTAATAAGATTGGCCAAATTATTGAGTGGAAACGTACAATTTCCTTAGCCATTAAATGAATATCCGCTGGCCAATATTTGTTAAATAATGACTCATCATCTGATAAGTAACCTAAAGCTGAAATATAGTTAACTAGTGCATCAATCCACACATATACAACGTGCTTGGGATTAGACGGAACATGAACACCCCAGTTAAATGATGTACGAGAAACAGCTAAATCTGCAAGTCCTGGTTTAATAAAGTTGTTAATCATTTCATTTTTTCTTGATGGTGGTTGAATGAAATCAGGGTTTTGATCATAGAATTCCAATAATCGATCAGTATATTTACTAATATTGAAGAAATAACTCTCTTCTTTAACTAATTCAACCTCGTGTCCTGAATCAGGACTTTTACCACCTATAATTTTACCGTTTTCGTATTGTGGATCAACTAATTGTGACTCAGTATAATATGTTTCATCCGGAACAGAGTACCAGCCTTCATATTCACCTAAGTAGATATCACCTTGTTTTAATAGTCGTTCAAACACTTGTTCAACAACATGTTTATGACGTTCTTCAGTGGTTCTAATAAAATCATCATTTGAAATTTCAAGTTTTGCCCAAAGTTGTTTAATTCCAGCAATCATTTCATCTAAATATTCAATTTCAGTTTTACCAGCTTTTTGTGCTTTTTCTTGAATTTTTTGACCATGTTCATCTGTACCTGTTAAGTAACGAACGTCATACCCTTGCATTCTTTTATATCTTGCAATAACATCTCCTGCAACAGTAGAATATGCATGTCCTATATGTAAATTCCCACTAGGATAATAAATTGGGGTTGTTATATAAAATGTTTCTTTCGCCATAACTGTTCCTCCTCGTAATGTTTCACTTCAAATAATATCTAAGATTTTCAAGCATTTCAATGGACGTGGTCATATATCTTACTTTCCCATCTTCATCTTGTTCATTGTTTTATTATTTATTGCTATCAATGTATTTATTTTACATTAAATATCGACGATGTCATTAATTTTTTATCATAGATAGCGTCTTATTAGTAGCAAATCAATTGGTTAACTTATTTGATGATAAATATTATAAACTTCATTTGTTTTAAGTTGTCGTTCTTCAGCAACTTTCTTGATTGCCTGCTTTGGTTTCATCCGTGAAGTTTCAATATAATGATTAACATGCTCAATGATAGACAAATCATCAAACCACGATATCTCATTGTTCGCTTTAGCACCTTCAATCAAAATAACAAACTCGCCTTTTAACGGAATGTTACCTTGTTGAATTAGTGCTATCATTTGCGTTACATCATTCGAGACTATTTGTTCAAACTTCTTAGTTAACTCTCGTCCCAAAGACACTTGTCTCGTGCCATCTATCTTTGCAATTGTTTTTAAAGTATCTGTTACACGATGTGGCGATTCATATAGTATAAGCGTGCTATTTTCATACATGCGTTGTTCTAGTACAACAGTTTTTTCTTTTTCTTTTCTAGGTAAAAATCCTAAAAATGTGTAAACATAAGAAGGTAAGCCACTAGCCATCAAAGCAGTTAAACCTGCGTTTGGTCCAGGTACAGTTTCCACTTTAATATTAGCTTTTCTAGCTGCAACAACTAATTCATATCCTGGATCACTAATCAATGGCAATCCTGCATCTGATACAAGTGCAACATTTAGTCCAGATTGTAATTGTTCAATAATAAAAGTAGTCTGCTTATCCTTATTATGCTCATGGTACGACTTTAATGGTGTTGAGATATCATAATGATTACATAATTTACTTGTTACACGTGTATCTTCACAGGCAATCATATCGACATGATGAAGTACATCAACTGCTCGATAAGTTATATCTGCCAAATTTCCAATGGGGGTTCCCACTAAATATAATACAGCCATGCTATCGCTCCTTAATCAATCGCAATTTCTTTTGTCTAGAATACGTTTTAATTTCATATTCACGCTTCAATGCCTCGGACTTTGTCTCATACGCTTCTTGGTAAACTAACTGTACCGGCCGTCTTATTTTAGTATATTTAGCACCTTGACCGCGATTATGTTTTTCAATCCGCGCATTTACGTCTTTAGCATATCCTGTATATAAACTACCATCACTACATTTTACTATATATACAAAGTGACTATCCATAATATACTTCCTTCATTTCATCGCTATATTTTCCACTTTCATCATAAATATAAAACGGAGGCATGATTTCTAATCCTTGATTACCGCCTTTACGACCTTCAACAACTATCGTGTGTGCTGGTTTGCCTAATTTACTATATATGAAGACTACTTTCTTAGGTTCGATATTTACTTTTCTCATTTCAAATAAGACATCCATCAGTCTATCTGCACGATGTACCATATTTAGCCTGCCACCTTCTTTTAATAAATGACGTGCTGCAATCATACAATCTTCAAGTGTACACATAATTTCATGTCTCGCGATTTTGTGAGCCTCTTTTTGATGTTGATGCTGCTGATTCTCTTTAAAATACGGAGGATTACATGTTATCAACGTATATTGTGAAGGTTTAAATATTTTCGTGACATTTTTCAAGTCCATATGATGCATCGTTAAATAGTCTTCAACCTCGTTAAATTGAAACGTGCGTCGCGCCATATCTACGAGAGTTTCTTGGATTTCGATACCATCTATTTGATGGTGATGTTTCGCGAATAATAGTAAAGGTATCACGCCGTTGCCAGAACATAAATCTAGTACTTTATCTTTTGCTCTTGGCTTTGTAAAATGCCCCAATAATAATGCATCTGTTGAAAATGAAAATACATCGTCATTTTGAATAATACTAAAATTTTCTTTGATTAATTGATCAAATCGTTCATTTTGTTTTAACATTTTTAACTCCTATGAAAATGTGCTTCTTTACTGAATACGCAAAAGTCTAAATTTAATGGTGTTTACACATTACATACCTATTCCAAATATTTTCGAATTATGTCTTACACATTAATAAACCATATTATATTGCATGCTCACTTAATATGAAAAAATTAATATTAAGTAATAACTCATAACATTGTTTAAAACTAATACATAAGTAAAGTCTGAAACACATACTGTCTCAGACTTAGCATAACTTTATTTATCCATTATTATAACACTATTTGTGATTGAATGATTAATCACTTAAAACTTCTAAACAAAACAAACAATCTTCACCATGTCTATGTTTTCCAAATAGTTCACCTTTACAGATATGAAAACCTTCACCGTATAATATTGCTAGGTTATCTTTACTAGGTAACGGTTTTTTAACCTCTTTTGTTGGCATGGGATTTATTGTATCTTGAATACTCGATTCATTATTCCCTAACACTTTTTTCAAATTATCGTTTTCGATTTGTAGAGCCACGTTTTCTTCCACAAGTTCAACAGCAATTGCTTTTAATTCTGATGTTTCTTTTGAAAGTTGATTGACATTCATTTCTAAACGCATTATTTTTTCAAATATCTCATTGCGATCCAAATGTAATAATGCCTCCTTAATGCATAGTTTCTATTTCTTCTAATTTATATTCAAGTGGCTGTTCATGTCCTTCAAGCTTCACTTGCATAGATATGTCTAATATATTTAAAGCAACAACTTTCCCGCTACCATCTGGCGTTTCAATTGCTTCACCAACATCCGGTAATTGCGCACGTACTTCTTCATAGTAATCATTTTCATATTTCAAACAACACATTAAACGTCCACATGCTCCAGAAATTTTAGTTGGATTTAAGGATAAATTTTGATCTTTAGCCATTTTAATTGAAACAGGTTCAAAGTCACCTAAAAATGTTGAGCAACATAATGATCGACCACATGGACCAATACCACCAAGTAATTTAGCCTCATCCCTAACACCTATCTGTCTAAGTTCAATGCGCGTTTTCAAATGTTGAGCTAATATTTTGACTAGTTTCCTAAAATCTATACGATCGTCAGCCGTAAAGTTAAATATGACTTTCGATTTGTCTAATGTATATTCACAGTTGACTAATCTCATATCTAAGCCTTGTTCCCTTACAATATCTTTACATAATACTAATGCATTTTCAGCATCTCGCTCATTACAATAATATTTTTCAATATCATTTTCATCAGCAATACGAATAACACTTTTAAGAGGTAAACAAATATCTTCTTCTGCAATATCTATCATAGGATTTTTAACGATACCTATCTCTATGCCTCTTTTAGATTCTACGACAACCCAGTCATCTAAATCTATCTGTATATCACTAGGTGTATAATATTCTAATTTCCCCGCTTTTTGGAACTGAACACCAATTACATTTGGCATCTAACTCACACCCTTAATTACGATTTGTTCAAATACTAGCGTTGGATTAACATTTTGATTCAGTTTTTTATGTGCATCTGTAAGTTGATCAAACATTAAAACCAATTGATTGAATGTTAATTTTTGCGCATACTGATTAATGTCACTAATCAAATCGCTGTATATTCGTTTATCATCTACATTTACCTTTGTATGTATGATATCTTCAAAGAATCCATTAACTGCTGCAATCGTTAAAGTTTGCAGTTTTTTATTTTTAGCCTGTTTTAATAAATCAATAATCCCAATCATTGCCATTGGTTTGTTAGTAAGCAACAATTCACACCAACGTATAATTGATTTTCTTAAAGCTAATAAATCAAACTCTTCGTTTAAAGCCATTGCGTTATCTATTTGCGTTGTATATGTACTTATCATTTCAGCTACTGGCTTAGCAATATCCTGTTCAACCAACCTATTTACAAACTGTTCTTTATCAATAGGTTTGAAATAAACATGCTGACATCTTGAATGAATTGTATCTAATATTTGTTCAGGCTTTGTAGACAATAAAATAGCAATCGTATTGTCCGGTGGCTCTTCAAGAAATTTCAAGATACTGTTTTCCCCTTGAACAGTTAACTTTTCAAAATCTTCGATAATATACACTTTATATTGACTTTCTATAGGAAGTTGATTCATATGGCGCACAAGTTGTTCAATTTGCTCTTTCTTAATTGAACTATCATTAGTCGATATATACATAAAGTCTGGATGATTATATGTACTAACCTTCGTTTCACATTGGCTATCTGTTTGACATAAAATGAGTTTTGCAAAATTAATCGCAACTTGTTTCATCGTTTGTGCGTCATCACCTTCAAATAAATAGGCATGCGATAATTTATTTGAATGATATGCATTTGTCAATTGTTGCTGTTCATCCATTTATTACAAACTCCCTTTTACTTTTATATAAAAAGGTTGCCAAAGAGCAACTAATTACTGCAACAATAGTAACTATGATTCGTGAAGCACTTTGCAACCACATAAAATCATATCTATTTGCATCAGAACTAGTCGCAGTCAAGCAACCCAAAATTGTTAATAACTTATTAATACATTGTTTTAAGTATTTCAAATTGATGATTGTATTATAGAATTAAAACTGATGGAATGCGTCAACTGGCATAACAAATACTGTAGCACCGCCAACTTCAACTTCTACTGGATATGGAATATACGAATCCGCACTTCCTCCCATAGGTGTAATAGGTGAAACCAACTGTTCTCTATTACCACATGTATTATTAATAACAGTTAATATTTCATCTACGCGGTCATCATTGACACCACATAAGAATGTTGTATTACCTGCTCTTAAAAATCCACCTGTTGTTGCCAATTTTGTTGCTCTAAAGTTATTTTTAACGAGTTGATCTGCAAGTTCCTGACTATCTTGATCTTGTACGATCGCTATAATCATTTTCATTTTATAACACCTCTTCTTACAATTATATCATATCTTTTCTAAATATTTGATGATAGTTTGATACGTGTCTTCAACAACATTTTCAAGAGGTTGATCTGCATTAACGCTTTTGAACCGTTGTGATTCATTATGAATGATTTCCTGATAACCTTCAATTACTTTTTCGTGAAACTTTAAATCTTCTTGATCTAATCTATTTTGATCTCTTGAATTTTTAATAATACGTTCGCGGCCTACTTCAGCACTAACATTCAAATAAATCGTCAAGTCTGGATATAATCCATTTATTGCAAATTCGTTTAATGCTCTTACTTCTTCAACGCCAATCCCTCTAGCATAACCTTGATAAGCTAATGAACTATCGATATAGCGATCACACAACACAACCTTACCTTCTTTTAAAGCTGGTATGACCTTTAATACAAGATGTTCTCTTCTAGATGCAGCAAATAACATTGCTTCAGTTCTAATGTCCATATCATTGCCTTCTAATACAATTTTACGTATTTCTTCACCAGTAGGAACACCACCTGGTTCTCTAGTCATAATGACATCATAATCTTTTACTAATCTATGATAAACTTCATTAATTACAGTTGTTTTACCTGAGCCTTCTGGGCCCTCAAAAGTTATAAAAGCTGACATTTTATTCATCCTCAACTAAAATTTTATTATTTTTAATTCCTTCAACTATCATTCCAGTTTCCAGATATTCATTTACCAATTCTATCATATTTTCAGTTATTGTTTCTCCTTTGAAAATAATAGGAATCCCTGGCGGATATGGGACAATATGTCGCGCCAGAACTTTACCTTTTGCCTTTTTCAATTCACACCAAGTAGTATGTTCAAAATGTTTCGGAGTGTAGTTTCCTTCAGTTGTTAAAAGTTGTGTTTGTTTAACTATAGAAACTGATTTTTTCGGTAAAATCATATCTTCAATTTTACGTAAAAGCGAATCAAATAAATACGTATCATCATGATGCCATAACGGCAATATCGCTAATGCTTGATAGTCGTCAGCTAATTCTAAATAGATATGTGCATTCATAAACCAATTTTGAATATCATGACCTGTAAAGCCTTCATATTTTATCAATAACTTCAACGGATCATCAACTTGAAGCATTACAAAACCCTTCTTCTCCAAACATTCGATTAATTGCGCTCTCTTATCAAAAAACACGTTACTATCATATGTTTTATAGAACTGGGCAGCTGACTCTAAACTAGCCATAATCAAATACGAAGGACTAGATGTTTGGAAGTAGCTTAGATATTCTATAATATTTTCTCTATAAGGTGCATCTTTATGAATATAAAGTATCGACCCCATCGTTAAAGCTGGTAATGTCTTATGAAAAGATTGAACAACATAGTCAGCTTGATAATTTAATGTAGAATTTGGAAATCCTTGCAATCCAAAGTGTGCACCATGTGCCTCATCAATGAGTACAGGAATATCTAATTGATGTAAATTTTGAATAATCTGTTCTACATTAAACGTTTCACCATAATAGTTAGGATATGTCAGTACAGCAAGTTTGTGACCGTCATTATTCAAACTGCTTAAATCAACTTTATTATAATGATTCGTTAACGGACTTTGGTGCGTTTCAATAAAATGGCCTTTTTGTTGGCTAATATCGAGAGCATGTAATACAGATTTATGTATATTTCTTGCCATTAAGATATCGCCTTTTTTCTGTGAAAAAGCGTGAATGACAGATAATATTCCCGAAGTGGTACCATTCACTAAGAAATAAGCATCATAATCTGAATGTTTCTCCACTTGTTTCATACTTTCCAAAATGACTTCTTCAGGATGATGTAAATCATCTAATCCAGGTATTTCAGTTTTATCCATTGTCATTGATAATTGAGATAAATGACCGATAGTCATATTTTTATGACCCGGAACATGCAAAGAAATCGCTTCTTCTTGATTTAAACTTTCTAATTTATTTAAAATCGGTTGCTTCATGATATACGCTTCCTTTATTTACAATGTTTTGGAATTAGTTACTTTCAAAAGTATTAATTATATAGTAACACTTCTTTGACAAAAGTTAGTGTTACTTATGCAATAG
>NZ_PPQS01000032.1:39103-39854 GCF_002902405.1 Staphylococcus schweitzeri
TCCTTTTTGTATTTCGATTTAAAAGATATTAGACATAAAACCTAAAAACAGCAGTAAGATGATTTATGATTAAAAACTATCTTACTGCTGTTCACTTTTTATAATACTTCTGAATGTCTTCACTTATACTTCTAGTCACAGATTTAAACAATCAAAAGTGCACATTATTTAATTATCATTTCCAAAACTCAATGCGGCTCATCGCATCCATTTTTTTGCCTGGCAACGTTCTACTCTAGCGGAACGTAAGTTGGCTACCATCGTCGCTAAGAACCTTTCTTGACTTGTGACAATCGCTTGCTTCTTTCCTCTCCTTCGGCTCTCGCTTACTCATTTAGCTCTACTAAAATCGTTGCGCTCTTTTCTCGTTTCGTCAGATTCAAACGTTTTCACTTCGCCAAGCCATTTTTCTTTGTGTTTGCTTTTTATTTTGACATTTTAGACATAAAAAAAGAGACCTTGCGGTCTCAATGCGGCTCATCGCATCCATTTCTTGCCTGGCAACGTTCTACTCTAGCGGAACGTAAGTCTGCTACCATCCACGCTAAGAACCTTACTTGACTTGTGACAATCGCTTGCTTCTTTCCTCTTCTTCGGCTCTCGCTTACTCATTTAGCTCTACTAAACTCGTTGCGCTCTTTTCTCGTTTCGTCAGATTCAAACGTTTTCACTTCGCCAAGCCATTTTTCTTTGTGTTTACTTTTTATTTGGCATAAAAAAAGAGACCTTACGGTCTCAATGCGGCTCATCG
>NZ_PPQS01000033.1 GCF_002902405.1 Staphylococcus schweitzeri
TTTGATCTTGAGCTAACCACATCATTCGAATACTGTCATGAAGTAATTTCTCTATTCTACGACCAGAAAATACAGATTGAGTATATGCATATAAGATGATTTTTAACATCATTTTTGGATGATAGGATGTTGCGCCACGATGATGTCTGAATTCATCGAATTCGCTATCAGGTATCGTTTCAACAATTTCATTAACATATCG
>NZ_PPQS01000004.1 GCF_002902405.1 Staphylococcus schweitzeri
TCAACTACTGCCAATATAACTTTTTAGAGCATAGAACATTGATTTATGTCTCAGCCTCTTGCATAATTAAAAAAATTTTTTGCTACAACGTATGATTAAATAATAGATTTCACATAAATGTAAGTGTGTATATACACGGGGATTGGGGTGTAGTTATCAATGAAACGCTTAAGTACGACTTTGAAAGTACGATTGATTAGTAATTTTTTACAGCTGATTATTACGACGGCATTCATACCATTCATAGCATTGTATTTAACAGATATGTTAAGTCAATCAATTGTCGGCATATACCTTGTTGGTTTAGTAGTTCTAAAATTTCCGTTGTCCATTATATCTGGTTACCTTATTGAGATATTTCCGAAAAAGTTGCTAGTGCTCATTTATCAGGCGACGATGGTTATTATGCTTGTGTTAATGGGCATATTTGAATCTCATCAGTTGTGGCAAATCATTGGCTTTTGTGTTTCATATGCCATATTTACTATCGTTTGGGGATTACAATTTCCAGTTATGGACACATTAATTATGGATGCAATTACCGAAGACGTGGAACATTTCATTTACAAGATTAGCTACTGGATTACGAACTTATCGGTGGCTATTGGGGCGTTGCTAGGTGGTTTGATGTATGGCCATAGTATGTTACTGCTTTTCTTAATAGCAGCTTGTATATTTTTATTTGTACTGATTATTCTATATATTTGGTTACCTCAAGACCAAAATCAAGTAAGGCAAAGTGATGACAATAGATATGCAAGTAGTTATCGAAAATTACAAATTATGAATATATTTCGTAGTTATAAATTAGTTTTAAAAGACTGTAATTACATGTTATTGATTTCGGGGTTCAGTATCATCATGATGGGTGAATTTTCAATATCTTCATACATTGCTATTAGACTAAAGGATCAGTTTGAAACAATAAGCATAGGTTCATATGATATTACAGGAGCTAAGATGTTAGCAATCTTGCTAATGATTAATACGGTCTGCGTCATTTTACTCACGTATTTTATCTCGAAAGTTGTATTGAAAATGGATTTTAAAATAGCTTTAATAATTGGTCTGCTAATTTATATTGTCGGCTATAGTAGTCTAACTTATCTTAATCAGTTTGGCTTATTAGTAGTCTTTATGATCGTTGCAACTGTTGGTGAAATTATTTATTCACCTATAGTTTCAGAACAACGTTTTAAAATTATTCCTAGAGCTAAAAGAGGAACATATAGTGCTGTTAACGCATTAGGTATTCATATTTCTGAAACACTAGCAAGATTAGGGATTGTGTTGGGTACTTTCTTAACATCATTACAAATGGGATTGTATATGTTCATTGTGTTAACAATTGGTGCTAGCATGCTTGTTGCTGGTGTATTCGGGGGACAAAAACAATCGAATACAGATTGAATTTACTTTAATATTTATTTTATGTATTTGTTTATACTGAAAACCTATTAATTAGGTCGTTATTAAAATAGAGATAAATTTATTAAGAATTTGTTAAAATTTAGCGATAACAATTGTTTTATGCGAGTTGTTTGTTTAATATAAACTTGCTTCATGGATATTTTGTAACAATAGTACTGACATTAACGAATGATATGAACAAATGGTAGTTATTGAGTAAATAAAGCAAGGTGCTATTTATCGTAATGTATGTAATTTACATTTAAAACGTTTGGTGATTGATATTGATATGAGCGATGTATTTTAAGGGTAAAGATATATCGCTACTGATATCTGATGTCACAAATGATGTTTCGTAATCATCATCTTCTAACGAGATAAGTAATACTACCATTCGTTAATATAGCATCGTTCAATTTCAGTATGGATTGGGTATTATGATATGAAAGAAGGACTTTATATGATTATGGGTAACATGAAATTTCAACAAGAATATTTTAGAATATACAGCAACCATACAGAATCAACGACACACCGTAATACGTATTGGGTTAAACTCGCAACAAATGTTGATACTCAGCAAATGATGTGTGCACTATCGAAAGTTGTGCAACAACATCCATCTTTAAGACAATGTATTAATACTAACGTGAATAATGACTATACAATGACGCTTCATGAATTTCTACCTTTTATTGAAATACAACAAGTTCCGTTTTCTTCTACAAATTATGATTTAGATTCTTATTTCAAGAAAAAATTAAATAGATTCCATTATAATGGCATGCCGTTATTTAAATTTAAATTGTTTCAGTTTACCGATGCAACTTTTATATTATTAGATTTTCATGTGACAATCTTTGATGATAGTCAGCTTGATATTTTTCTGGATAATATGAGTAACGTATATCGTGACCTCAATACTTTAAATAATACGAAACATATATCACATTTAAATGATAAGCAAACAGACAAGTGCACACCCAATCAAGATGAATCTTATATACAATCAGACTGCTTTCGGCTAGAGAATAATAGTGATACTTATAAAGATAGTTATTTTCCAATTAAGTTTACCTATGAGAAACCAATGTACAAGCAATATGTCATCGATGATATGTCATCAGTAGATCTTAAATCATTGGCTGTGAGTGTATATTTAGCAAATCATATTATAAGTCAGCAATATGAAGTGACCATGGGTATGCACCTACCATCGAGATTTCCTAGCGAATATTTATTAACGTTACATGGTAGTATAGTGCCCTTAACTTTAAAAATTGATAATCAAGAAACATGCCATCATCTTATATCTGAATTTGATAATATTGTTTTTAAAAATGCCAACACATTACAATCCGCAAAGACATCACTTTTGTTAGAGACTATTTTTCACTGTTATTATCAAACAGTGACGTATCGTAATGATGTCGTTGTGGATATTCATCAAATTCACGACACACATACAAGTTTAGCTGATATTGAAATTTTCCCTAATGAGTATGGTTATAAAATTATTTATAACAGTGAGGCGTATGATTTGTTATCAATAGAAACGCTTAGTAACTTAGTTCAAAATATTTATGTTCAAATAAGTAGAAATAAGGAAATGGTAATTGGTGACCTCAATTTGATGACTAAGAATGACATGAAAATATATGATTCAATCAATTTAGACATACCAGTTATAGACGATAATCAAACAGTTGTTGATTTATTTGAACGTCAAGTTGAAGCAACACCGGATCATATTGCTGTTAAATTTGAAGGAGAAGTAATTACTTATCAAAATTTAAACGCACGTACCAATGATTTAGCGAGACGCTTAAGGTTGCATTATAATGTTAAACCTAATGATAGAATAGCTATCATTGCTAATCGGAGCATTGAAATGATTGTCGCGATGTTAGGAGTTTTAAAAGCGGGTGGGGCATATGTGCCCATAGATCCTAATTATCCAAATAAACGCCAAACGTATATTTTAAATGATGCAATGCCAAAAGTTGTTATAACGTATCAAGTATCACATAAAAATAGTAAACAAAACATTCCTCACATAGAATTAGAACAGGTCAATTGGCAAGATGCTGATAATCTTCCGAGATGTAATACGATTGAGAATCATGCTTATGTCATTTACACTTCTGGCACTACAGGTAAGCCTAAGGGGACATTGATTCCGCATCGTGGTATTGTTCGTTTAGTTCATCAAAATCATTATGTACCATTAAATGAAGAAACGACGGTGCTTCTGTCAGGTACGGTTGCCTTTGATGCTGCAACGTTTGAAATATATGGTGCATTGTTAAATGGTGGTACTATCATCATTACTTCTAAAGAGCAATTGTTGAATCCATCGGTATTGGGTCGGCTGATTAAAGAAAATGATGTTAATACAATGTGGTTAACATCTTCGTTATATAACCAAATTGTTAGTGAACATATAGAAATCTTGGAACCGTTAAGTTACTTATTAATCGGTGGCGAAGTTTTAAATGCTAAGTGGGTAAATTTGTTAAATCAAAGGTTGAAACATCCCCAAATTATTAATGGGTATGGTCCTACAGAAAATACGACATTTACGACAACTTATGCTATACCGAGTGAAGTTCCAAGACGTATACCAATAGGTAAACCTATTCTCGGGACGCATGTCTACGTTATGCAAGGTCAGAGATGTTGTGGGGTAGGTGTTCCTGGAGAACTATGTATAGAAGGTCTTGGTTTAGCAACAGGGTATTTAAATCAGCCGAAAATGACTGCAGATAAATTTATCGTGAATGCCAAGAATCATCAATTGATGTATAAAAGTGGTGACATTGTACGTTTATTACCAGATGGGAATATCGATTATTTATACCGAATGGATAAGCAAGTTAAGATTCGTGGATTTAGAATTGAGTTATCTGAAATCGAACGCGCACTCGAGCATATACAAGGTATAAATAAAGCGGTGGTTATTGTTCAAACATATGACCAAGAAGACTATATTGTGGCCTATTATGAGGGTATGCATATATTATCTAATAATAAAATTAAGGCACAATTACGTAGAACGCTGCCAGAGTATATGATACCTGTTAATTTCCTGCGTATTGAACAAATTCCAATTACGATTAATGGAAAGATAGATAAAAAATCTTTACCTAGTATGGACTTCGTTGATATGGGTACTTATGTACCTCCAAGTACTGATATCGAGCATATACTGTGCCAAATTTTCGAAGATATTTTAAATGTGCAACAAGTTGGAATACATGATAACTTTTTTGAATTAGGTGGACATTCACTAAAAGCAACATTAGTAGTAAATCGTATAGAGGAATATACTGGTAAACGGTTGAAAATTAGTGATTTATTACAAAAACCAACTGTATTTGAATTAGCACAAGCTATTTCGACAATTCAAGAACAAAGATATGAATCGATTCCTATAGCGATGAATAAAGAGGATTACGTGTTGAGTTCTACGCAACAACGCATGTATTTATTATGGCAAGCAAATCCAAAAGATACTGTGTATAACGTACCGTTTTTATGGCGTTTGTCATCGGATCTTAATGTGGCACAATTACGGCATGCAATCCATCAATTAATAGCACGACATGAGGTTTTACGAACGCAATATATAGTTGTAGATGATGAAGTTAGACAGCGAATTAAAACAGATGTTGAAGTTGACTTTGAAGAAGTTAATACCTACTTTAAAGATGAACAGCAAATCATGCGTCAGTATATAGAACCTTTTAATTTAGAAAAGCCAAGTCAAATTCGAGTTAGATATATTCGAAGTCCGTTGCATTCATATTTATTTATTGATACACATCACATTATCAATGATGGGATGAGTAATATTCAGCTAGTAAATGATCTTAATGCGTTTTACCAGAATAAAGGTTTGTCACCACTTACATTGCAGTATAAAGACTATAGTGAGTGGATGGCTCGACGTGATATGGGGCGACATAGACAATATTGGATATCGCAATTTGAAGACGGTGTACCTATTTTAAGTATGCCGACTGATTATGTAAGACCTAATGTTAAAACAACAAACGGTGCGATGACATCATTTTCATTGAGTAATACTACAAGACGTCAGTTGCAACAATACGTAGAAGAGCATCAAGTTACTGATTTTATGTTCTTTATGAGTGTAGTAATGGTACTGTTAGGTAAATACGCGCGAAAAGAAGACATTACAGTTGGTAGTGTGATGAGTGCACGTATGCATAGTGATACAGAGCGTATGTTAGGCATGTTTGCTAACACTTTAGTGTATCGAGGCCAACCAGTGAAAGAGAAAATGTGGGCACAGTTTTTACAAGAAATTAAAGAGCTTAGTTTAGCAGCGTATGAACATCAAGAATATCCATTTGACTGTCTTGTTGCTGATTTAGATCAAGCACATGATGCTTCACGAAATCCATTATTTGATGTGATGTTAGTTTTACAAAATAATGAAACGAATCATTCACATTTTGGGCATAGTAAGTTAACGTATATACCGCCGAAATCAGTGACATCGAAATTCGATTTAGCCTTTATTCTTGAAGAAGATTGTGATAATTATACTATCAATATTGAGTACAACAGCGATTTATATCGTTCGCAAACGATACAGAATATGGGCCAACAGTTTATCGCTATGATTGAATATATTTTAGCGCATAATGAGCCATTACAAATTAAAGATATACCAAATGATAATACAGATTTATTAAATTGGGTTAATACGCATGTTAACAATAGAACACTTGATGTCCCAGGAAATAAATCTATAATAGAATATTTTGATGAAATTGTAGCACAACGTAGCAATCATGCAGCACTAGTAATGAATGATTTGACGATGTCATATGAAACTTTGCAGCATTATGTTAATAAAATTGCACGAATACTTACTTCAAAAGGTATTGTTAGAGGACAACGCATAGCATTGTTAGCTGAACGTAGCTTTGAAATGATTGCAGCCATGCTAGCAACAGTGAAGTTGGGTGTGACATATGTACCGATTGATATTGATTGTCCGAAAAAGCGGCGTGAGATAATTTTAGAGGATGCTCAAATTGTAGCAATCATGATCTATGATGTGGATATTGAGACGACATTACCAGTCATTGATTTAGAAAATGTTAAATGTCATTATAAACCGAGTGAAAATGATTATGGTGATAGAGTGAGTTGTGGTCAAGATTATGAGACTTATACCAAAGGAAACGATAACCATGGCCGTGTAGAATGGGCTAATCAATATGGTTGTATATCCGACGAAGCACTTCATAATCAATATGATCATGAGTCTGATGAAATACTAGACAATCAATGCGAAAAAATGTCTGATATTCAAGGTTGTGAAATAGCAGATAATCTTCGTTGTGGCGAAATGATGTTGGATAACGAGATGTACGCAATCTATACATCTGGAACGACGGGTGTTCCTAAAGGTGTTGTTGTAAATCAACGTAATTTATTGAATTTAGTATATGCATGGTCACATGAATTGCAATTACAAGATACAGAAGTATTCTTGCAACATGCAAATATAGTATTTGATGCATCGGTCATGGAAATTTACAGTTGTCTGCTAAATGGCCACACACTTGTAATACCTAATAAAGCACAACGTGTTGATCCAGAACAATTACAGCAACTTATTACTAAGCATCACATTACGGTTGCATCGATTCCTTTACAAATGTGTAGTATGATGAAAGACTTTTATATTGAAAAATTAATTACTGGTGGTGCAACGAGTACACCATCATTTGTAAACTATATTGAGCATCATTGTGGCACTTATTACAATGCATATGGACCGTCTGAATCAACAGTCATTACGTCGTATTGGTCACATCAATGTGCTGATAAAGTGCCTAAAACGATTCCAATTGGTAAACCATTATCAAATATTCAAGTTTATATAATGTCAGATGGGTTGCTATGTGGTGTTGGTATGCCTGGTGAATTGTGTATCGCAGGAGACAGTTTGGCGCTAGGGTATATTAATTGCCCAGAGTTAACTGATGATAAATGGCAAGATAATCCATTTGGTAAAGGAAAGCTATATCATAGTGGTGATTTAGCAAGATATACACCAGACGGACAGATTGAATTTTTAGGAAGAATAGATAAACAAGTGAAAGTAAATGGTTATCGTATTGAATTAGATGAAATTGAAAATGCGATGCTTGCTATTCATGGTGTATCTGATTGTGTTGTAACAGTAAAGCACTTTGATACACATGATATATTAAATGCATATTATGTGGGCCAACCACATATTGAGCAACATGTGAAGTATCATTTATTGGAACATTTACCTAAGTATATGGTTCCAAAAACTGTCACTCATATTAATCATATGCCTTTAACAGCGAATGATAAAGTAGATAAGTCACAATTGCCTGAACCATACGTTTTACAACAGAATGGCAAGAGGGAAAGTGAAGCTGCTAATGAAATTGAACAAACGTTTATAAATGTTTTTGAAACAGTGTTAAAGCAGACTCATATTGGTGTAGATGATGACTTTTTTGAACTAGGTGGTAATTCATTGGAAGCCATGCTCGTTGTTTCTCGTTTGAAAGCATTAGGATATCATATATCAATGCAAACTTTGTATCAGTATAAAACAGTAAAACGTATTGTTAAATATATGTACCAATGTCAACAATTAGAAGTAACGTTACCAAAGAATTATCCGGAATTACAACAAATGGTTGAATCCCATTATAGTATGGGTGTTTTTGAATATGGTATAGAGCGAGGTACACTTGGAAATGTGTTGTTGACAGGTGCTACAGGATTTTTAGGTGCTTACATAATTGAAGCGCTTCAAGGATATAATAATCGTATTTATTGTTTTATACGTGCTTATAATAATGATGATGCATGGAATAAATTGCTGACGAATTTGAACTATTATTTTTCAGAAGAAACAGTTGAGAAATTGTTATCTAATATAGAAGTTATTGTAGGTGACCTTGAACATATGAACGAGGTAGCATTGACGGGAACAATAGATACCATTATTCATGCAGGAGCCCGTACGAATCACTTTGGTGATGATACAGAATTTGAAAAAGTTAATGTTCAAGGTACAATTGACATCATCCGTGTGGCACGGCAACATCAAGCGAAGTTAATTTATATATCAACGATAAGTGTGGGAACTTATTTTGATATGGATACTGAAGAAACAACATTTTCAGAAGCGGATGTTTATAAAGGACAATTACTGACATCGCCTTATACACGAAGTAAATTTTACAGTGAGTTAAAAGTATTAGAGGCTGTAAAAGATGGTCTCAATGGACGAATTATACGTGTTGGTAATTTGACGAGTCCTTATAAGGGGCGATGGCACATGAGAAATATAAAAACAAATCGTTTTTCAATTGTAATGAATGACTTGTTACAACTGGATTGTTTAGGTGACGGATTAGCTGAAACACCTGTTGATTTATCATTTGTGGATATGACGGCAAGGCAAATTGTTGCATTAGCAAAATTAAACATGCCACCAATTATATATCATGTTTTATCACCACATAAAATGACGATGAAATCTCTACTAGAAAATGTTAAGCGCAAAGAGATAAATATCGTCAGTGACAGGTATTTTGATCAAATGTTACACAAACAACAAATGTACGAAACAATCGGTCTAACGAGTGTTGATTATGGACAGCAACTTGCGACGATTGATGCTGAAAAGACATTAAGCATAATGAAAGACATCGGTGAACAGTGGCCAACAATGACTAGCGAATGGCTTTATCATTGGGCACAATATATCCAAACAATATTCAATAAGTAAGTAGGGAAAGTTATGACAGTATTTGTAATGCAATTACAGAGTAACTTGAAAAGTATTGAAGAATTAATATCACAAAGTCGTTGGTCATATAAAAAACCACGAACAGTCAACTATAGATACAATCAAGATAAACTCATGCACAGATTGGGAGATATTTTACTGCAATACGGAATTCAACATGATACAGGTTTGTTACCGCATGAATGGCATTATCACATTTCTTCAAGAGGGAAAGCAGAAATCGTTCAACATCATAGCGATGGTCCATCTATTTATGTGAGCTTGTCATATAGTTATCCTTATATTGTGTGCGTCGTAGATACACAACCGGTTGGAATTGATATCGAAAAAATTTCGGATCGCTTAGACTGGCGTACATTAGTAACGTGTTTTTCTACAAATGAAGCACACCAAATATGTAGTTTAAATGATTTTTACCAAATTTGGACGCAAAAAGAAAGTTTCACTAAGTTAATTGGTGAAGGATTAATCAAAGGATTGGATGTTTATGATATGACCCAGTCACACTTTTACCAAGCACGTGAAGTGAAATTTAAACAATTTATGTTTGATCGTTTTATGTTACAAGTATGCTTTATAGGACAAGCTCCTTGGGGTTATAAAAAATTATCTATTTTTCAATTATTGAGTAGTTAAAAATACGTCTAACAGTATTCCTTAGCAATAAGCTTGAAGCTTAATACGCCGAATGGTTTGCTGTTAGACGTTTTTAGGTATATTTTGAAAAATAAATATTAAAACTACCGAATGGAAGTTGAAATAGGTATAGCGAAGGCATTTAATACGAATTATTGTATAAATAAAGAACAGCAGTAAAATCATTTTCAATGAGAAACTATCTTACTGCTGTTTTGTTAAGGGATATATATTCCAGCATCTAATTACTTACATATTAATTCAATCTATAACGATAAACAAAATGTTGTCGTACTAGTTCAATGGTCATCATCCACACAACATGACCAAATAATTCAGATGCATGTTCTTGGAATGGTTGATCCCATGGAGCTGGTACAGTATGCATAATCGGCATAATGATGATATGGAAAAGAATCCATATAGCAATACCAAAGACAGCACCTTGCCCCATTGCTAAGTAAGCATATTTTTTAACTAAAATACAATAAATAATCGCTATAACGATAGAAAAACTAAAATGAACAATAAAGCTCACCCAAGGTAACTCCATATTTGAAAATGTATATGTTTGATGAGTAAAGTCGCTGCTAAATCCTAACTGTTGCAATAACTCTTGAGGTGGATTAGTTGCATTTCGTTCTGGTGTACGAGGTGGAAACATGACCTCCCAGCCTAACTTTACAATTCCAGATAACAAACCACCAATAATTCCGGCATAAATAAACAAGCCAATGTGTCGTTTCGTCAACTTAAGGACCCCTCTCTTTTTATCTATTTTCATTATAGTACTTTGTGAAAAAACTCACAATGAAATTTTGAAATTTAAAATATTTCTATCAACTATTTAGAAAATGACAAATAGAGTAGCAAATTTAACTTTGCAAGGAAGTATTATAAACATAAACATGCTTATAGAAATCAATGATGTAGTTCTCTAATATTGTTGGTATATTGATCAACAATAAAATCACTTAATCAATGAAAAATTTGACATCGATTAAGTGATTGAAGATGAAAATTTAACATATAGTTGTACCAACAAAGTTGTCATGATAAATTTTTTCAATAATATTTGGTTTTCTACCAGATGCAATAATAACTTTAGGACATCCATTTTCAATAGCATTTTTAGCATCAAGTACTTTGGGAATCATGCCACCGTATATATCACCGCAATGAATATATTGTTCAATGTTACTAATTGGCAATTTAGATAGTATAGAATCTTGAATAATCACGCCTGCAATATTACTGAGGACATAAATCGGCACTTCTAACGACGATGCGATGAAATAGGCAAGTGTATCTGCATTGATGTTATAAAATGCATTATTATGGTAGCTGTAGCCAATTGAGTTAATAATAGGGACGTATTGAGTGCTCAAGTAATTTATGGTTTCTTTATTTAAGGTTGTAGGAATGCCCACATATCCATATTGTTGGTTATATGATGTTATTTCAAATAATTGTGCGTCGAGCCCACTTAAACCAATTGCTGAACAACCGTGTCGGTTAAATGTTGCAACTAATGCGGTGTTAACTTCTGCAATTAAAGTTCGCTTTGTAATATCCATTGTTAATTTATCGGTTACTCTTAAACCATTAATAAAATGTGGTTCAATATTATGACTTGATAATGCTTCATTAATAAACGGACCACCGCCATGCACGATAATTGGGTGAATGTTTTGCGATTTTAAGTGTTTAATATTGTTAATAATTGATGGATGCATGTCACTAAGTGTACTGCCACCAATTTTAATGACAATAAAATTCATCATATGATTACACCACCCTACGTACGGTATGACGCATTGATGCGTACATAATCATAGGATAAGTCACATCCGTAAGCTGTGGCTGATGCATCACCTAAACCGAGCTGGACATCTATGATGACATTTTCTTTAGTTAATGTATTTGACATGGCTTGTTCATCAAATGATACAGCCATACCTTTATCAACTACTGGAATATGGTTAAGTTGGACGTAAGTTTGATGTGGTTCAATATTACATCCGCTATAACCAATAGCTGTAATGATTCGTCCGAAATTAGCATCTTCGCCAAAAATAGCTGATTTGACAAGGCTTGAGCTTACGATTGTTTTACCAATTCTTCTAGCGTCTGATATAGATATTGCGCCTGAGACATTCACTGTTATTAACTTTGTTGCACCTTCGCCATCTCTGGCAATAGCTTTAGCTAAAAATGTGCAGACAAAGTGGAATGCATCAACAAAAGTTTGCCATTGTGGATGATTAGAATTTAATGTTTGATGTTTAACTTGGTGATTTGCCATGACTAACACCATATCATTTGTACTAGTATCTCCATCTACTGTAATCATATTAAATGAATGATCTGTCGTTGATTTTAATAATTGGCGAAGTGTATCTGTTTCAATCGTGGCATCTGTAGTAATAAATGCGAGCATGGTAGCCATGTTTGGATGAATCATGCCAGAGCCTTTAGCGGTTCCGCCAATTGTTATCGTTTGATTATCAATTTTAAGTGACACAGCGATGTGCTTTGTACATGTATCCGTAGTTAAAATTGCCTCATTAAAAGCTTCAGACTTAGCATAGGCGGTATCTTTAATATGTTCTGTCCCATACTTAATTTTATCCATAGGTAAATATTCACCAATAACACCCGTTGAAGCAACAGCAACATACTCAGACGGTATGTGAAGTTGTTGTGCAGCCCATTTTTGTGTTTGTCTTGCATCATCTATGCCTTGTTTACCTGTACAAGAATTTGCATTAGCTGAGTTAACAATAAGGGCTTGAATTTTGCCATTGGACTTCTGAAGTGTTGATTCGGTAATAACAAGGGGTGCAGCTTTGAATTGATTTAAAGTAAAAACAGCAGCTGCACTAGCCAATGAAGTGGAATAAATCCAACCGAAATCTTTTTTATTAGCACGTAAACCGATATGCATACCACCAGCAGTGAATCCTTTGGGTGTACTGATATCCCCATGCTTAATTATTGAAAAATTATGTTCTTGTAATGTCGTTTCTTGTTGTTTCATCGTAACACCCCTTATGGATATACTGGTGATTGTTTTAGACCAGTAGTAATATCAAGACCATATAATTGATTTAAGTTTTGAATGGCTTGTCCACTTGCCCCTTTAACAAGGTTATCAATCACTGAAATTAATATTGCTGTTTGTGTCGATTCGTCTACATAAATACCGATATCACAGTAATTACTACCGAGTACCTCTTTGGTTGTTGGGAAACTACCGATATCTCTAATTCTGACAAATGGTTGATCAGTATAATAAGAAGTCATTAATTTATGTAATGATTCAGTCGTATATTTAGAAGTTAATTTGACATAAATCGTTGATAAAATGCCACGTGTCATAGGTACAAGATGTGGTGTGAATATAACTGAGACATCTTGACCAGCAATTGTCGATAAATATTGTTCAATTTCAGGTTTGTGCTTATGGTTTCCGATTGAATAAGCGCTTAGATTTTCGTTCATTTCTGAAAAATGAACACGTTGAGATAATGAACGACCAGCACCAGATACACCAGTTTTAGCATCGATAATAATAGATGACAGATCTACAATTTTTTCACTAATCAGTGGATGTAATGCCAGTAAGGTTGCTGTAGGGAAGCAACCTGGATTAGAAATCAGTTTTGTTCCATTATTATCAAATGATTGCCATTCTGAAATGCTATAGATAGCATGATCTAAGTCATCTTGAGATGCAGCTGATTCTTTGTAATATGTTTCATATACTTCACGATTTTTAATTCTAAACGCACCGGATAAATCGATAACATGAATACCTTTTTTGATTAAAGGGGGGATACATGTTTTACTCACAGGTGCGGGTGTAGCAAAGAAAATCACATCACAACTATTGTCTTCAACTGTAAGTGCTTCGAAATGTTGCATGATATGTTGTAAATGTGGAAACGTTAATTTTAACGGTTCATCTACTTTTGAATGTGAATAGATATGTGCAATGTATACTTGGGGGTGTGTCTGCAATAATCGAATTAATTCAATTGCTCCATAGCCGCTACCTCCAACAATACCTACTTTAATCATCATGAATCCCTCCTAAATCATATATGTATATGCTTATTTTTAATTTAAAAAAACATCTTGAAAGACTGAAATGATATGATTGATTTCATCTTCATTTATTACTAGAGGTGGTGATAAACGTATGATGGTACGATGCGTTTCCTTGCATAAAATGCCACGATTTATTAGTTTTTGAACAAATGGTGCAGCATCTGTGTTGAGTTCAATGCCTATAAATAAACCACGACCTCTAATTTCTTTAATATTTGGGTTATCAAGTTGCTGTAGTTGAGCTAATAATAACAATCCTAAGCGTTCTGAGCGCTCAATCAGTGCTTCGTTTTTAAGTACATCAAGTGCAGCTGTTGATACTGCAATGGCCAATGGATTTCCACCGAATGTCGAACCATGTGTCCCAGGTGTTAATACACGCATAACATCATTATTTGCGAGCACAGCAGATACAGGGTATATTCCTCCACCGAGAGCTTTTCCTAAAATATAAATATCTGGAATAACTTGTTCCCATTCCATAGCAAACCATTTGCCAGTTCTACCAAGACCAACTTGTATCTCATCTGCAATAAGTAATATTTGCTGTTTGTCACATAATTGTCGTACAGCTTGAATATAACCTCTAGGCGGAATATTAACGCCACCTTCACCTTGAATGGGCTCTAAAATAATTGCGGCAGTATTCGATGTTATGGCTTGTTCTAATTGTTCAATGTTTCCAAAATCTACTGTAGTTATACCTTGAAGTAGGGGGTGAAATCCTACTTTGTATGAGTCATGGTTTGATAGTGATAATGATCCCAATGTACGACCATGGAAATTATTGTTCATAGCTATGATTTCAACTTGACCATCAGGAATTTTTTTAACATCAGAACCCCATTTTCTAGCGATTTTAATAGCTGCCTCTACAGCTTCTGTACCAGAATTAAGGGGAAGCACTTTGTCTTTCTTAGCAAGGTTACAAATTTTTTCTTCCCATTTACCGAGATTGTCACTATAAAGAACTCGTGAAATAATAGACAATTTTGAAGCCTGTTCAGTCATAGCTTTAACAATTTGTGGATGACAATGTCCTTGGTTTGCCACTGAAAATCCGGAGATACAATCTATATATTGTTTACCATTTGTATCCCAAACTTTAGTGCCTTTTCCTCTAGTAATAACAATTTTAAGAGGTGCATAATTATTAGAACTATATTGATCAGTTAATTTGATGATAGAATTCATGACTCTCCCCTCCCTTATATTTATACATTTTAAAGAATTAATATTAATATATTACAGTTGTTCAATATAAGTGTCAAATGTAAATTTAATAATATATGCATAATATTTTGGGAATTTGGAAACAGGGTATAGGTAGTGCTATTTATTTTGTGGTTCTGGAAAATATTTAAATGTAAGCATGATAGCAATTTGCAAGCTTTGTGGTGTGAGGAACGTGAGGAACGTTAATAACAACCGAAATGGTTTACGAAATAGTTCGATGAAAAAGTAAAGTGTTAGATGAATGACTAGTTTCAACAGCACTATACTTATATTTATATGAGAAGTAATATAGCTAGACTTAATTTATTGTTGGAATCTTAGGAATAATTTTAAGGCATTGTGATATTTAATATTTTCAATCGAATCGTCACAAGTGTTAAAGAAGATTTCTGACGATTATGTAAAAGATAGTCATTTGATGAAATCTGGATTGAAGAATGAATCAGATAGTAAAAATGCATTTACACGTTTTTTTGAATACATCTATATGAATTATAGTCCGAAATATATGGCTGAACTTTTATATAAACTCACTTTAGAAGGTGTATTCTCAGTAGCAAAAATCGAATTTTAAAAAATGGTTAAATCGTTATGGAGAATGAAGTAAGGGGATAAAATGAAACACACTATATATAGGTTTGAATGAAAAAAGCCACAAGCACAGATTTAAAATATGCTTGTGGCATTATATTATGTTTGCGGTAAATTACGGTGTCTAATTTTATAAATTATATAACCGATAATGAATCCAATTACACTAAGAACAACCCAGCCCATGCCAATATCTGATAATGGCAAATATTTTTGTCCGAAGTTAATCAAAGCTTGAGCAAAAGATGTGCTTGAAATGAATTCTGGACTAGCTTTTAGTCCATCAATTAATGCGGCGATTGCTGTAAAAATAATCGTCCATTGGTAAATAATCTTTGAATGATGGAATTTGCTACTAAATAATGTTAAGAAGATTAAGGCGATTGCCAATGGATATAAGAACATTAATACAGGAACTGAGTACATAATAATTTTAGTTAATCCAACGTTTGCAAACAAGAATGAGATAAAGCTTACAACTGTTGCAATCGCTAAATAATTCAGTTTCGGGAATAAATGCTCAAATGTTTCTGAAAATGCTGTAATTAAACCGATGGCTGTTTTTAAGCACGCGACCATAACGATTAAAGACAACAAGACAATGCCATAGTTACCTAAGTAATATTGTGTAATTTGCGCTAAAGCGATACCGCCATTTTCACTTAGTTTAAAGTGACCAATACTTAATGTACCCATAATTGCTAATAGAGTATAAATGATACCCATCATAATGACACTGATAGTACCAGATTTTATTGTTTCTTTAGCGATATCGGTTGGATTTTCGATGCCTAATTTTTTAATTGTAGCGACAATAATAATCCCAAATGCTAACGATGCTAATGCATCTAATGTGTTATATCCATCTAAAAAGCCATTAAATAAAGCATTAGATTGGTATTGCTTACTAATAGGTGCATCCGAAATGCCACCTAATGGATGGATAAATGCAAATAATAAAATGATTGCTAATAATACTAAGAATACTGGATTTAAAAATTTACCTATATACTCTAAAATTCTTGAAGGTTTTCTCGCAAAAAACCATGCAATCACAAAGAAGATAAAGCTAAAAATAAATAAATATAAAGTAATCTGCTTTGGTGATAAAAATGGCGAAAATGCTATTTCAAAAGATGTTGTAGCTAATCTAGGCAGGGCAAAAAACGGACCGATAACTAGATATAATGCAATCGTGAAAATGTAAGCATATGTTTTATTAACACGTGAGGCAATTTCAAACAAACCAGCTGTTTTTGAAATACCAATTGCAATGATACCTAGAAATGGTAATCCGATTGCTGTAATTAAGAATCCTAAGTTAGCGATAAAAACGTTAGAACCAGCAGCTTGTCCCAAGTGAATCGGGAATATAAGGTTGCCAGCACCAAAGAATAAACCGAATAACATAGAACCTATAAACATGTTTTCTTTAAATGTTAGTTTCTTTTTCATATATGTATTTGTTCTCCTTTATAGAACTTATAAAAATCTACTTAATTAAGATAATATCAAAAACTAAACATAAAATGATACATAATTTTGCAATAAATACTAAATTTTTTGAAAATTCCGGAATAATTGCAGTTTTCGAAGCAGTATGAGTGATGTGCAGGGGATAAATTGACGAAAATAGGGTGTATTTACATCTCTGAGGTTAGACACCCCGATGTTTAAATATTTTATAATCTATACTATTTTAAATAAAAACCCCCTTCATTATCATTGAAATTGAAGGGGAGGTTAAGAATACGCTTATTTTAATGTGTGCAGTAATTCGTTTGTAGTTATCGTTTGTCCCATTAATGGGAAAACATTGTCGATAGGGAATTGATGTAAAGTTTCGTTTTGTGCGCTCATCATATCTGTTACAAAGAACTGATTGTAGTTTAATTGATAAGCATCTCGTGCAGTCGTATCTACACCGACATGTGTTGCTACACCGCCAAGAACAATAGTATCAATGCCTCGGCGTCGTAACTGTAAGTCTAAATCTGTACCTACAAATGCACTGAATTGTCGTTTGTCTATAACAAAATCACCATCTCTCTTATTCAACAAGTGATGAAATTTGCTGTAGTCATCGCCTTCTTTAGGTGGTAATGATATCATCGAATTTGGTTTCAATGCATCTTTACCATCATAGAATTTAACACGAACGAATACGATAAAACCATTGTTTTTTCTGAAAACATCTATTAATTTATTAGCGTTTTGAACGACATTGTCAGCAGTATATGGGGCATAATCCATTTTAAGAATACTTTCTTGCAGGTCGATTAACACTAAAGCGGTTTTATTAAAATTAATCATCTTATATCATAGTCCTTTGTATATTTAAGTATTTGAAACTATAGATATATTTATAAACCGAAATCGCTGACATTATTTATTTTGTTGAGAAAAAGCTTTAGCGATATCGATCAGTTTCTTTGGTGCATCTTCAACAGACATTTTGACTTCTACAAAATGCATTTCATCTGAATTGTTGTTAATTGCGTTAAATGTATCTTGTAAATCTTTTGCTGATGCAACATCATGAACTGTTACATTTTTACCACCAAATACAGCAGGCAGGGCTTTATAATCCCACATATGAATGTCGTTATAAGGTTCATACATTCCATGAATGAGTCGTTCAACTGTATAGCCATCATTATTAATCACGAATAATACCGGTTTAATATGCTGTCTAATCATAGTTGAAATGGCTTGAACAGTTAGTTGCAATGATCCATCACCAATTAATAATAAGTTACGACGATCTTTGTCTGCTAATTGTGAACCTAATGTTGCAGGTAATGTATAGCCGATAGAACCCCATAACGGTTGCCCTATAAAAGTATTGTTTTTGTATAGTGCTAAATCGTAAGCACCAAAGAATGATGTACCTTGATCAGCAATAATGACATCATTTGGTTTTAAGAAATTTTGCATCATTTTAAAATAAGTTTGTTGTGTTAATGGTTCTGTATCAACGGTATAGTCTGGTGATGTTGGACGTTGATAAACAGGGAATGATGCACTATTCGTATATGAAATATTGGATAACTGTTTTAACAATGATGGTAGAGATACCGTATCATTTGTAACATCTTCAATTTTGATATTACGATGATTTAACATAACGACATCATTGATGTTGAATTGATATGAAAATCCTGCTGTAGCTGAATCTGTTAATTTGGCTCCAATATTTAAAATTAAATCGCTGTTATCCACATAATCTCGTATTTTTTCTTCGGCAATTTTCCCATCGTAAATACCCATATAATATGGATTTTCCTCATTAAAAGCACCTTTTCCTAATGAAAGTTGTGCCACAGGTATATGTGTTTGATTTACAAAATCTTCTAATTCTTGATGGAGATGAAAACTGTTAATTTCATGTCCAGCAATGATGATAGGTTGCTTCGCTTGCTGCAATTTAGAAGTTAATAACTTTATATATGTTGATGCATCAGTGTGTTGTGCTGGTGTTACTTCAAATGATGACGGTATTTCAATTTCAGAGATTGCAACATCGATTGGTAAATGTAAATGAACTGGGCGTCTTTCGGCGATTGCTGTATTAATTAAACGTGGTATTTCGGTTGTTGCATTTTCAGGTGTGATGTAACCTTGAGCAACAGTAATATGAGCAAACATTTTACGATAGTCATCAAATGTGCCTTCACCAAGTGAATGATGTACATATTTGCCAGCTTGTTCTACAGCTCGGGTTGGTGCACCTGTAATAGCAATGACAG
Organism: Staphylococcus schweitzeri; assembly: GCF_002902405.1. Lineage (GTDB taxonomy): Bacteria > Bacillota > Bacilli > Staphylococcales > Staphylococcaceae > Staphylococcus > Staphylococcus schweitzeri. Next base: position 19,579 of record NZ_PPQS01000004.1, read on the forward strand.
GTATACGTTCGGCATAAGAACCTGCGATGCCATTGACAGCGCTAAGTTCACCAACGCCAAATGTAGTAACTAATGCAGCGAGTCCATTAAGACGGGCATAACCGTCCGCTGCGTAACTTGCGTTTAATTCGTTTGTATTTCCAACCCAATCTACATTAGGATTGTTGATAATATCGTCTAGAAAAGCGAGATTAAAATCACCAGGAACACCAAAAATTTTATCGACGCCTGCTCGATGAATAGCGTCAATTAAGTAAGCTCCAATGCGTTGTTTCATAAAAAAAACCACCTTTTCTTTGTATTTACACTTAAAATGATAGCCTTGAATGGGTGATAAGGTCAAGGAAGTTGACTTTATTGTGAAAACGCTAACAATTGTGAGCGATTAATGTTTTTTAAGGGGATTATATTGAGCAATTCAAAGAGGGGGATACTAATATTAAAAAGTATAGAGAAGTGAATGTGTTGGATGAGATGACGACAAAATTTAAAGTTATTAAAGCGAAAATAAACAGGAGCGTATCCATAAAAAGGTATACACTCCTGTCGTTACATTAATTATTTAGCTTCAAACAATTGATCTCCAAATGCAATGTTGCTGTGTTCACCTTGTTTGAAATCAAGATTTGTAATATTGCCTTGAGTAACAATGATTGGTGTAATGTCGCTCTTCGCATTATTGCGAATATAGTCTAAATCAAAGCTGATTAATAAATCACCTTGTTTAACTTCTTGACCTTCTTCAACATGTAAAGTAAAGCCTTCACCGTTTAGTTTAACAGTGTCTAAACCAATATGGATTAATAGCTCTAAACCACTATCTGATACAAGACCAATTGCATGCTTTGTTGGGAAAATCATTTGTACTTTACCATTGAATGGTGCACGAACTTCACCTTGTGAAGGTTTAATAGCGATGCCGTCACCCATCATTTTTTCACTGAACACTTGATCAGGAACTTCTGATAATGGTGTCACTTCACCAGTTAATGGCGCATGAACGATATGGCTCAATTCGCTTGTTGCAGATTTATCTTCTGCAACAACGACGGTTTCGTCTTTATCGTCTTCCATAGTAGTAGGGTTTTCAACTACTTGACCATTCATTATCTGTTGCATTTCATGTTTGATTTGGTCAGATTTTGGACCGAATATTGCTTGCATATTATTGCCGACTTCTAGTACACCTGATGCACCTAAATCTTTCAGACCAGGAACATCAACTTTAGATTTATCGTTGACTTCAACACGTAGACGTGTGATACAAGCGTCTAAATGTTTAATGTTTGCTTTTCCACCCATAGCTTCTAATACTGCATATGGTAACTCAGTTGCTGAAGCTGTTGTCGCTTGCGATTGTTTATCTTCACGACCTGGTGTTTTGTATTTTAATTTTACAATTAGGAATCGGAATACGAAGTAGTAAATGACTGCGTATACTAGACCCACAGGAATGACTAACCACCATTGTGTCTTATTAGGTAGCACACCGAGTAAGAAGTAATCGATGAAACCACCTGAGAATGTATAACCTAGGTGAACATTCAATAAGTACAATGTTAAGAATGATAAACCATCAAGTACTGCATGAATAAAGAATAATAGTGGTGCTACGAATAAGAATGAGAATTCTAAAGGTTCTGTAATACCAGTTAAGAATGATGTTAAAGCAGCAGAACCCATTAAACCAGCTACTACTTTTTTATTTTCAGGTTTAGCTGTGTGATAAATTGCTAAAGCTGCTGCAGGTAAACCGAACATCATAACAGGGAATTCACCTTGCATGAATTTACCAGCTGTTAAATGTGCACCTTCACGAATTTGTTCGATAAAGATACGTTGGTCACCGTGAATAATTTCACCAGCTGCATTTTTCCATGAACCAAACTCGAACCAGAAAGGTGCGTGGAAAATATGATGCAGACCAAATGGAATTAATAAACGCTTAATGAAACCAAATAAGAATACGGCAACGCCTGTATTTGAGTCTAACAATCCTGTACTGAATGCATTTAAGCCTGATTGAATCGTTGGCCAAATTAATGCCATTGGGAATGCTAATATAAATGATGTTGTAGCCATCATAATAGGTACGAAACGCTTACCAGCGAAGAAACCTAAATAAGATGGTAAGTTAATGTTATAGAACTTGTTATAACACCAAGCTGCCAGAGCCCCGATAATAATACCGCCAAACACACCTGTTTGTAATGTTGGGATACCTAAAATGCTAGCGTAACCACTCGCTGGATCACCAACGTTTTTAGGTGTTACTTGTAAAAAGTCACCCATTGTTTTGTTCATGATTATGTAACCGACGAATGCTGCAATAGCTGCTACACCATCACCACCAGCTAATCCGATTGCGACACCTAATGCGAAAATCATAGGCAAGTTTTCAAAAATGATACCGCCGGCAGCTGTCATTAATTTAGCGACAGTTTGAACGCCACCATTTTGTACAAAAGGCAAGTAGTGTTGTAATGCTTCGCCTTGCATAGCTGTACCAATAGCTAATAACAGACCCGCTGCTGGTAAAATCGCAACAGGTAACATTAATGCTTTACCGATACGTTGCAATTGACCGAAAAGTTTCTTCCTCACTTGTCCAACCTCCAAAGTTGTATTTGATATTTAAGATTCAATAAAAAAAGACACAAGTAAATAGACTGTGTTGGTAACCATCACAGCTTAATTTAACTCATGCCTAATCTTACTTAGTAACACGTTGGTGTATGTAATTAATGTAAAAGAAGCAATTGACTATGTCGTATATAAAACTGATACGTTAGTTTATCTAGCTTACCATCACATCTTATTGAATCTTATTTGTTTGCGACTCCTATTTTAGCATGGTGAAGTATGCGTTTTCAATACTATTATTAAATTCAATTTCAATTATCTTAATTGTTCACAGATTAATATGAAAAAATGATATAAGATGACCGTGAATAAAATGTATAAAAGTTGTTGCAACAATTCAGTAATAACAACCGATTTCGAGCGTTAAATGATAGGGAATTTATGCCGTTTCAAAAAACTAACTTGTGACAGAAATATGTAATATTATTACAATGAACGGGCTTTAACTGATTAATATTGTAATGTGTTTTCTCTTATAGTAAAATGTAAGCGATTACACAACTCAACTATATTTTCTTAATAATTTTTTGTTAAGGAGGGCTATTTTGGCAGGCTTTTCAGTGTATTTAGGACAACCGTTAGATGAAGCGTATATTAAACGCATGATCAAACAAGGTTACCAAATGATTTTTACATCTATACAAATACCAGAAGAAGATGACGACACAAAATATCATTATTTCACACAACTACTCAACTTATTACAACATGAACAAGTGACTTACCTCATAGATGCTAATCCATCTATTTTAACACCATCTTTTTATGAGCATCTTCGACAATATGATGCACAATTTATGATTCGTATCGATCATAGTACATCAATTGAGGCAATCGAAGCGATAATGGCACAGGGTTTAAAGTGCTGTTTGAATGCAAGTATTATTTCCCGGGAATTGTTAACAAGCTTACATCAAAAATTGAATGATGTTACATTACTTTCATTTTGCCATAATTATTATCCAAGACCAGATACGGGACTATCTGTTGACTTGGTCAATAAGAAAAATGATCTCATTTATCAATTTAATCAAGAAGCTAAGATTTATGGATTCATCGCAGGGACAGGTTTACGAGGTCCTTTGCATAAAGGCTTGCCGACAATTGAAGCAACGAGACACAGTCATCCTGTCGTTGCAGCTAAGTTATTACAAGAAGCTGGTGTGTCTGACGTGTTAGTTGGCGACCCATTGATTGAAGTGAGACAGGCAAAACAACTGATAGACTTTTGCAAGCATAGGCATTTCACGTTATGTATTGAAGAAGTGTTTGATACGACAGTAAATTACCTTTTTGATATGCGTCATAAACTACGTCCAGATAATCCGGAAAAAGTCATTCGATCGGAAACATCAAGACAATTATGTCCACATTCGATTCAACCACATCATACTATACAGCGACACATTGGTTCAGTGACCGTGGATAATTTGAAAAATGGACGCTATCAAGGTGAGCTCCAAATTGTGAGACACCCTCTTAGCGCGCATGACAATGTTAACGTTGTTGCACAAATTATCAAAGAAGACTTGCCGTTGTTAAGTTGTATCGAGCCGAATGATACATTTGATTTTCAAAAACTAGGGAGTGTAAGAAGTGATGGAAAATAGTACGACCGAAGCGCGTAATGAAGCGACGATGCATCTTGATGAAATGACTGTGGAAGAGGCTTTAATTACGATGAATAAAGAAGATCAGCAAGTCCCGTTAGCAGTTCAAAAGGCAATACCACAATTGACAAAAGTAATTAAAAAAACAATTGCACAGTATAAAAAGGGTGGACGATTGATCTATATCGGTGCAGGTACAAGTGGAAGATTGGGTGTCTTAGATGCAGCGGAGTGTGTACCTACATTCAATACTGACCCCCATGAAATTATAGGAATTATTGCTGGTGGACAACATGCTATGACGATGGCAGTAGAAGGTGCAGAAGATCATAAAAAACTTGCAGAAAATGATTTGGAAAAGATAAATTTAACAGAAAAAGATATCGTAATTGGTATTGCTGCGAGTGGCAAAACACCATATGTTATTGGTGGTTTAACATTTGCTAACACAATCGGTGCAACAACGGTTTCAATTTCATGTAATGAACATGCAATTATAAGTGGAATTGCACAGTATCCAGTTGAAGTAAAAGTTGGTCCTGAAGTATTAACTGGATCTACACGATTAAAGTCAGGCACAGCACAAAAATTAATTTTAAATATGATTTCAACTATTACCATGGTAGGTGTCGGGAAAGTATACGATAACCTCATGATTGATGTGAAAGCAACAAACCAAAAACTTATCGACCGTTCAGTGCGTATTATTCAAGATATATGTGCTATTACATATGATGAAGCAATGCATTTATATCAAGTTTCGGAGCATGATGTAAAAGTTGCGACAGTCATGGGTATGTGTGGCATTTCTAAGGAAGAGGCAACAAGACGGTTATTAAACAATGACAATATTGTTAAACGAGCAATCAGAGATAAACAACCTTAGGAGGGATTTAAATGACCAAAGAGCAACAGCTTGCAGAACGAATTATCGCTGCAGTAGGTGGCATGGATAATATAGATAGCGTTATGAATTGTATGACGCGTGTTCGTATTAAAGTATTAGATGAAAATAAAGTAGACGAAGAAGGATTAAAACAAATTGATGGTGTCATGGGAGTTATACATGATGAACGTATTCAAGTTGTAGTTGGTCCGGGTACAGTGAATAAAGTGGCCAACCATATGGCAGAATTGAGTGGTGTAAAACTAGGAGATCAAATATCACATCATAACAAAGATACTCAAAAAATGGACTATAAATCATATGCGGCAGATAAAGCAAAAGAGAATAAAGACGCACACAAAGCAAAACAAAAGAATAGGAAGTTGAACAAAGTATTAAAATCAATTGCCAATATATTTATACCATTGATTCCAGCATTTATTGGAGCAGGATTAATCGGTGGAATTGCTGCTGTACTTAGCAACTTAATGGTCGCTGGCTATATTTCAGGTGCTTGGATTACACAACTTATAACCGTCTTTAATGTAATTAAAGATGGTATGCTAGCATATTTGGCTATTTTTACTGGCATTAATGCTGCTAAAGAATTTGGTGCGACACCAGGATTGGGTGGTGTCATTGGTGGTACAACTTTATTAACTGGTATCGCGGGTAAAAACATTTTAATGAATGTTTTTACTGGGGAACCATTACAACCTGGACAAGGCGGCATTATTGGCGTTATCTTTGCAGTTTGGATTTTAAGTATTGTTGAAAAAAGACTACATAAAATTGTGCCAAATGCTATTGATATTATTGTTACACCGACAATTGCATTATTGATAGTAGGACTATTAACTATCTTTATCTTTATGCCGTTAGCAGGATTTGTTTCAGATAGTTTAGTTTCAGTTGTTAACGGTATTATTAATATTGGTGGTGTATTCAGTGGATTTATAATTGGTGCCAGCTTCCTACCGTTAGTTATGCTGGGACTTCATCATATTTTTACACCAATTCATATAGAAATGATAAATCAATCAGGTGCTACTTACTTATTACCAATTGCGGCAATGGCTGGAGCAGGACAAGTAGGCGCAGCATTGGCACTTTGGGTAAGATGTAAACGCAACACGACATTACGCAATACACTGAAAGGTGCATTGCCAGTTGGTTTCCTAGGTATTGGAGAACCTTTGATTTACGGTGTGACATTACCATTAGGACGACCTTTCTTGACTGCTTGTATAGGTGGTGGCATAGGTGGTGCTGTGATTGGTGGTATTGGACATATCGGTGCAAAAGCAATTGGACCAAGCGGTGTGTCATTATTGCCATTAATTTCAGATAATATGTATTTAGGGTATATTGCAGGATTACTTTCTGCGTATGCGGGTGGATTCATTTGTACTTATTTATTTGGAACGACAAAGGCAATGCGACAGACAGATTTGTTGGGTGATTAATGATGACAAATATTTTGTATAGGATTGACAAACAATTGAGTGATTTTACAAAGACCGAAAAGAAAATCGCCAATTATATTTTAAAGAATCCACATAAAATCATTGATATGACAGTAAACGATTTGGCAGATGTTGCAAAAGTAAGTACGGCATCTATCGTTCGATTTAGTCGGAAGATGACACATCAAGGTTTCCAAGAGTTAAAGATTGCGATATCTAGATATTTACCTGAAGATATTGCGACTAATCCGCATTTGGAATTGATTGAAAATGAATCTGTAGAAACTTTAAAGAATAAAATGATTGCAAGAACGACGAATACAATGAGATTTGTAGCTACAAATATAATGGATGCACAAATTGATGCTATATGCGATGTATTAAAAAATGCCAGAACAATATTTTTATTCGGATTTGGTGCATCAAGTTTAACAATCGGCGATCTTTTTCAAAAGTTATCTCGTATAGGGTTAAACGTGAGGTTATTACATGAAACGCATTTACTTGTGTCTACGTTTGCGACGCATGATAAAAGAGATTGTATGATTTTTGTGACGAATCAAGGTAGTCATAGTGAATTGCAGTCAATTGCACAGGTGGCCACACATTACAGTATTCCCATCATAACTATATCTAGTACAGCTAATAATCCAGTGGCTCAAATTGCAGACTATGCATTGATTTATGGCAGAACTGATGAAAATGAAATGCGTATGGCGGCTACAACGTCACTATTTGCACAGTTATTCACGGTAGATATATTGTACTATCGTTTCGTAGCTTTAAATTATCATGCGATACTTGATTGTATAACCCAATCAAAATTGGCACTTGATAATTACAGGAAACACCTTGCGACAATAGATTTTAAACATTAAGTAAATGAGGAATGTCGGCATTTCATTGTATTGAGAAATGCAGTGTAGGCAAAGTATCTTACGAACATTTTTTGATAGAAACTATTTTAATATATAGAAAGAGTAGTTTATGGAAATTTATAATGTCGACATCAAAGCACGACTTAGAAGACATACCCGAATGAATTAAAGCAAAGTTCAAATAAGATGCTCCTTATAAAGTAGACACTTAAAAAGTGGGATTTTTATAGGGAGCTTTGCTTTTTCATGATTAAAAATCCAAGAATAATTTTAATGATAAGTGAACTAATATGAAGATTATTAAGATAATCATAATCCAATTTCTAATATGAATGATGCGTATAAATCGTTTACCTTGTTTGTATTCGAGACTTTTATAGAGTGGGTAATAGCATGTAAACAGAATGGCTGCGAACATGCCGAATATTGAAGTGAAGTTACCTACAGTGACTGCCATGAAATGATTTGAAGTTAAATAATAACTTAGACTGATAATTAAAAATAAAATGATTTCATAGATAAATAAGACCACACATGCCAACCTCTATTACTTTTTAGTCGAAGTAATGAGAAATTACTTGATGTAGTGCTTTCAAATATTAATATACATCTTATATAAAATATAAGCATTAAATTAAAGGTCAATAAAATTAGAATATATTTACGTTTAAAGATAAAAAATAAACATTTTTCATTAAAGTTTATGATATATTTAGAGCAATAGAAAGTGTACGGAAGGGGATATGGATGGCACATCAAAGTGAATATGCATTAGAAAATGAAATGATGAACCAACTTGAGCAACTAGGCTATGAAAGGGTAACGATACGAAATGATAAGCAATTACTTGATAATTTCAGAGCCATTTTAAATGAACGTCATGCGGATAAATTAGATGGAAAACCGCTCACCGATAAAGAATTCCAACGTCTTTTAACGATGATTGATGGGAAAAGTATTTTCGAGAGTGCACGTATTTTACGTGACAAATTACCACTTCGACGTGATGACGAGTCTGAGGTTTATTTGTCGTTTTTAGATACTAAAAGTTGGTGTAAAAATAAGTTTCAAGTGACAAATCAAATAGCAGTTGAAGATGCGTATAAAGCACGTTATGACGTTACAATTTTAATCAACGGATTACCCCTTGTTCAAGTAGAATTGAAACGTCGTGGCATTGATATTAATGAGGCGTTTAACCAAGTAAAACGTTACCGCAAACAAAATTACACAGGTTTATTCCGTTACATACAAATGTTTATTATTAGCAATGGCATTGAGACAAGATATTTTTCTAATAATGACAGTGAATTATTAAAAAGTCATATGTTTTATTGGAGTGATAAACAAAATAAGCGTATAAATATATTGCAATCATTTACTGAGACATTTATGAGACCTTGTCAATTAGCCAAGATGATATCACGCTATATGATTATTAATGAAACAGATAGAATTCTAATGGCAATGCGTCCATATCAAGTGTATGCAGCTGAAGCACTGGTACAACAAGCAACTGAAACAGGTAATAATGGATACATTTGGCATACTACAGGAAGCGGTAAGACGTTGACATCATTTAAAGCGAGTCAGATTTTGTCACAACAAGAAAGTATTACGAAAGTTATTTTCTTGGTTGACCGTAAAGACTTAGATAGTCAAACAGAAGAAGAATTTAATAAATTTGCAAAGGGCGCTGTCGATAAGACATTTAATACTTCGCAGCTCGTACGTCAATTAAATGATAAAAGTTTACCGCTTATTGTTACGACAATTCAAAAGATGGCAAAAGCGATTCAAGGGAATGCCCATTTATTAGAGCAGTATAAGACGAATAAAGTCGTATTTATTATTGATGAGTGTCATCGCAGTCAATTTGGTGATATGCATCGTTTAGTTAAACAGCATTTCAAAAACGCCCAATATTTTGGATTCACTGGGACACCACGTTTCCCAGAAAATAGTAGTCAAGATGGTCGTACAACTGCAGATATTTTTGGTAGATGTCTGCATACGTATTTAATTAGAGATGCCATTCACGATGGTAACGTACTTGGTTTCTCAGTTGACTATATTAATACTTTTAAAAATAAAGCTTTAAAAGCAGAAGATAACAGCATGGTGGAAGCAATTAATACAGAAGAGGTATGGTTAGCTGATAAACGTGTGGAGTTAGTAGCACGACATATCATTAATAATCATGATAAATATACACGTAATCGTCAATATTCAAGTATATTTACAGTACAAAATATTCACGCACTTATTAAATATTATGAGACATTTAAGCGACTTAATAAAAAGCTAGAACAACCATTAACGGTAGCGGGTATATTTACGTTTAAACCTAATGAAGATGATCGTGACGGTGAAGTACCATATCATTCACGTGAAAAATTAGAAGAAATGATTAGTGATTATAATAAAAAGTTTGAGACGAATTTTTCAACAGACACTCATAATGAGTATTTTAATCATATTTCAAAAAACGTTAAAAAAGGCGTTAAAAATAGTAAGATTGACATCTTAATCGTTGTTAATATGTTCTTAACTGGTTTCGATAGTAAAGTACTGAACACTTTATATGTTGATAGGAATTTAATGTATCATGATTTAATTCAAGCATATTCACGTACCAATAGGGTTGAAAAAGAATCAAAGCCATTCGGTAAAATTGTAAACTATCGTGACTTGAAAAAAGAGACGGACGATGCACTTAGAGTGTTTTCACAAACAAATGATGTCGATACTATTTTAATGCGTAGTTATGAAGAATATAAAAAAGAATTTATAGATGCATATCATGAGCTTAAAATGATTGTGCCGACACCACACATGGTTGATGATATTCAAGATGAAGAAGAACTAAAACGCTTTGTAGAAGCTTATCGCTTATTAGCTAAAATTTTATTACGTTTAAAAGCATTTGATGAGTTTGAGTTTACAGTTGATGAAATTGGTATGGATGAACAGGAAAACGAAGATTATAAAAGTAAATATCTTACTGTGTACGATCAAGTGAAAAAAGCCACGGCTGAGAAAAATAAAGTATCCATATTAAATGATATTGATTTCGAAATAGAAATGATGCGTAACGATACGATTAATGTGAATTACATTATGAATATATTGAGGCAAATCGATTTAGAAGATAAAGCAGAACAACGACGTAATCAAGAACAAATTAGACGTATTTTAGACCATGCAGATGATCCGACTTTACGATTGAAGCGGGATTTGATTAAAGAATTTATCGACAATGTTGTGCCTTCGTTAAATAAGGATGACGATATTGACGAAGCATATGTTAATTTCGAAAGTATTAAAAAAGAAGCGGAATTCAAAGGCTTTGCAGGAGAGAAATCTATCGATGAACAAGCTCTAAAAACAATTTCAAATGACTATCAATATAGTGGTGTCGTGAACCCACATCATCTTAAAATAATGATTGGTGATTTGCCATTGAAAGAAAAACGCAAAGCAAGAAAAGCCATTGAATCTTTTGTTGCAGAAACAACTGAAAAATATGATGTTTAATGATTGAGCCCCCTCGCTATATTATTGTAGGGGGTATTATTATTATTATTATTATTATTATTTTCTATCTTTTGTTAGTTACCATGTATTTGGCAATCATCACTTGATTTCAATAAAATTTTATCATCGTATGTGTATAGAAATAATATCTATAGGCATTTAAAATAGTTTATAATATTAACAGGATAAGTATTAAATGTATGTTGAAGGAGGTGCGTAGCTTTGGATAATAGAAATATGATTAATCGTGTTTTTAGTCAAAAGATATTACATCAAATTGCAATCAAAAATAAAAGTGATGTTGTTGATGAGGCATATGATTTTTATATTCAGGGACCTAAAAATATCAATGTAATACAGAAGATGAAATCTTTATATAATTATCTTAAAAAGTCTTATCGTAACGAATATTTTTACAAAAACACAATGCTTAATAAACTCCTTTTAGGACGACATTCTGTTAATACAACTACTGCACTTTCTGAGATGCCCATAGGGAAAAGTATTGCTGATTTTATATTGTTAAACGGCAAAGGCGTTGTCTATGAGATTAAAACAGAATTAGATAAGCTGGATAGATTAGATAATCAAATTAATGATTATTATGAAGTATTTAATTATGTAGTAGTCATTACAAATGACAAACATTTGAATAAAGTTATGGCTAGATACAAAGATACAACAGTCGGAATTTTAGTATTAACATCTAGAAATACACTGAGTGAAGTTCAAAAACCAAAAGAAAACAATAGCCTCTTAAACTCAAAAGCGATGTATAACTTTTTACGAAAAGAAGAAAGAAAAAGAGTTATTGCACAGAATCACATGGATGTGCCAAGTTATAACGATTTCACAGAGTATGATGTGTTTTATGACGTGTTTAAAGAAATACCAATGACGGAATTGCATAACGATATGATATCTGAGTTGAAAAAAAGAGACAACATGAAAGAATACAAAGATGCATTTTTAGCAGCGCCGGCTGAAATTAAGTTCTTGTTATATTTCGCAAAAATGACAAAGAAAGATAAAAATAAACTATATCATTTTCTTAAGGAGGATTAATATGTATTATCCTTATTTGCGTGGGAAACAAAATGAACTATTTGCAATTAAAGAATTGCTAGAAAAAGGTTTGATTGGTAATTGTATTCAACCTATAATTGAACCAATTAAATATACAACCACGTTTAAAAATGTTTTGAAATATTGTGGTGAAAAAGAATTTCGTATAAATTTAGTAGTAAATTCGAAGTTAACTGAAGAAGAGATTAGTAACGAAACTGTTGAAGACTTAAGCGAAATAATAACAGAAAACAAAAGTATTATTCAAAAAGCTTATTTAGGTCCCTCTGATGAAGGTAATGAAAAGTTGAAGCAACAATTTTCAAATAGTAGTTTAGCTATTTTAAAGAGTGTAGATGACTGGGAAATGTTTGAAGATAAAAATGAACTTGAAATGGTTTTTGTTCCAGATGATAGACACATTAAACGTAAATTACGTAATATTCGAAACAAAGGGCTCATTACGGACCCTTTTAATAAACTGAGTCGAAATGTTGATTATTTGGATAATGATGACGAGTTTTATAGTGATGATCACCTTTATTATGAAGAAGATGGATACAAGGCATTTTCAGACTATTCTGTTATAGGCGGAGAATATATAGACGGTGGCTTTTCACCATTAGCTATTGCGATACATATCGTCTATTTTGATGAGGCTAATGAGTTAAGAGTTAAACATTTTGTCTCTGATTCTAATAACGATAGATTAAATCCAGCTAAAAAGTTTTTTGAGGCTGTAGATAAATTAGTAACTTGGTCTAAAAACTTAGATAATAAAAATAGATCTTATGCGATCGGACAATTTGAAGAACTAAATAAAAATAATAAGTATCCAGGCTTAGGGTTAATTAAAAGGTTATCAATCATGCATCATCTAGAAATTATGAATAGATACTTGGAGCCTTAAAATGAAAATATGTGAAAAATGTTTTAATAATACTGAAATCGTAGAAATCATTGTAAATGATAATAGCAAATTTGACAATTGTGATATTGATAACGATCATCTTGGTGTTAAAATATTTGATACGACTCGAGACATAGATAAATTAGAGCAGATTAGAGATTATTTAAGACCAGCGTTAGAATTATATGATATTAGTATAAATTTACCAGATACTTTTAGCCAAAAAGAAGGTAAAAAAATTGAAACAGCATTAAAAGATGATTGGAGTATATTTAATGTTGAAGAAGATAAAATAAGTTGTATTTTAAATGAACTTTTTAAAGATGATGAAAATATAGATAGACGGGTATTGGAAGGTTTAGTAGGCGCTAAAATCATTAAAGATAAAAAATATACAAATGAAAATCTAATTGTAGCAAATAATGACTGGGATGGATTTTGTGAGAGCTTGAAGTATAAAAATAGATTTCATAATAATATGATCAATTTAGAGAATTTAGCGTTCTTTCTTGATATCACTACTAATTACTATAGTATTGAGGAATTTAGAGAAAGATTTGAACCATTATATAGATCTAGGGTAGTTAAGTTCATTACAGAGAAAAGTGAATTGATGGCACCACCAAAGGAACTAGCAACGGCAGGAAGATTGAATTCTAAATGGATAAGCGTGTTATACCTTAGTACAAAAGAACAGGTCAGTATAGAAGAAGTTAAGCCTAAGCATAATGATATTGTTTATATAAGTAAGATTAAGTTACAAAAAAACATTACAAAAGAGAAGTTGAAAATAGCGAATTTAACTAATTTAACTAGTAATGCAATAAAAGCTGGTGATGATGGTTTTAGAAAGTATTTTGTAAATTACCAAACATTAAAAAAGATTCATGAAGGAATTACAAATCCAAGCGATGAACAAGGAATAGATTATTTACCATTTCAATATTTAGCTGATTATATTCGAAGTCTTAAATATGATGGGATAATGTACGAGAGTATATTGCAAGATGGTACTTTTAACTTTGTGTTTTTTAATCAAAATTTATTTGAATGTGATAAATATGAAAGAAAAAGAGTAAGTGACGTTATATACAAACTGGCTAAATTAAGATGATATACTTAAAAATCTAAATATTATAACAAATTACAAATATCCCCCCGTACTTCACATAGTGGGGGGATTTATTATGCGTTAAAATGCCCAAAGTATGGGTGTGACTCTTAAATCATGGCAAAGCACCTAAAATTTGATATGGTGCCGAGCCCTAACTTAGCACAATATAGTTAGTATGACAAAGTCATCTAACATAACACATCAGAAGTTGCCCGATTTATTCCAGACCATACAGTGATAAAGTTACACAACGCATGACTTTTATTTAGCAATAACTGCTACTTCTGAAATAAGTTGCTTCGCATAGTTTGATTGCGGATGTTTGATAATATCTTCTGTGTTATTTAGTTCAACGATTTCGCCATTTTTCATAACTGCAACTCGATCACATATTTCATTGATAACACCCATGTCATGTGTGATGAATAAATAAGTGATGCCGAAGTCTAACTGTAATTGTTTTAATAACTCGATGATATCTTTTTGAATTGAAACGTCTAAAGCTGACACTGCCTCGTCGCAAACAATCACTTTAGGTTCTACAGCAAGCGCTCTTGCAATACTTACACGCTGGCGTTGCCCACCAGATAATTCGTGTGGATAGCGATATAAGAAACTTTGATCTAGGCCAACTTTTTCTAACAACGATACGACAGTTTTAATAATGTCATCATTATCTTTGACCTTCCCATGAATGATTAGTGGTCGTTTAATCACATCAATCACTTTAAATCTTGGATTAATAGATGCGAATGGATCTTGGAAAATCATTTGTATCTCTTCTCGTAAAGATTTCAATTCATCATCTTTAAATAAACTTAATGGTAATTCGTTATACCAAATGAAGCCTTTTGACACTTCTTTTAGACCGACGACCGTCTTAGCTAATGTCGATTTCCCTGACCCTGATTCACCGACAATGCCTAATGTTTCGCCTTTTCTAATAGCCAAGTTAATATCATTAACTGCTCGGTATAGGCTGCCACTTAGTGACTTGTAATCCACGCTCACGCGATCGAATTTTAATAAAATATCATTGTTTAACGGTCTTGGCGGACGCGTTTGATGAATATCAGGAATCGCATCTATTAAGCGTTTCGTATAGGTATGTTGTGGCGATTTAAAAATACTTTCAACCGTGCCACTTTCAACGACACTTCCATCTTTCATTACAATCACATCGTCGCAAAATTGATACACAGCACCTAAATCGTGTGTGATAAAAATAATAGATGTTTCTGTATACTCATAAAGTGATTTCATCAACTGAAGTAATTGATTTTGTGTACTGGCATCTAATGCCGTTGTTGGTTCATCTGCGATTAAAATTTGTGGCTTTAAAATCAATGCCATTGCTATCATGACACGTTGACGCATACCACCAGAAAGTTCATGTGGATAAGCATCAAATTGTCGTGTTGCATGTTTTATACCTACTTTTTCTAAAATATCAATGGTCATCGACTTTGCTTCAGATTTAGATACACGTTTATGTTGAAATAGTACTTCTGTAATTTGTTTGCCAATCGTTAATCTTGGATTCAACGAAGAGAGTGGATCTTGAAAAATCATTGAAATATCCTTACCTCGAATTTGTTGTAACGCTGAAGTTGATAAATTAGTTAACGATTGCCCATTAAAAATAATTTCTCCTGTTAACGTGTGATCTGGATAATCTGGTAGTAGCCCTAAAATAGATTTAGCGGTAATACTTTTACCTGATCCTGATTCACCAACAATACCTAGGATATGTTTTTTTCGTAATTCGAAAGAGACGTTTTTTACCGCTTGAACTGTAGTTTCATCATAATTGAATTGTACATTCAGACTGTTGACTTCTAATAAATTTGACATGATGTTGTGCCTCCCTATTCACAAATGTGTAAATTTATTCTATACTTTTGTATATCATAGTAATCTACTCAAGATTATTTTACAAGGAGTGATTATCATAATTACTTATTTAGAATCTTTTAAGTCGTTGTATCACAAGGCATTTTACAAGTTTGTATTATCGGTATTAAGCTTGCCAATATTTTTATATGCAGTGATAAAGTTTTTCTTTTCTGCTAAGAGAAAAAATTTTTACGCCAATAATTCTGAAATTTCAGAAATTGAACAGGCGTTACATCAAAAATATAAATATTTATCGCAGCAAAAGTCATCCACACAAATACATAAAGAAGCATTAAAAATATTCAAGGCACAAAGTTCTAATACGAATTCAAAGAATATTGAACATGCACATTTTTCAACATACTTTGAAAATGTATTATTTCATAAGTTCATTATTATCAAAGTGATATTGGCCTTGCCGATGTTCATCTTATTGACTATTTATATACAGCCATTAGTTAGATATATTTTTGAGCGAATTGTCATGGCTGTGATTGTCATCATTGGTGTTATTGTCAGTGTGTTTACCATTCTGTATTTTTCACCGCTTGATGCGGCTTATAGCATACTGGGACAAAATGCAACAAGGGCACAAATACATCAATTCAATGTATTACATCATCTTAACGAACCTTATTTTATTCAATTGTGGGATACCATCAAGGGTGTTTTTACCTTTGACTTAGGTACGACTTACAAAGGGAATGAGGTTGTGACTAAGGCAGTTGGCGAAAGAATTCCAATTACAATAATTATCGCAGTATTAGCGCTAATTGTGGCATTAATTATTGCAATACCAATTGGTATTATCAGTGCGATGAAGCGAAATAGTTGGCTTGATATCACGTTAATGATAATTGCATTAATTGGTTTATCTATTCCAAGTTTCTGGCAAGGGTTATTATTCATTTTAGCTTTCTCATTGAAATTGGATATTTTGCCACCATCTTATATGCCAGAACATCCAATATCGTTGATTTTACCTGTACTTGTCATTGGAACAAGTATTGCTGCTTCTATCACGCGTATGACAAGGTCTTCTGTACTTGAAGTAATGCGCAGCGATTATGTTTTAACTGCTTATGCAAAAGGATTATCGACGACACAAGTAGTTATTAAACATATTTTGAAAAATGCCATTATTCCAATTGTAACGCTAGTTGGTCTTCTAGTGGCAGAGTTACTAGGCGGTTCAGCAGTGACGGAACAAGTATTTAACATTAATGGTATCGGTCGTTATATCGTCCAAAAACAACTTATACCTGATATCCCAGCAGTCATGGGTGGGGTCGTATATATATCAATTGTAATATCTTTAGCAAACTTAATTATTGATATATTTTATGCTTTAATCGATCCAAAATTACGTAGTGAAATTAACGAAAGGAAGTGAGGCATATGGTAAAACTTACAACAAAGATAGCTTCCTTAAAACTATTCGCAAGTTATGCTATTGCAACTTATATTTTAGTTATATTAACGAGTGCATTAAATCTTTTTAAAGGTTATGTGGCCGATACGTTCTATATTGCTGAAACATTGCTAATCGTTTTAACCATCATTTTAATTATCATCTTAACAACGGAACAAACATGGAAGCATCATGACCTATGGCGACGTATCGTCGAAGTGTTGTTATTGTTGATGACATTAACAGGCAACGTATTTACATTATTAATGTTTGTAAGTATTAGACGTTACCAACGCACATCGGAAATACATAGTTATAACGGTTGGGAATCGTTTATACGAAAAACTACTAGACATCGTATTGCGATTATCGGGTTACTTATTTTAGTCTACATGTTGACATTATCAATTGTGTCACAATTTACATTTGATACGACATTGGCTACTAAAAATCAGTTCAATGCACTGTTACATGGACCGAGTCTAGCATATCCGTTTGGCACTGATGATTTCGGTAGAGACTTATTTACACGCGTTGTTGTCGGAACGAAGCTGACATTTTCAATTTCAATTGTTTCGGTAGTTATTGCAGTTATTTTTGGTGTGTTACTAGGTACAGTAGCGGGTTACTTTAACCATATTGATAATTTAGTTATGCGAATTTTAGATGTAGTGTTTGCAATTCCATCATTATTGTTGGCAGTAGCAATTATCGCATCATTTGGAGCAAGTATTCCAAATTTAATTATTGCTTTAAGTATCGGTAATATACCATCATTTGCACGAACGATGCGGGCAAGTGTTTTAGAAATTAAGCGCATGGAATATGTAGATGCAGCACGTATTACAGGAGAAAATACTTGGAATATTATATGGCGTTATATTTTGCCGAATGCGATTGCGCCTATGATTGTACGTTTTTCATTAAATATAGGTGTGGTTGTATTAACAACAAGTAGTTTAAGTTTCTTAGGACTTGGTGTTGCACCTGATGTAGCTGAGTGGGGTAACATTTTGCGTACCGGTAGTAATTACTTGGAAACGCACAGTAATTTAGCTATTGTACCTGGTGTTTGTATTATGTTCGTCGTTTTAGCATTTAATTTTATAGGTGATGCAGTGCGTGATGCACTAGATCCAAGAATTCAATAAAAAGGTAGGGATAGATGTGAAGAAAATCATTAGTATCGCAATTATAGTGTTAGCGTTGGTATTAAGTGGTTGTGGTGTCCCTACGAAATCAGAAGTGGCTCAAAAGTCATCGAAAGTTGAAGTGAAAGGCGAGCGACCAACAATACATTTCCTAGGACAAGCAAGCTATGAAAATGATATGAATATCGTTAAAGATCAATTGGAAAATGCAGGATTTAACGTGAAGATGAATATCCAACCAGATTATGGTAGCTATCGTACACAACGTCAAGCCGGCAATTATGATCTCCAAATCGATGACTGGATGACAGTATTTGGTGACCCAAACTATGCTATGACGGCATTATTTAGTTCTACAGGATCAAATAGTTTATTGAAAGATAAACATGTAGACCAGTTGTTAAATAAAGCTTCTACGCAAAATGAAGCAGATGTTAAACAAACATATAAGCAAATTGAAGATGAAGTTGTCTTTGATAAAGGGTATATGGCGCCTTTATATGGCTCAAAAAAGAATTTAGTATATGACAATAAAGTGTTAGATAAAAATAGCGTTGGATTGCCAAATTCACGTGCATTAATATGGCAACAATTTGATTACAACAATAGTAGAGAACGAGATACGCGTCCACTTGTGATGACACAACAAGATGGTGAAATTCCTACATTGGATCCAATACGTTCAATTGCACCGTCAGTATATTCAATTAATATGAATATGTACACAAGGTTATTATTATTAGATGAAAACGACCACTTAACAACGAAAGGTTCGTTAAGTCGTGATTATGCTGTGAATAAGGACAATAAAGCATTTTATTTCTTGTTAAGAGATGATGATTATTTTGCGAAAGTGGTCAATGGACAAGCACGTAATACTGGAGAGCGTGTATCGGCTGAAGATGTTAAGTTTTCTTTAGATAGAGCACGTGATAAAAAGTCTGTGCCTAACAATAATACGTACAATATGCACAAACATATAAATGACATCAAGATATTAAAAGATGAGGACATCGATCAGTTGCGTAAAGAGAAAGATAAAGATGATAAATCTATTTATGATAAGTTGATAAAAGCTTATAACGTCAAATCATTAACGACAGATGGTCAAAAAGTAAATAACAAAAATGGTATTTATCAAATTGTTAAAATTACGACCGACCAATCGATGCCTCGAGAAGTGAATTATTTAACACATTCTTCGGCAGGTATTTTATCTAAAAAATTTGTTAATCAAGTAAATCAAGAATATCCAAAAGGATATGGGGACAGCAGTACAATTCCTGCTACTTCAGATGGAAAAAATGCGCTTTATGCAAGTGGCGCATACATTATGACACAGAAAAATGCATATCAAGCAGCGTTTCAACGTAATCCAGGATTCAACGAAACAGAAAAAGGTAGTTATGGACCAGCTAGAATTAAAAATATTACATTGAAGTTTAATGGTGACTCGAATAATGCATTGTCAGAACTAAGAAATCATTCAATTGATATGTTGGCAGATGTGAATCAAAAACATTTTGATTTAATTAAGTCAGATAAAAATTTAAGCATTATACGTAAAAATGGACGCAAGTCAGTCTTTTTAATGCTAAATATTAAAAAAGGTATATTTAAGACACATCCAAACTTGAGACAAGCAGTAGTTAATGCGATAGATCAGGATCAATTTATTAAGTTTTATCGTGGTGACAAATTTAAAATTGCATCACCGATTACACCGCTTGTCGATACTGGTAACGAGCAACGTCAAGATTTAGAAAAAGTAGAGAAAGCCATCAATCAATAATGTTTTAAATATTTAACAGAAAGTAGGAGGATATAGTATGGTCATTAACTTAAATGACAAACAGAAAACAACGTCTAAAGAAGGGTTGATTTCTGTATCACATCCTCTTGCGGCTAAAATTGGTAAGGATGTATTAGACAAAGGTGGCAACGCCATGGATGCAGTGATTGCAATTCAACTGGCATTGAATGTGGTAGAACCATTTGCATCAGGTATTGGTGGTGGCGGGTACTTGCTATATTATGAGCAAAGTACTGGCAATATAACTGCGTTTGATGCGCGTGAGACAGCCCCAGCACATGTAGACAAACAATTTTATTTGGATGATTCGGGCGAGTATAAATCATTTTTTGATATGACTACACATGGTAAAACTGTTGCTGTGCCAGCAATTCCAAAGCTGTTTGATTATATTCACAAGCGTTATGCTAAATTGTCATTGGAAGATTTAATTAATCCTGCAATTGAACTAGCTGTGGATGGCCATTCTGCCAATTGGGCTACTGAAAAATATTCACGCCAGCAACACGCACGGTTGATAAAGTATCATGAAACGGCGAAAGTATTTACGAATGAAAATCAATATTGGCGTGAAGATGATTGGATTGTACAACCCGAAATAGGTAAGACACTTCAAATATTAAAAGAGCATGGATTTAATGCATTTTATAAAGGTGACATCGCGGAAAAGTTAGTAAACGTTGTCAAAAAATATGGTGGCACAATCACTTTAGAAGACTTAGCAAATTATGACATTCAGATTAAAGCGCCGATTAGTGCGACATTTAAAGACTATGATATTCATTCAATGGGGCCATCTAGTTCGGGTGGTATCACAGTAATTCAAATATTGAAGTTATTAGAACATGTCGACTTACCTTCAATGGGGCCGAGGTCTGTTGATTATTTGCACCATTTGATACAAGCTATGCATTTAGCGTATAGTGATCGTGCACAGTATTTGGCAGATGATAATTTTCATGATGTACCTGTAGAGCCATTAATTGATGACGACTATTTAAATACACGTAGCAAGCTTATTGATAGTAGAAAAGCAAATATCGATATAGAGCATGGTGTTGTATCTGATTGCATTAGTTATACAGATGTTGAAGAAAATCATACCGAAACAACGCATTTTTGTGTGATTGATAAAGAAGGTAATATCGCTTCATTCACGACGTCAATCGGTATGATTTATGGTTCAGGTATCACGATTCCAGGCTATGGTGTGTTATTGAATACGACAATGGATGGCTTTGATGTAGTAGATGGTGGTATTAACGAAATTGCACCATATAAACGACCTCTAAGTAATATGGCTCCAACGATTGTGACGCATCATGGTAATCCGATATTGACAGTAGGTGCACCTGGTGCCATAAGTATCATTGCTAGTGTTGCTCAAACATTAATCAATGTATTAGTGTTTGGTATGGATATTCAGCAGGCAATAGATGAACCTAGGATTTATAGTAGCCATCCTAATCGAATTGAATGGGAGCCTCAATTTTCACAATCCACAATATTAGCATTGATTGCACGTGGACATGTGATGGAAAATAAACCAGATGACTATATTGGAGATGTACATGGGCTACAGGTTGACTTGAATACACGTGAAGCTTCGGGAGGTGCTGATGATACGAGGGAAGGCACAGTGATGGGTGGCGATGTATTATCAATTAGAAAACAACCATTACCTAGTCCCGAAATATACGATAATGACACCCATCGTGTATATTTCAATGATGTGCAGTTACCATTATTAGCAGAACAAGTACGGTGGATGCACGACAAATTTTGGATTGAAGAAAGTGTTATAAGAATTATTTTCCCTGGAGTTAGTGCACATATTGAAGATTTGAGAAGTTATGATATCGACGGAGAAAGTTATATAGATATTACCTGGTTGGCACGGAAGAAAGGTTATCAAGTAACCTTTAAGGATGACAGTTTATACTTAAATGATGAAACGTATCATTCAGTAAAACGTAAAACAAATGCATACTATAGATACGATCGAGATAGTATCACAAGATAATTTATTTGCTAGATGTGCGATTGGTTTTTTGTTGAACGAAAGGATTCGATTTCGAACTATAGAGTGACGCTTGAGTATAGTAATGTTGAAGATGCTATAAGGAACGCTAGACGCCTTTGTAAAATATAAAACGCCCCACGAATTCGTTTTTGATGTACACCACAATAGTTAGTCTAAAATCTAACTTAATTTGATTTGGTACAATTAAATGAATGATGTGAGGCGTTTTTATAATGTGTGATTTTAGAATGTTAAATGCTAATAAATGATTTGGATATTTTTATAGTTACATCATAAATATTAATGTTCACTTATTTTATTATAAGTAAGGCTTTCTTTATAAATGATTTGGTCTTTTCCAGGACTTGAAAAATAAAAATAAAGTTTCTGATCTTGATGATTATTGCCTTTTAAATCACCCATTCCCTTTAATTCCACCTTTGTTGATGCATTTTTAGGAATATTATATCTACGTTTTAATTGTTTAACGTTTGGATTATCGTTCGACAACTTACCAGATAAATTATAATAATCAGTGGTAGGATCATGTGTGACTTTCAAATCATTGCTATTTAAAATGCTTGTTAAATCACCATTTTGAATCAAAAATTGATTGTTTTCGATTTTTTGTTTCAGCGAGGGATCTTTTACGTCTTTTGTGAAAACGATTTTATTATTAACTACTTTTACCGGATAACTTTTGTATGTCGAGTGAGTAGCATTTTTTCTATCGTTTGTTGTTGTGTCATAATCACCAGTTATTTTATGTGTGTTCTTATCTACCTTTAACAACATACGGTCTTCTTTTAAAAGCTCATCTGATTTAACAACTGAATAAGAGGATTCTATATACCATTTGTCTTGACCATTATTTTCGTAATGGGGATTATCGTGACCATCAATTTCATAAAGCGTTTCTAAGTTTTTAATAGGATATGTACTTAGTATTTTTTTAAGACCATCTTTCAAATGAATTTGTTCCCACTTCATTGCCAAAAACATACCGCCACTGATTACAATTGAAATAATAATAATTGCTGCTAAGTTTACCCAGAAAATTTTATGTGATTTCATATATTCACACCTTCTCTAAAAATACTTCATTAACACTATAATAATATATTCAAAAAATATTTACATCAGTATTAAAGTTAATATAAAATTTTAAATTTGTGAAAATAATAGGTATTTATAAAAAGTAGAAAAGGTTTGTAAGAAAAACAAAAAACACTGTATGACGTTTGATTAGTCACACAGTATAGATAAAAATTAAAATGTTGTTGCTAATTTTTCAGCATTATTAATACTAGTTGCCTTAATTTCTTCAGTTTTATGCGGTTCGGCATTGTGCCCTTCGATAATAATTGTTTCATATGATGGCACACCTAAGAAGGTCATGATTGTTCTCAAATAACGGTCGCCCATTTCAAAATTAGCAGCGGGGCCTTCTGTATAATATCCACCACGTGATTGAATGTGTAATACTTTTTTATCAGTTAACAAACCTTGTGGTCCTTCAGCAGAGTATTTAAAAGTTTTACCTGCAATTGAAATAGCATCAATATATGCTTTAACTACAGGTGGGAAAGAAAGGTTCCACATAGGCGTTACAAATACATATTTATCTGCGCTTAGAAATTCTTCTAAAATGTCACTCAATATTGAAACTTTCATTTGTTCATCATCTGTTAATGTCTCGCCATTGCTCATTTTTCCCCAACCAGTTAATACATCTTTGTCAATAACTGGAATATAAGTTTCGAATAAATCAATATGTTTCACTTCATCATCAGGATGTTGTTGTTGGTAAGTTTCAATAAACGCTTTACCAGCAGCCATAGAATTTGATACTAATTCATTAAAGGGATGTGCAGTAATATATAATACTTTCGCCATATAAAAATTCTCCTCTGATTCTGTTATTTTCTTAAGTATAATTATTATACTCAATATAAAATTTAATATCAATCAAAATATTCAAATTACCATCATCTTCTTCATCTATATTTAGCAGTACTACCAAAGTATGAGTGCAATTAATTATGAAATAATTGATTTAGAATATATACTTAATACCCAAAATATATGAAGGATGGATGCCACTATGACAAAGCGACCAAAACGTATTTTGGCAACAATTATCATTTTTCTTTCACTATTATTTACGATTATTTATATAGAGGACATTCAAAAATGGTTTAATCAATATACTAATAAATTAACGCAAGATAATAAAGGACAAGGATACTCAAAATGGGAAGACTTTTTTAGAGGGAGTCGGGTAACTGAGACTTTTGGTAAATATCAACATTCACCATTTGAAGGTAAGCATTATGGTATTGATTTTGCATTGCCAAAAGGTACACCAATTAAAGCGCCAACGAATGGTAAAGTGACACGTATTTTCAACAATGAACTAGGTGGCAAGGTATTACAGATTGCTGAAGACAATGGAGAATATCACCAGTGGTATCTACACTTAGACAAATATAATGTCAAAGTAGGTGATCGAGTCAAAGCAGGTGATATTATTGCATATTCAGGCAATACTGGTAAACAAACGACTGGTGCACATTTACATTTTCAAAGAATGAAAGGTGGCGTAGGTAATGAATATGCAGAAGATCCTCAACCGTTTATTGATCAGTTACCTGATGGGAAACGTAGCCTATATGATTTGTAGTTATAGAAGAGTGCCCGCAGTTTAAAAAATTAAGCAATCATTGTGTGAGTATGATACTTACATAATGGTTGCTTTTTTCAATGAAAATCGAAATGCCAAGTCATACTTGTTTGATTTAGATATTACTTAAAATGTAAGACAAGGTTGTTAGCATTGGCAGTGAAATATCGCACGTAAAAAATCATTATTGTCACACTAAAAATAGTTGTGCCCTATATCAATTTTCTGTATAAAAGTTTAATTCTGACAGTAATGTAAACGTTTACAATTTATGATTGACATTAATAATGAGTGACTATATGATTTATGTAAGTATTTGTGCAAACGTTTTCACGAAGTGTATTGCACAATCAAACTGTAAACAAAGTATGGGAGGCATAACATGGCAGAACTAAAGTTAGAGCATATTAAAAAGACGTATGACAACAACAATACTGTAGTGAAAGATTTTAATTTACATATTACTGACAAAGAATTCATTGTATTTGTTGGACCATCGGGATGTGGTAAATCAACAACATTACGAATGGTTGCTGGACTAGAGTCTATCACATCTGGAGATTTTTATATTGATGGGGAACGCATGAACGATGTTGAACCAAAGAATAGAGATATTGCGATGGTATTTCAAAACTATGCATTATATCCACATATGACTGTTTTTGAAAATATGGCATTTGGGCTAAAGCTACGTAAAGTAAATAAAAAAGAGATTGAACAAAAAGTTAATGAAGCAGCTGAAATATTAGGATTAACTGAGTATCTTGGGCGTAAACCAAAAGCGTTATCTGGTGGACAGCGTCAACGTGTTGCTTTAGGTAGAGCTATTGTAAGAGATGCGAAAGTATTTCTAATGGATGAACCTTTATCAAATTTAGATGCGAAGTTACGAGTACAGATGCGTACAGAAATTTTGAAATTACATAAGCGACTTAATACTACAACGATTTATGTTACACATGACCAGACTGAAGCGTTGACAATGGCTAGTCGAATTGTTGTTTTAAAAGATGGCGACATTATGCAAGTTGGCACACCTAGAGAAATATATGATGCCCCTAATTGCATATTTGTGGCGCAATTTATCGGCTCACCAGCAATGAATATGTTGAATGCTACAGTTGAAATGGACGGATTGAAGGTAGGAACACACCATTTTAAATTACATAATAAAAAATTTGAAAAGTTAAAAGCTGCTGGCTACTTAGATAAGGAAATCATTTTAGGGGTTAGAGCTGAAGACATTCATGAAGAACCAATATTTATTCAAACTTCTCCAGAGACACAATTTGAATCTGAAGTAGTTGTATCCGAACTGTTAGGTTCAGAAATTATGGTACATAGCACATTCCAAGGAATGGAATTGATTTCTAAATTAGATTCAAGAACACAAGTGATGGCGAACGACAAGATTACACTAGCATTTGATATGAATAAGTGTCACTTTTTTGATGAAAAAACAGGAAATCGAATTGTCTAAGGGGGAGTATTCATGTCTAAATTTTTAAAATGCATCACGTTAGTCGTTGCAATGTTATTAATCGTAACTGGATGTGGCCCTAATCGTTCGAAGGAAGATATAGATAAAGCCTTAAATAAAGATAATTCTAAAGACAAGCCGAATCAACTTACGATGTGGGTGGATGGCGACAAGCAGATGGCTTTTTATAAAAAAATTACTGATCAATACACTAAAAAAACTGGTATAAAAGTAAAACTTGTAAATGTTGGTCAGAATGATCAACTAGAGAATATTTCGCTAGATGCGCCTGCTGGGAAAGGACCAGATATCTTTTTCTTAGCACATGATAATACTGGAAGTGCCTATCTACAAGGCTTAGCTGCTGAAATCAAATTATCGAAAGATGAGTTGAAAGGTTTCAATAAGCAAGCACTAAAAGCGATGAATTATGACAATAAGCAACTAGCATTGCCAGCTATCGTTGAAACAACCGCACTTTTTTATAATAAAAAATTAGTGAAAAATGCACCGCAAACGTTAGAAGAAGTTGAAGCTAATGCTGCCAAACTAACTGATAGTAAAAAGAAACAATACGGTATGTTATTTGATGCTAAAAATTTCTATTTTAATTATCCGTTTTTATTCGGCAATGATGATTATATTTTCAAGAAAAATGGCAGTGAATATGATATTCATCGATTAGGACTGAATTCTAAACATGTAGTAAAGAATGCTGAACGATTACAAAAATGGTACGACAAAGGGTATCTTCCTAAGGCAGCAACTCATGATGTGATGATTGGTCTTTTTAAAGAAGGTAAAGTTGGACAATTTGTAACAGGACCATGGAACATTAATGAGTATCAAGAGACATTTGGTAAAGATCTTGGTGTGACAACATTGCCTACTGATGGTGGCAAACAGATGAAGCCGTTTCTTGGTGTACGTGGTTGGTATTTATCTGAATACAGTAAACATAAGTATTGGGCAAAAGACTTAATGTTGTATATCACTAGTAAAGATACATTACAAAAATATACAGATGAAATGAGCGAAATTACTGGGCGTGTTGACGTGAAATCATCTAATCCGAATTTGAAAGTGTTTGAAAAACAAGCACGTCATGCTGAACCGATGCCTAATATTCCAGAAATGAGACAAGTTTGGGAACCGATGGGCAATGCCAGTACATTTATCTCGAATGGTAAGAATCCTAAAGAAGCTTTAGACGAAGCGACGAATGATATTACGCAAAATATTAAGATTCTACATCCATCACAAAATGATAAGAAAGGAGATTAGTTATAGTGAAACGTAACCCTAAATTAGCTGCATTATTATCTGTCATACCTGGATTGGGCCAGTTTTATAACAAAAGACCTATTAAAGGCATGATATTCTTTATCTTTTTCATCAGTTTTATTTCTGTATTTTATAGCTTTTTAAATATTGGTTTTTGGGGATTATTCACATTAGGAACTGTACCTAAGTTAGACGATTCTCGTGTATTACTAGCTCAAGGTATCATTTCTTTATTGCTTGTTGCTTTCGCCATAATGTTATATATCATTAACATATTAGATGCATATCGCAATGCTCAACGCTTTAATCGTAATGAAGAAATAAAAGATCCTAAAGCACGTATGGTTGCAACTTGGGACAAGACTTTCCCATACTTACTCATCTCACCGGGTACATTCTTATTGATATTTGTAGTTGTATTTCCGCTGATATTTATGTTTGGTGTGGCATTTACGAACTACAATTTATACAATGCACCTCCTAGGCACACATTAGAGTGGGTTGGTTTAGATAATTTCAAAACATTATTCACAATTGGTGTTTGGCGCAAAACATT
The DNA here is from genome assembly GCF_002902405.1 of Staphylococcus schweitzeri. Classification (GTDB taxonomy): domain Bacteria; phylum Bacillota; class Bacilli; order Staphylococcales; family Staphylococcaceae; genus Staphylococcus; species Staphylococcus schweitzeri. The sequence continues at coordinate 47,985 of NZ_PPQS01000004.1, forward strand.
TTTTAGTGTTATTACTTGGACATTAGTTTGGACACTTGTTGCAACAACACTTCAAATTGCATTAGGCCTATTTTTGGCAATTATTGTCAATCATCCTGTTGTTAAAGGAAAGAAATTTATTCGTACGGTGCTAATTTTACCTTGGGCTGTACCATCATTTGTAACAATATTAATTTTTGTAGCATTATTTAACGATGAATTCGGTGCTATAAATAATAATATTTTACAACCATTATTAGGCGTGGCACCAGCGTGGCTAAGTGATCCATTTTGGACAAAAATTGCTTTAATTGGTATCCAAGTATGGCTAGGTTTTCCATTTGTCTTTGCACTATTCACAGGTGTATTACAAAGTATTTCATCAGATTGGTACGAAGCAGCAGATATGGATGGTGCGTCTAGTTGGCAAAAGTTTAGAAACATCACATTCCCGCATGTCATTTATGCCACAGCGCCATTGTTAATTATGCAATATGCAGGTAATTTCAATAATTTTAATCTTATTTATCTATTTAATAAAGGTGGTCCACCAGTGTCAGGGCAGAATGCGGGTAGTACGGACATCTTAATATCTTGGGTATACAATCTGACATTTGAGTTTAATAACTTTAATATGGGCGCAGTTGTGTCATTAATTATTGGTTTTATTGTGGCTATTGTGGCATTTATTCAATTCAGACGTACTAGTACTTTTAAAGATGAGGGAGGATTATAAGATGGCAAAGAAGAAGCGTATTATAAAAGCAATCGGGATTTATAGTTTTATAGCTATGATGTTTGTCATCATATTGTATCCATTATTGTGGACGTTCGGTATTTCCCTTAATCCAGGTACGAATTTATATGGTGCTAAGATGATACCGAATGATGCGACATTTAAAAATTATGCATTTTTATTATTTGATGAAAGTAGTCAATATTTAACTTGGTATAAAAATACACTTATCGTAGCATCAGCAAATGCATTATTTAGTGTGATATTTGTTACGTTAACAGCATATGCCTTTTCAAGATATCGCTTTGTAGGGCGCAAATATGGATTAATTACATTTTTGATTTTACAAATGTTCCCTGTATTGATGGCAATGGTCGCAATCTACATTTTATTAAATACAATCGGATTATTAGATTCATTATTTGGATTAACACTTGTATATATTGGTGGTTCGATACCGATGAATGCATTTTTAGTGAAGGGTTACTTCGATACCATTCCTAAAGAACTTGATGAATCTGCCAAAATTGATGGAGCAGGACATATGCGTATTTTCTTACAAATCATGTTGCCATTAGCTAAACCGATTCTAGCAGTTGTTGCTTTATTCAATTTTATGGGACCATTTATGGATTTTATATTACCTAAAATTTTATTGAGAAGCCCTGAAAAATTCACTTTAGCAGTTGGACTTTTCAACTTTATTAATGATAAATATGCAAATAATTTCACAGTGTTTGCGGCAGGGGCTATTATGATTGCAGTTCCTATAGCAATTGTATTCTTGTTCTTGCAACGCTATTTAGTATCAGGTTTAACAACAGGTGCGACAAAAGGTTAGTTTGAAAATGGGAGTAGGACAGAAATGATAAAGAAGCACTAATGATTTATTGTGTAGTGGTTCTTACACATTAGTCACAGCTAATATGTACCTAAAAATAGGAATACATGAGTAAAACTCATGTATAAGAAATACTAATTTCTAAAGAAAAAGTATTTCTTTATGTTGGGGCCCCGCCCCCTCGGCAAGGTTGACTAGAATTGAAAAAAGCTTGTTACAAGCGCATTTTCGTTCAGTCAACTACTGCCAATATAACATTGTATAGCCTAGAACGTTGATTTATGTCTGAGACTCGACATAATCACTAATGATGATAATGATTTAAAGGAGGACGAAATGATGACGATTAAAGTTGGAATTATTGGATGTGGTGGTATTGCAAATGGCAAACACATGCCTAGTTTGCGAAAAGTTGAAAATGTTGAAATGGTCGCATTTTGTGATGTAGATATTTCGAAAGCGGAGTGTGCGGCAGAAGTATATGGCACGAAAGATGCACAAGTTTATGATGACTATCAAGAGTTGTTAAAAGATAAAGCGATTGATGTTATCCACGTATGTACACCGAATGATTCACATTGTGATATTACTGTAGCGGGATTATATGCTGGTAAACATGTGATGTGTGAAAAACCAATGGCTAAAACGACAGCAGAAGCACAAAAAATGATAGATGCAGCTCAAGAAACAGGTAAGAAGTTAACAATAGGTTATCAAAATCGCTTCAGACCAGATAGTCAATTTTTATATAAATCAGCGCAACGTGGCGACTTAGGTGACATTTATTTCGGAAAGGCACATGCCATTCGTCGACGTGCTGTGCCAACATGGGGTGTATTCTTAAATGAGGAAGCACAAGGTGGTGGCCCTTTAATTGACATCGGGACGCATGCATTAGATTTAACATTATGGATGATGAATAATTATGAACCAGAATCAGTGATGGGGTCAATATTTCATAAATTAAATCAACAACATAATGCTGCAAATGCATGGGGATCATGGAATCCAGATGAATTTACTGTTGAAGATTCTGCATTTGGTTTCATTAAAATGAAAAATGGTGCAACCATTATTTTAGAATCTGCATGGGCAATTAATTCTTTGGAAGTTGATGAAGCAAAATGTTCGTTATCTGGAACAAAAGCGGGAGCTGATATGAAAGACGGTTTGCGTATTCATGGAGAAGATATGGGGACACTTTATACTAAACATGTTGAATTAGAAAACAAAGGTGTCGACTTTTATGAAGGTAATGAAGTGGACGAAGCTGAAGAAGAAGCGAAAGCATGGATAAATGCAATTGTGAATGATACAGAACCAGTTGTGAAAGCTGAACAAGCAATGATAGTAACTAAAATACTTGAAGCAATTTATCAATCTGCAAAATCAGGCAAAGCCGTTTACTTTGATTAACATCTTTTATTAAGGAGGAACATCATGACTAAACTAAACGTTGGTGTGATAGGTGTTGGCGGCATTGCACAAGACCGTCATATTCCAGCATTACTGAAACTAAAAGATAAAGTTTCACTAGTAGCAGTGCAAGATATTAACACCGTGCAAATGATTGAAGTTGCCAAACGTTTTAATATTCCGCATGCAGTTGAAACGCCAAGAGAATTGTTTAAACTCGTTGATGCGGTTATCATATGCACACCTAACAAATTCCATGCTGATCTTTCAATAGAAGCATTGAATCATGGTGTCCATGTAATGTGTGAAAAACCAATGGCAATGACGACGGAAGAGTGTGATCGTATGATTGAAGCTGCTAACAGAAACCAAAAATTATTAACTGTTGCGTATCATTACCGACATACTGATGTCGCTATTACTGCTAAAAAAGCAATAAAATCAGGTGTTGTTGGCAAGCCCTTAGTTGCGCGTGTACAAGCGATGCGCAGACGTAAAGTTCCTGGATGGGGTGTTTTTACAAATAAAGCATTGCAAGGTGGCGGTAGCTTAATCGACTATGGATGTCATTTATTAGATTTATCCATATGGTTATTAGGCAAAGATATGTTGCCACAAAATGTTTTAGGCAAGACATATAATCAGTTAAGTAGACAACCGAATCAAATTAATGATTGGGGAACATTTGACCATGAAACATTTGATGTGGATGATCATGTCACAAGTTATATAACATTTTCAAATAGAGCGAGTATGCAGTTTGAGTGTTCTTGGTCTGCGAATATTAAAGAAGATAAGATGCACGTAAGTTTATCGGGTGAAAATGGTGGTATTAATTTATTTCCTTTTGAAATTTATGAACCTCGTTTTGGAACTATTGTTGAAAGTAGTGCTGATGTTGAACATAACGAAGAGATCGCTGGGGATAGACAGGCTCGAAACTTTGTTAATGCGTGTTTAGGATTAGAAGAAATCGTCGTGAAAGCGGAAGAGGCGCGAAATGTAAATGCCCTTATAGAAGCGATTTATCGTAGTGATTTAGATAATAAGAGCATACAACTTTAATGGTTGATATAAATGATGAAAAATTTTCAATATATAAATGAAGGAGTGCTTTTCAATGAAAATAGGTGTATTTTCAGTATTATTTTACGATAAAAACTTTGAAGAAATGTTGGACTATGTTGCAGAATCTGGATTAGATATGATTGAAGTCGGAACAGGTGGTAATCCAGGAGATAAATTCTGTAAGCTAGATGAATTATTAGAAGACGAAGGCAAGAGACAAGCATTTATGAAGTCAATCACAGACAGAGGGTTACAAATAAGTGGTTTCAGTTGTCATAACAACCCAATTTCGCCAGACCCTGAAGAAGCAAAAGAAGCGGATGAAACATTACGTAAAACAATTCGTTTAGCGAATCTTTTAAATGTACCTGTTGTTAATACGTTCTCTGGAATTGCTGGTTCAGATGATACAGCTAAAAAACCTAACTGGCCTGTGACACCTTGGCCTACTGCATACTCTGAAATATATGATTATCAGTGGAATGAAAAGTTGATACCATATTGGAAAGATTTAGCTGAATTTGCAAAAGAACAAGATGTTAAAATTGCCATAGAGTTACATGCAGGATTTTTAGTGCATACGCCATATACAATGTTGAAATTACGTGAAGCTACGAATGAATACATTGGTGCTAATTTAGATCCAAGTCATTTATGGTGGCAAGGAATTGATCCGATTGCAGCGATTCGTATATTAGGCCAAGCGAATGCAATTCATCACTTCCACGCTAAAGATACGTATATTAATCAAGAAAATGTAAATATGTATGGTCTAACGGATATGCAACCGTATGGCAATGTTGCGACAAGAGCATGGACATTCCGTACAGTTGGTTATGGACACAGTCCATATATATGGGCAGATATCATTAGCCAACTTATTATAAATGGATATGATTACGTATTAAGCATTGAACATGAAGATCCTATTATGTCAGTAGAAGAAGGTTTCCAAAAAGCTTGTCAAACTTTGAAATCTGTTAATATTTACGACAAGCCAGCAGATATGTGGTGGGCATAATCCAATACATTGGTAAGTGTGAGGGTTGTCTGAAGGAAGACTGATGCAGGGCTTAGGCAAATGCCAAAGATTTTCATACCTTACATCATTTCAGCATTAGATGGTCATGTTACCATTTCTTATACGCTATAGCGATGGTCATGTTCATTCACAATGAAAAATTCAAACCACTGCAAAGTAACGCAAGTCTTTTTGTGGTTTGATATATGATAAGAAATATAAAAAAGCCTGTTGTCACAATGGTCATAGATACGAATTATTTCAAAGGTTTCTGAATGTTTCAGTACATCCTTTAAAACTTGTATCGATGTCGGCTAACGTGATGACAGGCTTTTATTTTTTAAATATTCATTAGTTTCTCTTCTTGTTTAATACGTACATATAAGAAATACGCATATGGTACTAATAAAATAGTTGTATATGTTGCGTGTGTTAATAATAATACACCAATTAATTCAGGTATGATGTTTAAGAAGTAATTTGGGTGCTTCGTAATTTTGTATAATCCTGATTTAATAATAGGATGATTTGGTAAAATGAATAATTTTAATGTCCAGATACCGCCAAGTGTTTTAATTACCATAAATAACATGATATAAGCAAAAATTAAAACGACTAATCCGATGGCGTTTGCTAAGCTAAAAGTATCTTTATTAATAAGAGCTTCTATACCTGCACAAACATAAATTAATACGTGTGTAATAGCTAATAGCTTTGAGTTTTTAACGCCGTATTCAATAGCACCATCTGCTTTTAATTGTTTTGAATGATTAATTGAAATCTTTAAGCTGATCAATCGGATACAGAAAAAGATAAGTAATATAGATAAGATCATGATGTCCTCCGTCATTATGTTTATATGTATACGCGTTGGTTTTGACAACATAAAGTATTTTATAGATAAAGTTTGTCAAATACTATTAACTATTTATTAATTTTAATACATAAATATGTTCCTAAATAAGTGTTTATGTTCAGTATTTTGGATGATTTAATAATTTTAAGGATATTAAGCGCTTACACCAACGTGATATATTTGGCTTAACGAAAATGATTGAGGTGACAGAGATGAACTTTTTTGATATCCATAAGGTTCCAAACAAAGGCATTCCATTATCAGTACAACGTAAATTATGGCTTAGAAACTTTATGCAAGCTTTCTTCGTAGTGTTCTTTGTGTATATGGCTATGTACTTAATTCGAAACAACTTTAAAGCGGCACAACCGTTTTTAAAAGAAGAAATCGGATTATCTACATTAGAACTTGGTTATATCGGATTAGCATTTAGTATCACGTACGGTTTAGGGAAAACGTTGCTTGGTTATTTTGTCGATGGACGTAACACAAAACGTATTATTTCATTCTTACTTGTATTATCTGCGATTACAGTTTTAATTATGGGATTTGTGTTAAGTTACTTTGGTTCTGTAATGGGACTATTAATTGTTCTTTGGGGGCTTAACGGTGTGTTCCAATCGGTTGGCGGACCTGCTAGTTATTCAACAATTTCAAGATGGGCGCCACGTACGAAACGCGGTCGTTATTTAGGTTTCTGGAATACATCTCATAATATTGGTGGTGCCATTGCAGGTGGTGTCGCACTTTGGGGGGCTAATGTATTCTTCCATGGTAATGTTATAGGTATGTTCATTTTCCCGTCAGTAATCGCATTACTTATTGGTATCGCGACGTTATTTATCGGAAAAGACGATCCAGAAGAATTAGGTTGGAATCGTGCCGAAGAAATTTGGGAAGAGCCGGTAGATAAGGAAAATATTGATTCTCAAGGTATGACGAAATGGGAAATCTTTAAAAAATATATCCTGGGAAATCCAGTTATATGGATTCTATGTATCTCGAACGTATTTGTATATATAGTACGTATCGGTATTGATAACTGGGCGCCATTGTATGTGTCAGAGCATTTACACTTTAATAAAGGTGACGCAGTTAACACAATTTTCTACTTTGAAATTGGTGCTTTAGTTGCAAGTTTATTATGGGGTTATGTATCAGACTTGTTAAAAGGACGACGTGCAATTGTAGCTATTGGATGTATGTTCATGATTACATTCGTTGTATTGTTCTATACAAATGCGACAAGTGTAACGATGGTAAATATTTCATTATTTGCATTAGGTGCTTTAATATTCGGCCCACAATTATTAATCGGTGTATCATTGACTGGTTTTGTTCCTAAAAATGCCATTAGTGTGGCTAACGGTATGACAGGTTCATTCGCTTATTTATTCGGTGACTCAATGGCTAAAGTTGGATTAGCTGCTATTGCGGACCCAACACGTAACGGTTTGAATGTATTTGGCTATACACTAAGTGGTTGGACAGATGTGTTTATCGTCTTCTATGTAGCGCTATTCCTAGGTATGATTTTGTTAGGTGTCGTTGCATATTATGAAGAAAAGAAAATTAGAAGTTTAAAAATTTAATTTAAATAATTCAGAGGTTTGCCAATTGATTACTATTATTTTGGCAATACCTGCCCCGAAGGCATGTGCGTGAAGAGATGAAAGATACTGCTTCTACCCTTGCAAATATATCATCTCTATGTCTCGGGGCAGATCATAATTCCCTGTTATGAAGTATCCTTATTTGCCCGACTTAGGGTGACTCAATGAATTTACTCCCTACAATATAGGCATATAGCGGTGTCGATATAGTAGGGAGTATTTGTTTTACAGATAATTATTAGCAAGGCTATTTTGTTTGTTTACTATAATCACTTGGCGACATTTGTAGATATTTTTTAAAATGATAGCTAAACATTTTATATTCTGAAAATCCTACTTTGTCTGCAATTTCATAGTGCTTATAATGTCGATCTAACAATTGTAGAGATTGTAAGATACGATAACGATTTAAATAATCGACAATTGTAATACCAACATGATCTTTAAATGTTCGCATCGCATATGATTCACTAACATCGATATGTTGAATTAAATCTGAAACAGTCACTTTCGTTTGATAAGATTGCTTAATTTGATCAACAATCTGATTTACATAATAATCATTGTATTCGATTTTTAATAATGGTTGGAAAGCATCATGACAAGGTGCTAAGCTACGTCCGTAATGTGACTGTTGCTCTAATAACATTCGAACAAGTCTCTCTAAAATACCTTCTAATTGAGCGTGATCTACGGGCTTTAATAAATAATCTAGAACATGATGTTGAATACCAGCTTTCATATATTCGAAATCATCATAACTAGATAAAATGATGACATTGCAATTTAAATGTGCAATATCATTGAGCAAATCGACGCCATTTTTTCGAGGCATACGAATATCAGTGATAACTAATTCAGGTTGATGTTGACGAATGAGTGATAGTGCTTCTACACCATCTTTAGCAGTGTATATCGTGTTAAAATAGTATTCTCCCCAAGGAATCATTTGTTTTAAACCTTCTCGTATAATACGTTCATCATCACAAATCACAACTTTAAACATCTACATTCCCCCTTGAAATAGGTATTTTATAACAAATTAATGTGCCTTGATTTGGTTTTGAAAAAATATGAAGCCGAGCAATTGAACCATATTGAATCATCGCCTTATTATGTAAATGATTTAAACCTAGATGTTCAGTATCAAATACATCATCATTTAGTGACTGACGCACATGTTTTAATCGAGAAGCTGACATACCGATACCATTATCGCAAACTAAAATATGTAAAGCATGAGGTCTTAATGATAGTCTAATCTTGATATTTAATGTTTCTATATCTCTGCCATGTTTAATAGCATTTTCCACGAGAGGTTGAATCATCATTTTCCCAATAGATTGGTGTCGTGCATCTTCGGAACTTTCAATATGAAGTTTTATCATGTCATCAAAACGAATATTTTGTATCGCGACATACTGTTCAATGTATTTTAATTCTTCGTCTAATTTAACAGTATGTGAGTTTGTACGTAGTGAATAACGCAACATTTGCGATAATTGTTGTACGACCGATTGTGCTAGTTTAGGTGACAGTGTAATTAAATATTGTATTGTTTGCATCGTATTGAATAAAAAATGAGGTTGAAATTGACGTTCAATCTCTTTTAATTGTATATCCCTTAATCGACGTTCGGTGTGTTCAATCGAGTGAATCAATTGTTCATTTGATTCAAATAGATCGTAAATATAATTATTTATTTCTTCTAGTTCGCTATTATTATTTAATGGTGTATAAGCACCTAGATGTCGATTTTTAGCGTAGTAAATCTTTTGAATAATCGTTTCGATATCTTTCGTTTGTCGTTTAGCCATATTATCTGCACTCATAAATCCAAAAATGACAAGTAAAAAAAGAACAATCATCATGACAATCAATAATGTAATGCCATCTTCAATCGTTTCATGTATATCTTTGTAAATAATGAGTCGATGATCAGTGATATTTAGTTTTACAGACTCATTCATAAAGCCGAATTGTGATGGTTTGTATTTTTCACCAATAGTAAAACGGTCATCATTGGCGTATAAAATATTGTCATATTGATCAACAATAAGTGCAAATTGGCGGCTATCTTTTTTAATTTCACTTAATCTTGGCGTATTGGCCATATAAATTTTAATCGTATATGTACTGTTTTTGAACTTAAGTTGGTTTTCTGACAATAAATACATTTGTTTCGTATTTAAATGCTCATAATTGTTAGTTATAAATTGCTTTGGTCCAGATAATTCATAATAAAGTGTAGCCGGCTGTTCATGTATTAATTTTAATAATTCACGTTTTGTAACAGTAACATCATGACTATTTGTTAAATCGAGCTCTTGAAATGAATGCTGCTGATGCTTAATGAACGTTTGAATGTTTCTCTCGGTACGTTGTAATTCTGCTTGGCTTTCATCAGTGTGTTGATGAATTGTTCGATGCTCAATCCAAATATATATTGCGTAAAAGCTTATCAACCCGATAATAATTACTAAAAATACTGGGAAAATGGTAGATGCAAATAACGATCTTCTTAATTGGTGTCTGTATGGTTTATATGCTGTCATTGAATCATCTCCAAAAACTTATGATGCTGAACGTTAGGTAATTTAGATTTCGGTATTAAAGGTATATTCTTCAGATTGGCAATAGATTTGTCATTTTGTTCAGTGACATCTTTTCGAATTGATTTAGCATCAAACTCAGCGACTAAACGTTGTTGTACAGATCGACTTGTCAAATATTGTACTAACTTCTTACGTTTAGGATGAGGATGTGCATTTTTAACTAATGCAATACCGTCAACATTTAACATCGTACCTTCTGTAGGATAAATGATAGATATTGGATAGCCTTTATTTTTCCAAGTGCGTGCATCCTGTTCATAACTAAGTCCTGCATAGTATTTACCTTTCGCTACATCTTCAATAACTTTAGAAGTGTGTGAAAGTTGCATTGCGTGATTTTGAAACTGATGAACATCACTCACTTGATGATTTATACTATAAATGGCTCGCATATGTTGGTAACCTGTGGTTGTTGTGTTTGGATTAGAATATGCGATATGTCCTTTAAGCACAGGTTGCAACAAATCTTTATAACCTCGAATGGCAATATCACCTTGTAAGTCTTTATTCACCACAATTACTGTAGGCATTAACAGAAAACTGGTTACATATTTATTGTTTGATCGATAATCATCTAGTTGTTGTGTGACAGAACAATCTTGATAGGGTACAAAATCTTCTGTATGATCAATCGTTTCTGATAATACGCCCCCCATAAAGACATCACCGCGTTCAGAAAGTTTCTCTTGATGCAAATTCGAAAGTAATACTTGTGTAGATCCTCGTTTAATTTCTATTTTGACGTGTTCTTGTTTTTCAAATTCATTTAAAATTGGACGAATCAAGGTTGCTGGATACGGGGAGTATACCGTTAATACATTTTTATCTTTATCAGCGTGACGTATATTAGTGCATGCTGATAAAAAAATCAGAAATAGTAGCAAGATATAAATTTTTGATTTCATGATATCCCATCAATTCTATGTATATTTTAATACAATAATTTTAGCAATAAATGACGCATAAGTAATGTTAAATATTTAGAAATATTTAAATATGACTTGTTAAGTCGCTGCAAATGTTGTGAATAGCAGATAATTTTAGTTTGTCAAGACGACTTGTCTATGACGTAAAAACAAACTGTTATATTTTATTTGTAGCTGTTATATAAAATTTTGTAAGAAATTAAACAACATTGATGTAGAAATTTACGTAAAAAAGGGCTTGATTTCGTTTCTTCATGTATAAAAGTAAATGTTTTAAAGTATTGATTTAACGCTTTTTAACAATCATTTTTTAATAACAAATATATGAACTAAGATAAACTTTTAAATCAATGAAAATCGTGAACATTATAACTGTTGTGTAACAGAATGGAAATAGCATGATACTGTTACACAAATTAGTACAGTTTCTATATTTTGACATACATTTGATGAAAATTGTACATAATTTATGTGAAAAAAATCACAACAACCATGCTACAATGACTGTGAAAACGTTAACATAGAATTTCGAATTCACAACATTATACAGATGGAGGCGTTTAGTATGTTAGAAACAAATAAAAATCATGCAACAGCTTGGCAAGGATTTAAAAATGGAAGATGGAACAGACATGTAGATGTAAGAGAGTTTATTCAATTAAACTACACACTTTATGAAGGTAATGATTCATTTTTAGCAGGACCAACAGAAGCAACTTCTAAACTATGGGATCAAGTAATGCAGTTATCGAAAGAAGAACGTGAACGTGGCGGCATGTGGGACATGGATACGAAAGTAGCTTCAACAATCACATCTCATGACGCGGGTTATTTAGACAAAGATTTAGAAACTATTGTAGGTGTACAAACTGAAAAACCATTCAAACGTTCAATGCAACCATTTGGTGGTATTCGTATGGCTAAAGCAGCTTGTGAAGCTTACGGTTACAAATTAGACGAAGAAACTGAAAAAATCTTTACAGACTATCGTAAAACACATAACCAAGGTGTATTCGATGCATATTCTAGAGAAATGTTGAACTGCCGTAAAGCAGGTGTCATCACAGGTTTACCTGATGCATACGGACGTGGACGTATTATCGGTGACTATCGTCGTGTAGCTTTATACGGTGTAGATTTCTTAATGGAAGAAAAAATGCATGACTTCAACACAATGTCTACAGAAATGTCTGAAGATGTAATTCGCTTACGTGAAGAATTATCAGAACAATATCGTGCATTAAAAGAATTAAAAGAACTTGGACAAAAATATGGTTTTGATTTAAGCCGTCCAGCTGAAAACTTTAAAGAAGCAGTTCAATGGTTATACTTAGCATACCTTGCTGCAATTAAAGAACAAAACGGTGCAGCAATGAGTTTAGGACGTACATCAACATTCTTAGATATCTATGCTGAACGTGATCTTAAAGCAGGTGTCATTACTGAAAGTGAAGTTCAAGAAATCATTGACCACTTCATCATGAAATTACGTATTGTTAAATTTGCTCGTACACCTGATTACAATGAATTATTCTCTGGAGACCCAACTTGGGTAACTGAATCTATTGGTGGTGTAGGTATCGACGGACGTCCACTTGTTACGAAAAACTCATTCCGTTTCTTACACTCATTAGATAACTTAGGTCCAGCACCAGAACCAAACTTAACAGTATTATGGTCAGTACGTTTACCTGACAACTTCAAAACATACTGTGCAAAAATGAGTATTAAAACAAGTTCTATCCAATATGAAAATGATGACATTATGCGTGAAAGCTATGGCGATGACTATGGTATCGCATGTTGTGTATCAGCGATGACAATTGGTAAACAAATGCAATTCTTCGGTGCACGTGCGAACTTAGCTAAAACATTACTTTATGCTATCAATGGTGGTAAAGATGAAAAATCTGGCGCACAAGTAGGTCCTAACTTCGAAGGTATTAAGAGTGAAGTTTTAGATTATGACGAAGTATTCAAGAAATTCGATCAAATGATGGATTGGCTTGCAGGTGTTTACATTAACTCATTAAATGTTATTCACTACATGCACGATAAATACAGCTATGAACGTATTGAAATGGCATTACATGATACAGAAATTGTACGTACAATGGCAACAGGTATCGCTGGTTTATCAGTAGCAGCTGACTCATTATCTGCAATTAAATATGCACAAGTTAAACCAATTCGTAACGAAGAAGGTCTTGTAGTAGACTTTGAAATTGAAGGCGATTTCCCTAAATATGGTAACAATGATAACCGTGTAGATGATATCGCAGTTGATTTAGTAGAACGCTTCATGACTAAATTACGTAGTCATAAAACATATCGTGATTCAGAACATACTATGAGTGTATTAACAATTACTTCAAACGTTGTATACGGTAAGAAAACTGGTAACACACCAGACGGACGTAAAGCTGGCGAACCATTCGCACCAGGTGCAAACCCAATGCATGGTCGTGACCAAAAAGGTGCATTATCTTCATTAAGTTCTGTAGCTAAGATTCCATACGATTGCTGTAAAGATGGTATTTCAAATACATTCAGTATCGTACCAAAATCATTAGGTAAAGAACCAGAAGATCAAAATCGTAACTTAACTAGTATGTTAGATGGTTACGCAATGCAATGTGGACACCACTTAAATATTAACGTATTTAACCGTGAAACATTAATAGATGCAATGGAACACCCAGAAGAATATCCACAGTTAACAATCCGTGTATCTGGTTACGCTGTTAACTTCATTAAATTAACACGTGAACAACAATTAGATGTAATTTCTCGTACATTCCATGAAAGTATGTAACAAAATTTAAGGTGGGAGCACTATGCTAAAGGGACACTTACATTCCGTCGAAAGTTTGGGTACTGTCGACGGACCGGGATTAAGATATATATTATTTACACAAGGATGTTTACTTCGATGCTTGTATTGTCACAATCCAGATACTTGGAAAATTAGTGAGCCATCAAGAGAAGTCACAGTTGATGAAATGGTGGATGAAATTTTACCATATAAACCATACTTTGATGCATCAGGTGGTGGCGTAACAGTAAGTGGTGGCGAACCATTATTACAAATGCCATTCTTAGAAAAACTGTTTGCAGAGTTACAAGAAAATGGTGTGCACACTTGCTTAGATACGTCAGCTGGGTGTGCCAACGATACTAAAGCATTTCAAAGGCATTTTGAAGAATTGCAAAAACATACAGACTTGATATTATTAGATATAAAACATATCGATAATGACAAACATATTAGATTGACAGGAAAGCCAAATACACACATCCTTAACTTCGCGCGCAAACTGTCAGATTTGAAACAACCTGTATGGATTCGACATGTCCTTGTGCCTGGTTATTCTGATGATAAAGACGATTTAATTAAACTAGGAGAGTTTATTAATTCTCTTGATAACGTCGAAAAATTTGAAATCCTTCCATATCATCAGTTAGGTGTTCATAAGTGGAAGACATTGGGCATTCCATATGAATTAGAAGATGTAGAAGCGCCTGATGACGAAGCTGTTAAAGCAGCCTACCGTTATGTTAACTTCAAAGGGAAAATTCCCGTTGAATTATAAATAAAATTCAGACCGAAAAGAAAGCATATGCAACTTCATGAGCGAAGCGGCATATGCTTCTTTTTCAATTGTATAATGTTGTATCAGTTGTAGTAAGTATATGAAACAGATCTTGTTATGGCTGAAGAAAGGCGATAGTTCTTTGTGCTCGATTATGCTGAAGCTCCCCATAAATTATTAAAAGGTGTTGTCCAGCATTCTCATGATAATACTTACTTAGGCGATTGATTGCTATTTACATATTAGTATGAGTCTTTTCAGATTTTTATTGACCCTGAGTAATTAAAAATATTAAGATGAAAATTAATACCAAAACAATATGGAGCGTGATTATGAAGAGAATTATTACAGATATATGGACAGTTTTTAAACTACTGTATCAAAATAAAGGGCGATTTAGTATCAATGCTTTATTATTACAATTGATTATGATATTTATCAGTAGTACATACTTAATCTTACTGTTCAATTTAATGTTAAAAGTAGCTGGTCAAAGTCAACTTACGATTAATAATTGGCTAGAAATTGTAAGTCATCCAGCAAGTGTGATACTACTCATTATATTTATATTAAGCATTGCCTTTTTAATTTATGTTGAATTTTCATTGCTAGTCTATATGGTTTATGCTGGATTCAATCGTCAAATTATTACGTTTAAATCTATTTTTAAAAATGCTTTTATTAATGTAAGAAAACTTATTGGCGTACCAGTCATTTTCTTTATTATTTATTTAATATTAATGATACCCATTGCCAACCTTGGTCTGAGTTCAGTACTAACGAAAAATATTTACATACCTAAATTTTTAACGGAAGAACTTATGAAAACGACAAAAGGTATTATTTTTTACAGTGCCTTTATGATTATCATCTTTATTTTAAATTTCAAATTAATATTTACCTTGCCGTTAACTATTTTGAATCGTCAGTCATTATTTAAAAACATGAAATTAAGTTGGCAAATTACGAAACGAAATAAATTTCGCCTTGTTATAGAGTTTTTGATTTTAGAATTTATTATTTCAGCAATATTGACGATAGTTGTTACAGGTGTAACTTTCATGGCAATATACTTAGATGAAGAGGGCAATAAATTCTTAGTATCATCAATATTATTTGTTGTGTTGAAAAGTACTTTGTTCTTTTACTACTTATTTACGAAGCTATCATTGATTAGTGTCTTAGTATTACATTTAAAACAAGAAAATGTACTATATCAACCAACTTTGGAGTTTAAAGATCCAAAACCGAAACGAAAATCTAAATTTTTTATTTTAACGATGATTTTAGCACTGGTATGTTTTATTGGTTATAATATGTACCTGTTTTACAATAATTCAATTAATCAAAATATCTCGATTATTGGACACCGTGGATTTGAAGATAAAGGTGTTGAAAATTCGATTCCGTCATTAAAAGCTGCAGCAAAAGCAAACGTTGAATATGTTGAACTAGATACCATCATGACAAAAGATAAGCAATTTGTTGTAAGTCATGATAATAATTTGAAGCGTTTAACAGGTATCGATAAAAACATTTCTGAGTCGCGGTTTAAAGATGTAGTTGGCTTGAAAATGCGTCAAAATGGTCATGAGGCAAAGTTAGTATCATTAGATGAATTTATTGAGCAAGCGAAACGGGCAAACGTGAAGTTATTAGTAGAACTAAAGCCGCATGGTAAAGAACCAGCAGACTATACAAAGCGTGTGATTGATATTTTGAAAAAGCATGGTGTTGAACATGACTATCGAGTGATGTCGTTGGATTATGATGTGATGACTAAGATAAAAAAAGAAGCGCCGTATATCAAATGTGGATATATTATCCCATTACAATTTGGTCATTTTAAAGAAACGTCATTAGATTTCTTTGTCATTGAAGATTTTTCATATACACCAAGGCTTGTTAATCAAGCACACTTAGAAAATAAAGAAGTATACACTTGGACAATTAATGGTGAAGAAGATCTCACGAAATATTTACAAACCAATGTTGATGGTATTATCACAGATGACGCAGCGTTGGCAGATCATATTAAAGAAGCGAAGAAAGATGAAACTTATTTTGATCGCTCAATAAGAATTTTATTTGAATAATATAAAGACCTCTAGAAGTTATCGCAATGATACTTTTAGAGGTTCTTTTAATTTTGTAATATATGGGGAGTGATATTTTATTGGCTTATGATGATGTGTCAAATAGTTGTAGGACAAAAATGTCTCAAACACATGCATATGATTGTGAGGAGGATTGCTAAATATTTTTAGAATGTGAATGATTAGAAATTGAGTTATAAATACTTTCTAGTCTAATCTTTGCTTTAGTCATTTGATCCAAATTTTTAGTGCGTATAGCTGATTTGGCGATATAATGTGCTGCTAAAATATCTCGCTTTTGATATGAATCTAAGTTTAGATGAGATAATGTATTTAGTTCGGTGTTTGCAATTAATATATATAATCGATCTACAAGCGCTTGATGTTGATACGTATGTGATGAAGTTTCAGATTTGCTTGCTAATTTAATACCAGTCGTATCAAGGAGCGCCGCTTTAATACCAGCAACTAAATATGCTTTGATTTTCATTTGTGTTGTCATGCTATGTTACTCCTTTGATGTACATTAATCAAAAGAATTATACACCATTGTATATTGCAAAGCTAATTAACTATAATAAAATGATAGTTAATGCTTTGTTTATTCTAATTAATATATAGTTAATGTCTTTTAATATTTTGTTTCTTTAAAGTAGGTTGGGCAATTACATTTTGGAGGAATTAAAAAATTATGAAAAAGCAAATAATTTCGCTAGGCGCATTAGCAGTTGCATCTAGCTTATTTACATGGGATAACAAAGCAGATGCGATAGTAGGTAAGGATTATAGTAAAGAATCAAGGGTGAAAGAGAATAGTAAAAATGGAGCTACTGTTTCAGATTATTACTATTGGAAAATAATTGATAGTTTAGAATCACAATTTACTGGAGCAATAGATTTATTAGAAGATTACAAATATGGAGATACTATTTATAAAGATGCAAAAGACAGATTGATGACACGAGTATTAGGTGAAGACCAGTATTTATTGAAGAAGAAGATTGATGAATATGAACTTTATAAAAAATGGTATAAGAGTTCAAATAAGAATTCTAATATGCTTACTTTCCATAAATATAATCTTTATAAATTAACAATGAATGAATATAATGATATTTTCAACTCTTTAAAAGATGCAGTTTATCAATTTAATAAAGAAGTTAAAGAAATAGAGCATAAAAATGTTGACTTGAAGTCATTTGATAAAGATGGAGAGGAAAAGGCAACTAAAGAAGTTTATGATCTTGTTTCTGAAATTGATACATTAGTTGTAACGTATTATAGTGATGATAAACATAGGGAACACGCTAGAGAGTTGCGGGCAAAACTTGATTTAATACTTGGAGATGCAGATAAGCCACATAAAATTACAAATGAACGTATTAAAAAAGAAATGATGGATGACTTAAATTCAATTATTGATGATTTCTTTATGGAGACTAAACAAAATAGACCGAATTCTATAACAAAATATGATCCAACAAAGCACAATTTTAAAGAGAATAGTGAAAATAAGCCTAATTTTGATAAATTAGTTGAAGAAACGAAAAATGCTGTTAAAGAAGCTGACGAATCTTGGAAGACTAAAACTGTCAAAAGTTATGGTCAGACTGAAACAAAATCACAGGTAGTTAAAGAAGAGAAGAAAGTTGAAGAACCTCAAGCACCTAAAGTTTCTAAACAACAAGAAGTTAAAACTACGGTTGCTAAAGCTGAAGAAGCAACACAAGCAGTTGTACAACCTCCAGTTAAGATTCCAGGAGGAACAATTCAAGGTGAAATTGTTCAAGGTCCAGATTTTCCAACAATGGAACAAAAAACACCAGCTTTAAGCGACAATTATACACAACCATCTGTCACTTTACCGACAATTACAGGTGGAAGTGAAGTGCAAAACCCTGTTGAGTCAACATTGAAAGATGTACAAGGAGAAACAAATGATATTGAAGTTAAACCTCAAGTAATTGAAAAAGCTGAAGGTTCACAATATGGTCCGAGACCACAATTTAACAAAACACCTAAGTATTTGAAATATAGAGATGCTGGTACAGGTATTCGTGAATACAACGATGGAACATATGGATATGAAGCAAGACCAAGATTTAACAAACCATCAGAAACAAACGCATACAACGTAACGACACATGCAAACGGTCAAGTATCATATGGCG
>NZ_PPQS01000034.1:0-7401 GCF_002902405.1 Staphylococcus schweitzeri
GCAGTTTACTAATTAATTTATTAAAAGCTACTTGTTTTCATTGAGAATAAGTAGCTTTTTCAAACACAAAAGTTTTATAAACACATAAATGGGTGATGAGCTATGTTTAAAAGAGCAAAATTAATCTTAATAGCAACATTACTGCTATCAGGATGTTCCATGATGAATAATGAATCAAATAAAGACACGAATACAGAAACAAAATCTGTGCCAGAAGAAATGGAAGCTTCGAAATATGTAGGACAAGGCTTCCAACCACCTGCAGAAAAAGATGCGATTGAATTTGCGAAGAAGCATCGTAAAGAATTTGAAAAAGTAGGTGAACAATTCTTTAAAGATAACTTTGGACTAAAAGTTAAAGCTACAAATGTTGTAGGTAAAGATGATGGTGTAGAAGTTTATGTGCATTGTGATGACCACGACATCGTATTTAATGCGAGTATTCCATTTGACAAATCAATTATTGACAGTAATAGCTCATTAAGAAGTGAGGATAAAGGCGATGATATGAGTACTTTAGTAGGTACAGTGTTGAGTGGTTTTGAATATCGAGCACAAAAAGAAAATTATGACAATTTATATAAATTTTTCAAAGATAATGAAAAGAAATATCAATATACAGGTTTTACTAAAGAAGCAATTAACAAGACGCAAAACGTCGGGTATCAAAATGAATACTTTTATATTACATATTTATCAAGAAACTTAAAAGAATATCGTAAATATTATGAGCCATTGATTCATAAAAATGATAAAGAATTTAAAGAGGGTATGCAACAAGCCAGAAAAGAGCTAAATTATACTGCCAATACTGATGCAGTTTCTACACTTTTTTCAACTAAGAAAAACTATACTAAAGACAATACAGTAGATGATGTGATTGAATTGAGTAATAAATTAAAAGAAAAACCCAATATGCCTCAAAAATCTCAAGTTACTATTCAATTAGGAAAATCTAGTATAAATACTAAAAAACCATTTTATGACGATATAAATCCAATTGAAGGGTAAGTGAATATAAAGTGAATAAAATAAATGATAGGGACATAGCAGAATTGAGCAGTTATTGGGTTTATCAAGATATAAATGAAAAAAAGATTTTAAAGTAAATGGAAAACGGTTCAAACAAATAGATAATTATAATGATAATATGAATGGTGCTGCTGATATTAAAACATACGAGTTACTTAATGATCAGGGGAATCCAACTGGTCAACAGACAATAATTTATCAAGGAACATCTAATGAGGCAATTAACCCAAATAATCCATTAAAATCATCGGGTTTTGGAGATGATTGGCTCCAAATTGCTAAATTAATGAATAATGATAATGAAAGCACAGATTATTTAAAGCAAGTAGAAGAATTCGCAAATAGTTATCGACAAAAAATTAAAGATGCTTCGGTTCTTGATGAAAATGAATTTAGAAGAAAATACAAAACTATACCTTATAATTACAAAAACAAAACAATTGTGGCGAATGGTGGTAATTCAGAAGGCGGTGCAGGAGCAAAATTTCAAGGAGCGAAACATCCGAATGAAAAAGTTGTTGCTACTGACTCAGCAATGATTCCTTATGCTGCTTGGCAGAAATTTGCTAGACCACGCTTTGATAATATGATTAGTTTTAATAGTACCAACGATTTATTAACATGGTTACAAGATCCTTTCATCAAAGATATGCCAGGAAAACGCGTTAACATTAATGATGGTGTACCTAGGTTAGATGCTTTAATAGACAGCCATGTATGTTATAAAAGGAAGTTAAATAGAAAGAATAACACATACGATACCGTACCATTAATCAAAATAAAGTCGGTAAAAGATACAGAAATTAAAAATGGAAAAAGGTAAAAAAGATTATTAACATAACATTAGATATGGATGGGCGAATTCCAATAAATGTTTGGACGAGAGATTCGATTGCACGTTCCGGAAAAGGAACTTTAATTAAACAGAATTTAGAAAACCTTGATGCGTTGAGTAAACTGATAACCGGTGAAACTAGTGGTATGTTAGCAGAATGCGTAATCTTTTTAAATGAAAGTTTTAACATCTCAGAAAATGAAAATAAAAATTTTGCAGATAGAAAAAAACAATTATCAGAAGGATTTAAGGATAAGATTAACTTATTTCAATTAGAAGAAATGGAAAGAACTTTAATTAGTAAAATAAACTCACTTGAAGAAGTTGCAGATGAAACGATAGAAAGTATAAGTGCTGTTAAACACTTATTACCTGATTTTGCATTGGATGCATTAAAAGAAAGAATTAATGAATTGTTTAATGGAATAAAATCTTTTATAGAAAAAGTATATGATAGTATAGATAGTGAAATTAAAGAAATTTTCAAAAATATTGATCATGACTTCAAGGATGGAGTATCTGAAGAAATGATGAAACATTTGAAAGTAGTAAAACAGAATATTCAGCAAATAAAAAATCAAAATGATATTTATAGTAGGCAAATCGCAGATATTAGAAGTATTATGAAACAACAAGATGTAACAATTTTAGATGGAAATTATCAAATTAATTATAGCGGTGAAAATATGGTGCAGGGTCTAGTTTTACCTTCTAATTATTTAGGAAGAAAAATGAAAATATTAAAAGACCATATCGATGATGGTATTAAAAAATTGGCAGACTATGTTCAAGGTATATATGATGAATATGCAGCGAAAATTGTCGATTTAATAAAATATTTGATTAATACAATACCCAAAATACGTAAGAATTTAAGACATGCAATTGAAATATTAAATGTAAAAAAGAAAGAGTTTTTGTCCATAATTCCTAAAGCGACTTGTAATTATATTAAAACTAAATTAGAAGAATTAGATAATAATTTAGGCAAATGGGAGCCATTTCTTAATGATTTAAAAGCAGTGTCACCAATTTTAGATAACCATTTAGGTGATATTGTTAAGAACATGAAGCCTTTGATTGTACAAATGTTATTTGAACCATCGCATTATGACGATATGTTTATTTTAAACACACAAGCTCATGCTCGTCTTGATCAAATGGCACAGCAGTTTGAAGTTGTTTGTAATGGCTTGAACGAAAATGAAGGACAAGCTATTCAAACAATGGATCAATCTGCCTCGTTAATTCGTTCAAACTTAATTCAAGTTAAAGAACAATTAGAAAAACTAGCAGTTTACTAATTAATTTATTAAAAGCTACTTGTTTTCATTGAGAATAAGTAGTTTTTTCAAACATAAAAGTTTTACCAACACATAAATGGGTGATGAGCTATGTTTAAAAGAACTAAACTAATCTTAATAGCAACGATACTACTATCAGGATGTTCAACTACCAATAACGAATCCAACAAAGAAACAAAATCTGTACCAGAAGAAATGGAAGCTTCCAAATATGAAGGACAAGGCTTTCAACCATCCGCAGAAAAAGATGCGATTGAATTTGCGAAGAAGCATCGTAAAGAATTTGAAAAAGTAGGTGAACAATTCTTTAAAGACAACTTTGGACTGAAGGTAAAGGCTACCAATGTTGTAGGTAAAGATGATGGTGTAGAAGTTTATGTGCATTGTGATGATCATGGCATTGTATTTAATGCAAGTCTGCCCTTGTACAAAGATGCCATCCATCAAAAAGGATCAATGCGTAGTAATGACAATGGTGATGATATGAGTATGATGGTAGGTACAGTACTCAGTGGCTTTGAATATCGAGCACAAAAAGAAAAGTATGATAATTTATATAAATTTTTCAAAGAAAATGAAAAGAAATATCAATATACAGGCTTTACAAAAGAAGCAATAAACAAGACGCAAAATGTTGGATATAAAAATGAATATTTTTATATTACATACTCTTCTAGAAGTTTAAAAGAATATCGAAAGTATTATGAACCATTGATTCGAAAAAATGATAAAGAATTTAAAGAAGGAATGGAACGAGCAAGAAAAGAAGTGAATTATGCTGCTGATACAGATGCAGTAGCAACATTGTTTAGTACAAAGAAAAATTTTACTAAACGCAATACAATAAATGATGCAATTAAACTAAGCAATAAATTGTATAATTTAAAAAATAAACCAGATAAATCTACAATCACAATTCAAATAGGGAAACCTACTATTAAAACTAAAAAGCCCTTCTATGATGATAATCATCCAATAGAATTAGGGGTGTACAGTAAAGATGAATTACATTAAAAATATTGCTTTTAATATTCTAAACAAACACATAAATGGGTGATGAGCTATGTTTAAAAAAGCAAAATTAATCTTAATGGCAACACTACTGCTATCAGGATGTTCCACGATGAATAATGGATCAAATACAGAAACAAAATCTGTGCCAGAAGAAATGGAAGCTTCGAAATATGTAGGACAAGGCTTCCAACCACCTGCAGAAAAAGATGCGATTGAATTTGCAAAGAAGCATAAAGAAAAAATTGCTGAACGAGGCGAACAATTTTTTATGGATAACTTCGGTCTAAAAGTTAAAGCTACCAATGTTGTAGGTAGTGGTGACGGCGTAGAAGTATTCGTGCATTGTGATGACCACGATATCGTATTTAATGCGAGTATTCCATTTGATAAATCAATTATTGACAGTGATAGCTCATTAAGAAGTGAGGACAAAGGCGATGATATGAGTACTCTAGTTGGTACAGTACTCAGTGGCTTTGAATATCGAGCACATAAGGAAGAGTTGGATAATTTAACAAAAGTTTTAAAAGAATATAAAAGTAAATACAAATATACTGGTTATACTGAAAATGCAATTATGAAAACGCAGAATAGTGGTTTTAGAAATGAGTATTATTATTTGACTGCAATTCCATATACTTTAGATGAATATAAAAAGTATTTTCAACCTTTAATCAAAGAGGATGATAAGTCTTTTAGGGACGGTATGAAAAACTCAAAAAAACAACTTAAAGATAAATCTCGTCCATATATTGTTACAACTTTATTTAGTACTAAAGATAATTTTACTAAAGATAATACAATAGACGAGATGATTGATTTTTCTGAAGTACTAAAAAAGAAAAAGAATATTCCTCGTGATTTGAATGTTTCTCTTCAAATTTCTAATAAATATATAAATACAAAAAGACCTAACTATAGTAAGAAGGATGTAATAGAAGTAGGTGTATTTAATCATGAAAAAACTAACACGAATGATTAAACTAATAACAATAAAAAGGTAGGTTCAAAAAAGCCATCCCAACAACAGATAAAACCACAAACCAATCAAACCTATCCAAACAATGCTCGCAAATTACCAATGTATCACTATCCAATTACGTAACTATGATCTAATTTAAGCATAGTTATTGAGGTTTTGTGATATATAGTATAAAATTAATGAGAATTAAATTTAATAATGTAAAATTCATCTTCGGGGTCGGGTGTAATTCCCAACCGGCAGTAAATTAAGCCTGCGACCTGCTAGTATGTTTCATATTAGTGGCTGATCTAGTGAGATTCTAGAGCCGACAGTATAGTCTGGATGGGAGAAGATGGAGGTTTTTTGTTGTGCAATAATCCTCCTATTCTTACGAGATGAATGGAAGGAGAAAATTGAATATGCAACAAAATAAACGTCTTATCACAATAAGTATGTTGAGCGCGATTGCGTTTGTGTTAACTTTTATCAAGTTTCCTATACCATTTTTGCCACCATACTTAACTTTAGATTTTAGTGATGTACCGTCATTGCTAGCTACATTTACGTTTGGACCAGTTGCCGGTATCGTAGTTGCACTGGTTAAAAATTTATTGAACTACTTATTTAGTATGGGCGATCCAGTTGGACCATTTGCTAACTTTTTAGCAGGCGCAAGTTTCTTATTAACTGCTTACGCCATCTATAAAAATAAACGTTCAACAAAATCTTTGATTACTGGATTAATCATTGCAACAATCGTTATGACTATCGTGTTGAGTATCTTGAACTATTTCGTTCTATTACCTTTGTACGGTATGATATTTAACTTAGCTGATATCGCAAATAATCTTAAAGTAATCATTGTTTCAGGAATTATACCATTCAATATTATTAAAGGTATCGTCATTTCTATTGTATTTATTTTACTATATAGAAGGCTTGCGAATTTCTTGAGAAGAATTTAATAAACTTAAATCAAAATAATTTACACATAATAATAAAAAGCAGGTGACTATCAATAAATGATAGCTTGCCTGCTTTTTCTATGGACCATTTTTCAAATAAAACAATTTATTCAAATTTTAAAGCGTCCCCATCAAATGATTCGTCTGCAATTTTAATAGAATCTGTAGGGCATCCATCTATCGCATCTTCCATATCTTCATATAATTCTTCAGGTACTTCTGCAGTACCTTGGTTATCGTCAAGGATTACGAAAGCAATACCTTCGTCGTCGTAATCATATATATCTGGCGCTGCTGCACCACATGCACCACATGCAATACAAGTATCCATATCAACGATTGTATATTTTGCCAATGTCTTCGCCTCCTTTGATAAAAATGCTAAAATAGTAATGTGATTAAAATTTTAGACAGCATCTTTTTTATTTTCAAATTATCCGTTTTACAGAGTGAGGGTTAAACTTGCAACACATTATAAAAACAGCATTACAACAAACATTTAACTATAAAACAAATAAAAGTATTTACAATATATTAGTCGGTAAGAAATCTCACCAAACCTTTTTTGACGCTTGTAGTCAACAACAGTTGTCATTATATCATAGTTTACCACTATTAAAATATCCGTCTTTTGAGCTATTTTTAGAAAATATAAATGAATTTGTCTCTGAAGTGGAAATAGCATTGCATCCAAGATTTACATTTGAAAGTATGGTACAAACATTTCAGGCAATGCAATTATTAGTGCAAACGATGTCTAATATTAAGCAACAGTCATTTCAATTTGTGCCAATCTCTCAAAATAATAAGATACAAGA
This sequence comes from Staphylococcus schweitzeri, assembly GCF_002902405.1. Taxonomy (GTDB): domain Bacteria; phylum Bacillota; class Bacilli; order Staphylococcales; family Staphylococcaceae; genus Staphylococcus; species Staphylococcus schweitzeri. The sequence goes on from NZ_PPQS01000034.1 coordinate 6,933, forward strand.
AACAGTGAAAGTTGTCTATAACTATATTAAAGAAAATGAATTACTAAGTGATTTTGAAAATGAATTAAATAATTTATTTCAAGCAATTGCGGTAAAAGGGCCTTGTTATTTACATTATTATTTGCAAGGTTATGATGAACCAATGTATACAAGACAACAAGTAAGTTTAATAGAACAACTATCACAGCAACAGTTATTTGAATATGAAATGAATAATTTAGTGGCAATGATGTTTGAATTAGAAAATGGAGAATATACTATTTTATCAAGATTAATAATGAAACCTACTTTATCAAATCAAACCTACATTACTTATACAAGATTACTTGAACGATACACGATGGAAGATATAGCGGCACAACAACAAGTTAAAATCAATACTATCGAAGATCATGTACTAGAAATTTTAATCAAAGGTTATATGTCGAATTATGGTGATTATGTTGAAGATGAAAGACAACAACAATTT
>NZ_PPQS01000034.1:7421-165727 GCF_002902405.1 Staphylococcus schweitzeri
TTAAATTTTTATCAACAACATCGTGGCGAACGTTTAAAATTTTATAAAGAACAATTTGACATGTTATCATATTTTCAATTAAAAGTATTAATCGTTGGATTTGAAAGAGGTGATCTGAATGTTGCATGATATTTTACGAAACAAATTTGGCTTCGAGAGTTTTAAACCGGGACAACAGGAAATTATAGAAAGTATAATGTCTCAACAACACACTCTAGGTATTCTTCCAACTGGAAGTGGAAAGAGTTTGTGTTATCAAATACCTACGTATTTATCAGGTAAGCCGACATTAATTATCTCACCGTTAATATCTTTAATGGATGACCAAGTTATGCAGTTGAAAATAAATGGAGAAAAACGTGTTGCCTGTATTCACTCTGGTATGGATGAAATTGAGAAAAAGCATAATATTAAATGTTTACGGCATAGTCGATTTATCTTTTTAAGTCCCGAATTCCTTTTACAACCGTCAAATTTTAAATTAATATCCACAATAGATTTCGGCATGATCGTTCTAGATGAAGCACATTGTTTATCAGAATGGGGATATGATTTCAGACCACATTACGCTTTAATAGGTAAAGTGACAAAGCACTTTAAAGAAGCGGTAGTCTTAGCTTTGACGGCAACTGCGCCACCACACTTGCAAAATGATTTAGAAGAAATGTTAGCTATCCAATTTAACGTGATTAAAACTACAATGAATCGTCCAAACATAAGCTTTAAGCATCTTAATTTTCATGATGACGAAGATAAAATTGAGTGGTTACTTCCGTTTTTAGAACAATCGGGACCAACGATTATTTATGTATCATCTAAAAAAATGTGTCTAAATTTAGCGCAACGTATCTATGATTCAGGGTTCCTTACAGGCATTTATCATGGTGATATGAATTATCAAGAGCGACACACAGTTCAACAGCAATTTTTAAATAATGACATTCCGGTCATAGTCGCAACGAGTGCTTTTGGTATGGGAATTAATAAAAAAGATATTCGAACAATCATTCACTTTCATCTTTCAACGAGTCCTTCTAACTACATTCAAGAAATTGGCCGTGCGGGTCGCGATGGTGAACCAAGTCAGGCAATTAGTTTATTCCAACCAGACGATAAATATATTTTAGAAACATTATTATTTGCAGATATGATTACAGAAGAAGATGTGCAAAATTACGAAATAGGAGAATTTTTAGCGCCAGACAAACAAGACATTTTGACAACGTTGCATTCATTCTATAGCATCAGCGCCTTGAAACAGATATTTAAACAATCTTTTAAGCGAAAACAACTAGGATTCTTTCGCATGATTGGATACAGTAAGTTAGATCAATGTAGGCGCAAGTATTTATTAGAATTTTTCGGAGAATATCCACCGTCACAAGATCGATGTTGTGACAATGATTCGAATATGTTGGATATAGTGGCTTTAAATAAGAAAAAGGTAATTAGAAGTATCGGTTTTGAAGAAAAGTTGCAAAATTTATTTCCCAGATAGTATTACTTTACTAAAAGAAAATTGACAAGCTATAATTAGTGTATACACAATTGAAAAATGATTGAAATAATTTTGAAAAATATACATAAACTTGTGTCATACGGGTATATTTTATGTAAAATCATTGTAATAGAATAGAAAGGAAGATGGCTATGTCTAATAATTTTAAAGATGACTTTGAAAAAAATCGTCAATCGATAGACACAAATTCACATCAAGATTATAAGGAAGATGCTGAAAAAGACCAAGCAGAAGCAGAACATCAAGATAGAACAGAGAAAACGGAGCAACAGTTTCCGCCAAGAAATGCCCAAAGAAGAAAAAGACGTCGTGATTTAGCAACAAATCATAATAAACAAGACCACCATGAGTCACAAGTGACTGAAGACAAAGTTCAAAATGAAGCTGGAACGTTAGATGATCGCCAAGAAGAATCATCATTACATAGTTCTTCGGATCAAGAATTTAGCCATCACGAAAGTAAGCCTCATAATGAAGAATCAAATTATACTAAAAATGCATTTGCATTGGATAAATCACATCCAGAACCAAATGAAGAACCTGTGAAACATGAGGAAGCTCAAGAAACGCGAGTTAATGAGAAAAATCAGAGTGCGACAAACAATGTCAATCATGAAAAAGTACAACAGCCTAAACCACATTTTACAACTGATAATAATAAGCCAAAAGAATCAGCAGAGAATAGTAAAGACGTGCCGGTTGAAGCGAAAACTGATGATACAAAAGAAAATCATCATGGTAAAAAAGCAGCAGCAATTGGTGCAGGCACAGCTGGAGTTGCGGGTGCAGTTGGTGGCGCATCAAAAGCTAAGAATCATGCAAAAGAACAACAAAATCATCAAAAAGATAGTGTTGAAAAGTCTACTGAAAATAATGAAGTGAAACATAAGGAAAAAGATCATAATAATAAAAAGGGTGCCGCTGTTGGTGCTGGTACAGCTGGTGTAGTAGGAGCAGATGCCGCTTCAAAACAACAAGCTTCTGCTCAAACGAACCATAATCATGAACATCGTGATCATCAAGATAAAGAAAAAGATCATAAAAAAGGCGGCATGACGAAAGTATTATTACCATTAATTGCAGCCGTTTTAATTGTTGGTGCGTTAGCAATCTTTGGTGGTATGGCATTAAACAACCATAATAATGGTACGAAAGAAAATAAAATAGCAAATACGAACAAAAACAAATCTGATGATAATAAGGATAAAGCAACTTCAGCAGATTCTGCAAAAGACAAATCGAAATCTAAAGACAATGACGAGTCAAAATCTGATAATAATAAAGATAAAGCAACAACTGATAATCAAAATAATGCAAATCAAGCGAATAACCAAACGCAAAATAATCAAAATCAACAACAAGCAAATCAAAACCAACAACAGCAACGTCAAGGCGGAGGACAAAGGCATACAGTTAGTGGTCAAGAGAACCTTTATCGAATCGCAATTCAATACTATGGTTCAGGTTCACCTGAAAACGTTGAAAAAATTAGACGTGCTAATGGCTTAAGTGGTAATAATATTAGAAATGGTCAACAAATTATTATTCCATAATTAATATCAATTCAACTGCTACATACACATTTGTGATCTAAAGTAAGTTCAGAGTAACCTGATTTACTTATAAATCACTTATCGTAATGTAGCAGTTTTTTGTAAGGATTTAGAGAGTGTTTTTCAGTTAACTTCATTAATAAGTGTCTATTTTATTGCTGTTTACTGATAATAAAGATTAAATATACAAAATTGACGTAATTGCTCAAATATCAAATTAGAATTATCAATATTATGTTATGACTTATTTTCCTAAATGTTACAAAAAAATATGAAGTGGACAATTACATGTATGACAATATTTTAGTTTAAACCTACTAATTGTCGAAAATATATCATAAATCTTCAAGCACAGACTTAGCGCTATAATCATTGAACTGTTATAATAGTTTGGGATTAAAGGAGGCCGAAACAATGCAAAAAGTAGAAAGTATCATAATTGGTGGAGGGCCATGCGGTTTAAGTGCGGCTATTGAACAAAAAAGAAAGGGTATTGATACCTTAATTATAGAAAAAGGTAATGTTGTGGAATCGATATACAATTACCCGACACACCAAACATTTTTCTCATCAAGTGATAAATTAAGTATTGGGGATGTACCGTTTATCGTTGAAGAAAGTAAACCAAGACGTAATCAGGCGTTAGTTTATTACCGAGAAGTTGTGAAACATCATCAATTAAAAGTAAATGCATTCGAAGAAGTATTAACAGTTAAAAAAATAGATAATAAATTTACAATCACGACAACGAAAGATGTTTATGAATGTCGATTTTTAACAATCGCGACAGGCTACTATGGTCAACATAATACATTAGAAGTTGAAGGTGCGGATTTACCTAAAGTGTTCCATTATTTTAAAGAGGCACATCCATATTTTGATCAAGATGTTGTTATTATTGGTGGTAAGAATTCTGCTATCGATGCTGCTTTGGAATTGGAAAAAGCTGGCGCAAACGTGACAGTTTTATATCGGGGTGGTGATTATTCACCGTCAATTAAGCCGTGGATCCTTCCGAATTTCACAGCACTTGTAAATCATGAAAAAATAGACATGGAATTCAATGCCAATGTCATACAAATTACTGAAGATACTTTGACTTATGAAGTAAACGGTAAGAATAAGACGATTCACAATGATTATGTATTTGCGATGATTGGTTATCATCCTGATTATGAATTTTTAAAATCAGTAGGCATTCAAATTAATACAAATGAATTTGGAACTGCACCCATGTATAATAAAGAAACATACGAAACAAATATCGAAAATTGTTATATCGCAGGTGTAATTGCAGCAGGAAATGATGCGAATACTATTTTCATTGAAAATGGTAAGTTTCACGGTGGTATTATCGCACAAAGCATGCTCGCTAAAAAACAAACACCGTTAGAATCATAAATCAAAAGGTCTATCTGCTAGAAGTTTAGTTCATCAATAATTGACATGCTCATTATGTCAAACTTTGTTGATGACTAACCATTGCAAATAGACCTTTTTTATACAAAAATTATAATTCGAAGTATGATTTTATTTTAGCGGTATCTAGATGATTACTTAAAGCAACTAATAGTTTTAGACGTGCTTTAGGACCATTTAAGCCATTTGAAAAAATAAAGCCTTGTTGTGCAAGTTGATAACCACCGCCATCATATGCATATGTAGGACTTACAATACCATTGAAAGAACGAGAAACTAAAATAATTGGTATATTTAGTTTAACTAATTGATTAATGCCATTTAATGCACTTGGTGGTAAATTACCTTGTCCCAATGCTTCAATAACCATCCCGTTAATTCCTTCACGACTATAAAAAGTAAAAATATCACTAGGCATACCCATATATGCTTTGATTAGCGGTACATTAAGAGATTCATTGACATTTGACAGGGCGGGTTGACGATAAGGCATATGGTGGAATTGAACACAATTTTTTGTTAGAACACCAAGTGGTCCATGGTTCGGACTTTGGAAAGTATTAGTATTTGAAGTATGGGTTTTAGTTACATTTCGTGCTGTATGAATTTCATCATTAAATACAACCATGACACCTTTATGTCGTGCTTTTTCATCAGAAGCTACACGAATAGCGGAAATATAGTTATATAAACCGTCTGAACCAATTTCATTTGATGAACGCATTGCACCAGTGATGACAATAGGTTCTTCAATACCTAATATTAAATCAAGCAAAAATGCTGTTTCTTCTAATGTATCAGTGCCATGTGTGATGACAAAGCCATCATAAAAATTTTTTGTTACTGCATCTAAAATAATATCCTTTAATTGTTTAACGTGTTGGATTGTCATATGAGGTGATGGAACATTAAAAGGATTTAATTCATCTATTTGTGCATATTGATTAATAACATCTTGATGCATTGAAATAGGGTTGATATCATTTGTTACTACTTTATTAGATTGGTCTTGTGACATACTTATTGTGCCACCAGTATGAATAACAAGTAGATGTTTCATATATTTCCTCCTATATTTCGTTTACCTAATTATGATAAAATATTATTCATAAAACGACAAGGAAGGGAAATGACGCATGAAAGCCATTAATATTGCATTAGATGGTCCAGCTGCTGCCGGTAAAAGTACAATTGCGAAGCGTGTAGCGAGTGAACTATCAATGATTTATGTCGATACAGGTGCGATGTATCGTGCATTAACATACAAATACTTAAAATTAAATAAAACTGAGGACTTTGCAAAACTTGTTGACCAAACAACATTAGATTTAACTTATAAAGCAGATAAAGGTCAATGTGTCATTTTAGATAACGAAGATGTTACAGACTATCTAAGAAGTAATGATGTGACGCAACATGTTTCATACGTAGCTTCTAAAGAACCTGTGCGCTCATTCGCTGTTAAAAAACAAAAGGAATTAGCTGCAGAAAAAGGTATCGTAATGGATGGTCGTGATATTGGTACAGTAGTTTTACCAGATGCAGATTTAAAAGTATATATGATTGCATCAGTTGAAGAACGTGCAGAAAGACGTTTAAAAGATAATCAATTAAGAGGCATTGAATCTAATTTTGAAGATTTAAAAAGAGATATTGAAGCACGTGATCAATATGATATGAACCGTGAGATTTCACCTCTAAGAAAAGCTGATGACGCAGTTACATTAGATACAACTGGCAAATCAATCGAAGATGTTACAGAAGAAATTTTAGAGATGGTTAATCAAATTAATTAATTAATTACGAAGCTAACATTAATAAATTTAAAGTTCCTTGATGAATGGAAAAAGCTGTTTTTATTCTAATTGAATAGAAATGGCTTTTTGTTAATCTATAAACGAATAACGACAATACTAGAAATAAAACTTTATAATTAATCAAGATTATTAGAAATGCAACAGATGTATAAACTATTTCTGAATCGCCTTAACAAAAATACATAAATTGGTATGTTCTTTAATTTTTTCAAGATTCAAACGCCGCTTTAAAATTTATCTATATTAAAGTGCAATTTAGCAATGACTTATTATTACCATTAACAAATGTAATGATTATAGGATGATACCTTCTATGCCCACTTCTTACTAACAAAATGTAAAAGTTTCTTAATTGTGTGGCTTTTTGTTTTATAAAAGTATAAAATTTTACTATAATATATTTTGTAGAGAACAATGAAATGACGACTTATTAAACTTAATAATGAGTTATGCTAATTTTTATACAAAAAATATGTATAAACATAGCGAACTGCATTACCTTGATACAAAAATGGTTGTAAAAAATATTTGTCGAAATGACGAATTGAATATGATAAAGTGACATATTTGTGTATATGACTATTTCACAAAATGTAATCGAGGTGGAATTTCTTGACAATTCTGTCAGTTTATAAGATGTTATAAATATGTAGTGTATAAGGAGGCAAACAAGATGACTGAAGAATTCAATGAATCAATGATTAACGATATTAAAGAAGGTGACAAAGTCACTGGTGAAGTGCAACAAGTTGAAGATAAACAAGTTGTTGTTCATATCAACGGTGGTAAATTTAACGGTATTATACCTATTAGTCAACTATCTACGCATCATATTGATAGCCCAAGTGAAGTTGTAAAAGTGGGCGATGAAGTTGAAGCGTATGTCACTAAAGTTGAGTTTGATGAAGAAAATGAATCTGGTGCTTACATTTTATCTAGAAGACAATTTGAAACTGAAAAGTCTTATAGCTATTTACAAGAAAAATTGGATAGCAACGAAATCATCGAAGCGAAAGTTACAGAAGTAGTTAAAGGTGGTTTAGTTGTAGATGTAGGGCAAAGAGGTTTTGTACCAGCTTCATTAATTTCAACAGACTTCATTGAGGATTTCTCTGTATTTGATGGACAAACAATTCGCATTAAAGTTGAAGAGTTAGACCCTGAAAATAATAGAGTCATTTTAAGCCGTAAAGCAGTTGAACAAGAAGAAAATGACGCTAAAAAGAATCAATTATTACAATCATTAAATGAAGGCGATGTGATTGATGGTAAAGTAGCACGCTTAACACAATTTGGTGCATTTATTGATATCGGTGGTGTTGATGGTCTAGTTCACGTGTCAGAACTTTCGCATGAACATGTTCAAACACCAGAAGAGGTAGTATCAATTGGTCAAGATGTAAAAGTTAAAATTAAATCTATTGATAGAGATACAGAGCGTATTTCATTATCAATCAAAGATACGTTGCCTACACCATTCGAAAACATTAAAGGGAAATTCAATGAAAATGATGTTATCGAAGGTGTCGTAGTTAGATTAGCGAACTTTGGTGCATTTGTTGAAATCGCACCTGGTGTGCAAGGACTTGTACACATTTCAGAAATAGCACATAAACATATTGGTTCGCCAGGTGAAGTGCTAGAACCTGGTCAACAAGTTAGCGTTAAAATTTTAGGCATTGATGAAGAAAATGAGAGAGTATCATTGTCTATTAAAGCTACATTACCAAATGAAAACGTTATTGAAAGTGATTCTGCAACAACTGAGGCATACTTAGATAATGAAGGTGAAGACAATCCAACTATTGGCGATATGATTGGTGATAAGCTGAAAAATCTTAAATTATAATTTTAATATAACTATTATGATGAACTCCACATGCTTTTGATAAACATGTGGAGTATTTTTCTGTAATTATCTATATTTGTAATGAATGAAAAAGAACAGAAAAAGTTAGTTATTTTGAATTGTTATATTTTGATAATAATTTTTCTTAGCACAATTATAAACTCATTTTGAATACACAGTCTCATGTGATATTATTAAAAAGATATAAGAAAGAGAGGAAGTTAGCTTATGACTAAACCTATAGTAGCTATTGTAGGTAGGCCTAATGTAGGTAAATCTACAATTTTTAATAGAATAGTTGGAGAACGTGTTTCGATTGTTGAAGATACGCCAGGTGTAACACGAGATCGCATTTATTCTTCAGGTGAGTGGTTAACACATGATTTCAATATTATTGACACAGGTGGTATTGAAATTGGTGATGCACCATTCCAAACACAAATTAGAGCGCAAGCAGAAATCGCCATAGATGAAGCGGATGTAATTATTTTTATGGTTAACGTGCGTGAAGGATTGACACAAAGCGATGAAATGGTCGCTCAAATTTTATACAAATCTAAAAAGCCGGTCGTATTAGCGGTAAATAAAGTAGATAATATGGAAATGCGTACAGATGTATATGATTTCTATTCATTAGGTTTTGGTGAACCATATCCAATATCTGGATCACATGGTTTAGGTCTTGGTGATTTGTTAGATGCAGTGGTTTCTCATTTTGGTGAAGAGGAAGAAGATCCATATGATGAAGATACGATTCGTCTTTCAATAATTGGACGACCAAATGTAGGTAAATCAAGTTTAGTAAATGCTATTTTAGGTGAAGATCGTGTCATTGTCTCTAATGTTGCAGGAACAACAAGAGATGCAATCGACACTGAATATAGTTATGATGGACAAGATTATGTTTTGATCGATACTGCTGGTATGCGTAAAAAAGGTAAAGTATATGAATCAACTGAAAAATATTCAGTGTTAAGAGCATTAAAAGCGATTGAACGTTCAAATGTTGTTCTTGTAGTAATCGATGCTGAACAAGGTATTATCGAACAAGACAAACGTGTAGCTGGTTATGCACACGAACAAGGTAAAGCAGTAGTAATCGTTGTTAATAAATGGGATACAGTTGAAAAAGATAGCAAAACAATGAAAAAGTTTGAAGATGAAGTACGTAAAGAATTCCAATTTTTAGACTATGCACAGATTGCTTTTGTATCTGCAAAAGAACGTACGAGATTACGTACATTATTCCCATATATTAAAGAAGCAAGTGAAAATCATAAAAAACGTGTTCAAAGTTCTACATTGAATGAAGTTATTACAGACGCGATTTCGATGAACCCTACGCCAACAGATAAAGGTAGAAGACTTAATGTCTTTTATGCGACACAAGTTGCGATTGAACCGCCAACGTTCGTTGTATTTGTTAATGATGTTGAATTAATGCATTTTTCTTATAAGCGCTATTTAGAGAATCAAATCCGAGCTGCATTTGGATTTGAAGGTACGCCAATTCATATTATAGCTCGAAAGAGAAATTAATGATTGGGGGATAATTATGACTAAAATCACCGTATTTGGTATGGGAAGTTTTGGAACGGCTCTTGCTAATGTACTAGCTGAAAATGGACATGATGTTTTGATGTGGGGTAAAAATCAAGATGCTGTTGAAGAATTAAACACATGCCATACAAATAAAAAGTATTTAAAATATGCGAAATTAGATGATAGCATCAATGCTACGTCAGATATGACTAAAGCAATTCAATTTGCAGATATTTATTTAATGGCTTTACCTACTAAAGCAATGCGAGAAGTTGCAACTCAAATTAATGATAAGTTGACATCTAAGAAAACATTTATTCATGTTGCTAAAGGTATTGAAAATGGCACATTTAAACGAGTGTCAGAAATGATTGTAGATTCTATTTCACCTGAATATAATGCAGGTGTTGGCGTGTTGTCAGGGCCAAGTCATGCGGAAGAAGTTGTAGTCAAGCAACCAACTACTGTTGCAGCTTCATCAAAAGATAAAAATATTAGTAAATTAACGCAAGATTTATTTATGAATGATTATCTACGTGTGTACACGAATGATGACTTGATAGGTGTTGAACTTGGTGGTGCTTTGAAAAATATCATCGCTGTAGCAAGTGGTATTGTAGCTGGAATTGGCTATGGTGATAATGCCAAAGCTGCATTAATGACTCGTGGTTTAGCTGAAATCAGCAGACTAGGTGAAAAATTAGGTGCAGATCCTATGACATTTTTAGGTTTGGGCGGTATTGGTGATCTAATTGTTACATGTACGTCAACACATTCGAGAAATTTCACATTAGGATATAAACTTGGTCAAGGTGAATCAATGGATCAGGCATTATCTGAAATGAATATGGTTGTCGAAGGAATTTATACAACTAAATCGGTTTATCATTTAGCTAAAGAAATGAATGTAGATATGCCAATTACAAATGCTTTATATAGAGTGTTATTTGAAAATATCTCTGTAAAAGAATGCGTAAAAGATTTAATGGAGCGCGATAAAAAATCTGAATAAATTGTGTATTATTACACATATACAGCTAATTATTACGTAAAATGAATAGAAATGGCTTAAATTCAACGTTTTTGCCACATAAATGATTGCGATTTATGTAATGCTTGTGTTAAAGTTTTACCATAATGATATAAACATATCATTATCAAACCTCAGGAGGTGAATGTCTAATGAACAAAACAGATTTAATCAATGCAGTTGCAGAACAAGCTGATTTAACTAAAAAAGAAGCTGGTTCAGCAGTAGATGCTGTATTCGAATCAATCCAAAACTCACTTGCTAAAGGTGAAAAAGTACAATTAATTGGTTTCGGTAACTTTGAGGTACGTGAACGTGCTGCACGTAAAGGTCGTAATCCTCAAACTGGTAAAGAAATTGATATCCCAGCAAGTAAAGTTCCAGCATTCAAAGCTGGTAAAGCATTAAAAGATGCTGTAAAATAATTTTACTTAGAAAGCCCTGAATAAGGGCTTTTTATTTTGCCTTCATTAGTTGTAATAAACGAAAAAACGTATAAAGTTTAAGATATTAACTAATAAAAGTAAGCCATCTAATTTCGAGTTAAATTAAAATAAGAGTTTGTTTTGACATTCAAATAAATGTGATTAAAAGATATGAATTTCATTTTCATAGATGGTAGAGGGACAGAAGTGATAAAGAAACACTAATGATTTATTATGTAGTGGCTCTTACACATTGATTGTGGCTAATGTGTACATAAAAATAGGAATGTATGAATAAAATTCATGCATAAGATATACTAATTTCTATAGAAAAACTAATTCATTATGTTTGAGCCCACCAACTTGCATTGTCTGTAGAATTTCTATTTGAAATTCTCTATGTTTGGGGCCGTTCCGCCGGTAAGATTGGTTAGAATTGAAAAAGCTTGTTACAAGTGTATTTTCATTCAGTCAACTACTGCCAATGGATCATTTTAGAGCCTAGGACATTGATTTATGTCTTAGGAACGAATTTTAAAAATAAAGATAGAAATCAAACAGTGGTAATGATGTTCAATTGAGTTCATAAAAGTTACTACTAAAACGATAATTAAAAATAGAATTGTAAAATATACATAAAATGATCTCTCTATAAATTGGAATATAAAAATGATTACTAATCTTAATGCTTCAAAAGATTTTAATTTCTTACATATAATGTTAATATGAATAGTGATAATATCGTGAGGTGTAGACATGGAAACAACTGTAAGCAAATTGGAAAGACAAATAAAAAAAAGATTAAATGGCGTATCCGAGTATGAACCTATAAATATTAATCATAGATTAGGTGCATTACTAGATTCATATGATATTCCAGATGTTGCCAAAGTAGCATGCCTCACAATTGACACATCAATGAGACACCTAGATGACATTACTTATAATCATTTATCTAAGCATTCAATTTTGATTGGTGATTTAATTAGTGCACATTTTTATACATTACTTGCAGAAATCAATGATTTATCATTTCAAAATGAAATTAGTAAAGCAATTGTTGAAATCAATGAATTAAAATCATCTTTACATCATCAAGCTCTGAGTGATTATGAAATATCACAAGCAATAGTAAGGATTGAAACACTTTTTCCATATATTACAATTTCTCATTTTGGTACCATTGTTGATGAGTCGAAAATATATAATTATTTATTTGAAGATATGTCTGATTACTATCCATCATACTTCAAGAAATATAATCAAAGTGAAGTAAAACGTTACTTACACGATATCCAAAAAAGTTATTTGAAAAGTAGAGGTAATTAAGCATGGCTGACAATAAAGCGAATAAAGAACAAGTACATCGAGTATTCCAAAATATATCCAAAAAATATGATAGATTAAACAATATTATTAGTTTTGAACAGCATAAAGTATGGAGAAAACGCGTCATGAAAGATATGGGCGTAAGAAAAGGTACAAAAGCCTTAGATGTATGCTGTGGTACAGGAGATTGGACGATAGCCCTAAGTAAAGCGGTTGGACCAACTGGCGAAGTGACAGGTATTGATTTTAGTGAAAATATGCTAGAAGTAGGAAAAGAGAAAACTGCTTCAATGGAAAATGTTAAACTTGTTCATGGCGATGCGATGGACTTACCATTTGAAGATAATTCATTCGATTATGTAACGATTGGATTTGGTTTGAGAAATGTACCAGATTATTTAGGTGCATTAAAAGAAATGAATAGAGTGCTTAAACCAGGTGGTATGGTAGTTTGCCTTGAAACGAGCCAACCAACTTTGCCAGTATTCAAACAAGTATACGCGCTTTACTTTAAATTCGTTATGCCGATATTTGGAAAGTTATTTGCAAAGTCAAAAGAAGAATATGAATGGTTACAGCAATCTACATTTAATTTTCCAGGCAAAGACGAATTAAAGCAAATGTTCGAAAAAGCTGGATTTATAAATGTAAGAGTACGTAGCTTTACAGGTGGCGTTGCTGCAATGCACCTTGGCTATAAAGAAAAAGATAATTCCAAAGGTGATTAACGTGGCAAAGTTAAACATGAACAATGAAATTAAAAAAGTGGAACAACGACTTGAAAAGGCAATTAAAAGTAAAGATTCTGTTCTAGAGCAAGCTTCTTTACATTTATTGTCTTCTGGTGGTAAACGCGTACGACCTGCTTTTGTGATTCTTAGTAGCCAATTTGGTGAAGATGAACAAACGTCTGAACAAACTTATCAAGTTGCAGTCGCATTAGAGCTAATTCATATGGCAACACTTGTTCATGATGACGTTATCGATAAGAGTGATAAACGCCGTGGTAAGTTAACCATATCAAAGAAATGGGATCAGACAACAGCTATTTTAACTGGAAACTTTTTATTGGCATTAGGACTTGAACACTTAATGGCAGTAGAAGACAATAGAGTGCATAAGCTGATTTCTGAATCAATTGTAGATGTGTGTCGAGGGGAATTATTCCAATTTCAAGATCAATTTAATAGTCAGCAATCTATTATCAACTATTTAAGACGTATTAATCGTAAAACTGCACTGTTAATTCAGTTGTCAACAGAAGTTGGTGCAATTACATCTCAATCTGATAAAGAGACTGTACGAAAATTGAAAATGATTGGTCATTATATAGGTATGAGCTTCCAAATCATCGATGATGTATTAGACTTCACTAGTACCGAAAAGAAATTAGGTAAGCCGGTCGGAAGTGATTTGCTTAATGGTCATATTACATTACCGATTTTATTAGAAATGAGAAAAAATCCAGAATTCAAATTGAAAATTGAACAATTACGACGTGACAGCGATCGTAAAGAATTTGAAGAATGTATTCAAATTATTAGAAAATCTGACACTATTAATGAATCTAAAGCAGTTAGTACAAAGTATTTGAAGAAAGCTTTAAATTTAATTGATGAATTGCCAGATAGCCACCCTAAATCACTTTTACAAAGTTTAACGAAAAAAATGGGTTCAAGAAACACTTAGTATTTATGAAAAGTATTGAAAGCGCTTTACCAACCTGTTAATATATAATAGTAATATACATAAACCTATTAAACACAGGGGGATACATAAAGTGGAACGTACATTTTTAATGATTAAACCAGATGCAGTACAAAGAAATCTAATTGGTGAAGTAATATCAAGAATTGAGCGAAAAGGACTTAAACTTGTTGGCGGTAAATTAATGCAAGTACCAATGGAACTTGCTGAAACACATTATGGCGAACACCAAGGTAAACCGTTTTATAATGATTTAATTTCATTTATTACATCAGCACCAGTCTTCGCAATGGTAGTTGAAGGTGAAGATGCAGTTAATGTATCTAGACATATTATTGGCAGTACAAATCCTTCTGAAGCTACACCCGGTTCAATTAGAGGAGATTTAGGTTTGACTGTTGGTAGAAATATTATACACGGTTCGGATTCATTAGAGTCAGCCGAACGTGAAATTAATTTATGGTTTAATGAAAATGAAATTACAAGCTATGCTTCACCACGTGATGCATGGTTATATGAATAAAATATAGATTGTAAACCTTTACGATTTATTTATAAAGGTAAAAAAGGGTTTTGTTATGTGGTTAGTCATTATGATTATACATAACAAGACCTGTTTTTTATGTTGTAGTAAAATTCTTAATCAAATGAAACTAAACAGAAAGAAGGGGTTGTTAAAATGAAGAATATTATTTCAATTATTTTGGGGATTTTAATGTTCTTAAAATCAATGGAATTATTATATGGTGCTATATTTTTAGA
Source organism: Staphylococcus schweitzeri (assembly GCF_002902405.1). Taxonomy (GTDB): domain Bacteria; phylum Bacillota; class Bacilli; order Staphylococcales; family Staphylococcaceae; genus Staphylococcus; species Staphylococcus schweitzeri. Next base: position 22,374 of record NZ_PPQS01000034.1, read on the forward strand.
TAAACCACTTAATCCTTTAATAAAAATTATTTTTATACTGACTCTCATTTATATTTTTTATGTATTACTAAAAGAGTTTATTTTATTTTTGAAGTCGAAGTATAACAAGAACCTCTAACATTTAAATATATTTAATAGGCTAAACTATTTTTAAACGGACTGATTAACTTTATTAATAATTAACAGGTCATTCTTTCATATTAAGAAATGTAGTCAGTATATTATTTACTAAGGTTGATATACGATTATATTGAAACGGCTAATTATTTTTAATTAATGATTATATGATGCAACTGTATTATAAATTCATGATACTTTTCTACAGACGAATATATTATAATTAATTTTAGTTCGTTTAATATTAAGATAATTCTGACATTTATAACTGAATGTCATCCATTTTCTTAATTAAGCTTGAAAACAAACGTTTATGAATTCACAATGAATGTGATAAGATTAACAACATATTATAATGTTATTGCGGAAGTATGAAAGGAGCGAGTGTGTATGAGATATCTAACTTCAGGAGAATCACATGGACCTCAATTAACAGTTATTGTCGAAGGTATACCAGCAAATTTAGAAATTAAAGTTGAAGATATTAATAAAGAAATGTTCAAGCGTCAAGGTGGTTATGGTCGTGGCCGACGCATGCAAATTGAGAAAGATACAGTAGAAATAGTATCAGGGGTTAGAAATGGCTATACATTAGGTAGCCCAATTACTATGGTTGTAACCAATGATGACTTTACACATTGGAGAAAAATTATGGGAGCAGCACCAATAAGTGAAGAAGAACGTGAAAATATGAAACGTACTATTACAAAACCAAGACCTGGTCATGCAGATTTGGTTGGAGGTATGAAATATAATCATCGTGATTTACGAAATGTGCTAGAACGATCATCTGCTAGAGAAACGGCAGCTCGAGTTGCAGTCGGTGCCTTATGTAAAGTGTTATTACAACAGTTAGATATCGATATATACAGTCGTGTTGTTGAAATAGGCGGAATTAAAGATAAAGATTTTTATGATTCAGAAACATTTAAAGCAAATCTTGATCGTAATGATGTTCGTGTAATTGATGACAGTATCGCACAAGCAATGCGAGATAAAATTGACGAAGCTAAAAATGAAGGAGATTCAATTGGCGGTGTCGTTCAAGTTGTAGTTGAAAATATGCCTGTTGGTGTTGGTAGTTATGTGCATTATGATCGTAAGTTAGATGGTAAAATTGCACAAGGTGTTGTCAGCATAAATGCTTTTAAAGGTGTAAGCTTTGGTGAAGGATTTAAAGCAGCTGAAAAGCCAGGTAGTGAGATTCAAGATGAAATTCTATATAATAGTGAAATTGGTTATTATCGTGGTTCTAATCATTTAGGTGGTTTAGAAGGTGGTATGTCAAATGGTATGCCAATTATTGTAAATGGTGTAATGAAACCTATTCCTACGTTATATAAACCGTTAAATTCAGTTGATATAAATACTAAAGAAGACTTTAAGGCAACAATTGAACGTTCTGATAGTTGTGCTGTACCTGCAGCAAGTATAGTGTGTGAACACGTTGTTGCATTTGAAATAGCGAAAGCATTGCTTGAAGAGTTCCAATCAAACCACATTGAACAACTTCAACACCAAATTGCTGAACGCAGACAATTAAATATTGAATTTTAACAACGAGAACAATTGAGGTGTGATTATGAAATTACAAACAACGTATCCTTCAAACAATTATCCAATATTTGTTGAACATGGTGCAATTGAACAAATCAACACTTATATTCATCAGTTTGATCAAAGTTTTATATTAATTGACGAGCATGTAAATCAATATTTTGCTGATAAATTTAATGATATTTTATCTTTTGGAAATGTACATAAAGTCATTATTCCAGCAGGTGAAAATACAAAAACGTTTAATCAATATCAAGAAACATTGGAGTATATTTTATCCCATCATGTGACGCGTAATACAGTAATTATTGCTGTTGGTGGTGGTGCAACTGGTGATTTTGCTGGATTTATTGCGGCGACACTATTACGAGGAGTACACTTTATACAAGTGCCAACGACTATACTAGCACATGATTCTAGCGTTGGTGGAAAAGTTGGTATTAACTCAAAGCAAGGTAAAAATTTAATCGGTGCATTTTATCGTCCAAATGCTGTAATTTATGACTTGGACTTTTTAAATACTTTGCCATTTGATGAAATATTGAGTGGCTATGCAGAAGTATATAAGCATGCCTTATTAAATGGTAAATCTGCTACAAATGACATCGAGCAACATTTTAAAGATCGTGCATCATTACAATCATTAAATGGAATTGATAAATATATAACTAAAGGCATTGAAACAAAATTAGATATTGTTGTTGCTGATGAAAAAGAAAAAGGTGTTAGAAAGTATTTAAATTTAGGTCATACATTTGGTCATGCCGTGGAATATAACCATAAAATACCACACGGTCATGCCGTAATGATAGGCATAATATACCAATTTATTGTTGCAAACACATTGTTCAATTCAAACCATGATATCCAACATTATATTAATTATTTAACGAAACTAGGTTATCCTTTAGAAATAATAACTGACATAAATTTCGGAACGTTGTATCAGTACATGCTAAGTGATAAAAAGAATGATAAACAAGGTGTTCAAATGGTGTTGATTAAAGAATTTGGAGATATTGTAGTACAACACATCGATCAAACGACGCTGCAACATGCGTGCGAACAACTAAAAACATATTTTAAGTAGGTGAAGTAAATGGTAAGTGAACAAATTATCGATATTTCAGGACCACTTAAAGGTGAAATTGAAGTACCTGGAGACAAGTCAATGACACATCGAGCAATCATGTTAGCATCTTTAGCTGAAGGAACTTCCAATATTTATAAACCATTACTTGGTGAAGATTGTCGTCGTACAATAGATATATTCCGACTATTAGGCGTAGATATTAAAGAAGAGGAAGATAAATTGGTTGTGAATTCACCTGGATATAAAGCCTTTAAAATACCTCACCAAGTTTTATATACTGGGAACTCTGGTACAACAACTCGATTATTAGCTGGTTTGTTAAGTGGTTTAGGTATTGAAAGTGTTTTGTCTGGAGATGTATCAATTGGTAAAAGACCTATGGATCGTGTTTTAAAACCATTGAAACTTATGGATGCTAATATTGAAGGTGTTGAAGATAATTATACTCCATTAATTATAAAGCCATCTGTCATAAAAGGCATAAATTATCAAATGGAAGTTGCAAGCGCACAAGTAAAAAGTGCCATTTTATTTGCAAGTTTGTTTTCAAATGAAACAACAGTAATAAAGGAGTTAGATGTTAGTCGAAATCATACCGAAACAATGTTCAAACATTTTAATATTCCGATTGAAACTGACAGCTTAACAATTACAACTTCAGCTGATGCCATTCAATATATTAAACCAGCAGATTTTCATGTACCTGGCGATATTTCATCAGCAGCATTCTTTATTGTAGCTGCACTAATCACGCCAGCTAGTGACGTGACAATTCATAATGTTGGTATAAATCCTACTCGTTCAGGTATTATTGACATTGTTAAAAAAATGGATGGCAATATTCAGTTATTCAATGAAACAACTGGAGCAGAACCTACTGCATCTATTCGTGTACAATACACACCGATGCTTCAACCTATTACAATTGAAGGTGAAATAGTACCAAAAGCAATTGATGAATTACCTGTAGTTGCATTACTTTGTACACAAGCAGTTGGAACGAGTATGATTAAAGATGCCGAGGAATTAAAAGTGAAAGAAACAAATAGAATTGATACTACGGCAGATATGTTGAATTTATTAGGCTTTAACTTGCAACCTACAAATGATGGTTTGATTATTCATCCATCTGAGTTAAAAACAAATGCAACAGTCGATAGTTTAACTGATCATCGTATAGGGATGATGCTTGCTGTTGCATCTTTACTGTCAAGTGAACCAATTAAAATTAAACAATTTGATGCAGTTAATGTATCATTTCCAGGATTTTTACCAAAATTAAAGCTTTTAGAAAATGAGGGATAATACAATATGGAAGATATCTATAAATTAATAGACGATATCAATCTACAAAAACTAGAAAATTTAGACTCTCGTGTTAATGAAGCAATAACGACTGACAACGATGATGCATTATTTATTCTAGGAGAAACACTTTATAATTTCGGATTAATGCCTCAAGGCTTAGAAGTATTCCGCGTGTTATATCATAAATATCCAGATGAAAGTGAATTACTTATCTATTTTATTGAAGGATTAATGTCTGAAAATCAGACAGATGAAGCATTAGAATATTTAAGTTATGTTGAACCATCGCCTGAAAAATTAATGTTAGAAGCAGATTTATATCAACAAATTAATATGATGGAAGTTGCTATTGATAAATTACAAGAAGCACTTGAACTAGAGCCAAATGATCCAATAATCCATTTTGCGTTGGCTGAAATGTTATATTATGATGGTCAATATTTACGTGCTACCTCTGAATACGAAACTGTTTTAGAAACTGGTGAATATCAAGTTAATGGTGTAAACTTATTCTCTCGTATGGCAGATTGTAGTTTACAAAGTGGTAACTATAGTGATGCAATTCGTTTATATGATGAAATTAATGAAGAAGAAATGACGTCTGAAGATTATTTCAAAAAAGCTGTTTCTTACGATAAAAATGACATCACTCAAGAAGCAATTAAAATAATGACTACATTACTTTCTAAAGATCCTGATTATATTCAAGGCTACTTGTATTTACAATCATTATATGAAAATGAAAAAAATTATCCAGATGCCATTGAAACGGGTAAAGAAGGATTACGACTAAGTCAATTTTATAAAGAGTTAATGTATACAACTGGATGTTTGGAAATAGAACACGGCGATGCTAATGAAGGTGTATTATTGTTAAAACAAGCATTAGAGGTTGATAATGCTTACCAAGAACCTTTATTGATTTTAAGTGATTTATATCGTAATGAAGAAGATTATGAAGCAATCATTGAGTTATTAACATATGTAGATGAAGAAGATTTGGATCCTACATTCATGTGGCATTTAGCGTTCGCCTATGGTCAAGAAGAGCGAGATAAAGAAGCTCAACATTTCTTTGAATTAGCATATCCAACAATGAAAACAAATATTGATTTTATGAGTGATTATTATTTCTATTTAATTGAAACTGGTCAAAAGGAACAAGCAATTACTATTTTAAATCAATTGTTGGAACTAGAACCAAGTAATGAAAATTGGCATGATGAATTATCAAGATTGCAATCTTAAAATGGGGTATTTGATGTCAGAGACACTCAATCAAATTAAAGAAAGTTTTATTGAATATTTACTTTTTCAATATCGATTTAAGTCGCGTATTACAGTTTGGGTGCTTAACTATATAAAAGTGAATGAGACGAAGTTGGCAAACATTCATTTTGTAGATACAAAAATTAATCATCATGAAACATTAGAAATTGCAGAAGTGGGAAGTCACGCTTCTGCAATTCAATTTACTAAGCATAATATAAAGTTAATGAATACAAATGAAATATTTGATTATATTGCTAATCATAACTGTGCTTTTGATATTCAAATTCACTTCGCAAACGTGTCAAAGCGTGAGCAAAGACTAGATGATTTAATAGTTGCTCAACTAACGGAATCACCCAGCTATCAAACTTATCTTCATGATTTAAATAGTATGTCTATAGATCGTCATAAACATGCGTTATTAATAGATTACTTGCTACATAATATTGATTTAAGTTTACAGATGAATGAAAAGCAACGTTTTTATCAACTAACGCAAATTTTAAATACACTCAAGCTAGTAAATAAACATAATCAATTTGAGGACTTAGCAGATGACGATTAATACATTTTGGCAATATACACTTTATCAACGTTCTTGGTTAATGATGTTACTCATTTGTAATATATTAGGGATGATTTATGGTTATATATGGTATGGTGAACAATTAAGTCATACGCCGTGGCAGTTTAAGATTTTTGTTCCAGATAGCCCAACTGCAATATTATTCTTAGTTATTTCTATCTCATTGATATTAATCCAAAAACAAAATAGTATTATCGATGCACTGGCATTTGTAACATTATTCAAATATGGGATTTGGGCAGTTATTATGAATATATTATTTATTATTGAACAAGGTGATATTTCAGTAAATGGCCTGGTATTAATGTTTTCCCACAGTATAATGGCTGTTCAGGCAATCTACTTCTATCCTAGGTTTAGACGTTCTATGATTGGAATCAGTGTAGCGATGACTTGGGTATTTTTGAATGATTATATTGACTATTTTCACCTTCAATTTCCATATTATGATTTTATAACTACACATGTGTGGCAAATTGGTGTATTATCATGTTGTCTGAGTGTTTTTGGACTTTTGCTTTATATTGAATTAAACAAATTATTAAAGTGTAAATGATTTGATAAAAACGGCAAATGACAGTAAAATATTTATAAAGGAGAGTGAGTTTATTGTCTTCAATTTTTACTATGATAATTTATTTCGTAATATTAATGGTGCTTCCTTTATGGGCACAACACAAAGTTAAATCTAACTATGAGAAATATTCACAAGTTAGATCAACGAGTGGTAAAACGGGTCGTGAAGTTGCATTAGAAATTTTACATGCAAACGGTATTTATGATGTCGAAGTTGTTAAAGGTGAAGGATTCTTAACAGATCATTACGATCCTAAAAAGAAAGTTGTTTCACTATCTCCTGCAAACTATGACAGACCATCAGTTGCTGGAACTGCAATTGCAGCCCACGAAGTTGGTCATGCCATTCAAGATCACCAAGGATATTGGTTCTTAAGATTCAGAGCAGCATTAGTACCTGTTGCAAACCTAGGGAGTTCATTAAGTTATATGATCATCATGTTAGGTATTATCTTAACAGCGATAGGTAGTGCATTTGGTTCAACTGCTTTATGGATTGGTGCTGGTTTAATGTCATTAGCGGTATTATTCTCAATTGTTACGTTACCAGTTGAGTTTGATGCGAGTTCAAGAGCGATGAAACAAATTACGGCATTGAACATTGTAAACGAAAAGGAATACAAACATGCGCGTAAAGTATTATCTGCAGCAGCAATGACTTATGTTGCAGCAACTGCTGTCGCTGTAGCAGAGCTTGTACGTATTATTTTGATTGCGCGTTCAAGTGATTAATCTTATAGATTAACAATTAACTTAAATTAGACACTTATTAACTAGCTAATCACATTTTTGTGTGGTTGCTAGTTTTTTTGTGCTTATTTTTCTAATGGTAGATTATTCACTATATTATTTTATTGTAGTGTTACGTATCATAAAGTTATAATCCCAATTTCAATTGATTTAATTTAGTTAGGAATGCATTACATTTATATAAACTGAATTATTAAACTTCTAAAATAAACAACTTGTCATCTAGTTTAGCTAGAGTCAGTAGATTGCACTAAACATGCATGAGACTTCAAATTGATATATACTATATTAGAAATGCAATATAAGGAGAACGTAGAAATGAAATCAATGGTAGAAATGCAACGTGAAGTTGATGAATATATTGGACAATTTAAAACAGGATATTTTTCACCATTAGCTAACTTAGCTAGATTGACTGAAGAAGTGGGCGAACTTGCACGTGAAATAAATCATACCTATGGTGAAAAAAAGAAAAAAGAAACAGAGGAAGCAAATACAATTAAAGCAGAATTAGGTGATAATTTATTTGTGTTGTTATGTTTAGCGAATTCAATGGGAATAGATATGACAGAGAGCTTTAATGAAACAATGGAAAAGTTTAATACACGAGATAAAAATCGTTTTGAACGTAAATAGACATTGATACATTAGCCGCTTTATGAAAAATCAGAAGCGTTTCTAAGACGAATGTTAGTTTGAATTGCGTTACAGAAAGATAAAACGCTTTAGTTTTTAAAATATTGCTAAGTATAAATTATGATGCATCATGAAATATAAAGCTAACGAGCCTATTAATATTGAATTTGAAGATAAATATCAAAATGACACGATTATTAATAATATATAGAAATAGAAAGGATGGGCAAGCGAATGAAGATAGGTATAACATGTTACCCGTCCATGGGTGGTTCTGGAATTATTGCCACAGAATTAGGAATTAAATTAGCAGAGCGAGGTCACGAAGTACATTTTATCACTTCAAATATCCCGTTTAGAATAAGAAAACCATTACCGAATATGATTTTTCATCAAGTTGAAGTGAATCAATATGCAGTATTTCAATATCCACCGTATGATATTACGTTAAGTACTAAAATTGCTGAAGTTATCAAAGAATATGATCTTGATTTGTTACATATGCACTATGCTGTACCTCATGCAATTTGTGGGATTTTAGCTCGTGAGATGTCAGGTAAAGATATAAAAATTATGACAACGCTACACGGTACTGATATTACTGTTTTGGGCTATGATCATTCACTCCAAGGTGCAATTAAATTTGGCATTGAAAAAAGTGATATTGTGACAAGTGTGAGTAAATCTTTAGCGCAAGAAACACATGAAATTATCGAAACAAACAAAGAAATTATACCGATTTATAATTTTGTACGTGAAAATGAGTTTCCAACTAAACATAACACAGCATTAAAATCACAATTTGGTATAGCACCAGATGAAAAAGTGTTAATACATGTATCGAATTTTAGACAAGTAAAACGCATAGATACTATTATAGAAACATTTGCAAAAGTACGTGAAAAAATACCTAGTAAATTACTTTTACTTGGAGACGGTCCTGAATTAGTGCCAATGCGTCAAATGACGAAAGAGTTAAACGTAGAAGAGAATATTTTATTTTTAGGAAAACAAGATTGTGTAAGTGAATTTTATCAATTATCTGATTTAGTGTTACTGTTAAGTGAAAAGGAAAGTTTTGGCCTAACATTACTTGAAGCAATGAAGACGGGAGTAGTGCCAATTGGTTCAAATGCAGGTGGTATCAAAGAGGTCATTAAACATGGCGAAACTGGTTTTGTCGTTGATGTAGGAGACAGTGATGCTGCAAGTGAATATGCTATACAATTACTTCAAGATAAAGCATTATACAAAAAACTTCAAAAAAATATGCTTGAAGATATTGCTGAACGCTTTGGTTCAGAACTCATTACAGACCAATATGAGTATTTTTATAAAAAGATGCTAAATGATAAAAGTAAAAATGAAGGCGAGTAATAAAATGGATAAATCACTATTTGAACAGGCAAGACCTATATTAGAACAAATTCAAGACAATGGTTTTGAAGCATATTATGTAGGTGGTTCAGTAAGAGATTATGTCATGGGAAGAAATATTCATGATATAGATATCACAACAAGTGCAACGCCAGATGAAATAGAAATGATTTTTAGACATACGATACCTGTAGGTAAAGAACATGGCACGATAAATGTAGTTTTTAATGATGAAAATTATGAAGTGACAACATTCCGGGCTGAAGAAGATTATGTCGATCACCGTAGACCAAGTGGTGTTACATTTGTTCGTGATTTATACGAAGATTTGCAACGAAGAGATTTCACGATGAATGCGATAGCAATGGATACAGCATACAAATTATATGATTATTTTGATGGTCAACAAGATATTAATAATCGAATAATAAGAACTGTAGGTATAGCTGAGGAACGATTCCAAGAAGATGCTTTACGTATGATTCGATGTTTAAGATTCCAGTCACAATTATCATTTGATATTGCAACGGAAACATTTGAAGCGATGCGTACACAAATGGCAGATATTAAATTTTTATCAATTGAGCGTATAGTGATTGAACTAACTAAATTAATGCGAGGTATTAATGTTGAAGAGAGTTTTAATCATTTAAAATCGCTGAAAGCATTTAATTATATGCCATATTTCGAACATCTTGATATGAATCAAATTAATGTGACTGAACCAATTGATTTAGAATTGTTGATTGCTATAGTGTCAGTTAAATTTGATATTAATTACTCATTAAAGCCTTTAAAGCTAAGTAACCGACAAGTAAAAGATATAAATCAATATATTCAAATTATGAATGCATTACCAAGTATTATTACCAAAGAACAATTAAAAATGTTTGTTTATGATTATGATACGAATCTCATTAAAAATGTAATGGTTGCAGCAGACGTGTTAAAGGCAAATGATATTCAAGGACATGAACCATTAATAGTTAACCTTCAAACGATTGATGAAATTAACCATCAATTACCTATGAATAATAGGAAAGAAATGAATATAAATGGTGGCGTGATAATGTCGCACTTAAATAAAAAAAGTGGTCCATGGTTAAAAGATGTGCTAAGACAAATTGAGATAGCGATTGTAACAGGTAAAGTAAATAACAAAGAAACTGAAATTTTGAAATGGGTGGATAATCATGTCAAAATATAGTCAAGATGTACTTCAATTATTATATAAAAGTAAGCCTAATTACATATCTGGTCAAACTATTGCTGAATCACTAAATATTTCAAGAACTGCGGTTAAAAAAGTAATTGATCAATTGAAATTAGAAGGATGTAAAATTGATTCAGTGAATCATAAAGGTCATTTATTACAACAATTACCAGATGTATGGTATCAAGGTATTATTAATCAATATACACAAAACTCAGCACTATTTAATTTTAGTAAGGTATATTATTCAATAGATTCAACACAACTTGCTGCGAAAAAGTCACTTGTAGGCAATCATTCATCATTTTTTATATTAAGTGACGAACAGACCAAAGGACGTGGCCGATTCAATCGAAATTGGAGTTCTACGAAAGGCCAAGGATTATGGATGTCGGTTGTTTTAAGACCCAATGTTGCTTTTTCAATGATATCTAAATTTAATTTATTTATTGCTTTAGGCATACGAGATGCCATTCAGTATTTTAGTAAAGATGAAGTTAAAGTGAAATGGCCAAATGATATATATATTGGTGATGGAAAAGTTTGTGGTTTCTTGACCGAAATGGTAGCAAATAATGACGGTATTGAAGCAATTATATGTGGTATTGGGATTAATTTGACTCAGCGAATAGAAGATTTTGATGAAAGTATTAGACATAGAGCAACAAGTATACAATTACATGGTGAAAATAAATTAGATAGATATCAATTTTTAGAGAAATTACTTCAGGAAATTGAAAAGAGATATAATCAATTTTTAACGTTACCGTTTTCTGAAATTCGAAATGAATATATTGTAGCTTCAAACATTTGGAATAGAACATTACAATTTACAGAAAATGACAAACAGTTTAAAGGTCAAGCAATTGATTTAGATTACGATGGCTATCTAATTGTTAGAGATGAAGCGGGTGAATCACACCGTTTAATTAGTGCAGATATAGATTTTTAACACTAAAGCAAGGAGAGATAGCTATGGGTATGGCAACCTATGCTGTTGTCGATTTAGAGACAACAGGAAACCAATTAGATTTTGACGATATTATTCAAATTGGGATAACGTTTGTGCGTAATAATCAAATTATTGATACATATCATTCAATGATTAGAACAAATTTAGAAATTCCACCATTTATTCAAGCGTTAACATCCATTGAAGAAAATATGTTGCAAAAAGCGCCATATTTCAACCAAGTCGCACAGGAAATATATGATAAAATAAAAGATTGTATATTTGTCGCACATAATGTTGATTTTGACTTAAATTTTATAAAAAAAGCATTTAAAGATTGTAACATTCATTATCGTCCTAAAAAAGTGATAGATACGCTAGAAATATTTAAAATTGCTTTTCCAACAGATAAAAGCTATCAATTGAGTGAGCTAGCAGAAGCACATGATATTACTTTAACGAATGCACATCGAGCTGATGAAGATGCTGCTACAACTGCAAAATTAATGATTTTAGCTTTTAAAAAATTTGAAAAGTTACCACTAGATACTTTAAAACAATTGTATTATTTAAGTAAACAATTGAAGTATGATTTATATGATATTTTCTTTGAAATGGTTAGGCAATATGAAGCTAAGCCGTTGGATAAGTCTTATGATAAATTTGAACAGATTATTTATCGTAAGCAAGTAGATTTGAAAAAGCCAACAACTAATTATAATGGAAGTTTAAAATCGTTATATAGTAAAGTTGTAGAGCGAATGGAATTAACTTATCGACCGCAACAATTATATTTGGCAGAAACAATTTTAGATCAATTAATGCATAGTGAAAAAGCGATGATTGAAGCTTCATTAGGTAGTGGTAAGTCACTAGCATATTTGCTTGCCGCTTTAATGTATAATATTGAAACTGGTAAGCATGTAATGATATCAACGAATACTAAATTATTGCAAAGTCAATTGTTAGAGAAAGATATTCCTGCGATGAATGAGGCGTTGAATTTTAAAATTAATGCATTATTAATTAAGAGTAAGAGTGATTACATATCATTAGGATTAATTAGCCAAATTTTAAAAGATGAAACTAGTAACTATGAAGTTGGCATTTTAAAAATGCAATTATTGATATGGATTACTGAAACACCATCCGGGGATATTCAAGAGTTGAATTTAAAAGGTGGTCAAAAGATGTATTTTGACCAGAAAATTGAAACATACGTTCCGGCACGTCATGATGTACATTATTATAATTTTATTAAACGAAATGCACAAAATATTCAAATTGGTATAACAAACCATGCGCATTTAATACATTCAGATGCGGAAAATTCAATATATCAATTGTTTGATGATTGCATAGTAGACGAAGCACATCGATTACCGGATTATGCGTTGAATCAAGTGACTAACGAATTAAGTTATGCAGATGTTAAATATCAGCTTGGATTAATTGGTAAAAATGAAAATGAAAAGTTACTAAAAGCAATTGATCAATTAGAGAAACAACGAATTTTGGAAAAATTAGATATAGCACCTATTGATATATTTGGTTTAAAAGCGAGTATGAATGAAATTCATGAGTTGAATGAACAGTTGTTCTCGACAATTTATAAAATTGTTAACGATTCAGAAGTTTATGATGATGATATTCATAGATTCCATAATGTTTTTACTTTTGAATCGAAAGATATTTTGAAAGACTTACATGCAATTATCGACAAGCTCAATAAGACTTTAGAAATTTTTAACGGTATCAGTCATAAGACAGTTAAGTCTTTGCGTAAGCAATTATTATATTTAAAAGATAAATTTAAAAATATTGAACAAAGCTTGAAAGCAGGTCATACGAGTTTTATTTCAATTAAAAATTTATCACAAAAATCAACAATTCGTTTATATGTTAAAGACTATGCTGTGAAAGACGTATTAACCAAACAAGTACTTGAAAAATTCAAATCTTTAATTTTTATTTCTGGCACTTTAAAATTCAACCATTCATTTGATGCATTTAAACACTTATTTAATAAAGATGTTCATTTTAATACATTTGAAGTAAACACTTCATTACAAAGCTCGAAAAATACAAGTGTCTTTATTCCAAGCGACGTTTCATCTTATCAATATAAAAATATAGATGAATACGTAGCATCAATAGTGAGCTATATTATAGAATATACGTCAATTACCTCATCAAAATGTTTAGTGTTATTTACAAGTTATAAAATGATGCATATGGTTCAAGATATGTTGAATGAATTACCTGAATTTGAAGATTATGTTGTTTTAACACAACAGCAGAACCAAAATTATAAAATAGTACAACAATTTAATAATTTTGACAAAGCTATTTTATTAGGTACCTCAACATTTTTTGAAGGTTTTGATTTCCAAGCAAATGGCATTAAATGTGTCATGATTGCTAAATTGCCATTTATGAATAAACATAATGCAAAATATTGGCTAATGGATTCAGAATTCACCTCAACATTTAGAGAATATGTGTTACCAGATGCGGTCATTCGATTTAGACAAGGACTTGGTCGATTAATACGAAATGAAAATGATCGAGGCGTTATAGTGTCATTTGATGATCGGTTAATTAACAGTAATTACAAAAATTTCTTTGAACAAACATTAGAAAATTATCGTCAGAAAAAGGGCGACATTCAACAATTTGGAAAGTTATTAAGACAAATTCAAAAAAAGAAAAAGTAATATAAATTATAAAATCCTCGTAACATGTTGAAATTGATATTATGTTACGAGGATTTTGTGTTTATGTTTGAGTACATATAATTTAAATTCATAGAGATATTAAAGAAAATGTTGTTTTAATCATATAGTTTTATAATTAGATATATGTTTTAGGACTTAACTAATATAATTGCAAAACAAGATAATAGAATCCTTTTTGTAGATTTTATTAAAAGTCTATACGTAAATCATTACCATTTACACGTTATCTTTATGTGTAGTTCTAGAACTTGAAAGCGTATTTTGTTAAAATGAATGAGTATTGTATAACGAAAAAATAAATAGGAGAATGGTTATGAAAACAACGATTAAACAAGCGAAAGATCATTTAAACCAAGACGTTACAATTGGTGCTTGGTTAACAAATAAACGTTCAAGTGGTAAAATCGCCTTTTTACAACTACGTGATGGTACTGGATTTATGCAAGGTGTAGTAGTTAAATCAGAAGTTGATGAAGAGGTATTTAAACTTGCGAAAGAAATTACACAAGAATCATCACTTTATGTGACTGGTACAATTACTGAAGATAATCGTTCTGACTTAGGATATGAAATGCAAGTGAAATCAATTGAAGTGATTTCTGAAGCGCATGATTATCCAATTACACCTAAAAATCATGGTACAGAATTTTTAATGGATCACCGTCACTTATGGTTACGTTCTAAAAAGCAACATGCTGTAATGAAAATTAGAAATGAAATTATTCGTGCTACATATGAATTTTTCAATAATGATGGATTTACTAAGGTTGATCCACCAATTTTAACTGCAAGTGCACCAGAAGGTACAAGTGAATTATTCCATACTAAGTACTTTGATCAAGATGCATTTTTATCACAAAGTGGTCAGTTATATTTAGAAGCTGCTGCAATGGCTCATGGAAAGGTATTTTCATTTGGTCCAACTTTCAGAGCTGAGAAATCTAAAACACGTAGACACTTAATTGAGTTCTGGATGATTGAAGGTGAAATGGCATTTACAAATCATGCTGAAAGTCTAGAAATTCAAGAACAATATGTGACGCATGTTGTTAAATCAGTTTTAGAAAATTGTAAACTTGAATTGAAAATTTTAGAGCGTGATACTTCAAAACTTGAAAAAGTTGCGACGCCATTCCCTAGAATTTCATATGACGATGCAATTGAATTCTTAAAAGCAGAAGGTTTTGATGATATTGAATGGGGCGAAGATTTTGGTGCGCCACATGAAACAGCTATTGCTAATCATTATGATTTACCAGTGTTTATTACTAATTATCCAACTAAAATCAAGCCTTTCTACATGCAACCAAATCCTGAAAATGAAGAAACTGTATTATGTGCAGACTTAATTGCTCCAGAAGGATATGGTGAAATTATTGGTGGATCTGAACGTGTAGATGATTTAGAATTATTAGAACAACGCGTTAAAGAGCACGGATTAGATGAAGAAGCATATAGCTACTATTTAGACTTACGTCGATATGGTAGCGTACCACATAGTGGTTTTGGTCTAGGCCTAGAGCGCACAGTTGCTTGGATATCTGGTGTAGAACACGTTCGAGAAACGGCACCATTCCCAAGATTGTTAAACCGTTTATACCCATAATTTTCGATAAATGAATCAAAAGTTTATTTTCTGACTATTAAACCAATCGTCCAGTCTATTGTTAAATGGCTGGGCGATTTGTGCTTAGTTTTTCATTAATTTATCTTAGTTCAAATTGAAAATATGTTCGATATGATGATTGATATTTCATTTCAGGTGACATATCAATTTTATAAAGTTAGCTTTAATAATTTTAAATATAGTAAGCATTTTAGTCGATAATTAAAGAAAATGATTTATACTAATAAGTAATGATTTAATATATAGGGAGGCACTAACATGGATAAATATCAATTGAAAACAAGACCTGTAGTGATTCGAAGAGAATTGTTAGACCATTACAGTGAATTAGGTTTAGATGAGCAAGATTTAGTTATTTTACTCAAATTGATTTATGCTTCCGAAACTTCAAATAAACAGCCTTCAATAGAATTATTACAAAAAGGTTCAACTATGCAACCACGTGATGTTACTGCAGTTATTCAGAATTTAATTCAACGTGAATTGCTTGAATTACAAGTTCAGAAAGACGAAGAAGGTAAGTTTACTGAATATATGAATCTTGATCCATTTTTTGAAAAGTTAAGCCAGATTTTAAAACAACAAAATATGGAGACGAAAGAACAAGATAATAAAGAAAAGTTCAAACAACTATTTAGAATATTAGAAGATACTTTTGCTAGACCTTTATCTCCATTTGAAATTGAAACATTAAATCAATGGATTGATGTTGATAAGCATGATACTGCAATTATTCAAGCTGCCTTAGATGAAGCGAATAGTTTAAACAAACTCAGTTTTAAATATATGGATCGTATTTTACTAAATTGGAAGAAAAATAATGTGAAAACCATTGATGATTCTAGAAAAATACGTCAAAAATTTAATAAACCTAAAATGACTCACACCGTTAAACCGGTGCCGAAATTTGATTGGTTAAATGGAGAGAACCTTGATGGTAAGTAAGAAAAAAGCTTTAGAAATGATTGATATAATAGCGAATATGTTTCCAGATGCAGAGTGTGAATTGAAACATGATAATCCATTCGAATTGACTATAGCAGTACTACTGTCTGCACAATGTACAGATGTACTTGTAAACAGAGTAACTAATGAGTTATTCAAAAAATACAAAACACCAGAAGATTATTTAGTAGTGAGTGATGAAGAACTAATGAATGATATTCGTTCTATTGGCTTATATCGTAATAAGGCTAAAAATATTAAAAAACTTTGTCAATCACTTCTTGATCAATATAATGGAGAAATACCACAAACACATAAAGAATTAGAAAGTTTAGCAGGTGTTGGGCGCAAAACTGCAAATGTAGTTATGAGTGTAGCATTTGGAGAGCCGTCATTAGCAGTAGATACCCATGTAGAACGTGTATCAAAACGTTTAGGTATTAACCGATGGAAAGACAATGTACGTCAAGTAGAAGATCGTTTATGCTCTATTATACCTAGAGATAGATGGAATAGAAGCCATCACCAACTAATTTTCTTTGGAAGATACCACTGTTTAGCTCGTAAGCCTAAGTGTGATATATGTCCATTGTTAGATGATTGTAGAGAAGGACAAAAACGTTATAAAGCTAGTTTGAAAGAAGCGTGATATGATGACTAAGATAACGAAAGAGGATTTTCAAACATTAGAAGACACTATTGATATTCTTGCTAAAAATAAAAAATTAGGTTCTGATGAAGCAAAGCCGTATTTAGATGAATATCATGAAAAAATCATTGCATATTTTAAGCATATTAATGAAATTAGTGGTGATATTGATTTTGATAATCTAGATTACTATCCTGTGGTTCCTATGAATTTCAAAGAAAGATATGATTATATGATTGAACGTAAATATCATTTTATGGGATATCGACAAATGAAAACATTTTTAATAGAAATTATTAAAATGAATGCCAGTTATCAAACAAGATTAAAAAATAAGCATATAAACCGTAATTCGAACATTTCCTAATGTCGATAATTTATAAACTAATCCATACACTAATATGAGCTTTTATGTTAGGGGTCGTGTGATTAATTTCTTAATTTTAAAAACTGTCCACCTATATCGAAATGTAAATCATGATGCATGCTTTAAGATTTCAATTTCGAGTCGTAGGTGGTTTTCTTATGTCTATAACTGCATATATACATTACAAGTATGTTGATATTCGACTGATTAACAGACGTAGTAAATTTACCATAATATCAATTTACGAAAGTATATGATCAGAATTTTAAAAATAGAAGCAAAACAACTTGTTGAATGTTCTTGTTGTTAATTTTTATGAAAAAAAGACCAGGTTATTTAAAAAGGAGACAAACAATTATGGGAATTCAAAATTATAACTAATCTTAAAACGGTAATATAAAAGTGTTTATAATAGACTCTTGTATAATATTAGTAAATAATTGGCTTTACCATTTCCACCAAAGTATCAAATAGTGCATGTGTGTATAGAAATAAAAAATCCTCAGCTACACCATTATTATGGGATAACTGAGGATTTTATGTTGTGTGTGAATTAGTTAAATATTCCTGTTAATCCACCGCTATTTCTTGATTGTTGAGATCTAGAGTTATTACTATTTGATTGAGCTGTACCATTACTGTTTGCTGACGTGTCGCTACCACCGTGTGTGCTACGATTTGTAGTGTTGTTATCTTGACTGCCAGAAACATTGATTGATGGAATGCTACCACTTACTGAGCTTGGACGTTTGAAGTCTTCGCCATCTCTAGAAGCAATTTTAGACATTACATTTTCGTATAAATATTGTGGATATTCTTGTTGGCTATGTCCAACAAATGAATTTTCACCATATTGTTTAACTTTACTGAAGCCCATCCACACTGACATAGTGTATTGAGGAGTAAAGCCGTTAATCCATACGTCTTTCGCTGCATTGTCAGGTAAATTATACTGTGTATAAGTTTCAGCACCGTAAGTACCAGTACCAGTTTTAGCACCCATATTTACGCCAGATACACCATGACCATATGCAGAACCATAAGGTTTAAAAGTACCTTTTAATATTTCAGCTAACATATAAGCTGTGTAATCACTCATAGCTTTATGACTAGTGTGATCATACTCAATTGTTTCACCGTCTCGTGTCACTACTTTTTGAATTGAGTGAGCATTGTTATAAGTACCACCGTTAGCAATTGCAGCAAATGCTGATGCTAATTGTGTAGGTGAGAATTCTGACGCAGAACCACCAAGTACTTCAGAAGGTCCGATTTCGCCATCATAATTCAAGCCAAGTTTGGCAGCGAATTTCTTAGGTGCATCATTTCCGGCATTTTGTTTAACTGATTGCCAAGCTTTTAACGCTGGAATATTGAAACTTTGTCGTAATGCATCATAAATAGATACAGTTCCATGACTCTTCGTGTCATAGTTTCTAAATGTAGAACCATCAACTTGATATGAAGATTCATCTTGAATCGCATGATTTGTTGCCCATTTCATATTTTCAATGGCAGGTCCATACGCTAAGAATGGTTTTAAAGATGAGCCAGTTGGGTGTGGGTCTGTTGCTTGGTTTCTATTTACGACGTCTTTGAAATCACGTCCGCCAGAAATAGCAACTAAGCCACCAGTCTTACTATCAAGAATAGTTGCACCAACTTGTTGGTCCTTATTCTTGTAGAAGCTACCGTTATCAACATCATTTTGTAATGTTTTTTGAACATCTTTATCCATGTTTGTATAAATTTTTATACCACTTTGTAACACAGTACCTAAATTTTCATCTTTGAACTCTTTGTTGTTCATTAATTCAGATTTTACAAAGTTAACGTATGAGTTATACTCAGAATCTTGATTCGTATCAATGTTTTGACGTTCTTCTTTAGTACGATTTACTAAGTTCGCTTTTAAGTCGATTTTCTTCGCTTCTTGCCACTGTTTATCTGTAATACGTTTATGATAATGCATTAAGTATAAAACAGTGTTTTTACGATCTTCGGCAGCTTTTGGATGATCATAAATATTATAATTGTTTGGAACCTGTGGTAATCCAGCTAAATAGGCTTCTTCAGCTAAGTTCAAATCTTTCAAATCTTTGTTGAAATAATACTTAGCGGCAGCTTTGATGCCGGTTACACCATCAGAATAGTAAATTTTATTCAGATATACTTGGAAGATATCATCTTTACTATATTCTTGTTCTAAACGATATGATAAGTAAGCTTCTTGAGCTTTACGTCCGATAGATTTATGTTGAGATAAAAATGCATCTTTAACAACTTGTTGTGTTAACGTCGAAGCACCTTCAGAACCAAATCCACCTGTTAAGTTCTTACCAATCGCACCAAACAAACGTTTATAATCTAGCGCACCATGTTCGTAGAAACGATTGTCTTCAGTAGCTAGTACTGCATCTTTCATTGATTTTGGCACATCTTTTAAATTAACGTGCTCATGTCTTTGACCATTATCTAATGTCTTAACAAGTTCACCATTCTTGTCATATATCTTTGCAGGAATTGGATCTTGTAATTTAGCTTCGGTAAAAGCAGGTGCTTTCCAAGCATAATAAGCAAACAATAAGATACCTAGTAAAAGAACAACGAAAAATGCAATAATCATGAAGCCAATAATCTTAATAATCGTTCTCTTCACATTTCTATTCTTTTTTGAATTGGATTTCCCGCTGTTATTCCCATTTTTCTTTGGCTGAGAAGATCCTTTGTTTTCCGTCATATGCGGTCCTCACTTTCATCTAATATCAACTTATCAACTGCTTTTAGATAGTCTAATCTTGGTTGATACTGATAAGGAATATGGTAACCATTTTTTCGTATTTCATCAACTGTTATAGATTTTTTAATATCATCTTTGTATCTATTCCAAAATATTTCGAATTTTGAATAAGGTAAGAGATAAACTTCATCTAGCGTTTTAAAACGAATCATCAAAAAGACAATACCTTTTTGTTGGTATGCATTTTTCATATGTTCGACTTGGTGGTCATGTATATTGTTTAAAGGAAAGGAAGTTTTATTTTTGGTCTCCTTTGCTTCGAAGTCAATATAATGACCTTGGTAAACGCCATTGTAATCAGTTGTTGAAGGTGTACGAAAATATGCTTCGTTAATCACAGCCTTACTCCGTTTTGGATAATTAACATTAACTATCTGTACAGGAGTAGGTTTCTTATGAATAACAGCAATGTCGCTTTTAAGATAAAACGAATTTGAATGTTCGATATCTTTTTCAAGTGACATACCACGTCCACCGTATTCAATATTACTAAAGGCAGGGAGCTTTTTCCCTCCGTCTATAGCACTATTTTTACGATATGGTTTACCATTTGGATAATTCATAAATTTCACCACACAAGTTTGGTAGTAAACGATGTTCATTATACACAACATTATAGTAAAACACCAAACTTAAATTAGTATAAATGCGAAAGACACAATACACCAAAGCTTATTTTAACGTGATTTCGACATTAACACAATATTATTATAATACATTTACCGTTATTGTTGGAAATTTACACATGAATTTATACTTTGTAAAAGATTTACTTCTAAAAATTAAAATCTAAAACAAGTTTTTTAAAATTTGGTGGTAATGTATGATTGTAATGACAGGTTAAATTTAAAAAAACACTTAAAAAATAAATAGGTTTGTCTTATTTATCCTTTCATGAAATAGCTATAAAAAACACCATTTATATAGGAAGTTTTTAGATTATCTTGGTATGCAAACTGACTATTTTGAAATATAAAAAATTAAAATCAATTAAAGTCTTAAAACATGACTATTGTAGTATATTGTGATAAATTTAAAAATGTAGGAGGCGTCCTCATGAATGATATAATTGAATCACTAATTTATGAAGTTAATAATATGCAACAAAATTTTGAAAATGTTAAATCTCAACAACAAGACCATGATTTTCATCAAATTGTAAAACCATATACAGTATATATTGATAATTTATTAAACGAAATGAAGTTGCAACGTGAAATTATCATTGAAATACCATATATGAATGCGAGGAAGTTTGAACTCCTAATCGCTAACATTGAACAACTATCAGTTGAATGTCATTTTAAGCGAACTAGCAGAAAGTTATTTGTTGAAAAGCTGAAAAGTGTTCATTATGATTTGAAAAATATTTTAGATGGCTTAGTTAAAGAGGGCATTTATGGTTAAAACAGTATATGTCACAGGTTATAAATCATTCGAATTAAATATTTTTAAAGACGACGCACCTGAAGTTCATTATTTAAAACAATTTATAAAACATAAAATCGAACAATTATTAGATGAAGGATTAGAATGGGTGTTAATTCAAGGACAAATGGGTATAGAATTATGGACTGCTGAAGTGGTGATTGAACTTAAAAAAATGCACGAAACATTAAAGTTCGCTGTTATTACACCGTTTCTAGGACATACCGAAAAGTGGAATGAACATAATCAAAGCAAGTATGCCAATATTATTAAACATGCAGATTATGTTGATAGTATTTTTCATGCCCCGTATCAAGGTCCTTTTCAATTTAAGCAAGCAGATCAGTTTATGCTTGAACATTCGGATCAAACATTGCTCATTTATGATGAGGAACAAGAGGCGAGTCCTAAGTTCTTCAAGCAGATGTTAGTTGATTTTATGAATAAAACAAACTATACTTGTGATATTGTGACGTTCGATGAATTAACAGCATTCATCAATGACTTACAGTGGTCTGAAGATCAAAGTTTCTAATGAGGTGGAAAAAATGTCAGATGTTTCATTGAAATTATCAGCAAAAGATATTTACGAAAAAGATTTTGAAAAAACAATGGCTCGCGGCTATAGAAGAGAAGAAGTAGATGCATTTTTAGATGACATTATTGCTGATTATCAAAAAATGGCCGATATGAATAACGAAGTTGTAAAATTGTCAGAAGAGAACCATAAACTTAAAAAAGAATTAGAAGAATTAAGACTACGTGTAGCAACATCTAGACCTCAAGATAATAAAAGTTTTTCTTCAAACAATACAACAACAAACACATCTTCAAATAATGTAGATATATTAAAACGTATTTCAAACTTAGAAAAAGCTGTATTTGGTAAATAATTACTAAATACAAAAGTTTAACTGTCTTACTAATAATGACTATGTTATAATTTTAAAAGTGATATTTTGGATAATCGCTATTTTTAATAGAGGAAAGTCCATGCTCACACAGTCTGAGATGATTGTAGTGTTCGTGCTTGATGAAACAATAAATCAAGGCATTAATTTGACGGCAATGAAATATCCTAAGTCTTCGATATGGATAGAGTAATTTGAAAGTGCCACAGTGACGTAGCTTTTATAGAAATATAAAAGGTGGAACGCGGTAAACCCCTCGAGTGAGCAATCCAAATTTGGTAGGAGCACTTGTTTAACGGAATTCAACGTATAAACGAGACACACTTCGCGAAATGAAGTGGTGTAGACAGATGGTTATCACCTGAGTACCAGTGTGACTAGTGCACGTGATGAGTACGATGGAACAGAACATGGCTTATAGAAATATCACTACTAGTTTAGCTCTCCTAGATGATGGAGAGCTTTTTTCATGAAAAGAACACTTAAAATTAATAGCTTGTCTTGATATAATGACACTGCCTCATTTTAAAATAATAAGCGAATACGTTAATGTATCAGTGATTAAAAATGTTGGAAATGTATAAAAAACACATGCTAAGAATAAAATACCTGTATAAAAGGAGAATTATATATGTTTCAATTACTTGCAGTTTGTCCGATGGGATTAGAAGCTGTTGTAGCTAGAGAAATTCAAGAATTAGGCTATGAAACAAATGTTGAAAATGGTCGTATATTTTTTGAAGGAGATGCCAGTGCAATCGTAAAGGCAAATTTATGGTTGCGCACAGCAGACCGAATCAAAATTGTTGTTGGACGTTTTAACGCAACGACGTTTGACGAATTATTCGAACAAACCAAAGCGCTCCCTTGGGAATCTATTATTGATAAAGAAGGTAATTTCCCAGTTCAAGGTAGAAGCGTAAAATCAACTTTACATAGTGTGCCAGATTGTCAGGCGATAACTAAGAAAGCTATTGTTGAACGATTACGTCGTGCATATAATGAAAAAGGTTGGTTGAATGAATCAGGAGCCAAATATCCCGTTGAAGTTGCCATTTTAAAAGATAATGTATTATTGACTATCGATACTTCAGGTTCTGGTTTGAACAGACGTGGCTATAGACTAGCGCAAGGCGAAGCACCAATTAAAGAAACGTTGGCAGCGAGTTTAATCCGTCTGGCAAACTGGAAAGGCGATACACCTTTAATTGATCCATTTTGCGGTTCGGGAACAATAGCTATAGAAGCTTGTTTAATTGCTCAAAATATCGCACCTGGTTTTAATCGTGAGTTCGTATCAGAACAATGGAACATCATGCCAGCAAATATTTATGATGACTACCGTGATGAAGCGGATAAAATGGCTGATTATGATAAAGAAATCGAAGTTTATGCTTCTGATATTGAGCCAGAAATGGTAGAGATTGCTAAACGTAACGCTGAAGAAGTTGGCTTGTCAGACATTATTAAATTTAGTGTGAAAGATGTGAATACATTAACAATTGATACAGAAGAACCGGTGGCATTAATTGGAAATCCACCATATGGTGAGCGTATTGGTGATCGTGAAGAAGTTGAAGAGATGTACCGTTATATTGGTAAACTAATGAAACAACATCCATTTTTATCGACATACATTTTGACAAGTAATAAAGAATTTGAATATTTAGTAGATCGTAAAGCAACGAAGCGACGTAAGTTATTTAATGGATATATAGAATGTACTTATTATCAATACTGGGGTAAAAAGACAGAACGTAAAATCATTGAAAACTAAAGTGTTTCTAATGCATGACTAAAATTATTTATATTTATGTTCTCATAATTATAGGTATTTTTGAAAAATGGAGGAGTTTATACATGAGCAAAAAAATGGGCCTAGGTTTATCTATAACATTGGTTGTTATTGGTATTGCCGTTGTATGTTTAATGGTTTTTTCAAGTCAAAAAACTACTTATTTTGGTTATATGAATAGTAATACAAATGCAGAAAAAGTTGTCAGTGAAAAAGATGGGTTAGTAAAACATAATATCAAAGTAGAACCATCTAATGATTTCAAGCCGAAAAAAGGTGACTTTGTTAAACTTGTCTCTAAAGATGATGGTAAGACATTTTATAAACAAGATGTTGTTGAACATGATGATGTTCCTCACGGTTTAATGATGAAAATTCACGACATGCATATGAATTAATAAAAAAGCATCTATTTCGTATTTATGGTCTTATAATTTCGACCTAAAAATACGTTTTAGATGCTTTTATTTTTGGATTTTTATTAAATTTGACTGATGAAAAGTTTCCGTTATTTCTTTTGTTTGATTTTTAATCTTGTATATATTATTGCTTAGTTTTTCGATCTTTAAAATACAAAATTAATTCAATTACCAACACTAGTATGAGTGATAATCCAAATAACGGCATTAATAGTCCTAATATTACTAAGAAGGAAACTAAAGATAATGATGCTGGTTTTTTGACGCGATGTGGTACTTTTACAACAGTGTTTTTTGTACGCTTTATCCATGAGACAAACCCCATACCAATTGCTACTAATAAAGCGATACATACTAATAAATTAATGATTTTGTTTAAAATACCGAATAAATGTCCTTCGTGAAGCGGGATGCCCCATGTAAACCATTTAGCAATAATGCCGTAGTCATCATATTTAATACTACCCAATTTTTTACCACTATATTGATCGAAATAAAGCGTTTGTTCCTTATGAGGTGATACATCTAGCCCAGTAACACCTGAGTTACTAGTATTAGATACAATAAAGGTACCATGTTTATCACTTGGGTATACGATTGAAAATGGCTTTTCAACACCACCTTTTTGCGCCTGTTCAACGACCTTATCAATAGATATTTGATGATCTAATTTGGTTTGAGGCATTGCTGCATTACCATGATGACCACTTGAACTCTTTTCAGATGAAGCTGGCTGTTTATTTTTACGTGTAGCCCAAGGTAACTCATTCAAATCTGATTTAGGTGGATTAATCGATAATTCACCTTGACCAAGGTCGCCATTTGTATCCATCATACCGGCAATTTTACTGCCCATAAAACCTGACCATGGCAATCCAGTTAAGACTAATATAAATACTGGAATTGCAATTGTAACTCCAGTTATAGCATGCCATTTTTGCCAACGAAGCGCTTTGCTTTTGTTAGAAATCAGGTGCTTCTTAATGAGTAAATAAGTCCCAGATAAAATCATGAATATCGTCCAGCATGCGGTTAACTCAACTAAATAATTAATAATAGTATTTTCAGTAAACAATGAACTATGTATACTTCGCATTACATTGGAATACGTATGTTTCGCATTTTGATCAGCAACAAATTGATTGTTTTGATCTAGAAAGACGTAACGTTGATTTCCTGCCATATCACTCAGTGTAATTCGTTTATTATATGGTTCTTCAAGTATACTAACTTTACTAACAAAGAATCCTTCATATTGTCGTTCAACTTGATGCACTGCATCATTTAACGTTTGATGCGATTTAACATCACTGTTACCAAAAAACTCGCTCTTATAAATATTATTTTCAACTTCTGGAAAGAACAAGTAACCAATGCCCGAAATAGTTAAAGTGATTAACAGTGGTGCAATAAATATTGCTGCATAGAAATGCAATCTTTGTAATGGATTAAATGTATTTTTCATATTTCCCTCCCAATTGGCTATTATACGGTGTCAATTCTGCGACGTGTGTGAACAAAATGTGACAATATTTATTTTTTAAAAAAATTTAACGGTAAATTATGAATTTTAGAAAAGTGGATTTTTGAGTTAAAATATTTGGGAAAATTGAATATCCGTATGTTTTATCAAGCAGCTATGATAAAATTTAAACATAATACAATATGAGCTGTTCAACTATCTATGTATGAATGGACACCGATATTGTGTGAATTCGCTTTAACAAGCAAACATTTATATGTGAACGAACCAAAGGGGAAAGTAACATGATTAATAAAGAACAATTAGATCTTTTATATAAATTAAAAAAAGAAGTTGAAAAGTCGCGAAATGAAGCACTTTTACATACAATTAACCAAGTAATTAAGAAAGTATATTTGCAACAATATACATGTTCGTTCGTTGGACATTTTTCCGCAGGTAAATCGACACTGATAAATTTATTAATTGAACAAGATATCTTACCAAGTTCACCTGTACCAACTACAAGCAATACTGCAATCGTGTCAGTTTCAGACAATCACGAAATTATTGCTAATTTGCCGAACCAAACGTATGCCAAATTAGCCAATTATGATGAAGTAAGACAAATGAATCGCCAAAATGTCGATGTTGAATCTGTAGAAATTAATTTTCAATCAACTAAATTTGAAAATGGGTTTACGTTGCAAGACACGCCAGGTGTTGATTCTAATGTTGCATCACATCAGTCAATAACAGAACAATACATGTATACAAGTAATATGATATTTTATACGGTTGACTATAACCACGTTCAATCTGAACTCAATTTTAAGTTTATGAAGCATATAAATGATGTTGGAATACCTGTAGTGTTTATCATCAATCAAATTGACAAACATCAAGACGATGAATTGTCATTCACTACGTTTAAATCTCGAGTTGAAAAGTCAATTGCAGATTGGGATATTAAATTGGCACGAACATTTTACGTTTCAAAATTTGATCATCCTGAAAATGAACTTGAAGCATTATCTAATTATCTTGTATCTTTAGATCAGCACAGAGAAACAATTGAAGATTATACATCAAGAACGGTTGAATATATTACCGAAGCTCAGCTAGATTACATTCAGTCTGAAATTCAGGAAGTATTAGAAGGTTTGGGTATCGAAGAAGCAGATTTTGAACAAGCATTTTTAAATAGTCAACAGCATCAAGCAATTAGTGAAGAGGCACAACTTTTAAATAATCCAGATGAATTAATGGCATTTTTAAAGAACAAGCGTAAAAATATTTTAGAAAATGCATACATTATGCCTCATAATATGAGAGAAATGTTACGTAGTTATTTGGAAAGTATGTCTCAAGACTTTATTGTTGGAGGGCTTTTTAATAAAAAGAAGAAAAAACTACAAATTCAACAACAACGATTATTAACAGCGATAGATGCGTTACAAGAACACGTTAATCAACAAATTCGTCAACCAATGCGAGAGGATATGTCTTTTGTTACGCGTTTTATAAATAAAAAAGAAGCTTCAGACAAAGTGTTAAATCAGCATTATGACGTCAAACCGGAAACGATTGAAGGTTTATATCAGCCACAAACATCAATCAGCAATACTTATGTGCTTACATTTTCAGACGAAGTGGTTAAATCCATTAAGAAACATGTTGAACAAGAATCAACACCGATTTTTAAAGAAATTATAGAAAATGTGCAGGTAGATGAATTACCAACAGAAGAAAGTGAAGATTTAAAAGAATATCAACATTACACAGAATTAAATGAGTTACGTCAGTCATTGACGACTAAGAATTATCGACATTACTATATTCATTTAGATGAATCTCTAGATAAATTAGTAGGTCGTCAAGAGACGACATATCAATTGGCTACTGATATTGCTCAGGATAACCGAGATAAACAACAACTAAATCAGCAAACAGCTACAACAAATATGTCAATCGATATTCAAAAAGCACTTGATATAATTTCTGATGTGCCTTTATTCAAGCGTACTAAGCAGGATATCTATGAAACATTAACACGTATAGATAATAAATTAATAAAAATTGGTGTGTTTGGAACATTTAGTGCTGGTAAAAGTAGTTTGATAAATGCATTATTAGGCGAACATATTTTAGTCAGTTCTCCAAATCCTACTACAGCAGCTACAACAGAAATATCTTATGGAGACGAAAGTTATATAACGCTAAAATCACAATCGCAATTATTAGATGAAATTAATGCAGTAATTGAATACCAAGATATATCTTTTTCGACTATAGAAGACTTTGTTAATTCAGATTTAGAAAAGTTAAAATCACATTTAAATAAAAATCAACTTGCTTTTGTTCATGCAGTTGAAAAACATTATAAATTGTATGTCAATATGTTGAAAAATGGAGAAAAACATGCCATTGATCAACAAGAATTGAAAAAGTGGAGTGCAGAAGATGAATATGCAACATTTGTCAAAACAGTGCATATTGCATTAAAGCATGATTGGTTAAAAGGTAAAATAATTGTTGACTCATTAGGATTACACTCAAATAACCAAAGACATACAAATGAAACCGAGCAAATTTTAACTTCTTCAGACTTAATATTGTATGTAAGTTATTTTAATCATTCATTTACTGATAATGACAAGGCGTTTATAGAACACATGAAAGATATGAATCAATTGAATGAAAATCAAGCATTTAAAATGGTAATTAATGCTGCTGATTTAGCAGAAAGTCAAGATGATCTTGAAGCGGTTGAAACATATGTATCGGATGCATTAAGACAAGTACAATTACAATCAGACATTTTTGCAGTATCAAGTCGAAATGCATTGCAAGGTAAAGATAAGGGCATTGATCAATTAAAACAAAGCATACAACAATTTGTGGATGTTGAATCTAAATCAATTTTAGAACAACAAATGATTCATCAGCTTCAACAAATGGATCATTCTTATGTTGAGATGATTACAGAATTTGAAACAAACAAAGCTGATATTTCACGTCGCCAACAAAAGTTAACAGTTTATAAAGATAAACAGCGCTTGAAATATCAATTAATTGACGCGACATTACAACATACAGACAATGAAGTGGAAGAACAAGTATATCATTTAAATGCACGTTTAAAACTACAACTACTTGACGATGTTAAATCAATATTTAATTCACAAATGACGCAAAATAGTGATTTTAACGGAGAAAAGAAAGTGTCTACGAAAGTATACTTAGATCAAATTCATCAACGGTTGTTTTTAGAGCAATCTTTAATTACAGAACGTATAAAAAAATACTTTAATAAGCAACTCACTGAGCAAATTGCACCAATCGTTCAACAATTAGCAGATTTACATGTCATTATTAATCCTCAGTTTAACTTTGAATCAGCTAATATAGAACAACCATTATTGCACATCGATTTCAACGATATGCTAAATGCATTGCCTAAACAATTAACGAAACGTAAAATTTTGAATCCAAATGGGCAAAGAGATATACACGAATCGATTTGCCAAAGTACGTTAGGATTATTACAACCACAAATGGGATTATTAAGGCAACAACTTGAATTATATGTAAAGCAAATGGCTGTAGAAGCTGAATCGCAATTTGAAAGTTTTGAAGCTAATATTCAAACGCAAATAAACGATTTATTAGCATTTGATTTAGATACAACACTTATCAATCAATTGAAAGATAAACATCAACAACTTAAAGCTATTATATATTAAGAAAGAAGGAACAATTTAAATGCCAAATAAAATATTACTTGTAGATGGTATGGCGCTACTATTTAGACATTTTTACGCTACAAGTCTTCATAAACAATTTATGTACAATTCACAAGGTGTACCTACAAATGGGATACAAGGATTTGTGCGTCATATCTTTTCGGCGATACATGAAATACGACCTACACATGTAGCTGTATGTTGGGATATGGGTCAATCAACTTTTAGAAATGATATGTTTGATGGTTATAAGCAAAACCGTTCTGCACCACCAGAAGAATTGATACCACAATTTGATTATGTTAAAGAAATTTCTGAGCAATTTGGCTTTGTAAATATTGGTGTTAAAAACTATGAAGCGGATGATGTTATAGGTACATTAGCACAACAATATTCAACTGATAACGATGTCTATATTATTACGGGCGACAAAGATTTACTGCAATGTATTAATGACAATGTTGAAGTTTGGCTAATTAAAAAAGGTTTTAACATTTATAATAGATATACATTACATCGTTTTAACGAAGAATATGCCCTTGAACCACAACAACTAATCGATATTAAAGCGTTTATGGGTGATACAGCAGATGGATATGCAGGTGTTAAAGGTATTGGTGAGAAAACAGCTATTAAGTTAATTCAGCAATATCAAAGCGTTGAAAATGTGGTTGAAAACATAGACGCATTATCAGCTGGTCAACGTAATAAAATTAATGACAATTTAGATGAACTATATTTATCAAAACGACTTGCTGAAATTCACACACAAGTACCAATTGATAGTGAAGCACTTTTTGAAAAAATGTCATTTGCCACAACACTTAATCATATCTTATCGATTTGTAACGAACATGAATTATATGTTTCAGGGAAATATATTTCATCCCATTTTTAAAAAGTTATAAGATTTTATGAAAAATAAAACTAATTAAGTATAAAAAGACTATTTCTATTGATACAAGGTGGAAATAGTCTTTTTTGTGTGTTTGAAAATGTCAGAGTGAATAAATAGCCCTAAATTTGTAGATGTATCTTGGTTAATCAATAGAGTTTCAAGAATTAAATTTCATCCAAATAAATAACTATACACTACAAAATAGTACAGTTACAATTTTATTCATTTAAAAAACAGATTATATTATTTAGTTTTTGAGTCAATATATTAATGCAACTTTAAATCGAATGGAGTATAAGAAATAAATATAGTGGTATAATTGCACGGAATATTTAAAAATAAGAATAATATTTTAAATATTTATTAACGAATTATAGATAAATTATGAATTATTAATTAATGGTATTTACATATTCATAATCAAAGGATAAAATTATTGTGAAATTATTCACAAATGAAAGAGGAGTGTTGCAAATGTTAGTTGCAGTAGTCAAAGAATTAAAACAAGGTGAAGGACGTGTAGCTTGTACACCTGAAAATGTTCGTAAGTTAACGGATGCAGGTCATAAAGTAATAGTTGAAAAAAATGCAGGTATTGGTTCAGGTTTCTCTAATGAAATGTATGAACAAGAAGGGGCAACAATTGTAAGCCATGAACAAGCATGGGAAGCAGATCTTGTTATTAAAGTAAAAGAACCTCATGAAAGCGAATATCAATACTTCAAAAAGAATCAAATTATCTGGGGATTCTTACATTTAGCATCTTCAAAAGAGATAGTAGAAAAAATGCAAGAAGTTGGTGTTACTGCTATTAGTGGTGAAACCATTGTAAAAAATGGGAAAGCAGAATTATTAGCGCCGATGAGTGCTATAGCAGGACAACGTTCATCAATTATGGGTGCTTATTACTCTGAAGCACAACATGGTGGGCAAGGTACATTAGTAACAGGTGTGCATGAAAATGTAGATATACCAGGAAGCACATATGTCATCTTTGGTGGTGGTGTTGCAGCAACAAACGCTGCAAATGTTGCACTAGGTTTAAATGCTAAAGTTATCATCATTGAGTTAGACGATAATCGTATTAAATATCTAGAAGAAATGTACGCTAATAAAGACGTTACTGTAGTCAAATCAACTCCAGAAAACTTAGCTGAACAAATCAAAAAAGCCGATGTATTTATTTCTACAATTTTAATTCCTGGTGCGAAACCACCAAAATTAGTTACGCGTGACATGGTTAAATCAATGAAAAAAGGATCTGTATTAATCGATATAGCTATTGACCAAGGTGGAACCATAGAAACAATCAGACCAACTACAATATCTGATCCAGTATATGAAGAAGAAGGTGTAATTCACTACGGTGTACCTAACCAACCAGGTGCTGTCCCAAGAACTTCAACAATGGCGTTAGCACAAGGAAACATTGATTATATTCTAGAAATTTGCAATAAAGGTCTAGAAAAAGCTATCAAAGAAAATGAAGCTTTAAGTACTGGTGTAAACGTATACAAAGGACAAGTGACAAACCAAGGATTAGCTACATCACATAATCTAGAGTTTAAAGATATCTTAAGTGTCATTGATTAAATAACAACGCAACAAAATAGCGTGAAATGAATATTTTAAATAAAGCATTATAATTTGGACTAAAAATTTACAAAACGGAAGGATGTAATCATTATGACAACCAACACAGTTACATTACAAACAGCACATATTGTAAGTTTAGGAGATATTGAAGAAGCGAAAGCATGTACAAAGCCATTTATTCGAAGAACACCGCTTATTAAATCAATGTATTTAAGCCAAAGTATAACTAAAGGAAATGTATTTTTAAAATTAGAAAATATGCAATTCACTGGATCTTTTAAATTTAGAGGCGCAAGCAATAAAATCAACCATTTGACAGATGAACAAAAAGCCAAAGGCATTATTGCAGCATCAGCTGGAAACCACGCACAAGGTGTGGCTTTAACCGCTAAATTATTGGGTATTGATGCAACAATATGTATGCCAGAAACAGCACCACAAGCAAAACAACAAGCAACAAAAGGCTACGGTGCCAAAGTTATCTTAAAAGGTAAAAACTTTAACGAAACCAGACTTTATATGGAAGAATTGGCAAAAGAAAATGGCATGACAATCGTTCATCCATATGATGATAAATTTGTCATGGCAGGACAAGGAACGATTGGTTTAGAAATATTAGATGATATTTGGAATGTTAACACAGTTATCGTACCAGTAGGTGGCGGTGGCTTAATTGCAGGTATTGCCACCGCATTAAAATCATTTAATCCTTCAATTCATATTATTGGCGTTCAATCTGAAAATGTTCATGGTATGGCTGAGTCTTTCTATAAGAGAGATTTAACTGAGCATCGTGATGATAGTACTATTGCAGATGGCTGTGATGTAAAAGTGCCAGGTGAACAAACTTATGAAGTAGTAAAACATTTAGTGGATGAATTTATTCTTGTTACTGAAGAAGAAATTGAACATGCAATGCAAGATTTAATGCAACGTGCCAAAATCATTACTGAAGGTGCCGGTGCATTACCAACAGCAGCAATTTTAAGTGGGAAAATAAATAAAAAGTGGCTTGAAGATAAAAATGTTGTGGCGTTAGTGTCAGGTGGCAACGTTGATTTAACTAGAGTGTCAGGTGTCATTGAACATGGACTTAACATTGCAGATACAAGCAAGGGTGTGGTAGGTTAAAACATTTAATCTTAAAAATGAGGTGTAATTATGTCAAATGGTAAAGAATTACAAAAAAATATAGGTTTCTTCTCAGCGTTTGCTATTGTAATGGGAACAGTTATTGGTTCGGGAGTATTCTTTAAAATATCAAACGTGACAGAAGTTACAGGAACAGCAGGAATGGCCTTGTTTGTATGGTTCCTTGGCGGCATCATTACCATTTGTGCGGGGTTAACAGCAGCAGAACTTGCTGCTGCAATCCCTGAGACAGGTGGCTTAACGAAGTATATAGAATATACATACGGTGATTTCTGGGGCTTCCTATCAGGATGGGCACAATCATTTATTTATTTTCCAGCAAACGTTGCAGCCTTATCTATCGTATTTGCGACACAATTAATTAATTTATTCCATTTATCAACAGGATCATTAATTCCTATAGCTATCGCTTCGGCATTATCGATAGTGCTGATAAATTTCCTAGGTTCTAAAGCAGGTGGTATTTTACAATCTGTTACCTTAGTAATTAAGCTTATTCCAATTATCGTTATCGTAATTTTTGGTATTTTTCAATCTGGAGACGTCACGTTTTCATTGATTCCAACTACTGGTAATTCAGGAAATGGTTTCTTTACGGCAATCGGTAGTGGACTATTGGCAACTATGTTTGCATATGACGGCTGGATTCATGTAGGAAATGTTGCCGGTGAACTTAAAAATCCAAAACGAGATTTACCTCTAGCTATTTCAGTAGGTATCGGTTGTATTATGGCTGTTTACTTATTGATTAACGCTACATTTTTATTAACATTACCAATTGAACTACTTGCTGGTAATTTAAATGCAGCATCAGATACATCTAAAATATTATTTGGTGAATATGGCGGTAAAATTATTACAATTGGAATTTTAATATCAGTTTACGGTACAATCAACGGCTATACAATGACTGGTATGCGTGTACCCTATGCCATGGCTGAAAGAAAGTTATTACCATTTAGTCACTTATTCGCAAAATTAACAAAATCAGGTGCACCATGGTTTGGCGCAATTATACAACTATTAATTGCAATCGTCATGATGTCAATGGGCGCATTTGATACGATTACAAATATGTTAATCTTTGTAATTTGGCTGTTCTACTGTATGTCATTCGTAGCCGTAATCATTCTAAGAAAACGCGAGCCAAATATGGAGCGACCATATAAAGTACCTTTATACCCAATCATACCGTTAATTGCAATATTAGCAGGATCATTTGTATTAATTAATACACTGTTTACACAATTTATACTAGCCATCATTGGTATTCTAATTACGGCACTAGGAATACCAGTTTATTACTATAAAAAGAAACAAAAGATGGTATAAAGTGTGACAATTATCATTGAGAATAAATGAATGTAACGTTTATTTAAGTCAGCCTGAAATCATTCAATTATTCAATTAACCAGACAAGTTTCGATAATGAAATTTGTCTGGTTTTCAAAAGCATAGGGAGGCAAATTGAGATGGAAAAGCCGTCAAGAGTAGTGTTTGAAGGCAATAATAAGTTATTAATAGGGATTGTGTTAAGTGTTATAACGTTTTGGTTATTTGCACAATCCTTGGTTAATGTTGTACCAATACTTGAAGACAGTTTTAGTACAGATATTGGAACGATAAATATTGCTGTAAGTATAACTGCATTATTTTCAGGAATGTTTGTTGTTGGTGCAGGTGGACTTGCAGATAAGTATGGCAGAATTAAGCTAACAAATATCGGTATAATTTTAAGTATTTTAGGCTCATTATTAATCATTATTTCAAATATTCCTTTATTACTTATTTTCGGTAGATTAGTACAAGGACTTTCTGCAGCATGTATTATGCCAGCAACATTATCTATTATAAAATCGTATTATGTTGGAAAAGAAAGGCAACGTGCTTTAAGTTACTGGTCGATTGGTTCATGGGGCGGTTCTGGTGTTTGTTCGTTTTTTGGAGGTGCAGTGGCTACAATATTAGGTTGGCGTTGGATTTTTATTATTTCTATTATTATTTCGCTAATTGCACTTTTTTTAATCAAAGGTACGCCTGAAACGAAAGCCAAAAATATTTCGTTAAACAAATTCGATATTAAAGGCTTAGTTGTATTAGTTATTATGTTATTGAGTTTAAATATTTTAATAACAAAAGGGGCAGAATTAGGTATAACATCAATGATTTTCATCATTTTGCTAGCTATTACTATCGGGTCTTTCGCATATTTTATCATTCTTGAAAAACATGTTAAAAACCCTTTGATTGATTTTAAACTATTTCAAAATAAGGCATATACAGGTGCAACAGCATCGAACTTTTTGTTAAATGGTGTTGCTGGAACTTTAATTGTAGCAAATACATTTGTGCAACGTGGTTTAGGTTACTCATCGTTGCAAGCAGGTAGTTTATCGATTACCTATTTAGTAATGGTACTATTGATGATACGTGTCGGTGAAAAATTACTGCAAACACTTGGGTGCAAGAAACCAATGTTAATCGGAACGGGAGTTCTAATTGTCGGAGAATTTCTTATCTCATTAACATTCTTGCCAGAATTAATTTATGTCATTTGTTGTATTATCGGTTACTTATTCTTTGGTTTAGGTCTAGGAATATATGCCACACCATCTACAGATACTGCAATCGCAAATGCACCTTTGGAAAAAGTAGGCGTTGCTGCAGGTATCTATAAAATGGCATCAGCATTGGGCGGTGCATTTGGAGTTGCATTAAGCGGTGCAGTTTACGCAATCATATCAAACATTACAAACATTTATACGGGTGCAATGATAGCGTTATGGTTGAACGCTGGTATGGGAATTTTATCATTTATAATCATTATGTTCCTTGTACCAAAACAAGACGTATCACAATTACAATAAACTTTAATAAATATGAAATTATAAACGTCGCTACTATATTAAGTAATCTTGTAAAAAATAGACCGATCTTTATGTGTAATCATTATAAATGATACAACATAAGGTCGGTTTTTTATTACTCTTTTTCATTACTTTATTTATAATTATTATAAATTGTCACAAATTCAATTTACGTCACAATATATTTTGTGATATTATATTCTGGAGCATAAATAAATTGTTCAACATATAGTTGTAATGTGTTTCGATACTTTTTAGATAGATTGCGTAATCGTATTGAATCGTCATCGTTTTAATTTTTTTAAATGAGAATGAAATGAGCATTACAATATACAACCAATCAATTGTAAATACATTCACAACACAACAGAGACATAACAACAAGATAAGGAGTGAACAATAGCAGTGAATTATCGTGACAAAATTCAAAAGTTTAGTATTCGTAAATATACCGTTGGGACTTTCTCAACTGTTATTGCGACATTGGTGTTTTTAGGATTAAATACATCACAAGCACAAGCTACTGAGACAAACCAACCAGCAAGCGTGGTGAAACAGAAGCAACAAAGTAGTAATGAGCAGACTGAGAATGGAAAATCTCAAGTACAAAATTCTCAAAATTCTCAAGATAGTCAATCATTGGATACTACTCATGTAAATGAACAACCAACTAATAGTATAACTAACAGTGTAGATGCCAATGCAGCACAACCATCTACTTCTAAACAGCAACAAACTGTATCTCAAAATACACAAGCTAAGATAGAAACAAAAGTTGCTGCGAAAGAACAATCAAATATTTCTGAGGGTAATCTTAAACACAATGAAAGTCGTTCTGCAGATTATTCTGCAAATGCTAATGAGGTAACTCACGTAGATAGTCATCGAGCTAATGTAGTGACAGCTTCAGGCGTATCGGATGATAGTGGTAATGTTCACCATGATCGCAACGAATTACAAGCATTTTTTGACGCAAATTATCATGATTATCGCTTTATTGATCGCGAAAATGCAGATTCTGGAACATTTAAGTATGTAAAAGGTATTTTTGATAAAATAAACATGCTGTTAGGCAATAATGGGGTAATTAATAATAATGAATTGCAACTTGCATATAAAGAATTAGAAAACGCCGTAGCATTAATTCGCACTATGCCGAAAAGACAAGCACCTGTTAGACAATCTAGTCGAATTGAAGAACGGTCTGTTCAACCAGAGACGCGTAGTAATATTGAATCAAGGGCAGCTTCCGATTACGCAAATGCTAAATCATCTTATTATGTGTCTACTGCAAATGATGGTTCTGGCTATCCCGCAGGTACATATATCAATGCATCAAATAGAAGATGGCCATTCAATTTACCGAAGAAAAGGTATAATCTTTTGAATGCATCTGATGCAAAAGAAATTGCGTTAATGACTGTCAAACAAGTAAAAGATGGATATCAATGGATAATTAAATTTAATAAAGGCCATTGGAACCATGGTGAAATGACTTATTGGTTTGCTTTGCCAAGTGATCAAACACCTGTTGATAAGACGACTTTTGTAACAGTTGGCCGTGATGGTTCTAACGTTAATTGGAGTACTGGTGTAGGTAGTGCAGCTAATCAACCATTAAATGTTATGTGGAACAGCGGTGTAGATGATAATCGCTCACGTGATTTTAAAATTATAAACAAAGCAACAGATACAAATAGTTTAAGAGATTTAGCTAGAGCTGATGACTTTATTATTGAAGAAGGTGCAACAGAAGCTGCTAAATTGTTTGGAAGACAGATTTTCCAATACATCAATGGTGATACTCAACAGACTTCAGGTGTTGATAAAATTTATAGATTTATAGGTAGTGGTGATGCTAGTTACACAATCTCATTTAAAACTCAAGGCCCTACAACAACGAAATTATATTATGCTGCTGGTGGTAAAGCATTTGAATATAATCAAAAATATATGTATAGCCAGTTATTTGAAGAAACAAATGAGGATTTAGCGAATAGACTAGCAGGACTGACACAAGTAGTAGATCGTACGTATCATTTGAATTCGACTAAGTTAGTTGAAGCACAAAATGGTAACGTTTCTAGAAAGAAAATTTTAGACAATACAAATTTAAATACAGATGATTTTCTTGAAGATGTATCAAGTTATGTTAGAACACCAAGCAGTAGCATAATTGGATTTTACCCATCTAATGCAGATGTCGATCACTATAGACCAGTAGCCGCACAACCACTTGAACAATATGCCTTGAATCAATTATTTTCAGATAGTAAGTTAGCTGAGGCTGCACGAACTGGAAATAAGATTCCTTTAGTAATTGGTTTTAACTATCCAGATAGATCAGGTAATCAGGAAACATTAAAACGAGTATATTTAACAGTTAAACCAGAAGTACAACATAATATTAAATTTTTTGAAAATGATAATCCTCAAAACCTTGCTGATTCACAGATTTCTCGTCAAGCTGGACATCCAGTATTCAGTGTAAATCAAGGGCAAGTAAGTAATTCAGTTGTTGATACAGGGTCTGGGAGCTTTAGAGCAAACCAACCGTTACGTATCAATTTAACTAGTAATGAAAACTTTGCAGATAACGATTGGGAAATTACAGGATTACCATCTTCATTAAGAATTGAAGATGCTGTTCGTCGAACGCGAAGTCCTAGAGAACGAAATTTGGAATTAGTTGGTAATTTAGCACCAGGTGATTATTTTGCAACAGTTCGTTTTGGAAGAAAGGAACAACCTTTTGAAATTAGAGTCAAACCAAATCCACCAACAATTACTACTACTGCAGAAGAATTACGAGGACAAGCTTACAAGAAAGTGCCAATTACAGTATCAGGAGTTCCATTAGATCCTGATGCATTAGTATATATAGCTTTGCCAACGCCACAAACAACTGATGGGAATAGTAGTCCATCATCGGTACCGCAAAATTACACAATTATTGCAAGTGGAACACCGGATGGCTATAATAATACACTCACAATCCAACCATCAGGGTATAGTGTGTTTATACCGCCAGTTGGGAGGGAGATAAAGGCATTAATTTTCTATAACAAAAATGTAGCTTCTAATTTTAGTAATGCTGTACCAATTTTAGCAGATGAAACACCACCAACATTAAATGAACCAGTTGGTATAAATGCCAAATATTATCGTGGTGATACTGTAAACTTTACTGTTGAGACATCAGATCAACACACTGGAATAAAGAATACGCCAATTGTCACTTTACCAAATGGATGGACATCTAATTTAGTAAAATCAAATAATGATCATAATGCTACATTGACTGTTAACGGTACAGTATCGATGAATCAACCATTTAATAGTGATATTACATTCAAAATTTCATCAACGGATAATGCGAACAATACGACTGACAATAGTCATTCTAAGCATGTATCAGTGCATGTTGGGCAAATTAGTGAAGATGTAAACCCGATTGTTCTTGGAAACGTTGAAAAAATTACTGTAGTAAATCCAAATGCATTAACCAATGATGAAAAGACTAGAATTTTAAATACGATTAAAGCGAAAAATCCGAATATCAATGGCTATTTAGCATCAAGCAATCCGATTACTGTTTCAAATAATGGAAATGTTACGTTTAACTATCGCGATGGCTCTCAAGATGAAATTGATGCTAGCAATGTAATGACGTATGAACCTGTAGCTAAAGATGAATTTTTGGACGGAAGTAATCATAAAATGGCAACAATAACAATTGCCAAAGGTCAACACTATACAATTGGAGATATAAGTCAGTATTTTAAATTAAGTAATGGTCAAGCAATACCATCATCAACATTTACTAGTATGACAGGTGCAAATACACTTCCAACTGCGGACCAACTATCACAACAAAATGCTGGTACTTATTTATATCGTGTTCAAGCAAATAATGCATATCATGAAGATCAAGATAACTTATTCTTAAAAGTCAATGTTGTAGATATTACACAACCAGAAGGTAATCAACGTGTATATCGTACTTCGACATATGATGTTACTACTAATGAAATTGAAAGAATTAAACAAGCTTTTATTAATGCAAATAGAGCAGCGATTACTTTAAATAATAATGATATAACAGTAACAAATACGCCAAATGGTGCGAACGCTAGTACGATTACTGTCAATATCCATAAAGGTAGGTTAAGTAAAACGTTTACATCTACTTTGGAACATATGAACTTTTTACAATGGATTGATTTTCCACGTGATTATACAGTGACATGGTCACACGATAAAATCACTTCAAGACCTACTGATGGTGGATTTGAATGGTCCAATGATCATAAATCAATTATTTACAGATATGATGCTACATTAGGCAGACAAATTACCACAAATGATATTTTACCTTTATTAAGAGCAACAACAACTGTACCTAGTTTGAGAAATAACATTAACGGTAATGAGAAGGTGCAAGCGGAAGCTGGTGGTCGTCCAAATTATAAAACGACAGGCTATTCACAATCGAATCCTTCTTCAGATGGTCAAAGACAATACACATATAATGGACAAGTAATTCAAGTTTTAGATATTGTTAATCCTACCAATGGATATGGTGGGCAAACTGTGACAAATTCAAATGTACATTCAAATCATAGTAACGCAACTGTCGTTAATGTTAATGAACCAGCGGCAAATGGTGCAAGTGCTTTTACAATAAATCATGTTTTGAAGAATAATTCAACACATAATGCACAAGATTCGGTATACAAGGCGCAATTATATTTATCACCATATTCACCAAAAGTATATATGGAGCATCTAAATACTAATTTGGCAAATAATACTAATGTAATAAATATATATTTTGTACCGAGTGATGTAACAAATCCAACGATTACTGTTGGTAATTATGCAAATCATCAAGTATTTTCAGGTGAAACATTTACAAATACAATTACAGCAAATGATAATTTTGGAATTCAATCTGTAACTGTTCCGAGTTCATCTCAAATTACAGGAACTGTTGATAATAATCATCGTCAAGTGTCGTTGATAGCACCAAATGTTACATCCGTAACTACGAAGACGATTAATCTATTAGCTACAGATACTAGTGGAAATACAGCAACGACATCATTTAATGTGTTAGTAAAACCTTTAAAAGATAAATATCGAGTAACAACATCGGCAACAACTAATAATCCTATAAGAATTGCCAATATTGCGAATAATGCGACAGTATCTCAAGCTGATCAGCAAGCGATAATTAATTCAATAACAACGACAGATCTTGCATCTGGAAGAAACTATGCAACACCAGGTCGAAATGAAATCACTAATAAGACCGTAAGTAATGTGAACAGATCTGGAAATAATGCAAGTGTTAATGTAACTGTAACTTACAGTGATGGTACTTCTACAACTGTTAATGTTCCAGTAAAACATGTTATTCCTGATATAATCGCAAATCCTAGATATACGATTCAAGGGCAAGATTTTCCGTCTGGTAAGGGAAGCACTGCTGCAGATTTCTTTAAATTGCAAGATGGTAGTCCAGTGCCAGATGCTACAATTACTTGGTTGGCAAATCAAGCGCCAGATAAGAATAATACACGAATTGGTGAAGATATAACGGTAACTGCTCATATTTTAATTGATGGTGAGACGGCACCAATTACCAAAACATCTACTTATCGCGTAGTTCGTACAGTGCCAAAACAAATATTTATTACAAGTAGAGTTGGACAATTCCCAGGTGTTGAACATATCTTTTACGCTAAAGATTATTTAAAACCGATTAATCAATCATGGGAAGATGAACCAAGAATGTCTTTTGCATTTTTAAACAATGATGGACCTAATTCAACAGTTGTAGGTGTGCAGTCTAAAACTGCTAGGGTGACTTATGCTAATGGTCAAACTGAAGATGTTAAAGTGTTAGCACTAGTAAGACCTGATGCTCCAAGGATAGATGGAAACTCTGTCACATATAAAGCTGGATTAACGAACCAACAAATTAAAATTAATAATGTACTTACGAATTCACCATTAACATTATTGAAAGCTGATAATACACCATTAACTATTACACATACAGAATATGGCCGAGGTAATACAGCAATTATTACAGTAAGTGATGCACTACCAAATGGGGATATCAAAGTTTATTCATCACTTGTAGACGACCATGCTACCTATACAACGCAAAATGATCAAGGTCAAGTAGTTGATGTAACAGAACGAAAACAGATTGATTCAAATCATAGTGCTTCTGTGCGAGTAACACCACAATTACAACCTACATCAACAGGACCAATTTATATTAAAGGTGATACGAATTTTGACTTTGGTCATGTAGAAAGATTTATTCAAAATGTACCAAGAGGAGCAACTGTTGCTTGGCAAGATAATGCTAATAATTGGAAAAATAATGTTGGTAGTTATAATAAAGTTGCAGTAGTAACTTTACCGAATGGACAAGGTACTAGGGATGTTGAAATTCCTGTAAAAGTTTATCCTGTAGCAACTGCAAAAGCTGTAACACGTGATGTAAAAGGTCAAACGTTAACACATGGAACGAATGCTATTGATTATGTTTCTTTTGAGCCTAATCAAAATACGACAGGTATAACTGCAACATGGGTTAATGGCCAACAACCTAATAATCAGCAAGCTGGCGTTCAACATTTAAATATTGATGTAAATTATCCTGGTATCTCTACAGCAACACGTCTACCTGTAACTGTCAATGTATATCAATTTGATTTTCCTCAAAATACGTATACTACAACAGTGGGTGGTACATTAGCAAATGGAACTCAAGTTTCGAATTATATTCATATTGAAAATCCGAATGGATTGCCAACTGATGGATTTACTTATAAATGGAATCGTGATACTACGGGTACAAATGATGCAAACTGGACAGCAATGAATAAACCGAACGTGGCTAAAGTCGTTAACGCTAAGTATGATGTCATCTATAATGGTCATACATTTGCGACATCTCAACCTGCTAAGTTTGTTGTGAAAGATATACAACCAGCAAAACCAACGCTTACTGAAACAACGGCAGGCGCTATTACTATTACACCTGGTGCGAATCAAACAGTTAATACACATACCGGTAATGTAACAACATATGCTGATAAATTAGTAATTAAACGAAATGGTAATGTTGTGACAACCTTTACTCGTCGTAATAACACAAGTCCA
This sequence comes from Staphylococcus schweitzeri, assembly GCF_002902405.1. GTDB lineage: Bacteria > Bacillota > Bacilli > Staphylococcales > Staphylococcaceae > Staphylococcus > Staphylococcus schweitzeri. Next base: position 66,396 of record NZ_PPQS01000034.1, read on the forward strand.
TGGGTAAAAGAAACTTCAGCGGCTAATGTGGCAGGTATTGTTGGAACAAATAATGGCATTACAGTGGCAGCAGGTACTTTCAATCCAGCTGACACGATTCAAGTTGTTGCAACTCAAGGTAGTGGTGAAACAGCCAGTGATGAACAACGAAGTGATGATTTTACTGTCGTTGCACCACAACCAAATCAGGCGACTACTAAAATTTGGCAAAATGGTCATATTGATATCACGTCTAATAATCCATCAGGACATTTAATTAATCCAACACAAGCAATGGATATTGCTTACACTGAAAAGATTGGTAATGGTGTAGAACATAGTAAGACAATTACTGTTGTTCTTAGTCAAAATAATCAATGGACAATCGCAAATAAACCTGACTATGTATCGTTAGATGCACAAACTGGTAAAGTGACGTTCAATGCCAATACTATAAAACCAAATTCAACAATCACAATTACGCCGAAAGCTGGTACAGGTCACTCAGCAAGTAGTAATCCAAGTACATTAACTGCACCGGCAACTCATACTGTCAACACAACTGAAATTGTAAAAGATTATGGTTCAAATGTAACAGCTGCTGAAATTAACAATGCTGTTCAAGCTAACAACAAACGCACTGCAACAATTAAAAATGGCACAGCAATGCCTACTAATTTAGCTGGTGGTAGCACAACGACGATTCCTGTTACAGTAACTTACAATGATGGCAGTACTGAAGAAGTACAAGAGTCCATTTTCACAAAAGCGGATAAACGTGAGTTAATCACAGCTAAAAACCATTTAGATGATCCAGTAAGTACTGAAGGTAAAAAGCCAGGTACAATTACGCAGTACAATAATGCAATTCATAATGCGCAACAACAAATCAATACTGCGAAAACAGAAGCGCAACAAGTGATTAATAATGAGCGTGCAACACCACAACAAGTTTCTGACGCACTAACTAAAGTTCGTGCAGCACAAACTAAGATTAATCAAGCTAAAGCATTACTTCAAAATAAAGAAGATAATAGCCAATTAGTGACATCTAAAAATAATCTACAAAGTTCTGTAAACCAAGTACCGACAACTGCTGGTATGACGCAACAAAGTATTGATAACTATAATGCGAAGAAACGTGAAGCAGAAACTGAAATTACGGCAGCGCAACGTATCATTGATAATGGTGATGCATCTGCACAACAAATTTCAGATGAAAAACATCGTGTAGATAATGCGTTAACAGCTTTAAATCAAGCGAAACATGATTTAACTGCAGATACACATGAATTGGAACAAGCAGTTCAACAATTGAATCGCACAGGTACAACTACTGGTAAGAAACCAGCAAGTATCACTGCCTATAATAATTCGATTCATGCACTTCAAAGTGACTTAACTAGTGCTAAAAATAATGCTAATGCCATTATTCAAAAGCCAATTAGAACAGTACAAGAAGTACAAACAGCATTAACAAATGTAAATCGTGTAAACGAACGTTTAACACAAGCTATTAATCAATTAGTACCTTTAGCTGATAATAGTGCTTTAAGAACAGCTAAGACGAAACTTGATGAAGAAATCAATAAATCAGTAACTACTGATGGTATGACACAATCATCAATCCAAGCTTATGAAAGTGCTAAGCGTGCGGGTCAAACAGAATCAACAAACGCACAAAATGTTATTAATAATGGTGATGCAACAGACCAACAAATTGCTTCTGAGAAAACGAAAGTAGAAGAAAAATACAATAGTTTAAAACAAGCAATTGCTGGATTAACACCTGACCTAGCACCATTAAATATTGCTAAAACAGAGTTACAAAATGATATTGACCAGCATACAAGTACGACAGGTATGACAAGTGCATCTGTAGCTACATTTAATGAAAAACTTTCAGCAGCTAGAACTAAAATTCAAGAAATCAATCGTGTATTAGCGTCTCATCCAGATGTTGCAACGATTCGTCAAAACGTGACAGCAGCGAATGCTACGAAATCAGCACTTGATCAAGCGCGTAATGGATTAACTGTCGATAAAGCACCTTTAGAAAATGCGAAAACTCAACTACAACATAGTATTGACACGCAAACAAGTACAACTGGTATGACGCAAGACTCTGTAAATGCTTATAATGCGAAGTTAACGGCTGCACGTAATAAGATTCAACAAATCAATCAAGTATTAGCAGGTTCACCTACAGTAGATCAAATCAATACAAATACGACTGCAGCAAATCAAGCTAAATCTGATTTGGATCATGCACGTCAAGCGTTAACACCAGATAAAGCACCGCTTCAAACTGCGAAAACGCAATTAGAACAAAGCATTAATCAACCAACGGATACAACAGGTATGACGACCGCTTCGTTAAATGCGTATAACCAAAAATTACAAGCAGCACGTCAAAAGTTAACTGAAATTAATCAAGTGTTGAATGGTAACCCAACTGTCCATAATATCAATGATAAAGTGGCAGAAGCAAACCAAGCTAAGGATCAATTAAATACAGTACGTCAAGGATTAACATTAGATAGACAACCAGCGTTAAATACGTTACATGGTGCATCTAACTTAAACCAAGCACAACAAAATAATTTCACGCAACAAATTAACACTGCACCAAATCATGCTGCACTTGAAACAATTAAGTCTAACATTACAGCTTTAAATAATGCGATGACTAAGCTAAAAGAAAGTGTTGCGGATAATAATGCAATTAAATCAAATCAAAATTACACTGACGCAACACAAGCTAATAAACAAGCTTATGATAATGCAGTTACTGCGGCTAAAGGTGTCATTGGAGAAACAAATAATCCAACGATGGATGTTAATACAGTGAACCAAAAAGCAGCATCTGTTAAATCGACGAAAGATGCTTTAGATGGTCAACAAAACTTACAAAGTGCGAAAACAGAAGCAACAAATGCGATTACGCATGCAAGTGATTTAAACCAAGCACAAAAGAATGCATTAACACAACAAGTAAATAGCGCTCAAAATGTACAAGCAGTAAATGATATTAAACAAACGACTCAAAGCTTAAATACTGCTATGACAGGTTTAAAACGTGGCGTTGCTAATCATAACCAAGTCGTACAAAGTGATAATTATGTCAACGCAGATACTAATAAGAAAAATGATTACAACAATGCATACAACCATGCGAATGATATTATTAATGGTAATGCACAACATCCAGTTATAACACCAAGTGATGTTAACAATGCATTGTCAAATGTCACAAGTAAAGAACAAGCATTGAATGGTAATACAAAATTAAATACTGCGAAACAAGAAGCGAACACTGCATTAGGTCAATTAAATAACTTGAATAATGCACAACATCAAAACTTACAATCGCAAATTAATGGTGCGCATCAAATCGAGACAGTTAATTCGATTAAGCAAAATGCAACAAACTTAAATAGTGCAATGGGTAATTTAAGACAAGCTGTTGCAGATAAAGATCAAGTGAAACGTACAGAAGATTATGCGGATGCAGATACAGCTAAACAAAACGCATATAACAGCGCTGTTTCAAGTGCTGAAACAATCATTAATCAAACTGCTAATCCGACAATGTCTGTTGATGATGTTAATCCTGCAACTTCAGCTGTTACTACTAATAAAAATGGATTAAATGGTGATGAAAAATTAGCACAATCTAAAACAGATGCTGCAAGCGCAATTGATGCATTACCACATTTAAATAATGCACAAAAAGCAGATGTTAAATCTAAAATTAATGCTGCATCAAATATTGCTGGCGTAAATACTGTTAAACAACAAGGTACAGATTTAAATACAGCGATGGGTAACTTGCAAGGCGCAATCAATGATGAACAAACGACACTTAATAGTCAAAATTATCAAGATGCGACACCAAGTAAGAAAACAGCATACACAAATGCAGTACAAGCTGCGAAAGATATTTTAAATCAAGCACGTGGCGCTAATAAAACGAAAGATCAAGTTACTGAAGCGATGAATCAAGTGAATTCAGCTAAAAACAACTTAGATGGTACGCGTTTATTAGATCAAGCGAAGCAAACAGCGAAACAGCAGTTAAATAATATGACGCATTTAACAACTGCACAAAAAACGAATTTAACAAATCAAATTAACAGTGGTACGACTGTCGCTGGTGTTCAAACGGTTCAATCAAATGCGAATACATTAGATCAAGCGATGAATACGTTGAGACAAAGTATTGCCAACAAAGATGCGACTAAAGCAAGTGAAGATTACGTAGATGCTAATAATGATAAGCAAACAGCATATAACAACGCAGTAGCTACTGCTGAAACGATTATTAATGCAAATAGTAATCCGGAAATGAATCCAAGTACGATTACACAAAAAGCAGAGCAAGTGAATAGTACTAAGACAGCACTTAACGGTGATGAAAACTTAGCTACAGCAAAACAAAATGCGAAAACATACTTAAACACATTGACAAGTATTACAGATAATCAAAAGAACAATTTGAATAGCCAAATTACTAGTGCGACAAGAGTGAGTGGTGTAGATTCTGTAAAACAAAATGCACAACATCTAAACCAAGCTATGGCTAGTTTACAAAGTGGTATTAACAACGAATCTCAAGTGAAATCATCTGAGAAATATCGTGATGCTGATACAAATAAACAACAAGAGTATGATAATGCTATTGCTGCAGCGAAAGCGATTTTAAATAAATCGACAGGTCCAAACACTGCGCAAAATGCAGTTGAAGCAGCATTGCAACGTGTGAATACTGCGAATGATGCATTGAATGGCGATGCAAAATTAATTGCAGCTCAAAACGCAGCGAAACAACATTTAGGTACGTTAACACATATCACTACAGCACAACGCAATGATTTAACAAGTCAAATTTCACAAACTACAAACTTAGCTGGTGTTGAATCTGTTAAACAAAGTGCGAACAGTTTAGATGGCGTAATGGGTAACTTACAAACTGCTATCAACGATAAATCTGGAACATTAGCGAGCCAAAACTTCTTAGATGCTGATGAGCAAAAACGTAATACTTACAATCAAGCTGTATCAGCTGCAGAAACAATTTTAAATAAACAAACTGGACCGAATACAGCGAAAACTGCAGTCGAACAAGCACTTAATAATGTTAATAGTGCTAAACATGCATTAAATGGTACGCAAAACTTAAATAATGCGAAACAAGCAGCGATTACAGCAATCAATGGCGCATCTGATTTAAATCAAAAACAAAAAGATGCATTAAAAACACAAGCCAATGGTGCTCAACGCGTTTCTAATGCACAAGATGTACAACGTAATGTGACTGAACTGAACACGGCAATGGGTACTTTAAAACATGCCATCGCAGATAAGACGAATACGTTAGCAAGTAGTAAATATGTTAACGCCGATAGCACTAAACAAAATGCATACACAACTAAAGTTACCAATGCTGAACATATTATTAGCGGTACGCCAACAGTTGTTACAACACCTTCAGAAGTAACAGCTGCTGCTAATCAAGTGAACAGCGCGAAACAAGAATTAAATGGTGACGAAAGATTACGTGTAGCAAAACAAAACGCCAATACTGCTATTGATGCATTAGCACAATTAAATACGCCTCAAAAAGCTAAATTAAAAGAACAAGTGGAACAAGCTAATAGATTAGAAGATGTACAATCTGTTCAAACAAATGGACAAGGATTGAATAATGCAATGAAAGTCTTAAGAGATAGTATTGCTAACGAAACAACAGTCAAAGCTAGTCAAAACTATACTGACGCAAGTCCGAATAACCAATCAGCATATAATAGCGCGGTGTCAAATGCGAAAAGCATCATTAATCAAACTAATAATCCAACTATGGATGTTAGTGCAATTACCCAAGCAACATCTCAAGTTACTAATGCTAATAATGGACTAAACGGTGCTGAAAACTTAAGCAATGCCAAAAACACTGCTAAGCAAAACTTAAGTACATTATCACACTTAACAAATAACCAAAAAACTGCAATCTCATCGCAAATTGATCATGCAGGTCATGTGAGTGAGGTAACATCTGCTAAAAATGCAGCAACTGATTTGAATACGCAAATGAGTAATTTGGAACAAGCTATCCATGATCAAAACACAGTTAAACAAGGTGTTAACTTCACTGATGCAGATAAAGCTAAACGTGATGCTTATACAAATGCAGTAAGTAGAGCTGAAACAATCTTGAATAAAACACAAGGTGCAAATACTTCTAAACAGGATGTTGAAGCGGCTATTCAAAATGTTTCAAGTGCTAAAAATGCATTGAATGGTGATCAAAACGTTACAAATGCGAAGAATGCAGCTAAAAATGCATTAAATAACTTAACTTCAATTAATAATGCGCAAAAACGTGACTTAACAACTAAAATTGATCAAGCAACAACAGTAGCTGGTGTTGAAGCGGTATCTCATACAGGTACACAATTGAATACAGCGATGGCTAACTTGCAAAATGGTATTAATGATAAAGCGAATACTTTAGCGAGCGAAAACTATCATGATGCTGATTCAGATAAGAAAACTGCTTATACTCAAGCCGTTACGAACGCAGAAAATATTTTAAACAAAAATAGTGGATCAAATTTAGACAAAGCTGCCGTTGAAAACGCGTTGTCACAAGTGACAAATGCGAAAGGTGCCCTAAATGGTAACCATAATTTAGAGCAAGCTAAATCAAATGCAAACACTACTATAAACGGACTTCAACATTTAACAACTGCACAAAAAGATAAATTGAAACAACAAGTGCAACAAGCACAAAATGTTGCAGGTGTAGATACTGTTAAATCAAGTGCTAACACCTTAAATGGTGCTATGGGTACGTTAAGAAATAGCATTCAAGATAACACAGCTACGAAAAATGGCCAAAACTATCTTGATGCTACAGAAAGTAACAAAACAAACTATAACAATGCTGTTGATAGTGCTAATGGTGTCATTAATGCAACAAGCAATCCAAATATGGATGCTAATGCAATTAAGCAAATCGCTACACAAGTGACATCAACGAAAAATGCATTAGATGGTACACATAATTTAACGCAAGCAAAACAAACAGCAACAAATGCCATCGATGGTGCTACTAACTTAAATAAAGCGCAAAAAGATGCACTGAAAGTACAAGTGACAAGTGCACAACGTGTTGCAAATGTAACAAGTATCCAACAAACTGCAAATGAACTTAATACAGCTATGGGTCAATTACAACATGGTATTGACGATGAAAATGCAACAAAACAAACTCAAAAATATCGTGATGCAGAGCAAAGTAAGAAAACTGCTTATGATCAAGCTGTAGTTGCAGCGAAAGCAATTTTAAATAAACAAACTGGATCAAATTCAGATAAAGCAGCAGTTGACCGTGCTTTACAACAAGTCACAAGTACGAAAGATGCATTGAATGGTGACGCTAAATTAACAGAAGCTAAAGCAGCTGCGAAACAAAATCTAGGTACTTTAAACCATATTACTAATACGCAACGTACTGCATTAGAAAGTCAAATCAATCATGCAACAACGGTGGATGATGTCAATTCCGTTAAAACTAATGCCAATGCATTAGATGGTGCAATGAATAGTTTACAAAGTTCAATCAGTGATAAAGATGCTACATTAAGAAATCAAAATTATCTTGATGCGGATGAATCAAAACGAAATGCATATACGCAAGCTGTCACAGCGGCTGAAGGCATTTTAAATAAACAAACTGGTGGAAACACATCTAAAGCAGACGTCGATAATGCATTAAATGCAGTTACAAGGGCGAAAGCTGCTTTAAATGGTACTGAAAACTTAAGAACTGCGAAGACAACAGCTACAAATACAATTAATGGTTTACCAAACTTAACACAATTACAAAAGGACAACTTGAAGCATCAGGTTGATCAAGCACAAAATGTAGCGGGTGTAAATGGTGTTAAAGATAAAGGGAATACGTTAAATACTGCGATGGGTGCATTACGTACAAGTATCCAAAATGATAATACGACGAAAACAAGTCAAAATTATCTTGATGCATCTGATAGCAACAAAAATAATTACAATACTGCTGTTAATAATGCCAATGCCGTTATTAATGCAACTAACAATCCAAATATGGATGTAAATGCGATTAATGGCATGGCGAATCAAGTCAATACAACAAAAGCAGCGTTAAATGGAACTCAAAACTTAGCTCAAGCTAAAACAAATGCGACGAACACAATTAACAACGCACATGACTTAAACCAAAAACAAAAAGATGCATTAAAAACACAAGTTAACAATGCACAACGTGTATCTGATGCAAATAATGTTCAACATACAGCTACTGAATTGAACGGCGCGATGACAGCACTTAAAGCAGCTATTGCTGATAAAGAAAGAACAAAAGCGAGCGGTAATTATGTCAATGCTGATCAAGAAAAACGTCAAGCGTATGATTCAAAAGTGACGAACGCTGAAAATATAACTAGTGGTACACCGAATGCGACATTAACAGTCAATGACGTAAATAGTGCGACTTCACAAGTAAATGCAGCTAAAACAGCATTAAATGGTGATAACAACTTACGTGTAGCGAAAGAGCATGCTAACAATACAATTGATGGCTTAGCACAATTGAATAATGCACAAAAAGCAAAATTAAAAGAACAAGTTCAAAGTGCGACTACATTAGAAGGCGTTCAAACCGTGAAAAATAGTTCTCAAACGTTGAACACAGCGATGAAAGGCTTGAAAGATAGTATTGCGAATGAAGCAACGATTAAAGCAGGTCAAAACTACACTGACGCAAGTCCAAATAATCGTAATGAATACGATAGTGCAGTAACCTCAGCACAAGCAATCATTAATCAAACATCGAACCCAACGATGGAACCAAGTACTATTACGCAAGCAACATCACAAGTGACATCTAAAGAACATGCACTAAATGGTGCACAAAACTTAGCTCAAGCTAAGACAACTGCAAAAAATGGTTTGAATAACCTTACATCAATCAACAATGCACAAAAAGATGCGTTAACGCATAGTATTGATGGTGCAACAACAGTAGCTGGTGTAAATCAAGAATCTGCAAAAGCAACAGAATTAAATAACGCAATGCATAGTTTACAAAACGGTATCAATGATGAGACACAAACAAAACAAACTCAGAAATATCTAGATGCTGAGCCAAGTAAGAAATCAGCTTATGATCAAGCAGTATCTGCAGCGAAAGCAATTTTAACAAAAGCTAGTGGTCAAAATGTAGACAAAGCAGCAGTTGAACAAGCATTACAAAATGTGAATAGTACGAAGACGGCGTTGAACGGTGATGCGAAATTAAATGAAGCTAAAACCACTGCGAAACAAACGTTAGGTGCATTAACACACATTAATAATGCACAACGTACTGCATTAGATAATGAAATTACACAAGCAACAAATATTGATGGTGTTAATACAGTTAAAGTCAAAGCACAACAATTAGATGGTGCTATGGGTCAATTAGAATCATCAATTCGGGATAAAGACACGACGTTACAAAGTCAAAATTATCAAGATGCTGATGATGCTAAGCGAACAGCTTATTCTCAAGCAGTAAATGCAGCAGCTACAATTTTAAATAAAACAGCTGGTGGTAATACATCTAAAGCAGATGTTGAAAGAGCAATGCAAGCTGTTACACAAACCAATACTGCATTAAACGGTATTCAAAACTTAAATCGTGCGAAACAGGATGCTAACACAGCTATTACAAATGCTTCGGACTTAAATACGAAACAAAAAGAAGCTTTAAAAGCACAAGTAACGAGTGCGGGACGCGTATCTGCAGCAAATGGTGTCAAACATAATGCGACTGAATTAAATACTGCGATGACAGCTTTAAAACATGCCATTGCTGATAAAACTGAGATAAAAGCTAGTGGTAACTATGTCAATGCTGATGCGAATAAACGTCAAGCATATGATGAAAAAGTGACAGCTGCAGAAAATATCGTTAGTGGTACACCAACACCAACGTTAACACCATCAGATGTTACAAATGCAGCAACACAAGTAACGAATGCGAAGACGCAGTTAAACGGTAATCATAATTTAGAAGTAGCGAAACAAAATGCTAACACAGCAATTGATGGTTTAACTTCATTAAATGGTCCGCAAAAAGCAAAACTTAAAGAACAAGTGGGTCAAGCGACGACGTTGCCAAATGTTCAAACTGTTCGTGATAATGCACAAACATTGAACACTGCAATGAAAGGTCTACGAGATAGCATTGCGAATGAATCAACGATTAAAGCAGCTCAAAACTACACTGATGCAAGTCAAAGCAAACAAACTGACTACAACAATGCAGTTTCTGCAGCAAAAGCAATCATTGGTCAAACATCTAGTCCAACTATGAATGCGCAAGATATCAATCAAGCGAAAGAGCAAGTGACAGCTAAACAACAAGCCTTAAATGGTCAAGAAAACTTAAGAACTGCGCAAACAAATGCGAAGCAACATTTGAATGGCTTAAGTGACTTAACTGACGCTCAAAAAGATGCAGTGAAACGTCAAATCGAAGGTGCAACGCATGTTAATGAAGTAACACAAGCACAAAATAATGCGGATGCATTAAATACAGCTATGACGAACTTGAAAAATGGTATTCAAGATCAAAATACGATTAAGCAAGGTGTTAACTTCACTGATGCAGATGAGGCGAAACGTAATGCATATACAAATGCAGTGACGCAAGCTGAACAAATTTTAAATAAAGCACAAGGTCCAAATACTGCAAAAGACGGTGTCGAAACTGCGTTACAAAATGTACAACGTGCTAAAAACGAATTGAACGGTAATCAAAATGTTGCGAATGCTAAGACAAACGCGAAAAATGCATTAAATAACCTAACGTCTATTAATAATGCACAAAAAGAAGCTTTGAAATCACAAATTGATAGTGCGACAACAGTTGCAGGTGTAAATCAAGTGTCTACAACGGCATCTGAATTAAATACTGCAATGAGCAACTTACAAAGTGGTATTAATGATGAAACAGCTACAAAAGCAGCTCAGAAATATACTGATGCAGATAGAGATAAACAAACAGCATATAATGATGCTGTAACAGCAGCTAAAACGTTATTAGATAAAACAGCTGGTTCAAATGACAATAAAGCAGCGGTTGAACAAGCATTACAACGTGTGAATACTGCTAAGTCAGCATTAAATGGTGACGCGCGATTAAATGAAGCTAAGAACACAGCTAAACAACAATTAGCGACAATGTCACATTTAACTAATGCTCAAAAAGCAAACTTAACATCGCAAATCGAAAGCGGTACGACTGTTGCTGGTGTTCAAGGTATTCAAGCAAATGCTGGTACTTTAAATCAAGCAATGAATCAATTAAGACAAAGTATTGCTTCTAAAGATGCAACTAAATCAAGCGAAGATTATCAAGACGCGAATGCAGATTTACAAAATGCATACAACCGTGCAGTATCTGATGCTGAGGGTATTATTAGTGCAACGAATAATCCTGAAATGAATCCAGATACGATTAACCAAAAAGCTAGCCAAGTGAACAGTGCGAAGTCTGCATTGAACGGTGATGAAAAATTAGCAGCAGCAAAACAAACTGCGAAATCAGATATCGGTCGTTTGACAGACTTGAACAATGCACAACGAACTGCGGCAAATGCTGAAGTGGATCAAGCACCAAATCTTGCAGCTGTCACAGCGGCTAAAAATAAAGCAACATCGTTAAACACAGCAATGGGTAATTTGAAACATGCACTTGCTGAAAAGGATAATACGAAACGTAGTGTCAATTACACAGATACGGATCAACCTAAACAACAAGCGTATGATACTGCGGTTACACAAGCAGAAGCAATTACTAATGCTAATGGCAGCAACGCGAATGAAACACAAGTTCAAGCAGCGCTTAGCCAATTGAATCAAGCTAAAAATGACTTGAATGGTGATAATAAAGTTGCTCAAGCGAAAGAAGCAGCGAAACGTGCATTAGCTTCATATAGTAACTTGAATAACGCGCAATCAACTGCGGCAACTAGTCAAATCGACAATGCAACGACAGTAGCAGAAGTAACTGCTGCACAAAATACTGCTAATGAATTAAATACAGCAATGGGTCAACTTCAAAATGGTATTAATGACCAAAACACTGTTAAACAACAAGTGAACTTTACAGATGCTGACCAAGGTAAGAAAGATGCTTACACAAATGCTGTTACGAATGCGCAAGGTATTTTAGATAAAGCACACGGTCAAAATATGACAAAAGCACAAGTTGAATCCGCATTAAGTCGAGTAACGACTGCTAAGAATACTTTAAACGGTGATGCAAATGTAAGACAAGCAAAATCAGATGCTAAAGCAAACTTAGGTACATTAACACACTTAAATAATGCACAAAAACAAGATTTAACATTACAAATCGATGGCGCTACAACAGTCAACGGTGTAAATGGAGTTAAAACGAAAGCGCAAGATTTAGATAACGCAATGCAACGATTACAATCAGCAATCGCAAATAAAGATCAAACTAAAGCGAGCGAAAACTACATCGACGCAGATCCAACTAAGAAGTCAGCATTTGATAATGCCATCACACAAGCTGAATCTTACTTAAATAAAGATCAAGGCGCGAATAAAGATAAGCAAGCTGTTGAACAAGCAATTCAAAGTGTAACGTCTACTGAAAATGCTTTAAACGGTGACGCGAATTTACAACGCGCTAAAACTGAAGCTACACAAGCTATCGATAACTTGACACATTTGAATACACCGCAAAAAACAGCATTAAAACAACAAGTGAACGCTACACAACGCGTATCAGGTGTAACTGACCTGAAAAATAGTGCTACATCACTTAATAATGCGATGAATCAATTAAAACAAGCAATTGCTGATCATGACACAATTGTAGCTGGTGGTAATTACACTAACGCGAGTCCTGATAAACAAGGTGCTTACACAGATGCATATAATGCAGCGAAAAACATTGTAAATGGTTCACCTAATGTGATTACAAATGCAGCTGATGTCACAACGGCAACACAACGTGTAAATAATGCTGAAACAGGTTTAAATGGTGATTCAAACTTAGCAACTGCGAAGCAACAAGCTAAAGATGCATTACGTCAAATGACACATTTATCTGATGCACAAAAACAAAATATTACTGGCCAAATTGATAATGCGACACAAGTAACTGGTGTACAAAGTGTGAAAGACAACGCTACAAATCTTAACAATGCCATGAATCAACTTCGAAATAGCATTGCGAATAAAGATGAAGTAAAAGCGAGTCAACCATATGTTGATGCAGATACGGATAAACAAAATGCATACAACACAGCTGTTACTAGTGCTGAAAATATCATTAATGCAACTAATCAACCAACACTTGATCCATCTGCAGTAACACAAGCAGCTAATCAAGTGAACACAAACAAAACTGCGCTTAATGGTGTACATAACTTAGCGAATAAAAAGCAAGAAACAATTGCTAACATCAACCAATTAAGTCATTTAAATAATGCTCAAAAGCAAGATTTAAAAACGCAAGTGACAAATGCACCAAACATCAGCACAGTAAATCAAGTGAAGACAAAAGCTGAACAATTAGATCAAGCAATGGAACGCTTAATCAACGGAATCCATGACAAAGATCAAGTGAAACAAAGTGTTAACTTTACAGATGCAGATCCAGAAAAACAAACAGCATACAACAATGCGATAACTGCAGCTGAAAATATTATTAATCAAGCAAATGGTACAAATGCGAACCAATCACAAGTTGAAGCAGCACTTTCAACTGTAACAACTACTAAGCAAGCGTTAAATGGTGATAGAAAAGTAACAGATGCTAAAAACAATGCAAATCAAACATTATCTACGTTAGATAACTTAAACAATGCACAAAAAGGTGCTGTTACTGGAAGCATCAATCAAGCGCACACTATAGCTGAAGTAACGCAAGCCATTCAAACAGCTCAGGAACTGAATACAGCGATGGGTAACTTGAAAAACAGCTTGAATGATAAAGACACTACACTTGGCAGTCAAAACTTTGCAGATGCAGATCCAGAGAAGAAAAATGCATACAATGAAGCGGTTCATAATGCTGAAAGTATTTTAAATAAATCTACAGGTACGAATGTACCTAAAGATCAAGTTGAAGCAGCTATGAATCAAGTGAATGCAACAAAAGCAGCGCTTAATGGTTCTCAAAACCTTGAAAAAGCTAAGCAACATGCGAATACAGCAATTGACGGTCTAAGCCATTTAACAAATGCACAAAAAGAGGCATTAAAACAATTGGTACAACAATCGACTACTGTTGCAGAAGCACAAGGTAATGAACAAAAAGCAAACAATGTTGATGCAGCAATGGATAAATTACGTCAAAGCATTGCAGATAATGCGACAACAAAACAAAACCAAAATTATACCGATGCAAATCCGAATAAACAGCATGCATACAATAATGCAGTAACAACTGCACAAGGTATTATCAATCAAACGACTAATCCAACATTAGATGCGACGGTAATCACTCAAGCTGCTGGACAAGTAAGTACGTCTAAAAATGCTTTGAATGGTAATGAAAATTTAGAGGCAGCTAAGCAACAATCGACGCAATCTTTAGGTTCATTAGATAACTTAAATAATGCGCAGAAACAAACTGTTACTGATCAAATTAATGGCGCGCATACTGTTGATGAAGCAAATCAAATTAAACAAAATGCGCAAAACTTAAATACAGCGATGGGTAACTTGAAACAAGCGATTGCTGACAAAGATGCTACTAAAGCAGCAGTTAACTTCACTGATGCAGATCAAGCAAAACAACAAGCATATAACACTGCTGTTACAAATGCTGAAAATATTATTTCAAAAGCTAACGGCGGCAATGCAACACAAACTGAAGTTGAGCAAGCAATACAACAAGTTAGTGTCGCAAAACAAGCATTAAATGGTAATGCCAATGTTCAACATGCAAAAGACGAAGCAACTGCTTTAATTAATAACTCTAATGATCTTAACCAATTACAGAAAAATGCATTAAAACAACAAGCACAAAATGCAACGACTGTAGCTGGAGTGAACAATATTAAACAAACGGCTCAAGAGTTAAATAATGCGATGACACAATTAAAACAAGGAATTGCAGATAAAGATCAAACGAAAGCAGATGGTAACTTTGTCAATGCAGATCCTGATAAACAAAATGCATATAAACAAGCAATAGCCAAAGCTGAAGCATTAATTAGTGGTTCGCCTGATGTTGTCGTTACACCTAGTGAAATTACTGCAGCATTAAATAAAGTTACACAAGCTAAAAATGATTTAAATGGTAATACGAACTTAGCAACTGCGAAACAAAATGTTCAACATGCTATTGAGCAATTGCCAAACTTGAATCAAGCGCAACGTGACGAATATAACAGACAAATTACGCAAGGTACACTTGTACCAAACGTCAATGCAATTCAACAAGCAGCAACAACGCTTAATGATGCGATGACACAATTGAAACAAGGTATTGCTGATAAAGCACAAATTAAAGGTAGCGAAAACTATCACGATGCTGATACTGACAAACAAACAGCATATGATAATGCAGTAACAAAAGCAGAAGAATTGTTGAAACAAACAACAAATCCAACAATGGATCCAAATACAATTCAACAAGCATTAACAAAAGTAAATGACACAAATCAAGCACTTAACGGTAATCAAAAATTAGCTGATGCTAAACAAGATGCTAAGTCAACGCTTGGTACATTAGATCATTTAAATGATGCCCAAAAACAAGCGTTAACAACGCAAGTTGAACAAGCACCTGATATTGCAACAGTTAATCATGTTAAGCAAAATGCTCAAAATCTGAATAATGCAATGACTAACTTAAGTAATGCATTACAAGATAAAACTGAGACATTAAATAGCATTAACTTTACTGATGCAGATCAAGCTAAGAAAGATGCTTATACTAATGCAGTTGCACATGCAGAAGGTATTTTATCTAAAGCAAATGGTGGTAATGCAAGTCAAACTGAAGTGGAACAAGCGATGCAACGCGTGAACGAAGCGAAACAAGCATTAAATGGTAATGACAATGTACAACGTGCAAAAGATGCAGCGAAACAAGTAATTACAAATGCAAATGATTTAAATCAAGCACAAAAAGATGCGTTAAAACAACAAGCCGATGCTGCGCAAACTGTTGCAAATGTAAACGCGGTTAAGCAAACAGCACAAGATTTAAATCAAGCAATGACACAATTGAAACAAGGAATTGCAGATAAAGAGCAAACTAAAGCAAATGGTAACTTTGTCAATGCAGATCCTGATAAGCAAAATGCATATAACAATGCCGTAACACATGCTGAACAAATTATTAGTGGTACACCAAATGCAAACGTAGATCCACAACAAGTGGCTCAAGCGTTACAACAAGTGACTCAATCTAAGGGTGATTTAAACGGTAATCACAACTTACAAGTTGCCAAAGACAATGCGAATACAGCCATTGATCAGTTACCAAACTTAAATCAACCACAAAAAGCAGCGTTAAAAGACCAAGTGTCACATGCAGAACTTGTTACAGGTGTTAATGCTATTAAGCAAAATGCTGATGCATTAAATAATGCAATGGGTACGTTGAAACAACAAATTCAAGCAAACAGTCAAGTACCACAATCAGTTGACTTTACACAAGCGGATCAAGATAAACAACAAGCATATAACAATGCAGCTAACCAAGCGCAACAAATCGCAAATGGCACACTAACACCCGTATTAACACCTGATGCAGTAACCCAAGCAGTTACAACTATGAATCAAGCGAAAGATGCTTTAAACGGTGATGAAAAATTAGCACAAGCGAAACAAGAAGCTATAGCAAATCTTGATACGTTACGTGACTTAAATCAACCACAACGTGATGCATTACGAAACCAAATCAATCAAGCACAAGCGTTAGCTACAGTTGAACAAACTAAACAAAATGCACAAAATGTGAATACAGCAATGGGTAACTTGAAACAAGGTATTGCAAACAAAGATACTGTAAAATCAAGTGAGAACTACCACGATGCTGATGCCGATAAACAAACGGCATATACAAATGCAGTGTCTCAAGCGGAAGGTATTATCAATCAAACGACAAATCCAACGCTTAACCCAGATGACATTACACGTGCATTAACTCAAGTGACTGATGCTAAAAATGGTTTAAATGGTGAAGCTAAATTGGCAACTGAAAAACAAAATGCTAAAGATGCTGTCAATGCAATGACGCATTTAAACGATGCTCAAAAACAAGCATTAAAAGGTCAAATCGATCAATCGCCTGAAATTGCTACAGTAACTCAAGTTAAACAAACAGCAACAAGCCTAGATCATGCAATGGATCAATTATCACAAGCTATTAATGATAAGGCTCAAACATTAGCGGATGGTAATTACTTAAATGCAGATCCTGACAAACAAAATGCGTATAAACAGGCAGTAGCAAAAGCTGAAGCATTACTAAATGAACAAAGTGGTACTAATGAAGTACAAGCCCAAGTTGAAAGCATCACTAATGAAGTGAATACAGCGAAACAAGCATTAAATGGTAATGATAATTTAGCGAATGCTAAGCAACAAGCGAAACAACAACTGGCGAATCTAACACACTTAAATGATGCACAAAAACATTCATTTGAAAGTCAAATTACTCAAGCGCCACTTGTTACAGATGTCACTACGATAAATCAAAAAGCACAAGCGTTAGATCATGCAATGGAATTATTAAGAAATAGTATTGCGGATAACCAAGCGACATTAGCATCTGAAGATTATCATGATGCAACTGCGCAAAGACAAAATGACTATAACCAAGCTGTAACAGCTGCTAAAAACATCATTAATCAAACAACGTCACCTACGATGAATCCAGATGAAGTTAATAGTGCAACGACACAAGTGAATAACACGAAAGTTACATTAGATGGTGATGAAAACCTTACAGCAGCTAAACAACAAGCAAACAACAGACTTAATCAATTAGATCATTTGAATAATGCGCAAAAGCAACAGTTACAATCACAAATTACACAATCATCAGATATTGCAACAGTTAATGGTCATAAGCAAACAGCAGAAGCTTTAAATACAGCAATGGGTAACTTGATTAATACGATTGCGAATCATCAAGAAGTTGAACAACGTGGCAACTATGTCAATGCTGATACTGATAAACAAACTGCTTATACTACAGCAGTAAATGAAGCAGAAGCTATAATTAACAAACAAACTGGTCAAAATGCGAACCAAACAGAAGTAGAACAAGCTATAACTAAAGTTCAAACTACTCTTCAAGCGTTAAACGGAGATCATAATTTACAAGTTGCTAAAGCAAATGCAGCGCAAGCAATTGAATCTTTAACAAGCTTAAATGATCCTCAAAAAATAGCATTAAAAGACCAAGTTACAGCTGCAACTTTAGTTACCGCGGTTCTTCAAATTGAGCAAAATGCGAATACGCTTAACCAAGCAATGCATGGTTTAAGAGAAAGTATTTCAGATAACGCAGCAACTAAAGCGAATAGCGTTTATATCAATGAAGATCAACCAGAACAACAAAATTATAATCAAGCTGTTCAAGCTGCAAATAATATTATCAATGAACAAACAGCAACGTTAGATAATAACGCAATTAATCAAGCAGCGACAACTGTGAATACAACGAAAGCAGCATTACATGGTGATGTGAAATTACAAAATGATAAAGATCGTGCGAAACAAACGGTTAGCCAATTAGCGCATCTAAACAATGCTCAAAAACATATGGAAGATACGTTAATTGATAGTGAAACAACTAGAACAGCCGTTAACCATGATTTGACTGAAGCACAAGCATTAGATCAACTTATGAATACATTGCAACAAAGTATTGCTGACAAAGATGCAACACGTGCGAGCAGTGCCTATGTCAATGCAGAACTGAATAAAAAACAAGCATATGATGAAGCAGTTCAAAATGCTGAGTCTATCATTGCAGGATTAAATAATCCAACAATTAATAAAGGTAATGTATCAAGTGCAACGCAAGCAGTAATGTCATCTAAAAATTCGTTGGACGGAGTTGAACGCTTAGCTCAAGATAAGCAAACAGCTGGAAATTCTCTAGATCATTTAGATCAATTGTCACCAGCTCAACAACAAGCGCTAGAAAATCAAATAAATAATGCTGCAACTCGTGAGAAAGTGGCTGAAATTATTGCACAAGCACAAGCATTAAATGAAGCAATGCAAGCATTGAAAAATAGCATTCAAGATCAACCACAAACAGAAGCGGGTAGCAAGTTTATTAACGAAGATCAAGCGCAAAAAGATGCATATACACAAGCGGTACAACGTGCAAAAGATTTGATCAACAAAACAACTGATCCTACATTAGCTAAATCAATTATTGATCAAGCGACACAGGCAGTAACTGATGCTAAAAACAATTTACATGGTGATCAAAAACTAGCTGATGATAAACAACACGCTAATGAATCGATAAATAATTTATCTAATTTGAATGCACCGCAACGTCAAGCACTTGAAAATCAAATTAATCAAGCAGCGACTCGCGATGAAGTAGCACAAAAATTAGCTGAAGCACAAGCCCTTAACCAAGCAATGGAAGATTTACGTAATAGTATTCAAGATCAACAGCAAACAGAAGCGAATAGCAAGTTTATCAATGAAGATCAACCGCAAAAAGATGCATATCAAGAAGCGGTACAAAACGCGAAAGATTTAATTAATCAAACATCAAATCCTACACTTGATAAAGCGCAAATAGAACAATTGACACAAGCTGTTAACCAAGCTAAAGATAACCTACACGGTGATCAAAAACTAGCAGACGATAAACAACATGCGGTTACTGATTTAAATCAATTAAATGGTTTGAATGGTCCGCAACGTCAAGCACTTGAAAGTCAAATAAACAATGCAGCAACTCGTGGCGAAGTAGCTCAAAAATTAGCTGAAGCAAATGCATTAAATCAAGCAATGCAATCATTACGTGATAGCATCCAAGATCAACCACAAACTGAATCTGGTAGCAAGTTTATCAATGAAGATAAGCTGCAAAAAGATGCATATCAAGAAGCAGTTCAAAATGCGAAAGATTTAATTGACCAAGCAGGTAATCCAACACTTGATAAGTCACAAGTAGAGCAATTGACACAAGTTGTTACTACTGCAAAAGATAACCTACATGGTGATCAAAAACTTGCTCATGATCAACAACAAGCAGTAACGACTGTTAATGCATTACCAAACTTAAATCATGCACAACAACAATCATTAACAGATGCTATTAATGCAGCACCTACAAGAACAGAAGTTGCACAACATGTTCAAACAGCAACTGAACTTGATCATGCGATGGAAACATTGAAGAACAAAGTAGATCAAGTTAACACAGATAAGGCTCGTCCAAATTACACTGAAGCGTCAACGGATAAAAAAGAAGCAGTGAATCAAGCGTTACAAGCTGCGCAAAGCATTATTAACCCTACTAATGGTTCAAATGCTAATAAAGACGCAGTTGAACAAGCGTTAACTAAGCTTCAAGAAAAAGAAAATGAGTTAAATGGTAATGAGAGAGTCACTGAAGCTAAAGCACAAGCGAAGCAAAACATTGACCAATTAACACATTTAAATGTTGATCAGATTGCAACTGCTAAACAAGACATTGATCAAGCGACTATGCTTCAACCAATAGCTGAACTAGTAGATCAAGCAACGCAATTGAACCAATCTATGGATCAATTACAACAAGCGGTTAATGCGCATACAAACGTTGAGCAAACTATAGATTACACTCAAGCAGATTCAGATAAGCAAAATGCATATAAACAAGCTATTACTGATGCTGAAAATGTATTGAAACAAAATGTAAATAAGCAACAATTAGATCAAGCTCTTCAAAACATCTTAAATGCCAAACAAGCATTAAATGGCGATGAACGTGTGGCTATTGCTAAAACAAATGGTAAACATGACATTGATCAATTAAATGCATTAAATCATGCACAACAAGATGGATTTAAAGGCAGAATTAATCAGTCAAATGATTTAAATGAAATTCAACAAATTGTAGATGAAGCTAAAGTGCTAAATAGTTCAATGGGTCAATTGTCTCAAGATATTTCTGAAAATGAAGGTCGTCCGAAAGGTAGTACGAATTATGTCAATGCAGATACGCAATTGAAGCGTGCATATGATGAAGCAGTTGAAAATGCGAAACAAGCACTTGATAAAACGACAGGTCAAAATTTAACTTCAGATCAAGTTATTAAATTAAATGAAGCAGTTACTGCAGCTAAGAATGCATTAAACGGAGAAGAAAGACTAAACAATCGTAAATCTGAAGCGTTACAAAGATTAGATCAATTAGCACAGTTAAACCATGCACAAAAACAATTAGCAATGCAACAAATTAATAATGCTGAAACACTTAACAAAGTGTCTCGAGCGATTAATAGGGCTAAACAATTAGATGAAGTAATGGGTGGCTTACAGCAATATATTGATGAGCATCACTTAAATGTTATTAGTAGTTCAAATTACCAAAATGCAGATGATAACTTAAAATCGAATTATGATAATGCCGTTATGAATGCAGCAAATGAGTTAGATAAACTTCAAGGTAGTGCAATCACTAAAGCTGAAGTTGAGCGAATGAAACAAAATATTATCGATGCGCAAAAAGCTTTAAACGGCGATCAAAACCTTGCACATGCCAAAGAAAAAGCAAATGCATATATCGATACATTAAATGGCTTAAATAAACAACAACAAGATCTTGCACATCAAGCCATTAATAATGCCGATACTGTAGCAGGTGTAAAAGATATTGTTAATAATCAAATCGACTTGAATGACGCAATGGAAGCATTGAAGCACCTAGTTGACAATGAAATTCCAAATGTAGAACAAACTGTTAATTATCGAAATGCTGATGACAATGCTAAATCAAACTTTGTTGATGCGAAACGTCTAGCTAATGTGTTAACAAATAGTGATAACACAAATGTGAATGAAATCAATGGTGCAATTCAAACAGTAAACGATGCAATTCAAAATCTTAATGGTGAGCAACGTCTACAAGAAGCCAAAGAAAAAGCAATTCAAGCAGTTAACCAAGCATTAGCTGATAAATTGAAAGAAATCGAAGCATCAAATGCAACTGATCAAGACAAACTTATTGCGAAAAATAAAGCAGAAGAATTAGCAAACAATATTATTAACAACATTAATAAATCTTTAAGTAATCAAACTGTAACTGAAGTTCAAACAGCTGGTAACCAAGCGATTATACAAGTGCACGCAAATGAAATACCGAAAGCTAAAATTGATACAAATAAAGATGTTGATAAACGTGTTCAAGCTTTAATTGATGCGATCGATCAAAATCCGAATCTAACAGATAAGGAAAAACAAGCACTCAAAGATAAAATCAATCAAATACTTGAACAAGGTCATAACGACATAAACAATGCGATGACTAAAGAAGAGATTGAACAAGCAAAAGAGCATTTAGCACAAGCATTACAAGCCATCAAAGATCTAGTGAGAACTAAAGAAGATGCGAAACAAGATGTTGATAAACGTGTTCAAGCTTTAATTGATGCAATCGATCAAAATCCAAATCTAACAGATAAGGAAAAACAAGCACTTAAAGATAAAATCAATCAAATACTTGAACAAGGTCATAACGACATAAACAATGCGATGACTAAAGAAGAAATTGAACAAGCAAAAGAGCATTTAGCACAAGCATTACAAGCTATCCAAGATTTAGTGAAAACTAAAGAAGATGCGAAAAATACAATAAAATCATTAGCAAATGCTAAGCGTGATCAAATCAATTCAAATACCAATTTAACATCTGAGCAAAAAGCGAAAGCACTTAAAGAAATTGACGAAGCTGAAAAACGAGCATTACAAAATATTGAAAATGCTCAAACAAAAGATCAATTAAATAAAGGTTTAGATTTAGGTTTAGATGATATTAGAAATACGCATGTATGGGAAGCTGACGAACAACCTGCTGTAAACGATATTTCAGAAGCCACACCTGAACAAATACTTGTAAATGGTGAACTAATCATACACCGTGATGACATCATTACAGAACAAGATGTTCTAGCACATATTAACCTAATAGATCAGATTACAGCGAAAGTAATCGAAACACCGTCTACAGGTAACATTTCAGATAGCTTAACAGCAAAAGTTGAAGTTACTTTACTTGATGGAACAAAAGTGATTGTTGATGTTCCAGTTAAAGTGATTGAAAAAGAATTAACAATTGCGAAACAGCAAGCGATTCAATCAATTGAAAATGCTGCACAACAAAAGGTTAACGACATCAATAACGACGATACATTAACACCTGAACAAAAAGAAGCAGCAATTGCAGAAGTTAATAAGCTTAAACAACAAGCAATTGATTATATTAATAATGCACCTAATGTTCACTCAGTTGAAGAAGTTCAACACCAAGAACAAGCACACATCGAACAATTTAATCCAAATCAATTTACTATTGATCAAGCCAAAGCTAATGCTATCAAAGCGATTGAAGTTGAAATTCAGCATAAAATTGATGAAATACATGCACGCACAGATCTGACAGATAAAGAAAAAGAAGCAGCAATAGCTATTTTAAATCAATTAAAAGATCATACAATTAAAGCTATTCAACGTGCACAAAACATTGCTGATATTAAGGAACAGTTAAGTCAATTTAACTCACAAATTAGTACGGTAAGCCCAACTAGTGTTGAATTAGTTAAGAAAAAACAACAAGCTATATCAAGGGTAAAAGATATTTCTAATGATAAACTTGATAGTATTCGAAATAGTACAATTGGTACAGCTGATGAAAAACAAATTGCTATAAATCATATTAAAGAAATTGTGCTTGATACAATTAGAAATATTAACAGTGCACATTCGACTCAAGAAGTTGAAGATGCTTTAAATAAAGGTATCGCTCGTATTTTAGCAGTTCAAATTATACCGATTGAGAATAGTACGCAACCAAGAAATATAGTAATTCACGAATCTGGAAATTCACGAGTTGGTTATGGCACTACAAATCATCCATATAACAATTCGACGAATGGACGTAAGAAGAAACACGAAGAAGATGATGACATTGATCCGCTTCATATGCGTCACTTCGGTAACAATTTCTCTAATGTTCTTAAAGGGGCACTAGGAGTTGTAGGAATATCTGGTTTACTTGCAAGCTTCTGGTTCTTCATCGCAAAACGTCGTCGTAAAGAAGATGATGAGGAAGAATTAGAAATTCGAGAAAATAATAAAGATACGAAAAAAGATGCTTTAGACGGAATTAAGCATTTACCACTATTATTTGCTAAACGTCGCAGAAAAGAAGATGAAGAAGATGTTGAAGTTACAAATGAAAACACAGATGAAAAAGTGTTACAAGATAACGAACATTCACCAATCTTAATTGCAAAACGTCGCAAAGATAAAGAGGAAAATGTTGAAACAACAACTAGTATTGAATCTAAGGATGAGGACGTACCTTTATTATTGGTTGAAAAGAAAAATCAAAAAAATAATCAATCAAAAGGCAAAAATTCAACGTCAAAAAATGCTTCTAAAAAGATATCAGCTAAAAAGAAGAAAAAGAAATCTAAAAAAAATAAAAAATAATTCGCTTCTTCGATAAGAAGAGGAGCGCCGATTGACTTCACATCAGTCGGTGCTCCTTTTATTTATGCTTTTTTACTAATTTATAAAGTGCTTGCTGTGCGTATTGATTCGCTTCTTTGTTTTGTTCTCTTGGTATCCATTTAACAAATAATAAATCAAAATCTTTTTCAAATATTTCTATTTGATCAAAATAAGGTTTGAATTTTGCGTTTTTCACATATCCTGCTTCAACACTATCTGCAATTAATTTTGAGTCAGTATATAATAGTGCGTTGTGAACATTTAATTCACGTGCATGTTTTAATGCATAAATACAAGCAGCCCATTCAGCAGTGTGATTATCCATTTCACCTAACTCGTGCGTATATGTATAATGCTGCTCATCTTCTTTTATTACAATGGCACACGTACTTACTCCTGGATTTCCTTTTGTCGCAGCATCAAAATTAATTTTCGCCATAATTAACCTACTTTCTTTTCAATACTTAGTTAAAGTTACTTTTACTGTAATACAAAATATGTTGAACAATCCATTAAAAAACACGCATCACTTAAGTTAAGTAATACGTGTTAAAAATTATGGCTGAGTCTGAAATGTTTTTAATTCATAGTAGCTGTAATAGACTTCATAATTAAAAAATCATCTTGATAAAACATTTTCAAATATATGTCATAAAAAATTTATTTGAAGTCTTTTAATATCCTTGATCTAACTTATCAATTTTCCCTTTACGATAAAAAGATTTAGCAATATAGCCGAATGGTACATTGAAAATCGTTGACAATAATTTTAGTACGTATGTTGTAATAAATATTTCAAATACAACTGTACCAGGTAAACTTCCAACGAATGCAATTGCTACAAATAATGCTGTATCAATTATTGAGCTTAAAAACGTACTACCATATGCTCGGATGAAAAATGTTTTGTCAGAACTAAACACCTTTTTAATTAGTGAAAAGATAAATACATCAATATGTTGACCGATAATATATGCGATGATAGATGCTAATGCAATACGTGGTACAACATCAAAGATTGCGTGCAATGCTTTTTGTGCCATATCTTCTGGTGCAGGAATAAAATGTAATGATAATTGCATAACAATAATCATAATTAATGTTGAAGAAAAGCCTAACCAAACTGCTCTTTTTGCAACCCTACGCCCATAGATATCATTTAATATATCTGTTGCTAAATAAATAGAAGCAAACATAACATTTCCTAATGTTGCTGAAATACCAAAAATTTCTACTGTTTTAATTACTTGTATATTGGCGATGATTGTGCCAATAGCAACCCATGCAATCAAACCTTGCTTACCGAAAAAACGATACATAAGTACCATAAGTACAAACGTTGCAAAAAACGTAACTAGTCCTAAAATTTCATTATACATATTAAAATGTCCTCCTAAATTTTGATCATGCGGGTGTTTAGAAACCGCTCAATAAATAACTTACTTATTTTACTGAAAAATCGTTTGCGATGCAATAGTAATTGAATATAAATACATTTTACGTATAGAATTGTAAAAGGTTTCATTCAAATCTTAGGGTCAAAAATGTTATAATATTTTTATGTCAAATTTAAAACAGTAACACTTATTTACAAGGTTGCAATATTTTGAAGTAATAAAGGAAGTGTCGCGTATTTTAACTTTTTCAGAGCAAAATGCACTCGCGAAAATAGATGATTTAATGAATACTTATTGCAATCAATGTCCAATCAAAACTCGTCTGCGTAAATTAGAGGGGAAAACGAAGGCACATCATTTTTGTATCAATGAGTGTTCAATAGGGAAAGAAATAAAACAATTAGGAAATGAACTTCAATAGGAGGAAGTCAAATGCATATTATATCTATATCAGAAACACCGAACCACAACACAATGAAGATTACACTTAGTGAAACCAGAGAAGGTATGACATCAGATACGTATACTAAAGTTGATGATTCACAGCCAGCATTTATTAATGACATCTTAAAGATTGAAGGTGTTAAATCAATTTTCCATGTTATGGACTTTATTTCAGTAGATAAAGAAAATGACGCAAATTGGGAAACGGTATTGCCAAAAGTAGAGGCTGTATTCGAATAAATTTTTCATCAACTAGTATTCGGGGGGAATAAAGTATATGGAAATTTTACGTATAGAGCCAACACCAAGTCCAAATACAATGAAAGTTGTTTTGTCATATACAAGAGAAGACAAGTTATCTAACACATATAAAAAAGTTGAAGCAACACAACCAAGGTTTATTAATCAGCTGTTATCTATAGATGGTATCACGTCTATTTTTCATGTCTTGGACTTCTTAGCTGTTGATAAGGCACCAAAAGCTGATTGGGAAGTAATATTACCCAAAATTAAAGTAGTTTTTTCTGGTGGAAATCAGGTTTTAGAATCTGCAAAAGAAACACAAATTGATAAACATTTTGGTGAAATTAAAGCTGAACTATTAACTTTTAAAGGTATTCCATATCAAATTAAATTAACTTCTGCTGACCAAGAATTACGTGAACAATTACCGCAAACATATGTTGATCATATGACTCAAGCGCAAACAGAACGTGATAATATCGTTTTTATGCGCAAATGGTTAGACTTAGGAAATCGCTATGGAGATATTGAAGAAGTAATGTCTAGCGTCTTAGAGGAAGTACTGGTTACCTATCCAGAATCACAATTATCTGTATTGGTAAAACATGCTTTAGAAGAAAGGCATACGACTAATAATTATCATTTCTATCGACATGTCTCTTTGGATGAATATCTTGTGACTGATAATTGGAAGACTCGATTACGAATGTTAAATCATTTTCCAAAGCCGACTTTTGAAGATATACCTTTACTTGATTTAGCGTTATCTGATCAAAAAGTACCAGTTAGACGTCAAGCGATTGTATTATTAGGTATGATTGAAAGTAAAGATATTTTGCCGTACTTGTATAAAGGACTTCGTGACAAAAGTCCTGCTGTAAGAAGAACAGCAGGGGATTGTATAAGTGATTTAGGGTATCCAGAAGCACTACCAGAAATGGTGTTACTCTTAGATGACCCTCAGAAAATTGTTAGGTGGCGTGCTGCAATGTTTATCTTTGATGAAGGTAATACTGAGCAACTTCCTGCACTTAAAGCCCATATCAATGACAATGCGTTTGAAGTTAAATTACAAATCGAAATGGCCATATCTCGTATTGAAAACGGAGATGAAGCACTTGGTTCAGTATGGAAGCAAATGGCAAACAGAACAATTTAATTGGAGGAATTAAATATGAATGCATATGATGCTTATATGAAGGAGATTGCGCAACAAATGCGTGGCGAATTAACTCAAAATGGTTTTATAAGTTTAGAAACGAGCGAAGCAGTAACAGAATATATGAACCAAGTAAATGCTGATGACACAACTTTTGTAGTTATTAACTCTACATGTGGTTGTGCAGCTGGATTAGCAAGACCAGCTGCAGTAGCTGTTGCAACACAAAATGAACATAGACCAACAAATACAGTTACAGTTTTTGCAGGACAAGACAAAGAAGCAACAGCTACAATGCGAGAATTCATTCAGCAAGTACCGTCTAGTCCTTCATATGCTTTATTTAAAGGACAGGATTTGGTTTATTTTATGCCTAGAGAATTTATCGAAGGTAGAGATATTAATGACATTGCAATGGACTTAAAGGACGCCTTTGACGAAAATTGTAAATAGTACACATAAATAAAGATAAAGGTTAACACATTTCATAATATTAAAAATGGTGTCTGTCATTGAAAATAGAGAATATAGTTGAATATCAATTGTTAAATAAAGACCGTACACATTAACTATATTTTCTCGAAATTTAGCTGTTTTAATAGGACATCAAACATAATATTTAAAGTATGTGTTAACCTCTTTTTTAAAATTATTTAGCATTAAAGTTATAGATTTGGGTAAACAATTAGCAATTGGAAGCTTATATCGCGTAATTATGTAATTGTAGCTTAATCAAAATTTTATAAATAAAGTAACGGAATTCATGAAATTAATGTCATATTCCTTAAATTAGTGGTAATAAAATGCTACATAAAGTTAAATTATATCGGACTAAATATACATAGTATAAATAATGAAAATGAGGTGTTATCGCATATGTTAAATTCATTTGATGCAGCATATCACAGTCTTTGTGAGGAAGTTTTAGAAATAGGAAATACACGAAATGATCGGACGAACACAGGTACGATTTCGAAATTTGGACATCAACTTCGCTTTGACTTATCTAAAGGATTTCCACTTTTAACAACAAAGAAAGTTTCTTTTAAATTAGTAGCAACCGAATTATTATGGTTCATTAAAGGAGATACAAACATCCAATACTTATTAAAGTATAATAATAATATTTGGAACGAATGGGCTTTTGAAAATTATATCAAATCAAACGAATATAAAGGTCCTGATATGACAGATTTCGGACATCGTGCATTGAGCGACCCTGAATTTAATGAACAATATAAAGAACAAATGAACCAGTTTAAGCAACGCATTCTTGAAGATGATACTTTTGCGAAGCAATTCGGTGATTTAGGTAACGTTTATGGAAAGCAATGGAGAGATTGGGTTGATAAAGATGGCAATCATTTTGATCAACTTAAAACAGTAATTGAACAAATTAAACATAATCCAGATTCAAGACGACACATCGTATCTGCATGGAATCCAACAGAAATCGACACAATGGCACTTCCGCCTTGTCATACAATGTTCCAATTTTATGTCCAAGGTGGTAAGCTAAGTTGCCAGTTGTACCAACGTAGTGCAGATATCTTTTTAGGTGTGCCATTTAATATCGCAAGCTATGCTTTATTAACACACCTTATTGCCAAAGAATGTGGACTCGAAGTAGGAGAATTTGTGCATACATTTGGAGATGCACATATTTATTCAAATCACATTGATGCAATTCAAACTCAATTAGCACGTGAAAGCTTCAATCCGCCGACATTAAAAATTAACAGTGACAAGTCTATTTTCGATATAAATTACGAAGATTTGGAAATTGTTGACTATGAATCACATCCAGCAATTAAAGCTCCAATAGCGGTGTAATCATTGCATAATTAACTAACCATCTAGACATCAAAATGTCATTGTAGTATTTTCAAGTGTTAAAATGTACTTTTTTGTGTTAAACGTTTTCATTAATTATGCAAAATCATTATTTCTATCACACTTTATGGTGAAAATTGTGTTAAATTAAAGGTAACTTAGTAGTAAAAAATGAAATGATAGAAGAAGGAGGATAATTATGACTTTATCCATTCTAGTTGCACATGATTTGCAACGTGTAATTGGTTTTGAAAATCAATTGCCCTGGCATTTACCAAACGATTTGAAACATGTCAAAAAATTATCAACTGGTCATACACTTGTCATGGGTCGAAGAACATTTGAATCTATCGGTCGACCGTTGCCAAATCGCCGTAATGTGGTTTTGACAACCGATACAAATTTTGCAGTTGATGGTGTTGATGTTATTCATTCAATTGATGAAATATACAATTTACCTGGGCATGTTTTTGTATTTGGGGGACAGACATTATTTGAAGAAATGATTGATAAAGTAGATGACATGTATATTACAGTCATTGAAGGTAAATTCCGTGGCGATACATTCTTTCCACCTTACACATTTGAAGATTGGGAAGTGGCTTCTTCAGATGAAGGCCAACTCGATGAAAAAAATACAATTCCACATACCTTCCTACATCTAATTCGAAAAAAATAAGGGGGAGAATCACATGACAAAACAGATTATTGTGACAGACTCAACATCCGATTTATCAAAAAAATATTTAGAACAACACAACATCCATGTAGTTCCTTTAAGTTTGACTATTGAAGGTGCATCATATGTTGACCAAGTCGATATTACATCTGAAGAATTCATAAATCATATTGAAAATGATGAAGATGTTAAAACAAGTCAACCTGCTATAGGTGAATTTATATCAATGTACGAAGAACTAGGAAAAGATGATGTAGAAATCATAAGTATTCATCTTTCTTCCGGTTTAAGTGGTACTTTTAATACAGCATTTCAAGCGAGTCAAATGGTAGATGCAAATGTAACGGTCATTGATTCTAAATCTATTTCATTTGGTTTAGGATATCAAATACAACATTTAGTTGAACTAATAAATAAAGATTTATCTACAGACGAAATTGTCGAAAAGCTAAATACTTTTAGAGAAAACATTAAATTATTCGTAGTTATTGGACAATTAAATCAATTAATTAAAGGTGGTAGAATCAGTAAAACTAAAGGTTTAATAGGTAATCTTATGAAAATTAAACCAATTGGTACACTCGATGATGGTCGCTTGGAGCTTGTGCACAATGCAAGAACTCAAAATTCTAGTATCCAATACTTGAAAAAGGAAATAGCTGAATTTATTGGTAATCATGAAATTAAATCCGTTGGTGTGGCTCATGCTAATGTCATTGAATATGTTGATAAATTAAAAAAAGTGTTTAGTGATGCATTCCCAATAAATAACTACGATATAAATGTAACTACACCTGTAATTTCAGCACATACAGGGCAGGGTGCTATTGGACTTGTAGTCCTTAAGCAGTAAATTTATCAATTTCAGTGTTAATTACTTCCATTTCAATCTTTTATAGACTAAATTTATAATTAGATAGATAAAGGAGGTAATTCATATGACAAAAGAATATGCAACATTAGCAGGAGGATGTTTCTGGTGCATGGTAAAGCCATTTACATCATATCCGGGCATCAAGTCAGTCGTATCTGGTTATAGTGGTGGTCACGTTGAAAACCCTACTTATGAACAGGTATGTACGAATCAAACCGGCCATGTCGAAGCAGTACAAATTACATTTGATCCAGAGGTTACTTCCTTTGAAAATATATTAGATATATATTTCAAAACATTTGATCCTACCGACGATCAAGGTCAGTTTTTCGATAGAGGCGAAAGCTATCAACCAGTGATCTTCTATCATGATGAACATCAGAAGAAAGCTGCTGAATTTAAAAAACAACAATTGAATGAAGAAGGTATTTTCAAGAAACCAGTGATTACACCTATTAAACCATATAAAAATTTCTATCCAGCTGAAGACTACCATCAAGATTACTACAAAAAGAACCCGGTACATTATTACCAGTATCAACGAGGTTCTGGTAGAAAGGCGTTTATAGAATCACATTGGGGGAATCAAAATGCTTAAAAAAGATAAAAGTGAATTAACAGATATTGAATACATTGTCACTCAAGAAAATGGCACTGAACCACCATTTATGAATGAGTACTGGAATCATTTTGCTAAAGGCATTTACGTAGATAAAATTTCTGGTAAACCATTATTTACTTCAGAAGAAAAATTTCATTCAGAATGCGGCTGGCCAAGTTTTTCAAAAGCTCTAGACGATGAAGAAATTATTGAATTAGTTGATAAATCATTTGGTATGTTAAGAACTGAAGTTCGTTCAGAAGAATCAAATAGCCATTTAGGACATGTATTCAATGACGGTCCAAAAGAAAGTGGCGGATTAAGATACTGCATCAATTCCGCTGCAATTCAATTTATTCCATATGACAAATTAGAAGAGTTGGGTTACGGCGATTTAATATCACATTTTGATAAGTAGGAGTGGAAAGTATGTTTAAAAAATTATTTGGTAAAGGCAAAGAAGTTAATAAAGATATAGCGATTTATGCACCATTAACAGGTGAATACGTAAAGATTGAAGATGTTCCAGACCCTGTTTTCGCGCAAAAAATGATGGGTGAAGGATTCGGCATTAATCCAACTGAGGGAGAAGTAGTATCTCCAATCTCAGGTCGTGTTGACAATGTCTTTCCAACTAAGCATGCTATTGGTTTAAAAGCTGATAACGGATTAGAATTATTAGTTCATATCGGTTTAGATACCGTTCAATTAGATGGTGAAGGCTTTGAAGTGCTAGTATCTAGTGGGGATGAGGTAAATGTTGGTGATCCATTAGTAAGATTTAATCTCGAATTCATTAATAAAAATGCTAAATCTGTAATCTCACCAATCATTATTACAAACTCTGATCAAGTAGCTTCTATCAATATTCACGATGAAAAAGCAGTCATCAAAGGCGAAACAAAAGTTATTGATGTGTCAATGAACTAATGAAAAATTATTCATTTTATCAATTTGTTATGACAGTTCGTGGTAGACACGATGATAAAGGTCGTCTTGCAGAAGAGATATTTGATGATCTTGCTTTTCCAAAACATGAAGATGATTTTAACACGTTATCTGACTATATTGAAACACATGGTGATTTTACATTACCAATGTCTGTATTTGATGATTTATATGAAGAATATACTGAATGGCTAAAATTTTAGCTAATTAAGGCAATTATAATTAGAACCAGGGTGATGCAACGCTATTATCCTGGTTTTAATTTGGATAAAAATAATTTCAAACTAGAAAATGTCAATTTATAATGAAATATCGTGCGCTATTCTGCAGAAATTGATATGATTAACTACACATATATGTAAAGTCCATAATTAAGGAAGTGATAAAATGGATGATAAGCGACATACATCTTCATCCAATGCTGTTCAGAGCGAGTCCGAACAGCAGAATAAACAGAATCAGCAAATTCCGAAGAAACAAGTTCACTTTAAACGTTGGCAATTTATATCCATTATTATTGCAACAATTTTAATTACAGCTATTATTACGGTATTTGCCTATATTTTTATTAATCAAAAAATAAGTGGTTTAAGTAAAACAGAACAAGAAAATTTAAACAAGATTGAATATGTTTATAAAACTTTAAATAAGGATTATTATAAAAAGCAAGATTCTGATAAGGTAACGAAAGCAGCAATTGATGGCATGGTTAAAGAACTTAAAGATCCTTACTCAGAATATTTAACGCAAGAACAAACGAAATCATTTAATGAAGGCGTATCAGGTGATTTTGTAGGTATCGGTGCAGAAATGCAAAAGAAAAATGATCAAATTATGGTTACAAGTCCTATGAAAGGTTCTCCAGCAGAACGTGCAGGTATACGTCCGAAAGATGTTATTACTAAAGTTAATGGCAAATCAATTAAAGGAAAAGCACTTGATGAAGTTGTCAAAGAAGTGAGAGGCAAAGAAAATACTGAAGTAACTTTAACTGTTCAACGTGGTAGTGAAGAAAAAGATGTAAAAATTAAACGTGAAAAAATTCATGTCAAAAGTGTTGAATATCAGAAAAAAAGTGACGTTGGTGTTATCACAATCAATAAATTCCAAAATGATACTTCAGGTGAATTAAAAGATGCAGTTCTTAAAGCGCATAAAGATGGATTAAGAAAAATTGTTTTAGATTTAAGAAATAATCCAGGTGGCTTATTAGATGAAGCTGTTAAAATGTCTAATATTTTTATTGATAAAGGTAAAACTGTAGTTAAACTTGAAAAAGGTAATGACACAGAATCAATTAAAACATCAAATGATGCTTTAAAAGAGGCTAAAGATATGGATGTTTCTATTTTAGTGAATGAAGGTTCAGCAAGTGCATCTGAAGTGTTTACTGGTGCGTTAAAAGATTATCATAAGGCAAAGGTATATGGTTCTAAGACATTTGGAAAAGGCATTGTTCAAACTACACGTGAGTTTGATGATGGCTCATTACTAAAATATACAGAGATGAAGTGGTTAACTCCAAATGGTCATTATATTCACGGTAAAGGTATTAAGCCAGATGTAGCTATAAATACACCGAAATATCAATCATTAAATGTTATTCCAAGTTCTAGAACATTTAAATTAGGCGATGATGATAAAAATGTTAAAACAATAAAAATCGGATTATCTGCATTAGGCTATAATGTAGGTAACGAATCGTCTAAATTTGATACTGATTTAGAAAATCAAGTTAAAGCGTTCCAACAAGATAATAAAGTTGAAGTAAACGGTGAATTTAATAAAGAAACAAATAATAAATTTACAGAATTATTAGTTGAAAAAGCTAATAAACATGATGATGTTCTAGACAAATTACTTAAACTACTTAAATAATTTATGATAGAAATTTATAGAAAATATTATAGTTAAATTACGATAACACACTTTCAGAAATGTTTTTAGTTACATTTTAGGAAGTGTGTTTTTTAAAAACAAAAATAAGTAAGTAAAAAATGCTTTCATTAGGTACCTGAGATATAAAGTGATGTCCTAGACTCTACAATTTTGCCAGAGAACGAATCCAAACATAGAGAATTTCAAAAACGAAATTCTACAGACAATTCAAGTTGGCGGGGCCCCAACACAAAAGCTGACAGAAAGTCAGGTTACTATAATGTGCAAGTTGGGGAGACAACAATAAAGAAATACTTTTTCTTTAGAAATTAGTATTTCTTATGCATGAGTTTTACTAATGTATTCCCTTTTTAAGTACACATCAGTTGTAGCTAATGCGTAAGAACCTCCTCTACATAATAAATCATTAGAGGTTTTTATCGTTTCTGTCCTACTCTCTTGTTGACGTTGGATAACAAAAGTTATAAATTAGACGTTCAGTATTAATAAAAGTCGGTAGAACATTTAAGAATCAAGACTGATATTATGTCATTTAAGGCAATTAATTGAAGTAAACATAATTATGGACAGTTGATTTCATGACCACTAACTACTTTGTTATTAGTATATGCTACTTTTATCGGCTACTATTGTCCCAATGTTTTATAATTACTGTTTTTCATGCATATTAAACGTTTAAAGTATCACGATAGTGTGTATGAATAACATGTGCAATAAAACGCATTTTAAATTTATTATACGAGGAGTGACGTACATGATTCGTCTGGGTAAAATGACAGATTTAGATCAAATTTTAAATCTTGTAGAAGAAGCGAAAGAAATTATGAAGGAACACGACAACGAACAATGGGACGATCAGTACCCACTTTTGGAACATTTCGAAGAAGATATTGCGAAAGACTACTTATATGTTTTAGAGGAAAATGACAAAATTTATGGCTTTATTGTTGTCGACCAAAATCAAGCAGAATGGTATGATGACATTGACTGGCCTGTAAATAGAGATGGTGCTTTTGTCATACATCGTTTAACTGGATCCAAAGATTATAAAGGTGCAGCAACAGAATTATTTAATTATGTGATTGATGTAGTAAAAGCACGTGGAGCTAACGTTATTTTAACAGATACATTTGCATTAAATAAGCCAGCACAAGGTTTGTTTGCTAAATTCGGTTTTCATAAGGTAGGGGAACAATTAATGGAATATCCGCCTTATGATAAAGGTGAGCCTTTTTATGCATATTATAAAAATTTAAAAGAATAGAGGTAATATTAATGACGAAAATCGCGTTTACCGGTGGTGGTACAGTTGGACATGTTTCAGTAAATTTAAGTTTAATTCCGACTGCATTATCCCAGGGTCATGAAGCGTTTTATATTGGTTCTAAAAATGGAATTGAAAGAGAAATGATTGAAACACAATTACCAGCAATTACGTATTATCCTATTTCGAGTGGTAAATTAAGAAGATACATTTCATTAGAAAATGCAAAAGATGTATTTAAAGTATTGAAAGGTATTTTAGATGCTCGTAAAGTTTTGAAAAAGGAAAAACCAGATTTATTATTTTCAAAAGGTGGTTTTGTATCAGTACCTGTTGTTATAGCAGCTAAATCTTTGAAAATACCAACAATTATTCATGAATCTGACTTAACACCTGGCTTAGCAAATAAGATTGCACTAAAATTTGCTAAGAAAATTTATACGACGTTTGAAGAAACGTTAAATTACTTACCAAAAGATAAAGCAGATTTCATAGGAGCTACAATTCGTGAAGATTTAAAAAGTGGTAGTGCTCACAAAGGTTACCAATTGACAGGTTTTAATAATAATAAAAAAGTACTACTCGTTATGGGTGGAAGTTTAGGTAGTAAAAAGCTAAATGAAATTATTAGAAAGAATTTAGACGCATTACTACAGCGATATCAAGTGATTCATTTAACTGGTAAAGGGTTAAATGATAATCAAGTAAAAAAATCTGGTTATGTACAATATGAATTTGTAAAGGAAGATTTAACAGATTTATTAGCTATTGCTGATACAGTTATAAGTAGAGCGGGTTCAAATGCCATTTATGAATTTTTAACATTACGAATACCTATGTTACTAGTGCCACTAGGTTTAGATCAATCACGTGGTGACCAAATTGATAATGCCAAACACTTTGCTGAAAAAGGTTATGCAAAGACAATTGAAGAAAATCAATTAACTGCGGAAAATTTATTAGAAGAATTAACTGTTATAGAAAAGGAAAGAACTCAAATCATCAATGACATGAAAGCTTATGAACAAAGTTATACTAAGGAAGCTTTATTTAATAAAATGATTAAAGATGCTTTGAATTAATGGGAGGTAGTGCTTTATGAGTCAATGGAAACGTATCTCTTTGCTCATTGTTTTTACTTTGGTTTTTGGAATCATCGCTTTTTTTCATGAATCAAGACTTGGAAAATGGATCGACAATGAAGTTTATGAATTTATTTATGCATCTGAGAGCTTCATAACGACATCTATTATGCTTGGTGCTACTAAAGTAGGTGAAGTATGGGCAATGTTATGTATTTCATTACTTCTTGTGGCGTATTTAATGTTAAAGCGCCATAAAATTGAAGCATTATTTTTCGCATTAACAATGGCTTTATCAGGAATTTTAAATCCAGCATTAAAAAATATATTTGATAGAGAGAGACCAACATTATTACGTTTAATTGACATAACAGGGTTTAGCTTCCCAAGTGGACATGCGATGGGTTCAACAGCATATTTTGGAAGTGGTATTTATATTTTAAATCGGTTTGGACATGGTAATTCAAAAGGTTTACTTATCGGATTATGTTCAGTGATGATTCTATTAATTTCAATATCCCGTGTTTATCTAGGTGTACATTACCCGACTGATATAATTGCCGGTATTATAGGTGGCGTATTTTGTATTATTTTATCAACGGTACTACTAAAAAATAAATTATTAAATTAAATATATATATGAACATAACAAAAGCAGTAAACCTAAAGTGTCGTAAGGGTTTACTGCTTTTATAAAACGTTGTTATAACGTATATTGTCTTTTACGGGCATATAAAAGGGGAATATCTGAAAATGACCAATCCAACATGAACGAAACGTTGTGGGGGGGATGTTCTATGTGGTATTGATAATCATTTTCAACTACTATTATACATTAGTGAGAATCATTGTCAATTAGAAACTAAAACTTTTTTGAGAAATTTTTTATCAAATGTAAATAAAGCCCTTTATAATGCAATTTTAAAGTATAAAAAATTTTAAAAATAATTATGGACTTGCACATACTAATTTACAGTATTTATTAAAATTTGTAGGATTAAACCGATGCTTATTCATTTATGGACCTGATTATGTTTAAGTCATTCATATTATGTGAAAATAGAAATATTAATGTTGCAGCTTAAAAGTTATTTTCACTACGCATTTTAGGTAACTTTCAGGATTAAATTTATAAAGCTCCTTTTATGATAGAGTTAGCATTAAAAATTGAAAATGTTTTAAAAAGTCAATGCTTAGTAGTCAAGTTAATAAATAATTAATGATTTAACTCTGAAAAATTCGAAACAGATTTATTGATTTGTGATAAAATTTAAATGTAAACAAACTAATTTGTAAAACAACTATTGTATGGAAAAATACAAAATTTAATATATATTACCTTATTAGAAAAAGTCGTAATATGAGGTGTACAAATGACGCAAATTTTAATAGTAGAAGATGAACAAAATTTAGCAAGATTTATCGAATTAGAACTCACACATGAAAATTACAATGTTGATACTGAATATGATGGACAAGATGGTTTAGACAAGGCACTTAGTCATTACTATGATTTAATTATTTTAGATTTAATGCTACCGTCGATAAATGGTTTAGAAATTTGCCGGAAAATAAGACAACATCAATCTACACCAATTATAATAATTACAGCTAAAAGTGATACTTATGATAAAGTAGCTGGTCTTGATTATGGGGCAGATGACTATATAGTTAAACCTTTTGATATAGAAGAACTTTTAGCTAGAATTCGTGCTATATTACGTCGACAACCACAAAAAGATATTATTGATGTTAATGGTATAACTATAGATAAAAATGCTTTTAAAGTTACTGTAAATGGCGCTGAAATAGATTTAACCAAGACGGAGTATGATTTATTATATTTACTTGCTGAAAATAAAAACCATGTTATGCAACGGGAACAAATTTTAAATCACGTTTGGGGTTATAACAGTGAAGTTGAAACAAATGTAGTAGACGTTTATATTAGATATTTACGTAATAAATTAAAGCCATATGATCGCGATAAAATGATTGAAACTGTACGTGGCGTAGGGTATGTGATACGATGACAAAACGAAAATTGCGCAATAACTGGATTATTGTCACAACGATGATTACTTTTGTTACCATTTTCTTATTCTGTTTGATTATAATATTTTTCTTGAAAGATACATTACATAATAGTGAACTTGACGATGCAGAGCGAAGTTCGAGTGATATAAACAATCTTTTTCATTCTAAGCCTGTTAAAGATATTTCCGCATTAGATTTGAATGCTTCATTAGGTAATTTTCAAGAAATTATTATATATGATGAACACAATAATAAATTATTTGAAACTTCAAATGATAATACAGTTCGAGTTGAACCTGGTTATGAACATAGATATTTTGACCGTGTAATTAAAAAAAATTATAAAGGTATAGATTATTTGATAATTAAAGAGCCTATTACGACTCAAGATTTTAAGGGATACAGTTTATTAATTCATTCCCTTGAAAATTACGATAACATTGTTAAATCATTATATATCATTGCACTAGCATTCGGTGTCATTGCAACAATTATTACAGCAACGATTAGTTATGTATTTTCAACGCAAATCACTAAACCACTTGTAAGCTTATCCAATAAAATGATTGAGATTAGACGCGATGGTTTTCAAAATAAGTTGCAATTAAACACAAATTATGAAGAAATTGATAATTTAGCAAACACATTTAACGAAATGATGAGTCAAATTGAAGAATCGTTTAATCAACAACGTCAATTTGTTGAAGATGCGTCTCATGAATTAAGAACACCACTTCAAATCATTCAAGGACATCTAAACTTAATTCAACGTTGGGGCAAAAAAGACCCAGCAATACTAGAGGAATCTTTAAATATTTCAATTGAAGAAATGAATCGTATTATCAAATTGGTAGAAGAATTGCTTGAACTCACAAAAGGTGATGTGAATGATATTTCATCAGAAACGCAAGTAGTTCATATTAATGATGAAATTCGTTCAAGAATTCATTCATTGAAACAATTACACCCAGATTATCAGTTTGAAACAGATCTTACTTCTAAAAACCTTGAAATTAAAATGAAACCTCATCAATTTGAACAACTATTTTTAATATTTATTGACAATGCTATTAAATATGATGTTAAAAATAAAAAAATCAAAGTAAAAACAAGATTAAAGAATAAGCAGAAGATTATCGAAATAACAGATCACGGTATTGGTATTCCTAAAGAAGATCAAGATTTCATTTTTGATCGTTTTTATCGTGTTGATAAGTCTAGGTCTAGAAGTCAAGGAGGTAATGGATTAGGTTTATCAATTGCGCAAAAAATCATACAGTTAAATGGTGGTACTATAAAAATCAAAAGTGAAATCAATAAAGGAACAACATTTAAAATCATTTTTTAATCATGTATGGAATATAAAACAATGTCCTAGAATCTACAATGTTATATTGGCTAGTAGTTGACTGAATGAAAATGCGTTTGTAACAAGCTTTTCCAATTCTAGACACAACATTGCATGGGACGGGCCCCAACACAGAAGCAGACGGGAGTCAGCTTACATTAATGTGCAAGTTGGGGATACAACAATAAAGGAATACTTTTTCTTTAGAAATTAGTATTTCTTATGTATAAGTTTTGCTCATGTATTCCTATTTTTAAGTACACTTTAGCCACAGCTAATGTGTAAGAACCATTATATAATAAGTCATTAGTGCTTCTTTATCATTTCTATCCCAGCTTCAAAATTTACAATAAAATATATCTATAAACCTAGAAGAATCAACGCTTTTGTTGATTCTTCTTTTTAGTAGATAAATAGGTAAATCTACTTTAACAAATAACTAAATAGTGATATTATTACATTGTAAGCGTTTCAACATTTTTGTGGAGGGTGTAAAATGACTAACGAAAGAAAAGAAGTTTCAGAGGCTCCTGTAAACTTCGGTGCGAATTTAGGTCTAATGTTAGATCTATATGATGACTTTTTACAAGATCCATCATCTGTACCAGAAGATTTACAAGTCTTATTCAGCACAATTAAGAATGATGACTCAATTGTACCAGCTTTAAAAAGTACAAGTAGTCAAAATAGTGACGGAACAATTAAACGTGTCATGCGTTTAATTGATAATATTCGCCAATACGGGCATCTTAAAGCCGATATTTATCCTGTAAATCCTCCTAAAAGGAAACATGTACCTAAATTAGAGATTGAAGACTTTGATTTAGATCAACAAACTTTAGAAGGTATATCAGCAGGAATTGTTTCAGATCACTTTGCCGACATTTATGATAATGCTTATGAAGCAATTTTAAGAATGGAAAAACGTTACAAAGGACCAATCGCGTTTGAGTATACGCATATTAATAATAATACGGAGCGTGGTTGGTTAAAAAGAAGAATTGAAACGCCATATAAAGTAACGTTAAATAATAACGAAAAAAGGGCACTATTTAAACAATTAGCTTATGTTGAAGGTTTTGAAAAATATCTTCATAAAAATTTCGTTGGTGCAAAGCGCTTTTCAATTGAAGGGGTAGACGCGCTTGTTCCAATGTTACAACGAACAATCACAATCGCCGCTAAAGAAGGTATTAAAAATATACAAATAGGCATGGCTCACCGTGGACGTTTAAATGTCTTAACGCATGTTTTAGAAAAACCTTACGAAATGATGATTTCAGAATTTATGCATACAGATCCAATGAAATTTTTACCTGAAGATGATAGTTTGCAGTTAACTGCTGGTTGGACTGGAGATGTAAAGTATCATTTAGGTGGCATAAAGACAACTGACTCTTACGGTACAACTCAACGAATCGCATTAGCTAACAATCCAAGTCATTTGGAAATTGTTGCACCGGTTGTAGAAGGTCGAACAAGAGCGGCTCAAGATGATACACATCGTGCTGGTGCGCCGACAACTGATCATCATAAAGCAATGCCAATAATCATACATGGTGATGCTGCTTATCCTGGACAAGGCATTAACTTTGAGACAATGAACTTAGGTAACTTGAAAGGTTATTCAACGGGCGGTTCATTGCATATCATTACGAACAATAGAATTGGTTTTACAACTGAACCAGTCGATGCACGTTCAACAACTTATTCTACTGATGTGGCAAAAGGTTATGATGTACCTATTTTCCACGTCAATGCTGATGATGTAGAAGCTACAATTGAAGCTATTGACATTGCGATGGAATTTAGAAAAGAGTTCCATAAAGATGTTGTGATTGATTTAGTAGGTTATCGTCGTTATGGTCATAACGAAATGGATGAACCTTCAATTACGAATCCTGTTCCTTATCAGAATATTCGCAAACATGACTCTGTAGAATATGTGTTTGGCAAAAAGCTTGTTAATGAAGGTGTTATTTCGGAAGATGAAATGCATTCGTTTATAGAGCAAGTACAAAAGGAATTAAGACAAGCGCATGATAAGATTAATAAAGCTGATAAAATGGATAATCCAGATATGGAAAAGCCAGCAGATCTTGCATTACCTTTACAAGCAGACAAACAATCATTTACATTTGAGCATTTAAAAGAAATAAATGAGGCGTTGTTAACATATCCGGATGGCTTTAATATTTTGAAAAAGTTAAACAAAGTTCTTGAGAAGCGTCATGAGCCGTTTATTAAAGAAAATGGTTTAGTCGATTGGGCGCAAGCAGAACAACTTGCATTTGCTACGATTTTACAAGATGGCATACCAATTCGATTAACTGGTCAAGATAGCGAACGTGGTACATTCAGTCATAGACATGCTGTGTTGCATGATGAGCAAACAGGTGAAACATATACACCGTTACATCATGTCCCTGATCAAAAAGCGACATTTGATATACACAATTCTCCGCTTTCAGAAGCAGCAGTAGTTGGCTTTGAATACGGTTATAATGTGGAAAACAAAAAAAGTTTCAATATTTGGGAAGCGCAATATGGTGATTTTGCCAATATGTCTCAAATGATTTTTGACAACTTCTTATTCAGTTCTCGCTCAAAATGGGGAGAACGTTCAGGATTAACATTATTCTTACCTCATGCATATGAGGGACAGGGGCCTGAACATTCATCAGCAAGATTAGAGAGATTTTTACAATTAGCTGCTGAAAACAATTGCACAGTTGTAAACTTATCTAGTTCAAGTAATTATTTCCACTTATTGCGTGCACAAGCAGCTAGTTTAGATTCTGAACAAATGCGACCATTAGTTGTTATGTCACCAAAAAGCTTATTGCGAAATAAAACTGTTGCAAAACCAATTGATGAATTTACTGCTGGTGGGTTTGAACCAATTTTGACAGAATCATATCAATCGGATAAGGTTACAAAAGTTATTTTAGCAACAGGGAAAATGTTTATTGATTTAAAAGAAGCTTTAGCTAAAAATCCAGATGAAACGGTATTATTAGTAGCAATTGAAAGATTATATCCGTTCCCTGAAGAAGAAATTAAAGCACTATTAGAACAGTTACCTAAACTTGAAGAAGTGTCATGGGTTCAAGAAGAACCTAAAAATCAAGGTGCATGGTTGTATGTTTATCCATATGTTAAAGTACTGGTATCAGATAAATATGATTTAAGTTACCATGGTAGGATTCAAAGAGCAGCACCAGCTGAAGGTGACGGCGAGATTCATAAACTTGTTCAAAGTAAAATTATAGAAAACGCATTAAAAAATAACTAGGGGGAAATAAGTCATGCCAGAGGTTAAAGTTCCAGAAT
The DNA here is from genome assembly GCF_002902405.1 of Staphylococcus schweitzeri. Classification (GTDB taxonomy): domain Bacteria; phylum Bacillota; class Bacilli; order Staphylococcales; family Staphylococcaceae; genus Staphylococcus; species Staphylococcus schweitzeri. Next base: position 110,296 of record NZ_PPQS01000034.1, read on the forward strand.
TAGCAGAATCTATTACAGAAGGTACCATTGCAGAATGGTTAAAAAACGTTGGGGATAGCGTAGAAAAAGGTGAAGCTATTCTTGAATTAGAAACTGATAAAGTAAATGTCGAAGTAGTATCAGAAGAAGCAGGTGTACTTTCTGAACAACTTGCAAGTGAAGGTGACACGGTTGAAGTAGGTCAAGCAATTGCTGTCATTGGCGAAGGCAGTGAAAATGCTTCAAATGAGTCAGAAAAAGATAAAGATAAAGATAAAACTCCACAACAAAAAGAAGAAACAGAGAACAATAAAGCAGAGAAAGTTACGGGTGATGATTCAATCGAATCAAAAACATCTGATGAAAATCAACAACGTGTTAACGCTACACCTTCTGCTCGTCGATATGCGCGTGAAAATGGTGTGAATTTAGCTGAAGTAAGTCCGAAAACAAATGATGTGCTTCGTAAAGAAGATATTGATAAGAAACAACAAGTACCAGCTCCAACTTCACAAAAAGCACCTGCTAAAGAAGAGAAAAAATACAATCAATATCCAACAAAACCAGTTATTCGTGAAAAAATGTCACGTAGAAAGAAAACAGCTGCTAAAAAATTATTAGAAGTATCTAATAATACAGCAATGTTAACGACATTTAACGAAGTTGATATGACTAATGTAATGGAATTACGTAAACGTAAGAAAGAACAGTTTATGAAAGATCATGATGGCACTAAGTTAGGATTTATGTCATTCTTTACTAAAGCATCTGTTGCAGCATTGAAGAAATATCCAGAAGTCAATGCAGAAATTGATGGTGAAGATATGATTACAAAGCAGTATTATGATATTGGTGTAGCTGTATCTACAGATGACGGATTATTAGTACCATTTGTTAGAGACTGTGATAAAAAGAATTTTGCTGAAATTGAAGCAGAAATTGCAAATTTAGCAGTGAAAGCAAGAGAGAAAAAACTTGGTTTAGATGACATGGTAAATGGTTCATTTACAATTACAAATGGTGGTATTTTCGGTTCAATGATGAGTACGCCAATTATCAACGGTAATCAAGCTGCAATTTTAGGTATGCACTCAATCATTACAAGACCAATTGCGATTGATCAAGATACAATTGAAAATCGTCCAATGATGTATATCGCATTAAGCTATGATCATAGAATTATTGACGGTAAAGAAGCAGTTGGTTTCTTAAAAACTATTAAAGAATTGATTGAAAACCCAGAAGACTTATTATTAGAATCTTAAAATCATAATATTTAAGAACATAGCGGCAATTTTTACAAGTCGCTATGTTCTTTTATTTTTATAAAACTAGATAATTGTTGAAAGACTTAATCAATTATAACTATAATATTATTATGTTAACTGTTAACACAAATTTGTTCTTAAAAAGAAATACACTTTTCACATATGAATCTATAATCAAAATCAACTGACCGGTATTCTATAATTTATGATTAAAATAAGTTATAATATATTCGTAAAGATAAAGATAGAGGTGGCTATAATGTGTGGACTTAGAAGCATTACATTAGGTACAACAAATATTGAACAAACTAAACATTATATGGTTGACATATTAGGGTTAAATTATGAAGAACTACTTGATAATTCAATTCGCTTTGGCGATGCTGATATTAGTGCAGGAACAAGACTTCAATTTATACAAGTTCCAAGTGAACAATTATCTGATACGCATTTTGTTGGTATCGGACTACGTACACCTAGCGACTTAGGTTTAGAAGAGTATGCAGAAATATTATCAAGTAAAGATATTCCATTTACAACAGTTAAAGAATTAAATGGTAATAAATATTTCAGCTTCGAAGATAACAATGGTCATATTTTCTCAATATATTCAAACGAGAATAATTATGGCGTAGGTTTAGGTATGCCTTCTTTCGAAAGTACTGTCAATCCGTTACATCAAGTACAAGGTTTAGGACCAGTTATTCTTAAAGTGAACCATGTCGATATCACAGCACAAATTTTAACGAATATATTCGGTCTTGAAGTATTTGCAGAATACCAACCATTCGATGATGCTGATTACCATGTTCAAGTTTTTAAAATTGGTGAAGGTGGTTTAGGTGGCGAGATCCATTTGATGCCTACTGACAAAGAAATTGAGATGCCAGAATATGGTGCAGTTGATCAAGTTGAATTCGAAACGAAAGATAAAGATTACTTTAACCAAGCGAAATTACGTTTAGATGAGGTCGAAATTCCTTATCAAACACTTGAACAAGAAGATATAGAATCAATTAGAATTACCGAAAATAGTGGATTATCTTTTATATTCACTTTACAAAAATAATTATTTACGATAGTGAGGAAGAATTATATGTTACATGAAACTTGGAAAGATCATACACCTATTAAGAAAGTAGAAGTTATAAATACCGATGCCAAGAAATTTACAGTATCTGATATGTTAACTATAGGTAAACAGTATGATGTTATCAATGAAACTGAAGAATATTATCAAATTATTGATAATTCAGGATTAGTTGGTGGCTATTATAAAACATATTTCAAAGAAGTATAAGCTTAACTATTGAAATAAATCCTAATATGAGATTTTCATTTGCTAAATTTGTTAAAATATAATCAATTCAAATTTCATGAATTGTAATTTATATCAGAATAGAATAGTAAACTAAGGCATTTGGATACATTTTCCGTGTCTTAGTTTTTTACTTTATTTAAAGGAGAATGTTTTAAAAATGTCACTTAAACACTATAAGAATTCAGATTCAACTGTTTTTAATGATGCAAAAGCATTATTTGATTTAAATAAAAATATTTTGCTGAAAGGTCCAACTGGTTCTGGGAAAACAAAGTTGGCGGAAACCTTAAGTGAAGTTGTTGATACACCGATGCATCAAGTGAATTGTTCTGTAGATTTAGATACAGAAAGTCTATTAGGCTTTAAAACAATTAAAACAAATGCTCAAGGTCAACAAGAAATTGTCTTTGTTGATGGTCCAGTTATCAAGGCGATGAAAGAAGGACATATTTTATATATTGATGAAATCAATATGGCTAAACCAGAAACCTTACCTGTACTGAATGGTGTGCTAGATTATCGTCGACAAATTACAAATCCTTATACTGGTGAAGTCATTAAGGCTGCACCAGGTTTTAATGTGATAGCAGCAATCAATGAAGGATATGTTGGAACATTACCAATGAATGAAGCATTAAAAAATCGATTTGTCGTTATTCACGTTGATTATATTGATGGGGATATTTTGAAAAATGTTATAAAAGAACAAAGTTTGTTGCAAGAAGACAAACAAATTGAACAAATTATTAAATTTAATGAAGATTTACGCACAATGTCTAAGCAAGGGCAAATTTCTGAAGAAGCCGCAAGTATTCGTGCATTATTAGATTTATGTGACTTATTGACTGTTATGCCAGTTGAACGAGCAATAAAACGTACAATTATAGATAAATTAGAAGATGAACGTGAACAACAAGCAATTTACAACGCTGTAGAATTAAATTTTTAAAGAGGGATAAAATATGAGTGATCGTTTCATAAAATTTAACGACGAACAGTTAGACGCGAAACAAGTTATGATGTTGCAAGACTTAGCGCGACTTCTATTAGAAAATGAACAAACACAAGTTAAAATTCAAAAGTTCCCTTATTATAATCCAATTCAAAATGTATTAATTACAAGTTGGTTTTGGTCACATCGACCCAGCCATATCGAAATGGCTGGCTTAAAAACGGATGTTATGTTAGCGGCTTATGGATATCAAATGATGGATATTTCAATTGTTAATGAAGTAGCAAATGATGAAACATTTAAACATCCTAAATTTTATCAACAACTCTTTAAATTATTAGAAGATATGCGTGTATTTAATACAATAAAGGAGCAACGACCAAGTACTGCTAAATTGGTTAATCTTCGTTTAGCTACTCGTATTGCTTATACAGAATCTCAAATAAAAGTTTATCGTACTAAAACACAATATACAGATTTATTATTTTTGTATTTAGAACATGCATTTTTAAGTCAAGATTTCTTTGATATACCATCTATACATTCAGATTTAGATGATATTTTAGTTAATATGTTCTTATATTTACCTAATTTTTTCCAAAATCAAAATTCTGAAGATAATATGTATCTAGTTCAACGCATCATGTATCAAGTGGATCACATTTTAAAAGAAGATATGTTGAACGAATATTATTACTTACCAAAAACATTATATGAAACATTAGCTAGTGAAGATTTTGATGAATTGAAGAGAACGGATGCAAGCCAAGTCGATGGGCAAGATGATACTTCAGAAGATGATGATAACCAAAGTGAAAAAGCTGACTCTAAATCTGCAGATAGTGAGTCAAAAGGCGGTGCCTATTTAGAAATGGAGCTTCACGAAGGACAAAATAGTGAAACATTGGGTGATGATGAAGCACGTGAAGGCGATGCTACAGACGATATGACTGATATGATGACCAAAAAGGGCAAAGGATCAAACGATACGCTAAATCGTGAAGAAGGCGATGCTGTTGGTCAAAGCCAGGCATTTCAACTTGATGGTGTGAACAAAAATGTAGAAATAAAATGGCAAATTCCTGAAATTGAGCCACAATATGTATTAGAATATCAAGAATCGAAGCAAGCTGTTCAATACGAAATCAAAGATTTAATTCAAATCATTAAGAAAACAATCGAAAGAGAGCAACGTGATGCTCGTTATAATTTAACTAAAGGGCGATTACAAAAGGATTTAATTAATTGGTTTATCGACGATCAGTATAAATTGTTTTACAAAAAACAAGATTTAAGTAAATCATTTGATGCGACGTTTACATTGTTAATTGATGCGTCAGCAAGTATGCATGATAAAATGGCTGAAACGAAGAAAGGTGTTGTGTTATTCCACGAGACGTTAAAAGCATTGAACATTAAACATGAAATTTTATCATTCAGTGAGGACGCCTTTGATTCAGACGAGCATGCACAACCAAATATCATTAATGAAATTATTAACTATGATTACTCAACCTTTGAAAAAGATGGCCCACGTATTATGGCACTTGAACCTCAAGATGATAATCGTGATGGTGTTGCTATTAGAGTTGCAAGTGAACGATTAATGCGTCGAAATCAACATCAACGATTTTTAATCGTATTTTCAGACGGCGAACCGTCTGCATTTAATTATAGTCAAGATGGTATTATTGATACGTATGAAGCTGTAGAAATGTCACGTAAATTTGGCATTGAAGTATTTAATGTATTTTTGAGTCAAGATCCAATAACTGAAGATGTTGAACAAACAATTCATAATATTTATGGTCAATATGCTATTTTCGTTGAAGGTGTTGCGCATTTACCTGGACATCTTTCTCCATTATTGAAAAAATTACTACTTAAATCTTTATGAATAAATTTAAAATATGAGTTTATGTGAAATTGTGAAATTAAGCTAGCCAACTAAAAATGCCTTCTATGCTAAACTCCATATGTATTTCTTGCCAAAGAAAACATAAGGAGTTAGTACGGAATGGACTATACATAACCTAACACGGATAGATTTACATTCATAGCAGCATATTAAATCTAGAATCTTTCAGTTAAAGAGATTTCAAGTAGATAGAAACGTTCTAAACAGACAATATATAACGTAATCTATGCTCTTAAGTCAGGTATATCTGCACTTGAATATCATCAAGAATGCAAGTAAAGAAAATCTAATTGCGGCCGAGGCCGACATGGAATACTACTCCTAAAAGAACAGTCAAGCTTATATCCATGAAAATGTAGTTGATAGATGGACACCTGACACCATTATTATCAGAGGTGAACACAGGACTGATTCTTCTGATATAAGAATTTACGGTATGTTTAGGGAAAACTACCTAGGGAGATCCAAAACTAAATGGACTACGCCCAAATTTAAGGGCAAACCACATGATGGTTCTAATTAGAAGTTAATAAATAGCAAAGGAAAAAGAATAACTTCTTTAATTAAAGAAGGGAAAATCTTAAGGGAAAAGGGTGTTATAAATTATGCGTTTTGATATAAATAGTTCGGACATAAAAAAGTTGAATTTTTCTAAAATAAAAAACGCAATTCATTTAAATTTAAGTGGCGATAAATACCAGTTATTGGATAATGGCAATACTATTAATAAAGCTTATTTTTTGGCTGTATATGAAAATGCGATTAACATTTTTGAGGATTTATTTTCATCCTCTGATTCTATAAATTTGGTTCATGTTGTATATGTATATAATGAACCATATAAGAAAACAAATATAATAAAAAAATTCACATCGTTAACAATAGATAAATTATATTACTTTAAAGAATATATGTTTGTGATGGATGAAAATATTTTGTGCGGAGAGTTTTCATATAAGTGTACCCTAAAAGATATAAAATATAAAAAATTGTTAAAAGCTATATCCAATCAAGACTTTAAAGGCTTAGTTCCAAATATCAATCAGAACGATACATATTCTGAAATATATATAATTAATAATACTAAAAACTTAATATATCATTTATATGATGATAGGGGACTCTGGTTAGCTTTTAATAATGATGAAGATTATGCAAGATATTCTGAAAAATATAACGATTTAATATCAGTATTTGATTTTGAAGATATTTAATTTTTTATCTAACAAATGACAAATTATTAAAAGTAGCTATTTTAATTACTGGCGTTAAAAAACAGTAAAGTAGTGATTTATCTTAATTTGACTATCTAAAAATTGTGAACAAAAGTCATCTATTACTAGCTAAAAAGTAAATTTGAAGAATTTTATTTTCTGTCACAGTCTGATTTAAACAACACATTTGTTTTAATCCTGCTATGTACAACATATTTCATGTAGACTCTTTATTATTTTTTGTGCTAAAATATTTACTTGTAAATTATTTCGTGTTTTCAAAAAAGGAGTAACTCTATGAATAAAAATACATGGGTCATTGGGTTTACGCTCTTCGCTATGTTTTTTGGCGCAGGCAATCTAATTTTTCCTCCTAATCTCGGATTGGATAGTGGTCAATATTTTTGGCCTGCCATTTTAGCGTTTGTTCTAACTGGGATTGGTTTACCATTACTAGGTGTGATTGTAGGTGCACTTGATAAAGAAGGATATATTGGTGCATTAAATAAAATTTCACCTAAATTTTCAATAATGTTCTTAATTATTATTTATTTGACTATCGGACCACTTTTCGCAATACCAAGAACTGCATCTACATCTTTTGAAATGACAATTACACCAATTATACATAGCAACAGTAGTATCGCTTTATTTATATTTACGATTATCTATTTCATAGTCGTTTTGTATATTTGTTTAAATCCATCTAAGTTAATCGATCGTATTGGTTCATTATTAACACCATTGTTATTGATTACTATTTTAGCGATGATTATTAAGGGATACATAGACTTTAGCGGCAATAATGCTGGAAAGGGCAATGAAGCTCTCTATCATTCTAATTTTTCAAGTTTTGCCGAAGGATTCACTCAAGGCTATTTAACAATGGATGCCATTGCAGCAATTGCTTTTTCAATGATTGTTGTTAATGCAGTAAAACTAACAGGTATTACAAAAACGAATCAAATTTTCAAACAAACTTTGACTGCTGGTTTAATTGCGGCCGTTGCTTTAATTTTCATATATATATCATTAGGTTATATTGGTAATCATATGCCGGTAAGTGACATGATGTTAGATCAATTGAAATCCAAAGACCGAAATATTGGGACATATTTATTAACGACAATGGCTTCAACAGGATTTGGTTCATTTGGAAAATATTTATTGGGCATCATTGTGGCATTGGCATGTCTTACTACAGCATGTGGGCTTATTGTTGCAGTTTCTGAATATTTCCATAGAATCGTACCAAAAGTATCATATAAAGCATTTGTGTTAATATTCATTCTAATGAGTTTTATTATTGCTAACCAAGGTTTAAATGCTGTTATATCAATGTCAATCCCAGTATTAAGCATTGTATATCCAGTAGCAATAACTGTTGTATTATTAATTTTAATTGCCAAATTCATACCAACAAAACGTATTACGCAACAAATTCCGGTTATTATTGTATTTATATTGTCGATTTTCAGTGTTATTAGTAAGTTAGGTTGGCTGAAAATTAACTTTATTGAATCATTGCCTTTAAGAGCATATTCTTTAGAATGGTTCCCAGTGGCAATCTTTGCAACGCTTTTAGGCTATCTAGTTGGTAAATTTGTAAAACAAGATCCAATTAAATATCAACAGGAATAATGAATAATATAAAAGGAAGCATCTCCAATTCAATGATAGGATGCTTCCTTTTGTTATTACCTAATTCGTAATTTATGATTGTTTATTAGGTCCTTTAATATTCACTAAATGTGACTTTAAATCTTGTTCTAATTGTTGTAATTCTTTTTCAGCTAATTGTCGTTCTTCGCGACCCTGTTGTTGAATAATTAGAGTTTCTTCAATTGTTTCAATAATATTATTCTGCGTACGTTTCAATGTATCGAGGTCGACTATGCCACGCTCATTTTCAGTTGCAGTTTCAATTGCATTTTGTTTAAGCATTTCCGCATTGGCTGTTAATAAGTCATTTGTTGTATCTGTAACAGCTCGTTGTGCTGCAACTGCATTTCGTTGTCTCATAAGTGTTAACGCAATGGCTATTTGGTTTTTCCATAAAGGAATACTTGTTAAAATAGAGCTTTGAATTTTTTCAGCAAGTGCTTGGTTAACATTTTGAATCATTCTAATTTGTGGCGCAGTCTGCAACGCGATTTGTCTTGAAAGTTGTAGATCGTAAATTCGTTTATCTAGTCTATCTATAAATTGTTGCATATCTGCAACTTGTTGAATATCCATTTGGTTAGTTGACTGATGCGCTTGCTCTTGCAATTTTGGAAGGGTTTCAGTTTCCAATTGTAATTTTTTCTGTTGTGCTGCAATAATATGCAACGATAAGTCATCAAAATATTGCTTATTTTTATCATATAATGTGTCTAATAACTCAATATCTCTTGTTAAATGACTTTGATGTTTCTGAAGTTGGATTGTTATACGATCAACTTGAGCACTGACAGATTGCATTCTTGAAAAAATTTCATTGATAGAAGACTTGGCTCTGCTAAAGATTTTTTTAAACAGAGATGGTTTATCAGTATTTAACTCATTTGGATTAACTGACTTTAGTTTTGACATTAAATCTGACAAAGTATCTCCAATAGGACCAACATCTTTACTTTGTACTTCATCCAACATTTGATGTGAAAATTGAGACATTTGTTTTTGTAAATCAGAACCAAACGCTAATAAACCTTCATTGTTTAAAGGGTTAATTTGTTTACTGATTGTGTCTACCTGTTTTTGTTGTTCAATTGTTAACTTTTCTTTTTGAATAGTAGTATTCGATAATTCTTTATCGCTTATAAAATCATCTAGTGGATGGTTTTCTTTGAAACTTTTATTTTCAGTCATCAATAATCTCTCCAATAGTTGCTATTTTACATCAATCTTGATGATGCTTTTGATGTAACTTATTTAATTCCATTTCAATATCTAAACGTTCATAATCATCTTCGTTGAGACGCTTTAAATCAGCGATTAATGTTCGTTTGACCTCATCCAAAGTAATTCGTGTTTGTTCTAATTTTTGTTGTTCATTAATTGATTTTTTTGGCATTTTTGCTAGACGTGTATATGCATCAACCAAATTTAATGCATTATCAATATGAGAATAAAAAAAGCCTTCAACTTTATAAAATGATGCAGGTCTCTGTCTAACTGTCGTATAAATAGAACGTGAAATTTGGTATATATCATTAATCTGCCTAAAATCTTTAATTGATCTTATATTGACATACGTTTTTAAAATACCTCTAAGCTTTTGGTGTGTATGATTTAACTGATTTCGAATATAGCGATAGTCTTTTCTAGTCAAACCAATTTCGTTTAAATATTTGCGTGAAGTGAGTTTTTGTATCGGTAGGTATGTCATTAAAAAGCCAACAATACCAATAGACATATCAATTAAAAAAGATACATCAAGTGCAATCATCCCAAATATGCTTGTTAAAAACGCTACAGGAATTCCCACTAACACCCCAAATATATGAGAAATATTATATCTCACTGTCATCTTCCTTTATTTAGCATTTTATATTGATCTAAAATCTGATAATGTTTGATTAGGTTCTAGTTCTTCTAAATGATGATTTGTCACATCAGATGCTGGTGAGGCACCATCAATTACGCTTTGTATAAATTTCTCTATATCTTTTTCATCCCCTTGTGCATATATCTCTACATAATCATTTACATTTTGAACAGTTCCGACTATGCTATATTTCATTGCAATACGCTGAGTAAAATATCTAAATCCGACGCCTTGTACGCGCCCAAATACTTGTAAAAGTATATGTCTCATATTTACCACCTCATATTGTTATTATACGGAGTTTTACTCAAAAAAACTAATAATTACTATAGTACTAATCATGATTGTTTCGAGTCGTCAAACTTGATTTTCAGAGTCGAAAGGTTTAAAAATAAGTATATAGTTCTTGAAGTATGGAAGGGGTCTTTAATAATGTGGACAGTTACCAAAATTAGAGCCGATTATGAGGGATGGTGGTTATTCAGTGACTGGCCAGATAACATTGTTGAAAAGTATGAATATCAGACTTTTGATGATATGCTTGCGCACTATCAACAATTAATTAATCATTGCAAAGTTAAATTTGATAATTATGTCACAGGAAAATATAATATTTATGCATTTTATAATAATTGTGATATGAACTATTGCGAAGATTGTGAAGAGGATTTACAAATATTTTATAGTTTCATTGTTTTACAAAATAATGAAGTATATTATAAACTACCAATAATTGATTAAATGAATATTTTTTATTATTGTATTGCAATTTGGTAATAACTGCACTATAATACAAGTTAAGCAGATGATTATTCCATATTGCAAAGAATATTTGAGTGAAATTTGCATGTATTTTTTGTAATATGCGAATAAGCATATTGAATGAATTTTAGTCTTGGAGGTTTCAGATTATGAAACAAGGTACAGTTAAATGGTTTAACGCTGAAAAAGGATTCGGCTTTATCGAAGTTGAAGGAGAAAATGACGTATTCGTACATTTTTCAGCAATTAACCAAGATGGTTACAAATCTTTAGAAGAAGGTCAAGCTGTTGAGTTTGAAGTAGTTGAAGGCGATCGCGGTCCTCAAGCTGCAAACGTTGTTAAACTATAATTCTTAGATTATAATCATTGATTTTAACTAACACCTTACCAAGATGTAAGGTGTTTTTATATGCTTATTACTAATACTTAATGCTTTAAGTGCCAATATCAAATTGAGCACTCTTTTTTATGTCCTCAACCTTGTTTGCAATATAAAATTATATTTATATAATATAATTATGGTATTTAACGACGAGGTGATTTTATGAAATATCTTATCCTTAGTTTAGTTGCTAATTTATTGATATTTGGCATTTTATCTGCAATTGGTTTAAATATTAATATTTTAGTAGCAATGATGCTTATACTAGTGATTCCAATGACAATATCAGGCATTTTATTTTTTAAAACTAATCTAGATAAGACATACATATTTTTTAACATCTTTTTTATAGACTTTTATTACTATATTTACAATGTGCATTTAATGGAATTACCAAGATTTAATAGTTACATTAAAACTGAAATGATGGATTTAGAGGACATCGATATTTTAATTACAAGTAAAGATTTCGGTTTTGATGAAATAGTTTTCTTTACGTTATATTTGTTGCTAATTTTTATCGTATTATATTATTTAAAGAAACAAGCTAGGTGGAAAGATTAACCTTGAATATAATGAGGTTTTAATATTAGCTAAAATACATGTAATTGTTGAAATTTCACTATATAATCAATATTGTTAAAGAGGGGGGGATTATATGTATATACCCAATTTCTTTCAAATAGATGATTTTAAAGAAATCGAACAATTTGTAAAAAGTAACTCTTTTGGAATGATTATAACTGAGAAATCTGGCAAGCCATTAGCTACACATTTACCATTGATTTTACAGAAAAAAGGTGATGATTATTATATTAGTGGACATATTGCTAAAGGAAATCCGCAATGGAAGACATTAAATAGGAATAGCAATGTGTTGATTATATATCAAGGCCCACATGCTTATGTTTCATCATCATGGTATGAAAAGGAAAATGTACCAACTTGGAACTATCAGGCAATTCATTTATATGGGGAAGCGACTGTATTGAGTGAACAAGAAACGATGAATGATTTGAAAACGTTACTAGCAAAGTATGAACAATATCGTGAAAATCCAGTTTTGTGGGATAATCTTGCAGAAAGTACACGAATGCAAGCTAAGGCAATCATCGGATTTAAAGTCAAAATAAACAAGGTAGAAGCTGCATACAAAATGAGTCAAAATCGAAATGAACAAGATTACAACAATATTATTAAAAAGCTCGAAGATGAGCATAATTCAAGTAGCAATGCTGTAGCTGATGTAATGAGAGATATTCATCCTTATTTATAATTTAACAATTATTTCATAATAACTAAACAAATCCCCAAGTCACAGTTTTTCCGTGATTAGGGGATTTATTTAATAAATTATTTTGTATCATTAATAATGAGTTGTCTTAACGATTGTCGCTTTACGACTTCTCGTGCTTTACCGTCTTTTAAGAAAAATACGGATGGCTTTTGCATTTGATTGTAATTAGATGACATAGAATAATGATATGCACCTGTTGAAAGGATTGCAAGATAATCACCACGTTTTACTGATGACGGTAATTTAGCATCTCTAATTATGATATCTCCAGACTCACATAATTTTCCAGCTATTGTTACATTGTCATTTGCGTTTTCATTTCTATTAACAAGCATTGCTTGATACTTTGCGTCATAAAGTGCTGTTCTGACATGATCACTCATACCGCCATCGATTGAAACATATTTATTGATCCCTGGAATTTCTTTAATTGTTCCGACTTCATATAAAGTAACACCAGCTTCACCTACAATAGATCGTCCCGGTTCAATACCTATTTCAGGTGTATCTATACCTAGAACTTTCACTTCAGATTTTATCGCATCTGTAATTTCCTTAATACCTTTTTCGATAGGGAAACTTTCATCACCTTCAACATATTTAATTCCAAAGCCGCCACCAAGATTCAATAAATGGACTTGAATGTTGTGTTCTTTTAACCAATGCAGTACGATTTTAGCAGTTTCGATAAATGCCTCTGTTCCTTCAATTTGAGAACCAATATGACAATGAACACCTTTTAATTTTAAATGTTTGGATTGTAGGATTTTTTCAATTGCTGTTTTGGCTAAGCCATATTGAATTGATAATCCAAATTTACTATCTTCTTGTCCAGTTTGTATAAATTCATGTGTATGTGCTTCAACCCCTGGGTTCACACGTATAACTACTTGAACCGTATCATTGGCATATCGATCAATTAAATCAATTTCTTCTAATGAATCAATCACAAAATACCCGATTTTATTTTCTAAAGCATATCTAATTTCATGTTTCGTTTTATTGTTACCGTGAAAATGAATACGACTTGGTTCAAAACCTGCTTCTAATGCAGTGTATAATTCACCTTCGGAAACAACATCTAGTTGTAAATCTTCTTCAGCTACAAGTTTGACCATTTGAAGGCAAGTAAATGCTTTTGAAGCATATGAGATATTATATTTTAAGCCACTTTCTTTAAATGCGCGATGATATCGACGCATTTGTTCTCTAATTTGTAATTCGTCATAAACAATGGTAGGGGTACCGAAGCTTTGCGCAATCGTTTTTAAACTTATGCCGTCCATTGTTAATTCACCGTTTTGATTATATTTAACAGTCATTTGAAATGTACTCCTTTTTTAAAGAATCGTGATTCATTGCACTTAATTGTTCTGAATTTGCACCTACACCTTTAAAAGTGTATTCATCAATGCGTATATCATTATTATAAAGAATAACTTCATCTTGTGCATGTACATTGTCATCAACTTCAACAAACATATGACTCATCATTAATGCACGAATAGGAAATCGTTTGCCTTTGATAAGTGCTTCATGTTTAGAACGCGTTCTTAAAATCCCATCACCATAACCAATATCAACAACAGCTAATTTTGTATGATCTTTCGTAGCTTCAAAAGCAAAGCTGTAACCACAATAATCACCAGATTGGACTTCTCGTATTTGAATCACATTTGCTTTTACAGTTAAAGATTGAACTATCTCTTCCTGTTGTAATGAACTGTATGGTCTTGAACCGTATAGTGCAATACCTACGCGTGCGTGTGTATGGTGGGGGAGTAATTCTTGTCCTTCTCGATAAAAACTTGCGCTATTTTGTGCATGTATTAGATCAAATTGATAACCTTCAAATAAAAGTGTCTCAACAATTTCCATCCATTGCTCACGCTCGACAATATAATCAGACACATCAAACTCGTCAGCGTATCCAAAGTGAGTCCACAAACCGCTAATTATCATTTTGTCATTTTGATTATGTTGATGATCTTTCAATACTTCTTTAATTTCATTTAAATTCTTCAATCCAGAACGATGTAATAAATTTTCAAATTCTAAGTGAACATGAATACCAGCCAATTCTTCTTTATGTTCATAGTAAAATGTCAAAGAAGGCAAAGTCATATGAATGTTATGCTCACGGACTAAATCGAAATCATATACTGCATTCATTAAGAATATCGTTGCATGAGGTGCAAGTTGTCTAACTCTGATCGCTTCACGTAATGACGTAGTACTAAACGTATCAATACCTGCATGGATAAATTGGGATACAGCAAATTCTAGGTCATAGTGGTATGCATTGTTTTTAACAACTGCCATTATTGGTTGATTGTTTTTTACTGTTATTGCATTTTGTAAAAATGTCTTCGTATTTACAGACCATGTTGCTGTCAATATACTACACCTCTTTGTAATTTATTAATAAATTTTCATAAAAATTGGCCACATCAATTAACACTTTTTCATCGAAATTTAAATGTGACGTGTGTAAACCGGTAACAAAGTCTTTATCTTCATTACGTGTACCAATAAATACAAAATAAGCCGGTGCAAGTTTTTGTCCGTAGAAGCTAAAATCTTCACCGAATAAAAATGGTGTTGGTTTATCATAAACATCTAAATTTGCTTGAAGCAGTGCTTGTTCTATTTGAGCACGTAACTTTGGACTATTAATTGTAGGAGGATATCCTTCTGCAAATTTAACTTCACAATTAACATTGAACAATAGTTTTACACTTTCAGCTATTTTAAGCATTTGATTTTTAACAATAGTTAAATCATCAATATCATATGTACGAATAGTTCCTTCTAAATAACCATTACTTGGAACCGTATTAATCGCTTCACCAGCTTCAAAGTGACCAATATGAACGATATTTCGTTTCAAACCGTTTAGATGAAATTGTTGAATCTGTGAAATTTGAGTCAGAACATGCTGTAATGCTTCACCACATGAATGACCTTGTTCTTTATCAGCCACATGACTTGATAATCCTTTTAAGAAAAAGCGATATTCCGTTGCACTAGCTGTAATTTCTTCATCTCTAATTACTGCAATTCCTTCATTAGCAAAAGGGTTAACGTGTATACCAAAGACCGCTTCAATTGGATATTTTTCAAAAGCATCTGCCTGAATTAATCGATTTGCACCGCCACCTGTTTCTTCTGCAGGTTGGAAGATGAAAACGACATTTTGCGGTAATTGTCCAGCATCTTGCATCTCTTTGCATCGTTGTACAAATAGCATTAATGCAGTTGTATGTCCATCATGACCACATGCATGCATCACATGATCATTTTGACTACGATAAGGAACATCATTTTCTTCTAAAATAGGTAACGCATCAATATCAGCTCTGTATGCTATAGTATGGGAGCCATTTCCTTTTAAATAAGCAATGACTCCTGTTTCTAAAGGGCAGTCGTATTGAATATTTAAACTATCTAAAAATGCTTTGATATAAGCAGTTGTTTCAAATTCATGTAAGCTAAGTTCAGGATGTTGATGTAAATGACGACGATGCTTCGTAACAAATTCTAATTCATTCATAATTATCAATCCTTTATGTTAAATTACTTTACTTATAGTGTAACTCATTTTAAAATCTTTAATTTTTAATATATGAAAATATAAACAATAAGGTTGAGACATAACCGTATCTCAACCTTAGAATTATTATACGTTGACGTAACTAGTCATTTAATTTTCTTAATGCTGCTACAATTTCTTTTTTAGTATCTTGTACTTCAGAAGCTTGTTTAATCACTTTTGCAGGCGTACCAGCGACAACTGCACCGGCTGGTACATCTTGCGTAACAATAGCTCCTGCTGCAACGATAGCGCCTTTACCAACACGTACTCCTTCTAAAATAACTGCATTTGCACCAATTAATACGTCATCTTCAATGATGACTGGTGAAGCACTAGGGGGTTCAATTACACCAGCCAATACTGCACCAGCGCCAACATGTACATTTTTACCAGTCGTTGCACGTCCACCTAATGTAGCATTCATATCAATCATTGTACCTTCGCCAACGACAGCACCAATATTAATTGTTGCACCCATCATAACGACGGCACCATCTTCTATAATAGCTTGCTCTCTGATAAATGCGCCTGGTTCAATACGAGCATTAGTATTTGTTAAATCTTTTAATGGAATAGCAGAGTTACGACGATCCATTTCAATTTCTACATCCTCAAATTTGCTACTATATGTTTCGTAAAAAGGTTTCCAATCATCTGCTTCACAAAAGATAACTTTAGATTGTTCTGAACCGAACACTTTAAAACTTTTTGGATATGTGATGCCGTCAAAGTCACCGTTTACATATATTTTTAACGGTGTAGATTTTTTCGCGTCACTTATATATTGAATAATTTCTTCAGCTGTTAAATGTTGTACCATAAATAATAATTCTCCTTTAATATGTTTATAGATTATCAAACGTATAAAAGCCGTTTGGTTTACTGATTAAACGTTCTGCTGCTTGAATTGCACCATTTGCAAAAATATCTTTTGACTGTGCACGATGTGTAATTTGAATGGTTTCATCAGTGCCTGCAAATAATATTTCATGTTCACCTACAATCGTGCCACCACGAATCGAGTGAATGCCAATTTCTTGTGGTTGACGTTTTTCAGTAAGTTCATGTCTATCATAAACAGGTGTTGCATTTTCTTTTAAAGATGCAATAACGTCATACAACTTTTCTAGTGTACCGCTTGGAGCATCTACTTTCTTATTATGATGAGCCTCTGTTAATTCGATATCGAAATCGTCAAGTAAGGGAACAGCAGCTGCTAAAATTTTAGTTAATGCATGAACACCGTAACTCATATTTGCACTGAAAAATACAGGCATATTTTGACTTAACATGTCTAACTTATTAAGTAGTTTTTCTTTCTCGCCAGTTGTTGCCACAACTAATGGCAAATGAAACTCTTCATCTAATAAAGGGAATAAAGGATTTGGATTTGAAAAATCTATTGCAACATCTGCATCTTTTACATCCGCAATATGTTGATATTGCTTATATGGAGTTGTTTCTTTAGGTGTAGGTTCAATAACACCAACGATTTCATGACCTTTTTCTTCTGCCAGTCTAGCAACACGTTGATTCATTGCACCATAGCCGATTAGTAATATTTTCACTCGTTTTCACCCGCTTTATATTTGTCGTATGCATTGCGAAGCACCTTAGTATTAGCTTCTTCTAACGTGATTAATGGCAATCGTAATTCATAGTCGCCAAATCCTAAATAACTCGTTAATGCCTTGATTGGAATTGGATTAATATCAACTGATAGGGCTGATAATAAATTGCCAATTGGTTTAAATTGATCCTGAATATCTAATCCACTTTGTTGAGCATCGTATAACGCTTGAAATTCTTTAGGTATAACATTTGCAATGACAGAAATAACCCCTTTACCACCACGTTGATAATATTCTACTACATTGTCATCATTACCGCTGTATAATGTAAATGAATTTGTATTGATTCGTTTTTTTACTTCTTCTAAGTACTCAAAATCATTCGTAGCATCTTTTAAAGCTACAATATATGGATGATGACTTAATGTTTTTACAGTTTCTGGGTCGATTGTCATATTCGTTCTTGATGGCACATTGTATAACACGACTGGCAATTCTACTGCATTTGCGATGGTTTCAAAATGTTTAATTAAACCACGTTGATTTGTTTTATTGTAGTAGGGCGTAATTAACATGATTGCATCAGCACCTAATGCTTTCGCTTGTAGTGATGCCTGTATAGATTTCTGGGTATCATTTGTACCTGTTCCTGCTATGACAGGGATTCTTTTGTCTACTAAATCAATGACTGTTTTTAATATTAGCTCTTTTTCTTCAGTCGTTAATGTAGGACTCTCTGCAGTGGTACCATTAACAATGATTGCTTGTGTATCATTTTCTAGTAAAAAATTAACGTGTGCTGTTAAAGCTTCAAGGTTAACTTCGTTATTTGTAAAAGGGGTTGTAAGTGCAACTCCAACACCCTCAAATAAATGTGTCATTTTAATTCGCTCCTTTTAAACGCATGACTTGTTCCAAGACTTGTACGGCATTTAATGCAGCACCTTTTAATAAATTGTCTGATGTACACCATACATGGAATGTGTTATCTAATGAATCATCTCGACGAATACGGCCAACAAATACTTCATCTTTATTAGTAGAATTAATTGCCATTGGATACTCATTATTTTCTGGATTATCTACTAATACAACACGTGTATCTTGATCAAATAATGCTTTAATTTCTTCTGCTGTTGTTTCTTTATCAAGTGTTACATCGATTTCAACACTATGACTATCTTGAACAGGAACACGTGCACATGTTGCAGTTACTTTTAAATTTGGTTCATTTAAAATCTTTCTAGTCTCATCGATCATTTTTTGTTCTTCTTTTGTATACCCATTTTCTAAGAACACATCAATATGAGGTAATACGTTATTATAAATTGGGTGTGGATATGCTTCAGGAGCTTTACCATTTACGCCTTCAGCTAAATCTTTTTTACCTTTCATTCCTGATCCTGAAACTGCTTGATACGTTGTATAAGCAACTCGTTTTAAACCGTATGCATCTTGTAATACTTTTAAAGGAACAACAGATTGAATTGTTGAACAGTTTGGATTTGCAATAATTCCTCTTGTAAATGTTGGTTCATTTACTTCTGGGACGATTAAATCGATATCTTCTGCCATACGCCATTGACTTGAATTGTCTATAACGATGGCACCAGCTTTTTCAAATAGTGGGGCAAAGTGTTCACTTGTACTACCGCCAGCACTCATTAATACATAATCAAAATACTCACTTGCACGAGCGTCAGTTAATTCTTGAACCGTATATGTTATTCCTTGAAATTCAACTTCTTGTCCTGCAGAACGTGCTGATGAAAATAATACTAATTCATCGAAAGGAATATTTTTACGATTTAATGTCTCCAACATTTTTGTACCTACTAATCCTGTTGCACCCACAACTGCTAATTTTGTCATAACTTGTCACTCCATTTTATAATAATTTCAAATTTTTAGAATATTTTAACAATCATTTTACCATTAAATGTTAAATGCGTCATATAGTTTTTCTACTGCTAATTGACCATTAAAATTATCGATAACATATGAAATACTAATTTCTGAGGTTGTTGTTTGGTAAAATGGTATGTTATTTTCAATCAAAGTTAAAAATGCCTGTGATGCAACACCTGACATATCTCTCATTCCTGAACCGATTAATGAAATTTTGACATAGTGCTCATTGATTTTATAAGCCAATGCATCAAATTGCTTTTGCAAATTTTCTAGAATCATTGAAATTTGTTGGTAATCACTGTCCTTAATTGTAAAAGACAGTTGTAAGCCCTCTAAATTTACGATTTGTGAAATCATATCTACATTAACTGAACCTTCTTCAAGTTCTGTAAATAATTGTGTCAGCAATTTGTTGTCCGGCAGGGGATAGCTAATCGTGACATGCATCATATGTTTATCTAATGCCACACCTGTGACTGCTTTTTTCTCTAGTATTTCTTCATTTGACATAATCCAAGTTCCTTTCACATTTGATAATGTTTTACCTAAATAAATAGGGATATTATAGTTTTTAGCTAATTCAACACTTCTTGTTTCAAGTACACCAGCACCTAAGGCACTCATTTCCATCATTTCTTCATATGAGACGTTGTCGAGTCGTTTAGCTTTTGGTAAAAGTCTTGGGTCAGTCGCATATACACCTTCGACATCTGTATAGATTTCACATGGAATTTGATTGCTGACTGCAAGTGCCACTGCTGTAGTATCTGAACCACCTCTGCCTAGGGTCGTTAATTCTTGATGTTCATTGATACCTTGAAATCCTGCAATTACTAAAATGTCATGATCCTGAAAGGCATGTTCAAATGTTTGAGGATTAATTTGTGCAATTTTACTTTTTAAATGATGACCAATAGTTTTAATACCTGCCTGATAGCCAGTCATAGCTTTAGCATTAACACCTATATCATTTAATATCATCGATAAATAAGAGACAGTTTGTTGCTCTCCGGTTGTCAATAATAATGCCAGTTCTTGTTGTTTTGGTGCTTTTGTCAATGTCGATACATTCGTCATCAATTGATCGGTTGTATTACCCATAGCACTCACAACGACGATAAGTTGTTCATCTTGACTTACTCGTGATTTTAACATTTCGGCTATATTTTTTATTTTTGTAAAATCACTGACGGATGAACCGCCAAATTTCAACACACTTCTGGTTACCATATAATCCTCCTAATTGAAAAGAAGGGCACACAATAATATAAAAAGAGCAAGTTCGGAATGCGAACTTGCTCTTAATCTATATACAAGTGATGCACTCCATTATTTTTAAATAATGACAAACTCTCAGCTCTTAACCAAAAAGTCCAACAAATTATAACTGCTATTATAATCGCTTCGGCATCGCACCCTTTCAAATTCAGCTGTTAGCAGACAGTAATCTAAACTTTACTCATGATTGATGCGCCTCATCAAAATATTATTAAATTGGTATGTGTACATTATACATATGACAATTATGAATGTAAACCGATAATTTAGATTTTTTAGAATAAGCAGAAAATTCAACTTTGAAAAAAGGTTTTTGTTAACAATAAGAGCTTTAAAATATTCAGTATATGAATATACAATCTAACAATATTTAAAAAATCTCGATTACATACAAACTAATACGACAAAATAATTTTCGACTGTAATGTCAGTTAATGGTTAATTTTAATTGTATTAAAAGTAGGGGATAAAAAAATGGGAATATATAATAAAGACGAACATCTTAATACAAAATTTGCATCATAGATGTTCGCCAAAGTCTTATTAATTTATATTAATTATTGATATGTTTTAATCTCTGCTTATTTTAAAACGCCGATTTCTTGCAAGTATTCTTCATAAGGAATTTCTTTTGAAACGCCACCTTGTTTATTTAAATCGATAACTCGATTGGCAATTGTGTTGATAAATTCAAAGTCATAAGAAGTGAAGATAATAGAACCTTTGAATGATTTAAGACCATCATTGACAGCAGTAATACTTTCTAAGTCTAAGTGGTTAGTAGGTTCGTCAAGTAAAAGTACATTCGCACTTGATAACATCATTTTACTTAGCATACAACGTACTTTTTCTCCACCTGAAAGCACACTAGCTTTTTTCTTAACTTCTTCACCACTAAATAACATACGACCTAAGAAGCCACGTAAAAATGTTTCTGTTTGTTCATCTTCAGGAGCATATTGTCTTAACCAATCAACAAGATTCATATTTACACCTTCAAAGAACTCTGAGTTATCTTTAGGGAAGTAACTTAATGATGTAGTAACACCCCATTTAAATGATCCTTCGTCTGGTTCCATTTCGCCAGCTAATATTTTAAGTAATGTTGTTTTTGCAATTTCACTGTCTCCAATTAAAATTGCTTTATCATTTGGATTCATTGTGAATGAAATATTATCTAATACTTTTTCACCGTCGATTGTTTTAGAAAGATTTTGGACGATTAATAAGTCGTTACCGATTTCACGCTCAGGCGTAAATTTAACGAAAGGATATCTTCTTGATGATGGTTGAATATCATCTAACTCAATTTTCTCAAGTTGTTTTTTACGACTTGTTGCTTGTTTAGATTTAGAAGCGTTAGCAGAGAAACGAGCAATAAAATCCTGTAACTCTTTCATTTTTTCTTCTTTTTTCTTGTTTTGTTCTTGAGCCATCTTTTGAGCTAACTGACTAGATTGATACCAAAAATCATAGTTACCCACATAAACTTTAATTTTACCAAAGTCTAAATCAGCGATATGTGTACATACATTATTTAAGAAATGACGGTCATGTGATACTACGATAACAGTATTATCAAAGTTAATTAAGAAATCTTCCAACCAACTGATTGCTGGTATATCAAGACCGTTAGTAGGCTCATCCAGTAATAGTACGTCTGGTTCACCGAATAAACTTTGCGCTAATAATACTTTAATTTTTTGGTTATTTTCTAATTCAGCCATTTTTTTGTCGTGTAAAGTTGGATCGATACCTAAACCAGATAAAAGGTTAGCTGCATCAGCTTCAGCATTCCAACCATTCATTTCTGCAAATTCACCTTCAAGTTCAGCAGCACGAATACCATCTTCATCACTGAAATCTGGTTTCATATAGATTTCATCTTTTTCTTTCATAACCTCATAAAGACGTTCATGACCTTTAATTACAACATCAAGCGCGCGCTCATCTTCATAAGCATAGTGGTCCTGTTTTAAAACAGCTAGACGTTCATTTTTACCTAATGACACGTGACCAGTTTGAGAATCTAATTCTCCAGATAATATTTTTAAGAATGTTGATTTACCTGCACCATTCGCACCAATTAATCCATAACAATTACCTTCTGTAAATTTAATATTTACATCTTCAAATAGTTTACGATCTCCAAAACGTAAACTGATATCAGTTACTTGTAACATGCATTTTCTCCTTTTTTTCATTCGATATTCTAACGGAAGAATTATATCATATTATCGTCACAGTTTCGACCTCATATAAGTTGTAATGATAGAATGACTCACACATGTTATAATAATAAAGAATACAAGAATCGAAGGAGAATAACATGGCATTAGATAAAGATATAGTAGGTTCTATAGAATTCCTTGAAGTAGTAGGGTTACAAGGCTCAACTTACCTTTTAAAAGGACCAAACGGTGAAAACGTAAAATTAAACCAATCAGAAATGAACGATGATGATGAATTAGAAGTTGGTGAAGAGTATAGTTTCTTTATTTATCCAAACCGTTCAGGTGAATTATTTGCAACTCAAAATATGCCTGATATCACGAAAGATAAATATGATTTTGCTAAAGTACTTAAAACGGATCGCGATGGGGCACGTATAGATGTTGGATTACCTCGTGAAGTGTTAGTACCATGGGAAGATTTACCAAAAGTGAAATCACTATGGCCACTACCGGGTGATCATTTGTTAGTTACATTGCGAATTGATCGTGAAAATCATATGTATGGGCGTTTAGCGAGTGAGTCTGTAGTAGAAAACATGTTCACACCTGTACACGACGATAATTTAAAAAATGAAGTCATTGAAGCTAAACCATACCGCGTATTACGAATTGGAAGCTTCCTATTAAGCGAATCAGGTTACAAAATTTTCGTACACGAATCAGAACGTAAAGCCGAACCAAGATTAGGTGAATCTGTTCAAGTTAGAATTATCGGACATAATGATAAAGGTGAGTTAAACGGTTCATTTTTACCGCTTGCGCATGAACGCTTAGACGATGACGGTCAAGTCATCTTTGATTTATTAGTTGAATATGATGGTGAATTACCATTCTGGGACAAATCAAGCCCTGAAGCGATTAAAGAAGTATTCAATATGAGTAAAGGTTCATTCAAACGTGCTATAGGACACTTATATAAACAGAAGATTATTAATATAGAAACTGGTAAAATCACTTTAACTAAAAAAGGGTGGAGTCGAATTGACTCAAAAGAATAAGTAAAGTAAACACGCATATTTATATGCGTGTTTTTTTATTAAATTGTACTAATGAAAATTTTTGTTACTTTTTGTCGGTACATTTTTTTATTTCCAAATTTATTCATGAATAGATATGTATAACTTGTCATAATTTTTAAAGTTAAGCACTAGTTTTAAAATAAACAAAAATAATTTTTACAGTTTCTTAACAAACATTTATACAACATTTACAGTTTCTAAAAATGAGGTTAATAATTCAAGGTTAAGATAAAGATGTAATCAATACAAATACTATTTGTTGTTCATACAGGGAGGATATTTCAATGAAAAAATGGCAATTTGTTGGTACTACAGCTTTAGGTGCAACACTATTATTAGGCGCTTGTGGTGGCAGTGGTAATAGTGATTTAAAAGGGGAAGCTAAAGGTGATGGCTCATCAACAGTAGCACCAATTGTGGAGAAATTAAATGAAAAATGGGCTCAAGATCACTCTGATGCTAAAATCTCAGCAGGACAAGCTGGTACAGGTGCTGGTTTCCAAAAATTCATTGCAGGAGATATCGACTTCGCTGATGCTTCTAGACCAATTAAAGATGAAGAGAAGCAAAAATTACAAGAAAAGAATATCAAATACAAAGAGTTTAAAATTGCGCAAGATGGTGTAACGGTTGCTGTAAATAAAGAAAATGATTTTGTAGATGAATTAGACAAACAGCAATTAAAAGCAATTTATTCTGGAAAAGCTAAAACTTGGAAAGATGTAAATAGTAAATGGCCAGATAAAAAAATAAATGCAGTATCACCTAACTCAAGTCATGGTACTTATGACTTCTTCGAAAATGAAGTAATGAATAAAGAAGATATTAAAGCAGAGAAAAATGCTGATACAAACGCAATCGTTTCTTCTGTAACAAAAAACAAAGAGGGAATCGGATACTTTGGATATAACTTCTACGTACAAAATAAAGATAAATTAAAAGAAGTTAAAATCAAAGATGAAAATGGTAAAGCAACTGAGCCTACGAAAAAAACAATTCAAGATAATTCATATGCATTAAGTAGACCATTATTCATTTATGTAAATGAAAAAGCATTAAAAGAAAACAAAGTAATGTCTGAATTTATAAAATTTATCTTAGAAGATAAAGGTAAATCTGCAGAAGATGCAGGCTATGTAGCAGCACCAGAAAAAAACTATAAATCTCAATTAGATGATTTAAAGGCATTTATTGATAAAAACCAAAAATCTGACGATAAAAAGTCAGACGATAAAAAATAACAAGATGTAAATTCATATTGGTTTTGAAACATGGTTGATATGGTGAATCATTATTTAGAGTTTGAAGCTTGAAGTATCGAAATGCTGATTTTGACAAGCTCATCGACTTAAAATAGTGATTCATCATTATTTTACAAATTTAATTATTTTGGGAGCAATAGAAAGAGGTTTGATTATGTCTTCATCTACTAATATCAAAGCTTTAATCAAAAAAAAGAACAGCAAAAAAGGGAAGTATAATGACAAATTTATACCGGTTATTTTAGCTGCTATATCAGCAGTATCTATACTCACAACGCTTGGTATTTTAATCACTTTACTTTTAGAAACAATTACTTTTTTCACAAGAATTCCAATCACAGAGTTTTTATTTTCAAAAACATGGAATCCTACAGGATCTGATCCTAAGTTTGGTATTTGGTCACTCATAATAGGAACATTAAAAATTACTGTTATTGCAACAGTGTTTGCTGTACCTGTTGGTTTAGGAGCTGCCATTTATTTAAGTGAATATGCAAGCGATCGTTCGCGTCGAATAATTAAACCAATATTAGAAATTTTAGCAGGAATACCAACAATTGTGTTTGGTTTCTTTGCATTAACTTTTGTTACACCAGTATTAAGATCTTTCATACCAGGTCTTGGAGAGTTTAATGCAATTAGTCCTGGTCTAGTTGTTGGTATCATGATTGTTCCGCTTATTACTAGCTTAAGTGAGGATGCAATGGCATCTGTACCTAAAAAAATCCGCGAAGGCGCTTATGGTCTTGGTGCAACTAAATTAGAAGTAGCAACTAAAGTCGTACTTCCTGCAGCAACATCAGGTATTGTAGCTTCAATCGTTCTCGCGATTTCAAGAGCAATTGGAGAAACGATGATTGTATCATTAGCGGCAGGTAGTTCGCCAACAGCTTCATTAAGTTTAACAAGTTCGATTCAAACAATGACTGGATATATTGTTGAGATAGCGACAGGTGACGCAACATTTGGATCAAATATTTATTACAGTATTTATGCTGTAGGATTCACACTATTTATCTTTACCTTAATCATGAATTTACTTTCTCAATGGATTTCTAAGCGTTTTAGGGAGGAGTATTAATATGGAAACGACAGATAATGATAGACAATCACTCGTCGATCAACAACTTGTCCAAAAACATTTATCATCCAGAACGGTTAAAAATAAAGTGTTCAAACTCATATTTTTAGCATGTACATTGTTAGGGCTCGTCGTACTTATTGCATTATTAGCACAAACATTAATTAAAGGGGCAAGCCATTTAAATTTACAGTTTTTCACTAATTTTTCTTCTTCAACACCATCCATGGCTGGAGTTAAAGGAGCGCTAATCGGTTCACTTTGGTTAATGTTAAGTATCATTCCATTGTCAATTATTTTAGGAATAGGTACAGCAATATACTTGGAAGAATATGCGGAAAACAACAAATTTACTCAATTTATCAAAATCAGCATTTCAAATTTAGCTGGTGTACCATCAGTTGTGTTTGGTTTACTAGGTTATACATTGTTTGTTGGCGGCGGTGGTATCGAAGCGTTAAAAATGGGCAATAGCATATTAGCTGCAGCTCTTACAATGACTTTACTGATTTTGCCAATTATTATTGTTTCAAGTCAAGAAGCAATTAGAGCAGTGCCCAATTCTGTTCGTGAAGCATCATTTGGTTTAGGTGCGAACAAGTGGCAAACAATAAGACGTGTTGTTTTACCAGCTGCATTACCAGGAATATTAACTGGATTCATTTTGTCTTTATCACGTGCATTAGGGGAAACAGCACCACTTGTACTTATTGGTATACCAACTATTTTATTAGCGCTACCAAATAGTATTTTAGATCAATTTTCAGCATTACCTATCCAAATCTTCACATGGGCAAAAATGCCACAAGAAGAGTTTCAAAATGTTGCATCAGCTGGCATTATTGTTTTACTAGTGATTTTAATCTTAATGAATGGCGTTGCGATTATTTTACGTAACAAATTTAGTAAAAAATTCTAATATAAACAATCTATCTCATTTATCTATTGAAAAGGGAGTTTTAAATATGGCGCAAACACTTGCTCAAACTAAACAAATATCTCAAAGTCATACGTTTGGCAGCTCACAGAGTCATCATATAACACAACAAGACGCTAACTCGCATCCGGTTATTTATTCAACTCAAAATTTAGACTTGTGGTATGGAGACAATCATGCATTGCAAAATATCAATTTAGATATTTATGAAAATGAAATAACTGCAATTATTGGACCATCTGGTTGTGGTAAATCAACATATATCAAGACATTAAATCGAATGGTTGAGTTAGTACCATCAGTCAAAACAGCTGGTAAAATATTGTATCGTGATCAAGATATTTTCGATCAAAAATATTCAAAGGAACAATTACGTACTAATGTGGGGATGGTATTCCAACAACCAAATCCATTTCCGAAATCAATATACGATAATATTACTTACGGTCCAAAGATTCACGGTATTAAAAATAAAAAAATTCTTGATGAAATTGTTGAGAAATCTTTACGTGGTGCAGCAATTTGGGATGAGTTAAAAGATAGGTTGCACACGAATGCATATAGTTTATCCGGCGGGCAACAACAACGTGTTTGTATCGCGCGTTGTTTAGCAATTGAACCTGAAGTAATTTTAATGGATGAACCGACATCAGCACTAGACCCTATTTCTACATTAAGAGTAGAAGAATTAGTTCAAGAATTGAAAGAAAACTATACAATTATTATGGTTACACATAATATGCAACAAGCTGCTCGTGTATCGGATAAAACAGCATTTTTCTTAAATGGATATGTCAATGAATATGATGATACAGATAAAATTTTCTCTAATCCATCAAATAAAAAGACAGAAGATTATATTTCAGGAAGGTTTGGTTGATATATAATGGCGATTATTAGACAACGGTATCAAGAACAACTTGATGAACTCATTAAAGAATTACGTCGTTTAGGAGCAAATGTCTACGTGAGTATTGAAAATGGTATAAAATCATTAAGTATTGATGATAGAAGCTTTGCGCGACAAACCGTAAAGAATGACAAACATATCAATCAATTAAATTACGATATTAATGAACGAGTAATTATGCTTATTACAAAGCAACAGCCCATTGCGAGTGATTTGCGTATGATGATTTCTTCATTAAAAATCGCCTCCGATTTAGAAAGAATAGGAGATAATGCATCGAGTATTGCCAATATTCGATTGCGTACGAAGATTACAGATGATTATGTGTTAACCCGTTTAAAGACAATGGGTAAATTAGCTATGTTAATGTTAAAGGACTTAGATCAAGCATTTAAAAAGAAAGATACCGTATTAATAAGAGAAATAATTGAGCGTGATGAAGATATCGATGACTTATATAGTCATATTATTAACGCAACGTATCTTATTGATAACGATCCATTTGTTGCAGCTCAAGCCCATTTAGCTGCAAGGCATTTAGAACGTATAGGCGATCATATTATTAATATCGCTGAAAGTGTCTATTTTTATTTAACTGGCACACATTACGAACAATAAACTTACCATATTATATATATTTCTATTATTCATAAACCTACAATAAACCAAGATTCTCGCTTTAGAAATACGAAAATCTTGGTTTATGTATTGGTTTTATAATTTGTCGCGTATCCTAATTGTTAGATCGCTCAATTTCATCTGTTAATTTTTCAACTTCATCCACTAAATCAGAAATATATTGAATTGTAGATTTAAGTGGCTGATCTGTTGTAATATCAACGCCAGCAATGTTTGCAAGTTCGACAGGTGATACACTGCCACCTTTTTTCAATGTTTCTAACCAAGCATCAACAGCTGGTTGGCCTTCATTTTTAATCTTTTGAGAAACGACAGTTCCGATTGTTAAGCCAGCAGAATACGTATACGAATATAATCCCATATAGTAATGAGGTTGACGCATCCATGTTAATTCAGCACCCTCAGTCATGTTTACTGCATCTCCGAAAAATTGTTTATAGACATTTAGCATTATTTCATTTAATGTCGGCGCATTTAAAGATTCACCTTGATCTACTTTGCGATACACTTCACGTTGATAAGCAGCTTCTAATAAATGGGTAACCATATTATGATAATATGTTCTAGATAAAATTGAGCCAATAACCCAGCGTTTAAATCTTGGATTATCACTTGTGTTAAATAAATAATTGGCCATTAACATTTCATTCATTGTTGAAGGCGCTTCAACAAAGTACATTGATGCTTCTGATTCAAGATATGGTTGATGTTTTTGAGCTAATGTAAAATGACCGGCGTGACCTAATTCATGTGCTAAGACAAATGCTTCAGCCATTTTTCCAGTCCAAGAAATGAACACATATGAATGTGTAAAGTATGGACTTGCACAAAATGCGCCTGTTTCTTTACCTTTATTTTGTGCAAAATCAATCCATCGCTGATCGTATGCTTCACGTAACATGTTTGTATAGTCATCACCTAAAACACTTAATGCACCGAAAATATAATTTTTGGAGTCTTCAATTGAAATCTCTGGTTCATAATCAGGGTCTACAGAAATTTTCAAATCTTCAAAACGCATGTTATCTAAGCCGTGAATACGTTGCAATATTTTTGCATATTTTTGCATAACTGGCGCTAGTTCAGTCATAATGATATCGATTTGACGGTCAAACATATCACGCGTTACTTCTTGACTATGTAATAAATAATCGATGACCGATTCAAATCCACGCAAATCAGCTTCAATTTTTTCTTGTTGTACTTGCATATTATATGTAGCTGCGGTAGTATGCTGATATTTTCGAATCGCATCGCTAAACGATTTGAAACTTTTACGTCTAAACTCAGGATCTTTATTATCTTCATAATCATTTTCAAACGTAGCATAGTCGACAGGATATGTTATACCATCATGTTCAAATGAATCGAATGTAATATCTAGCATTTTTGTCGTGCCGTATAAATCGTAAGGACTGTTTAGCGTAGGTGATAAAGTTGCTAATACTTGTTCTACTGAAGCAGATAATTGGAATGGCTTTTGTTTAATTAACTGTTTAATATAGTGTTGATATGGACATGATTCTTCTAATTGTTGAAGTGTTTCTTCCGGGAGTTCAAGTATTTCTGACTCGACAAAAGATAATTGGCTAACAATTTTGCCGTATGTAGTAGATAATTTAGCGCTCAATACTTGTGCCTCTATATTACTAGTATCTACACTTAAACGTAGTTCTGCATAATTACTTAAGCGATCTAAGGCAATTAAAATATTTTCTAATTCAGCTAAAGCAGCATTAATTTGTTCGATTGAATTTAATGTTGTTGCATATGTATGATGAAATTGATTTGCTTGTTGTAATAAAGATTCTATACTTTTATAGTATTGTTGATCATCTTCAAATAAATCTGTTAAATCCCATGTTTCTGAAACTGGTACATCTTCTCTTAAAGGTAAACCTTGAGACATATAATCACTCCTTTGGTATAATACATTCATTATACATAATTATAAGGCCTAAACGATAATGTTACGATTTCCTAGAAGTAAGGAATAATGACTTTTTTCTAATGGAAGATGAGATGTTACTTAAAACTAACTACTATTGTTTAAGTTTTTAAAATTTTATAATAAAATGTATACAAGGAAAGTATTGAAATAGAAGGAGAATGGTTATGACATTATTCGATATGCCTAATTATTTATGGATTACATCTTTAATAATGATTTTATTAACAATATTCTGTTGCTTAGTTTTAAATAAATGGTTTGTATCAGCAGTACTTACATTTGTAATTTTAGGCGTGCTTGCATTTTTCATTCCAAATTTTCAAGAAATAAAATATCAACCATTACTTGGTTATGCAGCATTTTTAGCTATCATAAGTTTGTTGATTAGCTTTTTACTATGGTATTTCACAAGAAATTGGCGCAAAGAAAGAAAGGCGCGTAAATTAGAAAAGCAAATTGAAAAGTATGGATATGAAGGTGCTGAACTTCGCCGTAAAGATAAAAAATAAATTTCAACAACTATATGCACAAAATCATCGACTTTTAAGTTACACTGCAGTAACAATTATTTCGAAAGAGATGGAATACAGTGCTATAGTTGTTTTTGTTTTGACTTTTTTATATTTTAGATGGTTGACTTGATACAAAATATTATATTTTATAATGATTTTGTTAAAAAATTAAATATACTTCATTTTCTTTTTGGATAATACTATAATGAACGTTGGTTCTTAATATGTAAGTTGCATATACACGCGCCATTCTCATGTAAAAAGAAAGTGTTAGTAACTTACACTAGGAGGGGGGACTATTATGTTTATGATAAAGTCTATTTTGTATAGACTGATACAAATGATAGTTGTTTTATTTGTTATTTCTACACTTACATTCATTTTAATGAAATTATCACCAGGTAATCCAGTTGATAAAATATTGCATCTTGATGTAGCACAAGTGTCGACGGAACAAATAAATGCAACCAAAGATAAATTAGGATTAAATGATTCTTTATTGGTACAGTGGTGGCATTGGATGAATCACTTATTACATTTTAATTTAGGAAAAAGTTTTGAATCAAAAGAACCGGTATCACAGATATTATTCAACTATGCACCTATAACATCACTCATAGCTTTTTCAACATTAGTGGTATCGTTATTCATATCTATACCGCTCGGCATTTTAGCAGCCAAACGATTTCATAAGTTATCTGACAAAGTGATTAGAGTGATATCAACGCTATCAATTAGTTTGCCAGCGTTCTTTATCGGTATCATTTTGTTATTTATTGTCACAAATTTAATGAAAATAGACAGTGTTATACTTAGTCAGTTTATATTACCCGTATTCACGCTTTCTTTAGGTATGTGTGCATACATCATTCGTTTAGTGCGCTCTAATTTATTGATGTTATTGCAAAGTAATATCGTACAAGCATCAAGATTACGCGGTATGAATGAACGCTATATTTTAATTCATGATTTACTAAAACCAACCCTTTTGCCGATTATCCCATTATTAGGAATTTCACTTGGTAGTCTAATAGGTGGTACTGTAGTAATTGAAAATTTATTTGATATACCAGGTATTGGTTATCTATTAATGGATAGTATTAAATCTCGAGATTATCCTGTCATTCAAGGATGCGTCTTATTTATTGGCTTTTTCGTTGTTGTTATCAATACGATTGCTGACTTATTAACGTTATTACTTGATCCAAAGCAGCGATTACAATTAGGAAATCAAAAAATCAAAACTCATGCATCATTGTTATCAGAAAGTAGTGACCGTCATGTATAAAATATTTTCAAAGAATAACCTTATCTTTCTTGTATTCGGTGCATTTATTTTTGCGATGATTGTACTACAATTCTTTGTCAGTAGTGAAAATGCAACCAAAGTCAACTTATCGCAAACATTTGAACCAATCAGTTGGTCTCATTTATTAGGAACTGATGATTATGGAAGAGATTTATTTACCCGAATTATTATCGGTGCACGTTCAACATTGTTTGTTACTGTTTTAACATTAATAGCTATCGTTGTCATAGGTGTTACATTAGGTCTATTTGCTGGATATAAAAAGGGGTGGATTGAACGATTAGTGTTAAGGTTTATTGATGTTGGTCTAAGTATTCCAGAATTTATCATCATGATTGCTTTAGCAAGCTTTTTCCAACCATCTTTATGGAATTTAGTTATCTCAATTACAGTAATAAAATGGATGAATTACACAAGGTTGACTAGAAGTATAGTTAATAGCGAAATGAATAAGCCTTATATAAAAATGGCACAATTATTTCATGTACCTACAAGAACAATATTAATACGTCATTTAACACCTAAAATTATACCGGCTACTATTGTTTTGATGGTCGTTGATTTCGGTAAAATCATTCTATATATAAGTTCACTATCATTTGTTGGGTTAGGTGCACAACCGCCAACACCTGAGTGGGGCGCTATGTTGCAACAAGGTCGTGATTTTATTTCGTCTCATCCAATTATGTTGATTGCACCTGCTTCAGTCATTGCTATAACTATTTTAATTTTTAATTTAACCGGTGATGCGCTAAGAGATAGATTGCTGAAACAACGAGGTGAATATGATGAGTTTCATTGATATACAAAATTTAACAATAAAGAATACTAGTGAGAAATCACTTATTAAAGGGATTGATTTGAAAATTTTTAGTCAACAGATTAATGCCTTGATTGGAGAGAGCGGCGCTGGAAAAAGTTTGATTGCTAAAGCCTTACTTGAATATTTACCATTTGATTTAACTTGCACGTATGATTCGTACCAATTTGATGGGGAAAATGTTAGTAGATTGAGTCAATATTATGGTCATACAATTGGCTATATTTCTCAAAATTATGCAGAAAGTTTTAACGACCATACTAAATTAGGTAAACAGTTAACTGCGATTTATCGTAAGCATTATAAAAGTAGTAAAGAAGAGGCTTTGTCCAAAATTGACAAGGCTTTGTCGTGGGTTAATTTACAAAGTAAAGATATATTAAATAAATATAGTTTCCAACTTTCTGGAGGCCAACTTGAACGCGTATACATAGCAAGCGTTCTCATGTTGGAGCCTAAATTAATCATTGCTGACGAACCTGTTGCATCATTGGATGCTTTGAACGGTAATCAAGTGATGGATTTATTACAGCATATTGTATTAGAACATGGTCAAACATTATTTATTATCACACATAACTTAAGTCATGTATTTAAATATTGTCAGTACATTAATGTTTTAAAAGAAGGTCAAATCATTGAACAAGGCAATATTAATCATTTCAAGCATGAGCATTTGCATCCGTATACTGAACGCCTAATTAAATATAGGACACAATTAAAGAGGGATTACTATGATTGAGTTAAAACATGTGACTTTTGGTTATAATAAAAAGCAGATGGTGCTACAAGATATCAATATTACTATACCTGATGGAGAAAATGTTGGTATTTTAGGCGAAAGTGGTTGTGGTAAAAGTACGCTCGCTTCATTGGTTCTTGGCTTATTTAAACCTGTTAGAGGAGAAATTTACTTAAGTGACAATGCTGTGTTACCGATTTTCCAACACCCTTTAACTAGCTTTAATCCTGATTGGACGATTGAGACCTCATTAAAAGAAGCGTTATATTATTACAGAGGACTAACTGATAATACCGCGCAGAATCAATTATTAATACAACATTTATCTACTTTTGAGTTGAACGCGCAATTATTGACTAAATTACCAAGCGAAGTGAGTGGTGGACAATTACAAAGATTTAATGTCATGCGTTCGTTATTAGTACAGCCTCGCGTTTTAATATGTGATGAGATAACTTCAAATTTAGATGTTATCGCTGAACAAAATGTAATAAATATATTAAAAGCGCAAACGATTACGAACTTAAATCATTTTATCGTTATTTCTCATGATTTATCCGTGTTACAACGCTTAGTTAATAGAATTATCGTTCTTAAGGATGGCATGATAGTCGATGATTTTACAATAGAGGAATTATTTAATGTTGATAGACACCCTTATACAAAAGAATTAGTGCAAGCATTTTCAT
Organism: Staphylococcus schweitzeri; assembly: GCF_002902405.1. Lineage (GTDB taxonomy): Bacteria > Bacillota > Bacilli > Staphylococcales > Staphylococcaceae > Staphylococcus > Staphylococcus schweitzeri. Next base: position 145,379 of record NZ_PPQS01000034.1, read on the forward strand.
ATTAGTTATTTAAGAATGCGATAATTCTAGACTTATTTTAAAATATAGATAAATCAAGTTTATTAATCTAGACACTTATCGATTTTATTTTCTTTATTTAAAAATAATAATAAAAAGGAGTATCATTAAGGGGATTACTTGATATTGCAAGTATTCGTTCTATAGAAAGAGGTTTTAATTATTATCAAAGTGAATGCGTCATTAACTTAAAATCATTTTCAGAAACGCAGCATGAGGCTGAAGTAAAGGGCGGTGGTAACAAAGTATATCGTTGTTATATTGATATGGAACATCCTAGAAAATCCAAATGTAATTGTCCTCATGCTGATGGAAGACGAGTGATATGTAAACATATGATTGCATTATTATTTACAGCTAGTCCAGAAGAAGCAAATAAACATATAATCATGTTAAACGAAGTTGAAGAAGACTATCACTTACGTAGAAATATGTGGATTGATTCCCTTAAATGATATGAGTGAAGAAGAACTCCGCGATGCATATTTAAACATGTTAATTGAACATGGATAAATGGCAGAATTATTTGGATTAGATGAAGAAGATTTATTTGAAGATGAAGACGAATTCTATTAAAAACACCCCCTATTAAATGATAATGATTATCAATTGATAGGGGGATGTTTTTATACATATAAATTTAATGAACTGCAAATAGCTTGGGCATGACTATCTATATGTGTTACATGATCCAATTTCAATATTGTATGTGTATAATCTTCTGATGGCCCTACAATATAGCCATTAGTAGCATATTGTAGCATGATAATATCATTGTGATCATTACCAAATGCTATATATTCAACATCTTTACCATATATGTATTGTAGTGCTGTATATTTATTAATATTTTGCGCTGTAATATCAATATTAAACTCATTTGAATGATGAATCATTTCCAATTCTTGATGGTATTTATTTAGCTCGTCTAATATAGTTGTAATTTGTTCCGGGTCTATATTTAATAAAATAATCTTGATTGGCGTGTCGATATTTGCAACATTAATACAACTGGCCAGCTTATGTGGATCTAAGCGCTCAAAAATCGCGTTCTCAGCGTCTAATTTAGCAGCATAATTCCAATCATCATCGATAATATAATCTAATTCATATTTTTGTATTATTCGTAAGATATGATGATATGTATAAGCTTGAATTGGCTTGATAACTGAAATATTTGATTGCTGTGAAATCATAGCACCATTTGCGCCAATTAATGTGTGCTGATGAAATACTGATGGTAAAACTGGCAACAAATCACGAATCGGTCGTGCAGATGCAAATATAAGTTCATGACCAGCATTTTGTAATTGTAACAATGCATCAATGATTGATGGATTAATTGATTTACCATTAAAACAAAGTGTACCATCAATATCAAATACAAACTTCATCAAATCACTCCAAACAATAGAATAACATGATTATATCATAAGCAAGTTATGTGACAATAATGAGGTAATGAAAATGCAGGGTACCTTTTGTATCATATATATAACTTCCTATAATATATATTATGTAAACTAGAATGTGAAATTCCATAAGGGGGACTTATATAACTTCGAGTTTGTATAGTTTTTATGTCTATAAGCTAAATTTACAGACATGTTATATTTTATTAAACCAATTACTAACGTTTTGATGCATATTAAATCTTTGTATCGATAATACATCTATCTATCATCATCTTTATTTCTAATATACAAACTGATTGGTTTGCTAAAATTGTTACAGCAATAATTGCTCATGCATTTTATACAATTACATTTAGACAAATATCACACTTCATATCATGTACTTACATACACACAAAAGATATAAATAGTCATAAGTTGTAATAATGGTTTTAAGTATCTCAAACACTATACATATCAATTTAAGTACTCATTGCATATTGATATTGCTTCATAGCTATAGTATTAATTAATACACATATTTAAACTCAACCAACTACAAATAGATTGTGCAATGTGTATTTGTGGATATTACACTCAATTGCAAGAACTTTAATTCTATATATGACTTTGAAGTTTTTTAAAAAAGCATAAAAAAGAGCCTATAGTATCAATAACTATAAGCCCTAACATCATTTACATCTATTTCTTTAATTTTTTACGTAATTTATCCAATGTTGTGAACAACCAATATTTCACTTTATGAATTGGTTTATAGAAATCCCCTATTAATTCTTCGATTTGTACATTAAATCCACGTTTAAAGCGGTATACGCCATAATCTTCACTGTTTTCCGTAAAATCACCTGATAAACCATAGAAATTATAACGATCATAACCATTATCGAAGCAATAGTTAATCATAAACCAGTGCATCATGTATGGTCCCATAAATTGATTATATTTTTCTGATGAACCCCCAGAGAAATAATTCACTTCATATGCATTTGCAAAGTAAACGCCAGAAGCAAGGTTTAGAATTGGGCCGTCCGTTTTGCTCAATTCACTTGCATTCAATAATTCATGCTGATCATGATCAATTTGCTTATCTAATTCTGCAATTTTCTTCATTTGTTTATCTGATTTGTTTTCTTTCGCCATCATTTGATCACGACGATTTTCTTTGTCATTCAATTCTTGTTGCAACTTTAACACATATTCATCAAGGTCAATATATGCTAATGGTACTAATACTTTATCGCCATATGTGTCAATAAAGTTATAAAAATAATCATCTGTTTTTGATACAAAGCCGGCACGCTCTTCAGTTTCACGATATAAATCTAGGAAAAGATTGAACTCATCACGCTCAAGGAATCTTACTTTAACACCATAGTTTATCGCTTTATTAATATTACGTTTACGTTGACTATCAAATGTTTTTTTCAATGTTTCAGGTGTTTTACCTTCAAGGTTTAATACGCCCATCCAGCGTACTTGGCTCGATGTATCATACTCTGTTGTAAAGCCATGATGCTCGTAACCATGCGATTTAAACAAGTTAACTAAGGCATCATTTTTCTCGCGTCCTTCAAATGGCACGATATCTTTATTATATAGATGATATAACCAATACGGATCTAATTTAACATATAAGCATTGATGTTGCTGTAAATATTTATCTAATTCTTTTAAATAATAATCAACTAACCCTAAATCTGAAAAATCCATTACCGGACCACGATTTGAATAATAAACATAACTTCCCATAGTAGGAATTTTAGAGAAAAGGCTTGCAGCAATTACTTTGTTATTGTCGTCTTTTATGCCTAATAAAACTACTTCAAAGCCATCATTTTCACGGGTAACTATATTTTCTTTTACTTGGAAATAATGACTTTCCAACGATGGATTTTGTACAAAGTTGTCAAATTCGGTAACAGTTAACTCTGTAAATTTCATGTTTTGATAATTCCCTTCCTAAAAAATTCTATCTTTAACTTTTTTAAGTGCGGTATATGCTGCATAAACAGGTTTATTAATTGGTTTAATAAAGTCACCAACATATTCAATAATTTCAGCATTGTAACCTTTTTTGAATTTAACTACACCAGCATCTTCAGCATCTTCTGTAAATTTACCACTAACACCATAGAAATTATAACGGTCAATGCCATGATTTAATGCATAATTAATCATTTCCCATTGCACTGCATAACTTCCGGCAAAATGACGGAAAGCATTTGATGTTCCACCAGCGTAATAAACAACTTCAAATGGATTGATAAAGAAGAAACCAGCAGAAATAGGTAATTCATTACCATGTTCTTCTTGTAGACGTTTACCTTCTTCAATCTTTTGCTCATTCGCATCAAGTTGTTGTTGTAAGTTATCTCGCTTGTTATGCGCTTTTTTGTTTTCAGGACGTTTTTCAATATCCTTTAATGCTTTATTTAAATCTTTATTTAAAATATCACGCTCTTCATTTAGTTCTTTAATATATTCATCAAAATTGATATACGCTAAAGGCACTAACACACGGTCTTTGTAATATTTTAAGCGATTGTAATAAAACTTGTCATCACGATCAGCAAAAGCTTTTGATTCTGACGTATCTTCCATAAATGATCTAAAAATTGGTAGTTCTTCTTCAGATAAATATCTTACTTTAACACCATTCTTTTTAACTTTTTTCGTATTTCTTTTTCTAAGTCCATCCATATTTTTAATGATGTCATCTGCTGTTTTATCTTTTAAATCTAACACTGAGTGATAACGAATTTGTAGCACAGGATCAAATCCTTTATGGAATCCAGTATGTTCAAATCCTAAGTTACTCATTTTATCAAAGAACCAATCATTACCAGCATTACCTGTAATCTCGCCATCATGATTCAAGTATTGATATGGTAAATATGGATCGATATGTAGGTATAGACAACGATGTTTTTTAACATATTTTGATAATTCATTAAAGAAAAAGTGTACGAGTTCTTGATTTTCATAATCAATCACTGGACCGCGATTTGAATAAAAATACTTGAACACTTTCATAACAGGTACAGCAGTAAGCAAACAGGCTGCAATAACCTCATTATTATTGTCTTTTATTCCCACTAAATGTGTTTCATAACCTTCAGCAAGCTTTAACTCATAGTGACCAACAGTTTGCGTGAAATGACTGTATGGCATGCTATCCGTAAAGGCACCAAACTCTTTAGCTGTTAAATTTGTAAACTTCATTATCATTACTCCTATTTGTCTCTCGTTAATTTCATTTCCTTATTCGCAGCATTTTATCTTTCGCCCTCTGCAAATATCAAAAATAATAAATCTAATCTAAATAAGTATACAATAGTTAATGTTAAAACTAAAACATAAACGCATTAATTGTATATAGTTTTGTGGTGAAATTTAGATTTTTGCATACAATTTCAAAAAAAGTAATATGAACGTTTGGGTTTGCTCATATTACTTTTGAAAAGTTGCTATTCAGTTTTATAATTTACCGTTTTATATGACTTTTAAACAGCATTAAGCTATTTTATATTAAATCAATGAATCTTAATTGTTCAATGCATGCTGGATAGATTGTAAATATTCAATGATTTCTTCACGCGTGTTAGCTTTAAATCGCTTAACGATTTCACTACCAATAACGATACCATCTGCAACCTCTTTTATATCTGCAACATGTTGTGGTGTTCTTATGCCAAATCCTGCGACAACTGGCACATTGGCTATCGCTTTAATTGATTCAATTTTTTGTTTTAATTCTGGATGAAAGGCACCGTTTTGTCCTGTCGTCGCATTCATCGTTACAGTGTATATAAAGCCTTCCGCATGAGATACAATATCTTTTATACGTTTGTCATCAGTAGTCATAGCAACTAACGATATGATTTTGACGCCATAGTGACTAAATTGTTGTTTTAAGCGCTGTGATAATTCATATGGTAAATCAGGAATAATTAAGCCGTAGACACCGGTATCTCGACATTTTTCAAAAAACGCTTGTTCTCCATAATGACAAATAATATTATAATACGTCATTAATACATAATGACACTTAATTTGATTACCGTGTCTTTCTAATTGCTCAAAAATATAATCTATCGTGATGCCTTGTTTAATCGCTTGTTGACCTGCTTCCATGATAACTGGACCATCAGCAACCGGATCTGAGAAAGGTACGCCAATTTCAATGATATCTGCACCATTTTCACTTAACAATGTTGCATTTTCAATCAAGTCTTTGTTGCCCATAATATAAGGTATAAATAATTTAGTCATTTGTAAGACCTCGCTCTGCCATATATTGTCTAATTGTTTCCATATCTTTATCGCCACGTCCAGAAATAGTTACTACAATAATGTCTTCTTTCGACATCGTAGGAGCTAGTCTTTCAACATAACTCAGTGCATGTGCACTTTCGATTGCAGGTATAATACCTTCATGTTTTGTAAAGTTGATTAAAGCATTCATTGCTTGTGTATCACTTGCATTTTCAAAAGTTACTCTACCAATGTCGTGGTAATAAGAATGTTCTGGTCCAATACCAGGATAATCGAGTCCTGCTGAAATAGAATGTGCTAGTTGCACTTGACCACTTTCATCTTGAATTAAATACATTTTAGTACCATGTAATACGCCAGGTGAGCCTTTGCCAATTGCAAGTGCATGTTTATCAGTATCCTCGCCTTGACCTGCGGCTTCAACACCGTATAACGCAACATCATCTTTAATAAATGGATAAAATGTTCCGATTGCATTTGAGCCACCACCGATACATGCTACAATTGCATCCGGAAGTCGTCCTTCTTTCTTCAATATCTGTGATTTTATTTCTTTACCAATGACACTTTGAAAATCTCTAACAATCGTTGGGAATGGGTCTGGACCTAATGCAGAACCTAATAAATAATGTGTGTCATCTACATGACTCACCCAATATTGCAATGCTTTATTAACAGCATCCGATAAAGTCCCTTGACCGTCTTCAACTGCAACAACCTTTGCACCAAGTAATTCCATTCTAAATACATTAAGTTGTTGTCGTTTAATATCCTCACTTCCCATAAAGACAACAAGTTCCATATCAAATAATGCAGCAACCGTAGCACTAGCTACACCATGTTGACCCGCACCAGTTTCAGCAACAAGCTTCTTCTTCCCCATTCTTTTAGCGAGCAACGCTTGACCTAACGCATTATTAATTTTATGTGCGCCTGTATGATTTAGATCCTCTCGTTTCAAATATATTTTAGCGCCACCTAGGCTTTCAGTATATGATGCAGCATATGTAAGTGGTGTCGCACGTCCTACATACTCTGATAAATAGTATTCCAGTTCCCTTTGAAATTTTGGGTCTGCTTTTGCTTCTTTATAAGCATTTTTCAACTCAATAATTGCCGGCATTAATGTTTCTGGAACATATTGCCCTCCGTATTCACCAAAGAAACCTAATTCATCTGCTTCTGTTTGTATTTCTTTATTCATTTTCTCTGTCTCCTTTCACAATATTTACAATTGCTGTCATTTTTTCTATATCTTTTCGCCCATCTACTTCTATACCTGATGCAAGATCAAAACCTTGATGTGATAATTTTAGTTGATTAACTGTTTGAATATTTTCGGAGTTAATGCCACCTGCTATCAAGTAAGGTATGTCTTTTATGTGCTTCAAAATAGTCCAGTCATATGTTTGACCGGTACCACCATACGACACTGAGGGTGTGTCGATAATAAATAATTCTACGAACCTTTTATATTTATTTATGTTTTGGATTATATTTTCATCTGCAGCTAAAGCTTTAGTGATTTTAATGCTTGAATATTTCTTTTTAATTTCCTGAATAAAATCAATAGATTCTGTGCCGTGTAACTGTATTGTGTTAATTGGCGTATTGCTTAATACGTGTTCAATAGTTGTTAAATCAGGATTTACCATGACACATACTGTATCAATATGTTCTGGAACAGCAGACGCTAACTTTTTAATTTGGGTAATTGTTTGATGCCTTTTACTTTTTTCATAATGGATGAAACCTATCGCATCTATAGATAATTGACTGGCCGCTGTAACATCCTTAATTGATGTAAAGCCACAAAATTTCAATTTCATCATGACTTCACCTTTTGCATTTTCAGTTGTGGTAAAAATTCAGATAGATTGTCACAACGCATAAGTGCCTCACCTATTAGTAAGCCATCGATACCACTATGCAAGATTTTTCTTACATCAGATGCATCGTGAATACCACTTTCAGAAATATAATAATGATTTGGTTTTTTATTTTCTAAAATAGTATTTGTATGTTCCACATTTGTGACAAATCGTTTTAAGTCCCTGTTATTTACACCAATCAATTTAGCATTAACCTTATAGGCACGTTCTAATTCATGGCGATCATGTACTTCAACTAACACTTCTAAATTTTGCGATATAGCGTAGTTATATAAATCTTTCAATTGTTTATCCGATAAGATGTTAACGATCAATAAAATCATAGATGCGCCAGCTTGTTTAGCAACATCAATTTGAAGCGGATCTATAATAAAGTCTTTACACAATACCGGAAGTGTCGTCTTTGTTGTTAATTCTTGTAAGCGTTCAAAACTGCCACCAAAGTATTTTTCATCTGTTAAAATAGAAACTGCATTTGCACCATATTGGTCATAATCTGAGATTTGTTGCGATAAATCTCGTTCAGGTAAGTCATTTACTGTAGGACTCTTCGATTTGATTTCTGCAATAATTGCTAGCTTTGGTTCCTGTTCAATTGCGTTTATAAAAGATTTTTTATTCTGAATCTTCACACTTTTCAAGGTATTAAGTTTGTCTTGATAATAGCCATTTTGTAAAAGTGACTGTTTATATTTAACAATTTCTGCTAAAATTGTCATATTATTCACCTCTCATTTGATGGTATTTTTTCAATGCTTCACCATTATCAATCAATGTAGTTGCAAGTTCTATGCCTTCTGCGATGGTATCCACTTTCTCTGCAACATAAAGGCTTAAACCCGCATTTAGTAAGACAACATCACGTCGACTTGACTGATCTTTCCCATTCAAGATATTAAGGGAGATTGCTAAATTTTCTTCAGGTGAACCGCCTTTAAAATCGCTGTTCGGCGCATATTTCAAACCATAATCAGTCGCATTTAATGTGTAATTTCTGATTTCTCCATCTTCAGTCAATTCATATATCAAATTATCACCAGATAATGTTGCTTCATCCATACCATTTGCACCATGTAAAACGATTGCACGTTTTCTACCTAAATCTTTAATCGTTTTAGCAACTAACTTTAATTTTGTAGGATTAAAGACGCCTACCATTTGATACGTTAAGTGATATGGATTAATTAATGGACCCACAAGGTTTAATATTGTAGGCTTCCCAATCATTTTTCTAACTGGTTGCATATACTTCATAATTGGATATGATTCAGTTGCACCAATAAATACAAGGCCTTTTTCATTTAATTGGTTAGGTGTATCATCAACAGTTGTTGTTTGTATGTGCATTTGATTTAACAAATCCGTACTACCTGAATTTGAGGTAATGCTTTTATTACCATGTTTAATGACTTTAACACCAGCACTTGCTACGACAAAAGCAACAGTTGTTGAAATATTGAAACTATTTGAATTGTCACCACCTGTGCCGCACACACACATAGCACCTTCATAACATGGTTGATGCGGATACATTGTATTAATTAAGCTACGTACAATATATGTTAATTCTTGTTGTTGAATTTCTCGCTCCGAATACGAACTAAGTAATTCATATTTAATATCCGTTCCAATACTAGGAGAAATAAGTATATCAATTAGTTCTTTAATGTCGCTTTCAAGTAATATAGTTTCAGTTTTTATTCTTGTAAGTAATGTCATTGAAGTCATCCTTTCTTCACTAGATTAATAAAATTTGTAATTATTTTTACACCATAGTCTGTAGCAAATGATTCAGGATGGTACTGAATACCATAATGCGGTCTTTCTTTATGCTCGAATGATTGTATACAATCATCAGTACGTCCAGTAATTTTCAACTCTTCTGGAAAATTGTCAGGATTACTTATTAATGAATGATATCTCATAATTAAAAACTGTTCTGGTACATCTTGATATAACACTTTGTGAGTATTTGAAGTGATACTTATAGTATCAACTTTGCCGTGCATAACCTTGTCGCCTTTAATCACTTCTCCACCGTAGTAACAAGTCAGTGCCTGAGCCCCTAAACAAATACCTAAAATGGGTTTGTGTTGATAGGTTGATATGATTTTCATTAACTGTTGATCGTCTAATGGATGCCCTGGACCAGGAGATATAATAACAGCGTCCACCGATTGATTCAGCACATTATCATCATCAGGGTATTGAACAATGACGTCAGCATGTTGAGCAACAATATCCACTAAGTTATACGTAAAGGAATCATAATTATCTACAACTAAAATCATGGGCTCACCTCCAATAAGCTTTTAGCTTTCAATTTCGTTTCATTCAGTTCTTTTTCAGGAATAGAATCATATACAACTCCACAACCAGCTTCTACGTTGATATACTGCTCATCTATCATCATCGTTCGAATTGCTAATGCAAAATCTAAGTTATGATTACAATTTATGTATCCAACACCACCACTATAAACGCCTCGTTTATGTGGATATTGTTCATATATTCTTTCAATTGCACGTAATTTTGGTGCACCTGAAACGGTACCTGTTGGTAATAAATTCGCAATAACTGTCATTGGTGATAAATTTTGATTTATTCTACCTGTGATTTCACTTACGATATGCATAACATGTTCATATTTTTCAATAACCATTAATTTAGTAATTTTTGAGGTACCGATTTTACTTACTCTATGAATGTCATTACGCCCTAAATCAACAAGCATACGATGTTCACTACATTCTTTAGGATCGTTAAGTAGTTGTTTCATATTCTCATTATCTATTTGTGTCGTCTCACCACGTTGAATCGTACCTGCAATAGGATTAGTTGTTACAATTTGATCTTTGACACTTACGAAACTTTCGGGAGAACTACCGACAATATAGGGTTTATCGATATTAAGATAATACATATATGGACTTGGGTTTTGTCGTTTTAAATTTTGATACAGTTGAAACGTAAGTTGATTTAAATGCTGACTAGCATGATGCGCATATTTGTAAATTCTTGATGGCACAACTTGGAACATATCCCCTTCTGTTATTTTCTCTTTGAAATACTGAATCATTTCGATAAATCTTTCTTCAGAAATATTTGATTGAATTTCTTTAGTTTTAAAATCAAAATCTTGTGTAGGCATGAATGGTTGGATTTTAGTTAAGTCTTCGATAGACTTATTAACTCGATTCTCAAGATCTGATTTTGTTGCATTTGAAAATTGATTCGTCGCGATGATATATAACTCGTCTTTGTAATGGTCAAATACATAAACTTGTTCAACCATATATAACCTTACATCGTGCTGCTTGTGATCTTCTAATTGTATTGATTTCAATTTAGGAAATTCATGTCTTACTAAATCAAAGCTACACGTCCCAACATATCCAGATATAAACGGTAATGACTTAAGTTGCTCATCTTGAATATTGTGATAGTCTTCATTTATTTTAGTCGTTAAATAATGATACGGTCTTTCAGAGATTTGATACGACTCTTTTAAAGTGCTTACTGATAATACATCATTATCTAAAGTTAAAGTGCCATAAATATCAAAAATGACTATAGAATATCTCCCTTTAGTTTGTTGCTGATTTGTACTTTCCAAAATAATCTTCTTGGAATGAAGTTGTGCTAAAACTTCTGGCGTTACATTTGCTTTTATTTTTTTATAAAATATATCCATTCTTTACGCTCCTTTCTAAAAAAACGTCAGCATCCTTATCAATATAAAGGACGCTGACGCGTGGTACCACCTAAATTAACCGAATATTCGAAATATTCATAGTTCACTCTTTACTATATATAAATTTTCTGTTGCAGACAAAACCCAATTTCATTAATCTCGGTGTTAGTTCACATCATCCACTAACTTTCTGTTGCTACCTTTAATTAACTACTACATTTTGTCTAAATAAAAAGACACCACATAACGCATATACCTGTAAGGACGCGTTACCGTGGTGCCACCTTAGTTAACATAATTCATGTTCACTTTCAAAAATTCATTCAATTGTTTTCCAAAGTCCAATTCACAAGATATGGCGTGCTAATTCCCATCACCCATTAGCTTTCTATTTGCTACGTTTCATATCTGCTACTATTTCTTTAGAAAATTCTAATTATTTTTATAGTTCATTATATTACATAGGTCGTTCACATTTGTCAACACTAATTGTTTACTCAATTGGTGATAAGCAATATGCATATAGTAATTTCTCTGTCGCTTTAATAGAATCAATATGTGTTCGTTCCATTGCATGAGATGATTCAATGCCAGCGCCAAATAAACCATGTCTGATATCCGCACCAGCATGTAAAGCTGCTGAAGCATCTGAACCATAATATGGATATATGTCTACTTTATATGGAATATTATTTATTTTGCAAAGATTAACTAGGTGTGATTTCAATTGCTTATGATATGGACCTGAAGCATCTTTGACACAAATAGAAACTGTATATTCATCCGATGCTTGACCGTCTCCCAACGCGCCCATATCTAATGCAATATATTCTTTGATTTTCGAATCAATTGATGCATTTGCACCGTAACCTATTTCTTCATTATTAGAAATATAAAATTGCGTTGTATGTGGTAATATTATTTGCTCTTCTTTTAATTTCTTTAGTAATTGTAGTATCATCGCTACGCTAGCTTTATCATCTAAATGACGAGATTTAATAAAACCTGATGACGTGATAACTGTACGTGGATCAAAGCTAACAAAATCACCTACTGAAATACCTAAACTCTTTGTATCTTCTTCTGATGTAGTTACTTCATCAATTCTTATTTCCATATGCTTTTGGTCTCTAGGTATTTCATGATTATTTCTATATACATGAACACTTGTTTCATGCAGACAAATTGTTCCTGTATATATTTGACCAGCATCAGTTTTAATTTGGCAATATTCACCCTCAATCGCGTTATACGTGAATCCTCCAATTAATTCTATTGCTAAGCGCCCATCTTCTTTAATTTCTTTAACCATTGCACCTAAAGTATCAACATGAGCAGTAACACAGCGTTGTACTTCATCATTTTTGCCTGGCACTATTATTAATAACGCACCTTTATTTGTTAGTGATGTTTGATAGCCTAAGTCTTTTGCATATTTTTCGACAAATTGAATTGCTTCTTCTGTGTCTCCTGAAGGACTATTAATACCTGTTAATGTTTTAATCATTTCTAATATTGGTTCCATTGATTTACCCCTCCGTTGCCATTGTGTTACTATACTCTTTATTGTAGATGATTTATATCCGTTTATCTATTAATGCTATTATCGATTTTTATTTACTATTGCACTGTGTCAACAGCTCATTTACAATGTTATTATTCTGAAAATTTCGAAATAAGGTGATTTATATGACAACAGTTTTATTTGTTGGGCTTGGATTAATTGGTGGAAGTCTTGCTAGCAATATAAAATACCATAACCCTAATACTAATATTATTGCATACGATGCAGATACTTCTCAGTTAGACAAAGCTAAATCAATCGGTATTATTAATGAAAAATATTTAAATTATAGTGAAGCTATTAAAAAAGCCGATGTAATTATTTATGCAACACCTGTTGCTATCACAAATAAATATCTTAGCGAGCTTATAGATATGCCAACTAAACCTGGTGTTATTGTTTCTGATACTGGTAGTACTAAAGCAATGATACAGCAACACGAATGCAGATTATTAAAACATAATATTCATTTAGTCAGTGGTCATCCAATGGCTGGTAGTCATAAATCTGGTGTACTAAATGCTAAAAAGCACTTATTTGAAAACGCTTATTATATTTTAGTCTACAATGAGCCAAGAAATGAGCAAGCAGCAAACACGTTAAAAGAACTGTTATCACCTACTCTTGCTAAATTTATTGTAACTACTGCTGAAGAACACGACTACGTAACAAGCGTCGTAAGTCATTTACCTCATATCGTTGCATCTAGTTTAGTTCATGTTAGTCAAAAGAACGGTCAAGAACATCATTTAGTCAATAAACTTGCAGCTGGTGGTTTTCGTGATATCACTCGTATAGCTAGTAGTAATGCACAAATGTGGAAAGATATCACCTTGAGTAATAAAACGTATATTTTAGAAATGATTCGACAGCTAAAAAGTCAGTTTCAAGATTTAGAAAGACTAATTGAAAGCAATGATTCTGAAAAATTGTTATCATTTTTTGCCGAAGCTAAATCGTATCGTGATGCACTGCCCGCTAAACAACTAGGTGGACTAAATACTGCGTATGATCTATATGTAGATATTCCGGATGAATCAGGTATGATAAGCAAAGTGACTTATATTCTAAGTTTACATAATATATCTATAAGCAACTTAAGAATTTTAGAAGTACGCGAAGATATATACGGTGCTTTAAAAATTAGTTTCAAAAATCCTACTGACCGAGAACGCGGTATGCAAGCATTGAGTGATTTTGATTGTTATATCCAATAATTATTAAGTCTCTTTTGATAAATTCCATGTATTCTTAGATATTATTGTGAAATCTATTGTGATATATGAAATATTTATCTTTAGAGACTTATCTTATACGAATCACAGTTATATATTCCTTAAACCGTATAGTCATTACATTTTATGTCCAGCCATTAAACCTAATCTACCATGTTTTGTACCTGCTTCTGTAAACGATACTGCTTTGGACACAATACCTTTGCCGTATTTCAAATGTAATTGGTCTATCGTTTTAGCTAGACATTCGTCACGTTTGCGTTGGTATTCATCTTCAAACAGACTTAACTGTCGCTCATCCTCATTAATAAATTGACTCAAAGATATACTTAGCGTACGATATAGTGCTTGTTTATTACATAATTTATCTGCGAAATGCATTACTACTTTATAAATATCTTTTTCTAAGTTTGTTGGATCTTTCAAAGTATATTGCTTATGTACACCGCCTTCATCACTATAGCCAAAGGCAAAATGTATCGTTCTTGCCACTTTTTTTCTTGCTCGAACTCTGCTAGCAACATCTTCAATTAACTCTTGCATTACTACTTTTGCTTCATCAAAATGATAATCTCTCATTAATATTTGACTTTTGCATATCGATGGATTGCTAATCTTATGCTTTTCACGTACTTTACTCTGATCTATCCCATTCGCATGTAGATGCATATCAACACCTAAAATACCGAACTCTTTTTTTAAAAATTTATATGGATATTTTGCTAAATCTCCTATAGTAAAAATCCCTCTTTTATTCAACTTTGCTTCTGTTCGACGATTAATACCCCAAAAATCTCTCAAGGGCTGAATTGGCCACAATTTTGTTGGTACATCTTGATACCGACATTCAGCGATACCATTTTTACTATGTTTCGCTTCGACGTCCATTGCAATCTTACTTAATAACATATTTGATCCTATACCTACTGTGCAGTAAATACCTGTTTCTTCATAAATTTCACGTTTAAGCCTTTCACAAAATGCATGTACTGTTGAGCTAAATCTATGATAACTATCAGTCACATCCATAAAAAATTCATCAATGCTATATTGGTGTAAATCTTCAGGTGGAATATAACGTAATGCAATTTTAGAAATAGCAACTGAAACATTGAGATATTTACGCATACTTGGATTAATAATATAAATGTCATTTCTATGCGGTATTTCAAACAATCGTGATCCTGTCTTGATGCCCAACTCTTTTAATTTAGGTGTCGCAGCTAATACTACAGATCCTTGGCGTTTAGTATCTGCGACGACAGCTAGCTTTGTTTCTAATGGATCTAATCTCTTTTCAATACAAGAAACACTCGCAAAAAAGCTTTTTTGGTCAATACATAGAACATCCCTATCTTCTAATAAATGATAATTATACACTGTTATCCCTCCCTAACATGTATCCATTATATACGAACACTTGTTCTATTTCAATATTTTAAAGAACATTAGTTCTATTAATTTGTAAATGTATTTTTAATTATTACATGGTATACTCAAATTAATAATGATTAGGAGGTTTGGATTATGCCAATCGTCAATGTAAAATTATTAGAAGGTCGTTCAGATGAACAATTAAAAAATTTAGTAAGCGAAGTAACAGATGCTGTAGAAAGAACAACAGGTGCGAACAGACAAGCAATTCATGTTGTTATTGAAGAAATGCAACCAAGCCGTTATGGTGTTGCTGGTGTTAGAAAATCAGATCAATAAATTTGAGAAACATATTGGAACTTTAAATTTTCAATCACTAAAAAAGGCGATTTCCATCATTACTTTGATAGAAATCGCCTTTTTATTTTCTTATTCTTCATCTAAAAATTCTTTAATAGCTTGTCTATTTGTATTTTTGTTAATTTGTAAAGCACTGCCGTCACTATTTGTGTTGATATCTTGATACGAGTTTTTAATCGGCACAGTTAGTGACTTAACGTCTTTATCTCCACGAATACCAAAACTCAAACCTGTTTGGAAAATTCCTGAATCCGGAATGTCTGTATTAACATAACCTCTTAAAATACCTGCAACTTTAGGTAGTTTAATAACTGTTCTGAAGTTAACCATTTCTTTTTTCAGTGTTTGCATTACTTGTTGTTGGCGTCTTACACGTCCAAAATCACCTTCTGGATCGTGACGGAATCTAGCATAACCTAGTAATTCTTTACCATTTAATCTATGGTAACCTTTTTTCAAGGATACGCCGATATTTTTAGACATATCTTTTTCAACATTAATTGGAACACCATCAGGCATTAGTTCATCAATCATTTTCTCAAATCCAGTAAAGTCAACTACAGCATAATATTCAGGATTAATACCTAAGTTTTTATCAAGTGTCTTTCTAAGTAGCTCTGGACCGCCTAAAGCATATGCTGAATTAATTTTATGTTTGCCATATCCTGGTATATCTGCATAAATATCACGCATGACAGACATCATTTTCATCTTTTTATTGATAAAGTCATATTGAACAACCATGATAGAATCTGTTCTCGATTGTCCGCCCTGTGCTTTATCTGCACCAAGTACAAGAATAGAAATTTTACCATCATTTTTTACAGGCCCATTAAATTGATGCACTTTAACATCTTTCGCATGTTGCTTGGCATACTCTACACCACTATTATAACTATGTACAATATATGCAACCAATGCGATAAGTATGATTACAACAATTAGAAGAATGATAGGTAACTTCCTAATTTTCTTCTTCTTTTTTCTTTTAGGCGTCGAAGTAACATTTTCACTTTGACGTCTATATTCGTTGTCATTATTTTCTTTATCCATATTTACCTACCTTATATCTTCAAAAATAGATTTTTGTGTACTATAATTATCACATATTAACGTTATATAAAAACAATTCAAAAAGCAAGTGATTTCTGAATAAATCGTACTAAGGTCTAATGAAAGGATGTCAAAAATGAATATAAATACAGCTTATTTTGCCGGAGGTTGCTTTTGGTGTATGACGAAACCATTTGACACCTTTGATGGTATTGAAAAAGTAACTTCTGGATATATGGGTGGGCATGTTAAAAATCCAACATACAAACAAGTAAAATCAGGTAACAGTGGGCATTTAGAAACTGTAGAAATACAATATGATGTTGCTTTATTTTCATATAACAAGTTATTAGAAATATTTTTCTCAGTAATTGATCCATTAGATACTGATGGTCAATACCAAGACCGTGGTCCACAATATCAAACTGCCATTTTTTATACTAATGAACATCAAAAAAACCAGGCCGAAGTATATATTGAACAGCTTAAAAATACTATTAATGCTGATAAGGCTATTGCTACTAAAATATTACCTGCTTCAGAATTTTATAAAGCTGAAGAATATCATCAAGACTTTTACAAGAAAAATCCTGAGCGTTATGCAGAAGAACAAAAAATACGTCAAGAATATAAAAACAAGCAATAACTTCTTTAACAAAACAATTAGGTTCAGTCATAAATGACTGGATTCACCATACCAGGATATGTACAAATTGTATCAAGTTCATCATTTAAAAAAGGTAGACGAAAATCGTAAAGATTTTTATCTACCTTTTTTATATTTTTATTAATATAAAACTTAAACAAAACATAAAAAACCCGAGTACTTTATCAGCGATTGCATACCTTTAGTACTCGGATTTCTAATTATTTATGACGTATAACACGCATTACTTTAGAAAGTGATTCCCAAAGTGAGCTATCCTTACGATAAACTAAAAAGCGTGGTTCCCAGTTTGGATTATACTTCGATTTATAACGACGTAAACCTTGGAAACGATATAAGCCATTAAAATGTTCAAACACTCGACCTGCAAGTCGTTCTCGTAGATATGAGTAATGTAGTTGGCCAACATTTGATAAAGTCGCCATCCCCATATTAAATTTCGTATAGCCTTGTTCTTTACTCCAAAGTAACATATGCAAGTATAAACCATCCATTAATGGTAAATCTAAATCAGGCAACCATCTGATTAAGTCAACTGAAATTGCATCGTTAAAGTATGTTGGCATCAAACTACAAAACGCGATTACTTCATTATTTTCATTACGCATCACACCAATTGGCGCTTTAGATAAATAAGACTCATTAAATTGACCAACAGAGAAATGCATTTCTTGACGATTATCTAACCATAAATCACTTACATGCTGAAGCTCATTTAAAAATTCTGTATTAAATGGAGGTTCAATAATTTCAAATGAAATGTTTAACTCGTCAAATTTATTTAATGTTGCTCTAAAACCACGTCGCTTTTTACCTGAAGTTGAAAATTGAGTTAAATCAATAATTGCTTCTTCACCTAATTTGAAAAATTGATTTCCGAAATTGTGGTATAACGGCATATGTTGATCCGTCACTTGATAGAAAACAACGTCGTACCCTAGATACTCCGCATAATTATAAAATGCTTCTAATAGTTCATCAAATGTATTTTCATCACCAAGTGGATCACCAAGAACAACTAACGAGCTTGCTTTATAACGATACATTAAAAATGCAGTCTTATCTTCATTAGTGAAAAACTGTTTGTCTCCACTATAAATTAAATGACTTAAATAATTTCCGCCGTATTGCTTAATAATCGCTTCGCAATCTTCAATGTTAGAAGATACACGTACTTTACTAAATTGATAATCAAATAGCCATGCGATTGCGCCAACAATTAAAGCAATAATTAAAATGGTAATCCAGAAATAATATCTAAGTACAGATGTGTGCATTTCAATTGTATAAATATCTAATGCATAAAGCGTTCCAGCTATAAATATATGATTAACATATAAAACAAACACACTAAATAAAAACATAGCTACTAGATTTCTAATTCTAATTGGACGTTTTAATTTACGTGCTCTGCGGAAAGCTACAATAAGTAAAATAAAGATAATAGCTAACCAGGTAATTAAAATGTACGAAGCGTACGTAAAGAATGTCGCTACAGTAATTAATAAAATTGAAATCATAGCATATATAATAGCTCGTCTACTTTGTTGATAAATGCCAATAACATTAAGTAGAAGCAATAAACAAGCACTTGTATGCACTGCCAATAAAAGATAATACGTAAGATGATTACCATCATACAGCGCATCATAAACAATAGTTAGATTGTTTACAAAGAAAATCATACTTGTGAAAAACACTAAAATTGCCAATGATAATGAAGGAATTTTAGCAATAATATCTTTTTGGTATGACATTATAAATGATGTAACATCCTTAGCGGGAATAAAGTATTTAGAGCCTTCAATGTATTTCTTAGCTGATGTACCAAACTCAAATGAAGATAAAATTAATGCGATAATTACTGGTACAAAATAATACGCAAAACGGTAAAGTAATAGCATTAATAATACTTTTTCTTCCGGTACACCTAATGTTTTAAATCCTAATAAAACAACTAAGTCAAAAGCACCGAAACCACCTGGAATAAAGCTGACTAAACCTGATAATGCTGCAATAATAAACACAGCAATAAACGACATAAATGATACATGCGCATCAACAATTACACCACAGAAATATAATACAACTGCAGCCGCCAACCATTCCACACACGAAACAATTGTACAGTATAAGCCAACGAAACGATTATTTTTATCAGGTGGTTTAACCATTGAATAAATAATGAATATTGGTAAGAAAAATGACACTGCATATAATACCCATCTTACCCACGTGATTTTATCTAAAATTAAAGATGCATCGAAAACGTGGAAAACAATTAATAATGATAACAAACTTAATCCTGTTAACATCGAAATTAGTATTAATGATATAAAGTGAACTAGTTTTTTCTTATCGTGCGTATAGTTTTTGTAAATCATTGCTCTTACACCCGCACCTATAAATCCACCAAATCCAACAATCGCATTTAACGCATTGATGATATAACTTACTCTTAAAACTTTTCCTAAGGAAATATCCATTTTTAAAGCTTTAGATAAAATCACATCATACATAGATAAAATGACAAGCGATGCCCCACCACCAATAAATAGTAATACAAGGGACATACGATTAATTTTGCCAAATTCAACTAATGTATCTTTAAAGTTAATACCAGATAACTCTCGATACAACGTAATTACTACAAAAATAAATAATGCTGTAGCAAACGTAATTTTTAAGATTGAAAATATTTTGTTTTTAACTTCCTGATTCATTTTTTCACATCAATTCTAATTATTTCTATTATAAATCAAAATATATCATATAAATCATAATAATAGCATATCATTTCCC
>NZ_PPQS01000034.1:165742-204301 GCF_002902405.1 Staphylococcus schweitzeri
TTTGATTTATATAACACTTTTGTCATATTGCTAACGATAATAGCACTACTTATATATACTATATTCATACGGAACTGGTATATTTAGTTTTACTGATTCATATTTAACATAAAGAATTTTATGAATCAACACTTATAAAAAAACAAATTAATCATATATTATGGCTTTTTTATGATCAATTAACATTTTACTTTATTGCATTATGTCCAATGCAGACCTAGAATAGCCATACCATTAGTATTTTCAAAACAAATAAAATTGCATATTTAACTAAAACATTACATAAATATTCCCCTATATTTGAATGATTAAATTTAAATCCAAATACATTAATACATGATACTAGTAAGACGATACTCAAAAAAATACCAACAAACACATGTCTATTGGTATATAATAAGTTATTCAACTATTTTGTTACTTTCTTTAATATCATACTCACCTACATCATTACCATAAAAACGATTATAACGTCGTTTAAATAATTGGAATAAATGCGTAACTAATACTTTTAAAATTGCGTATCCAGGAATACCTAAAATAACACCAACAATTCCTAGTAACTTACCTGCACATAGTAATATGAAAATAATTGTAAGCGGATGAATTTTAAGCGTTTTACCCATAATGTTTGGAGAAATAAAATGTCCTTCAACAAATTGCACCAATGTCCAAACAACAGCTAATTTTAAAAGCATCCAAGGTGAAGTAATAGCAGCAATAACAATAGCTGGTGATATTGCGATTGTCGGACCTAAATATGGAACAACACTAGTAACAGCTGCGATACTTGCTAATACTAAGCTATATTTCAATCCAATAACTGAGTAACCAATAAATAATAATATACCTATACAGAAAGAAACAATAATCTGTCCTTGAATGTACGAACCCACTTGAACGCTCATCTTCTCAAGTAAATCATGGAAGTCTTTTCTAAATTTAGGAGGCATAATATTCGTTGAAAATTCTTTGAAATGATGCCCATCTTTAAGCATAAAGAATAATACAAATGGTGTAGTAACAATCACAACACCAATATTAGCAATTGTTTCAGCAAACGTTGCAATTTTAGAGCCGAAACCATCTGTAAAATCACTAAGCATTGATGGTATTTTTTTCGGCAATGAATTTAACCAATCATTAATTTGACTATAATAAGATGAGAAAAATGTATTATTAGCTATCTTATCAATAGAATTAATTAATTTTTCTAGATAATGCGGTGAATTTTTAACTAAACTATCAACCTGAGAACCAATAATTGGTATTAACAAATTAACAATTAACGTAATAATCCCCACTACAGCTAAATAAATAATTGAAATTCCTGCAACCCTAGGAATTCTATAACGTTCCATTAAATTCACAATCGGGTTAAACAAATAAAATAGTATTAAAGACACAATAATAGGTGCTGCTATCGTTTTAAAAACTATGATAAAAGGATCAAATACATATGATACTTTTTCAAAGATAAAAATAACGATACCAAGTAATACTAAAGCAATTAATGAAAAAACTAAATCATTTCCACCAATAAATTTCATATACCGTGATTCGGTAAATTTCAAAAAATTCTTTCTAATATTTTTATCATTTTCAGTCAATTAAATATTCACCACCACTTGAAATATTCATAAGTTAGTTGTTAAATCAACTGTCTCCTTATGTAAAATTACTAATATTAATCATACCATATAAATATGCTTTAAAGTAATGAAACGCCCGTATAATACGCTTTTTATGACTGATTAATCTTCGCTTCAAAATGATGAATGTGTAAAGTTAAATATATAATTTCTGATTCACTAATATGAACATCAAACTGCTTTTGAATCATTGTTAAAATTTTAAAAGCAGTATTATAGCAAATCGGATAATGATTTTTAATCATTGACACAAAATCATCTTGTGCATGAATGTATTCTTTTCTTCTTAAACGTCTAATTAAAAATTGCACATGTCTAATAAAACGTTGATATTGGAGCGATTGCTTATCTACGGTTGTCACTAAGTCTGATTCAATGATGCCTATACTTCTTTTAATCAAATCGTTAATTAATGTCATCTCTCGCATAGATAAATCCTCAGTATTAGATGCAATATGCAATGCGATAAATCCAATTTCATCTTCTGGAAAATGTACATCTAGGGCAGCATTTAATTGATCAATAACTTGGTTAGCGATATGATAAGCTTCGCTATATAATTGTTTAGTTTCCATAACAAATGGATTACTAATAACTTGGTTTTGCTTTATACGCTTGTATGCAAAAATAATATGATCTGTTAATGAAACAACAAGTTGCTTCGAATCGACATTCATTGCTGTATTTGAAATAAAATTTAATGACTCAATAATAACTTGTAAAACATTATCGTCAGCAATTTCAACTAAACTTTTATAATGTTCTTTTTGTTGTTCACTTTCAAGTTTATAAATTTTATCAATTGTAATAGCTTGGTTATTTAACACCGTTCCCTCTTTTTTGTTAAAACCAATACCTTTACCAATCAAGATAACTTCTTGACCATCGTTTGTACATACTACGACATTATTATTCAATGTCTTTGTTACAATATACTCTCCCATTATCATCACCTATTTTTCTATTATTAAGATTATATATTGGAAATGACTAATATAAAAGTATTTTCAATTAAAAACTTATGCTCAATTACACGCTCATTCCAAATAATTCATCTTAATCACTCTTCGATGTCCAATAGTTTAATAAACTGCGTCATTGATATTACGTATAATGTATCATACATTTCTCTATTTATTTTCATAGTATCTGAATTAACTAATAATACAAACTAAAATGCACTATTAAATTCTAATATGCTTTTAAAAATAATTTTATGAAATGAAATTTGATATATTTATCGAATACCAAGATGACTAAAATCATCATTGTATTGTATTAATTCAACCAACTCACTCTAACAACTATTAGACATAAATTTGCTCTATTAAAATATTGATTTCCCAAAGATGTGATCGAGGATAGCAACTTCAACTAAAGAATCATTAATATAGTATATGTGAGCAATTAACATAAAAAGAAAAAATCCCTAGAATTTCATTTATACTTGAAAATTCCGGGATTTTTAATTGATTTAAAATTGAAATATCACTCGTGAAATGCTTATTTATCTATTTTCTTTTTGTTATTAGCACCCCAAGCGCTAATGCCAAATAAGTTAATTTCTAAGTTTTCAGGTTTAAAGACAGGATTTTTACCTTCTTTTTTCTGCTGTTGATAATCTTTCATTAATGCAAATGCTACATTGGACAAGCCTATAATGGAAATAATATTTACAATTGCCATTAAGCCCATAAATAAATCTGCTGTATTCCATACAGTTTCTGTTTTCACAACTGCTCCGATAAAAACTAATACGACAACAAGGCATCTAAAAATAAATAATACCATTCGATTCGTTGATAAAAACTCGATATTTGATTGTCCATAATAGTAGTTACCCACTACAGATGAAAAAGCAAATAAAGTAACTGCAATTGTTAAGAAAATACCACCAGCAGAGCCTAAATGTTCATTAAGTGCTGATTGTGTCACCGTAACTCCTTGAGGTGCACCATCGCCAAATTTTAGTCCTGAATATAATAAAATCATGATTGCTGTTGCTGTACAAACCAACATAGTATCAAAGAATACACCTAATGATTGAATCAAACCTTGTTTAACTGGGTGTGGTACGGCAGCAGTTGCAGCTGCATTTGGCGCAGAACCCATACCAGCTTCGTTAGAGAATAAGCCACGCTTAATACCTTGCAATACAGCAGCACCAACAGCACCACCTGTTACTTGTTCAATTCCAAAGGCACTTTTAACAATAGTACCAATCATAGGAACTATTTGATCTAAGTTAAATAATAAAATAACTAAAACCATACCTATGTATATAATAGCCATTATTGGAACAATCAATGATGATAATGTAGCAATACTACGAACACCACCAAAAATAATAATAGCAGTAACGATAGCTAAAATTATACCCGTAACAACTGGACTAATATTGTACTGTGTGTTTAATGATTCAGCAATTGTATTCGATTGTACTGTATTGAATACGAATGCAAAAGTAATTGTAATTAAAATTGCAAATACAATACCTAACCATTTTTGATTTAAACCTTTTGTAATATAGTAAGCAGGTCCGCCACGGAATCCGCCATCTTTGTCATGAACTTTATATACCTGTGCTAAAGTTGCTTCAATAAATGCACTTGCGGCACCTATAAAAGCAATGACCCACATCCAAAATACTGCACCTGGACCACCTAACACAATTGCGGTCGCAACACCAGCAATATTACCAGTACCAACTCTTGAACCAGCACTTATAGCAAATGCTTGAAATGGAGAAATACCTTTCTTACCATCTTCTAATGTTTCTGGACGTTCAACTAAAGCTCTAAACATTTCAGGTAACATACGCAATTGTACGAATTTAGAACTTATTGTAAAGAAGAAACCAGCAGTCAGTAACAACCCAATTAAATATTGAGACCATATTAAATCAGTACCGACATGGACAAATTCTTTAAACCATCCAGGAATTAAACTATCGAAATCTTTCAAAATAAACCCCTCGCATCCTCTACATGATTCATGTATCTTCTATAAATTTAGAACACATTGAAACATTCAGCAAATATAGAGATACACCATCATTTCTTATACAGTACAAGAGATTTATATTAGTTTGGTCAAAGCATATCGTTTATTTAACGATGAGCTATTGGTCAGCATTTAATATAAATCCCTTGAATTTAGTCAAAATTTAACATTACTGTATTTTATCATTTAATTTAATAATTGCATATAGTTTTTAATCAACATACATATCGGTTACTATCCCGAAATCATCTGTATCAACAATAAAAGAGCCATTTGTATATTGCTCTGATTTATGAACATCATTGATTAATCCGTGTTCTTCATTCGATTTTGAATACAAAGTATATTGATTATGTTCATTTGTTACAACATGTGCAGAAACTATACGATGAGGATTTTTCTTTAATTCTTTCAATAAAGTTAATCCTCTTTGTGCTCTCTTAGCAACTTGTAAAACTTTAAAACCTATACGTTTTAAAGAACCACGCTGAGTAGCCATTAAAATACTGTCTTTTTCAGAAATACCTTCCGTCATAACAACAAAATCTTCATCTTTAAGATTAATAGATTTAACACCTGCAGCTCTCAATCCTGTATCAGATAATTCACAAGTATTATAAGTAAGCGACATACCTTTATTGGTAATAACTGTAATTAACTGATCTTTATCAAAACGCATTACACTAATTAACTCATCACTATCTTTAAGTTTCGTAGCAACTAATGGCTTGTTATAGCGTGTTGTTTTAAATTGAGGTACTGTACTTTTCTTAATCATACCATTTTGAGTAGCAAACACATAAAATGCATGTGTATTAAAGTCTTTTTCATTAAAGACATTAATAACCATTTCATCTTCTTCTATTGGAACGATTTGTGATACATGTTGTCCCAATTCTTTCCAACGAATATCTGCTAATTTATGAACTGGTATAAATAGATAACGACCTTTATTGGTAAACACTAATACAGTATCTTGCGTATTTACCTCTTGATGTTTGAGTAAACTATCGCCATCTTTTAAGCCGATTTCAGCTACACCACTAGCGTTAAAACTTCTCACTGATGTACGTTTAATGTAGCCATGACGCGTCATACTTAAAATAACTTCTTCGCTCGGAACCATAACTTCTTTATCAATTTTAATTTCAGCTATTTCTGCTTCAATTAATGATAGACGCTCAGATTTGAATTTTTTCTTAATTTCAGTCAGTTCCTCTTTAATAACATTTAATAATGCATCGTGATTATCTAGAATATGACGAAGTTGTTGAATTAATGCTTCTAACTCTTTATGCTCTTCTTGTAAAGCGACGATATCTGTGTTCGTTAAACGATACAATTGTAACATCACAATAGCTTCAGCTTGTTCTTCAGTAAAATCATAAACATCAATCAAATTTTCTTTAGCATCACGCTTATTTTTAGAACTGCGAATTAATTCAATCACTTGATCCAAAATTGATAATGCTTTAATTAAGCCTTCAACAATATGCATACGTTTCTCGGCATTATCTAATTCAAATTTTGTTCTATTTGCTACCACTTCAATTTGATGATTTAAATAACTATCTATTATTTGACGAATGCCCATTAATTTTGGACGTCCATCACTAATTGCAACCATATTGAAATTATATGAAATCTGTAAATCAGAATTCTTATAAAGATAATTTTTTATTGATTCACTATTAACATCTTTTTTCAATTCGACAGCAATACGTAAACCTGTTCTGTCTGTCTCATCACGAACTTCAACAATACCATCAACTTTTTTATCAGCTCGAAGTTCGTCAATGCGTTTAACTAAACTACTTTTGTTCACTTCATAAGGAATTTCCGTAATAATCAATTGTTTACGACCATTACGCAAAGTCTCTTCATCTACTTTTGAACGTACAATAATGCGACCTTTACCAGACTCGTAGGCTTTTTTAATTCCATCAATACCTTGAATAATACCACCTGTTGGAAAATCTGGACCTTTAATATATTTCATTAATTGACTAACTGAAATATCTGGATTTTCAATATATTTTAGCGTTGCTTGAATCACTTCAGCTAAATTATGTGGTGGAATATCAGTAGCGTAACCAGCTGAAATACCTGTAGAACCATTCACTAATAAATTAGGGAATCTTGACGGTAAGACCATTGGTTCAAGTGTCGTATCATCATAGTTAGGAACAAATGAAACTGTTTCCTTATTGATATCACGCAATAATTCTTCTGCTAATTGACTCAACTTAGCCTCTGTATAACGCATTGCTGCAGGTGGATCATTATCGATACTACCATTATTACCATGCATCTCTATTAAGACGTGACGTAATTTCCAGTCTTGGCTTAAACGAACCATTGCTTCATACACTGAGGAGTCTCCATGTGGATGATACTGACCGATAACATCACCGACTGTTTTGGCACTTTTACGGAAGTTTTTATCGTGTGTATTACCACTTGAATACATTGCATATAAAATACGACGTTGTACCGGCTTTAAGCCATCACGAACATCGGGCAATGCTCGCTCTTGAATAATATATTTACTATATCTTCCAAAGCGATCACCTAAAACATCTTCAAGTGATAAATCTTGAATTACTTCACTCACTAGATTTCCTCCTCATCAAATTGATCGTTTTCAAGTACTTGTACTTCAGAATTATCTAAAATACTTTGGTCTTCTTGCATACCAAATTCAACATGCTTTTCAATCCACTCACGTCTAGGTTGAACTTTGTCACCCATCAACGTTGTTACTCGTTTAGATGATCGCA
Organism: Staphylococcus schweitzeri; assembly: GCF_002902405.1. Lineage (GTDB taxonomy): Bacteria > Bacillota > Bacilli > Staphylococcales > Staphylococcaceae > Staphylococcus > Staphylococcus schweitzeri. The sequence continues at coordinate 173,178 of NZ_PPQS01000034.1, forward strand.
CTTCATCTTCAACTTGAACACGTATTAAAGTACGTGTCTCAGGATTCATAGTTGTTTCCCATAACTGTTCAGGATTCATCTCACCTAAACCTTTATAACGTTGTAATGTAAAACCTTTGCCAAGCTCTTTTTGTAATTTATTTAGTTCTTCATCAGTCCATGCATATTCAATTCGTTTTGCCTTACCTTTACCTTTTTCTAATTTATAAAGTGGTGGTAATGCAATAAATACACGCCCTGCTTGAACAAGTGGTTTCATATATTTGAAGAAGAAAGTTAATAACAGTACTTGGATATGTGCACCATCTGTATCTGCATCAGTCATTATAATGACGCGGTTATAGTTACTATCTTCAATTTTAAAATCTGTACCAACACCTGCTCCAATTGTGTGAATAATAGTGTTGATTTCTTCATTTTTGAAAATATCTTCAAGTCTTGCTTTTTCAGTATTTATAACTTTACCACGCAAAGGTAGAATTGCTTGGAACTTACGATCTCGCCCTAATTTTGCAGAACCACCAGCAGAATCACCTTCGACTAAATATAGTTCGTTTTTTTCAGTATTTTTACTCTGTGCTGGTGTTAATTTGCCTGATAACAATGTATCTTTACGCTTGTTTTTCTTACCTGAACGGGCATCTTCACGTGCTTTACGTGCAGCTTCCCTTGCTTGTTGTGCTTTAATCGCTTTTTTCACAAGTGATTTAGACAATTGTCCTTTTTCTTCTAAATAGAATGGCAATTTGTCTGCAACAACTGAATCAACAGCACTTCTTGCTTCAGAAGTACCCAATTTAGATTTCGTTTGTCCTTCAAATTGTAATAATTCTTCTGGAATACGAACAGATATAACAGCTGTTAAACCTTCCCGGATATCATTACCATCTAAGTTTTTATCTTTAGTTTTCAATTCGTTTATACGACGTGCATAGTCGTTGAACACACGTGTCATAGCTGTTTTAAATCCAACTTCATGTGTACCACCATCTTTAGTACGTACATTATTTACAAAACTTAAAATACTTTCAGAGTATTGATCGTTATATTGGAATGCTACATCGACTTCTATACCGTTTGCTTCCCCTGAAAATGTAGCGACATCATGAAGCACTTCTTTACCTTCATTAACATAACTAACAAATTCTTTAATACCTTCCTCATAGTGATAATATTCTTCACGTTCTTTACCGCTACGCAAGTCTTTAAGTGATATTTTCAAATTTTTAAGTAAAAAAGCTGATTCTTGAAGTCTTTCACTTAATACATCAAAGTTAAACGATGTAGATGCTTTGAAAATAGTACCATCTGGTTTAAATGTTACTTTTGTACCAGTTTTTTTAGTCTTACCTTTTTTAACTAATCCAGACGCTGGTGTCCCACCATTTTTAAAACTTTGGTGATAAATATTCCCATCTCTATGAATTTCAACTTCAAGCCATTCACTTAAAGCATTTACAACTGAAGCACCTACACCATGAAGTCCGCCAGATGTTTTATAGCCACCTTGTCCAAATTTTCCACCTGCATGTAAAACAGTAAAAATAACTTCGACAGTTGGCTTACCTGATTTATGTATACCGGTTGGCATACCACGTCCATTATCTTCTATAGAAATACTACCATCTTGATTTATTGTTACATCTATTTCATTACCGTAACCATTTAAAACTTCATCGACGGAGTTATCGACAATTTCATATACTAGATGATGTAATCCCCGTTTATCAGTAGATCCAATATACATACCAGGTCTTTTACGAACTGCTTCTAACCCCTCTAAAACCTGTATTGAATCATCTGAATAATTATTTTGTTTATTCATTGCCAATGATTTCGCCTCCTGCAAACGTACGTTCGTTTTTAAAACTATACAATAGTTATTCTTATATAAATCAGCGCAAAATGCAAGCATCAATTAACTTTCTTAGCATAATTGCCTATACTAATTTCAGTTTTTAAAATTTTTAGCCGTAATTTAATCGAATATGATAAAATAGTTCTAAGATATTAAAGGATGTGTAATATTTATGATGATAATCGTCATGTTACTACTAAGTTATCTTATCGGTGCATTCCCAAGTGGGTTTGTAATTGGAAAAATATTTTTCAAAAAAGATATAAGACAATTTGGTAGTGGTAATACTGGCGCAACTAATAGTTTTAGAGTATTAGGTCGTCCTGCAGGATTTTTGGTAACATTTTTAGATATATTTAAAGGGTTTATTACAGTTTTCTTCCCTCTTTGGTTACCTGTTCATGCTGATGGCCCTATTAGTACTTTTTTCACAAACGGCTTAATCGTTGGCTTATTCGCTATTCTTGGGCACGTTTACCCAATTTATTTAAAATTCCAAGGTGGCAAAGCAGTAGCAACAAGTGCCGGTGTCGTATTAGGTGTTAACCCAATACTTTTACTAATACTTGCAATCATCTTCTTTGTAGTTCTGAAGATTTTTAAATATGTTTCATTAGCAAGTATTGTGGCAGCAATTTGTTGCGTCATTGGTTCACTCATTATTCAAGACTATATTTTACTAGTCGTTAGTTTCCTAGTTTCAATAATCTTAATCATTAGACATCGTTCTAATATTGCAAGAATTTTCAGAGGCGAAGAACCTAAAATTAAATGGATGTAACAATTTTTTGACAGTAGTCCATCATTGCATAAAATTTTGCAGCTGATGGATTATTTTATTTTTGCAAAAACAATTATTTTAACTTAAAATTCAACTATACTTTAGTTTTTTTAGAAAAAATTTGAGGCTGTGACATAAATCAATGTACCAGTCTCTAAAATGTTACATTGGCAGTAGTTGGGGTGGGACAATGATAAGAAGTACTTTTTCTTTAAAAATTAGTATTTCTTATGCATGAGTTTTACTCATGTATTCCTATTTTTAAGTACACTTTAGTCGTCGCTAATGTGTAAGAACCACTACATAATAAGTCATTAGTGGTTCTTTATCACTTCTGTCCCCCCATTCCGTATTAAATATTGGAGGTCGTTGTTATGCAAATAGAACTTACTGATGCAGCCGTAACTTGGTTTAAAAATGAACTTGAGTTACCTGAAAATAATAAAGTACTTGTGTTTTTTGTAAGATATGGTGGCGAATTCCAACTCAAGCAAGGATTTAGTCCAGCTTTTACAGTTGAACCTAAAGAAAACGTTGATGTTGGCTATGAGCAACAATATGATGGATTAAATATTGTCGTTGCAGAAAAGGATTTGTGGTACTTTGAAGATGACCATATCATTGTAAATGTAGTCGATCATGAAGATGAAATATCTTATACCGCAAAATAAATAAAAAAACGAGCTTGATTGCACTAATAATGATGTGCAAACAAGTTCGTTTTTAATTTTGTTTCATGATTATTCGTGAGAGTTACAATGTGTCATTTTAAACCTTCGAAATTTTTAATTATACATATAATAACCTAGCCTCAAATAAACTTCATTATTCAACACAGTCATGAAAATAAAGTTCAATTTTACGAGTTAATAAGCTGGGTAAAATAGAATCAAAATTTATAGCGATTCAATCCCATCTACCACTTCAAATGTTGTTCCGGTTTTATTGAGCTCTGAAACTTTATGATATGCTTCATGCCAGTCAGGGAAATAGCGATCTAATCGTATTGGCTTAAATGTATCTTCTTTAATACATATCAATTCTGTAGAGCCAGTAGTAGCAAGTTCACCTTGTTCATTAAAAATTTCGTATTTATAAACTGAACGTAATCGAGAATAATGTTCTACCCAAGTTTTAATTTTAACTTTTTCTGGGTAAAAAATAGATTTTTTAAAATTAACATTAAGTTCAGTTACAGGTGAAATAATTCCTTGTTTTTCCATATCAGCATAACTAAAACCTAGCTTTGTTATATAGTCCAATCTTGCTACTTCAAACCAAGTTGCATAATTACCATGATAAATAACACCCATTTTATCAGTTTCAGCGTAACGTGCTTCTATTTCTGTTATACTATATATCATTTTAAGCCTTCTTTCGGATAAACTTTACTTATAATTCTAACATAAATACAAAAAAGAGGCCGGCCAAGAACACGAATGTTTTGAACCGACCAATGATGCTAAAAAATAATATAAATTATCATTTTGTTAAACAATTTTCAAATAATAACTTAGCAATAATTCAAAGCCTTAATTACTAAAATTATTATTGAGCTAATTTATTTCTTAAAACCATTTGTAAAATACCACCATGGCGATAGTAGTCCATTTCCACTAATGAATCGAAACGTACCATAGCATCAAATTCCACTAACTCACCATCTTGTTTTTTAGCAGTCACTTTAACAAAATCATGAGGCTGTACATTTTCATCAATATTTACTGAAATTTCTTCGGTGCCGTCTAAACCAAGCGCATCAGCTGATTCACCTTTTCTAAATTCTAAAGGTAATACACCCATCATAACTAAATTTGAACGATGAATACGTTCGTAACTTTGCGCAATAACTGTTTTAACTCCTAATAAGTTTGTACCTTTTGCTGCCCAGTCACGTGATGATCCCATACCATAGTCATTACCAGCTAATACAACTAATCCTGTACCGTCTTCTTTATATTTCATTGCAGCATCAAAAATTGGCATCACTTCATTTGTTGGCCAATAAGTTGTAAATCCACCCTCTGTACCTGGTGCTAATTGGTTTTTGATACGAATATTTGCAAATGTACCTCGAACCATTACTTCGTGGTTACCACGTCGTGAACCGTAAGAGTTGAACTCACGAATAGGAACATCATGCTCTAGTAAATATTTACCCGCTGGCGTATCTTTACCGATTGCACCTGCTGGAGAAATATGGTCTGTTGTTACTGAATCACCGAATTTCCCCATAACTCGTAAACCGCTTAACGGTACAATTTTACCAGGTTCTTTAGATAAACCTTGGAAGAACGAAGGATTTTGAATATACGTAGAATTTGGATCAAAATCATATAATGGTTGATCAGTTACATCAATTTCATTCCATAATTCGTTATTGTTATAAACATTTTTATACTCTTCAATAAATAATTCTGGAGTAACTACGCTATCAACTGTATCTGAAACTTCTTGAATTGTTGGCCATATGTCTAGTAAATATACATCTTCTCCATCTTTGTCTTTACCAATTGGCTCATTTTGTAAATCGATATCAACTGTTCCTGCTAATGCATATGCAACAACTAACTGAGGTGATGCTAAATAGTTAGCTTTAACAAGTGGGTGGATACGTCCTTCGAAGTTACGGTTACCTGATAATACAGAAGTAACTAATAAGTCCTCATCTGCAATCGCTTTTTCAATTTCTGGTAATAATGGGCCTGAGTTACCGATACATGTAGTACATCCATATCCTACCAAGTTAAATCCTAAATCATCTAAATATGTTTGTAATCCTGAATCTCTCAAATAACCAGTTACAACTTTTGAACCTGGAGCTAGAGATGTTTTAACATATTCAGGTACTTTCAAACCTTTTTCTACTGCTTTTTTAGCTACCAAGCCTGCGCCAAGCATTACGTAAGGGTTAGAAGTGTTTGTACATGAAGTAATTGCTGCAATCGCAATATCACCTGTTTTCATAGACGCTTTTGAGCCATCTTTGAATTCAATTTCAGCTTTTTTATCAAATTCACTTTTATCTAATCCATGACCTTGGTTACCTGCTGGTGCTGTAACAGAATCTTCAAAAGCTGTTTTCATATCACTTAAGAAAATCAAGTCTTGCGGACGTTTTGGTCCTGACAATGAAGCTTCAACTGTTGCTAAGTCTAACTCAATTACATCTGTATAATTAGGATCTTCTTTTTCAACATCAAAGAACATATGGTTTTGTTGTAAATACTCTTTTACAAGTGCAATATGTTCATCTGAACGACCAGTTAACTTCATATACTTAAGAGATTCATCATCAACTGGGAAGAATCCACAAGTTGCACCATACTCTGGTGCCATATTAGCAATTGTTGCACGGTCAGCTAATGGTAAATGTTGTACACCTGGACCAAAGAATTCTACAAACTTGCCTACAACACCTTTTTTACGTAATTCTTGTGTAACCCTTAGCGCTAAATCCGTTGCTGTTGCACCTTGCGGCAATGAATTCACCAAGCGTACTCCAATAACTTCTGGAATTGGAAAATAAGATGGTTGACCTAACATTCCTGCTTCTGCTTCGATACCACCTACACCCCAACCAAGAACACCAATTCCGTTGATCATTGTTGTATGAGAATCGGTACCAACTAATGTATCAGGGAAAGCAGTCTGTTCTCCATCTACGTCACGAACATGTACAACACTTGCTAAATATTCTAAGTTAACTTGGTGCACAATTCCTGTTGCAGGTGGTACTGCATTATAATTGTCGAATGCTTTTGTAGCCCAATTTAAAAATTGATAACGTTCATAGTTACGTTCAAATTCTAATTTCATATTGCTTTCAAGTGCTTCAGGATTTGCATAACTATCCACTTGAACTGAGTGGTCAATAACTAAATCAACTGGTACTTCCGGATTGATTTTTGTAATATCTCCCCCAACATCATCCATCGCTTTACGTAAAGAAGCTAAATCAACTACGGCAGGTACTCCAGTGAAATCTTGTAAAATAACACGAGAAGGTTTAAATGGTACTTCTCCTTCATTTCCATCTTCTCCAAATTGGCTTAAAGCTTTAATATGCTCGTCTGTAATTACAAAATCATCTTCCTGACGAAGTAATGACTCTAATAACACTCGTATAGAATAAGGTAAGTTTGAAACTTTAGTAATTCCTTGATCTTCTACCGCTTTCAAATCATAGTAAGTATAACTTTGGCCATTTAAGTCAAAATGTTTTTTTGATTGCTCTTTAAAATTTGCAGCCATTTAATAATCCCCCTTGATACATTTTTATATTTATATGCCTTAATTAAATTGTATTATTATATTAATTGATAAACAACTCATGATACTTAGAAAACGCTTAAATTACATTTCGACTTTCTAATCAGTATCCATAAGCAAAACTTATCATAAGAACATGGTGTAATAAGTATTTTTTATTAATTGAGAATAATTATCAATCTCGCAATTGTTTTTTCTAATTCGTATGGCAAGAATAAATTTTCTGCTATTTTTTCGCATTTTAACCTATATATTAAATACTATGTTCATTGTTTAATCAAAATGTGTTTATGCAAAAATTAAAGTACACATATTTTTTTATGATATAAAACCAGCTTCATTTTCATTCAAAATCCAACTTCTAAATAGCATTCATTATATGTAGTAACTTTTCAAAAAATAAAAACAAAAAATCCGAAGCTTCGTTTTTGTATATTACGAAACTTCGGATTTAATTATATTTGTTTGATTAATTTAATTCGTTAACAATAAACTTTCCATTATAGAAAACATCAAGTCTAATCATCATACTGAAAATTAGTTATCTTTTTTCTCTAAATTTCTACGAGATTGACGCTTTTCAAGAATATCTGATTCATAATCTTCTTGTTGACTCTTAATATATTCTTGTAAGCGATGTTTATTTGGCGTCAATGTTAATCCTAAGAATTTACGTTCTTGGTTAGCGTCTTTATAGAAGCTAATCATCATTAATATGACGACGAAGGAGAATGGGAACGCACTTATAATCGCAGCACTTTGAATTGCATTTAAAGCTTCTGCACCATTACCGCCACCTGCTAATAAAAGTACAAATGCAATTAAAGCTTGTGAAATTCCCCATACAACTTTAACCATACTTGATGGATTTAATGACCCAAATGTCGTTTGCATTCCTAATACGAATGTAGCTGAATCTGCAGACGTAATAAAGAATGAAGCAATCAATAATAAAGCAATAAGTGATAATACTATTCCAAATGGCACATGATTAAATACGCCAAATAGTTGTGTCTCAGGTGTCATATCGAATATTTCTTTATGTTTTTTACCAGTTTCGATGCCTAAAACTCCAAAAACACTAAACCAGATAAAACTTACGATGGCAGGTACTAATAAAACGCCAGAAATGAACTCTCTAATTGAACGCCCTTTTGAAACACGAGCAATAAACACACCAACGAATGGGCTCCAACTTAACCACCAACCCCAATAGTAAAGTGTCCATGAAGACATCCACTCACGTTTTTGAGGATTTAAAGCTGCAGTATCAAAACTATTAAATAAAAATGTATTCAATAGGCTACCTGTTGAGCTTGTTAACATATTTAGTATTAGCACAGTTGGTCCTACAATTAATGCAGCTATCATTAAAACAGTACCTAAACCAATATTCAAATTACTTAAATATTGAATACCTTTACTTAAACCTGACCATGCACTAGCGATAAATAATATTGTAACAATAATAATTATAATTGCTTGCACAAATGTGTTATTTGGAACATTGAATAAATAATGTAAACCACCATTAATTTGTAACGCACCCATACCAAGAGAAACAGCTACCCCAACGATTGTGGCGAAAACAGATAATACATCAATTAAAATTCCAATAGGCCCTTCTACTTTATCACCTAAAATTGGACGCAATGTTCTTGATAATAAGCCAGGCTCGCCTTTACGAAATTGTGCATAAGCTAACGCTAATGCAACAACTCCATAGACAGCCCAAGCATGGAAGCCCCAATGGAAAAATGTTGAACGAAGTGCTTCAGTATAAGCTTCCGTCGTCTTTGGATCAGCTGTTGGTGGCGCAGCAAAATGTGCCATCGGTTCAGCAGCTCCATAGAACACTAATCCAATCCCCATACCAGCACTAAATAGCATTGCAAACCAAGAAATTGTATTAAATTCTGGTTTGTCATTTGGCTTACCTAATTTCAGTTTACCAATCGGACTAAAAATAAGGAAAATACAGAAGAATACAATAATCGTTGTAAGAATTAAATAATACCAACCTAGTTTTTCTGTAATCCATATTTTAATGTTATTGGTCACATAGTTGAATTGTTCAGGTAAAAATGCACCAAGTAATACGACTATAGCAACAACAATCGCACTATAGATGAACACCGGTGAATACTTCTTGCCATTTGGATTCTCTGGTGAAGAAGAATTCATAATTAATTACTCCCTTCAATTCTATATTTAGTTTTATGTAGTAAAATAAAAAATTTATCAAAACATTTTATTTTTTACTCACGCACCTTTATAGGATAACAAAGGTCTTTACGATAATCAAATTTTCTTAAATAAACTATTTTCTAAATATTTTATCTGTTGTATAATTGAGGTTACATTTAAAAAAGAGAGGTTGAGTGTAATGTTAAAAGAGTTTAAAGAATTTGCCTTAAAAGGTAATGTCTTAGACCTAGCTATCGCTGTTGTAATGGGCGCTGCTTTCAACAAGATTGTAACTTCATTAGTTGAAAATATAATTATGCCATTGATTGGTAAAATTTTCGGTTCAGTTGATTTTGCTAAAGAATGGTCATTCTGGGGAATTAAATACGGTTTATTTATTCAGTCAATAATCGACTTTATTATTATCGCATTTGCTTTATTCATCTTCGTTAAAATCGCTAATACTTTAATGAAGAAAGAAGAAGCAGAAGAAGAAGCCGTTGTAGAAGAAAATGTAGTATTATTAACTGAAATTAGAGATTTATTACGTGAAAAAAAATAATTTCTAAGTAAATAGAGATGCTCAATGAATACTTTCATTCCATTGAAACATCTCTATTTTTTATGCTTTAATTTCTTCTAAAAATTGTTGAACTCTGATATTGATTTGACTTAACTTCTAAAACCAATGGTATTCTATTTTTCAATTCAGTTACATGTGAAATGATACCAACCATTCTCCCAGTTGATTTAAGATTCAACAGTGTATCTAATGCAGTTTCTAAAGTTTCCTGATCTAATGTACCAAAACCTTCATCAATAAAAATAGATTCTAACGAAATACCACCTGACTGTTGCTGTACGATTTCGCTCATCCCAAGTGCCAATGCTAATGAAGATTGGAATGTTTCCCCACCTGATAATGAACTAATGTGCCTAGACCTATTTGAATGTAAATCAAACACATCAATCTCTAATCCACTAAGCCCTTGCGAAACCGCTTCACGTCTTATCAATTGATAACGATTGTCCGTCATTGTCGCTAATCTTATATTAGCCTGCGCAATAATTTTATCTAAATAATATATTAATACAAAATTTTCTAATGTGAGGTTTTTATTATTTTTACCACTAACAATCTCAGACAATTGAAAAATTTGTTGCTGCTCCTTTAATTCTTGATTTAAATAATTAATATGCGATTCAATTGATTTTAATTTTTTTACATTATTTTCACATTGGTAATGAACAGCTGAATATTTATCTATCAATGCATTCAAATTTTCTTTACATTTTTGATAGTCTTTTTCTAATTCAACTGGATTAATGACTACTTTACCTTTAATTAATGATTCTAATCTATTTATCTCTAATTCCAATTCATTGTATTGTTTTCTATATTCATCTACTGTTTTCTTCAAACTTTCTTTTTCATCTCTCCATGTCATGATTCCTTCAACATCACTGTCATGAGATAAATTCAACTTTGTCATTTCAATTTCAATAGCTTGTTCGTTTTCTTTCAACTCATTATTATATGTTGCAGATTGTTGGTTATAATGATTTAAATTGTTTTCTTCAATTAAACGTTGCTGTGTTAGCTTTGTTAGCTTATTCTCAATTTGTTTTGACAGTTCCTGATGAGCATTCACTTCTTGTATACTCCTGTTATAGTCAGCTTCAAAGTCAGAAATATCGTGATACTCTGAAAGTGTTTCAAATTCAATTATAAGCTGTTGACTCAATTTAAGTTCTGACTCATTTCTATTAAACAATAATTGCTTTTGATGAAGTTCAGCTGTTAATTTTTCTTTATCAGATTTCAATTCTTCTACATATTTATTAGTAGCAATTTGGTTATTTAATTCCGCTTCTTTTTCTATTAATTGTTCATTTAATATTTCTATTGAAATATCAAGATGTTCATCCACATTAATATTTGATATCTTTTCATTAATATGATTCATTTCAGAATGTTTTACAGCAATACTTGATTTAATAGAAGATATTTTTGTTTCTATTTCTTTTATATCAGCCTTACGTTTAGCTATACTTTCAAAATCTATATGTTCTCCTAAATCATGAATTTCATTTCCACATATAGGACATTGTTCTCCAATTTTTACTGCAGACTTTATTTCACGAATAAAACTTTCTTTATCATTTAAATCTAATTTAGACTTATCAAACTTTTCAAGTCTTATCTCTAAATCACTTAAAACTGTTCTTTCTTTATTAATGCTCATTTCCAACTCTTGTTTGTTGGCCATTAATTTACTTAACTCTGACTTAGCAATCTCATTTTCCTGTATTGTGTTTATGTCATCATGAATCTGATTCATCTCATGATTTAGAACTACAATATTCTCGTAATTACTATCATTATTACTAATAGTAATTTCAATTTCTTCTAATGAATTATTTAAATTACTTAATTCTTTTTTTATTTGTTCATTCTCTATAGTTAATCCATCAACTTTGTTAAAACTTTCTTGATACTTAATAATATTATTTTTGATAGGCTTAGTTTTATCAATGAATGCAATCTTTTCATCAATAGTATGTTCTTTCTCCTTTAATGCCTCATACTCTTTATCAACACTTCGTCTATTAATATCTACCTCTGAAATTTTAATTTTAGTTTCTTTGATTGCATTATTTACTTTTATCATTTTAGTTTCAATGTGCTTTTTAGTGTCAATAAAATTCAATAGACTTTTAATCTCTTGAAGTAATTTAAGTTTTTCTTCTATTTGATCAATTTCAGGTTGTTTTTCCTTTAATTGATCAAAACTATTTTTATAAGAGTCTAATTGTTTAATATTCTCTTGCAACACTTTATTTTCTTGGGTTTTCTTTTCTATATTTTCAAAAGATTTAGTAGCTGCTTTTTTTTCCTCGTATATAATATTTAATTGTTGGTTAAAATGCGTTTCTAATAAGGGGATATTTTCTATCAACCTGTCAGTTTGTTGACTTGATATATTCATTAGACTTTTAATCTCTTCATTATCAAATGTTTCTATTTCTTGCCATAATAAATCAATTTGCTGATACCTATTTTCAATTTGCGCTTTTTCTATTTTCACTTCTTCTTTTAATATTTCTCTTACTTCTTCAAATTTATTGCTGTCAAACAGTGTACGTAATATCCCCTGTTTATCACTACTTTTTGATATTAAAAATTTTTTGAATTCACCTTGAGGTAAGATAAATAATTGCCGAAATTGCTCTGCATTAACCCCTATTAAATCAATAATAAATTGATTCCCTGCTTGCACTTTACTTTCTCTAATTTCAAATTTATCATCCACCAATTCAAATACATCAAATTTAGCGTTGGTTTTAGTAGTATTTCCTTCTTTTATATATGGGCCCTGTCTATGTAATTTATAAACACGATGATTTAGTTCAAATTGAAATGTTACAGACATAGCTTCTTTTCCATCAGCAAAATGACTTCTCAAATCATTTTCTTCTCTTTGTTTAGTTGATGCTTGTCCAAAAAGTGCATAAGTCATTGCATCGAATATCATTGTCTTACCAGACCCTGTCTTACCACTTATCAAAAACAGTTCATTATTGTCAATTTTAGAAAAATCAATTTCTTCTTTTAAAAATGGCCCAAAGTTTTTTAAAGTTAAATGTAATGGCTTCATGCATTAATCCTCCTTGTTCAATTTATCTTCTAAAATATTTTCAATCTTTTTTGATTGAACTTCTGACAAACCTGTATCCGTAATATAATTATAAAATTGTTCTATTATAGTCATGTCATCTTGTCTACTAATATCAATAACATTTTTCTCTTCATTATAGTTAAAAGTTTCATTTGTCAGCCCTAAAGTATTGGGATAAACTTGCTTTAAATGCATCATAGGATCTGTTATATGAGACATATTTGTAAGTTTAAAATGAAAATAATTCTCTTTATTATTCACAGCAATTTTTTCATTTATAACTTCACTGAATTCACCTGTAATAATTTCTAATTGTCTAAGAGGTTCTATCGGTATAAATTGATCATTGATATCATCACCATCGATTGTAATGCGTCTATATCCTTTAGATTGACCCACTTCAGAAAACGAATACTGTAATAACGAACCACTATATTTTATCTTTTTATCATTAATACTAAATGGGTGGTGTAAATGCCCAAGCATTATATAATCAAATACGTTAAAAACATTTTTTTGAACTGACTCGACCGTACCAATTGTAAGTGGTCTCTCAGAATCAGATGTTTTACCACCTTGTACAGTCAAATGACCAATTAGTATATTAATCGCTTTCGGATCAAGTAAATATTGAATTTCATCAATGCATCTAGAAATACCTTGTTGATGATTTTCAATGTTTTCATCTTCATAATAATGCTTCATTTCGCTAACAGTAGCATATGGCAATGTATAAAAATTCACTTCATTAATAGTTATCGGTGACTTAATCGTTGTAAAGTCCGTCCTTATGTATAATTGACTACTTTCAAACCAACTTGCGCCATAATTCAATCTTTCTTTACCATCATGATTCCCACTGATTATAATAATTGGTATATTTAACTCTAAATTAAGTTTAGCTATTGTTCGTTCTAATAACATAATTGCGTCTTTGCTCGGATATGTCGTATCATATAAATCTCCAGCTATAACAATGACATCTGGTTTTTCTATCGTCATTTGCTCAACGAACTTATCTAAAATATATGCTTGGTCCTCTATCAAATGTTTGCCGTTTAATATTTTTCCTAAATGCCAATCTGCTGTATGTATAATTTTCATTATTGCCTCCGTATAGAACATTTGTTCGCTTTTATTTTAATATATTCTCCACTCTGTTTCAAGTAAAATTAAAACCACTTATCGACTGATTTAGTAGCCAAAAACAAGTGGTTTAAAAGTAATTAATTGATTAATGTTTTCTTTATTTTTTTATATTTATATAACATTGCTAATCTCCAAGGTACAATCATGCAAAATGCTAATAAAAAGAACATTCCGCCCAACTCTCCCGGGTCAATTTCATTACTAATAAATATCTTCATAACAGTACGAATAATAAGTAATGAAATTAAAATGACCGGAAATGCTTTTGAACGTTTCATATAAATCTCTGTTCCCTTAACTTCAAAACGGGATGTCCATATCAGAACTGTAGAGAATAATAAGCCAATTATAAAAGCTTCTAACATTTCAGACCCAGTAAGCCTAAAATAAGGTACAACATACATTAAGGCACCCGTTGACATAAAGAACGGTGGCAAAATTATTTTTTTCTCATTTACCGGATAATTTTGAGCTTTCATACGGATAACTATAACCATAGTTCCCATAAATAAAGCTACAACTATTGAAAATATTAAATAGAGCACGCATACACCTTCTTATAAAATAAACTCTCTGTTAATCATATAAACTGAATTATAGCATTTATCATTCTTTTCGTCATTTTGTTAACTTCAATTTTATTAAATCTATTTTTAATTGTAAATTTGTAATCAAAAAGAGGCCATACTCATATTTGAGTACCAGCCTCTATAAATCACGAATTTACTTTTTCGTGCTCTTCATATTTTGATCCATATTTTTATTCATCATCGTCATCATTTGATTAATTTTCTTTTGAGAAGGTTTTTGACCCATTTGCATCATCATCATACGAAGCATTTCTTCATTGATTGGTGGGTTTTTCTTCAAGTAATCCATCATATATTTTCTTGCTAATAAGAAACCACCAATTAAACCTAAAATTAATGCTCCTATTATTAAAATAATTGCCAACCAAGTTGCCATTGTTTCACCCGCTTTCTTTATCCTACTGAATTTTACTAAATTCATCACATTATTTCAAGAACTAGTTTATTCAAGTATTTTAATATCGATACTAAAAATAATATCAAAAATCACTTAGATATAATAGTGATTTTTATGATTAAATTAAATTCTCATAGTTAAACAGGAATGTTAATAAATACTTCAAGTACTATTATCCATTAAAATTGTTTTCAATGTAGTGAAAACTCTAATATTAAAGAAGCCTAAGATTAGATATCCTAGACTTCTAAATACTAAAATTGTATAAATACTTTTTATAAACTCATTACTTGATTTAAAATATTTTCTTTAGTAAATCCATATTTTTCAACGACTAAATCGCCAGGTGCACTTGCACCAAAGCCATCAATAGCGACAACTTTGCCAGCAGTACCAACATATTTATGCCATCCAAGTGGTGAGGCCATTTCTATAGCAACACGTTTAGTTACACTCGATGGAATAATCGATTCTTTATATTCATCAGATTGTTGTTCAAATGCATTCCAGTTAGGCATAGAAACTACGCGTACAGATTTACCTTGTTTTTCAAGATCTTTTGCAGCTTCAATTGCTAAGCTAACTTCTGAACCAGATGCTAATAATAAGAATTCTGGTGTTTCTTCAGTGCCATAAACTGTATATGCACCTTTACGCACACCTTCTTCAATTACTTTTTCAGGTACGTCTAATACTGGTAAGTTTTGACGTGTTAATACTAATGAAGTTGGCGTTGATTCTGATTCCAAAGCAACTTCCCAAGCAACTCTAGTTTCATTTCCGTCTGCTGGACGGATAACATTCATATTAGGAATAGCTCTTAACCCAGCTAATTGTTCAATTGGTTCATGCGTAGGTCCATCTTCACCAACTGCAATTGAGTCATGTGTAAAGATAAATGTTGCATTTAATCCCATAATTGATGATAGACGCAATGCCGGTTTTAAATAATCACTAAATACGAAGAAAGTTGCTCCATATGGATGTACACCTCCATGAGCAGCCATACCATTAACAGCAGCTCCCATTGCAAATTCACGTACACCAAACCATACATTTTTACCTTCTGGCGTTTTAGAACTATAGTCAATTGCGTTATTTACATTTGATTTATTCGAACCAGCAAGGTCTGCTGATCCCCCAAAGAATGAAGGTACAGTTTTACTGATAGCTTGAATGATTGCTCCAGAATCAGCACGAGATGCACCACTATGTCCTAATTCAAAGCGAGGTAATTCATCTTTATAATTATTAGGTAATTTTCCACTAACAGCTAATTTAAATTCTTCTGCTAATTCAGGATAAGCTTCAGCATATTTTTCTAATAATGCATTCCATTTAGACTCATCTTCATTAGCACGTTGTAACATTGTACTTTGGAAAATTTCATAAACTTCCTCAGAAACATTGAAACGTTTTTCAGGATCCAAACCATAATTTTCGAAAGTTAATTTTCTTTCGTCTTCACCTAAAGGCGCACCATGAACACCATTAGTACCAGCTTTATTTGGAGAACCAAAGCCGATTGTAGTTTTAACTTCGATAATAGTTGGACCTTCTTGAGATTTAGCTTTAGTAATCGCTTGGTCAATTTCTTCTAAATCATTACCATCTTTAACTAATAGATAGTTCCAACCATATGCTTCAAAACGTTCTTTAGTATTTTCCGAAAATGCTTTATTCAATTCACCATCAAGTGAGATATCATTTGAATCATATAGTACGACTAATTTACTTAGTTTATTATGACCAGCAAATGAAGCAGCTTCATGTGAGATACCTTCCATTAGATCACCATCAGAAGCTAATACATATGTGTAATGATCTACAACATTGTAACCATCTTTGTTGAACTTACCAGCTAAATGATCTTCAGCTAATGCCAAACCAACTGACATAGCAAATCCTTGACCAAGTGGACCAGTTGTAACTTCTACACCATCAGTATGTCTGTATTCGGGGTGACCTGGTGTTTTAGAACCCCATTGTCTAAATTGTTTTAATTCTTCTAATTCTAAACTCCCTGAAACATGTAACAAACTATACAATAATGCCGAACCGTGCCCAGCTGATAGTACGAAACGATCTCTGTTAAAGTAATCTTTTGATTGTGGATTGAAATTTAAATGACGTGTCCACAAAGTATAAGCCATTGGGGCAGCTCCCATAGGTAGTCCTGGATGACCAGAATTTGCTTTTTCGATTGTGTCGATACTTAAAGCACGCAACGTATCAACAGCTAATTGATCTTTTTCATTAAACATCTTGTGTATCTTCCCTTCTTCAATTTTATCAAATACATTATAACTTATTTTAAAATAAAAAGATAAGTAAAATACTTAAATCAAATTTTAATGTCAGAAAATTCTATATATAGTTATGGGCTAATTTGGATTATTTCTTTTTTCTTGTATTTCTTTGATTTTTTCTGGTGTAACATCATTACCTTCCGGATCAATCACTTTTGTATTTTCAATTTGTTGTTTAAACCCTTTTCTAAAACTTTCAAGATAAGCTTTTCTTAAAGCTGTTTGTTCTTTTGCCTCTTCTTGTGTTAAACCTTCTGCTTTTTTCTTTCTAGCTAATTCATTTATTCTTTCGATATTCAAATCTGAATTACTCATTAAAAAAACCTACCTTCACATTATTTACCCAATCATTATAATACTTTAACAAAATATAACAAATTTAAGATCATCTACAAAGTAAATAAAAACGCTACTTTGCAAAAATAAGCAAAATAGCGTAGGAAAATTTATAGAATTAATTTATAAACGCGAACACTTTTCCATCTTTTTGTTCGCCTTTGTTTGTAGGGATACTATGTTCGTATGTTTTGTCGATTGCTTTTGTCTTGATTTGGTGATCAGTCATCTCGTACGTTTGTTCCGTGTGAGCACTGATGTTCGCACTCAATAAGAATATAGAAAAAGCTGCACTTGAAATTAAAAATATGATTATATATGTGGATAAGTTTTTATATTTATTATAAAACATCGATTTCACTCCTAGAACATTTGTTTGTATAAGTAATATATCAGAACCTATGTTCTACGTCAACTTTTTAACGAACAAATGTTTGTTTTAGTTTTGAATTAATGCTATAATAAATTTAAATTAAATTAGGGAGTGCCTATATATGAGAGAATTAACAAAACGACAAAGCGAAATATATAATTATATTAAACAAGTTGTTCAATCAAAAGGTTATCCGCCTAGCGTTCGTGAAATTGGCGAAGCGGTTGGTTTAGCTTCAAGTTCAACAGTTCATGGACATCTTTCACGCCTTGAGGAAAAAGGATATATTAGACGAGATCCAACGAAACCTCGTGCAATCGAAATTGTAAGTGACCAAACAAATGATAACATTAATATGGAAGAGACAATTCATGTTCCAGTTATTGGTAAAGTTACTGCTGGTGTTCCGATTACTGCAGTTGAAAATGTAGAAGAATATTTTCCATTACCAGAACACCTAACATCAACACATAATAGCGATATATTTATTTTAAATGTTGTGGGCGACAGTATGATTGAAGCAGGTATATTAGACGGAGATAAAGTAATTGTTCGAAGCCAAACAATTGCAGAAAATGGTGATATCATTGTTGCAATGACAGACGAAGATGAAGCAACGGTTAAACGTTTTTATAAAGAAAGAAATCGATATCGTTTACAACCTGAAAATAGCACTATGGAACCAATTTACCTTGATAATGTTACAGTTATTGGTAAAGTAATTGGTTTGTATCGTGAAATGTAATATTTCAACAATTTATATATAATCGCATTTGTTAAACCCTCATTCTTAATAAATTTTCAACCTCTTGAAATCACAATGAATATCAAGAGGTTTTTTACATGCTGGCTTTTATAAGAATGTGACAGCACCACAAACAACTAACTATTAGTAATTAAGTCAAACTAATATTTATATATAAAGTAAAACTCGCCCCTACAATCATATGCAGAAGCGAGCTAAGGTTATTTTTTACTACCTTTTTTATTTAATATGTCTTTGACGCGTTCTAGTATGTCCGCATCTTTAGATTTATCTTGTATCATCAAGTTTATCTACTTCCTTACAGATAACCATACCCTTTAACAACACATAAGAAACATTATCCAGTATAATTTTCTGTCCAAAACGGCTGTCTTTCATCATTAAAATCCACACCAACACCTAATGCATTAAATGCATCATTTAAAATGTTCTTTCTATGACCAAGAGAGTTCATTAACCCTTCATGTGCATAAATACTGCTCACTTGACCATATGCTAAATTTTCACCAGCTGATCTAAATACTATACCATCTTTTTTCAATCGATCAAACGGAGATTGACCTTTTAAGTTAGTATGGTCAAAGTAGTGATTATCCGCCATATCTTTACTATGTTTCCGCGCTGTTTCAGAATTCTGTTTAGAATATTTTAGTGTTGGTAACTGATGTTGTTTTCTTTCAGCATTAACTAAATCAAAATTTTGAAGCTCATAACTATTTGCAAGTGATTTCGATGGCGCACCATATTGCTGTTTCAGCCTATTTTCCATGGCATCACTAACTTGTAATATAGCTGTTACACTATCTCGACGGTGTTTATCATAAAAAACTGTTGTATAGATATTGTTTTTATGAAAAACATCATACTCTTTATTATTTTGTTCATAACGAACTCTACCTTTAACTATTTCAGTCACAGGTTCACCTAATCTTTGTCTGACAACTGCTTTTGGTGTATTATACTTAATTTTAGATTTGGAAGTAATGATATTTTGATTTGAATATATAGCGTTTACTTTATCCTTAATATAACTAACCATCAAAAAATTATTATAATCGCCATCATAATACGTATACCATTTTGTACCATATTCATTAAATGTTACCCTTTTGGGTTGTTTTAATATCTTTTCAACTTCTGATTTAGACATATTCATTTGAATATTATTAAATGCAAATTGTTGCTTTTTAGGTGTGTCTAATTTATTTTCAGCTGAAATCGTTTCTTTATTAATATGAATATCAATATATTGTCTTACTTCATTTTGTAAATGAATCAATGGTTTAAATTCAGTTATTGGCGCAATAATAATAATCGATAAAAATGCAATAACTGTTACTATGAACTTTTTAATTTACATCACCTACTATAAAAATTAATCTCTATCACCGTTGAAAATAGAGTTTCTAACAATAACATAATCTACAGTACGTAATGATTTCAAGTCTTTTCCACCGGCATAAGAAATTGAACTTTGTAGATCTTGTTGCATTTCATTTAAGGTATCCATTAATGAACCCTTATGTTCTACAAACATTTTTTTGCCTTCTACATTTTTATGTTCGCCTTTTTGAAATTCAGAGGCACTACCAAAGTACTCTTTATATTGTTTACCATCAAGCTCTACTGTTTCTCCAGGAGATTCTTCGTGTGCCGCAAATAATGAACCAATCATGACCATGGATGCCCCAAATCGAATAGATTTAGCTATATCACCATGTGTTCTAATACCACCATCAGCAATTAAAGGTTTACGTGCAGCTTTACTACATAAATTTAATGCTGCTAGCTGCCAACCTCCTGTACCAAAGCCAGTTTTAATTTTTGTAATACAAACTCTACCAGGACCAATACCAACTTTTGTAGCATCCGCACCAGCATTTTCTAATTCTCTAACACCTTCAGGCGTACCAACATTACCTGCAATGACAAAGCTTTCGGGCAAATGTTTTTTTATATGTTTTATCATATTAATTACTGAATCAGAGTGTCCATGGGCAATATCTATTGTTATATATTCTGGTATTAATTTATCTTGAGCTAATTTTTCAATAAATTCAAATTCTGCTTTCTTCACACCTACTGAAATCGAGGCAAATAAATCTGAATCATGCATATTTTTAATAAAAGGTACTCTAGCATTTTCATCAAAACGATGCATGATATAGAAATAATCATTTTCTGCAAACCATTTTGCTAATGTTTCATTCATAACTGTTTGCATATTCGCAGGAACTACAGGTAATTTAAATGTCTTAGGTCCAAATTGAATCGATGTGTCACATTCAGATCTGCTTTTAACAATACATTTATTAGGTATTAACTGAATATCTTCATAATCAAATATTTTCACTTTAAATAGCCCCTTTTAAAACTAATTATTTTATTAATGCAAATTAAAAACCGAATGTTTTCTTGATTAATTTCGAAAACATTCAGTTTATAGCATTCGTATATACTGTACATTGTTTTATTAATATTGTAAATGGGCTAAAGTACGAAATTTAATTTTACCAGCTTGATTTTTTAACACCTGGAATTTGACCTTTATGGGCATGTTCTCTAAATGCAATACGTGACATTTCAAATTTACGTAATACACCTCTTGGTCTACCAGTAACTTTACATCTTCTTGTTAAGCGTGTTGGTGACGAATCTCTAGGTAATTTTCTTAATGCTTCATAATCACCTTTCGCTTTTAACTCTTTACGTAACTCATAATATTTATTAACTAATTCTTCTCTTTTTCTTTCTTTTGCTATTTTAGACTTCTTAGCCATATATTGTTACCTCACTTTTTATCAAATCGTAATTATTACGATTTATATAATAACACAATCCTCACATAATTCAACAGTTAAATCATATTTATTTACTAAATTCCTCAAAAATCGTTCTTTGGCGTTGAAAAATTTTATTTCTCTTCAAAATGACCATATCTTATTAAAAAAGACTATTACTTTTCACTTTCTACTATAATAAATGCAAATTTACCTTTTTAAAATTTACTACTAGTGTATTGTTCGTGTCATGTAAATACTACTTATCAAAATACCATAAATAATTTCACCATTTACTTCATTAAGAAATAACTCAAATCATTTATATATATATTTATTTATTTTATTAATTTTTAAATATGTTTCTCACTGTTATATTGAAGTATCATCAATAAAAAAACGAGCTCTCCATAAATAATGGAAAAGCCCGCTTTGATTTCAAATCGTCGTATTTGAATGATAAGAATTACTTAGTTTCACGATGTAACGTATATTTGTTTAATCTTGGGCAATATTTCTTCATTTCAATACGCTCAGGATTGTTACGTTTATTTTTAGTAGTGATATAGTTACGATCGCCACATTCTGTGCATGCTAATGTTACGTTTACGCGCACGTTAAACACCCTCTCTTGTTAGGAATCTTTACGATTTATTATATTATCATAAACTGCTCAACTACGCAATATTGAATACACATTTCAAATTTATTTTTTAAAGTTTTCGTAAGTTTCGTCACTTTCTGTTTCAAGATCAATTGAATTAATATCAATACCTAATGCTTTAGCTACACCTTTACCATATTCTGGATCAGCTTTATAACAATGACGGATATGGCGTCGCTTAACATCTTCAGACACACCATCCATTGCATTTGCTGTATTTGTGAAAATTCTTTCTTTAGCATCTTCAGATTGTAATCTAAATAGCTTACCAGGTTGTTCAAAATAATTATCATCATCTTGGCGTTGATTATATTCATAACCATAACCATCAGTTGGGAATGGAGGCTTTTTATATTCAGGTTGAGAATCAAATTTGCCTTGATTATTTGGATAATAATGTGTGCCGCCACCTTGGTTATTATCAACTACACGCATTTGACCATCTCTACTGAATGGACATAAATTTTCAATGCCTACACCTTTAGGTTGGTTTACAGGAATCTGCCAATGATTAACTCCTAAGCGATATCTTTGCGCATCGCCATATGAGAATAAACGTCCTTGTAACATTTTGTCTGGAGAAAAATCTAATCCTGGAATAATATTTGTTGGTGCAAACGCAGCTTGCTCAACATCCATAAAGTAATTATCTGGATTTCTATTTAATTCAAACTCTCCAACTTCAATTAAAGGGTACTCATCGTGATACCATACTTTTGTTAAATCAAATGGATTATCTTTATGATTTTTAGCTTGTTCCTCAGTCATTACTTGGATATACATTGTCCATTTTGGATAGTCACCATTCTCAATAGCATTAAAT
Source organism: Staphylococcus schweitzeri (assembly GCF_002902405.1). Classification (GTDB taxonomy): domain Bacteria; phylum Bacillota; class Bacilli; order Staphylococcales; family Staphylococcaceae; genus Staphylococcus; species Staphylococcus schweitzeri. The sequence goes on from NZ_PPQS01000034.1 coordinate 196,143, forward strand.
AAATCACGTTGTGATGAATCACGATCAGTTGCTACAATTTCAGCAGCTTCTTCATCTGTTAAATTTTCAATACCTTGTTGAGTTCTAAAATGAAATTTAACCCAAACACGTTCACCAGAATCATTGTACATTGAATACGTATGAGAGCCGAATCCATGCATATGACGTAAATCTTTAGGTATACCTCTATCTGACATTAAAATCGTTACCTGATGTAAAGCTTCAGGAAGTCCAGTCCAAAAATCCCAGTTATTTTGTGCATCTCGCATATTTGTTCTTGGATCACGTTTAACAGCGCGATTTAAACTTACAAATAACTTTGGATCTCTGAAGAAGAAGACAGGTGTATTATTCCCTACTAAATCCCAGTTCCCTTCTTCTGTATAAAATTTTAATGCAAATCCTCTAATATCTCGCTCTGCATCAGCGGCACCACGTTCGCCTGCTACTGTAGAAAAACGTGCGAACATTTCAGTTTGTTTGCCAACTTCAGAGAAAATCTTAGCATTAGTATACTTTGTAATATCTTTAGTTACAGTAAATGTACCAAATGCTCCAGAACCTTTGGCATGCATTCGACGTTCAGGTATAACTTCTCTATCAAATTGTGACATTTGCTCTAAGAAATAAATATCTTGCATTAAAAGTGGTCCCCTCGGCCCAGCAGTCATACTATTTTCTCGATCTGATACTGGATGCCCAAAAACTCCAGTTAACTTTTTATCATGTTGTGACATAGTCATCCCTCCACAATTTATAATTATTATAATTTAATACACATTATAATTTAACCCTAATGAAATTACAATCAAACATGCTCAAGAAGATTAAAAAATCAGAAAATTTTAATTTTTCCGCTTTAAAGTGTTAAAAAGTTGTTGAATAGTCTACTTAAAAAGCTTACAATAATGGGTATATTTAAATAGATGGGAGACTAAATATGGAAGATAATAAAATGAACCGTAGTCTTAATTCTAGGCACATTTCCATGATTGCTATAGGTGGTGCAATTGGAACTGGTCTATTTGTAGTTACAGGTAATATAATTTCACAAGCTGGACCCGGAGGCGCTATATTAGCCTATTTACTTATTGGTATTATGTTGTACTTCTTAATGTCTTCTATTGGAGAATTAGCAACATTTTATCCAGTATCAGGCTCTTTTAGTTCATATTCAACACGTTTTATAGACTCATCACTTGGTTTTACAATGGGATGGTTGTACTGGGCATTATGGTCATTAGTTACAAGTGTAGATGTTATTGTGGCGTCAAATGTACTTTATTTTTGGGACACATTTAAATTTTTACACCCCATAACTTGGAGTTTAATATTTATTACAATCTTACTATTATTAAACATTTTTTCTGTAAAATCATTCGGTGAAACTGAATTTTGGTTATCATTAATTAAAGTAATTACAATTATAGTATTCATTGTATTTGGTATTTTAATGATCTTTGGTATTTTAGGTGGCCATAGTTATGGCTTTGAAAATTATACAAAAGGCGATGCACCATTTGTAGGTGGTATCTCAGGGTTCTTAGGCGTATTACTAGTTGCAGGTTTCTCTGTTGGAGGTACCGAGGTAGTAGCTGTTACCGCTGGTGAATCTGATGACCCTAAAAAATCAATGCCTAAAGCTATTAAGCAAGTTTTTTGGCGCATACTATTGTTCTACGTGTTATCAATTGCTGTAATTGCTGCAATCATTCCATATACAGATCCATTATTACTAAATAAAAATGAATCAGTAAGTCAAAGTCCGTTTACGATTGTCTTTGATAGAGTTGGTATCGCTTTTGCAGCATCAGTTATTAATGCAGTTATTTTAACCTCATTATTATCTGCTGCAAATTCAGGCGTTTATACAACGGGTAGAATGTTATATTCACTAAGTGCAGATAATAAAGCACCTAAGTTTTTAAGCAAATTAAACAAAACTACAAAATTACCGCTTCGAGCATTATTAACGACATACGTTGTTGTTATTATTGTAATCATATATGCGAATTACAATGCACATGCTGTATTTAACTTATTAAAAATAATCGGTTCAATGGTAATAGTTGTGTGGGGTTCAAGTATTTGGTCTCAAATTCGATTAAGACAAGCAATTAAAAAACAAGGCGAAGATCCAAATAAAGTACTTCCATATAAAGCACCATTTTATCCATTAGGTCCTATCCTTGTTATTGCAACTTTAGCATTCTTATTACTTGGAAGTTCATTTGAAAGCATGCTAGAAAATGATTGGTTGAGTGTGTTTAGAAACTTCTTACCTTTAATTATCTTAGCAATTATTTATTTTGTTCATAAAATAATTCATAAGACAAAGTTTGTTAAACTTGAAACCATCAATTTAAAACCACATGATTATGAAAATCAAAAATAATTAAAACAGTGTAAATATAAAAATCCCCTTTCATTCACGACAGATGCTTCAAACATTTGATAGCATTTGTCGTGTTATTTTATGTAAAATCACTTCATATCATTATGGAGATGCTTTCCATTTTAAGTATTTAGTATATTAACTAGTATTCTGTTCATTTTTATTCGAACAATATTTACATTCTTTATTTTAGATATTTTGCAGATTGTGTATAATATAGATAAGAATAACTTTTCAGGGGTGAATTCAATGATTGGACAAACAAATTTATTTGATGATGTATTAAAGCAAGATGAGAGATTTGTTATTGTGGTTCAAGCATTAGAAGAAAAGAATGGTCAATTATTAAAAAGAACTTTAAGGGAGTATCCCGGTTTAAATCATAAACAAATGAATGATTTATTTACTCATTTAAAGGAATTGTTTTTAGAAGAGTCTTTTGCAGAGAATCAGTCAGCTTTTAGTATTACAGTATATACAAACTTAGACTATACTGCTGACCAAATATATGCACATGTAAAACGTTTCAGAGGCAAACACGATTGGACACAAACAGCTAAATAATTACCATATGCTTGCAGTGCATCTAACGAACCAGTTAGATTGTTACTGCTTTTTTAGTTTTATAATACATTTCATTAAGAAGGTGCTTTACTTTCAAACAATTGGTTCATTATGATTTTCAACAGTTTTACATTACATCTTATAAATACACAAATTTAAAAGCCTAAACACTAGATATACGATTGAAAAATCATGTGTTTAGGCTTGTTTTAAATCTTAAAATAAATTTCTTAGAGCATGTGGAATACCGTTATTGTTATGATCTAACGTAACTTCATCTGCGTATTCCTTTAATTCGTCTGAAGCATTTCCCATTGCAATAGCTAATCCTGCTACTTCAAACATTGATTTATCATTCATGCTGTCACCAAAAGCAACAACTTGGTCTACAGTAAATCCTAATTTATGACATAGCGCTTTAATCGCATTACCTTTTGAAACGTCTTTAGCCATAAATTCTAAGAAAAATGGCTTACTAGTAGTAGCATCTACATTATCATTAAACACACCATTTAAATCAATTCTAGCTTCTGTAATATTCGCAACATAGTCAACACCCATGACCTTAGGAACATCATCTTGAATATACGCTTTGATATCATCAACACGTTTCATAGGTAATCCTGTTAATTCCGCTTCAATATTCATGTATTCATGTTCACTATCGTAAATAATTTGTCCTTCATGATATGTAAGAACAAAAAAGCCTCTATCTCTACAATAATCTACTATTTCATCAAAATCTTGCTTGCTAATAGATTTACTAACTTCCACTTCTTCATTTGCCATGTTAATCGTCTTACTACCATTATAACTAATAATGTAGCTATGGTGTTCTGGTAGTTTCAATTCTCTGGCTGTTGGAATCATACCTTCTGTTGGTCTTCCGGATGCTAATACAACATAAATCCCTTCATCTTGTATCGTTGTTAAATATTTTGCAGTTTCTTCTGAAACAACATTATCTGAATTTAGCAACGTATCATCCATATCTAAAACAACTGCTTTATAATTCGTCATATCGTATTAAATCTCCTCTCTATTCTGCATTTAATACTATTTTACAATATAAAGCGTCTATTGGTATACAATTCGTTCTTTAACACCACTGATATTAATATCGACCAATTCAGAATGGCATGATACTACCTGACTATTTAATGTTCGAACTAATTCCCCACTATTTTCTTTACGACTAAAGACTAAAATTGATGGCCCAGCACCACTAATAACTGTTGCATATGCATTGTGCTCATTAGCAATCGCCTTAACATCTTCAAATTCAGCAATTAAATGTTGACGATATGGTTCGTGGAAACCATCTTGCTGCATAAGTTTACCTGCTAATTCATAATTGTGTTGTGCTAATGCACATATCATCGTATTACTAATCGAACTACATTTAACTGCTTCACTATGTGTTAATTTTTGTGGCAAAGCACGTCTTGATGCTTCTGTTTTGAGTTCATAAGTTGGTATCGTTACAATCACATCCACGTCTGGTATGTCGATATGAGCAACTGACGTTTCTTTCGAGACATCATTATAATATCCAGCGATTAAACCACCATAAATGGTCGGTGCAACATTATCAGGATGTCCTTCGATTTCTGTTGCTAATTGCAATACTTCATGTCTCGATAATTGAATATCACCAAAGTAATTTGCAATATAAATTGCTCCCACTAAAGCAGAAGCAGATGAACCTAATCCTCTTGCTAATGGAATATCACTACGCATCTCGATACATAAATTAGGCAAAGTTACTTCATATTTTGAAGCTACTCGTTGCGCAACTTGATAAATAAAGTTTGTTTCATCTGTTGGTAATTGCTTTGATGCATCATCACGGAAAATATACTCCCATTTTGTGCCAGGTGTTTCCATTACAGATAGATACAAAAATTTATCTAAAGCCATACCTATAGAATCAAAGCCAACTCCTAGGTTGGCTGTTGAAGCTGGAATTGTTAACTCCAAAACATTAGTCATGTTATAAAGCTCCTTTAATATATTCAATAATACTATTCTTGTCATTTGGTAATGGCTTAATTGGATTATCTAATAGAGAAATAGCAGTATCTGGATCTTTTAAGCCATTACCTGTCAGTATTGCAACAACTTTTTTACCTTGTGGTAACTTACCTTGTCTATGCAATTTAATTAAACCTGCAATAGAAGCATTACTTGCTGGTTCGCTAAAGACACCTTCCTTAGTTGTCATTAACTGATAAGCTTCTAAGATTTCTTCATCTGTTACACTATCAATTAAACCATTTGATTCTCTCAATGCATTTGTCGCCTTATCCCAACTAGCAGGATTACCGATCCGAATAGCAGTTGCAATTGTCTCTGGGTTTTTAATGACTTTATTTTGTACGATTGGGGATGCACCTTCAGCTTGGAAACCAAACATTTTAGGTAATTGTGACCCCTTAGCTTCATGGTATTCTTTAAAACCTTTCCAATACGCCGTAATATTACCTGCATTACCTACAGGAATCGCTAAAATATCAGGAGCTTCACCATCTAGCTGTTGTACAATTTCAAAAGAACCAGTTTTTTGGCCTTCAATTCTATAAGGATTAACAGAGTTTACTAACTCAATTTCACCGCTTTTGGCAATTTCTTTCACAATCTCTAACGCTTCATCAAAGTTTCCTTCTATTGAAACTATCTCAGCACCATACATCACCGCTTGAGATAACTTTCCTAATGCAATTTTACCTTCTGGGATAACTACAATTGCCTTTAATCCAGCTCTTGCTGCATATGCAGCGGCAGAAGCCGACGTGTTCCCAGTTGAAGCACAAATTACAATCTTCTTACCTTGTTCTTTAGCTTTAGTTACAGCCATTACCATACCACGATCTTTGAATGACCCAGTTGGATTCACACCTTCATATTTAACATATAAATCAATGCCTAACATTGCTGAAATATTTTCACAATGAATAAGTGGTGTATTACCTTCATTTAAAGTTAATTTAGGTGTATTTTCGTCTACTGGCAAATGCGCCTTAAATTCTTCTACTAATCCTTGCCATCTTCTCATATTAATTAAACTCCTTCTACCGGATATACTTTTTCAACTAAATATCCATGCTTAGTGATTAATTCTTCTGGTGATGATTCCAATCCAATTATGACAGCTGCATATGAATCATCCTCATAGTTTGCTACACTTAATGATTTATGGAACGGTAATATAGACTTTAAGTCATTTTCAAACTTTTCTAATAAATCATCAACATTTTTAATAACAACATAAAAGCTGGATTTTTCTTTAATGTTAATTTCTGCATCAGAATCCATCATCTCTCGTGTTTTATCTGTCTTTAATTCAAAATGAGGCGGCAATGTATGTAAATCTGATTCAAAGAATAGTGCAACATTTAATAAATCACTTACTACCGCACTACCTGTTGCTAAACTACCTGCCCCTTTTCCATAAAACATCGTATCTCCTACAGCATCACCAATGACATAAATCGCATTATATTCATCTTCTACTGCTGCTAATTGGTGTTTCTTATCAATTAATGTCGGCTCTACTGAAGCATTAACTTTGCCATTTTCATATATTCCCTTACCAATTAATTTAATTTTATACCCCAGTTGATTAGCTACATTAATATCAGTTAGAGTTACACCGCTAATCCCTTTTCGTTTAACGTCGTTTAGTTTAATGACTTGGTTAAATGACAAATATGATGTAATAACAACTTTACGTGCTGCATCTACCCCTTCTACATCATCAGTAGGATCTGCTTCTGCAAAACCAAGTCTTTTCGCCTCATCGAGCGCTTCTTCAAATGTCGTTTGTTCCTTAGTCATCTTAGATAAAATAAAATTAGAGGTACCATTTAAAATTCCCATAAATTTAGAAATATTATTCGCATTCAAACCATTATTTATGGCATTTACGATTGGAATCCCACCTGCAACACTAGCTTCAAACTTTAAAGCTACACCGTTTTCTTCTGCCAAATCTTCCAAAAGTTTTAGGTGTACTGCTAGTAAATCTTTATTTGCAGTGATGACATGTTTTTTATTTTTCAGTGCTGTTCGTAACCAATCAACAGTTGGTTCAATACCACCCATTACTTCTATAATAATATCTAAAGAATCATCATTTAAAATTTCATTAACATCTTCAGTTAAATGATATTGGCTAATATTTAATGGTCTTTTTTTAGATTTATCACGAACAAGGATATGTTTAATTACAATGTCTTTATTTAATGTGTCTTGAATTTGCTGTCTGTTCTCTTCGATGATTTTTACTACACCAGACCCAACAGTACCTAATCCTAATAATGCTATATTTAAATTTTTCATGTTATGTACCTCCGTTTGTGCTTTTGAGAAAAACAAATGTATTATTGAAAAACACTAGATGATAGTATAGTATAGAATTATTCTTTATTTTTGTAAAGTTCGTAATATTCAAAATATAAATATATAATATCATTCTTACTTACAAAACTGAATACAATTTTCTGATTTTTTAGAAAGGTTGGCATGCACTATGAAAGTTTCCAAATTCGGTGGTAGCTCCGTCTCCAATGCTACTCAAATTAAAAAAGTTTTAAATATTGTTAATTCTGATCCTGAGCGAAAAATTGTAATCGTTTCTGCACCAGGAAAAAGACATGACAATGATGTTAAAACGACTGATTTATTAATCAGATTATATGAAAAGGTCATTAATCATCTTGACTATCATGATAAAAAAAGAGAAATTATTCAGAGATATGATGATATTGTAAAAGAATTGCAGATGGATGAAAGTATTTTACGAACAATAGACCAAACATTAGAACATTATATCGAGCAATTAAAAAATAAACCTAAAAGATTATTAGATGCATTACTATCTTGTGGGGAAGATTTTAATGCACAATTGATTGCTTTATATAATAATAGTCAGGGTATTCCTACAAAATATGTATCTCCAAAAGAAGCGGGTATATACGTCACTGACGTTCCACAACAAGCTCAAATATTAGATAGTGCTTATAAAGAAATAAAGAAATTACGAAATTATGATGAGAAACTAATTATTCCAGGATTTTTTGGTGTATCACATGAAGGTTATATTGTAACGTTTCCTCGCGGCGGATCTGATATAACTGGAGCAATTATTTCAAGTGGCGTTAGAGCTACTATTTACGAAAATTTCACCGATGTATCTGGT
>NZ_PPQS01000034.1:204321-212198 GCF_002902405.1 Staphylococcus schweitzeri
TTGAAGAAATTACTTATCGAGAAATGCGTGAATTATCTTATGCAGGATTTAGTGTTTTTCATGATGAAGCACTGCAACCACTGTATAAGGATCGTATCCCTGTCGTTATCAAAAATACGAATCGCCCCCAAGATAAAGGTACTTATATTTTACATGACCGTGAAATCAACGCTAAAAATGTAATCAGTGGAATTAGTTGTGATAAAGATTTTACTGTTATTAATATCAAAAAATATTTAATGAACAGACAAGTAGGATTCACTAGAAAAATTCTCGGTGTCTTAGAAGATAACAATATTTCATTTGATCATATGCCCTCTGGTATTGATACAATAAGTATTGTGATGCGTTCAAAACAAATTCAAAATAAAGAAACAAAAGTTTTAAATGAGATTCGTAAAAAATGCGATGTTGATGAACTTAGTATTGAGCATGATCTAGCTATTTTAATGATTGTCGGTGAAGGTATGAACAAAGTTATCGGCACAGCAAATAAAATCACTCATGCCTTAGCTAAGTCCAAAATCAATTTAAAAATGATTAACCAAGGTGCTTCTGAAATCTCGATGATGTTTGGTATTCATGTAGACGATGCTGAAAAAGCAGTTCTATCTACTTATGAGTTTTGCTATCATGGCATTGAATTGAAAAACCTATGTGATAAAAAATGATAAAAAGCAATTCATAACACGAATAGTCATATCCGTTATGAATTGCTTTTTATTTAATTATTTATAGTTCTCTGAATCGCATCTTTAATACGTTGCTCACCTACTACAAATTTTAAAATAAAAAATTGATAGTAGCTTAACGCATCAATAACACGTTTATAATTAGAATATTGTTGATACTGATGATGTTGCATTAAATCATACATTAGAACGATTTCTGGTTTAATGTAATCAACATCCCAATTCAAACTGTGAAAATAAATATTACTCTTCGGAATGCGTACATTTGGATCTAACCTAAAAATCCAATCATCATTCACTACATCATAAACATAAATACTCATAATTGTCGTATCGTTAAATTGCACATATACTCGTGCTATTTTTGAAAGTGATAAATCATCTTTAGCTATATTCTGATCTTGTTTATCTATGTATAGTAACGCATAAGATTGCGGAATAACTTTCACAATATCACTTAAACGCTTACGTTCAACGCATATTTCAACAATAGAAGGTAATTTTAATTCATCATTCAAGAAAAGTTGCATAGCAACTTCACCGTGAAATTTAAATAATTGCGATGATGTTTTTATTAAATTTTCTACTAATTGTTCTTTGGCATTTATTTCATTCACTCTCAAATACACCTCCTAAGCAAGCGCTTTCACAAATTTAATTATACCTTTTAAAATTAACGAATTCAATCTCGAAAGCATATCAATTAATACAATTCATTTATAAAAGTCCAGACATATCATAAATTCGTCATAAAGTTGAATTCACGAATCTTTCACGTCATATTCATTGAACATCAATTTCTGTCAGTTTATAATTTGATTATAACAATGGTGAATTAGAATCAACTAATAAAAATGTGGGAAATTGAATAACAATTAATCTATATTAATTATTATTGTACACAAAGTTAAAGAAGTCAAAAAGGATTGGTGAAAAAATGTCTTTTTATTTTGTACTTATCATTATCATAGTAGTATTGACCGGTATTTTAGTTTTAAATCAAAGGTACAGTAACAGTAAAATCGATACCGAGGTCTATGCTAGAAAGCAACTCATTAAAAAGAACAAAGCATTAAGTGCTGAAAATGCTGAATTAAGAAGTCAAATGTTGAGTTCTAATAATGATGTTGGGCATCACGCTTATAAAAATGCTAAAAGAGAATTACGTAAGATTTTAGATAGCTATCTTGAAGAAGGAAAATTAAAATATTACGATATTATCGTGACTAGCAATTTAGCAACAAAACATCCATTTTTCGAGTTTGCACGTTCATTTGATTTTATCATTGTTTCAGACATCGGTTTAATAAATGTTGACGTGAAAAGTTGGGGCGAAAAAACATTTTATCACTTCGATGTACCAGATGAACATGATACAGAAATGAGTAATAGTAATATAGAAAAAGTTGTTGGTCATTATATTAGCCAGCAATATCACGATCAGTTTAATTCATCAAGAAGTGCGATATATACATTTACAGAAACTGTTCAACCAAATCGTGTTGTTTATGATTTTTATGATTATGATCCATATCAATTAGCAGCGAATAATGCAAAAGCATTGAAGGATCATATTGAACAAAACTTTAACTTTAAAGTCCAAAGTACCGGTGTGATTTACTTTAGTGATGGTACAGTTAATATCATTCAAGGTTCTGAAGAGCGCGATAAATACGTTGATACAGTTTCAACTAAATCGTCATTAAGACGTATTATCAGTGAAGCAATCGATTTATCTAAGCATCCACTAAACAAAGAACAAGTAAATCAAATAACAAGTATATTCAAGTAAAATCAAAGGCATAATAATCCATTCAGCTCAATGCAAAAATGGTTATTATGCCTTTATTATGTTCATTTAACTATGATAGTTTGTTTTCAGTACCAAAATTATTAAATCAAAAATTGGATGATATGTTAAAATTCTTCTTTCTGACACGTTTTAGAAATGACGATTATTTATACCAATACGTCTTTAATTACTTACTCCAAATATTTAATTGCTGTTTTTTAGCTTGGTTTTGTGCTTCTATAAATACATTTCTATATTTACCATTTGGTGAAAAGTACTTCTCTCTAGCAAGTCCCTTTTCCACTAATTCTTTATTGTACATTCGATCTTTACTAAGCCATACATATGCCAATGTTCTACCATAACGATCTTGCTTTTCTTTATCATATTCCAAATAAACATCCTGATTCGTTAATGTCTTCTTACTATAATTTGATGCTTCCTTACCATATGGCTGTACAGGCGTATTCGGTTTTACAGTTTCGGGAGTATCAACTCCAATTAGTCTAACCTTGATTTCCTTACCGTTTTGATTCGCTATAAATGTATCTCCATCAACGACTCTTTGAACATGTACCTTGTCCTTACCTTTTAAATCTTGCGTACTTTCTTGATTAGTCCCCTTTTTAAAAGGACCTGTATGATTCATAAATTGGAATGCCAAAACACCTAAAATAATGATGGCTACCACAATCATAGCAAGCGATTTATTTGACTTCATATTGCCACCTACTTCTCTTTTTTCATTCCGATTAATCATATAAAAGTTAAGAAATATCGTCAATAGCCATATCTATATATTTCAATATTTTGTAATGCTATAGCATGATATAATGTTATTGTTAAGGAGTGAAAATGAATGAACATTTCAAATGAAAATACAGTCACATTAATTGCAGTAATTATCGCAATTATCATTGGTATTTTCCTACAAATATTTTTTAAATTACCATTAATAGTGACGGCAGTACTATCTATTTTACTTGGTATTTTTGTAGGTTTTATTGTTTACCTTATTGTCTCATTTTATAATAAGCGGAAAAATTAATTTACAAATCTAACTTGCGAGTACCAAAATAAAAGTATTGAGTAAGATTTATATACTGGTTCATTGCCAACAGCATTTAAATCAAAACACTCAATACTTTTTTGTTTAAATTTAGATCCAGCCTTTTTCAATATCAAATGAAATGTTTTTTAGAACACGCTTTTTCTTAAATGATTTATTGATATTAGATATTTGAATCAAATGAATCACCTCTTAATATTTTATTAATTTAAGATTAGTAAATTTATTCGATTTAAAATAGGATACTTTGTCATTGGTTCAAAATGACATTTGTCACTTTAGGTTTACATAACATAATTATAGTTATTAATTACAGAAATAAAAAAAGCCTCATTAAAATGAGACTTGAAATTATTCTTTATAAAATCGGCGAAACTAATTTTGCTAACGATTCTTTGAATTTAACAGATAGTGGTCTATTGGCATATGATTCTTTAGTTAGTTGTTTTGATTTTGTAATATCATGTTCATAAGCCACTCTTAAATCTCTAGCAAGCTTTTCATCATATACAAAAGCATTGACTTCGAAATTCAATTCAAAACTTCTAAAGTCCATATTAGCTGTGCCGACTGAAACCATTTCATCATCTATCAAACACATTTTAGAATGTATAAATCCATTTTCATACGTATAAATTTTTACTCCACTAGATAATAAATCTGATGCATTTGAATATGTTGCCCAATATACTAATGGATGATCTGGCTTACATGGAATCATTAAATGTACATCTACACCTGATTTAGCTGCAATCTTTATGGCATTAATATAAGAATTATCTGGAATGAAATATGGAGATTGTAAATATACAGATTTCTTTGCACTCATAATCATTTTTGTATAGCCATATTCAATTTGATGCCAGTCACTAGCTGGACCACTTGCAGCTATTTGAATCGGTGAATTGCCCAATGGTCCGTTCTTTTTAGGGAAATACTTAACATCATATTCAAATTGTGGACGGTGCGCTTGTGAATTCCAGTCTAAAATAAAGCGTAATTGTAATGCATCAACCGCATCACCTTGAATACGTAAATGCGTATCTCTCCAATACCCTAATTTTCCTAAACCTAGATATTCATCACCAATGTTAAATCCTCCGACATAACCTAATTGACCATCAATAATAATGATTTTTCTATGATTTCTATTATTCATACGGAAATTTAATAATGGTAGTTTAGATGCAAAAAATGCTTCAACTTCGCCACCTATTGATTTAAAGTAATCAAAATTCGCCATTTTAACATTTTTAGATCCAACATCATCATATAATATTTTTACTTCTAGACCTTGCTTCAATTTTTCTTCTAAAGCGCGTAAAATTCTTTTACCTAAGCCATCTAAAGCGAAAGTATAGTACTCTAAATGGATATATTCTTTTGCGTTTTTAATATCTTCTAAAACTTGATCGTATAAATCATTGCCATCAATGAAATGATCAATTTTATTATTTTCAGTTAAAAAGCCATCTTGATCCATTAAAAGCATACGTACCAAATCATGGTGCTTTTTAACTTGTTTATTATCTGTACCGTAATTACCTTTATCAAAGCTTTCAATTTGCTGATTTAAAAGCGCATCGAAATCTGTTAACACGTTTCCATTATTTTTGTTTAGTTTACGTGCAGAAACAGTTCTTCCAAAAAATAGGTAAAGGATAAAACCAATTAAGGGTAATACAAATAGAACGAATAACCACGCCCATGCTGAACTGGCTGTACGCCTATTTCTTTCTAGAAAAATAATAATAAATGCCAGTACCAAATTAATGATAAATCCAATGGCTAAAATAATAGTAAAAAGTGTTCCTAAATCATTTGAAAATGAAAATTGCATAGTTTGTTTCTCCTATAAAGAAAGGCACAAAAAAATAACTTTTGTACCTTTCGTTTCGTATTATTTATTTACAGATAAAGTTAAAATTGCATTAAACTCTTCTTCATTATTTGGAAATGTTCTTTCTTCAATTTCTTTTATTGTAATATTTACTAATTTTAAATTTGAAGCTTCTTCAGAACCTAAAAATTCGTTGATATTTGATTCTAATAATTCTAAAGTCTCAGCTGTAAAAGTTTTAAGTTTAATTTGTTCCATTTAAATCCCCTCTTTTCTCTATTTCCTAAATCATAGAACTTTTAACTGTAAAATTCAATCATTAATATAGGTGTTGCGGCACGAAGATTCTCTATGATTAAAAATTAATTAATTTTCATATTTGGTTGTTTAATGTATAATATATTTATTCAACTCTGCTATAATGTGATACAAATTTTAACAATTCATAATATATTTTAAATATCGAACTAGTTTTCAATATGGATTATCTAATCAAAATGCTGATATTAGTTTTAGGGGGAAAAGTTGTGATTTCATTTGAAAATGATTATTTAGAAGGCGCTCATGAAAAAGTTTTAAAACGATTAGTAGATACAAATCTTGTACAAGCTTCGGGATATGGCTTTGATCAATTCACAGCTCAGGCAATTGAAAAGATTAAAGATACGATTAATTGTCCAAAAGCTACAGTTCATTTTTTAGTTGGTGGAACTCAGACCAATCAGGTTGTCATCAATTCAATGTTAGAAAGTTACGAAGGTGTATTGTCAGCGGATACGGGACATGTTGCTGTACATGAAGGTGGTGCTATTGAATTTAGTGGTCATAAAGTAATTACGTTACCATCTAACGAAGGAAAAATTAGCGCTTCAGAAGTTGAGACTTATATGGAAACATTTAAATGTGACTTTAAAAAAGACCACATGGTATTTCCAGGAATGGTATACATTTCACATCCAACTGAATATGGCACACTTTACTCAAAGTCAGAATTAGAAGCACTTTCTAAAATATGTAAGCAATATCAACTTCCATTATTTATGGATGGTGCACGTTTAGGATATGCATTAATGAGTGATCAATCAGATATGACTATTAAAGACATCGCTAAATATTGTGATGTATTTTATATAGGTGGTACGAAGATTGGTGCACTTTGCGGAGAAGCTATTGTTTTCACAAAAAATAATGAACCAAAACAATTTACCACTCGAATCAAACATCACGGTGCGCTTTTAGCAAAAGGACGGTTAACAGGTATACAATTTTTAGAATTATTTACGGATGATTTATATTTTAAAATAAGTAGGCATGCTATCGAAATGGCAAATAAGATGAAACAAGCTTTTATAAATAAAGGTTATCGTCTTTACTTTGACTCTCCAACCAATCAACAATTTTTTATTTTGAGTAACGAGAAAATAGCAGAGTTAGAACAAAAAGTTAAATTTGCTGTTTGGGAAAAATACGATGATCAACATCGTGTTGTTAGATTCGCAACCAGCTGGGCGACAACCGAAGAAAATTTAAATAAACTATTAGAATTAATCTAATAGTGCTATTATATGTCATCTGGTAAATCATTTATTAATTAAGCAAGTTCAGTTGAGTAGTTGTGTTTATTTATATATGAAACTGCTCATTTGAAGACGTTGATGATATAAAATTACATTATTCCAAAACAAGATACTACAGATTATTGAGTATCTTGTTTTATTTTATATATTTAAAAATGTTAATTTGCACTGTATTTACTTTAATTTGACGAGATTTGAGAAGTATTATAGTGGTTGTAGTTATTTTATGAAAGTGATGTAATATCAATTGAATTACTAAGTCTATTTTGGTAGGAATATCGATGTTTAGTTTAAATGAAATGCACTATTTAAGTTTTTAATATGGAGATGTTTGTGACTTTTCGATGATTAAGATTTTTATAGGTGTGCATCTTTACAAATAAACTTTGTGTTTAAAATTGAGCTTAGGAAATCAATAGGTTTAGATGAGGATATTGTTGATTGTTTTTGATAATTATAGAGTTTTTCCACAGTATCAAAACCTAATTTTCCAACAGTTCTTTCGCCTCTTCTGATTCTTCTTATACTTGCTGGGTCTACACCCGTTTTTTTACCAATTTCATACGCTGATAAATTTGAGTTTATTAATTTTTTCACTGTTTCTATTAACATAATTTTCATGGACAGGCTATAGTTTTATTTTAAGATTATATAAAAGGCAAATATTAAAGCTAAAATTCCGATTAGATAATTAATAAAGATTTTTATTCTAGCTTTAGTTAAGTTTGTCATTTTCATCACCTCGTAATATAATATGAGGGAGGGGATATCCCCCCTCTAGAAAAATATTTTTATTATTGTGGCAAGTGTTGCAAAGCCTAAAGTGTAGTTGCGGAAAATTTCGCTTTTGGCTTTTGCGATATTTGTCTTTTTTTCTTCTCTTTCCAACCTGTCCTGTATCCAACAC
>NZ_PPQS01000034.1:212227-216565 GCF_002902405.1 Staphylococcus schweitzeri
CTTTTTTCGTTTTTTCACATAAAAAATAACCACAACAATAAAGATACGGTTATTACCTATTTATATTCAGAACAATATGTTTGACCTTTTTAATTAGCTAGTCAAAAGTTCTTTCTCAGTTTTCTTAAGTCTTTCTTTTTTATCTAAACCAAGATGTAATACATATTTATATGTTTTTTCAATAAAATTATTAACTTCTTTTAATGAGTCAAACATTTTATATTCAATATTCTCAAAGTAGAAATTATTAACAAATTTTTTCTTATAATTTTTTAATGATTGATTAGTTTGTTCGAATTCACATTTAAGCCCATCCAAAAACATATTAATAAGTTCTAAATTGTCTATTTCATCATCAAATGATAAAATTTTTCTTCTTTGGGTTATAAATTTAATTTCATTCTTATGATAACTTTCTCCTATAATTTCAAAAGCCACACCTACAGCTAAATTACTATGAAGATAAATATCTGGATAATAACTTAAAATCGAATAATTCACTTTGAACATAACAAATCACTCCTTGTACAGTGGTGAAGCAAGTATTATTATTAAATTGTAGGAGTGAAATTCCCTCCTGACTGATTAACGCTCGAATGTCCATTCAATCTTTATAAAGTAGAGATTTATTAATATTAACAATTTGGTACATTTGAGCTTTTTTATTTACTTCACTCGCACCTACTTAAACTTATATGTTCATTATACAAATATAAAAAGCTATAACAATTTAATGGAAATGCCCCCTTCAAAGTAGACATTGAAAAAATGAAAACTTTGAAGGGAGCATTTCAAAACGATTCATTCCAATCTATTTTATCATTTAAAACTTAACACTTATTTTCCCTTATTCGATGCTAATTTAGTGCAATAAATTCTAAATGAAACGACATACTCCTTTTTCACAAATTGGAATCTACTATTTTTGTATTTTAATTATTATAATATCCATATCCCATATAATTTTCATTAATAGTTAAATCAAATAAACATAGCTTGATTAATTTATATAGTAGTTATATTACAAAACTTTATTGGCATATTCATATAATTTTTCTGTTGTATTCAGAGTTAGATTATCTACTTCGCGTTTGCCCTGTCTTAATTGTGAAAGTACATATTGAGAAACTCCAGTTTTTTTAGAAATTTCATATCCTGTTAAATTACTTTCAATTAATTCAATTATCTTTTTCTTGTATTCTGACATGTTTTCATCTCCATATCTGTACAATGTTTTCTGCTTTTTTCGAAATTCTGTGAACTCAACGTATTTTTATTTATAAATGATTTTATTATTTTTCTATTCAATAATGGCTATCATCACTTCATAATAGTTAAATTTCATATTATCAATTTTTGTTTCAACATATTAACGACTTTTCATCATCAATTACTTTGTCAAAGACAAACGATTTGTCTTGTATACCTTACGCCTTTTACTAAACTTCAATATTTAGTATTCATTGAAGTTTACAATCACTTCTAAAGTTTAACCTTTTATGTATTTTTATTAGATTAGAGTCTTTCAATATTCAAATTACTAACTCCAATAGTCTATTAAATTTGAGATATTGCGATATCTATAGACTTTAATTTTTCAGGAGTCAAATAGACTTCTCAAAAACTATCCGTTTATTTCATAATTTTGAACCCTAATATTACTAAAATAGTTATAAACGTCCCTATTAAAAATTCTATTTTCTCTTTTTTATTTGTTTTTCGCACTTTAATAGTCATCTTCATTTTACTAATGATGAGAAAGTAATATTTTATTCAAAGAATATGACCTCGTAATAAATCAAATCTCACATTCTTATTAGTTTGCAAATTCAATAGTCCTACCCAAATTGAAATCAAAACATTCAAACTATTTTATCGTTTTAACTTCCTCAACCATTTTCACCTCCTTATAATCTATATAAATTATGTTTAACACGATTCTTTACACTCGAAGAATTAATTTTGTTAAGAAACATTTAGCCATTTAACTTTGTAATAAAAACATTTTCAAATAAATGTACCAAAAACTTTCATGAAATAAAGTATACTTTTCAAATCTATTAATTTTAGAATCATAAAACCAAATACTATATTACAATATGATTATCACAAATCATCACATATGCCAATTACACAATTTAATAAAAAATGAAATAAATAATAATTCGCACAAGCATTATTATAAAATATGTATAGTATGTAATACTGCATTAAAGTTAACTTATTTACTGTGTTCAGCCTTTTATATTTTCACTTAAAAATCTTATAAAAATCTTAGAAATTTTTATGGAAATGATAATATAATAAAGCATACTTTTGATTGTTTAAACATGTACAATTTTTAAAAACCTAGAGATAATTTTATTGAGGTGGTCAAAACGTGGACACACAACCATGAAATTTATAGAAATTTAATCTATTGTTCATCTAATCTAACAAGGTATATTTATTAGCACTATGAATTGTTTTCTGAAGCCTTTTGATACTCATATAACTTGATTATTGTTTTAAATTTAGCATCCTTTATTTTAGTATTACCTACCTTTAAATCAGTAACTGTTTGACGTGGTACACCTGAGTTTTTTGAAATACTATATGGTGTATTGTTAGTTAATAACTTTTCTATTTCACTTATAATTGTTTCAATCTCATTCATTTATAATCACGCTCACTTTCTATTTATAATTATAGTACTCCTAATGCAGTAACTACGTTTAGCAATACATTGTTTCTTTGTAATTGACAAACTAGTTAATTTATAAACAAATACCTAATAGTATTGGCATTTTTTATTATATATTGATAAAATTTCTTGTCTCAATCTATTCTATATTATATTATTTGATCACTTTTTATTTATATTCAGATTAAGTTATCCATCTTTAATATACTTTTAAATTAGATGATTTAAAAGGCTCACTCCATGATATATCAAAAGATATGTCTTTATTTTAATCTTCAATCATTATTTCTAATTGTTTTTGGTAATTATAGAGTTTTTCCGCTGTTTCTAAAGTTAAATTTTTCACTTTTCTTTTCCCGATTCTTAATTCACTTATACCACCATATGAAACACCAGTATCTTGATTAATTCTATAATTAGATATTGATTTATCATTTAGTAATTTTTCTATTGTATTATAAATTTCTTTAAACTGATTCATAATTTTTGTCAAAATGAAAGGATAGTTTTTTTCTAGTTAAATTAATTATAAATAATATTAAAGTTGCAATGTTAAGATAGAGTGTTAATTTTTTCCTTAATTCTCTTGTCATAAATACCGCCTCCCTATTTAATGTGGTAAAGGGCTTTTGCCCTTTACCTTTTTAAAAGAACGATTTGATAAAATTAAGCACTTGAATTATTATGCTCCTCACAGCTATTCAAAATTTAATTTTGCTATTCGTTCGTTTTCTTTAACCATTCTTATCATTTTTTCTCCTTTCCTCTTTATAGTTATTTAACATTCCACAAATTGGGATAAGTGATATGTTTGAATTCCCATATCCAATGACAAGATTTATAATTTGTAATTCTAAATTATAATAGCCTTTATTTTTCAAAATCTCTTTGTTTTATGATTAACATCCCTCTAAGTGTACCTAAAGGTTTTTATGTAATGTATCAAACATTTCCATTTATACATATACATCTTGTTTAAAAAGAAAGAACTCCATATATACTCAAAAGATATACTGAAGCTCTATATATTATATAAAATTATTATACTATTTTGAAAAACATAAGTAAATCACTAAACATGATTTCTTTCACTTTTAGAAAACTTCTAATACTATAAAAGCACCCACTCAGTCACTAGTTTGGGCAGTTATTGTATGCCTATTGAACTCAATGCTTATATTATAATACCTTTTTCGCATATTCATATAAGATTTTTGCATTCTTTAAGCTTAAATTTTCTATTCTTCTTTCTCCACGGCGCATAGCATTAATATTACCGTAAATTATCCCAGTATCTTTATTAATTTGATAACTCGTTATCTCTTTGTTTTCTATCAATTTTTTGATTGTATTGTATATTTCATCATAGCAATTCATAAATTAGATGAGGCGAAATTTTTAATTTTTTAGAATATCAATAGTAGTATAACTAAAATGAAAATACCGATCGATAAACAAAAAGATATTTTTTGTTTTGTTTCTCTTTTCATATAGTATTCCCCCCTTAATAATGATAGTAAGGTTCCTCATTTCGGGGTCTTATCTTAGAACGTTCTGCAAATGAATTCGATGAGAAGTAATATGAATGTGGCTATTTTCAAGTTGTAAATGTCAATATAAAAATGTACATAAATGATTGTATAAGAATGTACAAA
>NZ_PPQS01000035.1:0-12396 GCF_002902405.1 Staphylococcus schweitzeri
GTTGTTGCTTCGCTACAACTGCATAAGAGCCACTAATTATTATAAATAATAAGTGGCTCTAAAAGGAGGTGAATGCTATGTCACAAGAAATTTTAAATGTTGAAGGTATGAGCTGTGGTCACTGCAAAAGTGCTGTTGAATCTGCATTAAATAATATTGACGGTGTCACTTCAGCTGAAGTAAACCTTGAAAATGGTCAAGTAAGTGTTCAATATGATGACAGTAAAGTTGCTGTATCTCAAATGAAAGACGCAATTGAAGATCAAGGTTACGATGTCGTTTAATTAGGCAATATTCAACGTCATCAACACCAAATTAAAAAATTCGAACTGATGAGAATCCCAACAATCCAAATTATCTCATCAGTTCGATTTTTAATTTACTCGTAACTTAGTATCTCCAGTCTGCAATACATCTAATGTTGCATCTAGTGCATCGACAATTAGATTTTCAACTGCAGCTTCAGTATAAAACGCAATATGTGGTGTTAATATAACATCTTCCCTGTCAATCAACGATTCTAACAATGGATCGTTCAGTGTTTTGCCCCTTTGATCACTTGGGAAAAGTTTACGTTCAAATTCATACGTATCAAGTGCTGCACCCTGTATCAAATCATTATCCAATGCATCAAGCAATGCTTTAGTATCTACTAAAGAACCTCTTGCACAATTGACAAATACTGCGCCCTTTTTAAAATGTTTAAATAATTCAGCATTAAATAGATAATGATTATATTTCGTTGCAGGTACATGTAATGTCACGATATCAGCACCTTCAACCGCTTCCTCAATCGTGTCTTTGTAATCAACATACGTTGCAATTTTAGCATTAGGAAACGGGTCATATGCGACCACATCACTTTGATAACCATTGGCAAAAATATCGGCTACTACACGGCCAATTCGACCTGTACCAATAACAGCTACTTTTAAATCTTTAATGGATTTCGATAAAATAGTAGGTTCCCATCTAAAATCATGCTCTCGCACTTTCGTTTGAATTTGATTAAAATGACGAACCACATTAATAGCCTGGTTCACAGCAAACTCCGCAATTGAATTTGGAGAGTAGGACGGCACATTCGATACAATCAAGTCATATTTATTCGCTAAATCTAAATCATATGTATCAAATCCAGCACTACGTTGCGCAATTTGCTTAATACCTAGCTCATTTAATCGTTTATAAACATGCTCTGATAATGGTATTTGTTGTGATAACGATAAGCCATCATAACCAGCGACATCTTCAACATTATTATCTGTTAATGCCTCTTTTGTAATGTCTACCTCAACATGATGCTTCTCTGCCCATGCATTAATGTACGGCATATCTTCATCACGCACACTCATTATTTTAATTTTTATCATTTTAACATCACCCTTAACTTAATTATTCATATAAATATACTAGCTCAGTCAACCTTGTTGCCGCTTCTTCTAATTGCTGATCATCTAACGCCAATGAGATTCTTACATAACGGTTACCATTCTCTCCAAATGGTTTTCCCGGTGCGACTAGTATGGATTTCTCTTTTACTAAAAATTTCTCAAATTGCTCACTGTCATAGCCTGGCGGTGTTTCCAACCATACATATATGCCACCTTTAGCATGAACAAACGGCAAATCGGCTTTTGAAAGTATGTCTTCGAATCGGTCACGACGCACTTTAAACACATTACTCTGTTCTTCTAAAAAATCATCATAATGATTCAAAGCATATGTGGCGGCATCTTGTAATGCGCCAAACATACCTGCATTTGTATGTGTTTGATACTTTTTCAAAGCTTGAATCATATCTTTATTGCCGACTGCAAAACCTACTCTAAAACCTGACATGTTATAACCTTTAGACAAGGAATAAATTTCAATTGCAACATCTTTTCCATTTTCTGAAGAAAGTATACTAGGATTTTTAGCATCGAAACCGAAAGCACCATAAGCAAAATCATGCACGATTTTAGTGTCTGTATCTTTAAATTTAGCTATCGCTTCATCAAATACTTCCTTCGTTGCCGTAGAACCAGTTGGGTTATTTGGATATGTTAAATATATTAGTTTTGTTTTTTCTAAAACTTGTGCATCAACTTGCGACCAATCTGGCAAATAATGTGGCGGTTCTAAATTAAGTGGCAC
Source organism: Staphylococcus schweitzeri (assembly GCF_002902405.1). Lineage (GTDB taxonomy): Bacteria > Bacillota > Bacilli > Staphylococcales > Staphylococcaceae > Staphylococcus > Staphylococcus schweitzeri. The sequence goes on from NZ_PPQS01000035.1 coordinate 2,140, forward strand.
TGGCTTTCCATCAGCTAAAAGTACTCCCGCCAAGTAATCTGTATAACCCGGGTCAGGTAGTAACACGTAATCTCCTGGATTAATGACACAAGTTGGTACTGCAACCAGACCATTCTTTGTACCATATAAAATACATACTTCTTCTTCCTTATCCAACGTTACATCATATTGTCTTTGATAAAAATCTACAATAGCTTGTTTGAATGACTCTTTGCCATGAAAAGCGCCATACTTTTGATTTTCCGGAATTTGTAACGCCTCAGCAAAATGATTAATAATACCATAAGGTGTGGGCCCATCTGGAATACCAACTGCCATATTAATTAATGGTAATGGACCATGTTCAATTTTACGCCCCATTGTTTTACCAAAATAGCTGTCAGGTATACCCGCTAATTTATTAGAAATCATCAGATTCCTCCTCTATCATTAAACATAGCCTACGTGACTATTAAAATATCTACAACTTGTGCCATTTCAATTTAATATTGATGGTTTAATTACCTATTCATTTTAAAGTTCAATAGTACTTATAACACACGTTGTATTGAATGAATTTAGTTTCATTTTAGGTATCTACATTATTATTGTCAATATTATGAATTTTCTGATTAATAAACTATTAATCGCTAACACTCAAATTTCGCGAATGCCACTTACCTAGAGTATAACGCCTATTAAGGTACGTATTCAATCGCGAACCCCAACAGGCGCTATTCAATGTTACATTAATCTTATCAAACACACACTTATTTCATTATGTCTTTTACGTTCTCCTTATACTTTTCTCACATCTTTCTCTTAGACTACTCCCTTACACGCCCTGCTCAATATCTTTTATCATTTCGTCTACAGTTATTTTCGCACTCGTTAGAACTATAGGCACACCTGCACCTGGATGCGTACTTGCACCTGCAAAATATAAATCTTTATAATCTCGCGATACATTTTGTGGACGATAATAATTACTTTGCGCTAAAGTTGGCATTAAACCGAATGCCGAACCAAATTTCGCATGATACGTTTGCTCAAAATCATTTGGCGTAAAGGTTGTTTCTGAAACAATATGCGATTTTATATCTTCAAATGCTTCAATCGTTGCTAATTTACGATAAATAATTTCCTTTATTTGTTGCGTCAAAGCTTCATCTGACCAATCAATTCCGCTACCTGTTTTAAGTTCCGGAGTCGGCATTAACACATAAACACCAGTTTTGCCTTCTGGTGCAAGTGCTTTATCAGCGACCGCTGGAACATACACATAAATAGAAGGATCATGTGATAAATCTCCCTCAAATATTTCTTCAATATTACCTCTAAAATCATCTGAAAAAATAACATTATGAAGTCTCACTTGATCTGTCACATCAATATCTATACCGATATACATTAAAAATGCTGAACAAGAGTAGTCTAAGTCTGCAATTTTATGTGGTGGATACTTTTTAATAGGTGCAAAATCTGGCATTAATGATTCCGCAACACTAGGGAAATCAGCGGTACATAAAATTTTATCGAATTTTCTTATGTCACCATTCACTTTTATCGCATCAGCCCGTTTGAATTTAGGATCAATAATAATTTGCTCAATTTCAGCATTAAGTTCAATATTAACGCCTAAATCTTTATTTAATTGCGCTAGTCCTTGAGCCATGCCATACATACCACCTTTAATAAAATGCACACCAAACATCATTTCAATCATAGGAATAATTGAATATAATGACGGACCTCGTTTTGGATCAATTCCTATGTATAACGTTTGAAACGCTAAAAGCTTTTGTATCTTTTCGTTATCAATATAATGTTCAATTAGCTGATCTGCATGATTTAACGTTTTTAACTTAGCACCTTGCACAAGTGACGTCATATTATAAAAGTCACTTGGTTTGCGATACGTTCTTTCTAAGAAATAGCGACGTGCAATTTCATATTTTTTATAAACATCTGTTAAAAAGGACATAAAACCATGCGTTGAACCAGGTTCTATACTTTCTAGCATGTGCTGTAATTCAGCTAAATCTGTAGGCACCGTTATACAATCATCGCGGTCAAAATACACATCGTAAATATAACGTAATTGTCTCAATTCAATATAATCTTCATAATTTTTACCACACATTGTAAATACATCTTTATAAACATCTGGCATCATGACAATTGTGGGACCCATATCAAATGTAAAACCGTCTTTCTTTAATTGATTCATACGCCCGCCTACATTAGTATTTTTTTCAAATATTGTCACTTCATGACCTTGAGAAGCAATACGGGCTGCCGCTGCTAATCCTGTGACACCTGCACCAATTACTGCAATCTTCATTATTCAACCACCTATATTCTATGATATTTACTATTTATTTCATGAAACAACTTTGCTTTTTTCCTTTTATCCACAAAAACACGTTCATGTAATGTATAGTTAGCCTGCCTCACTTCGTCCAGTATTTCAATGTATATACGTGCTGCTAATTCTATAATCGGCTGTGCCTCAATGCTAAAGACTTTAATTTGATCCATTACATCTCGAAAATCTTTTTCAGCGATAAATGCATAATATTCCCATAAGTCAATATAATGATCATTAACACCATTTTGGTACACTTCAGCAATATCAATTTCAAACTGTTTTAATCGTTGCTTACTAAAATATATCCGTTCATTTCCAAAATCTTCACCGACATCTCTCAATATATTAATCAATTGTAATGATTCACCAAGTCTTCTAGCAATATCATATGTCTGAGGCGTCGGCTGATCACTTAAAATCGGCGTCAATACTTCACCGACTGTACCCGCAACACCATAACAATATCCGAATAATTCAGCGTCCGTTTCAAACATTGTAAAATGTTGATCCTTATATACAGTATCAATGAGATTATAAAAAGATTGAAAGGCGATATTTTTATACTGTGCAACATGCTGAAGAGCCATCATGATTCTACGATCACTTTGAAAATGATGATGTTCATATGGGTATTTTTCAATAGCTTGGATATCTTCTTTTATTTGATTTAAAAATTGAATATCGCCATAAACATCTATACTGTCATCAATCTTACGACACACCGCATAAATTGCCCAAACCGCTTTTCTTTGATCTTCTGGTAACAAGTCAAAAGCGTATGAAAAGCTTTTTGAATGTTTCTTCATGATTTTATGACAATATTTAAAATTCATATCCATCATTGTCATACTAGTCCTCCTATATTGTAATGGCATTGCCTTGATTTATTGTTCTTTAGATATAGAATATTGACGACCTTTCCATTCAACTACACCATAACGATGCGTTTGTTTCCAAGATTGGATGAAAATTTTAGTAAAAAACATAAATAACAATGGATGACATACCATTAATAAATTAGAAAATTGACCGACTCTTCGATGCAGATAAATAAATTGTGTAGTATAGCTCAAGTAAAGTGTTAACATTTTTCCTACAGACATTTGGCGATATTTTAAACTAAGGCATAGTCCTATAACGCTCGCAATAGAACCGAACAACCATAACACAATTGTTGTCATAATCTTAGACTTTGTGCCACCTGCCCCAGTTGACAAATGCTTCGTCCATCCTTCTTGTAATGACTTAAATCCTTCTTGGTACATGCGAAATGCGACAAATGGAAATCCTTCATAAACTGTTACGGGCAATGATTGTGAAGTATATGCACTTCCTAAAGCAAATCCTTCAATAATATGACAGTTCGCACTTTTATGACCTCCAGTTGCGTAATAATCTTCTTTATTTGTTAATGTCACCGGTCCAAATGCATGTTGGTTAGTCCGACCGTCGTCTAAGGTAGAAAATACATTCATACCAACGACTGTCATTAAATTAAATATCGCTGAAAATCCTTCGTAGAACTGCTTAGTTATATGATAAGGCTGTACACTTAACAATCCTTTTTCGTCTTGTAATTGGTACTGATAAATCAACGTTTCAACGGCATCTTTCCTTAAGAAAGTTACATCAGCATCTACAAAAGCAATACGATTCGTACATGCATGAGTCACTCCTTGATAACAAGCATGTGATTTCCCATACCATTTGCCGTCAGTATCATCAACAACATCTACTACAGTCGCACCATATGAACGCGCTACACGTGCTGTTTCATCTGTCGATCCGTCATTCATAACAATGACATCTACTGGAACTTGCTGTTGTATTACCGAATTTAGTAAATGACCTATTCTTTTTTCTTCATTTCTAGCCGGAATAATAATTGTTAATGCTTTATAATTGAAGTTCAGCGCTTTTTCCTTTAGCTGATGTCTACGATTAAACATCAATGCACCACACGCCATAGACATGGTCACTATTACTGTTAATATTCGTGATAACCATTTCATAGATATCACTTCCTATTCTTCGCTTCTCGCGTGTTTATTTTGTCTGCTACTTGCTGTCCACTTAAGGTAACCATCGGCATACCACCGCCGGGATTTACTGAACCACCTACAAAGTATAAGTTTTCAAAATACTGGCTTTCTTTAGGAAATTTAAAGCCTTTATTTTTATTTTTATCTGCAACAACACCATATATTGCACCACGATTTGAACGATAATTTTTTTCGATATCTTCTGGCGTCCAGACATCTTCATAAATAATATGCTTTCTTAAGTCAGTGAGCCCCATTTTTTCTAATTTATTTAAAATTTTGTCTTTAAAATGCGCATAATCTTTAGTTGTAAAAGGTTGATCTTGAATATATGGAATATGCGGTAATACTTTTATATTTTCATATCCTACTGGCGCTTGTGTGTCATCAGTTTTATTCGTATTCACTAGATAAATAGTTGGATCATCTGGCAATACCTTATCATGAAATACTTGATGATAATTGTACTGAGCATTTTCCGAAAAAAAGAAATTATGATGTGATAATTGAGGATATTGACAATCAACACCTAAATGCATCACATAACCTGAACTTGCTGGTTCAAATTCATACTCTAATTTATTTAATCGTTGTGCATCAAGGTAAAGTAAATATTTATACGTAGGTATGACTTCCATATTCGAAACAATATAATCTGCCCTCACAAACTCACCTGTATGTAACCTGACTCCAGTAGCGCGTCCATGATACGTTTTAATATTGTCCACACGTGTACCTGTATGAATTGTGACGCCTTCTTCACGCGCTAGCCTTTCTAAAGCATTAGCTAAATGATGGATACCACCTTCTACATACCAAAGCCCTTGCTCTTGTTGCATATGGAACAACATAGATAATACGGCAGGTGCATCGTATGATGAAGAACCTACATATTTAATAAAATAACCTAACATCTGTCGTAAGTACGGGTTTGAGATACGCTTGTCTATGGCCTGTTGCATAGTATGGGCATAATCATAGTTAATAAGTGCAGTGACGGGTCCATGATATTTAATAATTTGAGAAAGTGTATCTAAACCACGTTTAAAATATCCTTCTTCAGTGATACGATTTATTTGCTTTGTGTAATTCAAATAATTTTGCAATTCCTCTATATCCTTTTTCGACAATATTGCATTATGTTGACCTGTCTCTTTAATACCTTCATATAAATCGATAGTCGTCCCATCTGGAAAAAAGCTACGCCATTGATGTGGCAATCGCTTGATTGTAACGTAGTCTGTCATTTGCTTATTGCTATATTCGAATAATTTTTCAAAAATATAAGGCATCGTTAAAATAGATGGACCTAAATCAAAGCCAAAACCATCTGATTCATGACGATTCACTTTACCCCCAATATGATTATTTTGTTCATATAATGAGACAGAATAGCCACTTTGTGCCATTCGAATTGCTGCAGAAATCCCACCTAAGCCACCACCAATAACGACAATATGCTTAGTCATGACGCTCACCTCTTTGTTTTAATACGCGTAGTAGTTGCGTTAACCTCGGTCGATTATATCGTTGCACAATTATGATTGGAACATTAACTATGATTGCATAGAAAATGTTTATATACTTTACTAAACGAGAGGCTTTATTGAATATTATGACTGGTAATATCGATATCCAATGAATCAATTCTGCCCGTTTTGTTTCGATAATCATTTTTTCTACTACATAAATATTTATTTTCATCAAATGGCGCTGATCATATATATTTTGATTAAACTGATGGCCATCTAAAACTTTATGCTTCCAGCTTTTTACATTGAACCAGTGTTGCCAAATCTGTCCATCATTTTCAAAGTTAAATGATTTAAATATTATATGCCTCTGACGAAAGTATTTGTCAGGTATTTTTGTACCTAAATTAGCTATACTCATTTGGAAAATCAACCAATACATACTACATAAAACCGCTATTTTGATATATTTTTTCAAGATTTTCATTTAAAATGAATCACTCTCAATCATACTGAAATTGTATTAATTACCATTTATTACTAAGTTCCCTAAAGATTAGCTAATAAACCGCTATCATTTAAAATTGACAAACAAAAACGCCAATACCCTCTTTTTTAGAGACTATTGACGTCATTTAAATAAACTTTGATTAATGAATGAAATTATATGAACCTGCTTGGTTTGCTGAAATTGTACGTGAAGTTACGACACCTGCACCGTGACCATAGTTCATTTCAGAAACACGTACTGAACCATTGCTATTCACGCTCTCAACATAAGCTACATGTCCATAGTAACCTTGTGTTGTTTGCATGATTGCACCAGCTTTAGGGGTATTGTTCACTGTATAACCTGAGGCAGCAGCTGCACTAGCCCAATTGTTGGCATTGCCCCATGTTGAACCAATTTTTCCACCAACACGATCAAATACATAATAAGTACATTGACCTGATGTGTATAAATTACTTCCTGATCCATATCCATTTGATATTGAACGACCATTTGAAGATGGTGCTACTGTTGAAGTAACGTGAACGTTGTTACTTGTAGTGCTATAGCTTGCACCTGATCCACCAGTATGATAGTAATTTGAAGATGCTTGGTTATTATATGTGTAGTTGTTATATGAATAGTTATTGCTTTGATATGAACGATTATAGTTATTGTAGTTATTATAGCTATAATTATTATATGAATTATTGTAAGTATTATAGTTATTGTAGTAATACGTATTGTTTTGTTCTAATTGACTCGGATTCCAATTTCCCGTCCAAGTATAATGATAATTACCTTGAGCATCAATTGTGTACGTATAGCTGTATGATTGTGCATCATTAGGATTATACCCATTGTTATTTTGTTCTGCGGCTTGTGCGTCATGTCCTGCGAATGCAATAGTTGCAAGTCCTGCTGTAGCAATAGTAGCTGTAACGATTTTTTTCATAATTAAATATCCTCCCAATAATCAAAACCCTCTATACGTATAGTCAATAGCGACTCAATTATTTTAAATTTTACATTTTATATTTTTTTAATCTGCAAATAATTATAACTTTTATAGTTTTGCGACAAGACAAACTATAACAGAGATTATACGTCTTGTGGACTTTGTTATCGTATTGTAACCTGTTCATAACAATGCCTGTTTTACTGTAATATTCAAAGTAAAATGTCCACAATATTTTTAAAGACTATTATCATAGGATTTGACTAGCAAAAAAGCACTAAACTCATTGAAAAATACTTGCTTTTTACAAATAAATGTCATTAGCAATGTAATAATTCAAAAGTTTAGTGCTCTAAGTTATTTTTTATTTGTTGAGTGTGTTTCCATTGTTTTTACAATCAAATCTGTCAACGCTTTACTACCCGGATATTCTAAATGAATACCGTCATAGGCAAAGTACTCAGGATGGCCAGCCGAAGCTTTATACCAATCAACCAAATGTACATTAGAGCGCTTTTCAGCTGCTTCATAAATTAATTTATTTATTCTACCTTCGTAATTTCTAGGTACTCTAATAGAAACTAGATAAATGTCTGCTTTCCCAAAACTATCTAATAGTTCATTTAATTGATCTTTAGTAAAGTCACCATTTGTACCAAGTTCAACAACCACTTTTTGACCTTTTTTAGCATAGTCCTTATATTGTGATTTTACAATCGGTGTTGCATCAACAAGTTGTCTACCAACTTTACCATCAATTTGTGCATTTGGTATCTTTTTAGTAAAGACATTACCAATATCTACCATTACTGAATCCCCAATTAATAACGGAGATGACTTCGTAATATCCTCTTTACTATTAGCTTTTTGCTTACCATCTTGCTTAGCTTTGTCTTTTTTATCTACTTTTTTCTTAGTTGTTTTAAATTCTGTCTTCTTCTCTTTTTTCTGCGTTTCATGTTGCTTACCTAACGCATCGAACTGTCCAGCTAACACTGTGATAGATGGTATCAATAATAAGATAACTAATACTGTTCTTATAAATTGAGATTTCTTTTTAGGTAAAAATGCAAAAGCTTTAAATCCATTTTTACGTATTGGCGTTTCAATAAAGCGATAAGATATTTCAGCCATTAATGCTGTTAATAAAATCTCTATAACATAAACATACGCTGGTATTTGCCCTTGTACATAATAACTATTCATAAATACAATAATAGGATAATGCCATAAATATAAGCTGTATGAACGTTTACCTATAATCAAAAATGGTTTCATGCTTAAAAATCTGGCAAATAAACTTGAAGGATGAACCGCAATCGCAATAATGAATAATGTTACGAAGGAGATAATATAAAATCCTCCATTATATATCCATTGGTCTTGGTCACCAACGATAAAGAATAACGTCATCAGTACTGCAAAACCTGATATACCGATGATGTCTAATGAGGCAACAACCTTTTTAGAAATGTCTTTTTTTAAAGCAAAAGGCGGCCATATAAAAGCTAAAATACATCCAAGTAATAATGTTTGTAGCCTTGTATCTGTGCCGAAATACACACGTGAATTGTCTCCAGTGACTAGGTGAATTACCATCATAAGTCCTAGTGAGATAAGAGATACAACAAATAGTGTTTGAATGATATTTCTTGGTTTAAATCTATGTAATAAGAAAGTGATAACCAATGGGAAAAACAAATAAAATTGTTCTTCGATGGCTAATGACCATAAATGTTTGAGTGGTTCAATAGCAAATTGGTTAAAATAATCTACATTCTGTGAAATGTACCACCAATTTGAAACATAGAATATAGCTGCAATAGCATCTCGTTTCATTTGAATAATCAAATCTGGTTTAAATATTAGTGTAAACGTAAGTACGACACAGATTAAAAATAATACAGCCGGAATTAGCCGTTTTAATCTACGCTTCCAAAACTCTAGTAAATCAATCTTTTGCGTTCGATAATATTCGCTAATCAACAAACTCGTTATTAAATAACCTGAAATAACGAAGAATGTATCTACCCCTAAGAATCCTCCACTTAGCCATTGTGTATTCAGATGATAAATAAGAATACCTATAACTGCGAATGCCCTTAATCCATCTAATCCAGGTAAGTATCGCGGGGAATACATTTTTTCTAAACGTTTAAAGTCTTTTGTATCCATGTTAATAAACGCCCCATTTATTTTTCTCTATTTTTTAGCATATCATAATACTTTTAAAAATAACATATAGCATTGATTTTTATTAATTTATTTAACCCTTAATTAAGATAGTTTTTAATTTACTATTAAATAGCAAGCAATCTTTAGAATTCATTTTACAACTGTAATCACTTAAAGATTAGTCATTTTTACTACATAACATAGATTATCATAGATTCTTAAATTTTTAACGAAATAACCGTCATTCTCATTATATTTTTACAAAAAAAGGTTACTTTTATATTTTATACATCGTGCTATTACGCAATTATTTAAATATACTATTAGAATTTTACTTTTTCAAATTTTCTATAATTGAATAAACTAACATGTATTGAAAATAAAAAGTAAAACATTCTAGCCTATAATTACAATCAAATGATGTTTCAAGGTCGTTTTATATTTAATGCAAGACATGCCATAGTTTAAAATGAAATATTATTAAGATTGCCATATCAATTATTCGTAAGTTCGAATCAGTCTTTTAAATTTCTGTAATAAAATCTATTATCTACATCTAGTTTTGGAAAATTACTTGGCAATTCTTCTCGATTAATTTCTTGAAAACCATTATTAGAATAAAAATGCTGTGCACTAATCAATTTATCAATGGTTCCTAAATAAATGCTATCGATATTATTTTCTTTGCATGTCATGATGAGGGTGAGACATAAAGATTTTGTGCTCTGGGAAACCGATTAACGGCGTCCCAAAAGCAGGATTTTCGGCAG
>NZ_PPQS01000035.1:12427-89327 GCF_002902405.1 Staphylococcus schweitzeri
CCTATTTTTAAATTCCTGTAATCTTCATCAACAAACATTTTTTTAAGTGCAGACTTATTATTATCTAGCCTAATCAAACCTATAGTACCAATAATTTTTTGATGATGGTTTAATGCAAGCCAAAATTGTCCTCCACTATTCAAATAATACCGATCGATGTTTTCAAGATCAGGTTGATCATTCCTACTAATATTTATGTTGAATTCATTTTTTTGAATAGATAAAATAAACTCAATTAATTCTTCTTTATACGGCTTATTATATTCAATTATATTTATAGTCATTTTTATCTCCTTACCATCTAATTTAATCATCAAATTCTCTAAAAATATCAAATTAAGCATACTAAGTATTATATATAGACTCAACTTATTATGCTTCAAACTTATTAATGACAATTATTTTAACAATATTACAATAACTTAACTCTTCTTTTAAGCTAAAACGCTTTAATTAAAAAAAAGCCCTCCCCAATTTCTATGGGAAGAGCTATATATTTAATGTTTAAACATTACTATTATTTATTATGAAGGAATTAGAATCCCCAAGCACCTAAACCTTGAGCTTTGTATGCTTTAACAGCTGCGTTGATTTGTTGGTCAACTGTACTAGTTGGACCCCAACCTGGCATAGTTTGGAATAAACCTGAAGCACCTGATGGGTTGTAAGCATTTACTTGACCATTTGATTCACGAGCGATGATTGCAGCCCATGTAGAAGCTGAAACACCAGTACGTTGAGCCATGATTTGAGCTGCTGATGAACCAGTAGCACCTGCAGTATTACCATTGCTTAATCTCACTGAACTTGAAGTAGTTGAAGTGCTGTAGTTATGGTAAGTTGGAGCCGAAACAGCTGCAACATTTGAGCTGCTTGATTGTGCATTGTAGCTTACTGATTGTACATCTGAACCTTGGTTGTATGAAGTAGTGTAGTCAGCACCTGCAACGTTTGAGAAACCAGCAGTTTGACCATTAGCTGCTTCATAGCTCCATGACCATGTAGTACCATTTGAAGTGAAGTTATATTGGAAACCATCTTTTACAAAGTGGATGTCATATGCACCATCTTTGATTGGAGCTGCATTTAATTGATCTTGGTGATTGTGTGCTAAATCAACTAAGTGTGCTTGATCAACGTTTACTTCAGCAGCGTGTGCTTCATGTCCTGTGCTTGCTGCGTAACCTGTTACACCTAATGCCACTGCTAATGATGATGCCATAATTGTCTTTTTCATAGTAAAAAATCCTCCAGTAATAATTGTAAGTTTTATGTTTTTAGTAATTATATTTGAATTTAAATGTCGTAGTGCAAGTTTAAAATGTCTTTTATTTCTTTCAACGGTAATCACTATATCATAAAAAAGTAGCCAGTAAATTACACTTCCATTACAAAACATTACAATATCAATTGTGATTTGTAATGTTGAAATATGGTTGTTTTATACTGTAATGTGAAATATAACTCTTTTAGAATCTTATTTATTCTTGAAACAGTTAGAAAAACATAAGTTTTTTACTATATTTAGCTCAACTATTACAGCTTTCGTAATATTACAGATTGTATTTTTGTTACATTGCTGTAATATTATTGACATCAAAAGCAGCTGTTTTTGATGAATTATATCCAATTAAAAAGCATTCAATAAGCATGATTTAACACTTGTATTGAATGCTATAAATAGTATGTATCCAAAATTATAGAACACACATCTTTTATTAAATTAGTGTCTTTCTTTTTCAAAAGACATATTTAGTTTTAATCAACTGAGCAACTTTCTTCTATAATAAAAGATTTCATTTAAATTGTTTTGCTAATCTAAACTTATATTTTTAAGATAGACCGATTTCAATAGATAAAACTGAAATTATCCCATAAATTTGAAAATATCATTTGTATACAGGCGAAAAATTTTTCTATAAATGGTATCCGCAACCCACGCTGTAAGGAATGGGACTACAAAGAAAGCAACTACAATGAGCAATACACTTAACAATGCTGAATCAACATGCATAAATTTAAACGCATTGATTGGCCCAACCATACCTATGAAACCAAATCCAGCAGATTCTTTCGTTCCATAAATACCAACTATTGCTGATACCAAACCTGATACAATTGCAGTCGTTAATATTGGCAACATTAAAATTGGATATTTTACTATATTCGGTATCATCATTTTAACCCCACCGAAAAATACAGATAGCGGTACACCTAATCTATTTACTCTACTAGTTCCAATAATAAGAACAGCTTCAGTTGCTGAAATTCCAATTGAAGCAGATCCAGCAGCCAGCCCAGTAATACCTATTGCAAAAGCAATAGCTACCGTCGATAACGGTGAAATAATAATAAGACTAAATACCATTGAAATTAAAATACTCATTATAATTGGTTGTAATTCTGTAAATCCATTTACCATATTACCAATGCCTGTTGTAATCATTCTAGTATATGGCAATATTAGAACGCCTATAGCTCCTGAAATACCTCCAACTACTGTTGGAAACACAATCAACGCCATACTACCGACGCGATGTTGAATTAACAAAATAAATAATACAGCTATAGCTGCTGTGATCATAGTATTAATCAGGTCACCTATACCAGCAATAACCCAAGCGCCATTTTTAAATTGCGCTGCTCCGCTTCCTACATATGCAGCACTAGATACAACTGCAATTGCTAATGGCGACAAATCAAACTTCATTGCAATCAATGCACCAATCAAAGCTGGTACTGTAAATTGAATTGCTACTACAACACCCAGTAATGTTTTAAAAATCGGATGATAATCCATAAAGTACTTAAAAATTTCTCCGAGTATCGCATTAGGAACTAAACCCGCAACAATACCTATGGCGACACCCGATAAAACTCTAAATATAAAATCTTTTGGTGTAATTGTTTTAATTGATGTCATAATATCATCCTTCCACTTATGTATACGCATCTTTATGCAAATAATAAAGAGCCTTAAGTTATAAGCTACCACTAGCTTAAATTCTAAGATGTGCATGCCGATGTTGTTATATTTAGGCTAGCGATATCATCTATAACTCAAGACTATGAAAAATAGTATATCACAAAATTCTGAATTTTTAGATAAAAATTTCGAAAATTTTTCAAACATATTGTTAAATACATTTTTATTCTCATTAATGCTTCAAAAATGACTATTAATTATAGAAGAAAGTAGTACTTACCTGTATATCATTAACTCTATTTATATTTATGAATCTCTTTAGTCTTCATAAAATTAATAACATTGACATTAAATTAAGATATATTGATAATATGATTAAAACAACAATTGTTAGATAGGTGACAAATGATGGGAAATAAATCGATAGATCCAAGAATTATAAGAACAAAACAATTACTAGTAAACGCTTTTCAAAAAGTTTCTCGAGAAAAGAAATTATCACAAATAACCGTTAAGGATATTACTGATATCGCAACAGTAAATCGCGCAACTTTTTATGCTCACTTTACCGATAAAGAAGATATTTTAGATTACACATTATCTGTTACTATTTTAAAAGACCTCAATGATAACTTGAACATTTCAAATGTTATTAATGACAAGGTACTACGCAATATTTTTATTTCGATTGCTAATTATATGAAAGATGTTGAAAAGTCATGTGAGTTAAATAGCCAAGCATTTTGCCATAAAGCACACCAACGTATCAATAATGAGTTAGAAGATATTTTTGCCATCATGTTAGAAAACAGTTATTCAGATCACCAAAGAGATATCATTGTTAATAGTGCAAGTTTCTTAGCAGCTGGTGTATCCGGTTTAGCTTTACATTGGTTAAATACAAGCCAAGATTCAGCAGACTTTTTTATCGATAACAACCTTCCATTTTTAATACATCATATTGCTCATTTTTAAATGATAAAGATATATCGCATCGCGGCATGATTTTACTTCAGTATTATCATTAAGCATTTAACACCCTACTCAAAATAAATATATTTTCTCGCTACAAATTAGCAGAACAAAGATATGCCTTACATACAACATCATAAATGTACGACGCTTGTCTAAACGCATATAGATTTTAAACAACCTCAATATCAATCTATGTACGCTCATGACAAGCGTTTTTGTATACTTAAACAACACTTTTTTCTAAATGTTGTCTAAGCAATAGATAAAGTGAGCGTGTTTATTGCAAATATTTGAGATGGTAGTATAGTATATTTAAACAACATATGTTGTTTAGTTAATGTGTGTTGTTTATAAAACGGAAAGGAGGGATAGACGTGAGCGAGACAGACGAGCCTATGGGGTTTGAATATACACAATTACACTTATCATTAATGTATCAAAGTGGTAGTAAATATGTACTAACAATTGGCGATACTAAATTGAAGTTTAAAATGAAGCAAATAATGAAAGTTATTGCACTTAGCCTACAACAAATTGTCTATCAAATGAACTATAAAAATTATATAACTCAATTTAATAACGGTTTAATTAGAAGTCATATATATGGCTTTAAACTGTCTAATAATAAGTTGTTTACATTTGCGCAATTTAATGAGATTCCATCTGACAAAGTTAGTTTCTATGCTCAGAACCGTCATCCTTTCATAAGTACCAACTCCACCAATATAACTTCAACTTTACTTCAATTATCTAATTAATCATCGCTAAATATTTTACCTATTTGTTAAACAGTAATTTCAAATCCCTTAATTAAAACTTGAAAATGTGCGTGAGTTAGCACAAAAAATAAAATTTAGCATGAATAAACGTATTGATTAATAAGAGGTACCTTTAAAATACTTTTTAAACTTATCAATCAACATTCTTAGGAGGAAATAACTATATGAAAATTTTAGATAGAATTAATGAACTTGCAAATAAAGAAAAAGTGCAGCCACTTACTGTAGCTGAAAAACAAGAACAACATGCTTTGAGACAGGACTATTTAAGCATGATTCGAGGTCAAGTGTTAACAACATTTTCTACAATGAAAGTCGTTGATCCACTTGGTCAAGACGTTACACCTAATAAAGTCTACGATTTACGTCAACAATATGGTCATATTCAAAACTAATTTTTAATACCAAATATAACTAGTTAACACTACAACAAAGCCCATACATGATGGATTTCGCTTATGCATGTCATCAATATTTATGACATATACATACAGCTTAAAATTCCATTTATGTATGGGCTTATTTTATGACATCAATTGACAATTAATTTAACAGACTAAAAAGTTAAAATGATGACCATCAAGATCTTTGAACATCGCTCCATAAAAGCCTTGGCTTACAGTTGGTTCTTGAATAACTGTACCACCTGCTTCTTTCACTTTATTCACTAAACGATCTACTTCTTCATTCGTTTGCACACCTAACGAAATCATAACTTCATTTGGTTTCACATCCACACTTTGCTGACTCACCTTTTCAAAATGATTATTTTCAATTAAAATTACTGTTGTTTGACCTATTTGAATACCAACCATTTTATCTAACATTTGTGGATTTTTATTAATTTCAAAACCTAATGACCTATAAAATTGTTCACTCTTCTCTAAATCTTGGACATGCAAATTGAACCACATTGATTGAATCATAATCTCACTCCATCTATCTCATATTTAGAAACCTTGTTCTTTAAGCCAAGTATTTAAAGATAATTTAGTAGGATTGATTTCAGACATTAATTCGAAATCTACCTCATACCCTTTTTCCTCTAACCATTGTCTTTCTGCAGTACCACTAACAAATTCTCCTTCAATTACGGTTGGTTTGCCCGTTACTTTACTAAAAATAGTTCCTACTTCAGTTAATGTTAGTTCATCCGAACCGATTTCTAATGATTTATGGTTAAATTGATTCGGGTGTTCAAATAAATATGCAGCAATTTTAGCAATATCTTTAGCTGAAATCATAGTAAACTTAATATTCGGTTGGATGAATTCTGGCAATGTTATGCGTTCATCTTCAACATTTGCAATTCGTAAAAAATTATCCATGAAAAACGAAGGTTTAATAATTGTAGTATTTACGTTTGAAGCCATTAATCTATTTTCTATTTCTGCTAACGTTTCAAAATGAGGTCCTGTTCGATTACGATTAACTCCCCCTGCAGTACTATAAACAATGTGTTGAATCTTTTCTTCTTCTGCTACCTCAATTAACATTGTGCCTTGTCTTAGTTCTTCATCAATATCATCTTTAATGATTGGTTGAATACTATAAAGACCGTATTTTCCATTCATTGCAGACTTCAAACTAGCACGATTACTTAAATCGCCTTCAACGATTGTTAAGTGAGGATGTTCTATATTGGAAAGTTTAAGATTATTCTTATTTCTTGTTAACGCACTTACATGCCAACCGTCTTCTAACAACTGCTTAACAACAGCATTTCCTTGTTTGCCTGTAGCACCTATAACTAATATCTCTTTCATGTTTAACCACACTCCCTCTGTTTATCTTAGGAACCAGTAATCTTCTTTCTCACCTTTTAAATACGTATATGGTTCTGGTGTTAGTCCGTTTTCCTTAATATTGTTATTAATCACATCTCTAACATCCCATACTAAATGAATAAAACTTTGTAATTGGTTACTAAAAACACCCAATGGCGCCTTCATCTGTAATACTTTTTCCACTTTGTCAGGTGCAGTATCTAACTTTATTGCTATATCTTGGATAGTAAATGTTGAAATTTTAAAATGTGCTTCTAATTCTTCTTGTGTTGTGCGACGTTGTTCTTTATTTAATGACAAATTCATCACTCTTTTCTTCGGAATGTATTCTTACATTGCATATAAATTGCTATACTTTTAATCAAGACTTATAATAAACGGAGTATTATCCGTTTGTCAATTTTAACTATTCAAGAAGGTGAAAGAATGCGCAAAGACGCTCAAGAAAACAGACAACGAATCGAAGAATTAGCACATAATCTTTTTAGCGAAGAGGGTGTCGAAAATATTAGTATGAATCGAATAGCCAAAGAATTAGGTATAGGTATGGGAACACTCTATCGACATTTCAAAGATAAAAGTGATTTATGCTTTTATGTTATTCAAAGAGATCTCGATGTTTTCATGAAACAATTCCAACAAATTAAAGATGTCTATCATTCTAAATATGAGGTTATGAAAGTATCACTTGATTTGCTTTTGCAATTTAAATTGGACAATAAAGCATTGCTGCATTGTATCGAAGCTGGCAACAATAAATTACGTTTTTACCAAAGCGCATTTTATCAACAATTATTCAATTTTTATCATGAATTACTGAAAAGTGATGATGTAAAATTTTCAAGATTCAAAACTGATATGCTATTACAATCCTTATCAACACGTGAATTTGGATTCCAAATAGAGGATCGTCATATTTCAATTGAAACATATAGAAATTATTTATTAAACATTTACTTAGATGAGGTGGAACGTAATGACTAAAATTGTATTAATTACAGGCGGAAATAAAGGGTTAGGATATGAAAGTGCAAAAGCACTCAAAGCATTGGGTTATAAAGTATACATTGGTTCACGTAACGATGTACGTGGTCAACAAGCTTCGCAAAAGCTCGGTGTACATTACGTACAATTAGATGTTACAAGCGATTATTCAGTTAAAAATGCTTATAACATGATTGCTGAAAAAGAAGGTCGTCTTGATATATTGATTAATAACGCAGGTATTTCTGGTCAATTTTCAGCGCCTTCAGAATTGACACCTCGTGATGTTGAAGAAGTATATCAAACTAATGTGTTTGGTATCGTTCGAATGATGAATACGTTTATTCCACTTTTAGAAAAATCTGAACAACCTGTCGTTGTCAATGTATCAAGTGGTTTAGGATCATTTGGCATGGTTACGAATCCAGAAACAGCTGAATCTAAAGTAAATTCATTAGCTTATTGCTCATCAAAATCAGCGGTAACAATGTTGACTTTACAATATGCTAAAGGTTTACCCAATATGCAAATTAATGCCGCTGATCCGGGTGCTACAAATACTGATTTAGTTGGTGATTTTAGTAATAATTCAAAACATGTTTCTGAAGGTGTTAAACCTATTATCCAATTAGCAACAATTGATGAGGACGGACCAACAGGTACATTTGTTAATGGTAACGGGGAAATGCCTTGGTAGATCATACAGTTGTTATAAAAAGCTATTAAGGGGTATAGATAAAATGTTTCTGTAATAGATGCAATAAACATGTAAAACAATATGGAGGGGAAATAAATGAAAAGTATCACATTTGAAGAACATTATGTTATTGATGAAATTCAAAAAGAGACAATGAAGGCAATAACAGCAGACCCTAACGGGGTTCCTATGAAAGTAATGTTAGAAGGACTTGAGAAAAAAACTGGCTTTACAAATGCTGATGAATTATCTGGTCATGATAAACGCATTCAATTCATGGATAATCAAGATGTTCAATTCCAGGTTTTATCATATGGAAATGGCTCACCTTCTAATTTAGTTGGTCAACAAGCTATTGAATTATGTAAAAAAGCAAACAATCAATTAGCCGATTATATTTCACAGTATCCTGAACGTTTTATAGGTTTTGCGACATTACCTATTAATGAACCTGAAGCTGCTGCTCAAGAATTTGAACGTTGTGTCAATGATTTAGGATTTAAAGGCGCGCTCATTATGGGACGTGCACAAGATGGTTTTCTTGATCAGGACAAATACGATATTATCTTCAAGACGGCTGAAGCTTTAGAAGTACCAATTTATTTACACCCTGCCCCAGTTAATAGCGACATTTATCAATCATACTATACAGGTAATTATCCTGAAATAACTGCGGCAACATTTGCATGTTTTGGCTATGGTTGGCACATTGATGTAGGCATTCATGCAGTACATTTAGTATTATCTGGCATCTTTGATCGCTATCCTAAGTTAAATATGATTATTGGACATTGGGGTGAGTTTATTCCCTTCTTCTTGGAACGCATGGATGAGGCTTTATACGCTGAACATTTGAACCATTCTGTAAGCTATTACTTTAAAAATAATTTTTATATCACGCCGAGTGGCATGTTAACGAAGCCACAGTTTGATTTAGTCAAGAAAGAAGTAGGTATTGATAGAATTCTTTATGCTGCTGACTATCCATATATTGAGCCTGAAAATTTAGGTGTATTTTTAGATGAACTTGGTTTAACAGATGAAGAAAAAGAGAAAATAAGTTATACAAATGGTGCTAAATTATTAGGTTTATCATCTAACAATTAACAAATGGAGGTCATTGATATGGAAACTTTAGAATTACAAGGTGCTAAATTACGATACCATCAAGTCGGACAAGGACCCGTACTCATCTTTATTCCTGGTGCAAACGGTACCGGAGACATTTTTCTACCACTTGCAGAACAGTTAAAAAATCATTTTACTGTTGTAGCAGTAGACCGACGCGATTATGGAGAAAGTGAATTAACCGAACCACTTCCTGATTCAGCAACAAATCCTGACAGTGATTATCGTGTCAAACGTGATGCACAAGATATTGCAGAACTTGCGAAATCATTAAGTGATGAACCGGTCTATGTATTAGGCTCAAGTTCAGGTTCTATTGTTGCTATGCACGTATTAAAAGATCACCCTGAAGTCGTTAAAAAAATTGCGTTCCACGAACCACCTATAAATACATTTTTACCGGATAGTACTTATTGGAAAGATAAGAATGATGACATTGTGCATCAAATTTTAACAGAAGGCTTAGAAAAAGGCATGCAAACATTTGGTGAAACACTAAATATCGCACCAATTGATGCAAAAATGATGTCTCAACCTGCCGATACAGAAGAAGGACGAAAAGAACAATACAAACGCACAATGTTCTGGTCAGAATTTGAAATTAGACAATATACGCATTCAGATATTACGTTAGATGATTTCAAAAAAAATAGCGATAAAATAACACTATTAAATGGCACTGATTCTAGAGGGTCATTCCCACAAGATGTTAACTTTTATATTAATAAAAAAACTGGCATACCTATTGTAGATATCCCAGGCGGTCATTTAGGTTATATACAAAAACCTAACGGCTTTGCTGAAGTATTGTTAAATATATGGGGATAATTAATGCCCCCTATTAAACAGTAAACAAAAATCTTGGACAGTTTTCAAAAATTTTTTGATGACTGTCCAAGCTTATTTTTTTGTATTTCAACGATTAATTCAATTGATATTTTAAATTAGTTATGTGCTGGCTTTTCTCTTCCACTAACAACACTACTGTTCTAAACATTGATAGTCTTCCTTTGAAATGCCTTTTCCTATAAGGACTAAATACTCTGGTACTTTTTTCGAAAATGACATAGGAATTAATTCGTATTGTCCTTGAGTATATTGAATGAGATATGTTTGTGTGGTGTCTTGGAATGTCATAAATCCCTTCAACCTATAAATATGAGATGGAAGGCATGCTAAACGTTCTATAAACTGTGCTTTAGTACATTTTACTGGTGATTGAATGAGTTGATGATTCATTGTTTTGTGTAATGTTTCATGTTTACTCGAAGAAGCTATTGTCATATGTTTTAGTGCTATTGGCAAAGTGACTCTGCCATGCATACCAACTTGTATATCAGCATCTGGATTGATTACTTCTAAATCTTTTAACAGTTTACTCGTAGCATCGACATACGCTAAATCTATTTTATTTACAAATAATACAGAACAGTATGCTAGTTGCTCATAAAACAACCCCTGTACATCCCTAGGAAAATTACTTATCTGGTGGTAAATACTTGCATCCACCACACCAATCATATGTGTAATTGTTGTAAACGGAGCTAAAATAGGCGTTAAACAAGCATCTAAGACAGAGACCGGTTCTGCAATCCCACTGCATTCAATAAATACAATGTCTGGTTGTTCTTCTAGATATAATTGATGTAACTGTTCTGATACATCTGCTTTCATCTCACAACAGATACACCCCTCTGTCAGTTCACTTAAAGGTATGTCTTCAGATACTAAGGCACCATCAACACTCATTTTGCCAAATTCATTCATGATAACTGCCGGTTTCAGCGACTCCTTTAATGATTCAGCGAGCAAATGATTTAAGACAGTCGTTTTACCGCCACCTAAAAACCCACCTATAATAACTATTTTCATCTGCGACTCTCCTCTTATACTTCATATGAATAGAATATTCCAAGATAGCTTTCCTATTGGCTGACATGACTCTATATTCAGTTATAGTTCATTTCTTTTTTAAATAATCAGCATTACTATTTTAACAATGATGCCTACACCAATAACTAAAGACAATGATGTCACCATTTGCTTTCCAATTAATTTTAGTGCTGACTGACCACCTAAATGTTTCAAAAGCATCGTCATTGTGACCGAGCACGCTGTAAAAGTTGAACTAAAAAACACAAGTAGTAGTAACTGTGTTGCTGTCATTCCTTGTAATAAGGCGCCCTGATGCAAATTAAACAAGAGCATGCCGTCTTTTCGAATCATTGAAAATAAAATCCCTGGTGACAATTCTGACGAGATGCCTAATAACGATAATATAGGTGTAAATATTTGTGATAAAACATTCAAAATTGGCGTTAGTGATAAAATACTAACAATAAGACAGATTGCGATAAAAATAGGTAGCGCTTGAACGATAAACATTTGTATATTTTGCCACATTTGTAGCAACATTTGACGTATATTTGGCATATGTAATTGCCTATCATAAGGTAGTGGAACGCTAAGTTGTTGATCATTCTTTTTCAACCATATCCTATTATGTAAGATGCCACCTAAAAGTACTAATATTAAGTACGGCATAAATAGCCATGACTTTCCAGCTACACTAAAAATAGATAAAGTCGCCCCTATTTGATAACTACAAGAACTTCCAAAACTTATCAAGCTCATGCACTGTGTTTTCGAACAAATATGACATTGATTTGCTGCTTGTGAAATGGCTGCTGCATTACATCCAAACCCTTCTAATAGTGGCACGATATCATTACCTTGTAATCCTATCCGTAACATTGACGGTTCAATTGCCCATATCATCCATGATTTGAGTCCTGTTTGATCAATTATAGCAGTTGATAAACTAATCAATATTACAACCGGCAATGCCCATACGAGCGAATATGTTCCAAGTGAAAGCACACCATAATCACCAAATAATATATGCTGTAATATATCGTGATTGAACAATGTTGTTTGAGTTAAACATTCTATCCATGCTGATACATACTGATTTTGAAACCAATCTGAAAATTGATAAGCGATACCGATTGGCAATGCAAACATTAAAAATATCAACAACCAGGCTAAAAATATCGCACTTATTTTAGGCCTTAAATGTCGTCGCTCATGTTGAAATAGTGTTAATTGCTCTATCACATGTTCGCTCGCTATAGGCGAAGAAGCTACACTTTCTACCAATGAAATATCTAATTTCTGTTTAATGATTAGTAATCTTAATTTCGCTTTTTCTGTTGCGGTAAGTTTATCCGCATGACTAATAACCAAATAATGAGGTTCATTAGGTATGGGCGTATAATGCCCAGTTCTCATATCATATTTCACTTCTAACATGTGCATGACACTTCACAACATGAATAATCATCTAAATACATTTGATTTTTTTGGTAATTTTCAATGACCTCTTGTTTAGCTGGCAAGCCTTCCCGCTGTGTTAAAAGATGTGCAAGTACTGCAAATCGCGCTCTGAATTTATAGATATAGCATAATTTGGCATTATCATTTTCAACTGT
The DNA here is from genome assembly GCF_002902405.1 of Staphylococcus schweitzeri. GTDB lineage: Bacteria > Bacillota > Bacilli > Staphylococcales > Staphylococcaceae > Staphylococcus > Staphylococcus schweitzeri. The sequence continues at coordinate 25,195 of NZ_PPQS01000035.1, forward strand.
TGCACCAATCATAAAAATATTCGGATAACGTGTCGATTCATCATGTGTTGTTAATTTAATATCTTGATTCGTTACTGCAAATAATTGTTGAACGATTGGATTTTTTGTTGCATCAAAACCAGTTGCTAATATTGGTTCATGAGGCGTATGCACACTTTGTCCCTTATCAAAACTGATATGATACTGTCCATTGTTAAAATCAATATCTTTAACTGTATAATGTACATTCATTTCAATGCGAGCACCTTGCTTAATGACATTACCTATTCGCTGACGTGTATAAGGTGACAATCTAACACTAGGATCAGCATCCGGATCATTTAAACCGGTTGTACTAGTATAAAGTGCGATGTCAGAGCCATTTTTTGCAAGTTGATATGCAGCATCAAAGCCACTTTCATTACCTCCGATAATCACATATTGCCCCTTATTAAATCTATTAAAGTTTTCAATTTCACTATAATGAATACCGTATTTAAAAGGCTTTTTAGGGAAACTATAATCACCTGTTGCGACAAAGATATAATCCGCGTTATATGTATCTGTTGTCGTTGCAATCGTATAATATGCATCGTCTACAGTTACATTTCTAACAACTGTATTTTCAATGATATTCAGCTCGTAATGGTTGGCAACCACTTGTAAATATTCAGCATATGTTTCGCCGGAAATATGTTCTTCATTAAATGTAAATGCTGGTGAAGTATCCATGGAAACTGCATTCATATCAGGCATACCAAATCCATTAGATGTAAATGACGGCGTAATCGTACGCGTAGATTTCGGCCAATGTTTAAATGAATGCCCTACTGTTCCTTTTTCTAAAATAATGACATCTTCTATACCAAAATCTTTTAAGGTAATAGCCATACCTATACCTGCAGCACCGGCCCCGATAATAGCCACTTTATGATGTTGCATGTTAACACTCCCTCAATGATCTATTTCAAATTATTGTTTTCGATAATAAATCGTAATTATTACGATTTATAAAGTATAGACCTATCCTTGAGAAATTTCAATATTAAAAGAAAAACTTCCGTTATTGTAGAGAATTCATCTACATTTCGGAAGTTGGTATGTGTCTTTTTTATTAAATTTAAGGATGCTACGGTTAGTTCAAATGATTGCAATAGACATTCATTAGAGCCTAGAATATTTATTTATGTCCCAGATTCTTACGCATTAGCCACAGCTCATGTGTACTTAAAAATAGGCATACATGTGTAAAACTCATGCATAAGAAATACTCATTTCTAAAGATAAAGTATTTCTTTATTGTGGCGTAACTTCTCCGCGTTGTATATCACTATCCAAATTTTGTTTCATATTATCAAATAACTCTTGAAATCTAACCTCATCTTGATCAGAATAACCTTTAAAAATAACTGAATCTATATTTTCTTCGTTAAAATAATAAATTTCATCTTCCACAACACCAATCGGATATTTACATGCAGAATAGTCAAACATGTACTTTTGATTTTCAATTTCTACAATTGGTCCTCTATTAATAATCATTAACTTTTGCGAACCTTCTTTTAAATAAATAATGCTTCCTATAGTTTCCATTTATTTTCCTCCTTTGTCACCGTCTCAATTTCGATAATCCTTCGCATTTCCAAGTCAATCATCTCTTCTTCCGCTTTACGAATGCCATGTTGAATTTGCTGTTGCTGCTCGTATAACGCTTCCGTTGAACGCCGTTTCGCAAAATGAAATTCATCGCGGAACTGTTCCATACGACTAGCCATATTGCTACTATAATAACGCTCACCTAAATGTTGATATAATTGATCTATCGAATGATTAAGCTCATCATTTTCATCTATCAACGCTTTAACCTCTTGCTTTTCATCATATAAGTCATCCATTTGCTTATGTTTCGCTGTAATCATTTTATTGATTTCATCAAGTTTATTAGACATCATTTCACCACGTTTTAATTTTTAGCAATTTCATTACCAATCATTATGTCCGTTTGATTAAATTCTTCGCCAACTTTTTGTATATTATCGCTCGCAGTTCGTATTGCTTCAGCAACAGATTGATTCTTACTAATCAAATCATCTATCGCATTATGAGCATTATTATTTCCACTTACTGTTGTACTTTCATCTTTGTCCGGTTTCGATACATTATTACATGTTTCAACAGCGCTTTTAATAGATGATGATGCACTATTTGTCTTGAAAATATCACTTTGAACTGTACTCATCATTTACACCTCTCTCCATTTAAATTATTTTAAAATTATTAGAAACTGTATCAATATATGATATTCAAACATTCAATTATACTTAAATATTGTTTTGTGATTATATTCAAAATTATTGTATCAATAAATATGTATCATTCCTAGAATTTTATTGAACAAAAAGTTGGAAAATCACTTTTATTGCAACTCAATCTTGTTTTGCGTTACAGAAATTAACAATAGAGATTAAAATTTTATTTTCCAACAATAAAAAAGCACAAATATTTTTATTGAGGCAGCTGAAGGCCTTCTCATTGTAAAAATATCTGTGCATATTATTATCTCAATCTAACGTAATAACTAACCTGCTGGATCTTGTAAAATCTTATCCATAGAATGCGTAACACTATCACGGTACATCTCACCAAATTTCAATAAATGCACCATCAATAAATATAAACGATAAAATTCAAGTCTATAGGATGCACCTTTTGCGAGTGGATAATGTTTATTATACGCATCATAAAATTCGCTCGTAAAACCACCAAATACCGTTGTAATACCGATATCAAATTCCCTGTCACCATATAATGGTGCTGGATCAAATAACGCCGGACGACCATCTTGTAAGAACATATAATTACCACCCCATAGGTCACCATGTAATAAAGACGGTTTACTTTGATGCTTTTCTAATTCCGCCACAATTTGACGTCGCACTTTGTCATATACTTTGATATCGTTGGCATCCCATAATCCTCTATTTAGCAACTCATCTTTCAAATGGTCCATGCGCTTGTCGACAAAAATGGTACACCAATCGTCTTGCCAATGATTATCAAAAGAAATATCGCCACCTTCATAAGGTAATGAGAAGCCAAATTTGCCTTCTTCTTGTTGCTGACTGTGTAATTGAGCTACGAGTTGCCCTAATTGGCGTTGACTCCCTGAAGCCCCTTCTTCTAAATACGTCATCACTAAATACGCATCACCGTTAACCTCGCCACTTGCAATTACTCTAGGTGCCGTGATACCTGCACGCTCAAATTCATTTAAACCCGCAATTTCTGCAGCATAAAATGATTCTTTACGCCCACGTTGGACAAGTAAGAAAAATGTATCCGTATCAGTTTCGACACAATATGCTTCGTTTACATCACCCCCACTTACTGGTGAAATCTCTTTAATATCATTTAAAGGCAAATGCTCCAACCATCGTTCATTCATACAAACACCTTCCAATCTACTTACTTTATACTATTATATTGCCTAATTAGGATGATTTAATCTCAAAAACGTTATTCAAACTTGCGTCAATTTTCAAAACTTTTGGGTTTTAACTAGGAAATTATGTAGGGAAATGCTAGTCTATTAAAAGAATATATTTCACAAATATTAAGTTGAGGATAGTAAGCCTCAAATATAATGAAATAGGAGCATACTCATGTACAAATTAATTAAACCTTTGTTATTCAAAATCGAACCCGAAAAAGCACACGGACTAACTATCGATGCATTAAAAACGTTACAAAAGTTTCCGTTTTTATTCCCAGTCGTCGATAAACTATTCACTTACAAGAATCCAACGTTATCTCAAACAATACAAGGTAATACGTACGAAAACCCAATTGGCTTAGCTGCTGGTTTCGACAAATCTTGCGAAGTGCCAAAAGCATTGGAACACCTTGGATTCGGTGCATTAGAATTAGGTGGTATCACACCTAAACCTCAACCGGGCAACCCTCAACCACGCATGTTTAGATTATTAGAAGATGATGCCTTGATAAACCGTATGGGCTTTAATAATATTGGTATGAACAAAGCACTCAGTCATTTGCGTAAAAATGCTTATCAAGTGCCTGTTGGTATCAATGTTGGTGTGAATAAAATGACACCTTATGAAGCGCGTTATCAAGATTATATAAAAGTCATTGATACGTTTAAACACGACGTTTCATTTTTCACAGTCAATATCAGTTCTCCAAATACTGAAAACCTTCAAAATTTCCATGATAAAGATGAATTTTCAATGTTATGTGAAGCTTTAACAACATTTAAAGAAGAACATAATGTTACAGTACCTATCTATTTAAAACTTACATCAGATATGGATTTTGATGGCTTAAAAGCTCTTTTACCAGCTATAACTGAAACGTTTAATGGTGTTATTTTAGCAAACACAACGCGTCAACGAGATGGTTTAACTTCTGCTAATAAAGTCGAAGAAGGTGGTTTGAGTGGCCGTCCATTATTTGAACGTAATTTAAAATTGATTAAGTATGCTTATCAGCAAACAAATGGTGACTTTTTAATTATAGGTACAGGCGGTGTCTTTAGTGCTGAAGATGCAATTAAAATGATGCGTCATGGTGCATCACTTATTCAAATTTATTCATCACTTGTTATTGAAGGCCCAGGCCTAACTAAGAAAATGAATAAAGACATCGCACGCTACTTAAAAGATAATCATTTTGACAATGTCAGTGACATTATTGGATTAGATGCCAAATCAAAATAGTAAAATGGTACTATAAAACTTGCTGAATCGTCTTAATAAAATTATGATATAACTCAAGAAGATATATTTATCACCATTTTTTAAAAAAATGGCTCAAATATCATATATCATCAAATATAGCGTTTTTATAACGGAGGCGTTTGTTATGACTAATGAAATAGATAATAAAAAAACAGTAGCGACTTCTGACAACAAAGACACACAGCAACAAAATCAACCTGAAGAAGACGAACGTCAAGGTTTGAATGGTTATCGTAAAACAGATCTTGATTTAGAAATCGAGCAAGAGCTACGCGAAATGATGAAAACAGGAGAAAATGAAACGAAAAACGATTACAAAAAGTTTAAAGTGTTTTCTCTTATTTCAACGCTTGTCATTGTCATTTTAGCAATTATACGATTTGTTCATAAAATGATGTAACCTTCGTCATTGATCCTAGGACATTGATTGATGTCTCAGGCTCCGGTTACTCATCATAATTGCAATATATACGATTAAATAACCCGAGATTTTAGTATGATTCATTTCACTAAAGTCTCGGGTTTCTATTTGATGATTTATAATGGGGCATGGCTTGTATATGCGCCTGCCTTTTATCTCATTTCCAATGATTAATCTGGATATTGTTCTAAAAATGCTTTCGCTTCTTTATTAACTGTTTTAAAATCAATACCTTGTTGCATCGCTGCAAAGACACATCCACAATAACACTGCCTAAAGATATTATAGTCATTACACATTTCTATGGAACGCTCATAACCTTTACTTTTCTTAAAATCACTTGGCAAATAGTTCACATCGTATATTTTTTGGACATCCATACCAAGTTCATTGATTAATTGTGCGTTCTTTTTAGGTGATAACGTGATTGCACTACCAAAATAATCATAACCATGTTCTACAGCTGCTTTCGCTACAATATCCAAACGCATTTCAAAACAAGCGGTACAACGTAAGCCGCCTTCTTTTTCATCAGCTAATTCTTTATCTTTAACCATTTTCATAAATTTGTGCGGTTCATAAGGCGCTTCAATATATTTAACATTTGCACCAGTGTTGCGATTAAAATCTTCCACAAATTGTTCTTGTACTTTAGCGCGTCGTAAATATTCATTTTTCGGATGAATATTTGAATTTGCAAAGTAAATTGCAATATCTGCATATTGTGTTAAAAACTCTAATGTATATGTACTACAAGGTGCGCAACAACTATGTAATAAAATTTTAGGTCTGATTGCTTCTCTTTCCCATTGCCCGATTAACTTTTTAAGCACCTTGTCATAATTAATTTTTTGATTTTTCATTTTACCAATAATTGGTTCAGCATTAATCATGATTTAACCTCCCACATTTAATCACTAACTTCTATTATATATGATTTATATTAAATGTCAGTCATAAATTTTAGAAATTCATTTTAATACATTTATATCCCGAAAATCTCTTACGTGCTTGAAAACATTTTCAAATTAAAAGTTTAAAGCAATAAATTATACATACCTTACTAGGTCCTTCGAATTTAAAGTCTATTATAAATACTTTTACAGATTAATCATTTATACATTTTATTTTTGCAATTTCATCCTACAATTTACCATGTATTTTTCAAAAAATTGATTTCAATTCATCGTAAAAATTATACTTTTGTCTATTTTTAATGTAACATGATTTCAGTAATAAAAATAATACATTGAGGTGTTTTACATGACAACATTATTCCCTTATATCGCTTTTGAAAATTCAAAAGAAGCCCTTGCATATTACGAAGAAGTATTTGGTGCAACTGATGTTAAACGTTTAGAAGTTGGCGAAGAACAAGCGTCACATTTTGGTATGACTAAGGAAGATGCTCAAGAAGCAACTATGCATGCTGAATTTGAAGTGCTTGGCGTAAAAGTTCTATGTTCTGATTCTTTTGGTCGCGCTGACAAAATTAATAATGGCATATCATTATTAATTGATTATGATGTTAACAATAAGGAAGATGCTGATAAAGTTGAAGCATTCTATGAGCAACTTAAAAATCATTCTTCAATTGAAATAGAATTACCGTTTGCTGACCAATTCTGGGGTGGCAAAATGGGCATCTTTACCGATAAATACGGTGTTCGTTGGATGTTACATGGTCAAGACTATACCGCAATCCAACAATAATGTTATAGCTGAAGATACCATTTAATAAAATGACGTTATTTAGAAAGGCAAGCCTCTCTCGATTCATGGCTTGCCTTATTTTATTGTATATTTTTAATTATCGTTGCAGGCCCTTGATTGACAATCGTACTAAAATGCCTTATTAAGTCAACTTTGTCTATACGGTTTGGATCTTCTACCCAATGTCTTATCAAAGACAATCCCGCACCTGAAACATAACTCATAAAATAAGAAAATGGTATACCATCAATTTGGTCATGTTCGTTTTTATATCGTTGTAAATGACACATAATTAAGTCATATAGTTTTTCATGTATATTTGAATCTTTCCCCATACGAAACATCAATTGATAAAATGCGATATCTTTCTCTATCATATCTATTAAAACAGTCATAATTTGATGGATGTTATCAGTGGACAACTTAACTGCTTCATTTAAGTTGTCATCATGAATAAAGTCTCTTATTTCTTCCAACTGCTGATTTTCTAATTTTTCCAGTAAATCATATTTATCATAATAATGCGTATAAAACGTACTACGGTTAACATCAGCTAAATCTGCAATTTGTTGCACAGTAATCTCTTCTAATTGTTGTTGATGTAAAAGTTCTATAAATGCATTTTTTATTGCAACTTGTGATTTTCTAATACGTCGATCTAATAGTCATATGTATCAATTCCTCCCCAATGATTATTAACAATTATAAACGTTATGTTCATTATCCTACAAATCTCCAACATTGATGATTGGCACCCAATGTTTACCTGTTTAATATAAGTGATATAAACAAACAGAAAAGGTGATAACAATGAACCAACAATTATTAGGAAATCCAAAATTAACTGTAACTAATGTCAATGAAGTGAAAGCTGGTATTAACCACATCGTTGTCGACAGTATTCAATATGGAAATCAAGAAATGATTATGGAAAAAGATGTCACTATAGAAATGCGCGATGGCGAAAAACTATATATTAATATTTTCAGACCGAATAAAGATGGCAAATTCCCTGTAGTAATGTCTGCAGATACTTACGGTAAAGATAATAAGCCTAAAATTACAAATATGGGTGCACTCTGGCCAACATTAGGTGCTATTCCGACATCTAGTTTTACACCTGAAGAATCACCTGACCCAGGATTTTGGGTGCCAAATGATTATGTCGTAGTTAAAGTTGCATTACGCGGTAGTGACAAATCAAAAGGCGTCTTATCTCCATGGTCAAAAAGAGAAGCGCAAGATTATTACGAAGTGATTGAATGGGCAGCGACACAGCCATGGAGTAATGGAAATATCGGGACAAATGGTGTTTCTTATCTTGCAGTGACTCAATGGTGGGTCGCATCATTAAATCCACCACATTTAAAAGCAATGATTCCTTGGGAAGGCTTAAATGATATGTATCGTGAAGTGGCATTCCATGGTGGTATTCCTGATACGGGCTTTTATCGCTTTTGGATACAAGGTATATTTGCGAGATGGACAGATAATCCGAACATTGAAAATTTGATCCAATCACAACAAGAACACCCACTGTTTGATAATTTTTGGAAGCAACGTCAAGCACCATTACATCAAATTAAAACACCTCTACTAACATGTGCAAGTTGGTCCACACAAGGTTTACACAACCGTGGGTCATTTGAAGGGTTTAAACAAGCTGCATCAGAGGAAAAATGGCTATATATTCATGGACGTAAAGAATGGGAAAGCTACTACGCTAGAGAGAATCTCGAACGTCAAAAAGCATTCTTTGATTGTTACCTTAAAGAGGAAAATAATGATTGGAAAGATACACCTCGCGTCATTTACGAAGTCAGAGATCAATTTTACAAAGGTGAATTTAAAACATCATCAGCGTTTCCTTTACCAAATACCAAGTATACACCTTTATATTTAAATGCTGAGAATCACACATTAAATCATACAAAAATTAGTAGCGAGCATGTGACACAATATGACTCTGAAAATAACCAACAAGACGTGCGTTTTAAATATACATTTGACAAAGATACTGAGTTAGTTGGGAACATGAACTTAAAACTATGGGTAAGCACAACGGACTCAGATGATATGGATTTATTTGCAGGTATTAAAAAGTTAGATCGACGTGGTAATGAAGTTAACTTCCCTGATTTTAACCATATTGAAAATGGTCAAGTGTCAACGGGTTGGTTGCGTGTATCACATCGTGAATTAGATCAAGAAAAATCTACAATTGTACAACCATGGCATACACATGAAACAGAATTAAAGTTGTCACAAGATGAGATTGTACCTGTGGAAATTGAATTGTTACCTTCAGGAACACTATTTAAACAAGGAGAAATATTAGAAGTTGTTGTAAAAGGTAGTGAAATTGTAACTGGTAATAGTACACCTGGAATGAAAACACGTTACGAACATGAAGAAACTGTAAATAAAGGCATACACATGATTCATACTGGTGGTAAATATGATTCACAATTAATCATTCCTGTAGTTAATTGATATGTGACGTTTACGGTCGCTTTTAATTATAAACAAAATATAAATAAAGCAACTCGAAATAGTGAAAGCATTTTATAACAAAAGAAGACCACACACTTGGAATCTTTGATATGCATCCCAAAAGTTGGACTAGAATCTAACTTAATGGGGTGTATTTTTTATGACTAAACATTACAAATTTGAATTAAAAATAGTCCAAGAATACTTAAAAAGTTCATTAAACTATCGTACTTTAACTGAAAAATATAATTTAACTAGTAAAAGAACCATTAAAAGATGGATTAATAAGATAGACATAAAAATAAAAACCTCTAATAGATAACTACATTGTTATCTATTAAAGGTTTCTAACTTTTACTATTTAATTTTATAACACTATCGTATTTTCTTTTTCATGAATCATTTCAATAATGACATTGTCTTCATTCATTACTGCTACTTTAGGTGCATGGTTTTTAATTTCTTCTTCATTCAACTGTGCATAAGTCATGATTATGACTACATCGCCTACTTCAACAAGTCTTGATGCTGCACCGTTTAAACAAATTTTACCACTACCTCTTTCACCAGCTATTACGTATGTTTCAAAACGTGCACCATTATTATTATTCACAATGGCTACTTTTTCATTTGGCAAGATGTCTACCGCTTCCAATATATCTGAATCAATCGTAATGCTACCTACATAATTTAAATTTGACTCAGTCACTCTTGCTCTATGAATTTTAGCATTCATCATTGTTCTTATCACTTTATTCAGCTCCAATTATTATATTATCTATTAAACGCGCTTTTGAAAATTTAACAGCTAACGAGATAAATATGCGTCCAGTTATTTCGTGTTGTTCTACTAATTGAGGATAACTATAAACAGCAACTTCTTCAATGCGTCCACTTATATGTGATTCAAGATATTGAGTAACCTTGTCTATAATTACTTTACTTTGACGTTCACCGTCTTGATACAACGATTGTGCTAATAGCAAACTTTTACTTAAATGTACCGCTTCTTGTCGTTCTTTCTCCGTTAAATAAACATTTCTTGAACTTTTCGCCAAACCATCTGCTTCTCGAACGATATCAATACCAATGATTTCAACAGCATGATTGAAGTCTTTTACCATTTGCTCGACAATAGCCAATTGCTGGGCATCTTTTTTACCAAAATAAGCATAATCCGGCATAACAATATTAAATAGCTTATTAACTACTGTTACCACCCCATCAAAATGCCCTGGACGCTTCGCTCCTTCTAACACATCAGCTAATGGACCTACTTTGACATCAATACCTAATTCACCTGGATACATATCTTCAACTGTAGGATGAAAGACAATATCAGCTCCTACTTCTGTTACTAATTCTAAATCTTTATCAATTTGTCTAGGATACGCATCAAAATCTTCGTTTGGACCAAATTGTAATGGATTAACAAATACACTCACAACTGTAATATCATTTGTACTAACTGATTCACGTATCATCGTTAAATGTCCATCATGTAAAGCTCCCATTGTTGGGATAAAACCAATCGTTGTGCCAGAGCGTTTTGCTGCTTTAACAATGTGTTGCATCTCTTTGACCGTAGTAATCAGCTTAGTCATTGTTATTAACCTCATTCATAATTTTCTTTTTATACGTATATTCTTCTGATGGAAATGCACCAGATTTAACTTCTTGATCGTATTGTTTTAAACCATCCACACCAACACTAAAATCAGCAAATTGCTTCACAAATTTCGCTTTATGTTCAACACCATAATTTAACATATCGTGATAAACCAATACTTGACCATCTGTACCTTTTCCTGCACCAATACCAATGACTGGAATTGTTAAGTGCTTGCTAATTTCTTCTGCTAAATCATTTGGAATTGCTTCAAGTACTAACGCAACTGCACCAGCTTGTTCTACATTTTTCGCATCTAAAATAAGTTGCTCCGCTGCTTCTTTCGTTGCACCTTGTAATTTATACCCCATAACGCCAACACTTTGAGGTGTTAATCCTAAATGTGCAACAACTGGAATGCCAATTGCTGTTGCTTTCTCAATAAACGGAGTAATATGTGCACCTTCTGCTTTAATCGCATTTGCTTTTGTCTCTTGATAAAGTCTTAAAGCATTATTTAAATCTTGAGTCATAGAAATACCTACTGCACCAATTGGCATATCAACAACAATAAACGTATTTGGTGCACCTCTTCTTACTGCGCGACCGTGATGAATCATATCAGCTAATGTTACTTGTACCGTACTTTCATAACCCAGTACTGTCATACCTAATGAATCACCAACAAGAATCATATCTATACTTGCTGCTTCAACTTGTTTGGCACTTGGAAAATCATAAGCTGTTACCATAGAAATTTTAGTTTTCTTTTGTTTCATATCTATTAATTGACTTACTGTTTTCAATGTTATTCAACCTCTTTTTACAGTATTATTAGAAATAGTATAATTAATCTTTTATAGAAAGGAAAGAAGAAGATGTTATCAGTCGCGATTATTGGCCCCGGCGCTGTTGGTGCAACAATTGCTTACGAATTGCAACAATCAATACCTAATACAACGCTTATCGGGAGACACGCCAAAACAATAACATATTATACTGTACCACATGCACCGGCACAAGACATTACTGTGATGGGTTATGACGATGTAACAAATGTATTCGATGTGATCATTGTAGCTGTAAAAACACATCAACTCGCTGACGTTATTCCTCATTTAACACATCTTGCACATGAAGATACGATCATTATTTTAGCTCAAAATGGGTATGGTCAATTAGAATGTATTCCGTATAAACACGTATATCAAGCAGTTGTTTACATAAGTGGTCAAAAGAAAGGCGATGTTGTTACGCATTTTAGAGATTATCAATTGCGATTACAAGATAGTACTTTAACTCGTCAATTTAAAGATTTGGTTCAAAATAGTCATATAGATGTTGTATTAGAAGAAAATATACAACAAGCTATTTGGTATAAATTGTTAGTAAACTTGGGCATTAATTCTATTACAGCACTTGGCAGGCAGACAGTTGCAATCATGCATAATCCTGAAATACGTACACTGTGTAGACAGCTATTACTAGATGGTTGTCGGGTTGCACAGGCTGAAGGTTTAGAATTTTCAGAGCAAACCGTTGATACCATTATGTCCATATATCAAGGTTATCCAGACGAAATGGGTACGAGCATGTATTATGATATTATGCATCACCAACCCCTTGAAGTTGAAGCGATTCAAGGATTTATTTATCGACGTGCACGAGCACATCAACTCGACACACCATACTTAGATACCATTTACAGCTTTTTAAAAGCGTATCAATAACAATGTTAAACATACGCATATATTAAAGACCTTAACGATGTATTAAGAACCACCTGTTCTTAATATCGTTAAGGTCTTCTTATAATATAGGGTTATTCGGCTTCTCTAATTTCTTCAGCCACATCTTTGTAATCTATTTTCGTTTTAACAAATGTCTCATTATTTACTGGGAAATGTTGTTGAAATGTTTCAAAGTTTTGAAGTTCAATGATGACATCATCCACTTCAAAGTCAAGCACATGTCCACCATAACTTCTTTCATCATCCGCAAAATGAATATGGAAACCAGAAGATCCTACACCATGAAATAATTCTGGTGTAAAAAATCCAACAACAGTACCACGAATATTTTGCCTTATTTCTTCCGGCTGTCTGCGAGCTGAATCAATCAAACGTGTGTATGGTGGTTGCTGAGCAGGCATCATTCGTACATGCATATGTTTAAATGTGCCATAAATTTTTACAGCTGAAAATAAATTTTCACTTAACATTTCATTTTTAATTTGTGCAAACACATCTTCTTGTGACAGTTGTTGCAATGAAAAAGTTGTACTTGCTTTAAAATTAGTAATCGATGCATATGGTACTTTCTCATCACCTGTTAACTCTATAAATTGCTTATGTTCATTGGCATGATATGCCTTTCCATCTAGAAAGATTACTTCTCCATCAGAACCCGTTAACGTTGCAATTCCTAAATTACCATGTTCTAATAGTTCATTAATAGTCGCTGTTCCTTCTAATAAGCCAGCCATTAACGTACCTAATGTGCCATGTTGATACAAGACATTTGTCATTCGAAAACCATCTCCCATATAGTATTGCTAGTCGTCATGCTCTAAAATGTACCTCATGTAATATTCCTATCTTATATGGCCAATTACATCTCGATAATTTGTTGCGTGTCATTTATATTTATGAGTCATGATACTTTATTCATTTATTATTTTACGTCAAAAGTGTTCTCTCTATCAATGACTGTACAAAAAATGAACCTATCAATGAAACAAATTACTGCAACTTTGATAGATTCACTTATCACTAACATATCTATTTTAAAAAAATTTAAATCTGAATTAGTCTTCTAACAAGTATTTAATTGAATCGAATGTATCTTCTAATGTTTTAACAGATTTGTCGAACAACGCTTGCTCTTCTGCACTTAATGGCATTTCATAAATTTTAACTGCACCATGTTGGTTAACTAATGTTGGTACACCTAGGTAAACACCTTTGTGACCACCATATTGACCATCTAATTGTATAGAAACATTTAAGACATTATTTTCATTATTTAAAATGGCTTTTGAAATGCGCATCAATGCTAATGCAATACCATAGTATGTTGACCCTTTAGCTTGAATAATTTCATAAGCAGCGTCACGTGTATTTACATAAATTTCTTCTGCTTTAGCTTCGCTACCAGTTTGTTCTTTTAATGTGTCATATACTGAAATACCTGCTACATTTGCTTGTGACCAAACTGCAAGTTCAGTATCACCATGCTCACCAATAATACTAGCGTCAACACTTGAAGGTGCAACACCAAGTTCTTGGCTAATTAAATATTGTAAACGTGCACTGTCCAATACAGTACCTGAACCGATAACACGCTCTGCTGGTAATCCAGTATATTCTTTTACAAATCTTGTTAAAATGTCTACAGGGTTTGCCGCGATTAAGAAATACCCATCAAAGCCGCTATCCATTACACTCTTAACAATGCTCTTCATAATCTTAGTATTTTTTTCAACTAATTGTAAACGAGTTTCACCTGGCTTTTGAGGTGCACCAGCTGTAATAACAACTAAATCTGCATCTTTACAGTCTTCGTATTCACCTGCTTTCACATCAACTGGTGAAGGACTGTGGACTGTACCATGGTTTAAATCTTGAACATCTGCTTTTACTTTGTCTTTTGCAATGTCAATAATTACAAATTCATCAGCAACACCTTGCGTAACCATTGCAAAGGCATAGCTTGATCCTACAGATCCATCTCCGATTAATACAACCTTTTTACCAAATGTTTTCATAATTATGTCTCCTAACCTAATTGAATTTATTTTACACGTGACTACACGTAAAAATATCTATGCTGAAATTAAAGATTAACAATTTTATTTTATTATAATATTATGCTACCAAATTACAAACATAAAACTGAGATGTAAGCGGAGTCAAATTACACTCTAACGCCAATAAATATTGATATCTCAAGCTTTAGCACGTAATTTGAAATTTGTGACAATTTTTAGCATTCTAAAATTGCGTAATGACGCTATTTAAAGGCTTTAACAAACTATTGAACTTTCTATTTTTTTCATTTTAAAAAGGATGGCTATTCGACTTAAATGACTTACTATATAACCTCCTATTTTCCGCCTTACCCTCATCATATTTGATGCACCTTTTTATAGTCAAAGAATTACATTTCATACAAACTAGCCAATCAGACATAAACATGAAATTGATTTTAAAAATATAATGCGCAAAATTGTTAGAAAATTAGCAAAAAATACTACTTATTCATTTAATATCTGTTATAATCAGTTTTATCATTTAAAAAATCTATGGATGTTATCAAGACAAGTCATTAATACGTAACATAAAGTTGTGATTTTTCAGAATTTTTAGACAAAATATTGATTATTTGTGCTATGATATAACATATTAAAAAACACCGTATAGAATTGTTTATGAATGTTTGGGAGGAAAGTTTATGGGAAGTTTTTTCAATAAAATAGCACGAAAAGAGGATCCGGCTATCTATCAAAATAAAGATGGTCATTTAAAGCGTACACTACGGGTGCGTGATTTCTTAGCTTTAGGTGTAGGAACAATTGTATCGACATCTATCTTTACGCTACCTGGCATTGTTGCTGCACAACATGCAGGACCGGCCGTTGCGTTATCATTCTTACTCGCTGCTATTGTTGCTGGTTTAGTTGCATTTACTTATGCAGAAATGGCTGCCGCTATGCCATTTGCAGGTTCAGCCTATTCTTGGGTCAATGTATTATTTGGTGAATTCTTTGGATGGGTTGCCGGTTGGGCTTTATTAGCTGAATATTTTATCGCCGTGGCCTTTGTTGCATCAGGATTCTCAGCGAATTTACGCGGACTTGTGAAACCAATTGGCATCGAATTACCAGCAGCATTATCAAATCCATTTGGTACGAATGGCGGTTTTATCGATATTATTGCTGCTATCGTTATTTTATTAACTGCATTATTACTATCACGTGGTATGTCAGAAGCAGCACGTATGGAAAATATTTTAGTTATTTTAAAAGTATTAGCTATTATTCTATTTGTAATCGTAGGTTTAACAGCAATAAATGTTAGTAACTATGTGCCATTTATTCCAGAACACAAAGTAACTGCTACAGGTGACTTTGGTGGATGGCAAGGCATATATGCTGGTGTTTCAATGATTTTCTTAGCGTATATCGGTTTCGATTCTATCGCAGCAAACTCAGCAGAAGCACTTGATCCTCAAAAGACAATGCCTAGAGGTATTCTTGGTTCTTTAAGTATTGCTATCGTATTATTTATTGCTGTAGCACTTGTGTTAGTTGGTATGTTCCATTACTCACAATACGCAAACAATGCTGAACCTGTTGGTTGGGCATTACGTCAAAGTGGTCATGGTGTTGTAGCAGCTATTGTTCAAGCTATCTCTGTTATCGGTATGTTTACAGCATTAATTGGTATGATGTTAGCAGGCTCACGTTTACTATATTCCTTTGGACGTGACGGCTTATTACCTTCATGGTTAAGCCACTTAAACGACAAACATTTACCTAATCGCGCACTAGTTATACTTACTATTATTGGTGTTTTAATTGGTTCTATGTTCCCATTCGCATTTTTAGCACAATTAATTTCAGCAGGTACACTTGTTGCATTTATGTTCGTTTCATTAGCAATGTATCGTTTGAGAAAGCGTGAAGGTAAAGATTTACCAATTCCTGCGTTTAAATCACCTTTATATCCTGTGTTACCAGCAGTTACATTTGTTTTAGTATTGCTAGTATTCTGGGGATTAGGATTCGAAGCGAAATTGTACACTTTAATTTGGTTTATTGTTGGTATCATTCTTTATTTAAGTTATGGACTTAGACATTCTAAGAAAAATGATGTAGCTGAATACCACCCACCAAAATAAAAATCAAAAAAATCATTTCCCATCTGATTAACATCCAGATGCGGAAATGATTTTTTATTTTATATTAAGATAATCGCTATTACCAACCTTGTCCAGATATGTCATATTGATCTAAGTTGCCTGTTTCCAAAGCAGTCAGTGCATCTTCTATAGTGTTTAACGCCGTGTCTAATTGCTCATATGTTATCACTAATGGCGGTTGGAATCGCAACACATTTCCTGCTACAGCTATAATAACTACGCCATGCTCAAAGCAGTAATTACAAATTTTAAGTGCCGCACTGGCATCGCGTGTTTTAAGTATTTTATCAGAAACGATATCAATTCCTATTGTAAGACCTTTACCTCTAACATCGCCAACACTATCGAATTGAGTTATCCATCGATCCATTCGTTTTCTTACATATGTTCCTTTATCAGCACTAGCTTGAAGTAATGATTGATCTTCAATCATCTTAATAGTTGCTAAAGCAGCTTCACAGCTTACTGGATTGGCACCTGTTGTAAATAAATGTGCAGGCGCTTCTAAACAGTTCATAATCTCTTTGCGTCCAACAATTGCTGACATAGGCATACCACCAGCTAAAGACTTTCCAAATGTAATTAAATCCGGCGTAAAGTTAAAGTGTGATACAGAACTCCATGTGCCTGTTCGTCCAAAACCTTGTTGAATATCATCTACTGCGATTAAAATACCATGCTCACGACAAATCTGTTCTAATGTTTCGAAATAACCTGGAACTGGCTCTAAAAGTCCGCCATCACCTTGTATCGTTTCAATAACAATACATGCAACTTCTTCAGCGGGTAAATATTTCGCAAACATTTCTTTTAATGGCGCTAAATATTCTTCTATAGTATTGGCTTTCGGTTGTTCATACATGCCACGATAATTATCAGGAAATGGAATATGATAAAAACCATTCAAGAGTGGCCCATAATGTTTACGCATATTTAAACTAATCGCTGACATAGACAATGCACCAAAGGTTGAACCATGATATGCATTCGTAAAGCTAATGATATATGGGCGCCCAGTATATGCTCTAGCAAATTTAATAATACCATCATTTGCATCTGATCCAGTTAAACCAAAGGTTACTCTTTTTTCAAAATCTCCCGGTGCAATTTCACAAAGCTTTTTAGCTAAACGTACCAAAGGTTCATGGTACATATATGCTGGAGTATAATGTATAAATTTATCTACCTGTGCTTTTATCGCTGCTGTTATTTCTTTAGGTGCATGACCTACATTTTGAGAACTCGCGCTCGACAACAAATCGATATATGTCTTCCCCTCAATATCAACCAATGTTGCTCCATATCCATGATCAATAACTAATGGATAATATTTAATACGTCCTGATTTCGCAAAATAATGCTCGTCCTCTTGAATTAATTGGCGTGCTTTACTCATATACATTCCCCTCCCAATGACAGTACTTACTCGTAGAACCAGCTATCTAAAAATGATCATAAAATTCGACTAAGAATTACATTTAAATACTGTCATGCCATTTTGAATACTATCCAATATACTAATAAATTTCAGATTTGTAAATATATTCTGATAATTGCGAATTGTATAATCATAATTACCTCTTTGGATATCAACTATTTAATTAGGGAATACAATGAATATATTTCAATTTTACTTTTCGAGGTGATGTGTATGCGTTTAAAAGTATTACTTCATTTTACAGCTGCTATTTTCATATCATTCATGTTGCTATGGATGAACATGTTGATTGATATACTAAGTAAACAAACACATTTAAAAGCTTTATTATTGAATTTAGATTTTCTAATTCCTTCTGACAATGCACCATATACTCTAGAAATAATATGTCACTTACTTATTGGTAGCGTCATTTATTTTGTATTTGTGTTGCTGTTTCGTACTTCTAAAAGGCTTTATTATCTATGTTATATCCCTTTATTTTTATTATTTATAGCATTGTATCCCTTATTAGTATTTATTGCGCAACGTCCAATTTTCCAATTTAGTGTGACAGAATTAATCGGCTGGATTATTACACATATTTTCTTTATGTCATTAATGGCGTTAGTCATACCTAGAATAAAATAATATTTTTAATTAAAATGACAATTATTTTTCACATTTTATACATTTTTCAAGGTTTATGACTTGAGAAATGTTCTCATTTTTATCATACTGGAGGTGTATTGAAAAGTTAAGGAGTGGAAAGTATGAATAAAGAGCAATTAGAAAAAATGAAAAATGGAAAAGGCTTTATTGCCGCATTAGACCAAAGTGGTGGTAGTACACCAAAAGCACTTAAAGAATACGGTGTAAACGAAGATCAATATAGCAATGAAGACGAAATGTTCCAACTTGTTCACGATATGCGTACACGTGTGGTTACTTCACCTTCATTCTCACCTGATAAGATTTTAGGTGCTATTCTTTTCGAACAAACAATGGATCGCGAAGTAGAAGGCAAATACACTGCTGATTACTTAGCTGATAAAGGTGTTGTTCCGTTCTTAAAAGTAGACAAAGGTCTTGCTGAAGAGCAAAATGGTGTTCAATTAATGAAACCAATCGACAACTTAGACAGTTTATTAGATCGTGCAAACGAACGTCACATTTTTGGTACAAAAATGCGTTCTAACATTTTAGAATTAAATGAACAAGGTATCAAAGACGTTGTTGAACAACAATTTGAAGTTGCTAAACAAATTATTGCTAAAGGGTTAGTTCCAATTATCGAACCTGAAGTTAATATTAATGCAAAAGACAAAGCTGAAATTGAAAAAGTATTAAAAGCTGAACTTAAAAAAGGGTTAGATAGCTTAAATGCTGATCAATTAGTAATGTTAAAATTAACAATTCCTACTGAACCAAACTTATACAAAGACTTAGCTGAACATCCTAATGTTGTTCGTGTCGTTGTATTATCAGGCGGTTACAGCAGAGAAAAAGCTAACGAATTACTTAAAGATAACGATGAACTTATCGCAAGCTTCTCACGTGCATTAGCTAGTGATTTAAGAGCTGATCAATCTAAAGAAGAATTCGATAAAGCTTTAAGTGATGCTGTAGAATCAATTTACGATGCTTCTGTAAACAAAAACTAACTTTTACATCAAAAATGCTTTTAATTTGAACTAATAGATAAGACTCATACATGTGCTATAAACAGCAATATGTATGAGTCTTTTTTTGAGTAATATCACTCTAGATGACAAGAAAAAATCGGACAGCTGAAAAATCATAGGGATTTCTCAGTTGCCCGATTTTAAATATAACTATTAGAATTTAGTTTTCGTAGTAACCTAATTCTAAGTCTTTTGAAGTTTGTTTACGGATTTTTCTCATTAATTTTTCGTCTTCAATTAATGATTCACCGTATGATGGAATCATTTTCTTGATTTTAGGTGCCCATTCAGTTTTGTATTCAGGGAAGTTACGTTCTAATACTTCTAACGCAACTGAAACTGAAGTTGAAGCCCCTGGTGATTCACCTAATAATGCGATTACAGTGTGGTCTTGTGAGTTAACCACTTCTGTACCGAATTGGATGAATCCTTTACCGTGTTCAGGTGTATCTTTGATAACTTGTACACGTTTACCAGCAGTGTATAATTGCCAATCTTCATTACGTGCTTCTGGATAGAAAGTACGTAAGTGGTTCATACAACCTTCTTTTGTCATAATCACTTGATCAAATGAATATTTAATTAAAGGTAAGTTTTTAACTGCTGCTGCTAATAAAGTTGTAATGTTGTAAGTTTTAACAGATTTGAATAAATCTAAGTTAGAACCGTTTTTCAAGAATTTAGGTCCAACATTAGCGAATGGTCCAAATAATAATGTTCTTTGGCCATCAATGTAACGCGTATCTAAGTGAGGTACTGTCATTGGCGGCGTACCAGGTGGTTCTTTACCATAAACTTTGGCATCGTGTTGTTCAATAACTTGTGGATTTGTACAAGCTAAGAATTGTCCACTGATAGGGAATCCACCTAAATGCTTACTTTCAGGAATACCAGTTTTTTGTAATAATGGGATTGCTCCACCACCAGCACCGATGAATACATAGTCAGTTACTTGCTTGAATTTCTCACCAGTTAGGCGGTTTTTAACAGTAACTTCCCATTGACCATTTGATAATTGTTCGAAATCAACAACTTCATGGTTAAATTGCACTGTTGCATTTGGATGCTTTTCAATACTTTTAGCCATTTTACGTGTTAATTCACCGAAGTTTACATCTGTACCTTCGTCAATTTTACTTGCCGCCATAATACCAGGATTATCTTCACGGCCTTTCATCATCAATGGAATCCATTTTTTCATTACTTCGATGTCTTCAGTATATTCGATGTTATCGAACATAGGGAATGCTTTCATCGCTTCGTAACGATCTTTTAAGAATTTAACATTATTTTTACCTCTAACATAACTGATGTGTGGTAATGGATTGATAAATTCTCTTGGGTTCTCGATGTTACCGCTTTTTACTAAGTGACCCCAGAATTGTTTTGAAATCTCAAACTCTTCGTTAATCACTTTAGCTTTTTCGATGTCGATAGAACCATCAGGTTGTAAAACAGTGTAGTTCAATTCACATAATGCTGCATGGCCCGTACCAGCATTATTTCTTTCGTTTGAACTTTCGATTGCAGGACGATCCAAACGTTCGTAAACGTGGATATTCCAGTCTGGCTCAATTTCTTTTAACATTGAACCAAATGTTGTGCTAAGTACACCGGCTCCAATTAAAACGATGTCTTTACTATTAGACTTAGCCATTGGTTTCACCTCTCCAAAAATTGTAAATGTGTATCATCAATATGAAAGTTACATAAAACTGACATATTTCTATAAAATATCAACGCCATAAATAACTTCCTGTTTCAATTGATACGCTGTAACAAAATGCTATAGTTAATGCTTACATATATATGTTAAAGCAAGCAGTGGTAAATGTAAATTATAATTATTCATTAACTTTGCAATATATTAAATCTTTTATTCATAAAAGTTAAATATCAAATCAATCATAATTATTTGGCAATAAATCGCTAACTACCATTTCCATTTTACTCCCGACACATAGCATTTTAAACATATACCTATTTTGATACAATATAAGTGTAAAATCAATCATAAAAAGGAGATTCAATCTATGCATCTAAGAAAATCATTTCAATTACCTTTAATATTGAAATTTATTTTGAATCTTGTTCTTGTAGGTATTGTAATTATCGTTATAACACATACTGAGTTTAAATTTGTTGTCGGTTATGGACATGAATTTTTATTAACCTGGGATATTCGAGGTTTAACATCTGATATTTTCTCATTCTTAATACTGATTGCACTCATTTCTAAAGTTATATTAGTATTTATAACTAGAAGAAAAAGAATGTCATAAATTAACAGTCCGGAGCACACCATGACACCTAATGCTCCGGGCTGTTTTAACTATTTTTTAATTGATATCTTTTTGTTGTTTCCACTTTTCAATTTCGGCATCTCGTAGTTCAACACGTCGTATTTTACCTGAGTTTGTTTTCGGTAGGTCTTCAACAAATTCGATTTCTCTTGGATATTTATATGGTGCTACTTCATTTTTCACGAATTGCTGTAACTCTTTAACGAGTGCATCATCACCTGTAACATAATCCTGTAACATAACGAATGCTTTTACAATATTCCCTCGTATATCATGAGGTTTTGCTACTACAGCACATTCTTTAACGGCTGGATGATTTGTTAAAGCATCCTCAACTTCAAAAGGCCCAATCGTATAGCCTGAACTGATGATAATGTCATCTCGACGTCCTTCAAACCAGAAATAACCATCATCATCTACATGTGCTAAATCACCTGTTATATAGTATTTCCCCGCTTGTGCTTTCGCTGTGCGCTCTGGCTCTTTGTAATAGCCTTTGAAAAGTGCAGGCAAATCAAGTGGGACTGCAATATTCCCCTTCGTATTAGGCGGCACATCATTACCTTCATCGTCTACTACTGTAACAAAACTTCCTGGAATACCTTTCCCCATCGATCCGCTTCTTTGTGGTGTATCTTTTAAAAAGCCGATTAACAATGTACTCTCTGTTTGACCATAACCATCTCTTACAGTTAAATCAAAATGTTTCTTAAATTGTTCTACTACTTCTCTATTTAGCGGTTCACCTGCAGACACTGCACTATGTAAATGTGTTAAATCATAGTCATTTAAATTCTTCAACTTAGCCATCATACGATACTCCGTCGGTGTACAACATAATACGTTAATTTGATATTTTTGAAGCAATTCTAAATAAGTTTCTGGGCTAAATCTTCCATTGAATACAAAAGCTGTTGCCCCAGAACCTAACACAGATAAAAATGGACTCCAAACCCATTTTTGCCATCCTGGTGCTGCCGTTGCCCATACTAAATCATCTTCATTAATACAAAGCCAATGTTTTGGTGCCATTTGTAAATGCGCAAATCCCCATCCATGACAATGTGTCACTGCTTTAGGATTTCCAGTTGTGCCAGAAGTATAGGATAAAATTGCTGTATCGTCACGCGTCGTATCAGCCATCTCTAATTGATTGCTTGCATTTTCTTTCTCAGATTCGAGTGAAATCCATCCATCTTTTTGACCAGCAATAACAAATTTAGTTAATGACTCGTATTCTTTAATATTTTCGAACTCTACAGTGAATGGTTCTAACGCAATGACTGCATTAATTTCACCGTGCGTAATACGATATTGTAAATCTTTTGTTCTTAACATTTCAGAACATGGAATAATCGCAACGCCTAATTTTAAAGCAGCAATATATAATTCATACGTTGCAATAGAACGCGGCATCATGATAAGTACTTTATCACCTTTAGACAATCCATGTGACGCTAATACATTGCCTACTTTATTAGACTGTTCAATGAGTTGTTGATAAGTTACCGTTATATCTTCACCTTCAGTATTGTGATAAAGAATGGCTTTTTTATCAGGTATATGACTGTATTTTTCAATTTCTGAAATAATATTATACTTCTCCGGCGCAAATAAATCTGACTTCTGCATAAACAACTTCCTTTCATATCATACATCTAATTTTCCTGTAATAAACGCTGTTTTTTATAAATGAATTATGTATATCATACGCCTATCTTTACAGAATTTTCAATTAAATAGAGTTAAATATTAATGTCCTTAAAAGTACCACCTGACTTTCGGCAACCTTCAAGGACATTTAAAACCTTTCTGATATACATTTTCTTCTAAATGCTTTCAGCCAATTCAATACGAATATTGTAAGATAATTCACGATTAATTATCTTAACATCAGCACCTTTTGACGTTCCACGATGCTTGTGCGTCTGTTGATACTCAGTTGAATTTTGCCAATTATAAAATGATTGTCTATCTTTCCAAAGGGTTATAATAATATAATGTCGCCCAGTCATTCTCGGTCTTAAAAATCGTAACGCTTCAAATCCATCAACATGTTGCAAATGTTTATTACGCTGTAAGAACTTTTGTTCAAATGCGTCTTCTTGACCTTTATTAATGTATAAATGATTTAATACGCATAACGTATCATTAGATAAGCCATTTATTTCCTCCAAGACATCATAATAGGCTATGTCATTATTCTTTTGTATTGAAATACCGTCATTCAATTCTTCTATTAAATAGGCTTTATATGCATCATATAATTTCATCATTTACGCCTTCATTTCTTGATATTTTTTATTCATAGATTTTATTTCCACTTCTAGTCATTCATTCCCTTATTTTTAAAAACAAATCATACTACACATTTTCTTTAAGCGATAAATCTTTGCGTAAACAAGTGATGCTATTTTAGAACGAACTTCAGAAACTTTAAATTTATTCATCCTATTTCCAACAATTCTCTTGTATTAATCGGTTAAATTTTCGACTTAATTCCATGAAAACAACTATTATTCTGCGCAAAAATAGCCGCTAACTCCTTGATTGAGAATTATCGGCTTTCATATTTATATATAGCTAACGTTATATTATCGATTTATGATTTTAATTGATCATACAGAGAAAGAGATCTTTTAACAATTTCTAAAAACTCATGATCTAAATTTGACGTTTGATGAAAATAAGACAAAATATTTTCTGTTAGCTTTTCTTTTTTGGGAAATGATTCATCTTCTTTTATCCAAATTGCTAATTCGCCTAATGGTGTTTTATCATCTTTAAAAGTTTGTATATATTCGTAAAAGCTCATAGTATTCCTTCTCTCCATTTACTTATATAAATCCTACCACGAAAGCCTCCAAGAAAACACATTTAATTGTCTATTTAGTGAACTTTTTATAGTTATTCATACATTAAACCCTTTACAACCTAGTCTAATTATCGCTTATTTTCCAATATTTCTGCTTTCAACGTAATGCAATACTTTAATTTTCAATACTCAGTTCCTCTATATAAAAAGCCTGGCACTATTACAACATGCACCAGGCTATAGATATTACACAAATATTTAATTATTTAGCATACGGTTTTACTTCGATTGCCCCTTCATTTTCATCATGAACGCCATGCTTATAATAATCCACATATTGAGGTTCTAAAGGCTTTCTTCCACGTATAATGTCTGCAGCTTTTTCGGCTAACATCAACACTGGCGCATGGATATTACCGTTAGTTGTGCGCGGCATAGCTGATGCATCTACTACACGTAAATTTTCCATACCGTGAACTTTCATTGTTAATGGGTCCACAACTGCCATTGGATCTGAAGCAGGTCCCATTTTAGCACTACAAGATGGATGTAATGCTGTTTCTCCATCTCGACGTACCCAATCAAGAATTTCTTCATCAGTTTGAACTTCTGGGCCTGGAGAAATTTCTCCTCCATTAAATGGATCCATAGCTTTTTGAGATAAAATGTTTCTTGCTACACGAATAGCTTCTACCCATTCTTTTTTATCTTCTTCAGTTGATAGATAATTAAAACGAATACTCGGCTTTTCAAAAGGATCTTTAGATTTAATTTTCAAACTACCACGAGAATTTGAATACATTGGACCTACGTGGACTTGATAACCATGTGCAACTGCTGCCTTTTGACCATCATATCTTACTGCTATAGGTAAGAAATGGAACATTAAGTTAGGATAGTCAACTTCGTTATTTGAACGAACGAATCCACCACCTTCAAAATGGTTAGATGCCGCTGCACCTGTACGTGTAAAAATCCATTGCAAACCAATAAATGGCATTCGTTTAATATCTAAGCTTGGTTGTAACGTTACAGGCTCCTTACATTTGTGTTGAATATATACTTCTAAGTGATCTTCAAAGTTTTCACCTACACCTGGTAAATGAACACGTGGTTCAATACCTTTTGATTTTAAAAATTCTGAATCACCGATACCCGATAATTGTAATAATTGTGGTGTATTAAATGCACCACCGGATAAAATAACTTCATTAGCATTAACAGTATGCAATTTACCATTTTTCTTATATGTCACACCTGTTGCTCTTCTACCTTCGTAATGAATTTCTGTAACAAAGGCACGCGTCTCAATTGTTAAGTTTTTACGTTTCATTGCTGGATGCAAGTATGCTCTTGAAGCTGACATACGACGACCACGGTGAACTTGACTATCAAAAGGTCCGAATCCTTCTTGTCTAAATCCATTCACATCAGGCGTCTTATGATAACCTGCTTCTACACCTGCATCAAAGAAAGATTGGAATAATGGATTGGTTGCTGGTCCACGTTTTAACTTGATTGGTCCATCGTGTCCTCTAAATTTATCATAAGGAGCTGCACCATATGTTTTTTCTAATTTTTTAAAGTAAGGTAAACAGTGCGCAAAGTCCCAAGTTTCCATACCTTCTGGCTCAGCCCAACCTTCATAATCCATTGGATTACCACGTTGGTAAATCATGCCATTAATTGAACTTGATCCGCCTAAAACTTTGCCTCGAGCATGTGCCACCTTACGACCGCCCATATGTGGTTCTTCGTCTGTTGAATAAATCCAATCGTAAAATTTATTACCTGAAGGGAACATTAACGCAGCTGGTATTTGAATAAATAAATCCCAAAAATAATCACTGCGCCCCGCTTCTAATACTAAGACTTCTTTATCTTTATCTTCACTTAGGCGGTTACCAAGTACAGAGCCTGCACTGCCTCCTCCAATGATGACATAATCATATGATTTATTTTTATCGCTCATCGTTATGACCTCCAAAGTTGTTGTATTTCAAAGTAAGTTTTTTATGATATATACATTAGTGACTGATTGGTTATTGTTGCGCACTATTTTCACTTAACTGACAATATTAATTTTTATTTGATGACTGTCATTTAAATTCTTGAAATAATCTATAGTTTATTTACTAAACCAATTTACTAATTGTGGGTTTGTATTTGTTAAAATGTGTTTTGAAACTAAATACTCTTCTAAGCCTTCTTTACCTAATTCTCTACCGATACCAGATTGTTTATATCCGCCCCATGGTGCTTGTGCAAAGTATGGATGGAAATCATTAATCCAAACTGTTCCAAGTTTTAATTTGTTAGCAACACGTTGTGCTTTTCCAATATCTTTAGAAAATACAGCACCCGCTAAACCATATATAGAATCATTCGCTAATTGAATTGCTTCTTCTTCAGTGTCAAACCCTTCTACAGTAACGACAGGTCCGAAAACCTCTTCTTGTACAATACGCATTGACGTATCACAATTTGTAATGACTGTTGGCTCGAAGAATAGACCATCTTTTAAATCGTCTCTATCTGGACGTTTACCACCAACAGCAATTGTTGCGCCTTCTGCTTTAGCTACTTCCATATAAGATTCGATCTTATTACGATGTTCTGTTGAAATCACTGGTCCCATTTCAGTATCACCATCAAAACCATTACCTAATTTGATTTTTTTCACGCGATCAATAAGTGCTTGCTCAAATTTGTCTTTAATACTGTTTTGTACTAATATTCTTGATCCTGCTGAACAAACTTGACCTGCATGGAAATATCCACCATTTAACGCTTGGTCTACTGCCAATTCAAAATCAGCATCATCAAAGATAATGTTTGGATTTTTACCGCCAAGTTCCAAGGCAATATTCGTAACATTATTAGCAGCATTTTTCATAATATGCTTACCAGTCTCAATGCCACCTGTAAATGATACAAGGTCAACCTCTTTATGACCTGACATTACGTCACCAACTTCAGAACCTGCACCTAGAATAAGATTAATTGTTCCTTTAGGGAAACCAACTTCTTCCATTAATTCAAAAACACGTATTGTTGTTAAGGGCGTAATTTCACTTGGTTTCATAACTAGTGAACAACCCGTAGCAAGCGCTGGCGCAATTTTCCATGATGCTTGTAATAACGGATAATTCCAAGGTGTAATTTGTGTAACTACACCTACTGGTTCTTTAACAATTTTGCTTTCTGTATCTGGAATCGGTGAATCAATCATTTCGCCACCGTCTTTATCTGCTAACCCTGCAAAATACATGAATACGTTGTGGATATCATCCATATCTGCGTATGATTCGTCTAAAGTTTTACCAGTATCTAATGTTTCTAAACGAGCTAATTCTTCTCGATGTTCTTTAATTTTATCCGCGATAGCACGTACTTTCTTACCTCTCGTTTCAGCAGTTTCTTGTGACCATTCTCCAGACTCAAATGCACGTCTAGCTGCTAAAATCGCACGTTCCGCATCGTCTTTAGTCCCTTCAGAAACTGTAAATATCACTTCTTGATTATAAGGATTGATAATATCTCTTGTGTTATTATTCGCGCTTTCAACCCACTCGCCATCAATGTATTGACGCTGAGATAAATGTTTTAAAAGTTCCATTCAACAACCTCCGTTAAGTTTGTTAAATTTTTATTTAACGAATTTTACAGACTTATGTTAGCATAGAAATGAAAAATGTGTCAATTTGCAAAACAATTAATAAGTTTAGTTTTATAAGTTTGTTAGATTTTAAATTAACAAAACGTTTAACTTTAACACTTTAAATATTTTTAATGTCTTTTTTTATAAAAGGTCTTATAATGTATTAGTATTTATTTTAGAATGACCAAAACGATGCATGGAGGTGCAATGATGACTCGTTCTCAGAACAATCAGCAACAATTAGAACAAGCAAAAGATATTGTAATTAATTCAATTGGACAGACAATGGATTTGTATGGTACTAATCGAAGTGTAGGTAACTTATATGGCACTATGGTGTTTGAAGGCAGTATGACGCTTGATGAAATGCGTCATCAATTGCAAATGAGTAAACCCAGTATGAGTGCCGGCGTTAAGAAATTGCAGGAATTTGATATTGTTAAACAACAATTTACAAGAGGTAGCCGCAAACAACATTTTATTGCAGAAAAAGACTTTTTTATCTTCTTCAGA
Organism: Staphylococcus schweitzeri; assembly: GCF_002902405.1. Taxonomy (GTDB): domain Bacteria; phylum Bacillota; class Bacilli; order Staphylococcales; family Staphylococcaceae; genus Staphylococcus; species Staphylococcus schweitzeri. The sequence continues at coordinate 54,483 of NZ_PPQS01000035.1, forward strand.
AATTTTTTCACTAAAAAATTTCAACGTGAAATTGATATTAATGTTGAAGCAGTTAAAGATGCACAAGCAATTATAAATCCGTTACTTGAAAGTAGCGATTTAACAGAAGCCGAATCAATAGAAGTTCAAAAAATCAAAGCCCAACTTGATCATACACATGTGTACTATGAATGGTTAGAGCAGTTGACTGAAGCGATTGAAAGCGGTGAAATTTTCAAATATTTCCCAATCCCAGAACATCCTTCTGATTCTGAAAATTAAAATTGACTCAAACAACGACAATAACAACAATAGATACTTAAAATAATGCAATAGGTGCACGAAATAAACGGTAACTTCTATCTATACAAATAGAAATTACCGTTTTTGTTTTATATGACAATCAATTATGTAGTTATTTTCTAGAGTTTTCTTAGATTCGTTACATTGCTTCGCCAATATATTTCAATTAGCTATTCTCACCCTCACGTACTCTATCAATAATATTTTGTATTTGTTCACGTTTTTCATATTCATTTTCTAGAAAATAAACTAACGGTTCATCTTTGATAGTAACCCAAGGTACAAGTACATCAAAATCTAATTCTTTAACCATCTCTAAACTTTGAATAGATTTTTCTCTATCACTTGAACCTAATATAACTGTACGCCATCTATTACCTTCAAAACATATAAAATCTCCAGTAAATAAGTAACGATGATGACCATCATCCCATAAAAACAGTGTCGTCCCTGGTGTATGTCCAGGCGCGGGAATAACTTCTAAATCCTTATCCAACATTACACGATTACTAAATTGTTTTTGAACAGAAATCTTATGTTTCAGTGCGGCCACATCATTTTCATGTATAAAGTAAGGGGCTTCAACTTGATTAGAACCTCCTATAGATTCATGATCATGATTCATCAATACTTTTGAAACACCACCTAATGATGCAATGTCTTGTTGGGAGTCACCTAAGTGTCCGGAATGATAGATAACAATATTACCTGTTTCACGTTTTAAAATAAAAGATTTAAATAGAAATCGATTATCAAAAGGCAGTTCCGAAGTAGGTGTCGCATATAATTTTTTTGTGATGGATTCTAAACTGTCATGTAATTTGGACTGTTTATTTTTAAATTGATTAGTCATTTTATTTCATCCTTCGATTAATTTGAGTTGTACATACGCAATACCCTTTATTCAATTTAATAATCAATGAGAGTCTTTCAAACTTCGATTTAGAATATGCTTCATACAATAAATAAGTACTTGTACTTCGGACACTAAAAAATTAAATCTTTTAGTACAACATTAATAAAAACCTAAAAGTTCGTCCTACAATGCTACTAAAAAAACGGGAATGGAACAGAAATGATATTTTCACAAAATTCATTTCGTCGTCCCAGACCCGCTTTGAATTATAAATTATCGTCTTGTTCTTCTTCAGATACTTGAACGATTCGCAATGAACGACGTTCAACTTCTTTTAATTTTTCAGCACGCGTTTCAAGTTTAATTCTATCGCGTCCTAAAATGATTAAAAATGATATCATCATGAAAATAAAAATAACAATTAATGGTACACTTGCCAGTATTGAAGCAGTTTTCAATACTTCTAATGCACGTTCGCCACCAACTAGCATCAATGAAAATGGTAATAAACATAGTGCAAATGCCCAAAATAATCTATTGGCACGTAGTGGTTCGCCTACCACTTTTTTCTGAGAAGCAGCCGCCAAAATATATGAGCCAGAATCAAATGTCGTCGCTAAGAATAAAAAGGCTGATATTAAGAACAATACAATCATCAATGATGGGAATGGTAAATGATGTACTACTTCGATAATGGTTGCTTCAGTACCATGTGTGTTTAAATACTGTGTCACATTAAACTGACCAGAAATCTGCAAATATACAGCATAATTACCGAAAATACCAAAGAATAGTACACATCCAAGTGTTCCATAAATAATAGTTCCTAATACGACTTCTTTAAGACGTCGTCCTTTAGAAATTCTAGCGATGAATAAACCGATAAATGGTGCATATACTAGCCACCATGACCAGTAAAATATTGTCCAGTCTTGTGGGAAATTCGTTTCTTTACGTCCTTTAATACCACCAAATGGTTCTAGCCATGTCGCCATATGGAAGAAATCCCTTAACATATTTCCGAAACCTGTAACCGTTGTTTCCATTATGAAAACGGTTGGACCAACAATAAATATAAATGCTAATAAAACAAAGGATAACCAAACGTTGACATCACTTAGTTTTTGAATACCTTTTTTTAAACCTGTATATGAACTAATGGCAAATATTACTGTAATCGTCAGTAAAATTGCCGAGCGTAATACCATGTTTTTACCATCTAGACCTGTTAATCTTTCAATACCTGCTGAAATTAGCGGTACACCTAATGCTAGGGATGTTGCCGCACCACCTAACAACCCGAAGATAAATAAGATATCTACAACTTTACCTACAAATTTATCAGTTTGCCCTTTTAAAATCGGACGACAAGCTTGACTAATTTTATAAACAGGTTGCTTTTTAACAAATACTAAATAGCCAATTGGTAATGCTGGTAGGACATAAATAGCCCAAGCAATTGGTCCCCAGTGGAACATACCATATTGTGTCGCATATTGGAGCGCTTCATCACTCATACTTTTAGCACCATTTGGCGGAACTTGATAATAAAAAGCCCATTCAATGACGCCCCAATATAAAATATCAGAGCCTATACCTGCACAAAACAGCATAGCTGCCCACGTAAATGTATTAAATTCTGGTTTGTCACTTGCTTTACCAAGCGTGACATTACCATATTTACCAAATGCGATATACATTACAAAGCAAAAAATCGCCAGCCCCATAAATAAATATATCGAACCAATTGAATCAGAAATGGCACTATTAATACCAGTGATGATATCTTCACTTGCTTTTGGAAAAGCCATCATAGGTATAACTGCAAAAAGAAGTACAGCTACTGTACCTATAAAGGTCGTCCAGTCCATAACTTTTTCTTTTTTCAATTGTGCTCCCCCTAATTATTAATTTTATGAATCCTGTTTCGATTTATCTCAAAATGTAATAATTATATTGATTCACAAAATTGACAATAACTAATATTTAATAATAATGCAAATTTCATACAATTTTAAAATCGGCAATTATTGAATATTTATATAATTTTTCTCACAACAGACAAAAACTCAAAGGCATTAAAACAGCAGTGTTAAGTTATGATTTAACGAATTTAACAAATTTTACACTAGTGCTTTAAATGTATTTTAATACACTAACTACGAATATTTATTTATTGTAAAACGCTATCATAAAGTTAGACAAACTTCCCACTAAAATAAAATTTCAATATCAATATTTGATACTATGGATATATTTTTTCTTCACTTATTTTTAGATAAATTTTTGAATACCGTTTGATTCTATTTATCCCAAATGACCTATTCATTGCTTCAATAAAATCAACTTCGAAATAGTTACTATTTAATATTCACTCAAATTTTAGCTCCTCTATGTAAAACGCCATATAAAAAGCAGCCAAGCTCTAGTTCTTTTACGATAGCTTGACTGCTTAACTTATATTTAACTAACAATGTATTCAATCATGCGTGCATGCGCAAGTGATTGTTGCACATCTATAATACGCTGATTTAGAGAGCCTTTATAAGGTAAGTCGGGCTTAAATAAATGTTGAATAAATAGACCGTCTACTAAAACATCAATATATGATAATAATTCTCGACGCTCTGTACAATCATTTGCTAAATATTCATATAAAAACCCAGTCCATACCCATATTGTCTTCGTGTTTCCGAAACGTTCTCGAAATGCTTTAACAAGATTTAATGTGATATCCAAGTTACAAAATGGTTCGCCACCTAATAGACTTAGTCCCGATATATAATCGTGGTCACAATCATTTAAAATTTCGTCCAATATATCTTCTGTATATTGCTCACCATATCTAAACTTTTGCGAAGCTTTGTTGTAACATCCAACACAATTAAACGGACATCCAGATACGTAAACACTGCATCTTACCCCTTCTCCATCTACAAAGCTATGTGATTCTATTTTAGCAATATAGCCTTGCCCTTGCTTAATGTCTAAAAGTGTCATTCTTTTGGCGCTTTCATATGTTTTACACGGGCACAAATTTCTTTGTGACGACCTTTAATTACTGGACGTTGTACGGGATTGCCTAAGTATCCACATGTTCGTTTAACGACATCAACTGTTTTAGGATTATCATTTCCACAGTTTGGACATTTAAAGCCTTTTTCAGTTGCTTCAAAGTCGCCATCATAATCACATTCGTAGCAATGATCAATGGGAATATTTGTACCTAAATAACCAACTTTGTCATAAGAGTAGTCCCACACCGCTTCAAGCGCTTTTAGGTTGTGCTGAAGTTTCGGATATTCACAATAATGAATAAAACCACCGCTTGCATAATAAGGATAATCTTTTTCAAAGTCTAACTTTTCAAAAGGTGTGACATCTTTTCGCACATCATAATGGAAAGAATTTTGATAATATCCTTTATCAGTGATGTCTTTAATGTCTCCAAATTTTTCTTGATCTAAACGACAGAATCGATCTGTTAAAGATTCACTTGGCGTACTATAAATACTGAACCAAATATCATATAACTCAGTCCATTTCGTTTGATAACGTTTCATCTCTTTAAGAATTTCAATCGTAAAGGCTTTTGCTTCTTGAGAAGTTTCCCAGTCTGGGCCATAGAAAACAGTAGCTGTTTCATATAATCCAATATAGCCCATCGAAATCGTTGCACGTTTATTTTTAAATAAGTCTGCAACATCATCCGTTTCTTTTAATTTGTAGTTAAATGCGCCACTCTTATATAAAATAGGTGCATTATTTGGTACAGCATCTTTTAATCGATGAATTCGGTAAAGTAATGCATCATGCAATACGTCCATACGTTCATAAAAAATCTCCCAGAATCTTGTCATATTACCGGCAGATTCAAGTGCCATTCTAGGTAAATTTAGTGTCACAACACCAAGGTTGCAGCGACCATTGTTTTCAAAATTACCTTTCGCATCTTTCCAACTTGGTAAAAACGAACGACAACCCATTGGTGCTTTGAAATCTCCTAGAATATCGACAAGTTTGTCATAATTCAATATGTCAGGATACATGCGCTTTGTTGAACATTCTAATGCTAATTGCTTAATGTCATAATTGGGATCTTGCGGGCTGAAATTTGTACCTTTTTTAATTGAAAATACAAGTTTTGGAAAAATCGCTGTCGTGCGGTCTTTTCCTAAGCCTTTGATACGAGTATTTAAGATAGCTTGTTGAATTTTGCGACTTAAATGATCTGTACCTAAGCCAAAGCCTAATGTTACAAATGGTGTTTGTCCATTTGATGTATATAAGGTATTAATTTCATATTCTAAACTTTCAATTGCATCATTTATATCTTTTGTGACTTGTTGGTCAACATAGCGATCAATTTCAGATTCTTTGACAAATTGCTGTGCGATGCTTCTATGTTGTTCTTCATTATGTTGTGCATATGTACTGAGTAATTCATCAACGCGGTCAACCGTACAGCCACCATATTGACTGCTAGAAACATTAGCTATAATTTGTACAAGCTGCGCTGACGCAGTTTGTATTGATTTCGGTGATGTCACATTCGCGTTGCCTATTTCAAATCCATTATGTAGCATATTTTTAGCATCTATTAAACAACAGTTTGTTAACGGTTGGAATGGATGATAATCTAAGTCGTGAAAATGTATGTCCCCTCTTTGATGCGCATCTGCAACGTGTTTCGGTAATAAATGATTTAATGCGTATGATTTAGAAACGATACCTGCTGTTAAATCTCTCATAGTTGAAAATGTGTCACTATCTTTGTTGGCATTTTCATTAACAATAGCAGGATCTTTAGAAATCAAACCTGTTAGTGCTTCTTCGATTTGATTCAATTTTACCCCTTCTTCCTATATATTGTGTCTATCTAATACGTTAAACCACTATATATAGTATTTTCAAATTTTAATGTTGGTGTTAACTAAACCGTCACAAAGTTATTAACATTTAGTGAAATTCATATTTCCACACAATCTTTTCATTAATTTTTAAAATCGTTCTAGGATAAAACCGACTTTTCAACGTATAGTATGACTACTACTTAATTTATTGTTGCTAGCTAATTTGTTATATCGTAACGATACCCATTAACATCGCAATCACTAACATTACGATGGCAAATCCCCAAATCCAGAAGAATGCATACTTAATATATGTGCCCATATTTGCTTCTGCCAGACCAATCGCCAACCATAATGCTGGTGAAAATGGACTTACAAATGTACCAATGATGTTTCCAATCACCATTGAATATGCGGTTGATACTGATGGTACGCCAAATTGACCAGCCGTCTGTTCAACGATAGGTAACACTGCAAAATAATAGGCATCAGTACTAGTAAGTAAGTCTAACGGCACACCGAAAAAGCCTACTATGACATGTATATATGGCCCTACTTCTGCAGGAATTACTTTAATTAAATCTGTCGCAATTGCTTTAAGCATACCCGTTTCATTTAGTACCCCTAAAAACATACCTGCCGCAATAATTACAGCAGCCATCATTAATGCATTTGGTGCATGTGCTCTTAAGCGCTCCATTTGTTCATCAACTGATTTAAAATTAATGACAAGTGCAAGTGAAACACCTATCATAAAAGCGAATTCTGGTGGTGCAACATTCATTAACATCGCAATGATTACAGCCAAAGTTAACGCTGTATTTATCCATTTAATTATTGGGTTTGTCTTCGCGCGTCCTTTTACAGGGAATTTTATATCTTGATCACGCTCATATACTTCTACTAATTTATGTACATCTATATCTTGTGTTTGCGGTAATTCATTTCTATCTATTGCTTTTTTAATACGCTTTTGTTCTTTAAATCCTAAATATACCGCAAATAACATAACAAGAACGAATCCTACAATTTGTATTGGGATTAACCCATACCATAGTTCATTTACACTTTTAGCTTTTAAAACTGCAGCTACACGAGCCATCGGACCTCCCCAAGGTACCATGTTCATAATGGCTGCACTTAATGCTAAAAGTAAAATCAACAAATATTTATTCATGTTTAGCGCTTTATATAATGGTAATAATGCAGGGATTGAAAGTAAAAATGTTACTGCACCTGCACCATCTAATTGTGCTAATGTGCCAATTAAAGCTGTCATCATACATACAATGACAACGTTACCTCTCGTCATTAAAATTAAGCGCTTTACGAGTGGTTTGAACAATCCGCTATCATTCATAATACCAAAGAAAATAATAGCAAAAATGAACATAATTACGACATTCTTAACTTGATCTAGTCCTTTAGCAAAGAAGCCAACTAAATCAGTTACACTATATCCTAAAATCATTGCCCCTAGACAGGGTATCAGTGTCATACCTACCACTGGATTTATTTTTTTAGCAATGAGTAAACCTACGATTGAAATAATAATAATGAGCCCCATTACTGTTAACCACATATTATCACTATTCATATCAATTTCTCCCTCCACTTTTTATACAATTTACATAGTCCCCCTCTTTAACTTAAATAATCAAAATAATATATTTTTTTATATTTAAGTTATCTTATTTTATCAAAAAAATCTTTTTTGTGTAAGATTCTTATTAACATTCTGTATAGTAGAAGTTTTCGACTTTGAAAAATCAATCTTTTTATTTTCAAAATGAGCACACTATTTTCTGTTTCAATTAATGATTGATGTTTTGTTACATAAAAAAATCTGGCTAAAGCATGCTATCTTTCTTAGCTACTTCAACCAGATTTCAATTTCATAATCTATATTATTAAATTACTGTCATAGTAAACATATCTAATATTATTAGACTTTTTAAATTTTCATCACATTATAGGCTTGTATAAATTACTCATATATACCATTTTCAACCAATAACAAATTTGCTAGCAATTTAAGACTGCCATTAGTCAGTACAATCACTTTAATTCTCGTTTATTTCTGTCAGAAATTGCATTTGTTTAGCATGATCAAGATATTCTTGTGATACTATTTGTGTCAGCAGTCTTTGCTTTTCACTTTGAGGTATGTCTAGAGCTTTTATTTTTTTTCGACAAATATACAGAAAATGAACATATGAACTATATGAGGACGGGTATAATTTCTCAAGTTCTAACATAATCCGTTTAGTCAGTTTAGGACTTGCACCGTCTGATGATACACTAATCGTCAGTCTATCTCGACGAAATGTACTTGGAAATACAACATTACCATCTATTGCATTACCAGCATGATTAAATAAAGCATGTTTAGGTACAGTTTGTTTTACTTCTTCATTAACTTTTGAATCGTTCGTTGCTGCAATGACAAAATGCGCACCCGTAATATCATTTGGTTCAAAAGATTTTTCTATCCATATTACGATACCTTTTTCCACTAGCCTTTGAAGGTCTTTCGTAATATTAGGACTAACAACAGTTATATTTTCAATATATTGACTTAGTACTTGTGCACGACGACTTGCAACGGTTCCACCGCCTATTATAACAACCTTTTTATTTGTTAAATCTATCATTAATGGTATATTCATGTTGAACAGCACCCTCTATAATATTTTGTTTGTACATTTTCATTTATTCATTACGTCAAATTAATAGACATCCCGTTGATATCGTTGTTGCTGCTTTAATTGTCGTAATAGTTGCTCCGCTTCATCTTGAGAAATATGACGCTCTTTCACTAAAACATCTTTAATTGCTTGATGGACATCTTTTGCCATACATTTTTCGTCACCACAAATGTAAATGGCGGCACCTTGGTCAAGCCACTCATTAAATCGTGAACTTTCTTCCATAATACGGTGTTGCACATACTCTTTTTGCTCTTGATCTCTTGAAAATGCAACATCTAAACGTGTTAAATTTCCATTTTCAAGCCATTCTTCTAACTCATTTTCATATAAAAAGTCTGTATCACGATGTTGATTACCAAAGAATAACCAAGTATTACCTGTCATGCCAAGTTCTTCACGCTCTTGTAAATATGCTCTAAATGGTGCGATTCCTGTACCTGGACCAATCATAATGACAGGAATATCCTGTTGCACTGGAAATTTGAAATTTGGATTCTTCTTCAAATATATTGGCACTGTATCACCAGGTTTAATACGCTCAGCAAAGTGCACAGAGCATACACCTTTTCTCTCACGACCATGTGCTTGATAACGGACCGCTCCAACTGTAATATGAACCTCATCTGGTGTTGCCATAAAACTACTAGAAATAGAATATTCTCTAGATGGTAATTTTCTAAGTATTTGATATATATTTTCAGGCTGTAATTCTATTGTCGGAAAATCAGTTAACAAATCTATAAAGTCTCTATTTATGACATATTCACGAGCCCATTCCTCATCTTCAATGCATTCAGACAACGCTTCATTGTCAAAGTATATATCGGCATTTTTGAGCAATGGCACTGTTAATTTAGTGATTTCAAAATGTGATGTTAGTGCATCAACTATTGTCAATGTGTCGCCTTGATCATTGATTGGCACTGTTGATTGCGGATCCCATCCTAGCATGCAAATCAATGTATCAACTAATTCAGGATCGTTTTGAGGTAGTGCTACAATGCAATCTCCTGGTTCATAGGACTCGCTAAAATCATCAAGTAAAAATTCAATATGGCGCGTTTCTTTATTTGAACCTGCGCTATTCAAATTGTAATTTGCTAACACTTCCGCTTCATACGGATTCGATTTAGAATACTTCTTTTCTTTAGCAGACTTGATTGACTCACTTATGATGGTTTCACTTTGAACACCTTCTGCTTTCGTATCGATCGTATTAATAACATCTGACATCCACTTTTCAGCGTCTTCTTCATAATCGATATCACAATCTACTCGTTGACATATACGTTCGGCACCTAGTTTTTCCAATAAAGTGTCGGCATCTTTACCTGCTTGACAGAAAAATTCATACGTTTGATCTCCTAAAGCAAGCACTGAATATCTCACATGGTTTAAATTTGGTGCGTCATTTTTTTCTAAAAAGTCAAAGAAATCCCATGCATTATCAGGTGGTTCACCTTCACCATGTGTGGATGTAATAATAAATAAATCCTCTAACTGCGCGGTACTTGTCGTATCATAATCATCCATTGACATCAGCGAAACTTGATGACCAATTTCGTTTAAGCGTTCTGAAAATATTTCAGCTAATCCCATCGCATTACCTGATTCAGACCCATAAAGCACCGTTACATGTCTCTGGCTAGCTTGAATGTTTGGCTCTTTATTTTGTAGCATATAGCTCGTAGATGTTGATCGTTGTTCTGATAAATGATTATTGTTGCCTTCTATCTCTTCGACTATTTGCTCTAGCTCACTACTAGTAGTTGTATCTTCATTATCAACCGCTAGTAAATATCCGCTAAGCCACTGTTTTTGACTTTGTGTCAATGTTTGTAACAAATGATTCAATTCTCTTACTTGTTTTTCATTAAATGGACTATTAGACGTATTTAATTTCAAATGTTTTCACCTCATTAGATTTGAAATATATCATTATTTCATCACTATCATCGACGTGTACTTATACACTCGCCAGAGTTGGTATTAAAGTATTTTATAAATAATAAGTCTGTTTTCACTACCTGTTTATCTTTACTTTCATTTATTCAGTTTCCACTGCTGTAAAATAATTTACAGACTTACTTGGCACTCTAAACATGTTCATCATGTCGTACTACCTTGATATATTAGATTGTTCATCGATGCAATTTTCTATTTATTTACTACTTATTATGTACCAAATCAGCTATTCAGTAAAATAGGTCAAATTACTGATTTTCCAAATAAAAAATGCCTCCTAATGACATATTACTAATACATCATTAAGAGGCCTGGTTGTTCAAACTTACGTAAAGCGCTCTATTTAAGATTAAGCTTCTTGCAATAATACTTCAATTTTTGCCGACATATCCTGTGGATCATCCATTGGTAAATATCGATTTACAACGTTACCTTGTCGATCGATAATAAATTTTGTGAAGTTCCATTTAATTGGGGACCCAAAGATACCTGGTTGTTCATGCTTTAAATGTGTAAATAACGGATGTTCATCATCCCCGTTCACTGAAATTTTAGCTAAGACTGGAAAAGTTACGCCAAATTTTTCACGACTAATTTTTAAAATTTCTTCATTAGAACCTGGTTGTCGATTATCAAAATTATTATTTGGAAAACTCAACACTACCAATCCACGATCTTTATATGTTTGAAACAGTGTTTCTAACTGTTTCAATTGTTCGCTATATATACATTCTGTTGCAGTATTAACAACTAAAATAACTTTACCTTTAAACGCTTCTAATTTATAAGTGAAACCTTTATAATCACTTACTTCGATATCATACACATTTCTATTATTCATAAGACACCCCTACACAGTCTTTATTCTATTGAATAGTGTTTTTTTAGAATGTTCTGATAAAATAATTATGTTTTTGTACCGCAAACGCGAATTATATAGCGTAATACATTTTTTAGCTATAAAATAAACAATGTTCGAGTTTATGTTGTTAGTCAACCTATGCGATATAGCGTCATTTTCACCCTGTCTTTCTACCTTAAAATAATCACATTGTATAGTTGAATTTGTCCATATACAATATCTTTCGTTATAACCCCTCATTATAATCATCCTTATTTTCTATTTTTAAAAAGACAATTAGACTGCTCTTTAAACTATAGATTTATACTTTAGTTAGAACCTATACATACTGACACCATACGTGTTAAAGCTAATACTTTAAATTAAGTTATAACTATGGATTAAAGAGCTGCCCAACTCAAGTAATCCTTATAAACTTCACAAATGATTGATTTCAAAACCCTCCTTTGTTTCATTAAATATCCTTAAAGCCCTCTTAAAATTAAAATGACACGCTTGTACGTTGTAACACGCGACAACAAATTCCATATTATTGCATATTATTAAAACAAGTCACTTTGTATCGTGTGCGACCGAATACATATTAAATCATCAACTATAATTATTCAATTATAAAAATTAAAAACGAACATTCTAAATGGATATGCTACTAATTGTTTTTTCAGTAACGTCTCGTTTACATAAAGTTAATAGTTATAAGTAATATTGAATACCAATAATTGCTTGTTTTATAATTGCTAATTAATTATTTTTTAATCATATTATTTTTCACTTCATCATTTTTATTAATATGAATCTGATTGTATTGTAAGATTCAGTCATTCACTATTGAATTGCTACATTAATAAATTGGACTTGTTTTTCATCCTATACATACGAATTGTTTTACTTATAAGATAATGATGTGTATGCATTGAAAGTATTATGGGTTTATTCTTCTGAAAATAAACTGAATTATGTTAATTTTCAAACATTTAGGAGTATAAAAGTTTTTAAAATTAAACTTATTGCACAAAATAAGATATATTGTGTGCAGTCTTATTTTGTAATACGCCCTTATTAGCTTTTTATTTCTATTTTCACAAGTATCAGTATGTATTTTTTTATCGTTTTATAACGACATTCTTTAGTGCTATCGCGTCATTGTTTATAACAACATATTTAATGATTCCTGTTGTGATTTATACATTTTATGTGTTGCATAAGATATGTTGTTATAAAACATTTTAAATCATTTTATATAAACAAGCTATATTTTTTTGATATTTTAAAAATATATGCTAAAGTCAGAAAACCGATAAGCCATTTCGGCCTACCGGTTCAGAATTTATATATGATTTATCATAATAATTGCACATATATTCTATTTACTAACGTTAAATCCTCAACTACATTATTGTTTAATACTTTCGCTGTTGATGTATAACTTTCGAATAAACAGTCGATGTTATTTTGTACATAACTATATATATTATTAAAGTAATTAGTACGATGATGATGTAACTTGTAACAAACACATGATAGTTGTTTATTCCAATCATATTTAATATAGTGTATATAATTTTTCTTGCTACTAATGTATGAATCAATGCAACAACTATAGGAATTGAAAATAGCCAAAACATTTGCGTTCGAGTTATCTTTTCTATTTTTTTATTGTCTAATCCTACTTGCTCCATAATGCCATAATTATGTTGATTAGCATAACCTTCTGAAATCTGTTTATAATACATCATTAAAAATATTCCTATAGTCAGTACAAATGAAACTACCCCACCTACAAAAATTAAGCCACCTGTTAAACGATGCCAAACACCTAACATTTCAGATTTTGAATTTATTGAAACGCTATACTTTTTGGACATCTCTTTAGCTTGATGTGTCGTCAATTTTTTATCGCTAGGCGTATTAAAGTTAATGGATGTTGTTAATTTCTTCTGTTCTGGTGCATAATACTCTTTTACTTTTGAAAGTTGTTTTTTGTCTTTTAAAATAAGTATCATACTATCTTGAATCATCATTAAGTTAAACTTATGTGCGTTCAACTGTTTTACCTTATGCCATTGATTATTTAGACCTACCTTAGACTGCCTTTTAAAGATTGGGACATTCGTAATCATTCCTATACTATCTTTATCTAAATGTATTTTACTTTTTTGATAACGATTATAGTCTTTTTCTGTCAGTACAGTAATCATTACTGATTGACTTGAAAATATCGCTCCTTCATTTCCAATAAAATCTATTGGCATATCACCATTAGCCTGTTTTAAGTTATAATGGGCATTCTTCTTTTCCAGAGTCGCTCTAAATAATACCATTTGATAAACTTTGAAATCTCGAGCACCGACTACTTGTCGCAAATCTCGTTGAATATTTTCAATGGTTTGTTGCCGTTTTGATGATTCATTTGTTTGTCCCATATACGTGATATCATAATCATTCGTAAATAGCTTTGTAATTGCATGATCCATATCACGATAAGTTGTTACACTCATCGTTAATGTTACTATTAAAAACGTACATAGTAGTGCTATAGTAGCAAGACTTATTGCGTTCATTTTCAAACGGACTCGCATACCAGTGACAACAAAAAAGTAACGAGGATGATAATATATGTTTGGTAAATGTTGCAATAAACTAATAATTATCTCACTCATACCAATAAAAAATGCATAAGTTCCGACAATAACTAATCCAATCACAATCCATATTTTAAAAAACGCACCAAATGTCGTATCTTCCTGTAGCGCAATAAAATAACCGAGATACAACGCTGCAATACCGATGAGGATTAAAAAATAGCGTAGCCATCGCGATATGCCACTACTTGAATAGGAACGATGTTGATATGTAATCGGCTTTTGAAAATTAACACTAAAAAGATTAAATATTAATAGCATGCACATCACTACTGCAATTATGATCAAGGTAATTAACATGGCTGACGCATCAAATGGATAATCTTTTAATGTTGCGCTTGGGCTACCCATTATTTTCTGTATAAACAAGAAAAAAACGGCCCCAAGCAAGTAACCACCGGCAATGCTAATTACTGAAATGATAATGAATTGGACCATTGTTTCCATAACTATCATTAAGCGCATACCTTTTTTAGTCATGCCCAATGTCATAAATATACTAAATTCTTTTCTTCTCTGTGACATCATAAATTGATTTGCATATAAAATAAAAATTAATGTTAGAAGCGCCATAAATATATTAGCTATAATAATAAACGGCACAAACAAATCATTTTTCTGCTGAACGTAATGATTCAATCCAATTGAAACAAGTGTATATTCAATCATAAATAGCACACTGACAGCTAAGATGAAGGGTATTATAACGAGTCTCTGTGTGACAAACTGGCGACGAACAATATGCCATAGCAATCTTATTTTCATATATTTGCACTTCTTCCATTCACAAGTGATAGACTGTCTGCTATGCGTTGTTGAAATGTTAATTGATTTTCCTCACCACGATAAATTTCATGATATAAACGTCCATCTTTTATAAAAATGACACGTGCTGCATAGGACGCATCTATATTAGAATGTGTTACCATTAATATCGTTTGTTTCCGCTTGTTGATATCTTGAAATAATTTCATCAGTTCTTTGGAAGTTCTTGAATCTAAAGCCCCCGTCGGTTCGTCCGCTAATAATATTGTTGGATTTGTTACTAGTGCACGTGCTATAGCGATGCGTTGCTTTTGACCACCCGAGATTTCTAAAGGATATTTATTTATTATGTCATTTATTTGTAACTGTTCCGTCAATAGCTGTATACGGTGCGATATCTCTTTTCGCTTTGCACCTGCTAAAATTAAAGGCATCATTATATTTTCCTTATTAGTCATCGTCGGTAAAAGATTAAAATCTTGAAATACAAAACCAACCATTTTTTGTCGATACAACGCCCTATTTTTATTTTTCATGGTATTCAAATGTGTGCCATCCACAATAATGTCACCTTCAGTCACTCTATCAAAAGAAGCAATTAAATTTAGTAGTGTAGACTTCCCTGAACCGGATTCACCCATAATAGCAACAAATTCGCCTGATTCCACCGATAAATTCATTTGATTAAGTGCTGTTGTAGCGTTTAAACCTTTACCATATACTTTTTTTACATGTTTAACTTCTAGCAACATGGTATGCACCTCATTTCTTTATTAGTTCTATATTAAAACAAAAAAATACTAATAACATTTAAAATAACCAAAAAATGTTACTAGTATACTTACAATATTGAAAGTTTTATTCATTTGGAAATTGAATCGTAAATGTTGTACCTTGATTCTGTTTAGATACGACTGAAACAGGGTGATTCGTATGATTAGAAATTTGTTTCACAATAAATAAACCGATGCCACTTGAATTACTTTGGCGTTGTCCGTTATATCCTGAATAGCCCTTATCAAATATTTTTGGTAAGTCCGCTTCACTAATACCAATGCCATTGTCTTTAATATGTAATTGATTTGATTTCTCATCATATTCAATCCATATATCTTTACCTCTAGCATATTTTAATGCATTATTAATTAGCTGTTCTATCATTAAAGATGTCCATCGTACATCAGTTAATACCATGCAATGACAGGGTTCATAATGTATTTTTGTTTTTTGATCAATAAACTGTATCGAATATTTCATAATTATTGGTCTAATTAAATCGTTAATTGATATTTGAGCGACTGATATATCAGATGTTTCATTTAATAATTTTAAATAACTTAATGCTAAGCTTGTATAGTTGTCAATTTGAATAATTTCTTGGCGAACACGATTCACAACATTTGGTTCGTCTCTTTCAAGTAATAGTTGTGCCGCAGTAATTGGCGTTTTCATTTGGTGTACCCATGTCAAAAAATAACTTTCTATATCATTTTTATATTCAATCTGATCATTTTTAAGTTGATACAATGCTGTTTCTAAGTTTTCAATTTGTTGCTGTTGACTTATAGTCTTAACAAAGCTTAAGTACTTAATTCCTATGTAAATCAGTAATAACAATGAAACAATTGCAAGCGTCAATAAAAAGGCTTCTAGTGGCAATTGGTATAGATAAAATATCAAGCCAAACAAAACTATAATAACAACAACTATACCTATTTCCTGAGCAATTTTTTTAATAAACGTCATCATACTCACCCTATACTTTATATCCAACATTTTTCTTGGTAGTAATAAAATCATTGATACCTACAGTACTTAATTTTTTACGTAGACGTGTCATATTTACTGCTAATGTATTATCATCTATGAAGTTTTCAGACTCCCAGCATTTTTCAATTAAAGCTGTTCGACTCACATACTTGTCTGCGTTTTGGAACAATAATTTTAGAATTTGTAATTCTGTCAAAGATAACTGTATACTCTCCCCTTGATAAGCGACCTTAGCTTCATCTAATATTAGCGTACACCCTTTGACTGTCAAGGTATCATTGACAACTGTTAAGTCATAAGTACGTCTTAAAAGTGCTTGAATTTTAGCAATAGTTAATGACAAATTGAATGGTTTTTCAATAAAATCATCGCCACCCATTTGTATAGCCATAATTTGATCCATGTTATCTATACGCGAACTAACAAACATGATAGGTACATTTGATGTTTTGCGAATTTCTTGGCACCAATGAAAACCATTTAAAGTGGGTAAATTGATATCTAACAGCACAAGCTGTGGTTGCTGATTGTTAAAAATGGCTGTTATATTATCAAATTGTTCTGCCAAAACCACATCATAATTCCATTTTTTTAATTCAGATGCTAAACTTTCCGCTATAACAAAATCATCTTCAACAATTAATATTTTCATCTATAATCTTCTTCCTTTAATTGAATTTCCTTTGTTATTCATTTTTATCTTGTGATTGCTGTAATGACTCAAGTTTATCTATATTTTCCGTATCATTTGGATTGTGATTTTGTGCATTCTCTTGTTCTTTTTCAAGTTGTTTTTTCTTTGAACGGCGGCGTTCTTCTAGAATGGACATCACAATAAAGAATATGATTAATAATGGAGATAACATTACTAGTATCATCTTTTCACCTCAATTTTCAATTAATTCGATATTACATATGCTTCTATTTTAACGCTTTCTAATCAACAATGTCATATATATTCATTTTAATGTGTTCTATAGCTCTCTATTTACATATTTTTTACTTAAAAAACATAAGTAATCAAAATTCTTCTTTTAAACTGATGATATAGACTTATACTCAGGAGGATGTTTTATGCTATCTATTAATAAAGTCGCAAAATTTGCAGTTGCTAACCTGATTATCGTATCAACCGTTTTCAATACTGTCACACCTGCAATTGCACAATCAGAAAAAGAAGCAAAAGATGATAGTTTTGCAGTTGGTAATACAAAAAATCCTAAAAATGTTATCTTTTTAGTTGGCGATGGTATGGGACCATCATTTAACACAGCTTATCGTTATTATAAAAATGATCCGCATGCTAAAGCAATGACTCCTACTGCCTTTGATTCATATTTAAAAGGTACAAATCGTACATATTCAAATGATCCAAAACAAAATATTACTGATTCTGCAGCTGGTGGAACAGCTTTTAGTTCCGGGTACAAGACATATAATGGGGCTATCGGTGTAGACAGTAACAAACAAAAAGTAAAAACAGTTCTTGAACGCGCAAAAGAGAAAGGCAAGTCTACAGGTTTAGTGTCAACTGCTGAATTAACAGATGCAACTCCAGCTGTATATGCTGCACATGTAACTTCTAGAGATGATAAAAATGAAATCGCTAAACAATTTTATAAAGATAAAATTAACGGAAAGCATAAAGTTGATGTTTTATTAGGCGGTGGTGCTAAATACTTCGGTAAAAGTAATGGTAACTTAGATAAAAAATTCAAAAAAGATGGTTACGACCTTGTCAGAAACGACAAGGAATTATCGAAATCTAAAAGCGAAAAAGTGCTTGGATTATTTGCCGATAAAAATATGCCACTTGCAATTGATGCATCTAAAAATGAGCCATCATTAGCAGATATGCAAAAAAGTGCACTAAGCAAATTAGAACAAAATAAAAAAGGATTCTTTTTAATGGTCGAAGGTGCTTCTATAGATAAATCAGCACATGTCAACGATATTACAGGCGTTATGTCTGAAATGGAAGGTTTTGAAAAAACATTTGATGACGCCATCCAATATGCTAAAAGCCATAAAGATACACTTGTCGTTGCTACAGCAGATCATTCAACTGGTGGCTTAACAATTGGTAAAGACAAAGGTTATGAATGGAATCCTCAAGCAATTAAGTCAATGAAACACTCAGGTTCATATATGACCGAACAAATAGTTAAAGGTGCAGCGCCTGAAAAAGTAATAAACGATGGTTATGGATTTGCTCTTTCAAATGATGACATGAAGCAAATAAAAAAAGAGAATAAAAAACTACAAAAATTACTTAAAAAAGGTAAAGATGAACAGTCTGCAGAAATTGAAAAGCAGACAAAAAACCTACAACACGCTATTCAAAAATCCATTAATGAAAAATCATACACAGGGTGGACTTCCGATGGACACACTGGCGAAGATGTGAACACTTATGCATATGGACCTAAGTCAGATGAGTTTAGTGGTAATATAGAAAATACAGAAAGTGCAAAAATAATATTTGATATATTCAAATAAGAGGTAAAAATACCCGATCACAACTTTATAGTGATCGGGTATTTTTTTGATTAATTTTAGTACTCAATGTTAGGCGCTTGGTTAACACGTTCTTGGTATTTTTTAAATGCATAGTATAAACCGCCAACTAATGTTAAGATAACTGCTAATTTTTTCATCATTCAAACTCCTTTCTGAGATGAGTTAAACCTGAGTTCAATTAAATTATATGCTTTTATTATACACTTTTTGATGTGTTTTTTAAATTTAAGAATGCGAAGATTTTTAACATTTTCTGATGCTAGCTGTCTTTTTCATCTTTTAAATGCTTAATAAAATCAAAGCCTGGTCTCCCTTTAGCTAATGCTTCCATCACATCATACCAATCTGAACCGACTTGTTGGTATATATTTTGCAATAATTCATCTTGTGCCTTGTTTAATTCAGCAATAAGTTGATCACCTTTACTTGTCGAATATAATTTTTTGACACGTCGATCTGTCTCTAAAACTTTTTCAACAATGAGACCTTGATCTTTTAATTTTTGAAGTGTTGCATGTGAACCTTGTTTAGAAATCTCTAATATTTCTAGTAATGCTTTAATAGTAATACCAGGTAATTTATTTATAAAAAACAAAAAACGATGATGCTGACGGCTCATACCATATTTCTCTATGATTTCATCAGCGGTAGTAATAAAAGTCTTATACGCAAAATAAAACAACATATGCTCATAATCGTTTTTATTGGTCGACATGATGATTACTCCTTTCAAAGCGTTAACCTCATTATAATAAAATTTATAATGTAAGTCATACAAATGGCGATAAAAACTATAAGCTAAATCTAAGTTTCACGAGAAACATTTATGAACACCAGCGATTTGGGTCAATCATTTTAATATAAAAATAATTAAAGCACTCAGTAGTATTAGTTGAAATTAAATTGTTTGTATCACTTATCCTGTTTATTTAATGCACCCACATTATTTTCTAGGAAATAATTAATTATTCACCATCCATGTTATAGCACGTTTAATTGCTTGGTCCCAATATGCATAATCATGCTCTCCCGGTCCATCCTCAAATTGATAAGGAACATTTTTGTGTGATAAATAATCGATAAAATCTAAGTTATCTTGATATAAAAAGTCTTCTTTACCACACATAATGAGCAATTCAGGAATTGGTTTATCTTCAGCTACAGCTTTGTCTAACAAGTAATACGGATCATGTTCAGTTCCTTTAATACTTGAAAGATTGCCAATAATAGCCTCTTTTGAAAAATCATTCCACTCTAAATCCATTAAATGTTGTGCTTCAAATACAGCCGACAATGGAACGGCTTTTGAAAATTTATTGCCTTGAGTTAATGCAAATTTAATTGTGCCGTATCCTCCCATTGAATGTCCTGCTATGAAATTATCTTCACACTTTTTTGAAAGTGGGAAAATTTGATGCACATAATCATATATTTCTAAAATATAATCATAGTAACTATGACCATAAGCCATATTTGCGTATGCACTATGGTCGACATTGGGCATAATGACTGCTAATTTATGTTCATTCGCATATCTTTCTATACTTGTATATCTCATGTATGTTGTTTCATCACTTGATAATCCATGCAATAACATTAACGTTTTTAGTGGTTGTGCTGTTACATCGTTTTTGAAGAAGCTTTGATCCTCCGGTAAAATGACTGTTAAATTTTGATGCATACCTATGGTTGGTGAATGATAGTTTAATGAAATATACGCCATATATCATGACCCCTTTCTAATTCTACTTTACCAACATTTTACGCTTAAACTATTCACTTTAAAATATTTCCATACAAAAAACCAGGCACACATTTTGTGCCCGGCTTGAAATATTAATTACGCTTTTTCTTCATGATCTTGCTTACGTCTTCTAAACAATAGTAATGACCCTAATAATGTCATCATTGCACCAAATAAAGTTACATTTGTATTTTCGCTCTTATCTCCAGTTTCTGGTAAAGCATCAGATGTATCCTGCTTTGATTCACCTTTAGGATTCATTGGCACTTTCTGTTCATTATTTGGTGGTGTGACTTTTGAATCTGAGTCACTCTCTGAATCTGAGCCACTGTCTGAATCTGAGTCGCTATCTGAGTCGCTATCTGAGTCTGAGTCGCTGTCTGAGTCCGAGTCGCTATCTGAATCTGAGCCACTGTCTGAATCTGAGTCGCTATCTGAGTCTGAGTCGCTGTCTGAGTCTGAGTCACTATCTGAGTCCGAGTCGCTGTCTGAGTCCGAGTCGCTGTCTGAGTCTGAATCGCTGTCTGAGTCTGAATCGCTATCTGAGTCCGAGTCGCTGTCTGAATCTGAGTCGCTATTCGAGTCCGAGTCGCTGTCTGAATCTGAGTCGCTATCTGAATCTGAGTCGCTGTCTGAGTCTGAATCGCTATCTGAGTCTGAGTCACTCTCTGAATCTGAGTCGCTGTCTGAGTCTGAATCGCTATCTGAATCTGAGTCACTCTCTGAATCTGAATCGCTGTCTGAATCTGAATCGCTATCTGAATCTGAGTCACTCTCTGAATCTGAGTCACTCTCTGAGTCTGAATCGCTGTCGGAATCTGAATCGCTATCTGAATCTGAGTCGCTATCTGAGTCTGAGCCACTGTCTGAATCCGAGTCGCTGTCTGTATCTGAGTCACTCTCTGAGTCTGAATCGCTATCTGAATCTGAGTCGCTGTCTGAGTCTGAATCGCTATCTGAATCTGAGTCACTCTCTGAGTCTGAATCGCTGTCTGAATCTGAATCGCCGTCCGAGTCCGAGCCACTGTCTGAATCTGAGTCGCTATTCGAGTCTGAATCGCTGTCTGAATCTGAGTCACTATCGTTTCCTGGATCCGGCGTTGGTTCTGGATCTGGTGTTGGCTCTGGATCCGGTGTTGGCTCTGGATCTGGTGTTGGCTCTGGATCCGGCGTTGGCTCTGGATCCGGCGTTGGCTCTGGATCCGGTGTTGGTTCTGGATCTGGTGTTGGCTCTGGATCAACCGGTGGACCCGGCGTTGGATCAACTGGATTTACTGCTGAATCACCATCAGCACTTCCGCCACCATTTCTTACAACATTTTCATTATTCCAACCAAAAAGACTGTAGTCTTTCCCCGTCGCAGGATCAACATTTTCTTGAATCACCTGAGTTTTTAAGTTTTTGCCTGTATTGTCGTAATGCCCTTCTACTAATACTACATATGTTTTATTTATATCACCAAAATTGATACTTGCTACATTTTGATATTGGTAAGAAATTTTATCTTTAAATTGATCAGTTACTTCTTTAAGATTAGTATCATTTGGGTCTGCATAATAACTATCTGATAATTTTGATGTATCTGTCACTTCAAATATTCTCAGTTTCGTATCTGTAGCACTTACTTTACCGCTACTTTCCTCAATCTTATCTTGGTAACCTTTAATATACACCCACGTATTACCTAAAACTCGTTGCTTAGGGTTAACAAATACAGTTTGCTTGTATGTGTTTTGACCTGAAGCTGTGTCTACGCCAATAATTTGAGAAGATATATTTGCGCCATTTGGCTTATCAATACCAGCAATTGGTGAACTATAGTTATAAGTGATTTTATTATTAAACATTTCATCTGCAATATTAATATTTGCATCATATGTTCCTGATTTAGGTGCCTTTGCTCTATCTGTAAATAAAGGTAATGAAAATTGTCCGTTAATATTTTGCTTGTCATTGACATAATCTGTAAAGACAAATGTATAGGTTTTAGTCAATGTATCATATGTCGCTTTTGCTACAACGTCTTTTTTATCATTTACTATATCTGCAATTGCCATCGTATTATTTGAATTAGAGTAATCCACGTCTCCATTACCAGTTAAACTATCTGGTAACTTCGCTGTAAAATAATCCCCTGATTTCACTTTATCTGTCACTGTAAAGTTTGCCGCCATAAATGTGTTACCACTTTGATTAGGGTCAAATGTAGTCTTTTGCAACTGTAAATTACTTGCCGTAACTTTATCATTTACATTTGTACCTTTGTTATCTGCAGCATTTACTACCGGTTCAGCAACAGCTAAACTACGCAATGCTCTTGGTCTAACGCTTGGTTTGCTAGAGTCTTGTGTATTGGAAATCGTTTGATGATTGCTTTTACTTGTTTGTGGTGATGATTGTGGTAAATCTAATGTTCGAGGATTTTTCAGCTCGCTATTTGTTGCTATGCTATTAGCATCACTCGTTGTTTTATTATCTACTTGAGAATTTGCTTCTTGAGGAACAGTTTGATCTTGCGGTTTTGCAGCAGTTGCTTGATCTTGGACAGCCGTCAGTCGAGGTGTTTCATTTTTTGAAGCTTGCTCTATTATAGTGGTGTTGCTCGTTTGTGTAGACATAGGTTTTGCTGTGCTATCTACATTCGCACTGTTTGTGTTTGCACTAATATCAGATGTATTATTAGCCGTTGTGTTTAATTGAGGTGTTTCTATCATATTGTTTTTTTCGGAATCTGCACTTGCATTATTTTTCGAAGATTGTGTTGTATCGTTCGATTGTTCTGATGCTTGTGCTTGATGATTGCCTATCCCAAATAGTATAGTTGCTCCTACTATTACTGATGTGGTACCTACTGTAAAACGTCTAATCGAATACTTATTCTGCTTATTCGACAAATAATCAATTCTTTTTTTCAAAAATATTACTCCATTTCAATTTCTAGATTAGACTAAATTGTATAATGAAATAAGAATTATATCAATTGCTTTTTGAAAAAAATTACGTAAAATTTGTTTTCTCCCTATTTATATAACTCGAAATTTTCTGTTAACTATCAAAAATCAATATGCTATTTTTACACTATTATAAATTTTTGACTTTTCAAAAACTTAGAAGTTCTAAATTTTTCATAACCTAAAATGTTACTGTAATTTCAACAATAAAAATTAGGCTAACATATTAAATTCTTCATCACTCTAGCGAAAAAGGTCTAACGCATAAATGTACGTTAGACCTCATGTTCAAATTCTTTATTTTACATTGTATATTAAACACATATATCATTAAATAAATGCTTACTTATCAGCCAATTTTTATGATCTTTCACAACAAGTTTGTCATCTTTCAATTCATGAATAATATGACCAGCTGTTTCTCGGGAAATCCCAGCCATATCGCTCATAAGTTGAATAGTTAAAAACTGTTTAATCTCATAAAATTCATCTTGATCGTAACCTACTGTCTGACATAGATGACATAACAATTTGATAATTCGATCTTTAGCAAATTTACTTGTTAATGCCATGTTATAGTTCATGTGTTGCTGCTCATTATCATTTATTAATGCAAAAAGTGTCAAAAATATATCATCATTAGCTTTGCACAAAAAGGCCATCAATTCTCTAGGCAACCCAAGAACCGTACAATCAGTTAATGCTGTACACAATTCATTAACCTCTTTTGGATGAAATAAGTTACTGATTGGAAATAATACTTGCTCCTTATTAAAATAACGATATACATCTCCATTTTGATTGTAATGTTCTCTAATTATGTTACCTTCAATTAAAAAGTAAATATTGCTACTTTCTTGTGGCGAAAAATAAATAACTTGGCCTTTTGAATAATTTCTGACAAAACACTCACTTTGATATGGTTGTAATATACTATAAGGGATATTAATATAATCTGCCAATGCCTTCAGTTCATGTTCTAATTGATTTTGCCTACCCAAAATAAAGTTTTCTGTCATAAGTTAAACTCCTTCAAACCTTGCAAAGTGTCAGCAGACAACTTTTTCATTTGAATCAACGGAGAAACATATTTAATGTTTTGTCGCGTGATAAAGGGTTACATATGAATGTGTGTACCTTTATTACCTATCAAAGCATCGTACGCCTGCTCTAAATTAGTAATGATAACTTTTTTATTTTCCCCACTTTCAACAAATCGTATTGCCGCTTCTATCTTTGGTAACATCGATCCTTCCGCAAACTTACCTTGTTCCGCGTAATCTTTTAAGGTTTTAATATCAATATCATCGATTTGTTGTTGGTTTGGTTCATTAAAGTTAATAAATACATTTTCTACATTCGTAAGAATCATTAAGGTATCTGCTTCAATCAGCGTTGCTAATTTCTCACTAGCAAAATCTTTATCTATAACCGCTTCAACACCTTCATAGGTATTTTCTTTTTTTATAACTGGAATACCGCCACCACCGCATGCAATGACAATGTTCTTACCATCGGCTAAAGTTCGAATTAACTGATGTTCTAGTATAGATTGAGGTAATGGTGACGCAACTACTTTTCTATAACCACGACCTGCATCTTCTTTAAAGACTGACTCAGGTTGTTTTTTTTGTAAAACTTCAACTTCGTCCTTAGAATAAAATGGTCCAATGGGCTTTGTAGGGTTATCGAATCGCGGGTCATCTTTATCTACTTCCACACGTGTTACGATTGTGCCTACAGTTCTATCACTATTCATTTCAGTTAAAATGCGATTGATTTCAGTTTCCAACCAATAGCCTATCATACCCTGTGACATTGCACCACAAGTATCAAGGGGCATTGCTGGTGTCGTATCACTATTGGAATTGGCCTGTTGAATCAATAAACTACCAATTTGCGGACCATTACCATGTGAAATGACAATACGTGCTGATGAATCAAATAAAGGTTTAAGGTTGTGCATTGCCTGTCTAATTGCAATTTGTTGTGCTTCTGCTGTTGCATCTTTTGTTTGAATCGCATTACCACCTAATGCAATGACAATTTTTTCTTTCATACTATGTCTCTCCTTTTAGAAAACATTAATCATTCCCATCATTAGTTTAATTAATCCGACAACCGCTAGTACGATAATAACCACAAAAAAGATATAATCTGATTTAATCAAACGTGTCTGATTATTCTTTTGAACAATTGAATAGACTAAAAGTGCTGGTATATAAAGTAACATTGTTAATAACAAATAATTAATACCTGCTGCATAGACAAGCCACAAGGCATAAAGTGATGCAATAATACCAATCGTCCACTGTTTTGTAGTTGCTTGCTGTCGATGCTCTAATGTGTATTTAACTTGATAAAATGCGCTGAACATATAAGGATATAAAATAGCACTTGATGCAAGTGAAAATGCAAATTGATATGCACTTTGAGTGAATAACATACTTATTAAAAACAATTGAACTAATATATTAGTGATAAGTAATGCGTTTACTGGTGCACCATTTTTATTTTCTTTAGCAAACCATTTTGGAAACAGTCCATCCTTTGCAACAATGAAAGGTAATTCACCAGCAAGCAATGTCCACCCTAACCATGCACCTAGTACCGAAATTATTAAACCAATATTTACAAGCGTAGATCCCCAACCGCCTACAATAGATGCAAGCACCTGTGCCATACTTGGCGAATCTAATTGAGAAATATGATTTTGCAAAATCACGCCTTGAGCTAATACAGTTAATAAGAAATAGATAATTAAAACTGATATTAGTCCTATAACCGTGGCACTACCTACATCTTTTTTATTTTTAGCTCTACTAGAAAAAATTACTGCACCTTCGATACCGATAAACACCCAAACTGTCACTAGCATCGTACTTTTAACTTGGCCCATTGTGCTGGCCCAACTAAATGGCAATACACTTTCTGACGTCATACCGAAAAAGCCTGTCTTAAAAGTGTCAAAATTGAATGCAATGATCATGCATATGATTACAAGTAAAATCGGTATTAACTTTGCAACGGTAACAATACTATTGATAAATGCTGCTGTTTCAACGCCTTTTAAAATCAAGAAATGGACACCCCAGAGTAGTAACGAGGCGACAATAATACTAGGTAATGTGTTTCCTCCTTTAAAAATTGGGAAAAAGTTACCTACTGCTGACATCAAAAGTGTTGCATAAGCAACATTGCCTAAAAACGCTGAGAACCAATATCCCCAAGCACTTATAAAGCCTACAAAATCGCCAAATCCAGCTTGAGCATAACTATAAATACCACCGTCTAGCTCCGGCCGTTCATTTGTTAAATTCTGAAATACGAACGCTAATGAAATCATACCGATAGCTGTAATGAGCCAACCAATAATAATAGCTAATCCACCAGCTTTACCTCCCATATCAGACATGATATTGAAAGCACCGCCACCAATCATGGATCCTATAACTAGTCCAATCAAAGAAGACTTACTAAGTTTGTTATCTCCTGATTCGTTCATATTCATTTCTCCTTTAATATCAATATGAAGCGCCTGTTCATATCAACAATATCTTAACCAACAGACACATCATATCAATATACTTCCATTAAGTAACTAACTACCTAATGTTGCTGCCATAACTGCTTTAATTGTATGCATTCTATTTTCAGCTTGATCGAAAACTTTTGAATGTTCACTTCTAAAGATTTGGTCCGTAACTTCCATTTCAGTCAAGCCATATTTTTCATAAATTTCTTGTCCATACAATGTATTTGTATCGTGAAATGCTGGTAAACAGTGTAAGAATATTGTTGAATCTTTGCCTGTTAAATCAAACATTTCTTGATTCACTTGATAATCTTTTAATAAGTTAATACGTTGTTCAAATTCATTTTCTTCACCCATTGATACCCATACATCCGTATAAATAACATCTGTATCTTTAACTGCTTCTGCAATATTATCCGTAATCATAATAGATCCACCATATTGACTCGCTTTTTCTTTTGCAATATCAACATATGCCTCTTTTGGATTTAATGATTTAGGTGTACAAATTCTCACATTAACACCTAACATTGCACCTGCTACCATTAAAGAATGTGCAATATTATTACGGCCGTCACCAACATATGTTAAGTTAATACCTCCTAAGTAGCCGAAGTTTTCTTTAACTGTCATAAAATCAGCCAGCATTTGTGTTGGATGCCAATCATCTGTTAAACCATTCCAAACTGGTACGCCTGAAAATTTTGCTAAATCTTCTACAGCTTGTTGTGAAAAACCACGAAACTCAATGCCATCGAACATTCTACCTAATACCTTCGCAGTATCTTCTACAGATTCTTTTTTACCTAACTGAATATCATTTTTTCCTAAAAATTCTGGATGTGCGCCTAAATCAATAGATGCTACTGTAAATGCGGCACGTGTACGAGTAGAATTTTTTTCAAATAATAATGCAATATTTTTACCAGCAAGATAATGGTGCTTAATGCCTTTTTTCTTATAATCTTTTAATGTAATCGCGAAATCGATTAAGCCTTCAAATTCAGCTTTCGTATAATCACTTTCTTTTAATAACGATCTGCCTTTTAGATCAAATGGTTTTTGAATTTCTGTCATTATTTTCACCCTCGTTTCTATCAATTATTAAGTTATATATCTTCTCTGTATAATGGCTGACTCATACATCTTGGGCCACCTCGTCCACGTACCAACTCACTACCAGATATTTCAATGACTTTGATACCTTTTTGTCTTAATAAATCGTTTGATACATAGTTTCTATCGTAAGTCACTACAACACCAGGTCTAATGCATAAAGTGTTTGATCCGTCATTCCATTGTTCTCTTGCACCATCAATAACATCACCATTTCCTGTTGGAATGAATTGAATATTTTCTATGCCAAGAACCTCTTCTAAAGTTTCTTTTAAATGACTAGTTTGTTTAATGATAATATCTTGATTGGCTTCATCATATTCAATAATAAATATGTTCATGTTGCCTTCTGCCTTTAAAATAGCTGAGTGCATTGTAAATTTATCATAGTCTATCATCGTAAATACTGTGTCTAAATGCATAAATGTTCGACTTGTCGGGATTTCAATTGCTACTACTTTTTTAAACGACGCCTGTGAGTTTTCGAAAATACGACGCGCTAAC
Source organism: Staphylococcus schweitzeri (assembly GCF_002902405.1). Taxonomy (GTDB): domain Bacteria; phylum Bacillota; class Bacilli; order Staphylococcales; family Staphylococcaceae; genus Staphylococcus; species Staphylococcus schweitzeri. The sequence goes on from NZ_PPQS01000035.1 coordinate 83,560, forward strand.
TTTTCAATTGCTTGTGCAGATGTACGTTCTGAAACGCCTATAGCCAAGACATCTTTAGATAATACAAGTTCATCGCCACCTTCAATATTGAATGGGCAATCTCGATCTAACCAGATTGGAATATTCGCATCTTTAAATCTAGGATGATGCTTTACAATATATTGAATAAATATTGATTCTCGTCGTCGTGCTCTCCAGAACATTCGATTGATTGTAATACCACGTCCTATTGAGGCTTGTGGATCTCTTGTAAAATAAAGGTTTGGCATTGGATCTAAATAGAATGGATACTTATCATCCATATACTCTACTAGATGTGTACATTTCGGATTAATTTCTTCCTTACGTACCCCAGACATTATTTTATCTACAAGTTCTTGATTAGAAAGTGTTGCAAATAATGCCTTAATTTCTTCCTCATGACCTAATATTGTTTTTTTAGACTCTGCTAATACATCGTCAATAAATTGACTTCTTACTTGAGGATTTTCAATACTTTCAGCAGCTAACTTTTCAAGATAAAGTACTTCCACACCTTCATCTCTAAGTACCTGTGCAAAATGATCATGCTCTTTTTGAGCAACTTCTAAATAAGGAATATCATCGAATAATAATCCATCTAAATAATCAGGTACAAGGTTTTCTAATTCTTTGCCAGGACGCTTAAGCAACACAGTCTTTAAAGTTCCAATTTCGCTATTCACTTTAATTGGTCCATTTGTCATGTCTATTTCCTCCTTTTGACTTTGAATTCAACTAGAGTATAGACAATTTTCAAGCGCTTTCATGTGATTATATTCACATATAAAAAGTCGAAAATTTCATGTCTTTTTGTTATACAATACATAATAATGGATTTTTATGCATAAATAAAGTGGATTAAACAATAAATATGCATTATTTATTCAAAATAAACCTAGAAAGTATGTTATATAAAGTTTTTTATACAGTCAAATGAATGTCTATGAATTTTTTCTCTTTACAAAAACATGCGTACACAAGTTAAAATTTAGTAATCAACTTGTGTACGCATATTATGTTGTGAATATATCTTTTTTCAATTGAAAATGTTTAGCCAAATAATTTCGCATATACATACTTAGCCATCTCATTTGATGATGTTAATATCAATGTTGTATCATTCCCGCTAACTGTCCCTAGTATCTCTTCAATATTTAATTGATCAATAAAATAGTTAATGCCTTGTGCAAAACCTGGGGATGTTTTGACGATAATGTATGAACCATTGATGATTGAGCTAAGAACCTCATGTTCACAATAGTGTTTAAACTTTTCTTTCATCTCACGCTCGGTTTGATTATTAATTGCTTTATAAACCCACGTTTCACAATCAATGGGTATGCGATATATATTTAGTTCCTTTAAGTCTTTAGCAATTGTTGTAGCGCTGTATCTCACGCCAAAATACGCTTCAATATATGATATAATTTGTTCTTTTTTATAAATGTTATGCTTTTTAACTATTGTAGAAACTAATTCTAATCGTTTACTTTTCTTCATTTTGTAAACTCCTTTTGTAGTTAAGTTTCTTGTATTATTAAATAAATTCATGTATGTTTCATTTATAATTTAACACTTTATTTTGCAAAAGATAATAAGAATGTATGTAAATTTTTGTGACAACTTTTAAAACAGCATTTGTATTTTAGATAATATATTTTTTGTTAAAATTGGGAGTGGAACAGAAATGATAAATGACCACTAATGATTTATTATGTAGTGGTTATTTATCATTAACTACAGCTAATGTGTACTAAAGATAGGAACATATGCGTAAAACTCATGCATAGAGCCTGAGACATAAATCAATGTTCTATGCTCTACAAAGTTATATTGGCAGTAGTTGACTGAATGAAAATGCGCTTGTGACAAGCTTTTTTCAATTCTAGTAAGGGGCCTCAACACAGAGAATTTCGAAATGAAATTCTACAGACAATGCGAGTTGGGGCGGGGCCCCAACACAGAAGCTGGCGGAAAGTCAGCTTACAATAATGTGCAAGTTGGCGGGGCCCCAACATAGAAGCTGGCGGAAAGTCAGCTTACAATAATGTGCAAGTTGGGGTAAGACGACGAAATAAATTTTGCGAAAATATCATTTCTGTCCCACTCCCTTATCGTTGTATCCCAAACACCCCAGTCAAAATTGATTAGAATTTAAGCCCTAGGACATTGATATTATTAGACTATCCAGATGTCTTACAGCAGACAAACCTCACACTAACCCAATAAATACAAAAGAGGATGTGTATCAACAACGAAATTGCTTTTTTGTTAATATCATCCTCTTATATAAGCTGTATTTTAAAATTTTATTATTTATAAGTGTTTAACATTACTTCTTCTTGTTTCTATACTATTACTCGACGCCTACTTCATTCCATGCTTCATATACTTTCTCAGCTGTCTGCTCGTCATATAAATCTTTAGCTGATTGATAAAGTGCATCTTTACAATCTTTGAAGTTTGAATTACTTGTTAAGTATTCAGTTAAAGCGCGATAATAAATTTGTTCTGATTTTGATTTCCCTATTGATTGAATTACGTTATAAGCTGCTTTATTTGGAATTCCAGAATTAGTGTGTACGCCGCCATTATCTTTTTCAGTGTATACATAATCTTTCATATGAGATGGTTGCCCAAATTGTTCAGGATCTGACATACTACGTAATGCATCTCCATCTTTTCCTGGTGTATAAACATCTTCACCCATTAAGAAATCTTCATCATCTACAAAGTATCCAAAGACATCTGAAAAGCTTTCGTTTAATGCTCCTGATTGATCTTTGTATTCTAATTTCGCTGTCTCTTGTGTAACACCATGCGTTAACTCATGTGCAACTACATCATTTGCGCCAGATAAATTTGTAAATGTACGGCCATCGCCATCACCATAAATCATTTTGTCGCCAACCCATGCTGCGTTGTTTCTGTTATCTTGACCACCATAATTATTAACATGTGTTAATGAAATAATTGGACTGCCATGGTTATCATATGATTCACGACCAAATGTATTTTTATAATAATCATATGTTTGTTTAGCATAATAGTTTGCATCTACACCAGCGCGTTGATCATCATTTACAAAGTTTTCATCTTCATTTGTAATTAATGTCGCTTGACCAGTTTGATCATTAAAACTATATGCAGATAACTTACCTTGATGCGTTAAATCTTCTAAGCTAAATCCACCATCAATGCTATTAATATTGATATCTTTAGTGTCTCCAAGTACCCCTTTACCTTTACCAGTAGCTGCTGCTTCTTTAACTAAATTTGTTTTTTCAACAACTTCACCTGTTTGGGCATCAATCTTAACTTTCCAGTTCGAAATTTCTGGACTAACAGTAATCAATTCAAGATTGTAAATATATTTATTACTGTCACCATCAATTTCAACTTTATTTTCTTTGATAACATCATCTTTAAGGTTTTTAGCCTTATTTTTATCAATTTTTACTGCTTTGAATGCTTTATCAACAGCTTCATCTTTACTTATTGTTACTTTATTCGTTGGCTTTACTTTCTTCGCATCTGTATCACCATTGATTAAAACAACTTTTCCTGATTTATCTGCGTGTACTTTAACTTCTTTGTCAGGTGCATGTACTCCATCAACACTAGGTTGTAATGTATAATGCGTGAAACCTTTATTATCCTTTTTTACATCAGTAACAGAGTAATCTTGATAATTATTTTTTACATTTTCAGATTTAGGTAATTCTTTTAAAGCTTTAACCGCGTCACTTTTTTGTGTCACTTCAAAATTAATATCAGAATTAGCCGATTTGCTATCCGTGTCTGCTGCAACTGCTGTAGGTACTAAAGTGCTCAATAACGTTACTGCTGCCATACTTGTAAATGCATATCTTGAAAATTTCCTCACATTTCATTCCTCCTGATTTTTTAAAAACAGCTTATAAATAAAATATTAATTTAATTTTTCAGAAAAGTAAACGGTTATTTCAATTTATTTCTACATTTTTTGTTTGATGATTTTATTTATTGATTCTTTTCTTTTTTCAAAATTGTTATCTCTAATTAAATTAATTTTTAAAAATTGTACTTAATTATATTTTAAAATTTATCAAGGCTTTATTTTGTGAAATTTTTAACAACTACAAAATAGTGCAACATAACTTAATAAGCACTTACAATAACTTATGTAAGCACTTTAAATATATTGTATCGGATAAACATTTTTTCTTATATTAAGCGATTAAACACGATGCAATATTCTTACTCTTCAAATTAAAAAGACTAGAATGTACTCCTGAGGTAACATCCTAGTCTTTATGATAAATTTATATTTTATTTACTTGTTTTATAAGGTGTATGTCCAACAGTTACTTCTACTACTCTGTTGTGATCAACAACAAACCATATGCCTAATGATTTTTTATTTGGTTGGTAGTAAAAAATACCACTATTAGAATCTTGTTTGTTATTATTTTCTTTTTGTAACGATTTACCATAAGCTTTTTGAATATCTTTTAAAGATACATCATTTTTGACGATGAATTGTAACTGCCCTGCCTTGTTACCATTTGCTGAGACCTCTTTAAAAGTTTGATCATATTTCTCTACTTTCTTTGTCGCATTAGTCTTAGCTAATTTAATACCGTTAAACTTCACGTTATCATGTTTAATTGCATTAATGAAATGTTTATCCATAATAAAATTCGCATTATGTCCAATATAACCATTATACGTATAGTATGGTGTTGTTGCTGCCTGTGCCTCATGATTTACTGTTGTTTCATTTCCTACGACAGTTGCTCCAATCAATGTTCCAAAAGCTAATGTTGTTGCAAGACAAATTTTAGTTGCTTTATTCATATTATCTCTCTTTTCCATAAAAGTTTTTCGTTTACTTTAATTATAACTTGCTTGTTAAATAAAATACTATTAATTATATTTAAAAATACATAACAGTTTTGTTATACTTATTTGAAAGCACATCAAAATTGCCAAAAACATTAATATCGTTTACTTTGTAACTTTAAAATGTACAACGATAACAAATTATCATTAACTTGTTTTTTAAATTTCTTGAATTAACAGTTCACATTAAAACGGAGGCGTTATATTTGAAAAAGTTTCTTATATCCATCGTAATTATCATATTAATTGCAGCATTAGGATTCGCCATTTATACAGCAGTAAATCATTCTACCTCATCTCATAAAAATGACGAGCAAGATAATAAAACAACACATCAAAAAAAAGACTCTGAATCAACTAATCAAAATAATGAAAATACAGGAAAATCAAACACAAATCAAAATGATAATAATAGCAATACTGGTAATCAACAATCTCCACAATCAAATGGACAAAATAATCAAACCGTACCTTCAAATACTGCACCTGCCCAACCTAACAAGTCATCATCAAATAACAATGACTCACACGGTGGCAGTAGTCAATCAACAACGAATGGGCAAAATAATAAACAACAAAGTCCACCTAATAATTCAAATAATAGCAATCAGTCTTCTAAGCAGTCACCTGAAATACAGTCCTCTAAAAATTAAATACTGAAATAATAATTCTCTTAGGGAGTTGGACGGAAATCATAAAGAACCACTAATGATTTATTATGTAGTGCTTCTTACACGTTAGCCACAGCTAATGAGTATTTAAAAATGGGAATACATGAGCAAGATTCATGCATAAGAAACACAATATATTTGGGGCCCACACCCCAACTTGCACATTATCGTAAGCTGACTTTTCGTCAGCTT